>NZ_DFBS01000039.1 GCF_002366715.1 Halomonas sp. UBA3074 | reverse complement strand
GCACTCAGTTTCTGCGGCCAAGCTGGTTAAAGCAAGCCAATAGTAAAAATTACCATCATTTTTTTCCCAAGTCGTATCTCAAAAGAAAAGGAGAAGAAGAGTTTTATATTAATCATATACTTAATATTACTATAGTGGATGACTTTTTAAATAAGCGCGAAATAGGTTCTAAGCCACCTTCAAAGTATATGAGCAAATTCAAAAAAGATAACCCTGAGCTAGAGTTGTCAATGAAGTCACATCTCATTAACGACTTGAATGATTTTGGTATATGGGAAGACGACTATGATGCTTTTTTCGAAAATCGAGCAAAGTTGGTAAATAAAGAGCTTAAAAAAAGGCTAATTAAACAAGAGGTTGATAGGAGGTCTCAGCCAGATATCCAAAACGATTATGAGGAGGAGCCCACAGTTACGGAATAAATTAATTTTTATTGTTCTGTATGGCAGTAAAAAGTTAGTGTTGTTTCTTTTTACTGTCGGCTATGTAAAGCATTATATGGATTCGTTTAGAAGGCCTATGTTTATCCAAAGCCAACTTCGCCAGAATCAGCGACATAGGTTTTACTTACAGCCCGCTAACTCTCATAACCTCCCTCACCACTGCCTCATTCAACACCCCGCGTTTGGCTTCCACCACCGTGAGCCATTCGCGGGCGCGGGTGATGCCGGTGTACACCAGCTCGCGGGTCAGAATGGGGTTTAGGGTGGGCGGTAGCAGTAGGGCGGTGTGCAAGAACTCCGAGCCTTGGGATTTGTGGACCGTCATCGCGAACACGGTTTCTACCGCGTGCAGGCGGGAGGGCAGCACCCAGTGAATCGGGTTGTCCGAGTCACTGGTCGGAAAGGCAACGCGTAGAAGTGTCCTGCCTGGAGTGCGTGGATCAGGTACGGCGAGGGTGATACCTATATCGCCGTTCATCAGTTTCAGGCCGTAGTCGTTTTGGGTCACCAGTACCGGGCGGCCTTCGAACCAGCCTTTCTCTAGCGTGTGGTCGTTGCCGAACAGCAGCTTTTCACGGCGCAATGTTTTGGCGATGCGCAGGTTTAAGCCTTCTACCCCCCACGGGCCTTTGCGTAGTGCGCACAGCAGCTGAAAGCGGCTGTAGGCGTTGAGTACTTGTTTCGCCCAAGCATCGTATGCGTCACCGTTTTCTTCAAACGCAAGCGATGTATCAGGCCGTTCACTCGCTAGGATATTCAGATAGTGCTGGTAGCCGGTGGGCGGTGCCATTGGCTCGCCCTTGAAATTGGTGCGGCCTTCGCCTGCGTTGGGAAAACGTTCCAGGCTGCCGGTGATCACCAAGCGCTCTAGGGAGCTGTCTTCGTTTTGTGCGTCTGGCTTTAATACCAAGTGGTGCAGGTCGGCGTAGCCGTTATTCAGTACGCTATGCACTGCTTGGTGTTTATCCCGTTCCCGCAATGCCTCACTTAGCGGCTGGTTAATTGCCTGGGCGAGCTGGCCGATGCCGCTTGTTTCAGTAAAGCGGTGGCTTACCCGCAGCATGGTAATGGCTTGGTCTAGCGGCTGGCCGTCCGGGTCGGTTAATGCCTCTGGCATCGGGTGGTCGGTGAGTTCGGCCAGCCACTGCGCCGTGGCGGGTGTGTAGTGGGCGGCGTCGGCGCGGCGGCACAGGTCGCCCAGCACGGCGCCTGCTTCCACGGATGCTAACTGGTCTTTATCCCCCAGCAGCACCAGCTTGGCGCTGGCGGGCAGGGCGCTGAGCAGCGCCGTCATCATTTCGATATCCACCATCGAGGCTTCATCCACCACCAACACATCCAGCGCCAGCGGGTTGGCGGCGTTATGGCGGAAGTGACGGGTGTCGGCGCGGGCGCCAAGTAGCCTGTGGATCGTGGTCACTTCCGTCGGAATGTCGATTGCGTTCGATGAGGAAGCAGCTGAGTGCTCATCCAATAAAGATTCCAACCCGCTAATGGGTAGCTCATTCACCTGCCCGGCGATGGATTCATTCAGCCGTGCGGCGGCTTTGCCGGTGGGGGCGGCTAGGCGCATGCGCAGCGGGTGGGCGTTGGGCTGGGCCAGTTGCAGGGTTTGCAGCAGGGCCAGCAGGCGTACCACGGTGGTGGTTTTGCCGGTGCCGGGGCCGCCGGTGATGATGGCGAAGGGGCTGCGGGCGGCGAGGGCGCAGGCGGCTTTTTGCCAATCTAGGGTGTTGGTGGGTGGGAAGAGGATGTTTAGGGCGTTTGCGAGAATATCGGGATGGTTCCGAAAGGTATCTGGCTCAGTGCCTGAATCTATCGCCCAATGAATTGGGCTCCTACAAAAACCTTCTTCGCCCGAAAGGCGGTTGGCTATTTCCTGGTGCAGGGTTTGTTCGAACTGCCAGTAGCGGCGTAGGTAGAGTTTGCTGGTGTTGCCGCTGTGGCTTACCACCAGCGGCGTATTGCCGGGGCCATCGCTGATCAGCGCGGGGTGGTTGAGCGCGGCCTGCCACTCGGGCAGCGTTAGCGTGGCTAGCACATGGCTGGGTAGCGGCGGCGGGTCGTTTAGGTCGTCGCCTTCCGGCGGCAGCGAAAGCGCAAAATCCGGGGCTTCCAGCGTCGCGGCTACATCCAGGCACACATGGCCACGGCCAAGTTGGTGGCTGGCCAACGCTGCGCCTAGCAACAGTAGCGGCGGGGCGTTTTGAGTTTCACGGTCGAGAAAGCGCACCAGGGCTAGATCTAGATCCCGCAGCCAGCCACGGGAGACCCAGCGTTCACAGAGTAGGAATAGCGCGACGGTGTCGCTTAACGCGGGGTGCGGCTGGGTAGCACTGGCGGCTGATTCTGTCGGTGCCGCTGCCGATGTGGTTGAATCAGGTGCAGCGGGCGGCGCGTCATCGGCGAACAGGTCAAGGTTCATGGAGTCATTCTTGGAAGCCGTGTCTCGCTTACTCATGCCAGTGCCTCCTGGTTGCTTGCTGCTGACGCTGTTGCTGAGCCTGTAAAGAGTGCATCCAGCGCTTCGATCAGCGCGACCGGCGCGGGCACGGCGTGTACGCCGCGGGCGGTGGTGCGGCTGCCGCGCAGAAATACCGTCATCGAGCCGCCCAAGTGTTGGTGCGGGTCGTAGTCGGGCAGGCGCGCTTTCAGTAGCCGGTGGAGGGCGAGCATATACAGCGCCGCTTGCAGGTCGTAGCGTTTTTCGAGCATGGCATCGCGCAGGGCATCGAAGGTGTAGGCGCTGTCGTCGCTGCCCAGGTAGTTGGATTTCCAGTCGAGCACGTAGAAGCGGCCTTCATGTTCAAAGGCGAGGTCGATAAAGCCCTTGAGCATGCCGTTGAGGGTGTCGGCATCCAATACAGGGCGTGATACCCCTGGCAGTAAGTGGTCACTGACCAGCTCATCCAGCTTGCGCGTTTGTACCTGGTGCGCGGCAAACCAGAACTCCAGTTCCACCTGATAACTTTCGAGTTCGCATAGCGCCACTTGGCTGCCTTCGCTGGGCTCTGTCAGGGACGGGGCCAGTGAAAGAGAGTGAGGCAGGGGAAGCGGCGTGGCGAGCAGTTCTTCCAGCCAGCCCGCCAGGATGTCGTGCCATGCCTGCCAGCCGCGCAGTTGCACACGCCGCCGCAGCATGTCTTCCCGGGCGGCGGGGTCTTCCAAAGCGCTGTTAAAGCCTAGCTGTCCCGCCCACTCCAGCAATCCATGCAGAAAGGTGCCGGGGCCGGGGCCACGCGGAAACCGGTGCAGGTGAAACGCTTCGGTGTTGATAGCGTTGTCGTGCGGCTCATCCAACACTTCCAGGGTGGTGGCTTCCTGAGGCGTGGTGGGCTCCGGCGTGGGCGTTGGCTGCGCCGCGCCTGGCATCGTTTCTGAAACGGCCCCTGAGGTGCGCAGCGCCGAGTAGCTGGCGATCCACCACTGTTCCCGGGCGGGGCGCAGCGGGGTGCGGGCGTGGCCCAGTGCCTGCTGTTCCGGCGCTGGGGTGAAGCGCAGCGCGGTGGGTTCTGGGGCGGCGCTTAACGCGATATCGCTGCCTTTCACCAGTTCGCCCAGCGCGTGGCTAAACGCGCTGGGGGCGATGGCCTTGCCGCCGTTAATCAGGTGGCCGATAGCGCTGTTCTCGCTGCCTTTTAGCGGCGCCAGCCCCAGCCAGGTGGCGTGGCGGGCGCGGGTGAGCGCCACGTAAAGCTTGCGCAGGTCTTCGCCGAGGCGTTCGCGGTCGGCGGTGGCCAGCGTTGCTTCATCGGCGCTCAGGCTGAGTTGCAGCGTGTCTTCGCTATCGTGCCAGCGCAGCGGCAGGTCGGTGTCGCTGACCGGGCGGTGGTTGGCGATAAACGGCAGGAACACCAGCGGATACTCCAGCCCTTTGGATTTGTGAATG
Organism: Halomonas sp. UBA3074; assembly: GCF_002366715.1. Taxonomy (GTDB): domain Bacteria; phylum Pseudomonadota; class Gammaproteobacteria; order Pseudomonadales; family Halomonadaceae; genus Vreelandella. Next base: position 88,887 of record NZ_DFBS01000039.1, on the reverse strand, counting down.
GTCACTACCTTGACCAGATCGGCGTCGCTTTCCAGGCGCAGCTTGTGGCTGTCGCCGTGGCTATCTGGGTCGGCAATGGCTTCGGCCAGAAAGCGAATCAGCGCGTGTTCGCCATCCAGTTCCTGGCTGGCATGCTGCAGCATTTCGCCCAGGTGGAGCAGGTCGGTTAGCAAACGCTCACCCTCGGCGAACTCGCCCAGCAGTCGCGCGGCGATATCAAAATCAACCATCAAACGGCGCACCAGCGGCAGCACGCCCTGGCGCTGCCACAGGCGGTGGTAGTCGCTGAACTGCTCGACCCGTTGCTCCCAGGCCAGCTCACTTTGATTGAGGTGGTCAAGCTCCTCAAGGCTTAGCCCAATTACCGATGTTGCCAGGGCGGCGCGCAGCTTGGCTTCCGCCTGGCGGGAGTTGGCCTGGGGCTCGGCGCAGGCGCGCAGCCAAATCGCCAGCTGCGGGGCAATGGGGGAACTGAACACCTTGTCGTGATCGGAAAGGTAGACGCTCTTGATGCCTCGGCTGGCCAGCGCCAGTCGAATCGCCCGCGCTTCCTGCAGGCCGTTGACCAGCACCGCCATGTCCGAGGGGGCCAGCGGAGTGAATGATTGCTCTCCTTTATCGTCATCGCTATCAGCGACCTTCGCAAAGCCCGCCTGTTGTTTGCGGCCTGCTTCCAGTAGCGCAGCCATATGCGAGGCGCAGCGCTCGGCCATCTCGGTTTGGTAGGCGGTTTTGGAGAGCGGCTCTTCGCTTTCCAGTGGCCACAGGGTCATCGCTGCTAGCGGTTTACCTTTAAGTACCAGCGTGTCGGCGGTGCCTTTGGCTTTGACTGGGTTGAACGGCAGCGGGTTGTCGCCGCCATCGGCACGGAACAGAAAAGCCCCTGCATCGTGCCGATCAGCGTAGCTGAAGCAGTGGTTGACCGCTGCCACCATGGCACGGCTGGAGCGGAAGTTGGTACCCAGCGTGACGTGGCGGCCATCGGTGTCTTGGCGGGCCTGCAGGTAAGTGAAGATATCCGCGCCGCGAAAGGCGTAGATTGCCTGCTTGGGGTCGCCAATCAGCATGATGGCGCTGTCGCGCTGGGGCGTTGCGACGTCATAAACGGCGTTGAAGATGCGGTACTGGATCGGGTCGGTATCCTGGAACTCGTCGATCAGTGCCACGGGAAACTGGCGCTGGATCTGCGCGGCCAGGGCCTCTTTATTTGGGCCTTTGAGGGCGCGATCCAGATGGGTAAGCAGGTCGTTGGGGCCCATCTCGGCGCGGCGTTCCTGTTCGCGCTCCAGTCGGGCACGGCACCACTGTACGGCGTGAATCAGCAGGTCGTTGCGCGGCTCGGGCAGAGCATCCAGCGCTTGCGGGAGCTGTGCCAGCGCTTCCCAGGCCTGCGGGCAGGGCGGTGCGCCCTCTTTCCAGATGTCCGCCATGCCGTCGGGCGTCATGCGTTTCCAGGCGGCATCGGTGAGCGCAGGGCGGTCTGCATCGGTTTCGCACCACTCGCGCAGTGTGCCTAGCCAGTTGGCGCGGCTTTTGGCGTTGAAGCTCTGGCCTTTGAAGGCTTTGCGCGTGGCGGCCTCTTCCAGGGCGGGCACCAGTTCGTCCAGCCAGGCGCGCCAGGGCGCTTTGAGTTCGCTGAGTTGGGCGGCGCGTTCGGCCTGGGTGGTGGCCAGGGTGTCGCTGGGTGCGGGCTTTTCGTCGCCCAGCGCCTCGCTTTCGGGCAGTAGCCGCTGCAGCGGGGCGTGGAGGTCGTCCGGTGATTTCCAGTAGCGTGTAACAATGCCGAGGGCGTCGCTGTCCAGCGGGTAGTAGAAGCTGCGCCAGTAGTCGCGCACCACTTCCTGTTCCAGTTCGCGCTGATCGTTCTCCAGATTGAGGGAGAACAGGCTGCCGCTGTCGAAGGCGTGTTCGCGCAGCATGCGGTAGCACCAGCTGTGGATGGTGGACACCGCGGCTTCGTCCATCCATTCGGCAGCCAGCGCCAGGCGCCGGGAGCAGGCGGGCCAAGTGGCAGGGTCGTATTGGTCGCGGAGTTGGAGGAGCAACGGATCTGCCCCTCCTTCTATGTCCTCAGCTCGAAATACTTCTGCCGCTTCTACGAGTCGATTACGAATCCGTTCGCGTAGCTCTTGGGTGGCGGCGTTGGTGAAGGTGACGACCAGGATTTCCGGTGGCGTGAGCGGGCGGATAAACGCTGTGTCGTCGTCAACGCTGTGGCCACCGAGTACCAGTCGCACGTAAAGCAGGGCGATGGTGAAGGTTTTGCCGGTGCCAGCGCTTGCCTCTATCAGTCGGCTGCCGTGAAGCGGGAGGCTTAGTGGATTGAGTGGTTCAGGCTGGCTCATAAGAAAAGGCTGTCAAACTCAGCTGAAAAGTCAGGGCTGGCGGGGTAGATACTGAGTTGCTCAGCGTTCCAGGCCACAAGACGTTGAGACGTCACTAAGAGTATGCCAGCGAGCTCGTTCAGCAGATTGAAGTGTTCGGCTATCTGTTCGTAGTCGGTCGAGTAGTCATGTGCCGCGATATTGCGGATGGCGCGGCAGCGTTGCCAATCACTTGTCGCGTTAATTACACCTTGCTTTTCAAATAGAGCCAGTACCTTGAGAAAGCTGTCAGTGGATTCACCGGCAAGCAAAGCGCTGTGCCGCATAGTCGATGCTATCGAGTCTTGCAGCTTGGCAAACCGCTCATTAATGGCGGCAAGGGTTTCGAAATAATCCACATCTTTTTTGTGTTCTGCCAGCCACTCACCGTCAATCGGCCAGGTAATTTTGTTGCGTGACTGTTGTAGAAACCAAGCACAGCGTTGGATCGCTTCTAGCAGTTGCGCAAGATAATGTTGCTGCTCGCCGAGAACATCATGACTCATGCTGCTTCCTCACTATCGATCGGGCGTGACTGTGCCAAGGCGATTGCTTGGAAGGGCGTGGGTTCAGCCGTCGAGGCATAGGCCACTATATCCACAGGCAGTTGGAGACGCTCTTCAAGTGCCATTTTGAGTTCGGCACGGGTAAGTAGTGGTATTGCTGTCTGGGAGATCAGTAGCAGGTCAACATCGCCGCCCCGCTTGGTATCATCCAGCCGCGAACCAAACACCTGGACCTGCACAGAAGGCTTAATGAACTCGCGTACGCTCGAAAGAATCGTGTCACGCTGTGATTGAGTAAGACGCATCAAGACAGCTCCTAGACTGTATGAGAGCCCCGCCACCTGATAATCTTGTCGCCGAGCCACTCTTGGTGCAATGAGTTTACGCTACCGGCGGCTTCGGTTCACTCTAACGATGGGATCTCATGCTGACATCGCTGCTGGATAATGACTTTTACAAGATCACGATGCAGAACGCCGTGATTAAACGCTTTCCCTATGCACAGGCGCGCTACGCGTTTATCAATCGTGGCGAGCATGAATTTCCTGATGGCTTCGGTGCTGCGCTGCGCCGCGAAGTGGATCAGATGGCGATGCTGCGCCTGAGTGATGAGGAAAAGCGTTATCTCGAAACGACGTGCCCCTATCTCGACCCTACCTATCTCGATTTCCTGGCCGGGTTTCATTACGACCCCGCCGAGGTGATCATCGAGCAGCAGGGCAGTGACCTCTCGGTGATTATCGAAGGGCCCTGGTACCGCACTATTCTGTGGGAAGTGCCGTTGATGGCGCTGATCAGCGAGCTTTGGTATCGGCTGCGGGGTGTGTCGGTCACCCATGAGGCTGACGCGATGATCGAACAGCGCGCCCAGGAGAAGATCGAACTCTACCGCCGTCTTGGGTTGAAGATTGCCGAGTTCGGCACCCGTCGGCGCTTCTCGTTCGATGTTCATGACCGTGTCGTGGGCGCACTTTGCCACAATGGCGGCGAGGCGTTCAGCGGCACCAGCAATGTGCTGCTGGCCATGCGCCATGGGGTTAAGCCGATTGGCACCCACGCCCATGAGTGGTTCATGTTCCACGGCGCCCGCTTTGGTTTCAAGATGGCCAACAGCCTTGCCCTCGAACACTGGGTGGATGTGTATCGCGGTGATCTGGGCATTGCCCTGACCGATACGTTTACCTCGCGGGCCTTCTTCGATAGCTTTGATAAGAAGTTCGCCAAGCTGTTCGATGGCGTGCGCCATGACAGCGGCGACCCGATTGATTTCGCCTCCCAGACCATCGCCCACTACGAGCGCCTGGGCATCAATCCGCTAAGCAAGACAATCATCTTTTCCGATGCGCTGACGCCGGAGAAGGTCGAGCATATTCACGCGTTTTGCAAAGACCGGATTGGCATGGCGTTCGGCATCGGCACCAACTTCACCAATGATGTGGGCGTCGAGCCGATGAACATGGTGATCAAAATGGTCGAGGCGCGCCCGGAAGGGCAGCAGTGGCTGCCGGTGATCAAGCTCTCCGATGTGCCGGATAAGCACACCGGCGACCCGGAGATGATCTCGCTGGCGAAGCGGGTATTAACCCTGGGTTGGAAGAGCCATTAGGCTTGTCAGCCTTTAACGGCACGATGCAGCGGCGAATAGAGCGCTTCGGTTAGGGTGGCAAAACGGTGGCCTAGCGCCTGCTCGCTGAACAGCCGTTCGAAGCTCGGCCACTGGTGGGAAAGGTAGGCGCTTTGGGCGACTTCGCCGGTCTGGAAGCGTCCCCCTTCGTAGGCGGTTTCAGCGGCGGCGTAGGCATCGCTATCCGGTTCGGATTCCGGCGTGCCTATCTTCGCTAACCAGGCGAAAGCGGCCTGTGGCGCCAGCGGTAGCGGGGCCTGCATGCCATCGCACCAGGCGTTTAGCAGGTTTTGTAACTGGTAGCGGGCATTCTCGGCTTCTAGTGGTTCCAGACGCACATGGCCTGCTTTGGAAAGTAGCTGGGTGGTCATCGGGCGCTCACTATTACCCGCCAGATGCGCAACCCAGGGCCGCAGCAGGTGTTGCCAGCGGTATTGACCACGCCCACGCCCCTGGCTGACCAGGCTGCTGCTGAGCAGTAACAGGCGGCAGCGGTTGCCCGACTCATCCTCGCGCAGTTCCCCCAGCCAATCTTCGAGCGCTACTTTTTCTTCATTTTTTTCAACGACATGTACTGCCTGTGGTGCTGCTACCACGTGTGGCCACTCTTGTAGCGCCTCTTCGTAGGCGCCGAACAGTGCCTCCATTGGTTCCGCCAGCGCTTCACGCATCCGCTCGCCAAAGGCGCCCACGGCCAGCACACCCTGACCCTTGAAGCGTTCCAGTGCGGCGTGCAGTGCTTCCATACGCGGTTGGCCGTTATCCACGGCGTGGCGCTGGGCGGCAATCAATCGATCCTGCAACTGCCAGTTCTGTAGCCCGTCCAGCGTGAAGGGCTCGACATCCAGTTGGGTAAGCACTTCCTGCTCGAAATAGACCCCCAGGCGGGTGTTGAAAAAGGCCTTCGCGGGGTCGCGTAGAAAGCTGCCTAGTTGGGCCAGGGTTAACGTGCTCTGCTGTTCGCTGTCCGCCTTTAGCGCTGGAGACTTTAAGACATGGGAGCTTTCGCCACTGGGGGTGTGCAGCGCGTGCCATTCGTGGGCATAGGTGAATAGCCGCGCCTGGGCGGGGGAATCGCTGACTTGTGAAGAGAAGTAGCGGCGGCTAAACGGCTGAAGCGGGTGCTCGGTGGTTAACGCTTCCAGCAGCGGCTCGCCGTTTTGGGTGCGCCAGCCCGCTTCCAGGTGGTCGCGCAGTTGGCCGACCAGCACCGAGGGCGGCATGGGGTTGTTATCGATCTGGCTGCGGCCCACCCAACTGATGTAGAGCTGTTGGCGGGCGGAGAGCAGCGCTTCCAGAAACAGGTAGCGGTCGTCTTCCCGGCGTGAACGGTCGCCGGGGCGGTAGTCGCTGCCCATCAGGTCAAAATCTAGCGGCGGCTGTGTGCGTGGGTACTCGCCATCGTTCATGCCCAGTAGGCACACGTGCTTGAAGGGAATGGCCCGCATCGGCATCAGCGTGGCGAAGTTGACCGCGCCCGCCAGAAAACGCTGGGAAAGGCTGTGTTCGTCGATTTGCCCCAGCCAGTGTTCGCGCACCATGGAGAGCGGCAGGGGATCATAAAGCGCGGCCTCTTCGGTGCTGTCCAAAAGCTGCTGTAGTGCGGTCTCCAGCTTGGTGAGCATGATGCTCTCTTGGGCGTCGTCGGTCAGGAAGTAGGTTTCCAGTAAGTCTCGGAGCCGGGCCACCCAACTGGCGGCGTCGTTGGGCTGGCAGAAGGTTTCCCAGGTGCTTTCCAGCTTCTCAAGAAGATTTGCCAGCGGACCTGCCAAAGAGGCTTCCAACCCGCCGATATCGTCGAATGGCTCGATGCCTTGCCACGCCTCGGCACTGCCTACCGTATACCCCAGCAGCAGACGGCGCAGGCCAAAGGCCCAGGTATTCTGGGTCAGACCTTCGGGAAGATCCAATCGAGTACGCTGATCGGCATTTAGCCCCCAGCGAATACCTGCGCCTTCGATCCAGCGGCTCAAGGTGGGCAGGTCGTGTTCGTCGATGCCAAAGCGGGTGCGCAGCGCGGGGACTTCCAGTAGATCCAGTAGGTCACTTACCGAGAGTCGCAGTTCCGGCAGGCGCAGCAGTTTTTCCAGCGCGATCATCATCGGCAGGCGATGGCGGCTGGCCTGATCCGAAAGCGTGTAGGGAATGTAGCGCGGGTCGTCGGGCTTTGCGTTCGTGTGATAGCCACCAAAAGCGGCGCGATACTGGCCGAACACGGCTTCTATGTGCGGCGCGTAGCGGTCGATATCCGGCACCATGACGATGATATCTCGCGGGCGCAGATCCGGGTCGGCGCTGAAGGCCGCCAGCAGTTGGTCGTGAAGGATCTCCACTTCCCGCTGGGGGCCGTGGGCGATATGGAACACAATGGAGTCGTCGCTGGCCGGGTCGAGCGCGGGCCAGTGGGTTTGGGTTTCTGCCACCGGGCGCAGCTCGCGGATATCGTCCTGCAGTTGGCTGAGGAGGCAAGGGTGTTCGTTGCTGAACGGCTCGAACATGTCAATGCGCAGCGCCTGCTGCTCGAAAAGCGTTTGGTAGTTGCCGGAATCGTCGTGTTCATCGAGCAGGCGAAGGTAGTCGCGGCCCTGCTTGCCCCAGGCGGCCAGCAGCGGCTGTGCGTGGAGGTGTAGTGCGTCGTCGGCATCGCCGGTGCCGAGTACATCCAGGGCGTCGGGCATGCCTGCCTTGCGCTGCTGGCGGTAGCGGCTGGCGCGGAGCAGGTCTTTGTGTTCGATAATATCCGCCCAGTAGTACTGGCAGGGGTTGTGGACGCAGAGCACGATTTGGCAGCAGCGCGAGAGCGCAGCCAGGGCTTCTAATGTCTGTTGCGGCAGCGATGAGATGCCGAAAATGATCAATCGCCGGGGCAATCCGTTCGGACACGCTTGGCCTTCAAGCTGTTCGGCGGCTTCCAGAAAGCGGCTGTGCACCTGGGCACGGCTGCTGTTAAGGCCGACTTCGCCTTGGGTGTTGGCCACATCGTCGCGTAAGGCACGCCAGAGCTCGGGCTGCCAAAGCTGGTGCGCTTCCAGCGGGCGGGCTTCGCCACGGGCGGTGATCAGCACATCGTTACCCTTGGCCCAGGCGTCCAGCCAGTCGGCGCGATACACCTGGTATTGATCGAACAGATCCGCCAGCCGCTCGGCCAGTTGGTAGTGCTTGCGCTGATCGCGATCGACCTCTAGAAAGCGCGCCAGCGGCGCAAAGGCTTCCTGCTCGGCAAGGCTGGGCAGCAGGCGCAGAAGGCGCCATATCAACCGCGACTTATCGAAAGGCGACGTTTCCGGCACTGCGTGCTCGTCGTGGGTTAAGTGCGTCAGCACTGTGCGATAAGCCTGCCACAGAAAACGCGCGGGCAGCGTGACGTTCAATGCCGCCGCTATGCCCGCACCGCCCTGGGCCGGGTCTTCTGCCAGCGCCAGCTTTAGCCACTGCCCAATGCCGTTGCTCTGCACCAGAATGGTCTCGTTCTCCAGCGGCGAGAGCGGATGTCGGCGCATCCACTCCACCGCCAAACCGCGCAGGTCTTCCAAGCGATTGGCGTGCACGACCATAAAGCCCGGCGTTAACGGCGTTTGTGAGAGCAGCGAGTTTGCAGACATGCACGAGGTTCCTTAATGGAGGTTTCCTTCACGGCCAGGGCGGAGTGGCTAAGTGTATGGTGCCATAAGTTTAGTTCTTAAGCTTGAAACCCTAGCGTCCAGTTTTATAGCTGCTATGATGAAAATATGATGCATATGAGTTGTATATCGGCTGTATAAGCGTAGCAGGAGGTTGCCAATGGCAGTGGGCAATGTAAAAGAGTCATTGAATGAGCCTAACCGGTATCTGGTACCTGATTCGTTCGAGCGGTTTTTGGCTGACTTAAAGGGTGTTGCTCGACAAGAGCGCCACCCGTTGATTAACCCGAAGTTATTTGCCAGTGCATTGAGCATCGATATCCAAACGCTGGCCAGCCAAGCGCATGTTCATCGTACGACGATCTCACGTGCCCAAGGGGCAGAAAAACTTCAACGTTATCTGCGTGATGCACTACGAGTGCTCGGTGCAGCGGCGGATATTAATGGTGATTTCCATGATGCTCTGTTTTGGTTTCGCAACGAGCCGCTTAGCGCATTTGACTATAAAACACCCGAGCAGCTATTGAGTGAAGGGCGCGCAGATGATCTTCTGCGCTATGTTCAGGCGCTGCAAGCAGGTGTCGTGGGATGATTTTTTGCGTCCTCTTCCCTTGCGCGAACGCCGTGGCATCGCCAAGCTATGCGGATACCGTGAACAACGCTAAGAGAGATTTCTAATGTCAGATTCATCGCAAAACTCCCGCCGCCACTCTGCACCTGTGGTCGATGGCCCAGGTAAAGCCGCTAGCCGTGCCATGCTGCGCGCGGTGGGCTTTACGGATGCCGATTTCAAAAAGCCTCAGGTGGGCATTGCTTCTACCTGGAGCATGGTGACGCCGTGCAACAGCCACATTAATGAGCTGGCCGAGTTTGCCCGCGATGGCGCCGATGCTGGCGGTGGTAAAGGTGTGATTTTCAATACCATCACGATTTCCGATGGTATTGCTAACGGCACTGAGGGGATGAAGTATTCGCTGGTATCACGGGAAGTGATTGCCGACTCCATTGAAACCGTAGCGGGCTGTGAAGGCTTCGATGGTTTGGTGGCGATCGGTGGGTGCGATAAAAACATGCCTGGCTGCTTGATGGGCTTGGCGCGCTTGAATCGCCCCAGCGTGTTCGTCTACGGCGGTACCATTATGCCTGGCAAAGGGCATACCGATATCGTCTCGGTCTTTGAGGCCATGGGCGCCCACTCCCGCGGTGATATCGACCTGATCGAGCTTAAAAACATCGAAGAAACGGCGATCCCTGGCCCCGGTTCCTGTGGCGGTATGTACACCGCTAACACCATGGCCTCGGCAATTGAGGCATTGGGCATGAGCCTGCCAGGCAGCTCCGCGCAGAATGCTATCTCGCAAGAGAAGCGCGATGACTGCAAAGCCGCCGGCGAAGCCGTTCTGGCGCTGCTGGCGAACGATATCAAACCTTCCGATATCATGACTCGCGAGGCGTTCGAGAACGCCATTACGGTCACCATCGCACTGGGTGGCTCTACCAACGCGGTGCTGCACTTGATTGGGATGGCGCGCACCATTGGTGTGGAACTCACCCTGGCGGACTTTACCGAGATTGGTAAACGCGTGCCGGTACTCGCCGATTTGCGCCCCAGCGGCCATTACATGATGAGCGAGCTGGTGGCGATTGGCGGTATTCAGCCGCTAATGAAAATGCTGCTGGACGCTGGCCTGCTTAACGGCAACTGCTTGACCGTGACGGGTAAAACGCTGGAAGAGAACCTGGCCGAAGTGGCGCCTTACCCCGCCGAGCCGCCGATCATTGCCCCGCTGGGCAATCCGATCAAAACGGAAAGCCATTTACGCATGCTTTACGGCAACTTGGCGCCGGAAGGGGCCGTCGCGAAGATTACCGGTAAAGAGGGCACGCGCTTTTCTGGCTCCGCGCGGGTGTTTGGCTCCGAAGAGGAAGCCCAAGCGCGCATCAACGATGGCACCGTCGTCGCGGGTGATGTCGTGGTGATTCGCTATGAAGGCCCGAAAGGCGGCCCCGGCATGCGCGAAATGCTCACGCCCACCTCGGCGATTATGGGCCGCGGTTTGGGTAACGATGTAGCGCTGATTACCGACGGCCGCTTCTCGGGTGGCAGCCACGGTTTCGTGGTAGGCCATGTCTCGCCGGAAGCGTTCGACGGTGGCCCGCTGGCGCTGGTAGAAAATGGCGATACCATCACCATCGATGCTGAGGCAGACACCATTGAGGTTGATTTGTCGGACGAAGAGCTGATGCGCCGTCGTGCGGCGTGGAAACAGCCTGAGCCTCGCTATACCCGTGGCGTGCTTGCCAAGTATGCGCGTCTCGTGAGCTCGGCTAGCACCGGTGCGGTAACAGACCAAGAGTAACGGTTTATTAGCGGGTGTCATCAAGACGTCAAGCGCAAGGCTTAGCATTTGAGCCTTGCGCTTTTTTATTGGCTGAAAGGTGAGAATGATGGTGGAAGAAACTCAGACACGAAAGCGTATAGCTGAGGTTTTTTGGGCATTCCTCGCGTTGGGCTTAACGTCTTTTGGCGGTCCGGTGGCGCACTTGGGTTACTTTCGCACCGCTTTTGTGGAGCGGCGGCAGTGGTTAACCGAAAACGCCTACGCCGATTTGGTCGCGCTGTGCCAGTTTCTGCCGGGGCCGGCGAGTAGCCAGGTGGGTTTCGCCCTTGGCCTAATGCGTGCTGGCCCGTGGGGCGCGGCGATGGCGTGGCTGGCCTTTACACTCCCTTCAGCCATTGTGTTGGTGCTGTTTGCGTTGGGTGCCGCTGTGCTGGGTGGCCCGATTGCCAGCGGCATCATTCACGGCCTAAAAGTGGTGGCGGTGGCGATCGTCGCCCACGCCGTATGGGGCATGGCGCGTAATCTCTGCCCGGATAAAACCCGCGCTGGAATTGCTCTGGCCGCGGTATTTACCGTGGTGCAGGTAAGTGGCCCGTTGGGCCAAGTGGCGGCGATTGCCCTGGGTGGCTTAGCGGGCTTGCTGATGTGCCGGAGTGGCGCAGCTGTCTCGGACAGTGAGTCGCTCTATTTTCCGGTAACGCGCCGTGTGGGCGTGGTGGCTTTGGGGCTATTCGCTGGGCTGTTAATTCTCTTGCCGCTGTTGGCGGGCAGTGCCGGTTGGCTGAACGTGGTAGATGCGTTTTATCGTTCAGGCGCGCTGGTGTTTGGCGGCGGTCATGTGGTGTTGCCGCTATTAGAAGCCGAGGTGGTGCAGTCAGGGTGGGTGACGCCCGATGAGTTTTTGGCCGGTTACGGCGCAGCGCAAGCAGTGCCTGGGCCGTTATTCACGTTTGCGGCTTATCTGGGGGCGCTGCTGCCCGGTATGGCAGGGATCCTCGGGGCCTTATTGGCGCTGCTGGCGATCTTTATTCCGGGCTTTTTGTTGTTAGTGGGCGTCTTGCCGTTTTGGAACCAATTTCGCCAATGGGGCAGCGCCCAGGCGCTAATGCGCGGTGCCAACGCGGCGGTGGTGGGCATTTTAGGCGCGGCACTTTATCAACCGGTGTGGACCAGTGCGATTATCGGGCCTTACGAGTTCGCCCTGGCCCTGACGGGCTTTTTGCTGCTGACCGTGTGGAAGCTGCCTGCTTGGCTAGTGGTCGCACTGGTGGCAATCGCAGGAATCTTTATCCCACTGGCGTAACGGTAATCTCACCACGCTGTGTGTATAAACGCGCACGCTAAATTTTCCCTACCTCGGCATTATCTTCTACGCTGAAGATGTCGCCAATCATGGCTAACGAGGGAGGAGTTATCATGACAGACATGGGCGTCTGTGCCTGTACTGGCTGCGAGCATCACGTTTCCAGCGAGCAGGCGGCCATCATTGAAGGACGTGCTTATTGTTGTCAGGCGTGTGCCGCCGGGCACCCAGGCGGCAGCGATTGTGTTCACAAAGGGTGTCCCTGCAGTGAGTTAAATCGCCCTGATCCAGACGAAGATAGTACTGGCGAAGAAGTAATGGAAGGATTCAGCAACGCGCAGTTTTAGCCACCAATAGCGCAAGACTGCCACAATGGACAAGGAGACCATCATGTCTAGACAAGCTCGTATCGAACCGGTCATAGAGGCGACTGATCTTAAAGAAACCATCACCGGGTGGTTGGTCATTGATGAAACAGTGCCGGAAAACGAAGTGGTTATTTCCGAGCACACCTCCAAGAAAGAGGCGATTCAGGCTGCCGAGGCGTTAGAGCAGCGCGAAGACTAGCTAGTCCATCCTAGCGAATCCATCAAAACTAGCCCAGCAAATAAAAACGCCTCGCGAGAGCGAGGCGTTGATTAGCTATTGGCTATGGCGCCTCCAGCTCTAAGGTGCGACGCAGGGCGTGAAGTTCATCCACTCCCAGGTGCTCAAGCCTTCCGGCGAGCAGGTCGCTAATTTTCTGAACGGGAAGCCCTGCCCGGCGGGCAATGTCTCGACTTCCTAAGTCCGATACAACGATCAGACGAGTAATAATACGCATTAGTCGCGTACGTTTTTCAAGTTCCCTGACATCGAGGTCAGGGCTGCTTCGCGGAGGATCAATCTGTTCCGCAGTGGCAGTTGCGCGTGCCGTGCTCATGTGGCTCCAACAGTCTGAAATGACCATCACACAATGCCGCCAACGCGTGCGCATTTCAATGCCTATTTTGATGAAAATTTCACGATTTCTGCAAAGCCCGCAAACGCGCTAGCTCTGGTAAACTAGTCGCCTTCCTATTTTGTTGTGTACCCAGGCCGGTACACGCCGTTTTTTCAATTTGGTATCGCTTTAATAGGCCGTTGGGCCGAGGAGTTTTGCATGTCGTCGAACAGCACACCCAAGGTGGGCGTGATCATGGGATCTAAGTCTGACTGGCCGGTCATGGAGCACGCTGTCTCCATGCTGGAGCGTTTGGGCGTGGCCTATGAAACCCGCGTGGTCTCGGCGCATCGCACGCCAGACCTGCTGTTCGATTATGCCAAAAGCGCTGCCGAGCGCGGCTTGCAGGTGATTGTGGCGGGCGCTGGCGGCGCTGCCCACTTGCCGGGCATGGTGGCCTCGCAAACACCGTTGCCGGTGCTGGGTGTGCCGGTGGAATCCAAAGCGCTAAAAGGCCTGGATTCTCTGCTTTCCATTGCGCAGATGCCGGGCGGTATTGCCGTGGGCACGTTGGCGATTGGTAAGGCGGGCGCCACTAACGCAGGCTTGCTGGCGGCGCAGATCGTTGGCTTGCAAGACGCCACGGTGCGCAGTGCGGTCGAGGCGTTCCGAGCGGAGCAGACCCAAAAAGTGCTCGATAACCCGGATCCGCGCCCCGATCCAGAAGCAGAATAAGGAGGCTCGGCCATGAGTTCAGAAATTACCAAAAACATCGGTGTGTTGGGTGCAGGCCAGCTTGGCCGCATGCTGGCATTGGCGGGCTACCCGTTGGGGAACCGCTTTACCTTTCTGGATACCACGGGCAACCCCAGTGCCGGTATTGGCGAGGTGATCGTTGACCCGAACAATCAGCACCTGGCCGAATTTTTGGCCAAGGTGGATGTGGTGACGTACGAGTTTGAACACCTCCCAGTGGAACTGGTGCGTGAGATCGAACAGCACAAGCCGGTCTACCCCAGTAGCCGTGCCATCGAAGTATGCCAAAACCGGGTCGAAGAGAAGGCGCTGTTTGATCGCTTAAGCATCCCCACGCCTGCTTATCGCGTGGTCGAGAGTGCCGAGCAATTGGAAGCGGCTGCTCGTGAGCTGGGTTGCCCGGTCGTGGCGAAGTCCGTTACCGAAGGCTACGACGGCAAAGGCCAGGCGGTATTGAAGCAGCCCGAGCAGGCGGGTGAGGCATGGACCGCGATTGGCCATTCGCAGCTAGTGGTTGAAGCGTTCGTCGATTTCGTGCGCGAAGTGTCGATGATTGCCGTGCGTGCTCGCGATGGCAAGGTCGTGTTCTACCCCATGGCAGAAAACCAGCACGTAGACGGCATTTTGCGTTACTCCGTCGCGCCGCTGCCGGATTTAGACGCCAGCGTTCAGCAAACCGCGGATGGCTACATTCGTGCGCTGCTGGATGAGCTGGATTACGTGGGTGTGCTGGCGCTTGAGCTGTTCCAAACCCGTGATGGAAGCCTGCTGGCCAACGAAATGGCGCCCCGTGTGCACAACTCCGGCCACTGGACGATGGACGGCGCAGTCACCAGCCAGTTCGAGAATCACCTGCGGGCAATTCAAGGGTTGCCTTTAGGCGATACCCAGGCGATAGCGCCTACCTGTATGATTAACGTGATTGGTCGAGAGGGCGATAACGCAGCGATCTTGGCGCTTGCCGATTCCCACCTGCACCGCTATGACAAAACCGAGCGCGCTGGCCGCAAGCTCGCCCACGTCAATCTCCTGGCAGCCAACCATGCCGATCTGCTTGAGAAAGTTCGCGCCTGTAGCGCTTTGTTGCCCGATGCTCCCCCTCCAGATCTCAGTTTTTCAATCAAACAGTAGTGCTCAAAAGCCGCCTGCCCAGCAAGCGGCTTTTTTTGCTGACTTAATGCCTCAGTAGTTGACCGACCACGCAACTTCTATCGCTAAAATCGCCTAAATGCGCTAAAAAGGAACCACAAAAATACCAGCGCTTTAAGCTGGTCTTAATAGCATTTCTTTTTTAGGCGGGTAGTCGGTATGTCTCATTCCTCAACCACGGGGACTGCGTCGGGAATGCGCAGTGGTTTTCAGCGCGCTCATCATGTCAACGTTAAGCGTTTGCACAGCGAGAAAGTACGACTTCTATACGATAATTTATGGCAACCGGTGCTTAGCAGCGTCTTGGCAGGCACGCTGCTGGTAGCCGCTATGTGGCCGGTGGTGGAAAGCTGGATTCTGCTTACGTGGCTCGCTGCATTGACCCTGGTATCCATGGCGCGCCTTGCCTTGGCCTACTTTTTTCGCCGTTTGCCCGCAAAGCAACAGCATCATCGCCGTTTGTTGCACCGATTCAGTGTTGGGGCGGTTGCGGCTGGCTGCGTATGGGGGGCTGGTGGGGTGTTTCTTTTCACCGGCGAGCATCATGGTCAGGTCGCCGCGCTGTCGATTGTCCTGGCCGGCATCGCCGCCGGTGGGATAACGACGCTCTCCGCCGTATGGTGGGTGGCGCTTGGTTTCGTGCTGCCGATTATTCTGCCGTTGCTGGTGCAATTTTTATTATTAGGGTCTTCGCTGGCTATTCTGATCGGCGCCATGCTAAGCCTGTTTCTCGGTCTGATTGTCACCACCAGCCGCCGCTTAAGCCGCATTATTCATGACAATATTGCCCTGCGTGTGAGCATGGCCGCTCGCGAAGCACAGCTGCAGGAGAGTGAAAATCGCTATCGCTCTATTTTTCAGCGCTCGCCGCTTGGCGTACTGCATTTTAATGAGCATGGCCAAGTGACCGACTGTAATAGCAAGCTTTTGGATATTCTTGATGTGAATCGTGCGCAGTTGCTCGGCTATCGCATGTTATCTCACACGGCGGATAGTGGTGTGGCCAAGGCCGTGCGCAGTGCGTTAGCGAAAGGCACGGGCTATTACGAAGGCACTTACTATCTGCCTAAGGCCCGCGCGGGCACTCCGCTGCGTGCCTTCTTCAATGGCGTGCACAGTGCGGGTAATGAGATGGTGGGTGGTGTCGCGATTATCGAAGATTTCACCGAGCGTAAGCGTACCGAGTCGATCATTTACCGCCAAGCCTACTATGACTCCCTCACTGATTTGCCTAACCGTCGCCTGTTTATCGAACAACTGGCAACGCTTTGCGATGAGACTAAAACGGCGCAGTCGGGCGGCCTGTTGATGTTCTTGGATTTGGATCGCTTCAAGTTGATTAATGACACCTGGGGGCACGCTACCGGCGATGATTTGTTGGTACAAGTGGCGCGCCGCCTGGAAGGCTGCCTACGCGATGGGGATATGGCCGCGCGGCTAAGCGGCGACGAGTTTGTCCTGCTGGCGCTGCTGGAAGATGGCCCAGAGGCAGACATGGAAACCGCGGCTGACGCTTATATGCGCGCCGTTCAACAGGCACTTTCTGAGCCTTACCGGCTTGAAAGCCGCTGGGTAGAAGTAACCTCCAGCATGGGCTACACCTGCTTTACGGCGGCGGACTGTGACTACGAAGAGTTACTCAAGCAGGCAGACATTGCGATGTATCGCGCCAAAACGGAAGGTCGGGCACGCCTACGCCGCTTTGAGCCCTGGATGCGCGATGCCATGCATTAAAGCGGCGTTGAAAAAACCTTTTACGTTATCTGGCCACTCAGCAATAGCCATAGCGCGATTAACGCAAAGTGGCCGGGATACCATGCCAGCCATAGGCGCCGGGGCATCGCCAGGTTAATGGCAGGGATTCGCTGGGCAGCGCCAGCGGCAAGGATCAGCACGACCACACAGGTACCGACGGTAAACGATTTGGCCAGGTCTGAGGCGTTCATTTGACCGGCAATCCAGAGGACCGGAAACGCGGCCAATCCTGCCCACAGGCGCGACTGGAAGTCACTGTTCGCCTGGCTCAAGGCGTGCATGGCAAACATCAGTAGCGGAATAAGCAGCAACCCGTTATGGCCATACTCGACCCAAAACCCCAATAGGTACCAAACGGTAACCCCGACCGCGGCACCGGCGAGTAGCCAGGGCATGGTGAGCGTTTGCTGCTGGTAATGCTGCCAGCCTTGGCGAACTAATGTTCCTAAAGCCAGGCCACTGGCGAGCGTAAAGCAGACATTCAGAATAAAGGCGTCAGACGTGCGCGGCATCAACATGTAAGGGAGTTGGGCAACCAGACCAATCACCAGGATACGCCGCGAGTAGCGCAGCGGGTTGCGGGTATTAAAGAGCCCATGCCAAGCGACCATGGCGGCAAACAGCGGGAAGGCGATGCGGCCAATGGATGACCCCGCCCAGCTCAAATCCCAGTCACCAGGCAGTATATAGCGGGTAAGGTGATCAATCGTCATCGTGATCAGTGCCAGCCACTGCCCCCAGCCTGTCCAGTGAGAAGAAGGACGCAACGTCGCCGCAGCCTCTTTGGCCACCGAGTGGGCGGCTGATTTTTCAACCATGGTACCTCCTTGTCATTCTGCGTTGAGAAGTAATGACCCGCATTTCGAGAACGAGTTCGCTGAATTGGCTTAACCCTTCTCAGCGTCACGACAAATATGCAGCAAGTTTACCCGCTTTTGGTTCTTCTTAGTGATTCTAATGGTGGGGTTACTTTGACTGGGGGGATGGTTCAGCGGGGAGGAGGATGCAGGTGGCTGGTTGTACGGGGATGGTGATTGCCTCCCCGGCTAAGCGCCGGGGAGGAGAGAGCGGTTACTCGGCGTCTTCTTCGCCAAAGTAACGGGTATAGATTTCGTCGTAAGTGCCGTCTTCTTGCACTTCAGCGAGTGCTTCGTTGAATTTTTCGGCCAGTGCTTCGTCGCGTTGACGAAAGGCGATGCCGAAGCCGTCACCGAAGTACTCTTTCGGCTCGCTAATGCGCTCACCTACGACGACGTATTCTGCTTCGTCGCTTTCCAGTAGGGTCGATTGGCCAATCGGGAAGTCAAGGAAGACGATATCCAGGCGCTCGGCGGCCATATCCAGCACCATGTCATCAGCGGTGGAGTAGCGGCTGATGTCAGCCACGTCACTGAAATTGTCGGTAACGTAGTTGTCCTGCAGGGTGCCTCGTTGAACGCCGATCGTCATGCCTTCCAGCGTTTCTGTGGTGGCTTCACTAATACCCAGGTCGCTGGCAGCGAACCAGGCTGACGGCATGGTGATGTAGGGGTCTGAGAACAGTACTTGCGCACGACGCTCTTCATTGATCGTCATGGACGACATAATGGCGTCGTAGTTGCGAGACATTAATCCTGGAATGATGCCATCCCATGCTTGCTCGACCCATTCACAGGTAACGCCCATGCGGTCGCACAGCTCGTTGCCCAGGTCGATATCAAAGCCGGTGAGCTCGCCTTCAGCGGTGCGGAATTCCATCGGCTCGTAAGGAACGTCAACGCCAATACGGACGTTGTCGTAGTCACGTGCTTGTGCTGAGGAGGCGGCCGCTACTGCTAAGCCGAGTAGTGAAAGAGTTAGTAATTTTTTCATATTATTGCTCCGTAGAAAGCGGGTTCACATGAAAGTGATCCCCGTCTTTAACTGACAAATAGTTGTTAGCCGACAATTAAACTAACCCAGGTTGGCGCTGACGAAAAGAGCTTACCTGCCAGTGAACCAACGTTTGTTTGACGGTTCCATTATTTTTTCATGATTAACGGTCTTGGCGGCGTACTTATGAATTTAGGTGCGCCAGCAGTTTTTTCTCCAAATAGCGGAAAAAGAACAGGATCGCGAACGTTAAGCATAAGTAAATGGCAGCCACGAACAGAAAAGCTTCGAAAGGGGCGTAATAACGCGCATAGACAAAGCGCGCGGCGCCGGTTAAGTCCATCAAGGTGACCACGCTGGCAATTGCGCTGGCGTGTAGCATAAAGATCACTTCATTGCCGTAAGCGGGCAGGGCACGGCGAAAGGCACTGGGTAAGATAATCCGTCGCATCATCAAGCTCTGCGACATGCCATAGGCGCGGGCAGCTTCGATCTCGCCTTGCGCGGTGGCTTTAATCGCGCCGCGGAAGATCTCGGTAGTGTAAGCGGCGGTATTGAGCGTAAAGGCGATTAAGGCCGGATAGAACGCTTCGCGCAGCACTGGCCATAAAAAGGTGTCTTGAATGCCGTCAATAAACACCACGCCGTAGTAAATGATATAGAGCTGAATCAACAGCGGCGTACCGCGAAATACGTAGGTATAAAAATAGATCGGTAGGCTAATCCATTTATGCTTCGAGCTGCGCATGATCGCTAGTGGCACGGCAAGTATTAGCCCGGCGATAAGTGACAAGAAGACTAATTGGGTGGTGGTGACTAAACCTTCCCAATAGTAGCCCAGCGTATCGGCGGTAAAAATGGTATTGCCAGCGAGTAGGTCATTGAACCAAGCGGAAATATCGAGCATATCACTGACCTCCAAAGCCGATGTCGTAGCGTTTTTGCAGCCGCGCAAAAATCCATTCGGAGACGCTGGCGATCAATAGGTAAGCCACGGCGACCGGGATCAGGAAGGTGAACGGCTCGTGGGTGGCGCGAGAGGCTTCAGCGGCCACGCGTACCATGTCGGTTAACCCAATCACGGATACTAGAGCGGTGGTTTTGAGCAGTACCATCCAGTTATTCGACAGCCCAGGCAGGGCATGGCGCATCATTTGCGGAAAGCGGATACGGCGAAAGACGAGGCCGCTGCTCATGCCATAAGCCTTACCTGCTTCGATCTGCCCGTTATCCACGGCCATAAAGGCGCCGCGAAAGGTTTCGCCCATGTAGGCGCCAAAGATAAAACCAATGGTAAGCACACCCGCGGCAAAGGCGTTGAAGTTAATATAAATATCGATTTCGTAGTTGTAATAGAGCATGTCGCTGATGGCGTTGACACCAATCTGGCCGCCAAAAAACAGCAACATCATTAACACCAAATCCGGTACGCCACGAATGAGCGTGGTGTACACCGTGGCGGTTCGCTTTAATAGCCAGCTGCGCGACATCTTCGCGCTGGCGGTCAGTAGCCCTAAAATAATCGCTAAAATCAGCGACAGCACCGCTAATTGAACAGTGACGCCAGCCCCTTCTAACAGCCGGGGCCCATAGCCTTGCAAATCAATCATGGTGAGCCTCGCGGATCAGTATTTAGGTGCCAGGAACTGCTGCAGGCGCGGTGATTGCGGGTTGCCTAGCACTTGATCCGGCGGTCCCGCTTCTGCCACTAGGCCCTGGTGAAGATAGATCACTTGGCTGGAAACATCGCGGGCGAAGCTCATTTCGTGGGTGACCACGACCATGGTGCGGCCCTCTTCGGCCAGCCCGTGCATGACCTTCAACACATCACCTACTAACTCTGGGTCGAGGGCGGAGGTGGGTTCGTCAAATAGCATGACTTCCGGGTCCATCGCCAGTGCGCGCGCGATGGCGCCACGCTGCTGCTGGCCGCCGGACATCTGTGCCGGGTAGGCATTGGCGCGGGCACTTAAACCCACGCGGTCGAGCAGTGCGTGGGCGTGTTCCAGGGCTTCTTTTTTGGGTTTTTTCAGTACATGAATCGGCGCTTCAATGATGTTTTCCAGCAGCGTCATGTGAGCCCACAGGTTGAAACTTTGAAACACCATGGAGAGCTTGGCACGCATTTGCACCACCTGCTTCCAATCTTCGGGCTCGCGGCCGTGCTTGGTGGTTTTAAAGCGAATAGGTTCGCCGTGAACAATAAGGTCGCCATCATCAGGCTGTTCAAGCAAATTCATGCAGCGCAAAAAAGTACTTTTACCCGACCCAGAAGCACCAATCAGGGTTATCACATCGCCCTTTTGAGCTTGTAGTGAGAGTCCTTTCAGAACTTCCGTATCGCCAAAGCGCTTTTTAATATTACGCACTTCAAGGGGAGTAGGCGTAGCGGCCATAACATTGGCTCCAGTACAGAGTTGCCGCAGCAACTGGTTGGTTTGATGCGGCTGGCGCGAAAAAAGGGGCGATTCTATCAGGCTGAGCGCATTATGCGCGCTTTCCTTATAACATTAAGCACTCGACGTTAGTCGTATCTAAGTCGAGCACTCTGTTATCGCCTCATCGTTATTATTGTCAACCTCTCTAACGCTAGGATGGTCTTTCGGAGGGCCTTAACGCTGAACCCTATGTAACCGGTGCCACCAACAGCGCCGCACGGGCACCTACTTCTACATTGGCGTTAGGGAAGACCACGTGAAGGGGCGTCTCACCCACTCGGAATTCTCCAGCTTCTCCATCTTGCGCCAGCAGGGTGCCAGGCTCAAAACGGTTGAAGTTGGCCGTGTCTTCGGCAAAACAGAGCTGAAAGTCATCTGAGTGGCGAATCAACTCATGCTGTACCTTAAAAAACTGCATTTGCGAGGCTGGCTGGTGGGCCGGGGAGTGTCCTTCACTTAACGCTGTGAGCAGGGCAAGCATCGGTTTTAGAGACGCCAAATCGTTTTGACCGAAGGGCGCCACGCGGCCCAGTTCAAACGTAAAGGCCTGGGCGGAGTGATAGTGCTTGCTGTAGTGGGAGAATGTCCAACTATGCTGATGTTGGTGTAGCACCGCCTGCATATCCGCAGCGGCGAGCCACCCCCATTGCTCAGCGTCGGTAGAGGAGTCGGCAAATGGTTCGACAACGAAGCGGGGATAACGGCTATCCCGGATGGCGGTGTGTAGGTCGTAGTGCAGTTGGAGTAGCGACGGATGGCGGGCGTAAAAGTCATCCACGGCGGCCATTAATGTTCGGGCGCGTTCTGGCTCTTCGCCTTCGGCGTGTAACTCACGCTTAAACAGCCGGTTCAGATTAGTGGTGATAAACCGCTTCTGTGCTTTAAGCGCGGGTAGGTTCCCAAGGATGACTAGCACGGGCGCGCCCAGTAGGGCGCTACCGGCTTCCAGGCGGCTAAGCCATTCACCGATCAATTCGACGGGCGCGGTTTCATTGCCATGGATTGCCGCGGAAAAAATGCACGCATAGGCATCCTGACTTGTCGCGCTAGGCGTTAATTCCAAAATGCCTGGTGCATGCAAGCGATAGCTGCCGCTTGGGAAAACGCCGTGCTGATTATCCGGGAGCTGCCCATCAAGCGACCAGTCGAGCCATTGGCCTAGCATTGTCAGCTCCTTAGCCTGTGAGATTCGTTGTTTTTTAAGTGTCGTGGTCTTTCTATAAAGTGAGCCTAGCATTACCACGCTAACCGCTTGCCACAAGTTACTAGGTCGTTCGCATGTAAAAGCCCAGCGTATTCGTGAAAAGCGTCGCCATGAAACAATGGCCCTTTTAGCGCAGCGATTAAATAGCTGGCATCAAAAAACGCCCATGCAATGCATGAGCGCTTATTCAAATAGCGTGACGGGTTACGCTGAGCGTTGGCGCTGCATTTCCTGCTCATACTCATCGGCCAGGGAGGTTTTTTGCTTATCTTGTAGCCCTCGGCCAGCCAACTGAAACACTTCCTGCTCTTCTTCATCCAGGTGATGCGTCACTAAGTGCTGTAGCTGTTTCGCATGGGTCAGCCAGTTGGTGGCGCTGTAGTCGGTTTCGTCCAGGAGTTCTAACAATTCATCGATTTCATGATGCTCTGCAACGCTGTGGCGCGCCTTTTCCTGCGTTAAGTCGATGGACATCATCGGGATGTAGAGTGCCCTTTCTTCGGCCGCTGCATGACCATGCAGCTCTTTTTTCACCTGCTTGTAGAGAGAATCGCGCTCGTCACTGTCTCCATGAGTCTCCACTAAGCGGGCAAGCAGATCGCGCTGAATATCATGATCCTTGCGCAGGGCTTCAAAAATCGTCATTCCAGACTCCTTGGATACGTTTAGGTAGGCAAGACAAAACTAGTGGGGGTTAGCGTAAAGTGCAAGCAGTCGTTCGTCGATGAAATCGACGAACGCGGACGAAAACATTCGCTTTTATCTACCGATGAGTACGCTATGTTGTAGGTATTGTTAATTGGGGTTAAGCCCATCGCACCGCAAAATGAAGGCAAGGAGATAGCAATGACAAAGGTACTGGTACTTTATTACTCCATGTATGGTCATATTGATACGATGGCGCACGCCGTGGCAGAAGGCGCAAAAGGGGTGAGCGGTGTAGAAGTCACCGTTAAGCGCGTTCCTGAAACCATGCCCGCAGAAGCGTTTAAAAATGCCGGTGGTAAGCAGGATTACGATACCCCTGAAGCCACGCCGCAAGAACTGGCTGACTACGATGCGATTATCTTCGGTACGCCAACCCGGTTCGGCAACATGACCGGGCAAATGCGGACCTTCCTGGACCAAACCGGCGGCCTGTGGGCTAACGGCGCGCTTCGCGGCAAAGTGGCCAGTGTGTTTACGTCTACCGGTACAGGCGGTGGCGATGAAATGACCATTACCTCTACCTGGACCACGCTGGCTCACCACGGCATGATCATCGTGCCAATCGGTTACGGTGTGGAAGAGCAGTTCGATATTTCTAAAGTCAGCGGTGGTACGCCCTATGGTGCGGCGACCCTCGCAGGCGGCGACGGCTCTCGCCAACCAGATGAGCGCGAACTCAAAATTGCCCGTTTCCAGGGCGAACTGGTCGCGAAGACGGCTGCTAAACTAGCCAATTAGTCTCCCTGGCTAGCTAACGCTTACTGAGCGCTAAAAAGCCTCGCCGATTGACTTCCGGCGAGGCTTTTTTTGTGGGTGATATAGCCACCCTTAGGCACCGCGTGCGGCCGTATAGATGGTGTAAACGGATTGGCTCGCTGTCATGAATAGGCGGTTACGATTTGCGCCAGCAAAGCATACGTTGGCGCAGACTTCCGGCAGCAAAACCCGACCCAGTAACGTGCCTTCTGACGAGAAAACCACGACACCATCGATACCTTCACCACCGTTAGCACTCGACCAGATATTGCCATCCACGTCGCAGGCCATGCCGTCGAAAATGGTGTCTTCGCTGGTGACGATCACCTGACGGTCATTGATACTTTTGCCCTCTTCGCCAAGCGTCCAGCGAATGATACGCGCAGGTTCGTCGAAATGGGTGGGGGCACTGTCGCTGGCGTAGAACCCTTCACCGTCCGGCGTGAGCACAATACCGTTGGGCTTATGGATATCGTTAGTCAGTAGGATGGGTTCATCCAGGCTGTCGTCGACGTAATAGATGCCCGTTTCAAGCTCCAGGTCACGTTTCTTCCCTTCATAGTCGAAGTGGGCGCCGTAGCCAGGGTCGGTAAAGATAACGCCGCCCGAGGGCAGGGCCACTACGTCGTTTGGAGCATTGAGTGGCTTACCCTGATAGCGTTCGGCAAGCACCGTGGTGCTGCCATCCCATTCGTAGCGCAATACGCGAGAAGGGTAGTGCTCGCAAGCAATCAACCGGCCCTGATGGTCAAAGGTATTGCCGTTGGAGTAGCCAACGTTGTCTCTTAAAACGCTGACCTGGCCAGTTGCTTCGTCCCAGCGCATTTGCTTGGCGCGGGGAATATCGCTAAAGACTACGTAACGGCCTACGGCATTCCAGGCGGGGCCTTCTGTCCATAGCCCGCCACTCCAATGTCGCTCCAGCGGGCTATTGAAAATCATATAGTCACTGAAGCGTTGATCCTCTACTTTCCATGCATCAATGGGGTAACGCGAAGGCGCGGGCCCAGGTGAGGCCTGCATGGCAAATATCTGAGGCGAGCTGCCAACAGCGGCCAGGGCGGCCGTTGCCGAGAGAAACTGACGGCGTCCGAGTTTCATAACATTGTCCTGAGTTTGTTTGTTGATGTTGTTATGAGCGAAGTGAAACTGACGTTTTCTTCACCCTCAGGACAAATGTAGAACATTGGTGTTTAAAAAACATACATTGTCTGCCCGGTTGGAATCAGCCGGGCAGACAAACATGATGGCATCTGAATGTCAGCGCGAAATAGCGTCAACAATCGCCTTACCCAGGCTTTCCGTGGTGCCCTGGCCACCGACATCGCGAGTGAGTACTTGGCTATTGCCTTCGCTAAGAACGCTTTCAATCGCGGTGACGATCGCGTCGCCGGCTTCCTTGTGGCCAAGGTGCTCGAGCATCATCGCGCCTGACCAGATCTGGCCGATGGGGTTGGCGATGCCTTTGCCGGCGATGTCCGGTGCGCTGCCGTGTACAGGCTCGAACAGGCTGGGGAAAAGACCTTCCGGGTTGATGTTGGCCGATGGCGCAATACCGATCGTGCCGGTGCAGGCGGGGCCTAAGTCGGAAAGAATATCGCCGAATAAGTTGCTGCCCACGACCACATCGAACCAGTCCGGGTGCAGAACGAAGTTGGCGGTCAGAATATCGATATGGAATTTATCCACGGCGATCTCGGGATAGTTTTTTGCCATTTGGGCGACGCGCTCGTCCCAGTAAGGCATGGTGATGGAGATACCGTTGGATTTGGTGGCGGAAGTTAGTTTTTTACGCGGGCGGGTTTGAGCCAAGTCAAACGCGTATTTCAGCACACGGTCAACGCCGGTGCGGCTCATCACCGTTTCCTGAATGACGATCTCGCGCTCGGTGCCTTCATACATTTTGCCGCCAACGCTTGAGTACTCGCCTTCGGTGTTTTCACGCACCACATAAAAATCGATATCGCCAGGTTCGCGGCCAGCCAGCGGGCTTTTGATGCCGGGCATTAGCTTGCAGGGGCGCAGGTTGATGTACTGATCAAATTGGCGGCGGAACTGTAGCAGCGAGCCCCATAGGGAAATATGGTCGGGGACTTTGTCGGGCCAGCCGACTGCGCCGTAAAACAGTGCATCGAAGCCTTTTAACTGCTCGAACCAGTCATCTGGCAGCATCTGGCCGTGTTCGAGGTAGTAGTCGCAGCTACCAAACTCAAAAGTGGTGAACTCAAGGTCGATATTAAAACGCTTGGCGGTTGCCTCGAGGACGCGGATGCCCTCGGGCATGACTTCGGTGCCAATGCCGTCGCCGGCGATGATAGCGATGCGATGAGCCATGGTGCTTCCTTCTTTTGTTAGTAGCTGACAACTGTTGATAAGTACTCAACAGAGTGTAGCGGCTATTTTGGCGGAGATAATCAGGCTATTATTCAAGTTATTGTTGTTTAAAAGTGAATAATGGCGAAGGGCGTATGGCACAACTGGACGATTTGGCGTTTTTTCAGCACTTGGCGCGGGCGGGCAGTTTAACGGCAACCGCTCGTGAGCTGGGGCTATCGCTCTCCGCTGTGAGTAAGCGGTTGAAGCTTTTAGAAGCGCGTTTGGGGGTCGAGTTGGCTGCCCGTACTACCCGGCGGTTAACGCTCACCGCAGAGGGCGAGCGCTATCTTGCCCGCGGCGCGCTCATTCTGGACGAGCTTGCCGAGCTGGAGAGTTCCCTGGGTGAAGGTGTCGATCAAGCCCTTAGTGGCCGGTTGCGTATCAATGCCACCTTTGGCTTTGGTCGCCCTCATATCGCACCGCTGTTATCACGCTTTTGTGCTGAGCACCCCGACGTAGAGGGATGGTTAGAGCTGACCAACTTTCCTCTCAACCTGAGTGATCATAGTTTTGATATTGGCATTCGCGTGGGGCAGCCCCCGGAGTCACGCTTGGTGGCTCGGCCCATTTTGGCGAATCGACGCATCCTCTGCGCATCGCCGGCGTATATTGCTAGCGCGCCGCCCCTTCAAGTGCCAGCGGATCTGCAACAGCATGCATGCTTAGTGATTCGTGAAAATGACAGTGATTTTCCGCTCTGGCGTTTTGAGCGCAGCGAGGCTTCTGCGCAGGTGCCGTCGGCAACGATGCAGTCCGTTAAGGTCAGTGGTCGGCTAGCCAGTAACGACGGTGAAGTGATCACTCGCCTGGCGTTGGATGGCCACGGTGTGATGCTTCGCTCGTGGTGGGATGTTAATGAACACCTGGCCAGCGGGGCATTGGTGGCGCTTCTGCCCGGCTGGCAAAGTGTAAGAGCCGATTTTTATGCGGTCTATGAGCAGCGTCGGCATGTGCCTGCAAGGCTGCGCGCTTTTATTGCCTTTGTGCAACGCGAGATGGCGGGGCGGGTGGCCACGCTGCCAGCGACTTCCCATTAGCGGTTAGGGCAAGTTTCCCCTTGAACGACGTCGATGAGCTCATCGGTCGGGAAGTCGAGCTCCGCTGCTCGCTCACGCAGGCGAGATTCGGTTGCATGGTCCATTTCCGGCGTGCGCGACAGTATCCATAGGTAGTCACGGTTAGGACCCGCCACCAACGCCCACTGGTAGTCGTCGTCGAGTTCAAGAACGTTATAGCCGCCATAAAAGGGCCCAAAAAAGCTCACTTTCAAACGTCCCACGCTCTCATCATCGATAAAGTAGGCGCGGCCTTCGGCCTCATCCCATGCTTGCTCATCAAGGTTGTAGCCACGGTTGATCACTCGCACGCCGTCGTCATCGCGCAGGCTATACGTAGCGGTGACGCAATCTAGACCACGTTCGAACGAGTGATCCAGACGCGCTATTTCGTACCATTGGCCCAGATAGCGATCTAATGCAAAGTCTTTGACCGGCTCGGTTCCTTCGGGAATGCCGGTACAGCCGGTAAGTAAAGCCATACTGATGACGCTGCTTCCTAGCAAATGTTTCATTTAAGCGCTCCTTGGCGATGAGTCATTGGCGATCGACTATGGTGTGTACTATCAGCGGTTATATTCTGTCGTCATCTTGCCATATAAGAAGGGCACGCTGATGCTGTGCCCCTAGCAATAGCAAACAAAGGAGTGTTTATGTGGTTTCAACAAGAGATTCACTTACCCGAAGTGGCGCGTGGTTTTCATCTTATTACCGATGACGTGGCTAGGGCGCTGCCGTGTTTAAACGATATTCATATTGGCACGCTGCACCTTCAATTGATGCACACCTCTGCCTCGTTAACGCTTAATGAAAACACTGACCCCGATGTGCGTCACGATTTAGATGCCTTTCTGCGCCGCCTAGTGCCGGAAGACTTGCCCTATTTCCGCCATACGCTGGAAGGGCCTGATGATATGCCCGCCCATGTGGCCGCCAGTTTGCTGGGCACCCAGCTCACTTTGGCAGTGCGTGACGGTCGACTTGCACTAGGCACCTGGCAGGGTATCTGGCTGGGCGAACATCGTCATCAGGCTGGGCCACGGCGTTTACTGGCTACCTTAAATGGCTGTGATGCTGACTAACCCGGGGCATCACCTCAACGCGGCGTTGCTGTATAGTTAGGGCGTTTTAAGGCTTGCACCGCGATAGCAGCGGTTCACTCTGTATTCTCTTTTGAAAAAGCGCTTTTAGATGCCACGACGCTCCGTTTTTCACCTTTCCCGCCAGCGCTGGTTGCGGCTGTTTTTCTTTCTCAATCTTACCCTGGTGGGTGTGCTTATTGCGCATCAGATCTGGCTATACGTGGCCGAGCCTGAGTTTGAGTCAGTTCATACGCTGCAGGTGGCGGATATTCGTGACGCGTTATCAGAGCGAACCGATTACCGCTTTGCCGTGGTGGGCAATATCAATAACTCGGTGAGCGTCTTCCAGGATGAAATTGTGCCGCTGATCAACCAGGGCGGTATCGATTTTCTTATTTCGGCAGGTAATGCGGTCAATGGCGGGCGCCAAGAGAGCTATCAGGCGATCTACCACAGCTTGGAACAGCTCAATGTCCCCTATTTGCTGACCTATGGTGATAATGAAGACAGTGACTTTGGTAGTTACCTGTTTTATGAGTACTTTGGCCCGCACTTCTATTCGTTTGTGGCCGGAGACAGCCACTTCATTTTCTTGGATGGGACGGGCAAGTCATCCACCTCCTGGCAACTTGATTGGCTTTCCAGGGAGTTGGCCGCCTCAGAGGCGCAGCATCGGTTTCTGTTTATCGGCTTGCCACTGCACAACGTAGTGAGCGATGCGCCGCTATTTGAGGCCGATAACTATCTCAATGACCCCCGCTTGGCCGATGGCATCATGGCACTGGCGGAGGAGCATAATGTGGATACGGTATTCTCCGCTAACCTAACGCTCTTCTCAGAGCAGACGGTGAATGGGGTGGATTACGTTACCACGGGCGGCGCGGGCGGTATCCTGATCGATGCCGACAGCAGCTTTCACCACTACGTCATTGTCGATGTTGAAGGCGAGAACGTCGCCATTGCACCGGTGCGTTTAAACGTGGATAGGCCCGGTTGGTGGCGGGTGCTTAGCAGCGTTGCCTCAACGATTTATGCCTTCTTTTACGTCAGCTATACCCGTTTTCTACTGATCGTGGGCTTGTTGACGCTGTTAGCACTGCGCTTGTATCGGCTCATTTTCGAAGACCGCAACTACTATCCCGATTTTGATATCGATCCGACGCCCTTTTTGGGGAAGTCATTGCGGGTGGCGATGGTCTCCAATAACTACTTTCCGTTTGTCTCCGGCGTGTCGGTATCGGTGGATCGCTTACGCAATGGCCTGCATGACTTAGGGCACTCGATTCAACTGCTAGTGCCCCGCTATCGAGAGCCTTGGCAGGACGATCAGGCGATCAAGCGTATCCCAACGCTGATGGCGTTTGGTGAGAAGCGCGAATTTCGCCTCACCAATCCGTTCAGTGTGCGCTTTCGCCGCTGCCTGCGTGCCTTCAAGCCCGATTTGATTCATGTGCATCACCCTTTTTGGCTCGGTTCAATGGGGCTGTTGATGGGGCGTCGGCTTAAGGTGCCGGTGGTCTACACCTATCACACCCGCTTGGAACACTATGCCCACTTCGTACCGTTGCCCGGTGCGCTTTTTCGTAATTTGATCTCGCACTACCTGATCAAGCACTTCTCTAACCGCTGCCAAGGGGTGATCGTGCCTACCTACTCCGCAGAGGAGTATTTGCGCATGATCGGGGTTAAAACGCCTTCACTGGTGCAACCCACGGGCATTGATGTGGAGCGTTTCGCACATGTCGAGGCGGAAGCGTTGGAAACGCTGCGTGAGAGGCTGGCGATCGATCCCGCACGCAAAATATTGATTAGCGTCTCGCGGATTAGCAAAGAGAAAAATATTGGCTTTATGCTGGAAGCGCTCGCCGAGTTGCAGAACCAAGAGCACGAGGACTTCCATCTGCTGCTTATTGGTGATGGGCCCGACCGCGAAGCGATTCAACATCAGATCGATACTTTAAAACTCACCGCACGGGTCACGTTAGTCGGGGCGGTACCGCCTGACCAAATGGCGCTTTACTATCACCTGGGCGATATATTCGTGTTCGCCTCTACGTCGGAAACCCAGGGGATGGTGATTCTCGAAGCGATGTCGGCGGGTCTGCCCGTGGTGGCGGTTCGCTCGAGCGGGATTGATGACGTCGTGCGCCAAGGCGTGAATGGTTTCAAAACGCCGCAAAATCGTCAGGCGTGGGGACAAAAAGTCATTGAGCTGAAAGATAACGAAGCGCTACGCCAGCAGTTGGGTAAACAGGCTAGCCACTTTGCCGAAGAGTTCGATATTGCTAACTTTGCCACCGCGGTAGCCACCTTTTACGCCGAAGTGCTCGCCAAGTATCACTCCCCATCACGGTGAGGCCGTTTTTGGGCTGCTTGGCGGCTGGCATTTTGACGCTGACTGGCATAGTGCTTAAGTCCGACCAGCAGGCCAACCCCAGCGACAAGCCCGACACCTGCCAGTATGAGTTCTTTTGCGGAAGCCGCAGTAAACAGGGCACCTAGCTGGCTTCCCAAAAGAATGACCGCTGCCAACCCCGGCACGATGCCGAGGGTGGAACCGATCATGTAGTCGCGAAACTTGAGGTGAAAGGCACCCGCCAGCATATTGGTCAGCGTGAACGGTGCGAGCGGCAGCAGGTTAATGACCGTCATGGTGCGAATGCCGCGCTTGGACAAATAGCCCGAAAGGCCTCGCAAATGACGGCCGCCATAACGCATCAGCGCCTCGCGGCCTAGCCAGTGACCTACCCAGTAAGAAACGATGGATGAGGTCAATGTGCCGAGCGTGGCATATCCCAGCCCCCACACCGGGCCAAACAGCAAGCCCGTGACCACCACCAGTAGGCTCAGCGGAAACATCACCAGCAGGGCGCCCGCGTAAACGGCCATCACCGCCGCAAACATCCAGGGCGCATCACGCCACTGCCGGACGGTATCGATCAGTTCACTCAGGCGCGCCTGGGTGAGTAGGTCGTAGCGCTGCAGCAAATGCCACATAACGCCTAACAACACGACGGCTACCAGCAGGCCAACGCCTTTGCTCAATGTTCGCGACATGCCCACTCCCATCGACTAAAAAAGCGCTAGCATACGCTAGCCGTGCGATGGGATGAAGGCGCTTTTGGCGAGTGATTAGTTGCTCAGCTCGGCTTCAATCACCGGCCAGGCGGGGTCACCGTCGGTAGTAGTCACATCAGCCAGCATGGCTTCAATGCGCTCTGGGTGATCAACAATCCACTGCTCGGCGACATCGGCAAGATCGCGCTCTTCCTGGCCAAACGCTTGAATCATCCAGCTCTGCTCTTCGGCTGAGAAGGTGAACTGTTCAAAGAACGTTACGACGTTGGGGTTTGCCTCGGCGTAATCACCGCGCAAAAGGGTCAATACGTCGCTTTCGCCGTTATTTTCACCGAACAGGTCTTCGGGGTCTTCCAGGTAACGCATGGGTAATTCAAGGTTCATCCAGTGCGGTGTCCAGCCTACCCACACAATGGGTTCTTCCCGAGAGATCGCATCCCGGGCGGCAGACAGCATTCCTACCTCACTGGTATCGACCAGTTGCCAGTCGCCGAGGCCCCAGGTGTCGTTATCGATCGCGTTGTTGAGTATTTCGCTGGCCGCCGAACCGGCACCAAAGCCATGAATCTCGCCGTCCAACTGGTCGCGGTAGTCGTCAAGGTCGGCAAAGCTTTGCAGGCCGTCTTCAAAAAGGTATTCGGGTACCGCCAAGGTCATTTGGGCGCCATCGACGTTGTTGGCCATATCAATGAGCACGCCCGACTCTTTGCGAGGATCGAACATTTCGCGCTGAGCCGGTAACCAGGCGCCCAGGAAGGCATCGATATCGCCGCTTTCAATGCCCTGATAAATCACCTGCAGGCCAATCTCCTGCGTGCTGGTCTCGTAGCCCAATGGGTTCAAGAGCTGCTCAGCAATGGCGGTTTTGACGGTAATGCCGGGCCAGGCAGGTACACCGAAGTCGAGGGTCTGATCATCGGCCTGAGCGGTAGAGACGAACAGCGCCGCAGTGGCGAGAGCGATACCTGAAGCGAGTGGTTTGAGGTGTGTCATAAGATCTCCTTGCTAGGTTTTATTATCGAATAGGGGCGTTGCAAAATTACTTTTATTTAATAGCGTTAACTCAATAGCGTTAACCGAAAACGACTAAATATCGCGGGCTAGCACACGAAGGCGTGAGGCCAGCATATCGCGGTCTAAATAGGTGCCTTGTAAATGGCGTGCGCCACTATTGGGGTCGAATTCGCGACGTCCGTGCAGTACGCGACAGTTATCAAACGCAATCATCTGCCCAGGGCGGAGGGTGAACTCCAACTGGTGTGCTTCGCTGTGAAATAGCTTCCATAAGAGCGCATAGGCACTGTACCAAGCGTCCATCTGTTCGGCCGGGAGGTGAAGCGCATCGCGAATCCAGTTGTTCAGCCGCATCTCGACCAGATTGCCCGCGCTATCCAGCGTAACTACCGGCGCTCGCATGGAAATGTCGTGGCTCTCATCCTGGAAGCGAAAGTCGATGGGCGTTTCGCTAAGTATGGCGAGCGCTTTGGGATCTTGCTGGCGCAGCGCTTCTACCACGCGGGCGCCGTCGGCAAACAGCGATTCACCACCGCTGGCTTCGTTTTGCAGGCAGTAGAGTAACTGAATGTCCGGCGGTTGTTGCCAGTTGGGTAAATCAATATGCAGCGGTAAGCCGACGGCGGTATACGCCGCGTTATTGGGATTCGGCTTGGAGCGGACATCAAACCGTGCGCCGAAATTAGTGGCGCGCAGCGGGCCAATCCGCTCAGCCAAGCGGCTGACTTCTTCTTCCACCAAAGGGCCGTCAGTGATCAGTGCCAAGCCATCACGTAGCATGGCGGTTAGCCAGGCTTTTTCGCCTTGGGGCGTGAGAAAGTCGCTGTGCTTGATGCGCTCAGGGGTAAAGTTATCGACCCATGGTTCGGCGCGAGGGACGGCGGAAGTCAGGCTTGCCTCTGGACGACGCTGATGAAGCCAGCCGCTATGAAAGGCACTGATATGACCATCCTGCCAAGTCAAATGTAGATGGCCATCCAACAGTTCGAGGGTGGGTGGTTCAGTGATCGCTTCCAGTGGCAGATAAAGCCGTTCACGGGTCTGTGGGTGGCGACAGGCTGGGCAGGCGCAGTGATCGCGGAACCAGAGCAGAGGCAGAGTGATTTGCTGGCCGTCTTGCCACTCTAAGGCGACACCCTGGTCGGTGAGCATTGCTTGGGCGAGTGCGGGGCCGGATTGGTAAGGGCTTAGTTCACCCATCTCTGGGGCGGGGGGGGTGTTCGTTGCTGCCATTGGTAAATTTTGTACTGCGCTATTCATTAATACTCCTAATCGCTCCCTTAGTCTGAATGCCAACTGGCGTTAGGTAAGAGGTGTGCGTATGTGCTGACCAGGATGAGGAGTAGCGGCGCCAGTGACAAACGATTAATCTGGCCCCTAAGGTATCATTTTATTTATAGGTCACTTTCCCATGAGCCAGTTACCCCCTTTGCTATGGTTACAAGCTTTTGAGTCGGCGGCGCGTACTTTGAGCTTCACTGCTGCTGGTAATGAGCTTGGGGTCACTCAGGCGGCCATTAGTCAACGTGTTCGATTACTGGAAGATCGCGTCGGGCAGAAGCTCTTTGTTCGACATGCACGTAGCCTGACCTTGACGCCGGCTGGGCAGGCCTGGCTGCCCAGTATTCATGATGCCTTTATGCGCATCAGCGAAGGCACCTTGGAAGTCTTTGGCAGTACCTCTGAACAGCCGGTGACGCTGCGTGCGACCCCCGTCATTCAGCAGTCGTGGCTAGCGCCGAGATTAATCGCCTTTCATCGAGCCCATCCGCAGGTAGCGATTCGGTTGGTCAGCGCTATCTGGCCCGATGACTTTGGGCCCGAAGGGGCCGATATCGAAATACGTTACGGGAAAGGGGAGTGGACCGGGGTCGAAATGCACCCGCTTGGAGAGGAGCACCTGCTGCCGGTGTGTTCACCGGATTTGGCAAAGACGCTGTCTGCGCCAGAAGAGCTTGCCGGGCACACGCTGCTGCACGCGGTAGGCTTTGGAGTCGGGTGGCCGGGTTGGTTGCAAGAAGCGGGCGTGGCCGAGATGGAAGCGCAGTGCTGGTCGCTTACCTGCGATAACCAAGTCATGACGTTGGCCCTTGCCAGCCAAGGTGGCGGTATTGCCCTGACGCATCGGCGATTAATGGAGCGGCGTGACGATTTAGTGGCTCCTTTTTCTATCAGCGTACCAAGCGATGAGCGTTTTTGGCTGGTACGGCCAAGCCGACGACACGTTAGCGATGAAGCCGCTTTGGCGTGGCAGTGGCTGTGTAACTCCATTGGGTAACGGAGCAGGATAAAGGAATAGAGTAACGGGCGGTGAAAGCACCCCTGGGGGGCATAATTCGATTTAATCGAATACAGGTCGGAAAACGTTGCGCTTTCGCTTTTGAGAGAGCCCCGTAGAATAGCGCTCAATTCAATCATCTATTGAGCTATGGAGCTTTCAATGACGACTCGTGCCCTGGTAATTACTTCTTCCATCCTCGCCGAAAATGGCCAATCCAATGCGTTGGCAAATCGCTTTATCGACCAAGCTAACGCTCGCGACGGTATCAATGTCACCCAGCGTGATGTCGTCAAAAACTCGCTGCCGCACCTGGATATTAGCGAGTTGGGTGCTTGGCAAGTGGCGGCTGACGAATGCAGCGCAGAGCAACATGCGCTGGCTGCCCACTCGGAGACGTTGCTGGCAGAGCTACGCGCCACCGATCTGCTGGTGATTGCGGTGCCCATGTACAACTTGGGTATTCCTTCACAGCTGAAAGCATGGTTTGACCGCGTATTGCGCGCCGGTGAGACGTTCCGCTATACCGAAAACGGGCCCGAAGGCTTGGTAGAAGGCAAGCGTGCGATTATCCTGGCAGCCCGTGGTGGCCAGTATGCTGGCACCGAAATGGACAGCCAAACGCCTCACCTCAACGCCATGCTCGGCCTGATGGGAATTAAAGATACCCAGGTGGTCTACGCTGAAGGTTTGAATATGAGCGAGCAGCATCGCGACGCTGCGCTCAAAGAAGCTTTTCAAGCGATCGATCAATTAGTCGAAGCGCTGTAAGCAGGTGGTAAGACGTTTTAAGACGCGTAATAAATAAGAGGATATTTCACATGCCCCGGCCGGAATTACTCGAGCAGATCTACACCATTGTCGATCAAATTCCGCCGGGCCGCGTGACCACCTATGGCCGCATTGCAGCCATGACCGAAGGCGCTACGCCGCGCATGGTGGGGTCGGCGATGCGACACCTCCCAGATGGCCATCAGTTGCCCTGGCATCGGGTGATTGCTTCATCATTAAAGCTTGCGGATCATGGCGGTGCCGAGCGCCAGCACCGCAAATTGCGCGACGAGGGCATTCTATTCGATGCCAAAGGCCGCGTACCCGCACACCTTGTCTGGCCTGATTGAGCTGCTGTCATTGCGAGGAGCTTGCGACGAAGCAATCTAGGCAGACGTGACCATAACCCCGAGATTGCTTCGCTTCGCTCGCAATGACATTAGCGGAATCTGACGCTCAGACAACAACGCCGCCCAATTGGGCGGCGTTGTTATATCACTCCTCCAAGTTAGCACCCGATTTCCACGACCAGTCGCGCCAGCGCAGATCAAATAGATCCTTGCGGCGGTCTTTCAGGTTGGTCACCGAGCCTTCGGCACGTACTACCGTTAGACGAGTGAGATCCAAGTCAGAGAAGAAGATCATCTCGGTGTTAGGCGTGGTTTCCGCCAGTACCGCATCGTGGGGAAAGGCGAAGTCAGAAGGCGAAAATACCGCCGATTGCGCGTACTGGATATCCAGGTTTTCAATCGAGGGGAGGTTGCCCACGCTGCCGCACAGTACCACGTAGCACTCGTTTTCAATCGCCCGCGCCTGGGCGCAGTGGCGAACGCGCAGATAGCCGTTTTTGGTGTCGGTCCAGAAGGGCACAAACAGAATGTCCATGTCCTGGTCAGCCAGAAGACGGCCAAGCTCCGGGAATTCGACATCGTAGCAGATCAGGATACCCACGCGGCCTGCGTCGGTATCGAACACTTGCAGTTGATCGCCCCCCTCGATGACCCAGTCACGGCGCTCTTGCGGGGTAATGTGTAGCTTGGCTTGACGTTCGACGCTGCCGTCGCGGTGGAACAGGTAGGCAATGTTGTAGAGCCTGTCATCCTCACCGACCTCTATCATCGAACCGCCCACAATATTGATATTGTAGGAGACCGCCATGCGCGATAGTTCCGCTTTAAAGCGCTCGGTGAAGCCTGCCAGAAAGCGAATGGCGCCCATTTGATCCTGCTGGGCCGCTCGGTCTTGAAGCCCCATCAAGGGGGCATAAAACAGTTCTGGGAATACCGCGAAATCACTCTGGTAGTCGGAGAGTGCATCGACAAAGTATTCGATTTGCTGCAGTGCGGCTTCCACCGAGGAGAACTCACGCATCTGCCACTGCACCGCGCCTACCCGTACTTGGGTTGGCTTATTGTCGAGCACGCTGGCGGCGGGTTCGAACAGAATGTTATTCCACTCTAACAGGGTGGCGTAACCGCGAGAGTGCTCGTCTTCCGGCAGGTATTTACGCAACAGGCGCTTTACCTGAAAGTCATTCGCCTGCTGGAAAGAGAGAATCGGATCGTAAATCTCTTTGCGCGAGACCTTATCAATATACTGAGCAGGCGTTAATTCATCGGCGTGCTGGTGGTACTCAGGGATACGCCCACCCGCCAGTATCGCGCGCAGGTTGAGCGAGCGGCACAGCTCTTTACGCGCTTCGTATAAGCGACGGCCCAAGCGATACCCGCGGTAATCCGGGTGAATCAGCACATCCAAACCGTACATGGCGTCGCCATCCTCATCATTGAGGATGATTTCGCGGTGGCCGATCAGGTCATCGTATTTGTGCGGGTTGGAAAACTCGTCGTAATCCACCTGCACCGTGAGCGCTACGCCTACCAGCAGACCATCGTCCTCAATGGCGATTTGGCCATCAGGGAATTCCTGAATTAATTTGTCGATCGTACGCTTCGGCCAGGCACCACCGATATCGTGATAGACGGCGTCCATCAATGCCTTGAGCTGATCGTAGTCATCGCTCATTAGGTTGCGCAGATTTAGATGCAGTTCTTCCAGGGACATATCAGGGCTTTCCAACGTCAGAAGTAGACGCCTATTCTATCATTATTGAGCGTTGCTCGGCTTATCCGGGGTTAAACCACGTGTTAACGGGCGTGTCAGGGTCTGCGCCATGATGACCCCGGCAAGAATCAGTAGCCCGCCTGCAAAGTGGAAGCCCGCCACTCGCTCGCCTAAAAAGATCATGGCAATCACCGCGCTAAACAGCGGCATGAGGTTGATGAAGATACTCGATTGATTGGCCCCGATTTGGCGCACGGCACGCATCCATAGAAAGGTGGTAATCACCGAGGCGGGAATACCCGCGTAGAGAATTAGCCCAATATTTTGGCCATCGATCGGCGTCATGGGCCCCATCAAATAAGGGGGCAGCAGAATCAGCACGGCAAAACAGACCTGGGCGTAAAGCATTACCCAGGGAGGCAAGTTCATCGACCAGCGTTTTAACATCACCCCATACAGGGCGTAGCAGGTGGCCGCGACGACCATCAGCGCATCACCCAGGGCCACTTGTAGCTGCAGCAGTGAAAGTGGATTACCACGCCCCAGCAACACGGTCACCCCCACGAAGGCCAGCACACCGCCTAAAACGCCACCTAATGTCGGTGGCTCACGCAGAATCAGCGCGCTGAGCAGAACGGTCAATAGCGGCACCATGGCCGCCAAAATGCCCATATTCGTGGCTGTCGTGGTTTCTGCCGCCACGTAAGCAAGCCCCTGCCAAAGCCCCATACCCAGCAATCCAAGCAGTGCCAGCTTCGGCCACTGGCGACGAATTTCTACACGGTGGCGCAGTACCGCTGGCAGTACAAAAGGCGTCATGACCGCGAGCGCTAACAGCCAGCGTAAAAAAGCAATGCTGCTAGGCGCAATGGCGCCTACGCTAAGCTGGTTGATGGTCATATTGCCCGACCAAATCAATACGGTGGCGAGCGGCGGTAAAAAGTAAATCAAGGGCATAGCAACGGTTCCTTATCGTTAGCCGGGTAATGTGACGCGGATTGGCGCGCTGGGCAAGGGGTTGGCATAAGATCAAAGGCTAGATTAAGGCGGTTAGCTTGAAGGGCCGTTTCGAAGGGCTGTTTCGAAGGGGTTGTTTCGAAGGGCTATACGTACCGCTCAGGATGTCATACGCTTGTTTGAATTTGCATTGTGCTGCTGCTAACACCGCCACTAATAAAAGCCAGGAGACCCGTGATGACTCAGACGCCCGCCTATCCGCATCTTTTCCGACCGCTAACGATTGGCCATTTGAAGCTGCCTAACCGCGTCTTAATGGGTTCCATGCATACCAATTTGGAAGAGGCGCCGAAGGGGTTTGAACGCTTGGCTGCTTTTTACGCGGAGCGGGCGCGAGAGGGTGTCAGTCTCATCGTGACAGGCGGCATTGCGCCTAACGCGGAGGGCGCGGTTTTCCAGGGAGCCAATGCGCTCGTCGACGAGGCGCAACTGCCTGAACATCGTCAGGTGGTTGACGCGGTGCACGCCGAGGGCGGCCACCTGTGTATGCAGATACTTCATGCGGGGCGCTACGCTTATTCACCGGATCTCGTAGCACCGTCGGCGATACAGGCGCCGATCAATCCGTTTATGCCACGGGCGTTAAGCAGCGACGAGGTCGAGCAGCAAATTGCCGACTACGTGCGCTGTGCGCGCTTGGCGCAGCAGGCGGGCTATGACGGTGTTGAAGTTATGGGGTCCGAAGGTTATCTGATCAATCAGTTTATCTGCCAGCGCACCAATCAGCGCGAGGACGAGTGGGGTGGCGCGTTTGAAAATCGTATGCGGTTTGCCGTCGAGATCGTCCGCCGCGTGCGTGAGGCGGTAGGCGAGCGTTTTGTGATTATCTTCCGCCTCTCGATGATTGATCTGGTCGAAGAGGGCAGTACCTGGGAAGAGGTCGTGACGCTTGGGCAAGCGATTGAGGCCGCTGGAGCGAATGTGATCAATACCGGCATTGGTTGGCACGAAGCGCGGGTGCCGACGATTGTGACCAGCGTTCCCCGTGCGGCCTTTACCGAGGTGACCAAGCGGATCAAATCGGCGCTTTCAATCCCGCTGATCACCACCAACCGTATCAATATGCCTGAGATCGCCGAGCGCGTGCTGGCCGAAGGCCATGCCGACATGGTGTCCATGGCGCGGCCGTTTCTGGCCGACCCCGCCTGGGTGCGCAAAGCACACGCCGGTTTGGCGCAAGAGATCAATACCTGCATCGCCTGTAACCAGGCCTGTCTGGATCACACCTTTGCCGGAAAGCTGACCTCCTGCCTGGTGAATCCCCGCGCCTGCCATGAAACCGAGCTAGTGATAGCGCCGGCGCAAGCGCTTAAACGTGTTGCGGTGGTGGGTGGCGGCCCGGCGGGGCTGGCAACGGCTGTGACCGCCGCTAGCCGTGGCCATAGCGTGGTCTTGTTTGAACAGCGCAGCGAGCTGGGCGGCCAGTTCAACTACGCGCGTAAGATCCCTGGCAAAGAGGAGTTCAACGAAACGTTGCGCTATTACCGGGTGATGCTCGAAAAGTATGCCGTAGAAGTGCGGCTCAACACGACGGCCACTGCAGAAGCGCTGGCGACATTTGACGAGGTGGTGATGGCCACTGGCGTCAAGCCTCGCGAGCTGGATTTGCCCGGTCACGATCATGCCAAAGTGTTGAGCTATGCCGCGGCTATTGAGAACCCCGAGCGGGTAGGCGCTAACGTCGCGGTCATAGGTGCGGGGGGGATTGGATTCGATGTCTCGGAGCTGCTCGCCCACCACGGCCATCCAGGGCTAGCTATTGATACTTGGTGCGATGAGTGGGGCGTTGACTTGGCCGTGGGCGAGCGTGGCGGTCTTAAAACCCCGACGCCACCCACAGTGCCACGCCAGATTGTGATGCTGCAGCGTAAAACCTCCAAGCCTGGCAAAAACCTGGGTAAAACCACGGGCTGGGTACATCGCGCGTCGCTCAAGGCCCGCGGTGTCACCACGCTAACAGGCTGCGAATATCTCAAAATCGATGATGCGGGTTTGCATATTCGTCGTGATGACATCTCTCAGGTGCTGGCGGTGGACAGCGTGGTGGTGTGTGCCGGGCAAGAGTCCGTGCGCGACTTGTTGGCCCCGCTAGAGCAGGCAGGGGTGGCCGTGCATGTGATTGGCGGTGCAGATGAAGCCAGCGAGCTAGACGCCAAGCGCGCCATTGAGCAGGGCACACGCTTGGCGGCGAGTTTGTAAAAATACGCACAAGATCTGATTGATAAGTAAGTGCTTAAAAGCGCGGGTGACGTTGGCCCATAAATGGCGATAGACTAAACGACTAATCTGGCTATTAAGAATAGTTAGATATTAAAGGCGCGAGTGGCACCCAGCTCGCGCCGTTCGATCGCCAGATAAAAGGACCCTCGTCATGACCTCGGAGTGTAGCCCGCGTTTTTTAGCCAGTGATAACACCTCAGGGATCTGCCCGGAGGCGATGGAATACCTGCTTGAAGCCAATCGTAGCGATGACTTGGCCTACGGCAATGATCTCTGGACAGCCCGCGCTGCAGATCGCTTCCGTGAGATGTTTGACTACGATTGTGATGTGTTCTTTGTGTTTAACGGCACCGCTGCTAACTCTCTGGCGCTGTCGGCGATGGGGCGTAGTTACCACAGTGTGATTTGTCATGAGCTGGCGCATATCGAAACCGACGAGTGCGGTGGCCCCGAGTTCTTTTCCAACGGCGCGAAGCTGCTTACCTCTCCAGGCGCCAACGGTAAACTCACCCCAGAAGGCATTGAAGCCCTGGTGACCAAGCGTAGCGATATTCACTACCCTAAGCCCAAAGTAGTCTCGCTGACCCAAGCGACCGAAGTGGGGACGCTCTACTCTCGCGAAGAATTGATGGCCATTCGTGCCGTTGCCGATAAGCACGATTTGCGCCTGCATATGGACGGCGCCCGTTTTGCCAACGCCTGCGCCAGCCTGGATGCCACGCCGGCTGAAATTACCTGGCAGGTGGGGGTCGATGCATTGTGCTTTTCCGGTACTAAAAACGGCTTAGCCTTTGGCGAAGCGATCCTGTTTTTTAATCGCGAGTTAGCCGAAGATTTCTCTTATCGCTGCAAGCAGGCAGGCCAGCTGGCTTCTAAAATGCGTTTTATCTCAGCGCCGTGGTTAGGGTTGTTAGAAAGTGGCGCCTGGTTAACCAACGCCCAGCACGCCAATGCCATGGCGCGTTACCTCTCAGAAGGCCTGCAAGCGTTGCCGGGTGTTTCACTGATGTTTCCCACGCAGGCCAATAGCGTTTTCGTTGAATTGCCCCCAGCGGCCATTGAAGCGTTGAAAGCCAAAGGCTGGACCTTCTACACCTTTATCGGTGCTGGCGGTGCTCGGTTCGTATGCGCCTGGAATACCACCGTTGAATTACTTGATGAGCTATTGGCCGATATTCGCGCTGTCCTTGAGCGTTAAGTGCGAACGTAGAATTTCTTTTGTCGCTGTTTAGCACCCCCACCTAGCCACGCCGCCGCTCTGGCAGCGGCGTGGCTGCTCGGTCATTTCCCCTCGCCTAGTGAGTTGCTTTATTTAACGCAACTAATCGCCTGAATAAATCTCTTATCTGTATCGTCACTGCAATATCGCCGCTGCGTTGAAGTTTTTAGTCATCACTTTTTGCTAATGCTGACTACGCTAAAAAAGCGACACCTCGTTTGGCACACCGTTGCGAAACACTTGGCTTGGCGGTGACTGCCTGGGGTTGGGCCACAGGAGAGTTCCATGAGCATCTTTGATCACGTTCAAGACCGATTTGCCCGCGTCCAGCAAGAGGACATGAGCCTTGAGGAGTATCTGGCGCTTTGTCGCCGTGACTCGAAGGTTTATGCCAGCGCCGCCGAGCGCATGCTGGAAGCCATAGGCGAACCTGAAGTGATCGACACGGCGAAAGACCCGCGTCTATCACGCATTTTTTCCAACAAAGTGATTCGTCGTTACCCCGCTTTTGCCGAGTTTCATGGCATGGAGGAGGCTATTGAGCAAATCGTTGCCTACTTCCGCCATGCGGCGCAAGGGCTTGAAGAGCGCAAACAGATTCTCTATTTGCTTGGCCCGGTGGGGGGCGGTAAGTCGTCACTGGCGGAACGTCTCAAGCTGCTGATGGAGCGCATCCCGTTCTATGCCATCAAGGGCTCACCGGTCTACGAGTCACCGCTTGGGCTGTTCTCCCCGGAGGAGGACGGCGAGCTGTTAGAAAAAGAGTACGGTATTCCGCAACGTTACCTGCGCAGCGTAATGTCGCCTTGGGCAGCCAAGCGACTAAAAGAGTATGGCGGCGATATCTCTCAGTTCCGAGTGGTGCGGCTGTACCCCTCACGGCTAAATCAAATCGCGATTTCCAAAACCGAGCCGGGTGATGAAAATAACCAGGATATCTCTTCGCTGGTGGGCAAGGTCGATATCCGCCAGTTAGAGCTTTATTCCCAGGATGACCCTGACGCTTATAGCTTCTCCGGCGGTTTATGCCGTGCTAACCAGGGGCTGATGGAGTTCGTGGAGATGTTCAAGGCACCCATCAAGGTGCTGCATCCACTGCTTACCGCCACCCAGGAGGGCAACTACAACCCCACCGAAGGCATGGGGGCGATTCCCTTTGATGGCGTGATTCTGGCCCACTCCAACGAGTCTGAATGGCAGGCATTTCGCAACAACCGTAATAATGAAGCGTTTCTTGATCGGGTCTATATCGTCAAGGTGCCCTACTGCCTGCGGGTCACCGAAGAGATCAAAATCTATCAAAAACTGCTCGAGGACTCCTCGCTCAACGCCGCCCCTTGCGCTCCGGATACGTTACGGATGCTGGCGCAGTTCTCGGTGCTTTCACGGCTAAAAGCGCCGGAAAATTCCAATATCTACTCCAAAATGCGCGTCTACGACGGTGAGAACCTGAAAGACACCGACCCGCGGGCCAAGTCGATTCAGGAGTATCGCGACGCGGCGGGCGTCGACGAGGGCATGCAAGGGCTCTCCACCCGTTTTGCGTTCAAGATTCTTTCCAAAGTATTCAACTTTGACAGCACCGAGGTCGCCGCCAATCCGGTGCATTTGCTGTATGTACTCGAGCAGGCGCTGGAGCGTGAACAGCTGCCGTCCGAAGTGTTTGAGCGCTACTTGGGCTTTATTAAAGAGTACATGGCGCCTCGCTATGTCGACTTTATCGGCAAGGAGATCCAAACCGCGTACCTCGAATCCTACAGTGAATATGGTCAAAACATCTTTGACCGTTACGTCACCTATGCCGATTTCTGGATACAGGACCAGGAGTACCGCGACCATGAAACCGGTGAGCTGTTGAATCGTCAGTCACTCAACGAAGAGCTGGAGAAAATCGAGAAACCGGCGGGTATTTCCAATCCGAAAGATTTCCGGCATGAAGTAGTTAATTTTGTGCTGCGGGCACGCGCGCAAAATAATGGTATGAACCCGAGCTGGCAGTCCTATGAAAAGCTCAAGGGGGTTATCGAGCATAAGATGTTCGCTAATACCGAAGAGCTACTGCCGGTCATTTCCTTCAATGCCAAGGCCTCGCGGTCGGATCAGAAGAAGCATGAGGATTTTGTGGCGCGAATGGTTGAGCGTGGCTACACCGAAAAACAGGTTCGGCTATTGTCGGAATGGTATCTGCGTGTGCGTAAGTCCCAGTAAGGGGCTGTCTTGAAAGTACTAGTAAGAACAGTGCTTACGTCGGGCGTTCAAGGAGGTCGTATGACCTACTTTATTGATCGAAGGCCGAATGCTAAACATAAGAGCGCGGTGAACCGCCAGCGCTTTTTGGAGCGCTATCGCAAGCATATCAAGCGCTCGGTGGAAGAGGCCGTCAACCGCCGCTCGATTACCGATATGGAGCGTGGTGAGAAAATTTCTATTCCGACCAAGGATATTTCTGAGCCGGTTTTCCAGCATGGCCCGGGCGGGGCACGTAACATCGTCTCACCGGGCAATAAGGAGTTTCTCGCCGGCGATAAAATTCGCCGCCCTAGCGGGCAGGGCGGCGGCAGTGGGGCAGGCGAGGGTGGCGCTTCTAACCAGGGCGAAGGGAACGATGAATTTGCCTTTACGCTTAGCCGTGAAGAGTTTCTGGAGTTCGTGTTTGATGGGTTGGAATTGCCCCACTTGCAGCGTAAGCCGCTGAAGTCGCTGGAAGAAGTCAAAATGGTGCGGGCAGGGCTTTCAAAAGATGGCGTGCCTTCGCGCATCAGTATTACCCGTTCAATGCGGGAAGCCTATGCCCGCCGTATTGCCATGCGGGCGCCGATTAAACGCGCACTTAAAGCGGCACAGGAGGCCCTCGACGCGGAAGAGCGAAAAGACTCAGTGCTGCGTAACCCCACGCGGATCAGTGAGCTTAAAGCCGAAATCGAGCGCCTCGAGAAACGCATTGCGGGCGTGCCGTTTATTGATACTTATGACTTGCGCTACCACCAGCTAAGCGCCCAGCCGCAGCCCTCCAATCAGGCAGTGATGTTTTGTGTCATGGACGTTTCGGGGTCGATGACCCAAAACCATAAAGATATCGCTAAGCGGTTTTTCCTTCTGCTCTATCTGTTTCTGGAGAAGCACTACGAAAAAGTCGAGCTGGTGTTTGTGCGCCACCACACGGCCGCCCGTGAAGTGAGCGAGGAGGAGTTTTTTTACTCACGGGAAACCGGTGGCACGATTGTTTCCAGCGCCCTCAACTTGGTCAATAAAATCATCG
Source organism: Halomonas sp. UBA3074 (assembly GCF_002366715.1). GTDB lineage: Bacteria > Pseudomonadota > Gammaproteobacteria > Pseudomonadales > Halomonadaceae > Vreelandella. The sequence goes on along the minus strand of NZ_DFBS01000039.1, from coordinate 44,157 downwards.
AAAAGCGTTACCCGGTTGGGCAGTGGAATTTATACGTGGCCCAGGCTTCTGACGGTGATAACTGGGATGACGACTCGAATATATGCCGAGACCTGCTGATCAAACAGTTGATGCCGCAGCTGCAATACTATGCGTATGTCGAGATTACTCCCCACGATCATCAATCACTTTGGCATGAATACGAGAGCGTGGTGAAAGCCTTCCCCGAGCGTTTTGCGATGCGGCAAATTGTTGAGGCGGGCGATATTTATCCGGTCTTTCGCGAACTGTTCAAGCGTCGCTTAAGCCAGTCCTAGTGTTTGTCTATAGAGGCTAGTGACTGTCTATAGAGGCTAGTGACCGCGTGTAAAGGAGTGGGCTATGAGTACGACTCGCAAGCGTAAGCCGATTGCCACCGGCTCAGATTGGAACTTCAGCATGCTAGAGCGCTTCGATGCGGAACTCGCAAGGCTTGCTGATGAGTACCGGCTGGATACTTATCCCAACCAAATTGAAGTGATTACCACCGAGCAGATGATGGATGCCTACGCCAGCGTAGGCATGCCCGTGGGGTATCACCACTGGTCGTTCGGGAAGCAGTTTCTGGCCGTGGAGGGGGCTTACAAGCGTGGCCAAATGGGCCTGGCTTACGAGCTGGTCATCAACTCTGACCCTTGTATTGCCTATTTGATGGAAGAGAACACGCTGATGATGCAGGTGCTGGTGATGGCCCACGCCTGCTATGGCCATAACTCCTTTTTTAAAGGTAATTACCTGTTCCGTACCTGGACAGACGCCTCTTCCATCGTCGATTACCTGGTATTCGCGCGCAAATACATCGCCCAGTGTGAAGAGCGCCACGGCGTGCAGGCGGTCGAGCAGCTGTTGGATGCTTGCCATGCGCTGCAAAACTACGGCGTTGACCGCTACAAACGCCCCTCGCCGATTTCTGCCGAGGAGGAGGCAAAGCGCCAGGATGAGCGGGAAGCCTATCTGCAAACGCAGGTGAATATGCTCTGGCGCACCATTCCTGAAGCGCCCACTGGGCATGCTTCGCTGCCGGGCAGCCTGCACAGTGATGATGACCCGTTAGGCTTGCACAGCGGCGGGATCTACCCTTCGGAACCACAGGAGAATCTACTCTACTTTATTGAAAAAAATGCACCGCTGCTGGCGCCCTGGCAGCGCGAGGTGGTCAGGATTGTGCGTAAATTAGCGCAGTACTTTTACCCGCAACGCCAAACGCAGGTAATGAATGAAGGTTGGGCATGCTTTTGGCATTACACGCTAATGAATCGACTCTACGACGATGGCAATGTTGATGAGGGGTTAATGCTGGAGTTTTTGCAGTCGCATGCAGCGGTGATAAACCAGCCCGCCTTTGATAGCCCTCACTTTAGCGGTATTAATCCTTATGCGCTTGGCTTCGCGATCTTTATGGATATCAAACGTATCTGTGAGGCCCCTACCGCTGAAGATCGAGAGTGGTTTCCTGATATAGCGGGCACGCCATGGCGTGAGACCGTTGAGTTTGCGATGCGCAACTTCAAGGACGAGTCGTTTATTCAGCAGTTTCTTTCACCAAAAGTCATGCGCGACCATAAACTGTTTCTAGTGGTAGATGATGATCAGGCCGAGACGTTAGAAGTGGCCGCCATTCATAACGAGCAGGGCTATCGGCAGGTGCGTGAAGCGCTCGCAACGCAGTACGCGCTTTCGGTGCGTGAGCCTAATATTCAAGTGGTCGAAGCAGCGATTCGCGGAGACCGCTCATTGACGCTTCACCATGTGCAGGACAACCGTCGCCCGCTGGGTCGAAGCGTATACCCGGTGATTCGCCATCTACAGCAGTTGTGGGGGTTTCCTGTTCATCTCGTTTCGATGGAAGAAGGGCGGGTAACGCGCCGGTTCCACTGGCCGGTAGAAGAGGATAGCAATGCTTCTTAAGGGCTCATTTAGAAACCCTCTTTTCTAAAACTAACTTTTCAAAACCTATTTTCCAAAACCTACTTACCAAAAAACTACTGCTCCAAAATCACTACCCCGCGCTAGGCGCGGGGTAGGCAGTCACCACTTTAACCCATTGATGGCTAGTGGCTTAGGCTTGTGCAGTCCAGGACTGACACCAACCAGCAGGGGCGACGCTGTTTTCAGGGAAGAGTTGGCAACCCTGCGTTTCTGCATTAAAGAACATACAGTTGTCGCAGCGTTCACCTTCTTCATAAGCAGGGTGATCGCCTGCTTCACTGGCGTCTTCGACGTAGTTAAGCGCTTGAGCGTTGCTTGAGGCAGGATCAAGACGCGGCAGCTCTTGAGCAAAGGCAGTCTTGGAAAGAATGCCTGCACCCAGCGGCAGGGCCGCTAGTCCAAGCATGCTGTTGCGCATGAAGTCTCTACGGCTTTTATTAGCCATGATTTCTCCTTATCGTCACGGTCTGACGTTTGGTCACGTTGGTCGGGTGGTTAGCCACCTCTTTGTGCTCCGTATTATCTTAACAGCCGGAGTGCTTAGCGACACATCTCTAGATACTTCTCTAACCATTACATGCTAGCGGATGTACAAAGGTTGTGCGAACGACTTGCGGTGTATAGCGACAATTAGTCACGCTGCTGCTGGGTGCTGCGCTCGCTTCTTGGTCGCTGCTATACTCTGCGCAGCTTCGAGGCAACGCCGAGTTGCCACTCTTCATTTTTTAGGGGCGCGATATGCAAAACGCAGTCATTTTAATCAATACCGATAAAGGTCAGGTGAAAGCCGTGGCCGAGCGCTTGGCCGATGTCGAAGGCATTAGTGAGGTCTACTCCACCTGTGGCCGCTACGACTTGGTAGCTATTGCGCGCACACGTGATTTTGAAAGCTTGGCTGAATTGGTAACCGAGCGCTTAAATGCCGTAGAGGGTATTAGCGATACAGAAACCCTAAATGCCATGCAGGTTCACTCCCGCCACGACCTCGAAACCATGTTTTCGTTAGGCTGGTAAACCACCAGCAGCTTTCAATGATTGCATCGTTGTTCGCGTAAATAGCGTTTACGCTAGGGGCTAGTCAGGGAGTAAGGGTGTTGGGAACGTCGCTTTCAAGCTGGCGTCGGCAGGGTCGACGCTTGGGTATCGCTGTGTTGTTCGTTGCTGTTGGCACCGGGCTTTGGGAGTTTCAGGAGCGTCAGCATAAAGATGCCTACACCTGGATGGGTGTGCCTAGCTGGGAGACATTTAGTCCCACCACGATGCACCGCGTGCTGCGCAATGAGGGTTATTTGGTAGGTTGGTCGGATGTGCGCGTCAACCCGCTATGGGTAAGCTATCAAGTAGAAGCAGTGGACGATTCACGTATTGGCTCTCGCCCAAATTTTCAAACCGATTGGCGTACACTTTGGCCGGTAGGCACCGATAGTTACGCAGGCAGCGGTTACGACCGAGGTCATCTGGCACCCAATTACGCTATTGCGGCAGTGCATGGGCGCAACGCTCAGGTCGATACTTTCTTGATGAGCAACATGACCCCGCAGCGGCCCAATCTGAACCGTCAGCTATGGCAGCGGTTGGAAGAAGCTGTGATGGATCACTTCGCGCCGCGGTTCGATCGCTTACAGGTGATCACTGGGCCGGTGTTTCCCGAGCACTTTATGGATAACGTTTTTAATCGCGTGGGTTTGGTAGAAGTCCCAGAGGCGTTTTATAAGATTATCGTGGTGCCGCATAGCAAAGGGCCTTTAGCGCTGGCCTTCATCATGCCGCAAGACGTGCGCGGCAATGAGCCGTTAGATGACTACTTAGTGACCATCGATGAAATTGAAGCGCGCACAGGGCTTAACTTCTTCCCTGATCTGACACCTGCGGTGGAAGCAGTACTAGAAGGCGAGCTGCGCACGCAAGGGTGGGCGCTTGAGGAAGTGGCACGACGGCCGGGGCGTTATCAATAAAGAGGTATACTTGGGGAGGCACACATGGCAAAGACAAATACTTTAAAAGAAGGGGTAGCGTCGAGAAGATTGGCTTGAAGAAGCTGATCATGATGCGGACTGGCCCATGTAAGTCATGGTGCCCAGGAGAGGACTTGAACCTCCACGTCCNNTCTACCAATTCCGCCACCTGGGCGCATCATTTAACGACTTGCCGTTTGTGTTCGTATGGTGCCCAGGAGAGGACTTGAACCTCCACGTCCATACAGACACTAGCACCTGAAGCTAGCGCGTCTACCAATTCCGCCACCTGGGCGAACACAAACCTTGCTTGGCACCGTACTGCTGACACTAATGAGTAGTATAGAAGCAGTTTGGTGCCCAGAAGAGGACTTGAACCTCCACGTCCANNGCGTCTACCAATTCCGCCATCTGGGCAAGTGGCGCGTATAATACCGGGGTGATGGTTAAATGCAAGACCCTATAGAGGCTTTTTGCGAAGCAAATTGTATAAACAATGTCTAAGACGGTTGGGTGATTGAACGTGCAGCGCTATACTGCGCCTATGACTAAACAAAACCCTATTCATTTCAGCGCTTCAAACACTGAAATCCCCCGCCCGCAACGCTTCGCGTATGCGCTTTTTTTATGCCTCTCGCAAATGACGCCATCAAGGATGTTGCTCGTATGAAGTATTGGACGTTAAGTGATGATCCACATGCCGAGCGCGAGGCGCATAAATACGGTAACCCCGCGCCAAGCCGGGAGTATTTGCTTGCTGCCCTAGAGGCATACGGTAAGCCAATTACTCATGAAAATATGAGCCGTATGCTGGGCCTGGAAGACGAAGAGCTCATCGAGGCTGTCCGGCGGCGTTTGGCAGCGATGGAGCGCGATGGGCAAGTGTTGCGTGACCGCCGCAGTGCCTATGCGTTAATCGACAAGCTGGACCTCATTAAAGGCAAAGTGCTTGGGCACCGCGATGGCTTTGGCTTCATACTGCGCGACGATGGCAAAAAGCCGGACCTGGTACTGCCGCCGCGGCAAATGCGGCGCGTCTTTCACGGTGACCATGTATTGGCACGGGTTAGCGGGCGTGACCGCCGTGGCCGTGATGAAGCGACCATTGCCGATGTGATTGCACGCAACACGCAAACTATTGTGGGTGTGTACCGCAGTAATACGCCGGAGTTCGGTATTTTAATTCCCGAAAATCCGCGTATTACTCAGGAAGTGATCATCCCGCACAGTGCCTGTGCTGGCGCTAAAGATGGCCAAGTGATTTCGGCCAAGATCGTTCAGCAGCCAGCGACGCGTGTGCAGCCGGTCGGCGAAGTAGTCGAAGTGCTGGGTGAGCGTATGGACCCGGGTATGGAAATCGATATTGCGATTCGCAGTTATGATATCCCCGCTGAATTCCCGCCTGAAGTGCTCGATCAAATTGCCGGCATTTCAGCGGAAGTGCTGGAAGAAGACAAACAGCACCGCGTTGACCTGCGTGATGTGCCGCTGGTCACCATCGACGATGAATCCGCTAAAGATTTTGACGATGCGGTGTGTGCGTGGAAAACGAAATCTGGCAGTTGGAAGCTTCTGGTCGCCATCGCGGACGTTTCCCACTATGTGCGCCCTGGAACGCCGCTGGATGACGAAGGCCGTACGCGGGGGAACTCGGTCTATTTCCCTGGCCAAGTCGTTCCCATGTTGCCGGAACTATTGTCCAACGGCCTATGTTCGCTGAATCCCCATGTGGATCGTCTGGTGCTGGTATGTGAGATGAATATCTCTCAAACCGGTGCGATCAGCCGCTACCGTTTCTATGAAGCGGTGATGAATTCTCACGCTCGCCTTACCTATAACAAGGTGGCCGCGATTCTCGATGAGAAGAGCGAAGAGGGCGAGGCGCTGCGGCAAGAGCACAGCGAGCTCGTCAAGCCGCTAAAGAACCTGGAAGAGCTTTACTACCTGCTGCGCGAAGCACGCGCTGAGCGTGGTGCGATTGATTTCGATACCACTGAAACGGCGATCATCTTTAACGATGAGCGTAAAATCGAGAAAATCGTGCCGCGTAGCCGTAACAATGCGCATAAGTTGATCGAGGAGTGCATGCTGGCGGCTAACGTTGCCACGGCGCGCTTCCTGGACAAGCATGATCTGCCGGCGCTTTACCGTATTCACGAACGGCCCACGCCTGAGCGGCTTGATAAGCTGCGCCTGTTCTTAAACGAGTTAGGCCTTGCGGTCGGCGGCGGCGATATGCCCACTCCGCAGGACTACCAGGCGCTGCGTGAAACGATTGCTGACCGCCCTGATTTCGATATCATCCAGACAGTCATGTTGCGCTCGATGAATCAGGCGGTGTATTCGCCGCAAAACGAAGGTCACTTCGGTTTGGCCTACCAGGCCTACGCCCACTTTACTTCGCCGATTCGTCGTTATCCTGATCTGCTGGTCCATCGCGCTATTCGTTCGGTGATCCGTGGTCCGCGTCAGACCAATACAGTGCTGCGCGTGGAAGGTTCGCCGGTTGAGCCGCCGAGCAAATGGTGCCCGTATACTTTCGAGCAAATGCTTGAGCTGGGTGAACACTGCTCAATGACGGAGCGTCGCGCCGACGAAGCCACGCGTGATGTAGAGAGCTGGCTGAAATGCGAGTTCATGTCTGACAAGCTCGGCGAAACGTTTGAAGGTACCATCGCCTCTGTTACTCAGTTCGGCTTGTTTGTGCGTCTGGATGAGTTCTTTGTGGAAGGCTTGGTTCACGTCACCTCGCTGCCATCGGACTACTACCACTACGAAGCAGAGAAGCATCGCCTGAAAGGTGAGCGTACTGGCACGACCTACCGTTTGGGCGATGGCCTCACGGTGCAGGTGGCGCGTGTCGATATGGATGACCGTAAAATCGATTTCGGCCTGGGGGATGAGAAACCTCGTCCGCGCCGCCAGCCGCGTAAGAGCCGGGGCGGCGAAGAGGGTGCTGGAGCCAAAGCGAAAGCCGGTGGTGCCAAATCGGCAGGCAACAAACCGTCCAATAGCGAGAAGCCCGCAACGCGCCGTGGCCCGCGCCGCACGCGTAACGGCCCACGCAAACCATCACCAAATAAGGGCTGAGCATGAAGTCGGCGTCTACACGGCGGGGGCCTAAAACTCCCGATGGGTTGGATCAGGTATATGGCGTTCATGCACTGCAAAGCTTGCTAGACAGAGGCGAAGCGCCCCGTGAGTTATGGGTGCAGCAGGGGGCAGGGAGCCGCTTGAAAGAGTTGGTCGCCCACGCTCAGTCGCAGGGTGCTCGAGTGAAAGAGCAGCCCCGCGATTTGCTGGACCAGCTAACCCAGGGCGCTGCTCATCAGGGGGTGGTGGGGTTTTGCCCACCGCTGACGCCAGAAGGTGAGGAGTCACTCTGGCTTAAGCTGCGTGCATGGCCGTCGTCTACACCGCCGCTTCTGCTAATCCTCGATGGGGTCACCGATGTGCATAACTTCGGTGCCTGCCTGCGCAGCGCGGATGCCGCGGGGGCTCATGGGGTCATCGTGGCAAAAGATAAAGCTGCACCGCTCAATGCCACGGTGCGCAAAGTGGCCTGTGGTGCCGCCGAGGTGGTGCCGGTTTATCAGGTAACCAATCTGGCGCGTACGCTTGCCAAGCTAAAAGATGCCGGGGTCTGGATTACCGGCACGGCTGGAGAGGCCGAGGCCAGCGTTTTTGACATTGATATGACTGGCCCTACTGCCCTGGTCATGGGCGCAGAAGGCAAGGGTATGCGGCGTTTGACTCGCGAAGCCTGCGATAATCTTGCCAAGCTTCCGATGGCGGGGGAGGTCTCCAGTCTCAACGTCTCGGTGGCCACCGGCATTTGCTTGTTTGAAGCGGTTCGCCAGCGTCAGCTTGCAAGTTAACCGCCGTACTACTAAGATACACGCGCCCGTTTGTCTGCAAGCGGGCGTTAGCTGTGAGAATTAGTAATTGTAACTGTCGTAAAAAACAGTTGTTGAAATAAAAGTTCTGTTTGATGCCCCGTTAGCCGTTTAATACGGTGGCGGCGCACTTCAGTTAACTCCTTGCTTCCTTGTTGTCGTTTATTGCCTTTAGCAGTAGCACACAAAGGAAGCTGTCAAACCGCAAGGAGATCCCATGCGTCATTACGAAATCGTGTTTATGGTCCACCCGGATCAAAGCGAGCAGGTGCCGGCGATGGTTGAGCGCTACACCAGCATCGTTACTGAAAACAGCGGCACTGTGCACCGTCTGGAAGATTGGGGCCGTCGTCACTTGGCTTACCCGATCAACAAGATCCACAAAGCCCACTACGTGCTGATGAACGTTGAGTGCAGCGGCGAGACTCTCGATGAAATCGAGAATATCTTCCGTTACAACGACGCCATTATCCGCAGCTTGGTTGTTCGCTGCAAAGAAGCTGTTACTGAAGCTTCACCGATGATGAAACCGGCAGAAGAAAAACGTCCGCGTCGCGAAGAAAAACCGCGCGCTGAAGAAGAAGAAACTGCCTGATTTTATTCACTGCACGTTTTAAGGAGCTAGTCCATGGCACGTTTTTTCCGTCGCCGTAAGTTTTGCCGCTTCACCGCTGAAGGCATCAAGCAGATCGATTATAAAGATCTGGACACGCTGAAGGCTTACATCACCGAAACTGGCAAGATCGTTCCAAGCCGTATTACCGGCACCAAAGCACGCTATCAGCGTCAGTTGGCGACCGCTATCAAGCGTTCGCGTTATCTGGCACTGCTGCCCTATTCCGATAGCCATCAGTAAGCGTTTAACGTGATGCTGGCACTAGCCCGATGGCTGATGCGGGGCACGCCTTACGCCGCAGGCGGGGCGGCCCTAGCAACGCTAGTGCCTTGGTTGTTCTGGTTAGGGGCAGCCATCGCCGCGTTGATGACCCTGCGTAAAGGTTTCGTGCCTGCGCTTCCGGTTATTATCGCTGCAGCGCTACCGGCTGGCTGGTGGTGGGCGCAAGGTGATGTCATTCCGCTTGCTAGCATATTGCTGGTAACGTTAATGGCGGTCATTCTGCGCGAGAGAATGCGTTGGGGTGAGACCTTAATTGTGGGGACATTAGTCGCCTCAGTGATGGTTCAGCTTGGCATTTTCAGCCCACCAGGTGGTACGGAGCTAATGCTTGAGCAGTTGCGTGAAGGTTCACAAGAAGTGGATCGCATGCTCACGGAGTTCACCAATCAAGGCTACGATACCCAAACCATTGCCGCGCTAGTGGTAGGTGGTGTGACTGGGCTCGTGGTTCTATTGGCAGCCATTGTGTGTTTGGCGCTTGCGCGTAGTTGGCAAGCTGGGTTGTATAACCCAGGTGGCTTTCGCGAAGAGTTTCATGCACTGCGCCTAACCCCCAAAGAGCTAGCCGTATTGGCGGTGATTGGGGTGGGTGGCATGCTGCTAGGCGCACATGCGCTGGCGATGCTGGGTTGGATTCCGCTACTGGTAGCTGGCGTTGCGTTAGTGCACGGGTTTATTGGATTAAAGGGGATGAACGGGCTGTGGCTGGTAGCATTTTATGTGCTGCTGATCACGACCTGGCCCACGATTCTCATTGTGCTGCTGTTGGGGCTGATTGATACATTCGCGAACGTTCGCGCACGCCTTGCCCGCAGCAACTGACAAGAGGTTTACGAGATGGAAGTCATTCTGCTCGACAACATTGGTAAGCTGGGCGGCCTGGGTGACAAGGTCACCGTGAAGCCTGGTTATGGTCGTAACTACTTGGTGCCTTACGGTTTAGCCGTACCGGCCACTAAAGACAACATCGAAGCGTTTGAAGCGCAGCGTGCTGAACTCGAAGCGCAAGCCGCTGAGCGTAAGGCTGAAGCCGAAGCGCGCGCTGAGCAGTTGAACGACATCGAACTGTCTTTGGTTTCCAAAGCAGGCGAAGAAGGCAAGCTGTTTGGTTCTATTGGCCCGCGTGACTTGGCTGACGCCATTTCCTCTGCTGGCATCGATGTTGCCAAGAGCGAAGTCCGTATGCCGAATGGCCCGATTCGTCAAACTGGCGAATACGACATTGCCCTTCACTTGCACGCTGAAGTGGATGCGGTTGTACGCGTTGTGGTAGTAGCAGAGTAACGGGCGACTTAGCTTAGTCACTTGTTGCGCTAGCACGACAGCCTCAAAAGGCGCGGGTTTTCCCGCGCCTTTTGTTATTTCTAAAGCCTGTGTTTTCGCGTTAGCCCTGGATGTTATTTAAAACCTAATGAGTGGCATCGCTCTTCGTTTTTAACCAACGTCTAAATTGTAATCATTAAGAGAGAGCCGGTGGTCGCGCTTCACGGCTGCGTCTAAGATAGGCATCTTCACTGGCTATGCTGTGTGTTTAAAGGAGCTCGCTATGCAGGACCAGCCTTCTGCTGATCAAGAAACGGCAGCGCTTAAACTGCCGCCGCACTCGCTGGAGGCGGAACAGTCGGTATTAGGCGGGCTAATGCTGGACAACCAAGCCTGGGATAACGTCTCAGAACGCTTGGTAGCGGATGATTTCTACCGTTATGAGCACCGTTTAGTGTTCAACGTGATGATTCATCTGGCGGAGTCTGGCCAGCCATTAGACGTGGTGACGCTCTCCGAAGCGCTGGAAGCGCGTGATCATTTGGATACGGTCGGTGGGTTGGCCTTTTTGGCTGAGCTTGCCCGCAATACGCCCTCTGCCAGTAATATTCGTGCTTACGCTGACATCGTGCGTGAGCGAGCGACGCTACGTAAGCTAATTCGTGCGGCGAACCAAATCGCCGATAGCGCTTTTTCTCCACAAGGGCGCCCGGCGGATGAGTTGCTCAATGAAGCGGAACGCTTAGTGTTCCAGATTGCCGAGGAGCGCCCTAAAACCGGCGGCCCTATCGGCATGAGTGACCTCTTGACCAAAGCCGTCGATCGCATTGATGAGCTGTTTAACCTTAAAGGCGAAATGACCGGGCTTTCGACCGGTTTCCGAGATTTGGACGAGATGACCACTGGTCTACAGCCTTCGGATATGGTGGTGATCGCGGGTCGTCCTTCCATGGGTAAGACCACGTTCGCCATGAACCTGGTTGAACATGCGGTTATTTCCAGCGACAAGCCTGTCATGGTGTTTTCCATGGAGATGCCGGCAGAATCACTCATGCTGAGGATGCTTTCATCCCTGGGCAGGATTGACCAAACGCGCGTGCGTACCGGGCAATTGGAAGATGAGGATTGGCCGCGCTTGACCTCTGCGGTCAACCTGCTGAAAGACAAGCGGCTGTTTATCGACGATACCGCGGCCTTGTCGCCTAATGAAATGCGCTCCAGGTTACGCCGGGTAGTGCGTGAGCATGGCAATATCGCACTGGTCATGATCGATTACCTTCAGTTGATGCAGATCCCCGGCTTTAGCGAAAACCGCACCGGTGAAATTTCTGAAATTTCGCGCTCTTTGAAAGGCTTGGCGAAAGAGTTCAATTGCCCGGTGGTGGCGCTTTCTCAGTTGAACCGCTCGTTGGAGCAGCGTCCCAACAAGCGCCCGGTCATGTCGGATCTACGTGAGTCGGGTGCCATCGAGCAGGATGCTGACGTCATTGCCTTCGTTTATCGGGATGAAGTCTATAATCCAGATAATCCCGACAACCAGGGGATTGCAGAGCTCATCATCGGTAAGCAGCGTAATGGTCCCATCGGTACCGTTCATATGGCATTTATCGGTAAATATACCCGCTTCGAAGACCTGGCCCCGGATAGCTACGGCCAAGCCTTCGGCGACTAAGCGCTTAATGACGGGTTCTTGATGAATCGCTTGAGGATGGGGAGCGAGCTCGTATAATGCCCCACCCACGATACGCAAAAAACGGGAGTAGCAAATGGCAGGTGGATTTCGGCGCGGTAATCGGCAGCGTCTTCCTAAGCTAGAAGGGCGCGGTGAGCTTGAAGCAATAGAGCGGGAAGGCCCTTTCAAGGAGTGGTTAGGTATGCCCGACCTTTATCGCTACCATTTGGTGGTGGAGGGCGAAAAGTACAGCTACCAAACTGAAGATGGTGAGTTACCCGTTAAAGTAGGCGATAAGGTTGTGTTTCGTTACAAAGAGACGAAAGGCGGCAACTGGATCGACCGTAATTCGCTTGGTAAAGCCATCGACCCTTCTGAATATCAGTGACATAACGAATTCTTGGCGCCTCGGTCAGGAACTCTTTTATGCGGTTGACCTCCTAATAGCGGAAATAGCAGCTTAAACATTCGTGCTGGAAAACACTTGTTGTATAACCAGTCGTCATGCGTCTATCTTTTAATGGATGTCATCACACTGCAACAACAGGGCAACAGAAATGTCATTGGGTACGGTCATGCTGTGCCCACATGATACTGCTGATGACATTTTTGATGAGACACACGAATAACAGGAGGGAACCATGGAACTGAAGGATCTTAAGCAGTTTGTCGCCACACACGACAACTTTGAAATTCGCGTGATTACCCATTCGGGTAGTCGTTTCTACCAAGTTGAGCTTGAAGACGTGGAAGGCGAGCGCCATATGCTGATGCAGCGCGCTAAGCCGATGCTATTCCGCTCGCTGGACGATGCTTATATGGAGCTCAAACGGGCAGGCATTCATCGTGCCTACCTGGTTCAGCACGTACCGCATGATGAAGTGATTGGCCGTGATGCCCACTACAGTGAACCGCTTACGTCTCGTATGCCGCTAGTGTTTTAAGCCACACGCTTTACGTAAACCCTTATTTTCCCGCTCGACGTTTTTCCCACCACTGCCCGATTCGTATTCGACGACGGGCAAAAAACCGGTAGCCAGCATTCATTATCGCGCTGATACCCGGTAAGCAAGACAATTTCACCAGCCGCCGGTAGCCCAACACTGCATAGAGGGCACGGCTGGCATCCATACCGATATACCACTTGCCTTGGCTGTCTCTTAAATGTAGCTGCCCCATCATTGCCGTAAACGTTTGCCCATGCGCCTGTGCATCGAAGTCATGTGCCTGAATATCGACCAGCGCAATACGTTCACGATGACGGTGCTTTTTAAGCCATGCGACCTCTTGTTGGCAAAAGGGGCAGTGGCCATCGTGGAACAGCGTGACGGGGGATGCGGCATATAGCGGTGCGTAGCGGCTCATTGTGCTTCCTTGTCTGTGTAGCCAGACGTATGGCAGGGCTGCCCATAACCAGGGGATGTTTCCAGCTGTGCTAAAAATTGTTCGGCCTGCTGGCGTATAGCTTCGCGTTTTTCATCGGCCATGCGGCTTAGGGAGCCATAGATTAACTTCATGCGGGGGTTTTTATTCAGTTGCTCCGCATTGGTTTCAAGAAAGTGCCAGTAGAGGCTGTTGAAAGGGCAAGCGTTTGGCCCGGTTACCTGCTTGGGTGAGTAGCGGCAGTGCTGGCAATGGTCCGACATTTTATCGATGTATTTACCCGAAGCACAGTAAGGCTTTGAGCCCATTAACCCCCCGTCTGCATGGAGCACCATGCCCAGCGTATTAGGCAGTTCTACCCATTCGCTGGCATCGGCATACACCGCTAAGTACCAATCGCATAGCGCTTCGGGTTTTATCCCGCACAGTAAGGCAAAATTGCCCGTCACCATTAACCGTTGAATGTGATGAGCGTAACTGTGGTCGATGGTCATCTGAATGGCGCGCTGTAAACAGCGCATATCCGTGGCGGCATCCCAGTAAAAGTCGGGAAGATCACGTTTAAAATCGAGTTGGTTGGCAGCTTTATAGCCGGGCATCTGTGTCCAATAGAGCCCGCGTACATACTCGCGCCAGCCGAGAATTTGGCGGATAAACCCTTCAACGGCATTGATGGGGGCGTCGCCCGCGAAATAGCACTGTTCGGCGGCTTCGCATACCTCTTGGGGGGAGAGTAAACCGATGTTCATCGCTGCCGATAGCCGGGAGTGATACAGAAACGGTGCTGAATCGCTGATGGCATCCTGGTAGCGGCCAAACTGTGCTAGTCCATGCTGAATAAAATGCCTGAGATCCACCAACGCCTGCCGACGCGTCACCGGTAGATTAAAATTTGCCAAGGAGCCCATATGGTCACTGAAGTGGTGCTCCGCATCCGACAGCGCCGCTTTGGTCAACGCATCTTGGCGATGTTGCGGTAGGTCGGGGAAATCGAGTTCCGCACTGATAGGCTGACGATTGTCGTGGTCGAAATTCCACTTACCCCCCGCGGGCTCATCACCTTCCATGAGTAATCCCGTACGCTTGCGCTGCTCCCGGTAAAAATACTCGAGCCGAAGCTGCTTGCGCCCTTTTGCCCATTGGCTGAACGCCTCAGGCGTGGTGAAGAAGCGCTCATCCTCTAACACCTGCCAGGGAATCGCTGCGTCATCACGCTGCCGCATCGTTTCCCAAAGCCGCCATTCGCCGGGCCGTGCGACGCGTATTTCGTCACAGCCATACTGTTTTGCGATGCGTTCCGCCTCATCTACAAGGGAGTGGGTATTATCATCGTCACCCAGCGCGCTGTAGTGTACTTGAAAGCCTTCTTCGCGCAGCGTTTCGGCAAAATGGCGCATCGCGGCCAGAAAAAGCCCAATCTTATGGATATGGTGGGGTACGTAGCGTGCTTCTTCAGCCACTTCGCAAAGCGCAACCACCGCGCCAGGGGGCGCTTGGTGTAGCGTCGTCAGGGATAAAGAGAGCTGATCGCCGAGCACTAGCAGTAAGGGCTTGGACATGAGTTAGCCTGTAGTTATACAAATGATGTCAATAGTATAACTTTATGCCGCCACTTTGCCGAAAAGTGATAGTATTTAAGCTGTTTTTATCTTGAAGTAGCCTTAAGTGACACCGTTATTTACCAGGAGCAGTGTAATGACCGAACATGTCGTCAAGGATCAGCCGGGCGAGGGCCGCTTGGCTCATGCGCCCAGTGATCACCCGCCGGTTCCGCGTGCCAAAGTCGGTGTTGTACTTGCCAATTTGGGCACGCCGGATGCCACCGACTACTGGTCAATGCGTCGTTACCTGAATGAATTCCTCTCTGATAAGCGTGTAGTCGACTATGCGGGTTGGAAATGGCAGCCGTTACTGCAACTGATCATTTTGACGAAGCGGCCGTTCTCTTCGGGTAAGGCGTACCGGGGAATCTGGAATAACGAGAAGAATGAAAGCCCGCTGCTCACTACTACCCGCGCTCAGACCGAGAAAATGACGGCGCGGTTGAAAGCGCTTTATGGCGACGATGTCGAGGTCGATTTCTGTATGCGCTATGGAAACCCTTCGACGGAAAGCGTGTTGACCCGATTGAAGGAGAAGGGCTGTGAGAAAATCGTTTTCTTTCCGCTTTACCCGCAATACGGCTCGCCCACCACTGCAACGGCCAATGACCAGGCGTTTCGCACGCTGATGAAAATGAAGTGGCAGCCTTATATCCGCACGGTGCCCGCCTATTTCGATCATCCCGCCTACGTTCAGGCACTGGCCAATTCCGTTCAAGAAGCCTACGACAGCTTCTCGACGCGTCCCACCAAATTGGTCGCCAGTTATCATGGCGTACCCGAGCGTTATTTAATGGAGGGAGACCCTTACCACTGCCAGTGTCAGAAAACGACTCGGCTGTTGCGGGAAAAGCTTGGCTTCAGTAAAGAAGAGGTGGATACCGCTTTCCAATCACAGTTTGGCCCTGAAAAGTGGGTGGGCCCGCAAACGGTTAAACACGTAGCGGAACTTGCCAAGCAGGGGCATAAGCATATTGCCATCATGTCACCTGCGTTCTCGTCTGATTGCGTCGAAACGTTAGAAGAAATTGAAGAGGAAATTCGCGATAGCTTTATGGAAGCGGGCGGAGAAACGTTTAGTTATATCCCTTGCCTCAATGACCGTGATGATCACATCGACGCGCTGCTACGCGTTATCAACAATGAATTAGCAGGGTGGTTGTCGGTTGCTTAATAGAGCAACGCTTCACTAACTAAGAGGTACCTAGCAGCAGCCGCTCGGTGAGATGATCCTGAGCGGCTGTTTGCGTTTATGCGCTTGGCTGGTCAGTCAATAATGACTGTTATAAGGTGTACAACTTCAGAATCACATTATTTCAACGCTCAAAAGTGAGTGACAAGGCATGATGCCTGGGCATTCGCCTCGACTCGAAGGGTGGGCCTTTCATTACTCTGGAGGTTTCGCTTGATACAGTTCGCCGTATTGATGGGTTTCGTGCTGGCCGCATTTTCGCCCCTGTTGAACCGCTGGTTTGGCCAGCGCACCAGTCTTTTATTGGCGCTATTTCCTACTCTGCTAGCCGTGTGGCTGTTACTTCAAGCGCCGGACATTATCCAAAATGGCCGCTTACTCTTTGAGTGGCAGTGGGTACCTTCTCTAGGCATTAGCCTCACCTTTTTACTGGATGGCCTGTCTCTGCTGTTTGGGTTATTGATTACCGTGATGGGGGCCTGTGTGTTGGTCTACGCCGGTGGCTACCTAAAAGGACATCCTGATATAGCCCGGTTTCATATCGCGCTTGTCGCCTTTATGGTTTCAATGCTGGGCTTGGTGCTGGCGGATAGTCTCTTTACGTTGTTTATTTTCTGGGAACTGACCAGCATTACCTCTTATTTGTTGATCGGTTTTAATCACGCTGATATCAACGCCCGCAAGTCAGCACGGCAGGGGCTATTCGTGACCGTCGCGGGCGGCTTAGCGTTGATGGCTGGGCTGGTGTTACTAGGCATTGCGAGCGGTAGTTGGTCATTGGCAGACATTTTTGACCAAGAAGCCGATTTGCGCGAACACGCCCTCTATACCCCCATGTTGGTTTGCCTGTTAGTGGGGGCCTTCACCAAGTCCGCCCAGTTCCCGTTTCACTTCTGGCTACCCAATGCAATGGCGGCACCTACGCCGGTGTCGGCATACCTGCACTCGGCCACGATGGTGAAAGCGGGGATTTATCTATTGGCCCGCTTGCACCCAGAGCTGGGCGGTACGCCAATGTGGATTGGCGTGCTTTCGGTGGTAGGCGCCATTACCATGGTGGTCGGTGCCTTTTTGGCTATTCACCACACCCACATTAAAAAGCTGCTGGCTTACTCAACCATCATGGCATTGGGCACGTTAACAATGCTGCTGGGGATTGGCACCGAGTACGCAATGACGGCATTCGTTACCTTTCTGCTCGCCCATTCGCTCTATAAAGGAGCGCTCTTTATGGTCGCCGGCATACTTGACCATGAGACCGGCACTAAAGATGTCACTCAGATGGGTGGGCTGCGTTCGATCATGCCGACAACGGCCATGATTGCGCTGATTGCGTCGCTTTCACTGGCGGGCGTTCCGCCGCTGCTTGGCTTTATTGGCAAGGAGCTGATGCTGGAGGCTGTGCTGGGGGCCGATAGCTTCCGCCTGCTGCTGGTGCTGTTGGCGTTTGTGGCCTCTATTTTGACCATCGCGGTTGCTTTTATCGTTGCGTTACGGCCTTTTTATGGGAAGCGCCACCACACGCCGCAAGTGCCTCATGAAGCGCCGCGGAGCATGTTGGTGGGCCCTGCATTGCTAGCTTTAGGGTCGCTCCTGCTCGGCCTTATGCCTGCTTTACTTGGCGCAAATGGGTTGTTAACAGCCGCTGCCACCGCCGTCTCAGGGGAACCGATTAATGTGGCGCTTTCGCTTTGGTACGGCGTTAACGTAGCACTCGGCATGTCGATTATTAGCCTAGCGATTGGTTTCTTACTCTTTAAGCGGTGGGATCGTGTGCGTGCCAAGCTTGCGATGTTGACACCAGTGATGCGCCACGGCCCTGAGGCGGGCTATGAGCGCATGATGAACGGCATCGTGCAGTTCTCTGAGTGGCAAACGCGGCTGCTGCAAAATGGTTATATGCGTAACTATATTTTAGTGATGCTGATCACGCTCATTGCACTGATTGGTCACTCGATTCTGGTACGCCATTCGCCAATAGTGACTTTTGATCTTGAGGTGCGTTTCCATGAGGCGGTAGTGGCGGGCACGATGGCAATGAGCGCGCTGTTTGCCACCACCACGCGTTCTCGTCTTGGGGCCGTCGTGTCGGTTGGCGTAATGGGCTTCTCCATTGCGCTCATTTTTATTTTATTCAGCGCGCCCGACTTAGCCATTACGCAGCTACTGGTAGAAACCTTAACGGTGATTTTACTCGTGCTGGTGTTGTTCCGGCTGCCACGGTTTTCCAATCTTTCAACGAGCCTTGAACGTATACGTGATGGCGCCGTCGCTGCCACGATGGGTATTTTGATCTGTTTACTGATTATGACGGCGTGGAGCATTCAGCAGTTTGAACCGATTTCAACGTACATGATTGAGAACAGCGCGCCGTTGGCTTACGGGCGCAATATCGTCAATGTCATTTTGGTTGACTACCGGGCGCTGGACACCCTGGGTGAGATGTTCGTGCTGGCACTCGCAGCGATTGGGGTTATCGCGATGCTCAAGCTGCGGCATGGAGAGAGCAGCAATGGCAAACACGCAGAGGGCAGTAAAGTGACCAGCAAGGAGCCTTCCGATGGTTAAGTCAGGCACGATTATTCTCAATACAGCGGCACGCTTTTTAATGCCGCTGCAATTGATGTTTTCTATTTTCCTATTGCTGCGGGGGCATGACGAGCCGGGCGGTGGTTTCATTGCTGGGTTAGTAGCGGCAGGGGCCTTTACACTCTATCTCTTTGCCTTTGGGGTAAGTGCGACCAAAGAAGTGCTGCGTATGGTCGACCCTCGCGACTTGATCGGCATCGGCCTGCTGCTGGGGATGATATCGGTGGTGCCTGCTTGGTTTTTAGGCCAGCCTTTTTTGACCGCCCAGTGGTGGACCATTCCCGTTATCGATTTCAAAGCCTCGACACCGCTTATTTTTGATATTGGTGTTTATTTTGCGGTGCTGGGCTCTGTGACGGGCATGGTGATGACGCTAATGGAGGTCGATAAAGATGAGCCTTGAGCTAACAGGAGCCTCAGCATGGAACCATTGATGGCAGTGGCGATTGGCTTGCTGTATGCAACCGCCATTTTTATGATGCTGCGGCGCTCGATCGTCAAATTGGTCATTGGCTTGATGCTGCTTTCCAACGCGGCCAATTTACTAATTTTCACGACGGCGGGCATGACCCGGGGCGTGCCGCCGCTGATTGCAGAGGGCATGATGCAGCCACCAAGCGGCGTTGCCGACCCCTTGCCTCAAGCAGTCGTACTGACCGCGATCGTGATTGCCTTCGGGGTACTTGCGTTTGCAGTGGTATTGATTCGACGTGCCTACGAAGTCGTCAAAGCCGATGATCTGGATAAGATGAAGGATACTGATACGTGAGGCCTGAAGTCGCTCTTCCCGTCCTCTTGCCTTTGTTATCAGGGGCTATTTCGCTATTGTTTTGGCGCTCGCGGCCCATGCAGCGGTTTTTAGCCGTGGCAGGGAATGCGGCGTTGCTGCTGGTCAGTTTGTGGCTGTTTGTCTCAACATGGTCGGATGGCTACGTCACGATGCAAATGGGCAGTTGGCCAGCGCCGTTTGGGATTACCTTGATTGCCGACCTGCTAAGTGCAGTGATGGTGTTGATGACGGCCATCATTGGCTTGGCAATGGGGCTCTATTCATTGGCCACCACCGGCCGTGGCCACGAAAAATTCGGTTACTACCCCTTAATGCACCTGCTGCTGGCTGGCGTAATGGGCGCTTTTTTGACGGGGGATATCTTTAACCTCTATGTGTGGTTCGAGGTCATGTTGGTGGCTTCGTTTGCGCTGTTGATCCTGGGTGGCGAACGCGCGCAGATGGAAGGAGCGATCAAATACGTCACCTTAAACCTGCTAGCGTCGGTGATTTTTCTCACGGCGGTGGGGCTGCTCTATGGCATGGTGGGCACACTGAACATGGCCGATATTGCGCTGCGCATGGACGAGGCCGAGCACACCGGTATGGTCGAGGTGTTGGCGGTCATGTTCATGGTGGCGTTTGGAATCAAAGCGGCGGCTTTTCCACTGTTCTTTTGGTTACCAGCCTCTTACCACACGCCGCCAGTCGCCGTTTCAGCCCTGTTCGCTGGTTTGCTCACCAAGGTGGGCGTTTATGCAATGTTTCGTGTCTTCACGCTGATGTTTGACCAAACCATGGGTTATCTTCAGGACATCATGCTCTGGGGCGCTGTGTTCACCATGGTCACTGGCGTGCTGGGTGCGGCGGCTCAGTATGAGTTCAGGCGCATTTTATCGTTTCATATTGTCAGCCAAATTGGCTACATGATTTTAGGGTTAGCACTTTACACACCGTTGGCGATTGCCGGCGGTGTATTTGCGATCGTCCACAATATGGTGGTAAAGACCAACCTCTTTTTGATCAGCGGCATTACGCATCGTTTGCAGGGAACTTACCAGCTTAAAAAGATGGGGGGGCTTTACCGCGAGCGCCCATGGTTAGCCGTTGCCTTTTTTCTCTCGGCCTTTTCACTGGCGGGTGTGCCGCCGCTTTCCGGCTTTTTTGCCAAGTTTGTGATCGTACGGGCGGGCCTGGAAGTAGAAGCTTATGTGGCCACCGGCATTGCCCTGGCGGTGGGCTTAATGACGCTCTACTCCATGGTTAAAATATGGAATGAAGTGTTCTGGAAGTCCTTGCCTGAAGATAACCTCGTCCCTGAAACGGCCACCCCAGTTGGCGACGATGGCCGGCTCTTAAAGCCCAGCCTGTGGATGATGTATTTACCGGTGATGGTGCTGGCACTCTCCTCGTTACTGATAGGGGTGTTTGCAGAGCCGATCATGTGGGCCATGACCCGTATTGGCGATCAGTTGCTTGAACCTCAGGGGTATATCGAAGCCGTGCTGGGGGCTGCCGCCAGTGCAGAAGATGTGCTGTTGGAGTCGACCGCCGCGGCAGCAACAGAACCTGAGGCTGATGACGGGGAGGCAGTACCATGACGGGGGCTATCTGGAACTTGCTGCTAGGGTTGGCATGGGTGCTGTTGAGCGGAGACTTCAGCGGCTTGAACCTTCTGGTTGGCTTGATCTTCGCCTACATCACTCTAGTGCTGCTGGAACCTCAAATAGATGCATTAAAAGGTTATCCTGCTCGCATACCCCGCTTAATCGGTTTTATTGCCTTTTTTGTAAAGGAGCTGATTCAAGCTAACTTGCGTGTTGCTTTCGATATTGTCACTCCTCCCTGGCACATGAAGCCTGGTGTGATCGCCTTGCCGCTTTCCGCCCGCACCGAAATGGAAATTACCATGGTGGCCAACCTGATTTCCTTGACACCAGGAACGCTGAGTCTGGATGTGTCTGATGACCGTAAAGTGCTCTACATCCATGCCATGTTTTTAGATAACGAAGAAGAGTTACGGCGTAATTTAAAAGAGATGGAGCATCGGGCTTTGGAGCTGTTTCGCTAATGGATACCGTCATTCTTATTAGCCAAGTCATCATGAGCTTGGCCCTAGTGTTCACTTTTGTTCGTGTCGTACGGGGCCCAAGCCTGCCTGACCGTGTGGTCGCATTGGAGCTTTTTTCGACCACGGTGGTGGGGCTAGTCGGCGTCTATGCCATTAAATCGAACGTTGCCAGCTTTCTAGATGCCGCCATTGTCATCGCCTTGATGGGGTTTTTAGCAACTATCGCATTTGCACGCTTTTTAGAAAGGGGAGGCCCACGCGATGATTGATTTTTTAAAAGGGTCGTTAATCATAGGCGGCGCCCTGTTTATGCTGCTCGCTTCTATCGGATTGTTGCGGTTGCCTGATCTGCTAACGCGTATGCATGCGACTACTAAAGCGGCGGCGCTAGGGGTGATTTTAATTATGCTGGCTGCGGCGATGCACTTTGCGGAAGTGGGTATTGTGGCCCGGTCGTTTGCCATTATCGTGTTTATTTTGATGACTGCACCCGTGGCGGCACACGTGATGGGACGAGCCGGTTATTTTGTCGGTTCCAAGCTGTGGAGTGGAACGGTCAAAGACGAGCTACGCCCTAACTACGATCCACTGACCCACGAACTGAAAAGTGGCCTGGAAACCCAGGAAAACGCCAAGCGGCAACCGAGGGAGACAGATCCTGACTAGCCGAACAGGGCGCTCTCTTCAAAATGAAACGCATCACTCTCCAAGCCACCTTCGGGTGGTTTTTTTGGCTGCTATTTAATGATGCCGAATTTTATACAAATAATTTAAAATAGGTTATGTACAATAATTGTACTGTATAAGATGGTGTGTCTATGTTTTACTGTAGGAAACATAGGTGTACGGGTACCGTGATATGCACCGTAAACAACATCTGCCCCAAAAAACTTGCGTTCAATGCCTACGTCCATTCACTTGGCGCAAAAAATGGGCGCGCTGCTGGGATGACGTGCGCTACTGCAGCGAACGCTGCCGTCGCAGCCCCAAGTAGAGAAGCACCCCAAGGAGGCACAAGCATGAACACCACGACCGATATAGTCTGGTTGCAAGATGACCTGCGTATTGCCGATAACCCACTTTTCCACTTCACCGATACCCCCAGCCATCTGCTTTGTCTCTATGTTGTTGATGAGAAGCGGTTGGCGCCTCTCATTGAGGGCGAATCGACGCCGCGTATGGGACCCGCGCGATTGCGCTTTTTATGGCAAAGCTTAATGGAATTACGCGGTGAGCTTTTGCAGCGCGGCAGTGATTTGCTGGTACGCGTTGGCAAGCCGAGCAAGGTGGTCATCGAATTGGCCGCTTCGCTCAATGCCCGCCAAGTAAGGGTTGCCGAGCACCCAGGCGTTGAAGAGCGCGCGCACATACAGGCGGTCGCAGCCTCCTTGCCTAGCGAAACAAGCGTTCAGTGCATGGAGAGTGGACGGCTCTTTGACCGTCAGGCGTTGCCTTTCGAGCAAGCGGCCCTACCCGACAGTTTTTCCGCCTTTAGACGCAGCGTAGAGCAAGTATGTGTGGTGCCTGAAAATCGCAGTGCGCCGGTAACGCTGCCCTCTTGGCCTGACGCCCCCAGAGGATTTCCGCCCTTAAAAGCGGTCTGTGAGCAAAGTGCCACATGGCAGCCCGATAACCGTCAGGGTTACGCCTATCGAGGAGGGGAGTCGGAAGCGCATGCGCGCCTGCACGATTACTTGTGGCACCAACAAGGCGCGCAAACCTACAAGAAAACTCGCAATGGCTTATTGGGCGCGAATTTTTCAACCCGCGTCTCCCCTTGGCTCGCCAGAGGCTGCTTATCGGCTCGCCAGGTGTATGCGGCAGTAAAAGCGTGGGAAGCAGAGAACGGTAGTAACGAATCGAGTTACTGGATCACTTTCGAGCTGCTATGGCGGGAGTATTTTATCCGCGCTGCTGAGCTGGAAGGGGTCAAGATGTTTGGTGCCGGCCAACCTGACGCGCCGTGTGCTGCTTTTGACGCTTGGCGCAATGCCGAGACAGGACTGCCGTTTGTAGATGCCGCGATGCTGGAGCTTAGTACGACGGGCTGGTTATCCAATCGCGCTAGGCAAAACGTCGCCAGTTTTTTAGTCAAAGATTTAAACGTGGATTGGCGCTTAGGTGCGCTGTGGTTTGAGCACTGCTTGATCGATTACGATGTGGCCAGTAATTGGGGCAATTGGCGCTACATTGCCGGCGTTGGACGTGACCCACGGCAGGATCGCTACTTTAACGTCCTTAAGCAAGCCGGCCACTATGATCCTCAGGGTCTGTATGTGGCGCACTGGTTAAAACAGCTCGAAAACGTCCCTCATGGATTAGCACGCCATCAACCCTGGCGTGTCGATCCACTCGCCTTTAAGGCACCCTGTGTGGAGCCTGAACAGTGGGAACGTTGGTTGATTCCCCGCCAAGAGGCGGTGACTTCCGCCGAGCCGCCCATAATGGCGCTTGTGAAGTAGTCTTTGCCTGTGGCCAGCCGTCAAGGCTGGTATCTACGACTTTTCTAGGCCATCATCCCAGGCATGCCAAGGACTGCCTAAGGATATCGTTTATGTCTCGACATTTCTCTTCAGGGCGCTCATTACGCCCTTTAGTGTGTGCCTCTTTTATTGCCGCGTTGACCACGCCTTTTGCTGGAAGCGCTGCGTTAGCCAACACGCAACTGATGACCGAAGTCGATACGCAGACTGCTACGGAGGTTAGCTATGCCAACTTTCAGCAGTGGCTTCAGTCGTTTCGCCAATATGCCGCTGAGCAGGGCGTCAGCGAAGCAACTCTGCGCGACGCCTTGGATGGCGTACGTTATCGCGAGCGAGTGATTGAGCTCGACGGCTATCAGCCCGAGTTTGTTCGCCCTATTTGGGAGTATCTCGACACGGCGGTGTCGGCCACACGGGTGGCTAACGGCCAGGAAAAGTTGGCCGCCCACCGGGATACCGCCTTACAAATGCAGCAGCGCTATGGCGTTCCTGCCGAAATCATTGTCGCCATCTGGGGCATTGAAAGTAACTACGGCAGCAATTTTGGTGATTTCTCTACGTTAGAGTCGCTTGCGACGCTGGCTTATGATGGGCGACGGCGTGATTTTGCCCGCGGTGAGCTTCTGGCGGCCCTGCGTATTATCGACGAAGGGGACATCGCCGCCGAGCAGATGAAAGGGTCTTGGGCGGGAGCAATGGGCCATACCCAATTTATCCCCAGCAGTTTTGAAGCGTATGCAGTCGACGGCGATGGTGATGGCCGCCGCGATATCTGGGGCAGCATTCCCGATGTGATGGCATCGACGGCTAACTATCTTGATCGGGCAGGCTGGCAAGCCGGCCAGCCGTGGGGCGTTGAGGTAATGTTGCCCGATGGTTTCGATTATGCGCAAACAGAGCGTCGCAGCAGCGACGAATGGCGGGATCAAGGCGTGCGAGCGCAGCAGGGCGAGCTGCCAGACTTTGATAATGCTGCCATCGTTATCCCCGCTGGGGCCAATGGACCTGCCTTTTTGGTCGGCGCTAATTTCCGTGCCATTTTACGTTATAACAATGCCACCAGTTATGCATTGGCCGTAGCGACACTGGGTGATGCCATCGCGGAACGTGCTGGCATTCAGCATGCCTGGCCACGCGATCAGGCACCGCTGACGCGTGACGACGTGCAAGCGCTTCAGCGCGGTTTAAATCGTGCGGGTTACTCGGTGGGGGGCGCAGATGGCGTCATGGGCCCAAATACCCGCCAGGGTCTGAGGAACTTCCAGCGCGATCAGGGGTTAATACCGGATGGATTTGCGACACAAGCGCTACTTGAGCAGTTACGTCGTCGCTCGGAGTAATCGGCTTACGTTAATTGAACAGGGAGGATGCTATGCACTTAATGCGTAAAATGGGGTTGAGTAGAGCGATATTAGCGGGCTTGTTAACGTCTTCCGTGGCCATGGCCGATGAGGAGAAAGTCTTCGGCTGGGTGGAAAAAGCCACCCTCCAGCCCTGGGATATTGAGGTGAAGGCCAAACTCGATAGCGGGGCATTGACTTCTTCACTGGATGCACGGGATATCGAAATCTTTGAGCAGGACGATGAAGAGTGGGTTCGCTTTCGCCTCAAGCTGGAAGATCAGGAGAGCGGTGAGGTATTTAGTGACCAAATTGAACGCCCGATGTATCGAGAGTTAGCCGTCCGGGGCGCGGGTGGTCGCGATGAGCGTCCGGTCGTGCTACTCGAAGTGTGTATGGGCGATACCATCTATGAAGAACAGTTTAGTCTGCGCGATCGTGAAGAGATGAACTACCCACTATTGCTGGGTCGCCGCACGATTAGCCACTTGGGCTTGCTGGATGTGCGCGAAACCTTCTTGCAAGCACCCGGGTGCGGGGAAAACTCGACCGTGGTTCCCCACGACCCGGAAGATGACCAGTCCTGACGCGCACCGTTAAGCCAGTCAGCGCTTAAAAAAGCCGTGACAGGAGTGCCGTCACGGCGGTTTCGACGCGTAAGATACGCGGGCCAAGGTGCATGCCTTCACAGCCCGCGGCTAGCAATTGCTCGACTTCCCAGGCGATAAACCCACCCTCTGGTCCTACTAATAACAGGGTGGGTTCACTGATGTTTCTTGGGCAGGCATCAGGTAAGCCGGGGTGGGCCAGCAAGCCGCGTCGTTTGCTAAGCAAATCAGGTAGTTGCTGCTCAAGAAAAGGACGAAATCCTTTACTTAGCGTAACCCTGGGTAGCTGTGTATCACGGGCTTGCTCCAGGCCGAGGACTAAGTGTTGGTGAATCTTGTCGTCGCGTAACTCCGGAGACTGCCAGTAGCTTTTTTCGACCCGCTTGGTATGCAGTAACGTTATCTCTTTTACTCCCAGCGCCGTTACATGTTCCAGCGTGCGTGCCAGCATCCGTGGGCGGGGTAGCGCTAACACCAAGTGCACGGGAAGCGGCGGCGGTGGCGGCTCATTGAGAGCTTCCAGTTGGAAATAGGCGCGTTCCGCCGTCAGCTCCTTCAGCACGGCTTTTCCCATGCTGCCACCTTGCACGCCGACGGTTAACAGGTCGCCGGGCGCGGCACGGTGGACGTCGCGCAGATGCAGAAGCCGACGCGGGTCGGTAATGCAAACGTGATTATCGTCGGTGAGTTCATCGGGATCGAGCAAAATCAAATTCATAGTAGAGGTCTATTGGTCAAAGAGCAGGCGTATTGCGTTTGGCTAAACTATTCAGGTTGCTTGCATGGGTGCGTGTTGCAGGCACAATACCAGTATCGGGAGCAAAAGCCCCTATCGCGTTAAAGGAGAAGCGCTGTGCGCGTGATTCGTAAATATGCTAACCGTAGATTGTATGATACCCAGCAAAGCCGCTATGTAACGCTGGAAGATCTGCGTCGTTTGATTATCGAAGAAGAGCCGTTTCGGGTAGAAGATGCCAAAAGTAGGGAAGATCTAACGCGCACTATCTTGCTCTCTATCATCATCGAGCAAGAACAAGCGGACAGTGAAGCCGAAGTGTTTTCTAACGACCTGCTGGCGCAGTTAATCCGCGTCTACGATATGACATCGCCGTTGCCACTGTCGCGCTATCTTGAGCAGGGCACCCAACTGATGTTGGAGCAGCAAAAACGCCTGCAAAGCCAATGGAAACAAGCGATGCGAAATACGCCATTGGAATTTATGCGCGAATTAGCGGAAGAGAACATGCGCTTTTGGCAAAACACCCTGAACCAGCCCGGCCAAACCGGTGAGCCAGAGGAGACCAAGCAGCCAGACAAAGACGCTCACGATGACAACAAACCGACCTCCTGACCCCACTTGTTGCTGTGCTGTGGCATAATGCCGCCGATAAGCTCTCCCGTTTGAGAAGGATGCACATGAAGGTTTTGATGATAGGCGGCGGTGGTCGTGAACACGCCCTGGCTTGGAAATTAGCGCAATCGAAACAGGTGGAACAGGTATTCGTTGCCCCCGGCAATGCGGGGACGGCGACAGAGCCCAAACTCACCAACGTCGCCATCGAGGCCACCGATTTAGAAGGCCTGATCGCTTTTGCCCGTGACGAGCAGGTGGGACTTACCGTGGTGGGCCCCGAGGCGCCCTTGGTAGATGGTGTTGTCGATCGCTTTCAAGCAGCGGGCTTAACGATTTTTGGGCCTACCCAAGCGGCTGCCCAGTTGGAGGGCTCCAAATCTTTCACCAAAGACTTCCTGGCCCGCCATGACATCCCGTCAGCGGACTATCAAACGTTTACCGATGTGACGCCTGCGCTTGCTTATCTTGAAAAAATGGGCGCGCCCATCGTGATCAAAGCGGATGGCTTGGCTGCGGGCAAGGGTGTCATTGTGGCGCTTAGCGAAGCGGAAGCGGAAGCCGCCATTCGTGACATGCTGGAGGCCAATGCGTTTGGCGGCGCCGGTGCGCGGGTGGTGATCGAAGAGTTCCTCGAAGGGGAAGAGGCGAGCTTTATTGTCATGGTGGACGGCGAAAATGTCGTGCCCATGGCCACCAGCCAGGATCACAAGCGCGCCTACGATGGTGACACTGGCCCCAACACGGGCGGAATGGGGGCTTACTCCCCCGCGCCGGTGGTGACTGCTGAGGTAGACGCGCGCATCATGGAGCAGGTGATTCTGCCCACCGTGCGCGGTATGGCTGCAGAGGGTAATGCCTACACGGGGTTCCTATACGCCGGCTTAATGATTGATGCCTCTGGAAACCCTCGCGTCATCGAGTATAACTGCCGCTTTGGCGACCCTGAAACCCAGCCGATCATGCTGCGCTTGCTGTCAGATTTTGCTGAGCTCTGCTTGGCAGGTGCCGAGGGTAAGCTTGCCGGGCGTCACTGTGAGTGGGATCCACGCGCCGCGGTGGGCGTGGTGCTGGCCGCCGGTGGTTATCCTGGCAGCTATCGCAAAGGCGATGTGATTAATGGTTTAGCCGGGGCTGAACAGGTTGGTTGCAAAGTGTTTCACGCTGGCACCGCGCACAATGCGCAGGGTGAAATCACCACGGCAGGCGGTCGTGTGCTGTGCGTCACCGCGTTAGGCGATAGCGTTTCACAAGCACAGCAAAAAGCCTACCAAGGCGTCGATGCAATTCACTGGGAAGGTGTCGAGTGTCGGCGTGATATCGCCTTCAGAGCGATAGCCCGTGAGGGCTAAGTAGGTTTGACGCTCATCAACGCTAAGCAAATAGCCTACACCAACTACGGTTTTCTAATTCACTGACGAGGAAAAGGCATGGAGCGTGTCAAGCTGGACTTCCCCGCTGAAGCGGTCATTCATCGTCACTCTTTGACAGTGCGGATAACCGATATGAACTATGGGCGCCACCTGGGGCACGATGCGCTGGTATCGCTGCTCCATGAGGCGCGTAGCCAAGCCTTTGCGGCGTTGGACTTGCCTGAGTGGGACATGGGTGGGCATCCTTCGGTTGTTGCGGACCTTGCAGTGCAGTATCAACATGAAGCACGTTGGCCGGACGCGCTAATGATCGAGACCGCGGTGCCCGAACCGCAGGGAAAAGCATTGACGATTTATCAGCGTGTCTACCTGGCGGACTCCGAGCAGGTAGTCGCTACGGCTCGCGTCAATCAATTGCTCATTGATCTGGCGACGGGGCGCCCTGTCGAGGTGCCTGAACCCGTCAAACGAGCGCTTGCCGATGCGAGGAGTGGCTGATGTCGCGGGAGTATCCGATTATCGCCGTCACCGGCTCTTCCGGGGCAGGCACGACCACCGTGCGGCGCAGCTTTGAACGGATGTTTCTTCGCGAGGACGTGCATGCAGCCGTCGTCGATGGCGATGCCTTTCACCGCTATACCCGCGATGACCTGCACCGTATCTTTCGGGAAGAACCCGAGCGTAAAGATGAGCTTTCGCATTTTGCTGTAGAAGCTAACTTATTGGATCGCCTGGAAGGTCTCTTCAGCGAGTATGGCGAACACGGCTCCGGCACATTTCGGCACTATATTCACGCCGAGGATAAGCAAAAAATTGAAGCGGGCTATCGCGTAGGCACGTTTACCGAGTGGCAGTCACTGCCCTGTGGGACCGATCTTCTATTTTATGAAGGCCTGCATGGGGGGTTGGTGACCGAAGAGTACGACATCGCTCGTCACGTGGACTTGTTGGTCGGGGTCGCGCCAACCATGAATCTGGAATGGATTCAAAAGATCGATCGAGATACCAAGCTGCGTGGCTATTCGCAAGAAGCGGTCATCGACACCATTCTGGGTCGAATGGACGACTATGTTCGTTATATTCAGCCGCAGTTTTCACGCACGCATATTAATTTTCAGCGTGTGCCTACCGTCGATACCTCTAACCCCTTTGAGGTGCAGGATATTCCTACCGACGCTGAGTCGTTTGTGGTTATCCGCTTTCGGGACCCTTCCACCGTCGATTTCCCCTGGCTGCTGGCGATGATCAAAGACTCATTTATGACGCGACCGCATACGCTAGTAGTGCCGGGGGCGAGGATGTCGCTGGCGATGGAGCTGATTCTTGCCCCCTTGGTTAGGCATCTTCTTGCCCAGAGACGTTTCCGATAAAAGGTGTTGAGAGCATGCGAGCTCTCACGGGGGCAAGCATTAAGCTAATAGCGATAAGGCATCACATAAGTGACAGGTAGCTGATAAAGGAGAGCGGTATGGATTGTCTGTTTTGTAAAATCATCAAGCGCGAAATACCAGCGGATATCGTGTATGAAGACGACCATGTGCTGGCGTTTAACGATATCGGCCCTCAGGCGCCGACCCACCAGCTCATTATCCCTAAAAAGCATATCGCGACACTCAACGATATCGATGAAGCCGACCTTGCCACCATCGGGCGGCTGCAGTTTACCGCTGCCAAGCTAGCCCGCGAGCAGGGGTTTGCTGAAGACGGGTATCGCGTTGTGATGAACTGCAACGAAATGGGCGGGCAAACGGTCTACCATATTCATATGCATTTAATGGGCGGGCGTGTCTTCACTTGGCCCGCCGGTTAGGCGAAGCCGTTTGCTAGCTTAAAACAATCTAGCCTACAACGACGGAGTGTTGTTATGGATCGTCTGCAGAGTCGTTCAGATCGCGTCATTCATCAGTTTGATATCTTTTTACGTACGCTCATGCCGCATGCAGCCACCTCGCAGCGCACCAACCCGGCTGACAGCGCTGTTGATGGACCCCTCGACGATCAGGAGCGCCGTCACGCAGCAAGTTTAATGCGCATCACTCATACGGGGGAAGTGTGTGCCCAAGCGCTGTACCAGGGGCAAAGTGCCACGGCCAAGCTCCCCCTGGCGCGTAAACAGATGGATCATGCCGCGTTAGAAGAGCTCGATCATTTGGCCTGGTGCGATGAGCGTCTGACGCAGCTACAAAGCCGAACGAGTTACCTTAACCCTCTCGTTTATGTCGCCTCGTTTGGTATCGGCGCCACGACCGGCGTGATCAGTGACCGGATCAGTTTGGGTATTGTGGCGGCGGCCCAAGAAGAGCTGGGCAGGCAGCTGGATGTGCATCAAAAAGCGCTTCCCTCAGACGATCATCGCTCAAGGGTCATATTGCGCCAAATGGCTGCCGATGAAGCCCACCATGCTCACCTGGCCCTTGAGGCGGGCGGTGTGCGTTTCCCAGCCCCAGCGAAGTGGGGGATGCGGTTGGTATCGAAAGTGATGTCGAAAGGTGTTTACCACCTTTAACACGTGGTGCCGTCATGCGATGGCGTGGCAGCCATGGCGCAAGGCAAGCGTTACCAAGGGAAGGAGCGCAAGATGCTAGGGAATGCCGTTATTTTTCTGATCATTGCGATTATCGCGGGCATGGTAGGCTTTTCTGGTGTCGCCGGGGCTGCTTCGATAATTGCAGAAATTCTTTTCGTTCTATTTTTCGTCCTGTCTATTGTTTCCTTTATGACCGGTCGTCGGCGGTAGGTGTTAGGGGGAGTCCGCATCGATAGTACTCGCCGGTTCAATTGACTGCCTGCCAGTGACTGATTGGGATAGTCACTACCAACAAGAAGGCCCCGCAAAGCGAGGCCTTCTTGTTGTTCATAACGCCGTTAGTGCGAGGCCAATTATCAGGCATCAATACGCTTGTATTTCATGCGTTTAGGTGTGTCGTTACCAACCCGTTTTTTATGGTCTTCTTCGTATTCTGCGTAGTTGCCTTCAAACACGACCACTTCAGAATCACCTTCAAACGCCATAATGTGCGTGGCGATACGATCCAAGAACCAGCGATCGTGAGAAATCACCATGGCGCAGCCCGGGAAGGCCAGTAGTGCGTCTTCCAGCGCCCGTAGCGTTTCGATATCCAGGTCATTTGATGGCTCATCGAGCAACAAGACATTGGCGCCTTGTTTAAGCGTTTGGGCAAGCTGTAAGCGACCGCGTTCCCCGCCCGAGAGCTCCGATAAACGCTTCTGTTGATCGTTGCCTTTAAAGTTGAATCGACCCACGTAGGCGCGCGAAGAGACTTCGTAGCCATTGATGTTCAGGATGTCCTGACCATCCGATACCGCTTCCCAGACCGTCTGCTTGTTATCCAGGGCATCGCGTAACTGCTCGACGTAAGCGATATCGACGGTCTCACCAATGACAACCTCGCCTGAATCAGGCTGCTGGTTACCCGTCATTAGCTGAAAGAGGGTCGACTTACCCGCACCGTTACCGCCCACGATGCCCACAATGGCGCCTGGCGGAATGGTAAAGGAGAGGTCTTGATAAAGCAGCTTATCATCGAAGCGTTTAGTGACATTGTGAAACTCGATGACTTTGTCGCCTAGGCGTGGGCCAGGTGGAATGTATATTTCATTGGTTTCATTACGCTTCTGGAAATCGCCTGACTGCATTTCTTCAAAGCGGTTGAGGCGCGCTTTGCTTTTTGCCTGACGACCTTTGGCGTTGCTGCGTACCCACTCAAGCTCTTGCCTGATCGCTTTTTGACGTGACGCTTCCTGTTTGGCTTCTTGGTTTAAGCGCTGATCTTTCTGCTCGAGCCATTGAGAGTAGTTACCTTCAAACGGAATGCCTTGCCCGCGATCTAGCTCCAGGATCCAGCCAGCAACGTTATCCAGGAAATAGCGGTCGTGGGTTATCGCTACCACGGTGCCGCTATAGTCATGTAGGAAGCGTTCAAGCCAAGCCACCGATTCGGCATCAAGGTGGTTGGTCGGCTCATCCAGCAGCAGCATGTCAGGGCTTGAGAGCAGCAGACGGCATAGCGCTACCCGGCGACGTTCGCCACCTGATAGATTGCCCACTTTGGCTTCCCAAGGCGGGAGGCGCAACGCCTCAGCGGCGACGTCTAGTTTGCGTTCCAAGTTATGCGCGTCAGCGGCTTCAATGATATTTTCCAGCCGCGCTTGCTCGCTGGCGAGCGCATCAAAATCGGCGTCAGGCTCTGCGTAAGCGGCATAAACCCCATCCAGCTTCTCTTGCGCTTCTTTAATCGCGCCTAGGGCTTCTTCGACCGTGGCGCGGACGTTTTTCTCGTCATCTAGCTCCGGTTCCTGGGGTAGGTAACCGATATTGATGCCGGGCATCGGACGAGCTTCACCTTCAAACTCTTTATCGACACCGGCCATAATGCGCAGCAGTGTGGATTTTCCCGAACCGTTCAACCCCAACACGCCGATTTTGGCGCCTGGGAAAAAAGACAGTGAAATATCCTTGAGAATTTGCTTTTTGGGCGGCACTACTTTGCCAACCCGGTTCATGGTGAAAACGTATTGCGCCATGGAGATCCGTTAGGTTGATGAAAGAAATTAGCGACAGCAGCTGGCTACTGGCGAAAGCGTGATGATAGAGGTCTGTACCAGGAAAGGCTAGGCTGCTTGGATTGCGCTTCAGCTAGGCCCGCTCATTGTTTGAGAAGGCCCAGCTCTTCAAGGCTCACGTTTACTCAAGGTTCACGTTTACTCTTCTTCGTCCCAATCGTCTTCTATGGCACGCTGAAGTCGACGCTCTTCTAGCCATGCTTCCACTTGGCGTCGGGCCCGTAAGCTGTCAGCCTTGCTTGGTTTACTTTTTCCGTAATGATCATCATTGACGGCATCTAAACTTTCGAATTCGTCTGAATCGAGTGCTTCACTGGTAAACGTTTCACGATTTAGGGGATCACGGCTCATGTGATGTCCTCCAACCCAGCCGGCGTGCCGGCGTAACAACGGCTCCACTTGTTAGCACATGCGGAACTATCAGCATGCGGTGTTCGCAAAGTGAAGGACCTGGCGCAGATTAAGCGCCTTGTCGCTATATAACGCCAGTTGGGATGAAGTTCAAGCGTTGATCGTTTTTTTAGTGAGAAAGTGAGTTTTTAGCCCTAGTCTCGCTGCTTTTGAAGCTCGGCAAGCGCTAGCTGAGCCTCTACCCGTTCTGTAACGTCTTTTTGTACGCCGATGAAATACATCAGCTCATCTGCTTCGTCGTAAACCGGTGTGATGGATAGCTCATTCCAAAACATGGTGCCATCTTTACGGTAATTACGAAGTACTTCCCGAGACGGCTGTCCCTCTTTAAGCGCCTCGCGGATAGAATTTAACGCATCCTGGTCGCGGTCTTCGTTCTGTAAAAAACGACAGTCACGGTACAGAATTTCATCCGCGCTGTAGCCCGTTAAGCGCTCAAAGCCTTTATTGACATAGATGAGGATGGTTTCATCCCCTTCCTGTTCAGCAACGACAATGCCGTCTTCCGATGCGTCAATGATGCGTTCGAGCAGCTCTGGACTGATCAATGGAGATCGTTTCATCAAGGGGTTCCTGTTGCAGCTCCAGTCCTTTCCGCCAGCCAAGTGGCATTTTTGCCTTTAAACGGGCGGAATTTTAAATCACTTATTATAAGCAGCATACTAATGGCGCGGTATGCTGCTGCTTTCAGGGCTCTATCATGGCGAGCGTTGTCACGCATTGCAATCTTGAGCAGTGCGTTAAGGCTAGAAGGCTTTATAAAGAGCGGCTTAAAGCCTCCATGAGGCGGTGTTTGGCGTCATTCTACGTTGGGCAATTGATGGGCGCTAAGGACGGCGCCGATAGCCGTTGCAGCCAGTATCAATAATAGAATAACGCTGCCAAACCATTGCGCTAAAGCGCCCATCACACCGCCTACCACGAGCATCAAAATGCCCGTTAGTGTATTGGAAAGGGCAACGTAAAGCGCTCGGTTATCTTGAGTAGCCATGTTGACAAGATAGGTTTTACGCCCTAAACGTACCCCATGGTGAATAATCACCAAGAGGGCGTAAACCGCAGCGTAGGGCCAAATGCTCTCTGCCCACCCCCCAGGTAGCCAAGCTAAGCTAGCGGCGAGTAAGCAGCAGATAGCTGTTCCGATCGCCGCATCACGCATGACGTTGCGGCTGGATTGGTCCGCGCGCTTTCCCCAGATGGGGCTTGCCACCATCGCGGCCACTCCAGACACGACAATGAGTATGCCTAAGCCGCCAAGGTCGGTGCCACTTTGGTTTTGCCCTAACAGGGCGATATAGGGCAGGGCGAGTGCACTTGAAAGCAGCAGTGCTCTGGCAAGGTTGAAATGTAAAAAAGCGCGATCATTTTTAAGCAGCGAAAGACCGAGCTTAATACTGTCCCAGCCATTTTCACCGCCCTCCACGGAGCCAGGCGCTTCTTCAATACGGGCCGCGGCGATGGCATTCATTAACCAGCCACTGGCGGCGATGACCAGAAGAACCGCTACAACGATGTTGCCGGGGTGGTTCTCAAATAGCATTAATGCAGCGCCCGCCGCTAGTGTAGCGCCGCCAGCAACGCTGCCGCTCCATCCCATCAACGTACCGCGGCGACGTTTAGCAATGGTTTTGCCTAATACGTCTTTTGTCGCGATGGAGGAGAGGCCTCTTGCCAGTGAAAGCAGCACGAGTGCCGCTAACACCAACGAGCCCCCTAAGGCGCCGGTGGCGAATAATGCAAGTAGGGCCAGAACCAAAGCCGCTAACGCCTGAATCAGTGCGCCCGTTACCCATACCCACTTTCGTTTAGGTTTTACGCGGATGAACCCCGCCACAAAAATTTGCGGTAGCAGGGCGCCTGCCTCTCGGATGGGCACTAAAAGCCCTACCATCCATACCGGGGCACCGATGATACCCATCAACCAGGGTAACACTAACCGCGCGCTAGACAGTTCGTCAGCCAGCTTATTACCCAAAGAAGCCCATAAATGCAGGAAAAAATTGCGCGGCTGTTCATCGCAGGCGCCTTCGGGTATGTCATCGCACATGCGGCTATCTTCATCGCCCGTTAACCACTCATAGAGGCGAGACTGTGAAACATCCGGTTGGGCCATGAAGGTTCCTTGGCGATTGCTAATTTAAGGTGACAGAATGTGCGCTTAGAATGACAAAGCTCGAGAAGATTGGCACCGCCCTAGAATGGCACGATTCTGGAATGGCAGGGTTCGGAATGACATGGTTCTAGAGTCACCTAGTTTTAAAGTGATCTAGTTTAAGATTGAAATAGTATCTTGCAAAGGTATTGACTGATAAGGAGCGCTTGATGTCACGCATTCAAATTCGCTACTGCACCCAATGCCAGTGGCTGTTACGCAGCGCTTGGTATGCACAAGAGCTTCTTTCTACCTTTGGTGAACAGTTGACCGAGGTGGCGTTATTACCCTCTCATGGCGGCACTTTCGAGATATGGTGTGGTGACGTTCTACTTTGGGAGCGCAAGCGCGACGGCGGTTTTCCCGACATAAAACTCATCAAACAGCGTGTGCGAGACCAGTTGTCGCCTGGTCAAGACTTAGGGCATATCGACCGATGAGTCAGGACAGGCAGGCGATCCTCTATGGCCTAGGGGCGGTGGCGCTATGGTCGACCGTTGCTACGGCCTTCAAGATGGCACTTGCTTGGATGAGCCCTCTAGAGCTGATGTGGTTGGCCACTTTTGTCTCCTGGGCGTTGATGGGTGCATTAGTCTTTAAGCAAGGGAATATTGAAACGGCGCTACGCAGCGGTTGGAAAACGGCTGCGTGGGCGGGGCTAATGAATCCTGTTGCTTACTATTTATTGCTATTTGCGGCGTATGACCGGCTTCCGGGGCAAGAAGCCATGGCGTTGAATTATACCTGGGCCTTAGCCATGGCTTTTTTAGCGGTACCGATACTGGGGCAGCGCCTGACGCGCATTGATATTGTCGCTGGATTGATCGCCTATGCAGGCGTATGGGTGATCGCTACCCGTGGCTCCGTATTGGATGTCGATTTCGCTGACCCCATAGGTGTCTTCCTGGCGCTCGCATCGACGCTGCTGTGGGCACTCTACTGGCTGCTCAATGCCAAGGACAAGCGCCAACCCTTAGTCGGCCAGTGGCAAAATTTTAGCGTTGGTCTACCGGTGTTAACGATTTTACTGCTGCTCGGCCCTGGCCTGGAGTGGCACGGCTGGCCTGCCCTGGGGGCGGGTGTGTATGTTGGCCTGTTTGAAATGGGCGTGGCGTTTATTCTTTGGCAATTGGCGGTACACAAGGTGTCACGTACGGCTAAAGTCTCAAACCTGATCTTTCTGTCGCCTCCTATTTCACTGCTTTTACTATTTCTTGTGGTGGGGGAGCCTATTTTTCCTTCAACTTTGGTTGGTTTGGGGTTGATTTTGCTGGGATTGGGGGTTCAGCAGCGCCAGAAAATGGTCTGATTCAATGTATTGGCTTTAGCGGTAAAGGTTCGGTATTTTTTTGTATTTTTTTGTATTTTTGTATTACGCTAGGTGAGTTGTTAGAGCATCTTAAGTATTTCTTCTGGATATGCTTAGTAAAATGTAACTAATTTTAAATTATCACTTTTACAATTAGGTGCTAGGCTTGGTGGGGTTAGCCGAACAAAAAAGCATGGAGGCTAAACGCTTAGCTGGGTGGCCAGTGAAGTGATATCAGCTATAGGGAACGCAAAAAATGAAGCAAGTAGTACCTACAAAAGCGCAAAAAATTAATTTTCGACGTGTTTCACTACCCCTCATAGTGGCCACTTTGTCACTAGTTTCTCTCAACAGTGCGATCGCACAGACACTTCCACAAACTCTTTACGAGCCTGGCAGTGACAATTTACAAAGTGTGGTTCAGCGAGCCATTTCCACAAATCCAGAAGTGGAGGCTGCATGGAGGCGCTTAAATGCGGCAGAGCATGATATTGGCGTTGCGCGTGGCAACTACTTGCCCAGCATTGATGTCACTGCGGGGGTAGGCCGCGAAGCACAGGAAGGTGATGGCCGTGGTAGTTATGATACTGATTATGCGGAAATTACATTAACTCAGTTGATATTTGATGGTTTTGCCACTCGCAGTGAAGTCGAACGTTTAGATAGATCGAAATTAGTGACTTATTACGAGCTCATTGGCGCCAGTGAGAATATTGCTCTGGAAGCCGCTGAAGCTTACCTGGATGTTGCTCGTCGTAGAGAGCTGGTAAGGCTTGCACAAGAAAATTACGCAAAGCATCAGGAAGTTTATCGGCAAATCGAAGAGCGCACTCTATCAGGCGCCGGCCGTGGCGTTGACCTCGAACAGATTAGTGGCCGCGTAGCATTGGCAGAGTCTAATTTAATGACCGAGGCGACCAATCTGCATGATGTGACTGCCCGTTACATGCGTATTGTAGGTGATTTGCCTGCTCAAAACCTAATGGCTGTTCCCTCCTTAGAAGAAGATTTACCTGACAGTGTAAGCCAAGCAGTAAATTTAGCATTTCAAGGTAATCCTGATTTCCATGCAGCAATCGAAAACATCAATGTCCAACGTGCTGAGCAAGGGAGTTCTCGCGCTGCTTTCATGCCGCGTTTAGAAATTCAGGGTAGATCAGGCACTAACAACCAGGATGACGCGATTGCTGGGCGTCGTGATGAGACAAGCATTCAGCTAGTCGCTACTATGAACTTGTACAATGGCGGCAGTGATCTTGCTGCTTATCGAGCTGCTAGCGAGCGCATTGAGGAAGCTGTCGATCAGCGGGAGTTGGCTTGTACGAATGTTCGGCAAACCACTCAAATTGCCTACAATGATGCTCAGCGTCTTCGCGAACAGCTAAATTATTTAAATGAGCATCGCTTATCCATCGATCGCGTGCGCGGTGCTTATCAACAGCAGTTTGATATTGGGCAACGCACTCTTTTAGATGTTTTAGATAGCGAAAATGAGTATTTTGAAGCCAGCCGTGCATATACCAATGCTCAATACGACATTACTTTGGCCGATGCGAGAACACTCGCAGCGACTGGACAGTTAATGCAAACGTTAGAAATTATGCGTGAAGATATGCCAAGTCTTGCTGAGCTTGGTAATGATGGGGTTGAAATTACGCCAGATATCGTTTGTCCAGTGGCTGGCCCGGGAGGCTTCAAACTTGAGGACTTTACTGGTGGGGACTTCTCGGCCCCTGCGCCTACTAGAGCACCTGATGTAACGCTTTCTACCGATGCGTTATTTCCTATCAACAGTGCGGAGCTAGGAGTTGATACTCGGGATGATCTTTCGCGCCTAGCAGAAGAAATAAAAGAGCGCGATGATTTGGCCCGAGTATTTATTGCTGGTCATGCTGACATCACCGGTACAGATGAAATTAATGACCCTCTTTCTCAGCGACGTGCGGATAGTGTTGCTCGATTTCTCGTCGCGCAAGGCGTAGCGCAGAATCTAATGCAGACGGAAGGCTATGGCTCCAAAAGGCCCGTCGCATCCAACGACACTGTCGAAGGACGAAAGCTGAATCGGCGTGTAGAAATTACATTAGAGCGATTTGACGAAATAAATACATAAAACGCTTTTGTTTCTTTAGTGCGATCTTGAAATCACCGTTAATATATTTAACAAGAAATCGGCACATAGCGTAGGAGCAAATACGCTATGTGCTTTTTACTATAAGAGGTGGACATTGGCAGAGCACGAAGAAACGCTTTCACTTATGCGATCACCTGCTATTTCAGAAAAGAGTGATGAACTGCTTCAGTGCTTACAGGCTGTGGCACGAATGCATCAGCATGAAATTTCATCTGAGACCTTAACCGCAGGCTTGCCACTTGAACAAGGCAGGTTGACCCCATCTGTATTTACCAGGGCTGCTGCGCGTGCTGGGATGACTGCTCGTATCGTTAAGAGTCGTTTGGTAAGTTTAAACCCAGAATTATTTCCAGCTATTTTGCTTTTAGAACCTGGTCGAGCATGTATTCTTAATGCTGTCGATGTGAATAAAAGAGTTGCAAAGGTTGTATTTCCAGAACTTAATGAGGCTGAAGTTGATGTAGATCTAGATGAATTGACTTCAAACTATTCCGGCGAGGCAATTTATGTACGCCCCCGCCTAAGATTGGATAACGGAGCTGACGTTAAGAAGAAGAAAGGGCAACATTGGTTTTGGGGGGTGATAAAAGAGAATAGAAGGCTATACCGCGATATTCTTATTGGGTCGGTAGCCGTTAATTTATTCGCGCTTGCCATGCCGTTGTTCGTGCTTAATGTTTATGACCGAGTGGTACCTAATCAAGCGACTGAAACTCTCTGGGTGTTAGCTATAGGGGTTTTTGTTGTACTCTGCTTTGATTTGGCGCTGCGCCTGATGCGAAGTAGCTTTGTTGACTTGGCTGCTAGCCGTGCAGATGTAAAATTATCTTCTTCAATAATGGCTAAGACATTAGGGATGAGGCTGGAAGATAGGCCAGCCTCGACTGGCTCATTTACTTCAACGTTACAGTCCTTTGAGTCGGTACGTGCTTTTATTGGATCGGCAACAATATTAGGTATTGTTGACCTTCCCTTCGTTATTTTATTTATGGCTATTATTGCTTTAATTAACCCATGGCTTGTGCTGCCCGTATTGGTAGGGGTGATTTTTGTACTCCTCTACGCGCTGGCAGCACAGGGCAAGCTTCATGAGCTTTCACAAACCACCTGGGAAATTGGTGCTCAGCGCAACTCATTGCTTGTCGAGTCGGTTTCACAGCTCGAAAACGTAAAGGCATTGCGTGCTGAGAGCCGTATTCAGCGCCATTGGGAAAAAGCGACTGCATTTTTATCTCGCACCAGTGCACAGTTACGCCTCGTTAGTACATCAGTTGCTAACGTTGCTCAATGGGCACAACACAGTGTTGCAGTTAGCGTGATCATTGTAGGTGTTTATCAGATTATTGAAGGTAACTTAAGTCAGGGTGGCCTGATTGCTGCTTATATGATTTCCTCGCGGGCGATGGCTCCCATTAGTCAAGCGGCTGCGCTTTTAGCTCAGTACCACCAATCATCGACAGCACTTGATTCGCTTGATCAGGTTATGGATAAGCGTGTAGAGCGCAGTGAAGGAAAAGTTTACGTGGAGAAACCCAGCGTAGACGGCAGCATCCGTATTGATAAAGTAACGTTACGTTATCCAAATGAAGAGCGTGATGCCGTTCGAGATGTGTCTATTTCGATTAAAGCAGGTGAAAAAGTAGCGCTACTAGGGCGTATAGGGTGTGGTAAGTCTTCACTTAATAAACTCATTTTGGGCTTTTACCAGCCCACGGCAGGCGCTGTCCTGATCGACGGAGTTGATATTAG
This sequence comes from Halomonas sp. UBA3074, assembly GCF_002366715.1. Lineage (GTDB taxonomy): Bacteria > Pseudomonadota > Gammaproteobacteria > Pseudomonadales > Halomonadaceae > Vreelandella. The sequence continues at coordinate 3,427 of NZ_DFBS01000039.1, read as the reverse complement.
ACAGATAGATCCTCTACAACTACGTCGGCATATTGGTTATGTGCCTCAAGACGTAAGTCTTTTTTCGGGCTCGCTGCGCGACAATATTGTAGCGGGTGGAGGTAGTGACCGAATTGATGATGAGCAACTACTGAAAGCTTTGGATATTGCTGGTTTACAACCCTTAGTCAATGGTCATCCTCGTGGCGTGGATCTTGAGGTTGGTGAGCGAGGTCAAGCCCTTTCGGGTGGTCAAAAACAATCCGTCGCTATCGCCCGTGCCTTAGTGCATGACCCCGCCATACTGCTGTTAGATGAACCTACAAGCTCTATGGATAATGCAAGTGAAGAGGCCTTTAAAGCTAATCTCAGGAAAGAGGCTAAGGGTAAAACCATGTTGGTGGTTACGCATCGAACTTCACTGCTCTCTTTAGTAGACCGAATTATTGTCATGGATGGGGGTAAAGTAGTGGCGGATGGGCCTAGAGATACAGTTGTTGAGGCGCTCCGTAAAGGCCAGATAGGGAGGGCTTCTTGATGGCCCACAAAAAACAAAGTCCGGCCGAACAAAAAAGCTTTGAAGCAATAGGTCGCTTTTCTGAAAAAGGTCAAAAGCCATTTCGTCCTTTTATGGATCGTCTGTTCGCCAAAAGGGTTACCTCTGCTCATTTAAATAGAGACTGGGCAAGTGATACGGATTGGGCCAGATTGCAGCAGGAGCCGCTTCGAGCTCGCCTGTTTCTCTATACCGTATGTCTGGCTCTGTTGGCGCTTGTGATTTGGGCTTCTTTTGCTCCGATTGATGAAGTTACTCGAGGTAGCGGTCGTGTTATACCGGCTAGTCAATTACAGCGTATTCAGTCTTATGATGGAGGTGTGGTTGAACAAATAATGGTCAGGGAAGGGCAAGTGGTTGAGGCAGGCCAAGTGCTAATGCAAATTGACCCGACACGCTTTGTTTCTGACTTTCGGGAAAATCGCGCTCAACGTTTTGCTTTACAAGCAAAGGCCGAACGACTGAGAGCATTGGTCACCGATTCACCGTTTGAGCCTGATGAAGAGTTACGCCAGGAAGTCCCTTCTATTGTTATTCAAGAACGCGAAGTTTATGAAAGTCGTCGCGAAGAGTTGCGCGAGCAAGAAAATGTACTTGATGACCGTATTCGCCAGCGAAGAGAAGAATTAAGAGAGGCAGTGGCTAAGCGCGATACTGCTCAGCGTGAAGCTAATATGTCCAGTCAAGAGCTCAATCTGACAAGGCCTTTACTAGAATCAGGGGCTGTTTCAGAAGTTGAAGTCCTTCGTTTGCAGCGTGATCTATCAAGGGCCACCGGTGAGCGTAATCAGGCCGATGCTGCTGTATCAAGGTTGGAAGCTGCTGTAGAGGAAGCTGAAGGGCAGTTGCTTGAGTTAGGGGCGGAGCGTAGAAGTGAGTGGCGTAATGACCTTGCAGAAACGCTAGGCGATTTAAATGCGCTTCAACAGTCCGGGACGGGTCTGCAAGACAGAGTTCGGCTAACAGAAATCCGTTCGCCAGTCGATGGTGTGATCCAGCAGGTTTACATCAATACAATTGGTGGGGTAGCCCAGCCAGGTCAAGAAGTCGTCGATATCGTGCCAAGTGATGACCAGTTGCTTGTCGAAGCACGTATTGCTCCTCAAGATATTGCTTTTTTACATCCTGGTCAGCCAGCGAATATTAAATTGACAGCTTACGACTATGCGATTTATGGAGGGCTTAAAGCAGAGCTGGACCATATCAGTGCGGATACCATTACTGATGATGAAGATAACACCTTTTATCTAGTGCGAGTGCGTAGTGTAGAAGAAGATGTAACCAACTCGCTCCAAGTAATTCCAGGTATGACCGCACAAGTAGATATCATCACCGGTAAGCGCACTGTTATGCAGTTTTTACTCAAGCCTGTTTTAAGGGCATGGCGTGATTCGATGGGGGAGCGATAATGGACTATTGGTTTGTGACAGTGAAGGGCGGTCTCAAAGCTCGATGGCAAAAAGCTTTTCCGGATGCGCAGCTCTCATCGCCCGAGTTAATAGAACATAATGTCCAAACTGGTGACTTAGTTTGGTTAACTACTACCGTTGGCTCATGGCAGCAGTTGACTCAGCGGTTAGCATTGTTGAACGTAACCGTAGTCATCCTCAGCTATTCACCTCAAGATAAAGAAGCCCTGAAGGCATTGGATTTGGGGGCGCGTGGGTACGTACACACGTTGGCAGCTGTTGATGTGCTTAAACAAGTTGCGCTGGTCGTTTCTAATCAAGGGATTTGGGTAGGCCAGGAATTATTGGCAAAAGTGATCGGGGGTACCTTTAGAACGTTAACTCAGCGCACTGAGTATTCTTCTCATGCCCAAGGCAACCACCTTGCTTTGCTCACCGAGCGCGAGCGAGGCGTTGCATTGGCCGTGGCACGGGGGGCGACAAATAAAGAAGTAGCGCGCCAATTGGATATTACCGAGCGCACTGTTAAAGCCCACCTAAGCGCTGTTTTTAGGAAATTATCAGTTCGCGATCGTCTGCAGTTAATGCTTAAGCTCTCATCTGCCTCTGAGCGTGTTATTTCCTGAGCTTCCCATGCGCTCTTGCTAGTGCCATTCAGCCTATGATGGAGCGCATGCCTTTCTTCACAGCTTAATCTGCTCTCCCTCTTTTTCTGTCCATCGGTACAATATTTATTTGTAGTTCGCTCATCTAGGATGATGGTATATGCCGTTAATTCCCTAGTGCTAGGCACTAGTCAACGGCTTTTAAATTCATTCGGGAGATTTTTATGGCGACTGCAACCATTGTTTCTATTACAGGTCAGGCTTGGGCGCGTGATGAAGCCGGTAACTTGCGTGAGCTGAGTATTGGTGATGTGTTGCAGGAGGGGGAAACCTTAATCACCTCCAGCAATGGCAGTGTTGAGCTGGATTTCGCTGATGGCACAGGTGTAAGTCGAGTTGAAGGCGCACAAGAAGTCGTAGTGACTCCCGATCTGGTGGGTGACCTGATCGTCGCTACTGACGCCAGTGTCCAAGACGATGATTTAGAGGCACTGCTTGCTGCCCTTGATGACGAAGACGGTGACTTACTTGACCTACTTGATGCTACTGCTGCGGGCGGAGCTGGTGCTGGTGGCGGTGGCGGCGGGAGCGATTTTGTTCGCCTTGCCCGTATTGCTGAAGAAACCGATTCACTAAGCTTCGAAACCTCAGGAGGACTTGGAGAAGGGGAGTTTATTGATTTTGGTGGTGCGCCTGATGCCGAAGCAGCAGAAGAAGTTGAGCCAGAGCCGACTCCTGAGCCTAGCCCAGACGGTTCAATAACGGTTGTTGCAGACTCTCCAGCTGTTGGAGCAGATTCTTTAGATATTACTGGTTCAGTTACTAATGTGCCTGTCGGTAGTATAATCTCAATTACCATCACCGACCAGAACGGCGAT
>NZ_DFBS01000037.1 GCF_002366715.1 Halomonas sp. UBA3074 | reverse complement strand
GCCAGTTTTACTTGACCACTACATCACGTCTCCGAGACAATTAGGGAATGCTCCTCTACAAGTAGTAACCACCGCACCAACACTGATCCCTCTCCTCATTCCGAATCAAACCCTCTTGGCTTCGATGATCATTCATGTAACTCGCTCAGCGTTTTCCGACCTTGGAAGTTTTTTATGTGCCCGCTCCTCGATAACACCCCGTTTCTTGACGCCAACGCATCAACGCACTTTAAACATGCAGAGAATCGCTCCAGAAGCTCGCAAGAGCGCTTTTCCAATCTGACATAAAGATTTGTTGCTTGCATCGATATGGTGAACGTCTCACAGCGCGATTCTGACGTCCTCCTCAAACTGCATTTAAACCAGGATCGCATGACAATCGACACCCTGTAAGTGTGTCGACTAGGAGCTGTAATTCTTGCATAAGGCAGCTGGCCGCACTCCGTCCCGGCTTCTCCGTTCCGCTATGACCATGCCATATATCGCTGTGTAGTAACCCTATATATCCTCGGATGAAGTTTTTTATATAGAGGGAGCGAGGCATTCAATACAAAAACTCTACCTCATCCTGCTGACCTCCGATAAGACTCACCTCTGCCTGCCCCATGAACTTACCACCTTGGATGGGGGTAAATTGTCCTGAGCCAAGGAGAAGCGCTCTGTTGCCGAACAGCCGAAAATGGGTAAACACGTTGGTTGGTCCGGACTTGAATGGCTTCTCCTTCTAAGGGCTGCGCACGCGATGCTAAAGCTTCACCTCAATCTGGCTGACAGAGTTCTAGTTCCCCTCCTACGGCCCTCTATTCGTTCGGCATATTGCACATAACCTCATTACGAAATACCTGAAAGGTCTAGCCCAGCTAGACCCCAATAGTGAAAGTGATGTTGCTCGGCTGACCGGAGCGCTGATCAACCAGCATGGTGGCAGGGTTTAATAATTACACTCTGAACGACATATAACAGGCGTTGTCCTTAAAAAAGGACAATCAACTCGACTTTTAACGTTGAACGGAGGCAGCGATGCTAATTTTTGAGTCAATTTACACGGATGGGCTAGCGCAAATTTCCTATGTTGTCGGCGATAGTAAAGCGGCAGTGGCTGCTGTAATAGACCCTCGACGCGATATCGATATCTACTTGCAGATGGCGAAGGAGCAAGGTTTTCGTATCGCCTATGTCATCGAAACGCATATCCACGCGGATTTTGTATCCGGTGCTCAGGCGCTGGCAAGCCGAACTGGCGCGCAACTCATAGGCGGCCATTCCGATGATTACCAGTTCGATATTCGACAGATTTCCGAAGGTGAAACATTGGAGCTTGGTCAAGTGAAACTGCAGGTTATGCATTCACCAGGCCATACGCCGGAGCATATTGCCCTACAGCTATTCGATTCGCAGCAAGGCAACGAGCCCATCGCACTGTTCACTGGTGATACGCTGTTCAACCTTGACGTTGGTCGCCCTGATTTGCTTGGGGATGGCAGCGAGCAGAAACTGGCCGGAGAACTATTCCATACCCTCTTCGACCGCTATCTACCCCTGGGCGACCGAGTAGAAGTTTATCCCTGCCATGGGGCCGGTTCTGCATGTGGTAAATCGATAGGCGACCGGCGTCATTCTACGCTAGGCAGCGAGCGACTCTTTAACCCTGCCCTGCAGGAACAGAGTAGCGAAGAGAAGTTCATCGACTCCCTACTTGACAATATGCCCGAGCCGCCACGTCATTATTCACGCCTTAAAAAGCAGAACGTTCGTCCCGCAGTGCAGATGGAAGGTCCTTCGCTTCCCTCCCCCCTATCTCCGCAAGATTTCCAAGCGTTAGCCGACGACGCTAACAACCAAGTAGTCGACGTCCGCTCGATACTAGCATTCGGTGGTGGACATGTGCCGGGGGCGATCAATATTGCGCTACGTAACGAGTTCGTCAACTGGGCGGGATGGATGCTCGATGACTCTCGACCGATTCTACTGGTTGGCGAATCGGCAGACGACGTCCATCAGGCTATTACCCATCTCTACCGCATCGGTCTGGATGATATCCGAGGCTATTTGCGCAATGGTATGACGGATTGGCCGAACGCAGCGCTGCCTCTAAACAAGCTACAAGAATGGACCGTTCAGGAGCTGAATACGCGCCGGGAAGATCCCGATGTTCAGGTGCTAGATGTGCGGAGCCCTAGTGAGGTTGCAAATGGTCGGGTGCCCGGCGCAAAGCATATATTCGTCGCTCACCTATCCGATCATCTTGATGAGCTAGACCCGAACAAGACCACCGTCACTTACTGCGGGTCAGGATACCGTGCCTCAATTGCCGCCAGCATTCTGAAGCGAGCGGGCTTCTCCGACGTGGCGAACACACCTGGTTCATGGATGGCATGGAACGCAGCAGGCCTACCTGTTGAAAAGGACTGAACTGGAGGCCACAACGTTACGGTGCATTAGTTATAAAGCGTGGTAAACAAACGGTGTTTGGCGTTTTTGTTACCCCGTGCGCTGCAAATTAGTCGCCGAAGGCACCCCATAGATTGCGCCCATAAAGAGGCGCGGAAATGGAACGCCTGGCGGCCATGTAAACGGCTAGAACTTCGTATAGCTGATTCACGCACCATCTGTTCGATTCTAGTAATCGGATTGGGGGCCTATGAGCCACACAATATGGAGTAGCTGATAAAGACACCTACGAAAAATCGGGAAAGGCTTTACCTACATTTGGTAACCAATCACCGTGGCGATTCGAGAAAGGCTTCAGCTGCATACACAGTGGATTGCCATGGGAGACAGCGCTCAGAATCATCGACAAGACGCAATCTCACTGTGAGCTATAGATGGGCATAGGCCTTCTGTAACAAGGCTCAAAACGCGCTTTAGCGCGATGAGTGACGGCTTTCTAGCTCAAGCGGCTAATGCTGACCCAGTTACCATGTAATGAAAATCCAACCGATTGACACCATTACCGTTCCTCCGCCCTCCTACCTAACCTTTGGTTGCCTCATAGTGTGGCCACGAACCGCCCTCTAAGCATTCTCTGGTTGAATTAATACATCTGAATTCGGGCAGTTCTTGATAAAGCCCCTAGGCAGGCAGTGCTGGCCATCGTTGCCTTTGATGCTTAATGCGGTCAATGGGGAATATCTCTTATAGCTTGGGGGTTTATAGCGTTGGGCTGATTCACGATACGTTTTAGAGGCAAAGCAGCTATATTCATGACATCCCTTTATTTGCGGAGCCCACCAATGGAAATTGGCATTGCATGTGCCCAAGCGCAGCTTGACGAACTGATTGAACGAGCAGTTAACGGTGAGCATGTGGTCATTAGTAGCGCTGCGGGCTCTGTCAAGCTGCTTCCGACAAGCAAACCGAGTAGTCGCCCAAGTCGCCCATCAGGAGTCGAAGATCTCTGGGGTGTTTTGAAAGGTAAGATTCACTATACAGAGGGATGGGACACACCCTTGTCAAACCAGGAAGCGCAGAATTTCTTCGGTTGTCAGCGCTCAGAAGAGGAGCCACCCGAAGGTAGTGATCGTCGGTCGTGTCCGTGACCTTGGATGCTATGCTTCGAGCGCTCATACCCTGATACGAGGTAGCTAGGGTTCACGAGTTTCGGTCTCGCTACTAAGTTCGCTTCCTGTAGGCCCAAGTATAAGAATATTTTGTTTGGGACAACACGCTCAAATTGTTTTATGCATACCCGATCCAGCGCATCGCCATCACGTCATCGATACGGGCCATAGCAACAGGTGGATGGTCTTAAAAAAATCGCTTGCCTAGATAATATCCGCTGTAGATAATCACAGCGTGTTAACTTAACCAGTTACAGCATGACCGAAAGACCCTGCGGAGGTAGCGGCTTAAAAAATGTTCGGCCGCAGGGGTAAGTCGATACGAACACAGTCCAGTTACTACACGAGGCCAACTAAAGGCATCAATGAGTGGACTACTGTGTTAACGACGGCAGCCAGAAGAGATTCACGACGATAGGCTGCGCCTGACGAGGTTCTCCTGATACGACTCAGGAGTCACTGAACGGGGTGTCGTGAGCGTTACAGAAGATCGCCCGGATCTCACAATTTTATGTAACGGTGTTCAGTGCAGTGAGGAAAGGCCCCATACGGATGGCGGTGTAAGAAGCCGCGGTTACAACATTGGGTGGCAGGAGGGAAAAACCTTACCGGAGCGTAGACGCGAAAGTGTCAGCTCTGGTAAGGAGTTTTCTACCCTCCCCACCGGATGCCTTATTTAAAAAGCTATTAATAGGCATGTTTTGTTTACACAAAACGATTTACTAATGAATAAAGTTTATTTTAAGCCAGCCTGCCCCTTCCGAGAGTTTTCCTCCGCTACTGACACCCTCTACCTCTTCAGAAACTATCCATTGGTCAAGTAACACACCGCTAATGCTTGGCCTACTTCACACCACCTTTCACTGCATCGCAAAGAGCACTCGATTTTTGTCAGTCATTTATGCTGTTGTCGATTCTTGCCAGACAGCGCAGCAGAAATTCGTGAGCGGCCCACGCGCCCTTTCGTAAACTCTCAGCCGGTAGCTAAGTGGCTCCACATAAGTTTTCATGCATTTCACCCATTATAATTCAATGGGTTATAATTCATGTGTGCTCTTTATTTTTGCACAACCACTTAGTTTTTCAGAATGCTGCTTGGGAACAAAAGCCCTAGAAAATTGCCGTCATGCTCTGGGGAGTGCTGCCTATTCGGGACGCGCCATGACCACCAGCCTTATAGAACCACTAGGATAGTGAGCAAAGGCTGAAACACTGAACCCTCACCGAAGGGTATCTACCCACTCGAGCCAACGGTAAAAGTTCTGGCTCTTTCGCTACACCGAGCGAGGTAAGCAGATAATCGTCCGAGCGTAACTACCAATATCTTCGGGTTGAAGCTCCGTGGTAATAAGTTTAACGGTCTGCATGAGATTGCCGCAGCGAACTGTTAGCACCTCATCAGTATGCCGATCTGTTCACTGAGCAAGTTGACGGTATCGTCGGCTTGGTCACGGGCATTGTTGAGCTGCTGAAGGGCTGCTTCGGCATCACGGATGGCTTTGTCGGCCAGATGATCGCAGGATTCGGGTTAAATGGAGAAGATCGACACGGTGCAAGCCTCACAAGTAAGCGCTGACTTACTATCTTGGCCGGTATAAGGGGAACAGAGCAATAGTCCTTAGCGGTTGCTGTGAGGCATTAGGTTAGTTATAACTAGGGAGCGCTAATAAAAGAAAGACAATGGTCAGTCCAAAAAAAATAGGGAAAAATGATGTTTAAAAACATGGCACTAGGTTCGCTGCTGGCAAGCGCAGTTATTGCAAGTAGCCTACCGCAAAACTCTTGGGCAATGACCGAGCAGGATGCGTTACAAAAAATGTTTGACGTGGCTGAAGTCGCGGTTTGCAACGATGCGATGGAGCCAGAAGAATTCAAGGCAGTGCGAGTTAATGAACCCCTAGCCTGGATTTCTCACAGGGT
>NZ_DFBS01000040.1 GCF_002366715.1 Halomonas sp. UBA3074 | reverse complement strand
TGGCTCAAGGTTCAAACGAATTCACTGTGATACCAATTTCACAACGTTACTTAAAAGCAACGGCATGAAGGGTATCGATATGTTCGCTTGCCTTGATATTTGGTGATTTGTCACCAACATCAGCAAGCGCCCACATGAATTACCTGATCAAATTGTTAAAGAGCTGTTTCGCTGCGGCAACTAACTTAGCTACCCGGCTGGCCGTTGACTTGGCTTGCCTCAGCGAGGAAGGCGTATTCTACGCATTTCCTGGTGATTGTCAAGGGCGTTGTTTTCGATGCTAACCTGACCACATCCAAAACCGCTAACTGCCTGACAAACCGAAGGTTTTCACCTTCACTTACCGCTGGTAACGCTTGGCGTCCCCGGCAGCGGATGCGTACTTTACGGATTCGCGGCCGGGTTGGCAAGGGTCGTTTTGAAAAAGTTTTCAAAAAAGTTCAAACAAGCGTCACACGAGCGTAACGTTTCTTACCCGCCTGAATCACATAGGCCTTGCCGGTGGCTAGCATGGTGTCTTGCGCGACTGCCTCGCCATCCACCTTTACGCTGCCATTTTTCAGCATGTCTTTAGCCTGGGCGCTGTTCTTGGTTAAGCCAGAGCGATTCAGGACGGCAGCAATCGGGGCCTGCTCGTTGCCCTCGAAGTCCACCTCTACTTCCGGCAGATCGTCGGGTAGCTCACCATCGGCCAACTGATTACCTGCAGACTTGTGTGCATTGGCCGCTGCTTCATCGCCGTGGTAACGGGCAATCAGCTCCCGTGCCAGCTCCATTTTGATGTCCCGCGGGTTCGCGCCCTGCTCAACCCTCTGTTTAAGCGCGTCGATCTCTTCGTTCGATTTCAAAGAGAGCAACTCAAAGTAGCGCCACATTAAGCTATCCGGCATGGAGACCAGCTTGTTGAACATCGAACCCGGTGCTTCATCGACACCAATGTAGTTGCCCAAGGATTTCGACATTTTCTGCACGCCGTCTAACCCTTCCAGCAGCGGCATGGTAATCACCACCTGTGGCTCTTGGCCGAAGTGCTTTTGAATCTCGCGCCCCATTAGCAGGTTGAACTTCTGGTCGGTACCACCCAACTCGACATCGGCCTCAAGCGCTACCGAGTCGTAGCCCTGTACCAGCGGGTAGAGAAATTCGTGAATAGCAATGGACTGGTTGGCTTTATAGCGCTTTTCGAAGTCGTCTCGTTCCAGCATACGGGCAACGGTGCTTTGGGCGGCCAACTCGATCATTTTGGCGGCGGTGAGCTCGCTAAACCACTCGGCGTTAAAACGTACCTCGGTCTTTTCAGGGTCGAGGATTTTAAACACCTGCTCTTTATAGGTTTCAGCGTTGGCTTTCACGTCCTCTTCGGTGAGCGGTTTGCGCGTTACGTTTTTACCGGTGGGATCGCCGATACGGCCGGTGAAATCGCCGATCAAAAAGATAACCGTGTGACCCAAATCCTGAAACTGGCGCATTTTGGTTAATAGCACGCTGTGGCCCAAGTGCAGGTCGGGGGCCGTAGGATCAAAACCCGCTTTAATACGCAGCTTGCGGCCTGAGGCTAATTTCTTTTTTAGCTCATCCTCTACCAGGATTTCTTGCGTACCGCGCGATAACAGCGCTAAAGCCTGATCCACCTCACTCATTGCCTCTCTCCACTATAAAGAACCGCCCATAAAGGGCTCAGGTGATAAATAACCGACGATGTTACCATGCTGATTCGCCTTGGTTGAGCCTTGGTTTAGCGCTCACCCTGGTTTAGCCTCAGCCCCGCTTTGTACGAGTTCGCTTATGACACCGCCTATCGCTTCGCCGCTTTACTATATTGGCCTGATGTCCGGCACTAGTCTGGACGGTATTGATGCAGCACTGATCGCCATTGAAGGTGACTCGCCACCACGGCTGTTAGCGACCCACGCCGAACCGATGCCGGATGAGCTGCATCGCCTACTGCACACGCTATGCCATGCTGAGCAGGTGAGCTTTGCGCAGCTCGCAGCCGCGGAACACGCCTTCTGCCAATGCCAGGCCCAAGCCGTGCAACGCCTATTAGCATCCCTTTCAGTGGGCGTAGAACAGATCAGTGCCATCGGCAGTCACGGCCAAACCATCGAGCACGCCCCGGCAGGCTACGACGGCGGCCCGGCTTATACACTGCAGATGGATAATCCTAGCCTGCTGGCAGAACTCACCGGCTGCACGGTAGTGGCCGACTTCCGCCGCCGCGACCTTGCTGCAGGGGGGCAAGCCGCCCCGCTGGCACCGGCCTTTCATCAGGCGCTATTTGGACGAGCGGACGCGCATCAGTTGGTGCTTAATTTAGGCGGCTTTGCCAATCTCACCTGGCTCTCTAGCCAGCCGACCGATCCAGTGATCGGTTTCGATACCGGGCCCGCGAATGTGTTACTGGATGGCTGGTTTGCCTTGCACCAAGGCGGACGTTTTGACCAGAACGGCGATTGGGCCGCGAGCGGAGAAGTCGATCAGGCGCTGTTAGCTCGATTGTTATCCGAACCGTTTTTCCAGCAGCCACCGCCAAGAAGTACGGGACGAGAGCTATTCCATATGGATTGGCTACAAACACATCTTAGCGGCCAGGAAGCCGCCGCTGATGTGCAGGCAACGCTGGCCGAACTCACCGCCGTCAGTGTCGCCCAGGGGATTGACCAACTGCGGATCGACGACGGCCCGCGCACGCTGATCACCGCTGGCGGCGGCGCCCATAATGCTTATTTGATGCAGCGCCTTGCACATCACCTGCCTGGTGCCACGCTGACTTCGCCATCGGCGTACGGCTGGCCTGAAGACTGGATAGAAGCCGGCGCCTTTGCCTGGCTGGCTCACCAGCGATTGAACCATCTGCCTGGCAACTTGCCTTCGGTCACCGGTGCGCAGGGCCTGCGGGTGCTGGGCGGCATTTATGCTGCGTAGCTTTTGCTGAATTGCTAACGCTTAGTAATCATCGCCATCACGCAGGCTTAAATGACTCGGCACCTGTTCATCTAGCGAGAGGTTACGCCCCTTGGCGTCACTAACGTTGAGCAGCATGCGCAGGTCGTTAGCCGAGTCGGCGTGGGCCATGGCCACCTCTCTACTGATATGCCCCGTTTGATGCAGATCATGCAGCGCCTGATCGAAGGTCTGCATGCCGGCATCGCGAGACTTGGCCATCGCTGCTTTAATCTCGGCGACCTCCCCTTTACGGATCAAATCAGCGATGCGCGGCGACTGCAGCATGATCTCAATAGCCGCACAGCGTCCACCCGCAAGCGTGGGCAACAATTGCTGGGCGATGACCGCGCGCAGATTCAGCGACAAATCCATCCAGATCTGCTCATGGCGTTCGTGGGGGAAGAAGTGAATGATGCGCTCCAGCGCTTGATTGGCATTATTGGCATGTAGCGTTGCCAAGCAGAGATGGCCGGTTTCAGCAAAGGTCAGCGCGTGTTCCATGGTTTCTCTGGTGCGGATTTCACCAATCAGAATCACATCCGGCGCCTGGCGAAGGGTATTTTTGAGCGCCACCTCAAACGATTCGGTATCGATCCCCACTTCACGCTGATTGACGATAGCGCGCTTGTGCGGGTGCAGGTACTCAATGGGGTCTTCGATGCTGATAATATGGCCGCCAACGGTTTCGTTGCGCTGCTGAATCATCGCCGCCAGGGTCGTCGATTTACCCGTTCCGGTACCGCCCACCACCAGCACCAGCCCGCGCTTGGCCTGGGCTAATTCTGCCAACTGTTCCGGTACGCCCAGCGCCTCCAGGCGAGGAATTTCAATCGCGATACTGCGCACCACCATGGCCATCTGATTGCGCTGCTGGAAGGCACTGACCCGAAAACGCCCTTTGCCCTCGCGACTCAGCGCAAAGTTAGCCTCATGCTCGCTGGCAAACCGCTCACGCAACCCTTCCGGCAGCGTATGGGTAACCAGTTCGTTGACTTGGTGGGCAGTTAAACGCTGCTGACCCAGTGGCACTAGGCCATCGGGCATTTTCAGGCTGGGCGGTGCGCCCACCGAGATGAGCAAATCAGAAGCGTTCTGCTCAACCATGATATCGAGTAGTTGATGCAGCCACTGGGTGGGCGAAAGTTGGGCATCTGGCACTCTATGCTCCTTATTCATCCTTCATCGACAGCGTTCCCTTCGCACTCAGCTGCGCCTCTTCCAAACTAACTGTACCGTCTTTCACTAACCGCGAGAGCGCTGCGTCCAGCGTTTGCATGCCCAGGCTGCCGCCGGTTTGAATGGCCGAGTACATCTGCGCCACTTTGTCTTCGCGGATCAAGTTGCGCACAGCCGAAGTGGCAATGAGGATTTCATGGGCCGCTACGCGACCACCGCCCTGACGTTTAAGCAGCGACTGCGACACCACTGCCTGGAGCGATTCCGATAGCATGGAGCGCACCATGGCTTTCTCTTCGCCGGGAAAGACATCAATAATCCGGTCGACTGTTTTAGCGGCCGACGTGGTGTGTAACGTGCCCAGCACCAAGTGCCCCGTTTCGGCGGCGGTCAGTGCCAGGCGGATAGTTTCAAGATCACGCAGCTCACCAACTAGAATGACATCCGGGTCTTCACGCAGCGCGCTACGCAGCGCATCGGCAAAGCTGTGGGTATCGCGGTGCACTTCGCGCTGATTGATCAAACAACGCTTGCTGGCATGCACAAACTCCACGGGATCTTCAATGGTTAGAATGTGCTCGTAACGGTGGTCGTTTATATAATCGATCATCGCAGCAAGAGTGGTGCTCTTGCCGGACCCCGTCGGCCCTGTCACCAGCACTAAGCCCCTCGGCAACATCGACAAACGCTCAAATACTTCACCTAGCCCCAGGGTTTGCATGGAGAGTACTTGGTTGGGAATGGTGCGAAAGACCGCCCCCGCCCCGCGCGCTTGGGTAAAAACGTTGACGCGAAAACGCGCCACACCTGGCAACTCAAAGGAAAAATCAATTTCCAGATGCTCTTCGTAGTCGCGCCGCTGTCGATCATTCATGATGTCGTAGATCAATTTGCGCACATCGTTATTATCGATAGCGGGCACATTGAGCCGACGAATATCGCCATCAACACGTATCATGGGCGGCAAACCGGCCGAAAGGTGCAAGTCAGAGGCATTCTGCTTTGCCGAGAATGCTAGCAGTTCGGTAATATCCATCTCTCTTCCCAGCTGCGGTAAGGTGCTTGAGTATGACAGACATCGCGCTTAACGAGTCACTTGACTATTCATACGGTCAGGCACGTGAACGCCTGCGTAAAGCGCTAGAGGATGCAGGGCGCACTCAGGATGAAGCCACACTACTGGCAGTCAGCAAAACCAAACCAGCGGCAATGATTCGCCAGGCTTGGCAGCTTGGCCAGCGCGAATTTGGTGAAAACTACCTGCAAGAAGCGCTGGAGAAGCAGACTGAGCTTGCTGGCCTTGACGACATTGTATGGCATTTCATTGGGCCGCTGCAGTCCAACAAGACCCGCGCCGTTGCCGAGCACTTTGATTGGGTGCACAGCGTCGATCGTCTAAAAATTGCCAAGCGCCTCAGCGAACAGCGCCCGGCCCACCTAGCGCCTCTGAATATCTGCCTGCAGGTTAATATCAGCCGCGAAGAGAGCAAAGCCGGCGTGCTGCCGGAGGAATTAGAGGAATTGGCCAAAGAAGTCGCCACGCTGCCTAACCTGCACTTGCGCGGCTTAATGGCGATTCCCGCCCCGGCGGAAGGCGTAGAGGCTCAGCGCCAGCCATTGGCAGCGCTACGCGAGGCGTTAACCTCCCTACAGAGCCGCTTGCCTGGCGCGCCTCTCGACACACTCTCCATGGGCATGAGCGATGATTTAGAGGCAGCGATACTGGAAGGCGCCACGCTGGTAAGGTTAGGCACGGCGATTTTCGGCGCCCGCCACATGGCGTAAGCCAACAGCAGCAGGCGGCGAGCATTGCCACCGGCGCTTACTGAATCAATGATCACACTTCACTAAAGGATACCCAGATGGCGAACAAGATTACCTTTATTGGGGCCGGCAACATGGCCAGCGCCATTATCGGCGGCCTCATCGACAGCGGCGTAGATGCCAAGACCATCACCGCCACCGCGCCCAATGACAGCGAACTGGCAGCGATCAAGCAGCGCCTAGGCATCAATACCGACACCGACAACAACGCGGCGGTGGCGGACAGCGACGTAGTAGTATTAGCGGTAAAACCACAAATCATGCGCAACGTCTGCGAAGCGCTGCGCGCCAGCGTTCAGCGCCAGCAGCCGTTGGTTATCTCGATTGCTGCCGGTCTGGATGCCGATACGATTGATCAATGGCTAGGTGGCAATAACGCCATGGTGCGCTGCATGCCCAATACGCCCTCGCTAGTGGGCTATGGCGCCAGCGGTCTTTACGCCAACGCCAAGGTTAGCGACGCCCAGCGCGATGTGGCCACCCAGCTAATGGAAGCGGTCGGCATTGTGGAGTGGGTCGAAGAAGAAGCACTGTTAGATGCAGTGACCGCCGTTTCCGGCAGCGCACCGGCTTACTTCTTTCTGATGTTCGAAGCCATGGAGGAAGCCGCGGTCAAACTCGGCCTGCCTGCCCCCACCGCGCGGCGCCTTGCCATTCAAACCGCACTGGGCGCCGCCACCATGGCCCAGCAAAGCGATAAAGACCCTGCCACGCTGAAACAGAACGTCATGTCGCCGGGCGGTACCACGGAACGTGCCATTCAACACATGGAAGAGGCACAATTGCGCACCACGATTGCCGATGCCATGCAGGCCTGCGCCGATCGCGCCCAGGCAATGGCCAAAGAACTGAGCGGCAAATAATACAGCCATTCAGCTAGCGCAGCCGTTAAGCTACGAATGATCAAGGAGAAAAAATAATGGGCAATGAATTGGGTAGTGCAGGGTTAATGCTGGTCAACACCCTTATCAATATTTATTTATTTTTGCTAATGCTGCGCTTTTTGCTGCAAGCCTCGCGGGCGGATTACTACAACCCATTAAGCCAGTCGGTGGTCAAGATTACGCAGCCAGTGGTAGGCCTGTTTCAAGGCTTTTTAGGCCCCGTGGCGGGGCGTTTTGATCTCGCCACGCTGGCGGCAGGCTTTGTACTGAAGGTGCTCAGCATCATTGCCATCTTTATGGTCATCGGCGTTGGCATGCCGCCGATTCCTGGCCTGCTGATTGCGGGCGTGGCGGCACTGGCCAATGCCATTTTGAAAATCTACTTCTTCGCCATGATTGTAATGATCATTTTGAGCTGGGTAGCACCCAATGCCAGCCACCCCGGCGCGCTGCTGGTGATGCAATTGGTCGAGCCCATTATGGCCCCGGTGCGTAAAGTCATCCCGTCGCTGGGCATGATCGACCTTTCACCGATTGTGGTCTTTATTGCCATTAATCTGATTGATGGGCTGGTGGTTGGCTCGATGATTCGTGCAGCGGGCATTTCCGGTGCCCTGGTCGGGTTGTGATAACGCCTAGCCGCCGCTTGTCTAGATAGCGCTACTGCCAATGAACCTGCCAGGTTCATGCAGCAGGACGTTTCCAGTCGCACTTTTTCAGCAGGACTAGCGCCTTCAATGCCTGATTCAGATACGCTTGCGTTTGCAGACCGGCCGGCGGGCTCCGTCGGCCTTGTTACCCCCCACGTGGCCCGTTTCGATACGCCGCTCTCTCTTGCTTGCGGCAAGGTACTGCCTGCCTATGAGCTGATTTACGAAACCTACGGCACGCTCAACGCTGAACGTAGCAACGCGGTGCTGATTTGCCACGCACTTTCCGGCCATCACCACGCGGCCGGTTACCACAGCGAGGATGATCGCAAGCCCGGCTGGTGGGATGCTCATATTGGCCCCGGCAAAGCAATCGATACCAACCGCTTTTTTGTTGTCTCGCTGAATAACCTCGGCGGCTGCCACGGCAGCACCGGGCCGGTCAGCCATAACCCCGACACCGGCCGTCAGTGGGGCCCCGAGTTCCCCATGGTCACGGTGAGCGACTGGGTCGCCAGCCAGGCACGGCTTGCCGACCACCTGGGCATTGAGCGCTGGGCCGCGGCCGTCGGAGGCAGCCTGGGCGGCATGCAAGTGATGCAATGGACCATGACCTATCCTGAGCGGGTAGCCAACGCGGTCGTCATTGCCGCCACACCCCGGCTGTCAGCGCAAAACATCGCCTTTAACGAAGTGGCCCGCCAGGCCATTCGCTCCGATCCAGAGTTTTTTGATGGCTGGTACGCCGAGCACGATACCGTCCCTAAACGGGGTCTGAAACTGGCGCGCATGGTGGGGCATATCACCTACTTGTCAGAAGACGCCATGGGCAGCAAATTTGGCCGCGACCTGCGTAGCGATGACCTTAATTTTGGCTTCGACGTCGAGTTCCAGGTGGAGTCTTACCTGCGTTATCAGGGGGATACCTTTTCCACCGCTTTTGATGCCAACACCTACCTGCTGATGACCAAAGCACTGGACTATTTTGACCCGGCGGCCACCCAGGGCGGTGATTTCGCCAAAGCCTTGGCGCCAGCCCAGTGCCCGTTTCTGATTGTTAGCTTTACCACGGACTGGCGCTTTCCCCCTTCGCGCTCGCGAGAGCTGGTCGATGCGCTCACCCGGGCAGGCAAGTCGGTGAGTTACGCCAATATCGACTCTCCTCACGGCCATGATGCGTTTCTTCTTTCAGAACCGCGCTACGACGCTATCTTCAGCGCCTTTATGAACCGCGCAGCCCGCGAGCTCAATATCGAAGCGGTGAAAGATGAAGCGAGCGCAGATCACTCGGACAGAGAGGAGACGCTATGATGCGCGCCGATCTTGAACTGATTTATGACTGGGTGCCCGAAGGGGCGCACGTGCTTGACCTTGCCTGTGGCAATGGCGAACTGCTTGAAACGCTGGCACGCCATAAGGGCGTGACCGGTTATGGTTTAGAAATTGATCATGCCGGTATTAATGCCTGCGTGGAACGGGGCGTTAGCGTTATTGAGCATAACCTGGATGACGGCTTAAGCAGCTTTTGCGACAACAGCTATGACCAAGTGATCATGACTCAAGCACTGCAGGCGCTGCGACGCCCAGATAAGATGCTGGATGAAATGCTGCGGGTCGCGGAAGAGGGCATTATCACCTTCCCCAACTTCGCCTATTGGCGCCATCGTATTCATTTAGGCCTGCGCGGCTATATGCCAGTTTCCAAGTCACTGCCTCACGCTTGGTACGACACGCCCAACATCCACCTATCCACGTTCAATGACTTTGAGCATCTTTGCCGGGAGAAGGGCCTGGTGATTGTTGATCGCGCCGTGGGCGTAGGCGATCATCAAGGCCACTGGAAATCGCGACTATGGCCCAATCTGTTTGGTGAAATTGCCATTTTCCGCGTGCGCCGACGTTAGACACCAACGTTGCCCCACGCTTATGACGATCCGATCAATGGAGATACGCCCATGTTACGCCGCTTAATGATTAGCGCTGCCCTTATCGGCACGCTCTTCACCACTGCGACGGCTTATGCCGAACAGTTCAGCCAAATTGGCGACTACGAGATTCACTATAGCGCGGTGAACAGCAGTTTTTTGACCCCCGAGGTGGCCCAGGCCAACAATATCCAGCGCAGCGTTAGCCGGGGCCTGGTCAATGTGAGCGTTCGCGAGCGGCAGGAGGATGGCAGCACCCGCCCTGTTAATGCCAGCGTTCAGGGTCACGTGAGCGGCTTGACGGGCACCCAGGAGTCGCTGAGCTTTCGTACCGTGCATGATGGGGATGCCACCTATCATCTAGCGCCGTTTACCATGCGCGAAGATGAAAGCATGCGCTTTGAACTTAGCGTTCGCTACGACCGCAATGCCGCCCCCGCGCCGGTTAACTTTATTCAGCGTTTTTATATTGATCGTTAAACCGTACAGGCAGGCTGCGGGTTAACCGCACGCCAATGGGACGCTGTTGCTCCCGCTCCACGTCAATGCCATAGGCAAGCACTTCCACCCCGCTGGCCGAGGCCTCCGTCAGAGCTGCGGCGTAAGTCGCGTCGATATGGGCGGCGGCGGCCACGTCAGCAATGCCTTCATGGGCAACACAAAACAGCAGCACCGCCCGTTCACCCTGCTCTGCCAGCACTCGCAGCGAATGCAGGTGCTTCGTGCCACGCACGCTCACCGAGTCCGGAAAGTAGCCGTGGCCGTCCTGCTCTTTAAGGGTGACCTGCTTGACCTCGATATACGCCCGCCCCCGCTGTGGGTCGTCCAGCCTAAAATCGAGGCGGGCATCGGCCACTTTCACTTCCCGGCGCAGCGTGGCATAGCCTGCCAGCGGCGCGATTTCTCCCGCCTCCAGTGACGCTTCCACAATACGGTTAGCGCGGCCAGTATGGACTGAGGCGAGCGCCACCTGTCCATCGGCTTGCGGCAGCTCAATAAACTCCCAGGTCCAGGCAAGCTTGCGCTTGGGGTTATCGCTGGGAGAGAGCCAAACCCGGCACCCCGGCACATTCACCGCCTTCATCGAGCCGGTATTAGGGCAGTGGGCGACCACCTCGCGACCATCGTCCAACAGGACATCGGCCAGAAAGCGCTTGTAGCGTTTGAGCAGCGTGCCAGGCACCAGCGCTGGATAGTCCAACATCACAGCCTGCTCACAAAACGTTCAATCCGCGCCACCGATTCTTCCAAACGGGCAACATCATTGGTGAAAGCAATCCGCACATGGTGTTCGCCGCCGCGTACGGCAAAATCAATGCCGGGGGTAATCGCCACATTCTCTTCCAGCAACAGGCGCTCGCAGAAGGTTTGGCTATCGCGACTGTACCGTGAGATATTCAGCCATAGATAAAACGCCCCTTGAGGCGGCAGATCCGGCGCTAACCCCAAACGGGCCAGACCTTCCAGCAGCACCTGGCGGCGCGCTTTCAAAGTTTCACGGCGCTGCTCGAGGATTTCTCGGCACTCAGGCGTAAACGCTGCCAAGGCGGCATGCTGCGAAGGGGTCGGCGCGGCCAGAAACATATTCTGCGCCAGCCGCGTTAACGGCTCTACCGCATGCGCGGGCGCCACCAGCCAGCCCAGGCGCCAGCCGGTCATGCCGAAGTACTTCGAGAAGCTATTCACCACAAAGGCATTGGCTGAGAGCGAAGTGGCCGACAGCGGCGCATCATCGTAGTTAAGGCCTTGGTAAATCTCATCGACGATGACCTCGCCTTCGCGCTCGGCTACCGCTGCGAGCACAGCAGAGAGCTGCTGCGCGCTCAACGTATGGCCGGTGGGATTAGAGGGCGACGCCAGCATCGCCAAGTGTGTATCTTCTCGCCAATGCTGCGCGATTAGGCCAGCATTCAACTGCCAGCCGCTGTCACGACCAACCGATACCGCATCGATCTCAGCACCGGCCAACGCCATAAAGTGACGATTGCAGGGGTAGTTCGGATCCGCCATCAGCACCCGCGAGCCGGTTTCGACCAATAACTGGCTCGCCAGCATCAGCGCACCAGAGGCGCCCGGCGTGACCAAAATACGCGCTGGGTCCACCGTGGCGTTAAAGTGCTCAGCGTAGTGCCCGGCAATTGCGTCGCGCAGCGCGGGCATCCCCGCCGCGGGGGTATAACGGGTATGACCGCTGGCCAGCGCCTGCTGTCCGGCGGCTATAATCGGCTCTGGGGTAGCAAAATCCGGCTCACCGACTTCTAAATGAATCACATCGTGGCCGGCGGCTTCTCGCGCCTGGGCCATTTCCAAAAGGTGCATGACCCGAAAAGGGGCAACGTGATCGACACGTGAATTCCAGGCCATAACGGCTCCTGTATCTAGTCATTATTAAAACTGAGGTATCAGTAAAATATGGCGCATTATTAAAAACTAACTAAAACATGGCCCTAGTCATATTCGAGACAAGACTATCGTCGAAAAGGCACCATTATGCTTGCAACCCAGCCATTTTTCAGCTAAACAAGCATCCCTTTGGCGTGAGATCGTGACAGTCGCTCATGGTCGATCAGTAGTCACATATGTAAGGGGCAGTCCCATGCCAGTAGCAGAAAAGAAAACGGAAGCGTCCAAGTCCTTCACCCCGTACGAGCCAGCGCCGGGTGAAGAGTATATGAACGAGCAGCAGCTAGCGCACTTCCGACAGCTGCTGCTGGATTGGAAACAGGATCTCATGGAAGAGGTGGATCGTACGGTACGCCACCTGCAAGAAGATGCGAACAACTACGCCGACCCCGCTGACCGCGCTACCCAAGAAGAGGGTTTTAGCCTGGAACTGCGCACGCGGGATCGTGAGCGTAAGCTGCTCAAGAAAATTAACGAGACGTTGGATAACATCGATGATGACGATTACGGCTTCTGCGAAGCCTGCGGCGTTGAGATCGGTATCCGCCGTTTAGAAGCACGCCCAACCGCTACGCTGTGCGTGGATTGCAAAACCCTGGCAGAACTCAAAGAGAAACAGCTGGGTGGCTGAGTACTAGCATTACGTTCTACTTGAACGCGGGCACCTTAGGGTGCCCGTTTTTGTTCACGGCTTTTTTCAATCATCAGGTGCTTTCACGAGCCTCGCTATGAATGATTCTGCTCGCTACCGCGGCCGCTTCGCGCCGACGCCCTCTGGCCCGCTGCACTTTGGCTCACTGGTCGCCGCCTTAGGCAGCTATTTAGATGCCCGCGCAGCCGATGGGCAGTGGCTGGTGCGCATTGAAGATATCGACCCACCGCGCTGCCCGGAAGGTGCGGCAAGCACTATCCTGCGCCAACTGGAAACCTTCGGCCTGAAGTGGGACGAAGCGGTCATGTGGCAGCACACTCGCGGCGATGCGTACCAACAGGCGCTTGACCAGCTTATCCAGCTCGACCTTGCCTATCCCTGCAGCTGTTCCCGAAAACAGTGGCAGGCGTTTGATATCTACCCTGGCTGGTGCCGCGAAGGCGTGTGTGACCCTAATAAGCCGATGGCTTGGCGGCTACGTAGCGACCGCGGCGAGCGCCCCATCCGTTGGCAAGATCGGCTGTTTGGCGAACAGCAGTTCGACCCCGCAGCACTAGGCGACGTGGTCTTGAAGCGCAAAGATGGCCTATGGGCGTATCAACTGGCCGTGGTAGTGGATGACGCCGAGCAGCAGATTACCGATGTAGTGCGCGGGCTCGATTTACTCGACAACACCCCTTGGCAACGTCAATTGCAGAGCACGCTTCAACTACCGCAGCCGCGTTACCTGCATTTACCACTGATCGTCACGGCCGAAGGACAGAAGCTCTCTAAGCAAAACCTGGCCCCTGCCCTGGCAGAAAACGAGCGGGGAGTTCGCCAGCAGCTTTTTCAGGCGCTGGAAGCACTTGATCAAGCGCCGCCGAAAGTACTGGCAACCGAACCGCCAGCGACTCAGCTACACTGGGCGATAGCCAACTGGTCACTGGCACGGCTACGCCCTGTGGATCATCGCTTAACGCCCTCTTTAAACTCAGCAGGAGATTGATATGTACGTCTATCGCATCATGCTGTTTTTGGTGTTTGGCGGCTATTTACTCTCTCCGCTGCTGATGAATGGCTGGAGCGATCCAGATGCCGCCTGGTACCGGCCGTTTGCCATCTGGGGAGGCTTGATCGCCCTGACGCTTTGGCTGGAGCAGAAAAGGAAGCTGGATGAACGTTGAGTTAATGGGCCTTTTACTGTTGGGCCTGGGCTATCTGGCGCTGCTGTTTGGCTGTGGGTTTGCCGTAGAGCGTGGCTGGGTGCCGGTGCGGATCACCCGTCACCCCATTGTCTATACCCTGGCGCTGGGGGTTTATGCGAGTGCCTGGGCGATTTATGGCAGTGTGGAAATGGCCGCCAATGCAGGCTTTGGCTTCCTCGCTTATTACTTGGGCGCGGCAGGCGCTTTTTTGCTTGCGCCGGTGCTATTGGTACCTATTCAGCGTATTACCCGTACCTACCAGCTAACGTCTTTGGCCGACCTATTTGCCTTTCGCTTTCGTTCACGCTGGGCAGGGACGCTGGTCACGTTAGTCAGTTTGCTGGCAGTGCTACCGCTGTTGGGTATTCAGGTACAAACGATGAGTGAAGCCATCGATATACTCACTGCCAGCCAAGCGGGCGGCAGCGTGGCACTGCTTTTTTGTGCGGTGATAGCCGCCTTCGCCGTGGTGTTTGGCGCGCGCCATAGTCAATCCCATGGTCGCCACGACACCCTGCTAAGCGCCATTGCGTTTGAATCCATCGTCAAGCTGCTGGCCATGCTAGGCCTCGGCGCAGTCGCACTGTGGATGGTGTTTGACGGCCCTAGCGATCTTCAGCTTTGGCTGGAAGGCCCTGGGGCGATCCTCCAGCAACAGACACCCAAACTGGACCCTGCCCAGTGGCGCACCCTGCTGCTGCTGTTTTTTGCCGCGGCGTTTATGATGCCGCACTTGTTTCATATCAGCTTTGCGGAGAGCCTTTCGCGGCATACGTTACTGCAAGCCAGTTGGGCACTGCCGCTTTTTTTACTGTTCATGGCGCTACCTGTGCCCGTGATCTGGTGGGCCGCGCAGTCAGTGAGTACCGACATCCCCATCGCGGCCTACGCCGCTTTTCTGATGACCGAGCATTGGTGGGTCGGCGCGCTGGCGTTTATCGGCGGTCTGGCTGCCGCCAGCGGCACCATGATCATGATTGCACTGGCGCTGTCGGGCATGGTGCTCAACCACATTGTGCTGGTGGCAAGACCCCCTGAAGCGCGCAGCGACCTCTATGGCTGGTTGCTATGGCTACGCCGTGGTTTAGTCGTTGGCGTGATTATCGGTGGCTGGCTGTTTTACCAGGGAGTGGGGCGCCATCACGGCTTAATTGGCCTAGGGTTAGCGGCCTTTGTGGGCATGGCGCAGTGCCTGCCCGGCATGCTCGCCCTGCTCTATTGGCCGGGGGCCAATCGCAAAGGCATGATTGTTGGCTTGATCGCTGGCGTTAGCGTGTGGCTGTGGGGATTATGGCTACCGCTGGTATTTTCATTCCCGGCCCCGACACTGCCCTTTTCTCCGTTCACCGCTACCGATGGGCCGCTGTGGTACAACGTTACGCTGCTATCGCTAGCCATCAATATCTTACTGTTGATTGTGATATCGCTGTTCACGCGCATCTCTGAAGGGGAGCAATCCGCCGCAGAGGCATGCTCGGTAGATGCAGTGATCCGATCTAAACGCTTTCCGCTCGAAGCCGCCACCGCTAGCGATTTTTCCGCGCACTTAGCCCAAGCACTGGGCGACGAAGCCGCCAGCCGCGAAGTCGCCCGCGCGTTGAAAGCGCTCAACTTAACGCCCCAAGAGCGCAGGCCCTACGCGCTGCGCCGTTTACGCGATCGTATTCAGGCCAATCTTTCCGGTCTGATGGGGCCTTCGGTGGCGCGGGATATCGTTGACCGCTACCTGCCGTACCGTCACGACGACGCCCCAGAAACCGATGACATCCACTTTGTCGAAAGCCGCTTGGAAGCCTATCGTTCACGGCTCACCGGCTTGGCCCGCGAACTCGATGGTTTGCGCCGTCACCACCGACAAACGCTGGCCTACTTACCGGTGGGGCTGTGCGTATTGGGCGATGATGATGAGCTACTGATGTGGAACCAAGCACTCTCACAGCTATCAGGGATCAGCGGAGAGAGCGTGATCGGCTCGCGCCGCGACAGCCTACCCGCCCCCTGGCCCAGCCTGCTGGGGAGCGTATTAGCGGCCACCTCAACGCCGCTCTATAAACAGGCAGTCACGCTGCACGGCAAGGACTACTTCCTGACCCTGCACAAAGCCATTTTGAGCGGCCATGACAGCCGCGGCGGCAGCGTGATTTTGATTGAAGACCATACGGAAATGAAGTGGCTGGAAGATGAGCTGGTGCATGCGGCACGCCTTGCCTCGATCGGACAGTTAGCCGCCGGAGTTGCCCATGAAATCGGCAATCCAATTACCGGCATCTCATCACTGGCGCAGAATCTTCGCTATGATACCAACGACCCCGCGCTGCTAGAAACCGCCGATCAGATTCAGCAGTTGACCCAACGAGTGACGAAAATCGTCAACTCGCTGGTGGGCTTTGCCCACGGCGGGCGCCAAGCCGCGCTGCTTCCTACCTCGCCGGTCGAGCTCGCAGCGATCAGCGACGATGCGTTGCACTTGATCCACCTCGCCCGCTCGGGAGAGGATGTAACGCTAACGAAAGAGACACCCGACAACCTGGTCGTTCGGGGCGATGCTCAGCGATTGACCCAGGTCATGGTCAATCTGCTCAGCAATGCTCGTGATGCCTGTGACCAAGATAGGCAAGTGCACATTGACGCCGGGTGCCAAGGGCAGCTTGCCTGGTGGCGGATAACCGACAACGGCCAGGGCATTGACCCTAGGGTACGCGATCATTTGTTCGAGCCCTTTACCACCACTAAACCAGCAGGCGAAGGCACCGGCCTGGGCCTTTCACTGGCATACCAAATTATCAATGAGCATCAGGGTAAAATAGACGTGGTTTCGCCACCGCCCGGACAGCCTCGCGGCACTGCCATCACCCTATGGCTGCCGCTTTACCAACAGGATGATCAGCCAACTCATGCCCAGGATTCTGATTGTTGAAGATGAAGCGATTATTCGCAGCGCGTTAAAGCGGCTGCTGGAACGCCACGACTATGCGGTCAGCGAAGCCGGCAGTGCCGAGGAGGCCTGCCAGCTTGAACTTACGGGGTTTGATCTCATCATCAGCGACCTGCGCTTACCAGGCGAGCCAGGCACTTCCTTAATTGCCTCGTCAGCGCCGGTACCCGTGCTGATCATGACCAGCTACGCCAGCATGCGCTCTGCGGTGGAGGCGCTCAAACAAGGCGCGGTGGACTATGTCGCCAAGCCGTTTGACCACGCCGAACTGCTGGAAACCGTTGAACGCATCCTGCATAAGCAGTCGATGCAGCAGAGCCCGCCGCCGGATATTACTGACGAAGGCGGCGGACGCCAGACCATGATCGGCAACTGCGTTGCCATGCAGCAGGTGTACACCCGCATTCGTAAAACGGCCCCGGCCGATGTCACTGTCTTGATTCTAGGGGAGTCGGGCACGGGCAAAGAGCTCGTGGCACGGGCCATTCACCAGCAAAGCAAGCGCGCCAAAGCGCCTCTGATTAGCGTTAACTGTGCCGCCATCCCCGAGACGCTGATCGAGTCCGAACTGTTCGGCCATGAGAAAGGGGCTTTCACCGGCGCCAGCGCAGCGCGCACGGGCTTGGTAGAAGCGGCCGATGGCGGCACGCTGTTTTTGGATGAAATTGGCGAGCTGCCCCTCGACGCCCAGGCGCGCCTGTTGCGGGTGCTACAAGAGGGGGAGATTCGTAAGATTGGTTCGGTAGAAACCCGCCACGTCAATGTGCGTTTGATCGCCGCCACTCACCGCGACCTGCGCGCGCTGTCAAAAACTGGCGAGTTCCGTCTCGACCTTTACTACCGGCTGAATGTCATGCAGATCGAGCTTCCGCCGCTGCGCGAGCGTGAAGAGGACGTGCTTGAAATCGCCGACATTCTGCTCGACAAGGCGTGCAAACGGCACGAACGCACGGGGCTGCGCCTATCGCGCGCAGCTCGCCAAGACCTTCGCGACTACCCCTGGCCGGGCAACGTGCGTGAGTTGGAGAACGCGCTTGAGCGCGGGGTCATTCTGGCCGAGGGGCACCTGATACATCCGGATGACTTGGGTTTGGCGCCCATTACCGCTCGCCCTCATACTCCCCCAACGGCTACCGCCACTAGCGGTGTCAGCACCGATAAAAGCGCTGATGAGAATGAAGACGACCTCTCTTTAGAAGATTATTTTCAACACTTCGTGCTTGAGCACCAGGATCAAATGAGCGAAACCGAGCTGGCACAAAAGCTCGGCATTAGTCGTAAAAACCTTTGGGAGCGGCGCCAGCGGCTAGGCATACCGCGGAAAAAAACCGCTCGGCGCCCAGGCTAACGGCTTGGGCTGGGGTTTTACGCTCTTTCGGTTTAAAGCCCTTTCGGTTTAAAGCTCTTCTACGACTATCGTCTAATACACTGATTTCAATAAGAAATATCCACGCAACCAAGAAATAGACACTGTTACCTTCCCACACAACGGCGTGCACAAACGGACGCAAAAGGGGTAACACTTCTTATGCCGTAAAGTTCCTTATCCTTTTTTAAAACGCCAACCTCCTGAAATTTATGATTTATCCAACAGGTGGCACAGCGTCTGCAATATTACTGGGTAAGAAAAACAAACTGGGCATAGCGGTAGGTCGCTAACAAAAACAACATGACCTCGCCCCAATCTGAGCCACAACAAAAACAACAGGGCCAGGTAGAGATAAAGGTACTAATAAGAACAACAGGCTTGAATCTCATTACTTGCTGGCGTAGGCAACACAGGCGCCACAAACAAAAATAAACGAGCAAGTAGCCCGAAAGGACGCGACGTACACCAGCACTTAGCATCCTAATAACAACAATAGCAGTCAAAGTGTACACCCCGGCGCCAATAATAATTCCCCGGGGGGAGAAAAGTTCGCGGTTGGATTATTGTTTTGAATACGAGGCGGTCGGAACCATCGTGATCCTTACGCCTACCGACTGCGGTGCGTATTCAGGGCGATGTGCCATCATGAAGAAAAACAGCAGCATGGAAGCTGATTGATTGCTTAACAGGGGAGGCTCTCTTAGCCTCCCCTTTCCGTGTCTGACGCTTGCGTTATCTGCATAAGCGCCAAGTGCTTTGCAAGCCGCTCTTTGCAAGACATAGCGCGTCGGCTACACTCAGCCACTAACTGTTTATGTTCAGTGCTCGTTCGAAGTGCTTAATAATGACTATTTTTTCGTACCCTGCGAGTTGAAATTATCGCATGTTTAAAGGATTTACCCGTTTCCTACACAGCCCGGGGGAGCAATTGAAAACCTTGCTCGATCCCCAAGAGAGCACCACCACCGCCCTCTCTCCCCGTAATATTCCAAGGTCCGAGCACCCCGTTTCTCGCCAACAAATCAGCGATGCCGCTTTAAAAGTGCTCTATCGTCTCAGTGGCGCAGGTTACGATGCTTATTTGGTCGGCGGTTGTATTCGCGACGCGCTGCTGGGCAAAATGCCCAAGGACTTCGACGTTGCGACCAATGCCACCCCCGAGCAGGTTCGCGATCTGTTCCGTAATTCGCGCCTGATCGGCCGCCGTTTTCGGATTGTCCATGTGCGCTTTGGCCGTGAGGTTATTGAGGTCACCACGTTTCGTGGCAAACCCCAAGACGAGCATGGCGATCACATTGCCCATCAGTCCGATGAAGGGCTTTTGTTGCGTGACAACGTGTGGGGCAATATCGAAGAGGATGCGCTGCGCCGCGACTTCACCGTTAACGCCCTCTACTACAACATTGCTGACTTCAGCATCACCGATTTTGCCAATGGCGCCCACGATATCAAGACGCGCACGCTACGCCTGATTGGCGACCCGGCCACGCGTTACCGTGAAGACCCGGTGCGAATGCTGCGTGCGGTGCGATTTGCTGCCAAGCTTGATTTCACGCTAGACCCAGACACCGAAGCGCCGATGTATGATCAGGCGCCGCTGCTCCTGCAGATTCCGCCTGCGCGTCTATTTGATGAAGTGCTCAAGCTTTTCATGTCGGGCCACGGGCTCGTCACCTTCCGCCTAATGAGCCACTACGGCCTGTTTGGCATGCTCTTTCCCGAAGCGGAAGAGGCCATGGCCGATGCCGCCTGGGCAGAAGAATTGATCGAGCAAGCACTGACCAACACCGATAAGCGTATTGCTGAAGAGCGCCCCGTTACCCCGGCGTTCCTGCTCGCAGCGTTTTTATGGGCACCGGTCAAGCAACGTCAGGAAGTGCTGGAGCAAGAGGGTATGCCAGCCATTCCCGCGTTGCAGGCAGCTGCCCAGCAGGTCGTTTCGCGTCAGTTAGAGCACACCTCGATTCCCAAGCGGTTTGGGATCCCCATGCGGGAAATTTGGGAATTACAGCAGCGACTTCCACAACGTCGCGGTAAAAAGGCCTTTCAAACTCGCGAGCATCCTCGCTTCCGAGCAGGGTACGACTTACTCCTGCTACGTGAGCAGGCGGGCGAAATCCCCCGCGGTTTGGGGGATTGGTGGACCGCGTTTCAACGCGGCGATGAACACGAGCAGCGGCGTTTGCTGCAAAAAGTCGGCGGCGACCCGGCCAGCCAAGGCGATCGTCGTCGCAAACGGCGGCGTAAGCCCCGCGCTGCAGAGTAGCGAGGCATCATGGCCGCGCCTTTTCAGCTTGCGTACATTGGCTTAGGCAGCAATCTTGAGTCGCCTATCGAGCAAGTGCGCACGGCGGTTGATGAGCTAGCCACGCTGCCGCTCACGCGCTTAGTGGCAGCGTCTTCGCTCTATGCCAGCCGCCCGGTGGGGCCCCAGAACCAGCCGGACTTCATCAATGCCGTGGCAGCGCTGGAAACGCGCCTCTCGCCACTGGCCTTGCTCGATCAGCTGCAAGCACTGGAACAGCGGCATCGCCGCCGCCGCCAGCGTCACTGGGGCCCCCGCACGCTTGACCTTGATTTGCTGCTCTACGGCCACGATGACATCCAGACACCGCGCCTAAACGTTCCCCATCCCCAAATGACCGCCCGCGCCTTTGTACTGGCGCCGCTGGCAGAGATCGCCCCCGCGTTAACACTTCAGCAGCAGCCGCTATCTACGTGGTTGGAAAGCACGGCGGCACAGGGCCTTGAGCGCCTGACCGCTGCTTCGTAGACGACAAGCGCTACCATCTGACACACATCTCGACACCGACCACACATTCAGGTAACAATTGCCGGTTACGCCACTTCACGCAGGCAGGGAAGCCGCGTCACTAATGGTCGGCTGCCTAGGCGGCGCTGGCCTATAGAATAAAGAGAGCATGCCATGAAAACCGTCACTCTAAGCACGCTGCAAGCCTATAAGCAGGCTGGCGAGACATTCAGTTGCCTGACCGCTTACGATGCCTCCTTTGCCCATGCGGCAAGCCAGGCAGGCATTGACGTCCTGCTGGTCGGTGATTCTCTGGGCATGGTGCTGCAAGGCCACAACAGCACGTTACCCGTTACTATCGACGACATCGTGTACCACACCCGCTGTGCAGCGCGCGGCAAAGGCCATAGCCTGCTGATGGTCGATCTGCCGTTCATGAGCAATGCCACCACTGAACGCCTGCTTAAAGATGCTGGCGCCGTCATGCGTGCAGGCGCTGAGCTGGTCAAACTAGAAGGCGAAGCCTGGATGGCCGACGGCATTCGCGAGCTGACTCGCCGTGGTGTACCCGTTTGCGCCCATCTGGGCTTAACGCCACAAACCGTGCATCAGCTAGGCGGTTATAAAGTGCAGGGCCGCGACGCCGCTCACGCTGAACGCATCATTAATGATGCCAAGGTGCTCGTTGAAGCGGGCGCCTCGGTGATTCTGCTAGAGTGCGTACCCGCCAGCCTGGGCAAAGCGGTCACCGAAGCACTGGAGGTACCGGTCATCGGTATCGGTGCCGGGCCTGATACCGACGGTCAAATACTGGTGATGCATGATGTACTCGGCGTTACCCATGGCCGTACACCACGCTTCGTCAAAAACTTTATGACCGATGCCGACAGCATCCCATCGGCTTTTCAGGCTTACCACGAAGCGGTCAAAACACGCGTTTTCCCAGCCCCTGAGCACTGTTTTTAAGGACTGTTTTTAAAGACCGTTTTTAGAGAGCATTTTTAAAGCCAGCTTTAAAGTCCGATTTCACTAGAAGACACTTCAATTATGCGCACCTTGCGAGACATTGATGAGCTACGCAGCACGCTGCAGGAACACCGCCAGCGCGGCCAGCGCATCGCGTTAGTGCCCACCATGGGTAACCTCCATGCGGGGCACTTAGCCCTGGTCGCCTGCGCCCGCCAGCAGGCCGATATCGTGGTCTCCAGCCTGTTCGTCAACCCGATGCAATTCGGCCCAGGCGAGGATTTAGACGGCTACCCCCGCACCTTTGATGCCGATCAGGCGCAGTTGGTTGAGGCTGGCTGTGACGTGCTGTTTGCCCCGGCGGTGAGCTCGCTCTATCCCAACGGCTTGGATGCGCAAAGCCGTGTTCATGTCCCCGTGGTGGGCGAAGGGTTGTGTGGCGGCGCTAGGCCTGGCCATTTCGACGGGGTTTCTACCGTCGTCAGCATGCTGTTCAATCTCGTCCAGCCAGACATTGCCTGCTTCGGCGAAAAGGATTACCAACAGCTTGCCGTCATTCGCAAGTTGGTGCGGGATCTGCACATGCCCATTGAGATTATCGGTGTGCCCATCGTGCGGGCAGCGGATGGCCTGGCACTCTCCTCACGTAATGGCTATTTAACTAGCGAAGAGCGTGCGAAAGCGCCCGCGCTCTACCGTACGCTGTGCACGCTACGCGATCGCCTTGAACACGGCGCGGCAATCGACACCACTCTCCAGCAAGGCATAGCCTCGCTCTATGAATCAGGCTTTACGCCGGATTATCTAGAGCTACGCGACACATCGCTCGGCCCGGTGAACGCTAACACCCGCCAAGCGATACTGCTGACCGCCGCCAAGCTAGGCCCGGCGCGATTGATCGACAATATAACGGTGCAACTCCCAGGCGGCACTACCCGCGCTGCCAACGAATAAACTAACAACGGGTCATAGAGGAACTCCCATGCATACCATTATGCTCAAAGCCAAACTGCACATGGCACGCGTTACCCATGCAGTGCTCAATTACGAAGGCTCCTGCGCCATCGATGGCGACCTGCTGGATATGGTAGGTATCCGTGAGAACGAGCAAATTCAGATTTATAACGTTGAGAACGGCGAGCGCTTCACGACGTACGCTATCCGGGGAGAGGAAGGCTCCAGACTGATCTCAATCAATGGCGCCGCGGCTCACTTGGCATCCCCTGGCCACCGGATCATCATTTGCAGCTACGCCCACTACTCAGAAACCGAACTGGAAAAACACCAGCCCGCGCTGGTCTATCTCCAGGAAGGTAACCACGTTAGCCACACCAGCAATATCATTCCGGTGCAGTTAGCCTAGCGTTAAGGCCTATCACGCTGCTCCTGACGGGCCCCATGTGGGCCCGTTTTTATTTGCCGCTGGGTTTATTTGCCTAAAAAAGCGTATTGCCGCAACGCATCACCTTCCCCTATGCTGAAGAGACGGCTGACAGAGCACGAATAAAGAGTACGAATAAAAGAGTACGGCTGACAGTGCACGCCTATCGGGCATCTGGCTTCAGAATGTCTGTTCTTTACCCAGGAGTCATCTTATGCAAGAAGTAGTCATTGTTGCGGCACGCCGCACCGCCGTGGGCGCTTTCGGAGGTTCCCTTGCGGGCATTCCAGCGAGCGACTTGGGCGCGTTAGTAATTAAAGATATTCTCGCCTCCACCGGCGTCGCCCCCGACCAGGTTGACGAAGTACTGCTCGGCCAGGTGTTGACCGCAGGTGTCGGCCAGAACCCGGCTCGCCAGGCAGCCATCAAAGGTGGCCTGCCTGACTCGGTGCCGGCCATGACCATCAATAAAGTGTGTGGTTCGGGCCTTAAAGCAATTCACCTCGCGACCCAGGCAATCCGCTGTGGCGATGCTGACCTGATTCTCGCGGGCGGCCAGGAAAACATGTCTGCCTCGCCTCACGTATTGCCTAACTCCCGCAACGGTCAGCGCA
Source organism: Halomonas sp. UBA3074 (assembly GCF_002366715.1). GTDB lineage: Bacteria > Pseudomonadota > Gammaproteobacteria > Pseudomonadales > Halomonadaceae > Vreelandella. The sequence continues at coordinate 30,463 of NZ_DFBS01000040.1, read as the reverse complement.
TGGGCGACTGGAAAGCCATCGACACGATGGTGCACGATGGCCTGTGGGACGCGTTCAACGATTACCACATGGGCATCACCGCTGAGAACTTGGCTGAGAAATACGGCATTACCCGGGAAGAGATGGATCAATTCGCCGCCCAATCCCAGCAGAATGCCGCGAATGCCATTAAAGAGGGTAAGTTCAAAAGCCAGATCGTGCCGGTAGAGATTCCCCAGCGTAAAGGCGACCCGGTCGTTTTCGATACCGATGAGAATCCACGCGCAGTCACCGCCGAGAAGCTGGCGGGCATGAAGCCTGCCTTCAAAAAAGATGGCACCGTGACCGCCGGTAATGCCTCTTCTTTAAACGATGGTGCGGCCGTTGTGATGATCTGCTCCGCTGAAAAAGCTAAAGAGCTGGGCCTAGAGCCGCTAGCACGCATTGCGGCTTACGCTAACGCTGCCGTTGACCCTGCCATCATGGGCATTGGGCCTGCCCCTGCTACCCGCCGCTGCCTAGAAAAAGCGGGCTGGAGCCTGGATGATCTCGATTTAGCAGAAGCCAACGAGGCGTTCGCCGCTCAAGCGCTCTCCGTCAATAAAGAGCTCGGCTGGGATGTCAGCAAGGTGAACGTTAATGGCGGCGCGATCGCCCTTGGCCACCCCATTGGCGCCTCCGGTTGCCGCGTACTGGTATCACTGCTGCATGAAATGATCGCGCGTGATGCCAAGAAAGGCCTCGCCACGCTGTGTATCGGCGGCGGTCAGGGGGTTGCACTGGCGATTGAGCGGCCTTAATGGCCTCAAAAGCTAGCCAGTAGCGATTGCCGGTAACATAGCTAGAACGTCGTTAGAACGTAGCGATGCCCCCTTTATGAGGGGGCATTTTTTTGCTCGCTGTTCTTCATCGCGTTTTCTCACCGACCACTTTAGCGGGGGTGCTAAGCACCAACAGCGCGCCTAGCAGGAACAGGCCAGACGCCGCCCACATGGCAATGGGCAGGCTAGTGCCATCGACAATACGCCCCCCCACCATGGCGCCTAAACCAATCGACATATTGAAAGTAAACGCCATCAACGCCGTGGCGGCTTCGGTATTGGGTGCGGTGCGTAAAATCCAGGTTTGAATGCTGACCGATACGCTGCCAAATACCGCGCCCCACACCATTAGCAGCATGACGCCGCTACTCGGCTGAATTCCCAGCAGCGGGAACACGGCCACCACAATGAGCAGTAGGCTGGGAATGGCCAACACGGCGCGGTAGGGGTGACGCCCGGCAAACATACCCGCCAGGATATTACCCACGATGCCTGTCGCTCCGTAAAGCAGCAGCAGGCTGCTGACGTGACGCTGAGAAATACCGCTGATCTCTTGCAGGATGGGGCTAATAAAGGTGTAGGCGGCGAAGTGCCCTACGACTACAAAGGCCGTCGTAAGCACCGCCACCCGCACGCCGCGATTGCTAAACTGCTGAGCGAGCACTTGCAGCCGCACCGGCTCCCGTGGTGGTAACGGCGGTAGCCAATACCACAGTGCCAAGGCCGTCAACAGGCTAAAACCACCCAGCGCCCCGAAGGCAACGCGCCAATTGCTGAGATCCCCCAGTAGCGTGCCCAGAGGCACCCCCAGCACGGAGGCTGCCGCCACGCCCCCAAAAATCATCGTCATCGCTTTTGGCACCTGGGCTTCTGGTACTAGGCGTGGAGCAATGCTGCCTGCCACCGCCCAAAAACCCCCAATACTCAGGCCGACCAATACGCGGGCGGCCAGCAGCAGGGAAAAGCTGCTGGCCAGTGACGACAGCACACTGCCTACGACCATTACGACCATTAGCAGGGTGAGCATAATGCGTCGATCCAGTCGCCCCACGGCTACCGGCAGCAGTGGGGCTGAAAAAGCAGCGACCACGCCGGGCACAGTCACCATTAAGCCTGCCATGCCAGGGGTAACACCCATGCTCGATGCCACTTGAGAGAGCAGCCCAATCGGTAACTGCTCAGCGGTTACCAATAAAAAAATGCCGATCATCACGGCCACCACCGCCCACCAACGCGGCGCTTGTTCCTGCTCCATCTGCAGCTCCCTAATTATCTCCAAATCCCGGCGAACCAATTTATATCTGACACAAAGCCGATACCCAGCAAAAACAGTACCTGACAAAAACAGTACCTGATAAAAACAAAGCCCCCGCAGCCAGAGGCTACGAGGGCGGCATCAGATACCTAGTTAGCGATTTAAATCGTCGTTTCGGTTTCCGCTGCTTCCGCTGCAAAAGCGGCTTTCTCTTCTTCGGTGATCTCTTTCATCGACAGCTTCACGCGGTTGCGGTTGTCGATATCCAGCACTTTAACGATCACATCATCGCCTTCGTTCAAGAAGTCACGCACGTTATTGACGCGCTCAGCAACGATCTGCGAGATGTGCACCAGGCCATCGGTACCCGGCATGATGTTAACGAAGGCCCCGAAGTCCGCAATACGCACGACCTTGCCGTTATACAACTTGCCGATTTCCGCTTCGGCGGTAATCGCCAGTACGGTGTCAATCGCGCGCTTCGCAGCGGCTTTATCTTCCGCGTAAATGCGCACGGTGCCATCGTCGTCGAGATCGATGGAGGCGCCGGTGTCTTCGCAGATTTTGCGAATCGTCGCGCCGCCTTTACCGATAACATCACGGATTTTGTCAGGATCGATTTTGATGGTAGCCATCGACGGCGCGTTGTCGGAGACATCGCTCCGGCTCTGGCTAATCACGACATTCATTTGCTCAAGAATACTCAGACGCGCGGTCAGTGCTTGCTGCAGCGCGAGCTCCATAATCTCTTCGTTGATGCCTTCGATCTTGATGTCCATTTGAAGGGCGGTGATGCCCTCTTCCGAACCGGCCACTTTAAAATCCATATCGCCAAGATGATCTTCGTCACCCAGGATATCGGTCAAGACAGCAAAGCCATCGGCGTCTTTCACCAGGCCCATGGCAATACCAGCGACCGGTGCTTTCAACGGCACACCCGCGTCCATCAAGGCCAGCGACGAGCCACACACCGACGCCATCGAGCTTGAACCGTTAGACTCGGTGATTTCAGACACTACACGGATGGTGTAGGGGAAAGCGTCTTCAGCAGGCAGCATGGCCTGCACACCACGACGCGCCAAGCGACCGTGACCGATTTCACGACGCTTCGGGCCACCCATGAAGCCAGCTTCGCCCACTGAGTAAGGGGGGAAGTTGTAGTGCAGCATGAAGCGATCTTTACGCTCACCTTCCAACGACTCGATTAACTGAGAGTCACGCAGTGTGCCCAGCGTCGCCACGGCAATCGCCTGGGTCTCACCACGGGTGAAAACGGCAGAACCGTGGGCTTTCGGCAGCACGCCTACTTCGATGGCCAAGGGCCGCACGGTTTGGTTGTCACGCCCATCGATACGCGGCTCGCCTTTGACGACGCGCGAGCGCACAACGCGTTTTTCCAAACCAGCGAAAGCGCCTTTGACGTCATCTTTGCTGAATTTGTCATTAACCGGTTCGCCTTCATCGGCTGCCAGTTGCTCGATCGCCTGCTCTTTCAACTCAGCCAGTGCATCCTGACGCTGCATCTTGTCGGTGATGCGGTAGGCGTCGCCCACTTTCGCTTCAAAGGCCTCAGCCATCGCGGCTTTGAGCGCCTGGTTCTCTTCAGCGGCCTGCCACTCCCAGCGCGGCTTGCCCGCTTCGGCAACCAGTTCATTAATGGCGCTGATCGCGACCTGCATTTCCTGGTGACCAAACAGCACGGCACCCAGCATTTCGTCTTCAAGTAGCTCTTTGGCTTCGGACTCAACCATCAGCACGGCTTTTTCAGTACCGGCGACGACCATGTCGAGCTCAGAAGTCGCCAGCTCTTCCACCGTTGGGTTGAGGAAGTAGCCCTGCTCTTCGTTAAAGCCAACGCGGGCTGCACCAATCGGGCCACTAAACGGTACGCCAGAGATGCTCAACGCGGCGGAGGTGCCCAGCAGTGCGGCGATATCCGGATCGTGGTTACGATCGGTAGAGAGAACGGTACAGACGACCTGCACTTCGTTCATAAAACCTTTGGGGAACAGCGGGCGGATAGGACGATCGATCAGACGTGAGGTGAGCGTCTCTTTTTCAGTGGGACGCCCTTCACGCTTGAAGAAGCCGCCGGGAATCTTGCCCACTGCGTAGGTTTTCTCTTGGTAGTGTACCGAGAGGGGGAAAAAGGGCTGGCTCGGGTTTGCCTCTTTACGAGCAACCACGGTGCACAGCACGACGGTGTCATCCATGGTAACAATGACAGCGCCGGTAGCTTGGCGAGCAATACGCCCGGTTTCGAGCGTGACGGTGCTACGACCGTACTGGAACGTTTTCTTTACCGGATTCACAGCGACTTCCTTCAGCATTATCAATATCTACTTGTCTATTCGTTTAGGTCGTTTTGACTCGCTACCATTCTAGGCGCTGGAGCACGATAGGGCTACCAGTTCCCTCCCAGGTCAATGAGAAACATAAAAAAACGGGCAGCTCACAAGGAGCTGCCCGTTTCTAATCGTTGCCGTTAACGCTTAACGACGCAGACCCAGACGCTGAATCAGGGACTGATAGCGTTCGAAATCTTTACGCTTTAGGTAATCCAGCAGTTTACGACGCTGGTTAACCATGCGGATCAGACCACGACGAGAGTGGTGATCCTGCTTATTGGTCTTGAAGTGATCCTGCAGGCCATTGATGTTGGCGCTCAGCAGGGCAACCTGCACTTCAGGGGAACCGGTATCGTTGTCGCCGCGGCCGTATTCAGTAACGATCTCGGCCTTCTTCTCAGCGGTTAAAGCCATCTGTCTCTCCAGTAAGCAATATGCCTAAAAATGAATGGGTGAGACCACGCATATTTGCAGTCTCAAGCTGCTAATTTCTAATAGCTAACGTCTAACGGCTGATTTCTACTAGCCATCTTCTATTAACTATTTTCCCGTAGATAGTGCATCCTTGCAACGCTGTTTACGAGATAGCGACGGTGCTTAACAGTCGCTTAGGCGCCACTTCCTGGTCGCCTTTCACTACGCCAAGGCCGATAAACGTCTCGGCGTAATAAAGTCTAGCTAACGCCTCTGGCGCAAGCGTGCCGGTGGTTAGCGTGGCAGGCTGACCATGGGCCAAGCGGCTATGGGCAGTATCGTCCACCATCAATGACGGCAAATGATCGACCAGCACATCCACAGGCATCAGTTCAGCTTCCAGTGCGGCTTGATCCGCCAACGCTTCCAAGTCCTCTAATGTCCACATCGCATCGGCTAAAAAAGGCCCCGTTTTGAGCCTTCTTAGTTGACTGATGTGCGCACCACAGCCCAACGCTTTACCGATATCTTCGGCTAACGTGCGGATGTAAGTACCTTTGCTGCAGCTGACTTCCAGCTCAAATGCAGTGCCATCAAACGACAGCAGGCGCGCATCATACACGCTTACTCGGCGTGCTGCACGCTCTACCTGCTTGCCTTCACGGGCCAACTCGTAAAGCTTTTTGCCCTGATGCTTCAAAGCTGAATACATGGGCGGCACTTGATCAATGTCACCACGAAAGCGGCTGAGCACAGCCTCTACATCGTCAGCAGTGAGACTGGGCACCGCATGCTGCTCCATCACCGCGCCTTCCGCATCGCCGGTATCCGTCATCACGCCCAATTCTACCCGGGTGCGATATACCTTATCGGCTTCCAGAAGATGCGATGAAAACTTGGTGGCTTCGCCCAGGCAAATCGGCAATAAGCCGGTGGCCATCGGGTCCAGCGTGCCGGTGTGCCCGGCTTTTTGCGCCTGGAACAGCCGACGCACACGCTGCAGCGCATGGTTGCTGGAAACGCCCTTCGGCTTATCCAGCAACAGTACGCCATTAACCGGCAAACCACGGCGTTGACGTGCCACTAGCGAGTTTCCTCACTGGCAGCGGCATCGTCCTCGTCGTCATGATGACGGGCGCGATCAGTCGTCACCGCTTCATCAATCAATGAAGAGAGCTGCTGACCACGCACGACGCTCTCATCAAAATGAAAGCGTAGTTCTGGCACGTGACGAAGCTTGATACGCTTAGCAATCTGACTTCTTAGAAAACCAGCCGCACGCTTCAGCACCTGCAGGTTTTCCTTAATACGCTCGGGCTCTTGCTCACCCAGCAGAGTGACATAGACATCGGAATAGCCAAGGTCACGGCTGACGGTAACACCGCTGACCGTGACCATGCCTAGACGCGGATCTTTCACTTCACGCTGGATCAGTACCGCCAGCTCCTTCTGGAGCTGGTCGGCTACCCGGTCGGTACGCTTAAATTCGCGCATGGTTAGCTCCTCGCAGCCTTACAGGCTACGCTCGACCTTCACTTGGTCGAAGACTTCGATCTTATCGCCGACTTGGACATCGTTGTAGTTCTTCACGCCGATGCCACACTCCATGCCGTTGCGCACTTCCTGCACATCGTCTTTGAAGCGGCGCAGCGATTCGAGCTCGCCTTCGTAAATCACCACATCATCACGCAATACGCGGATCTTCTTATTACGATGAACGTTACCTTCGATGACCATACAGCCAGCGATAGCACCAATCTTCGGCGCACGGAATACATCGCGCACTTCAGCAATACCGACGATCTCTTCTTTCCACTCAGGTGCGAGCATACCGCTCATCGCCTGCTTGACCTCGTCGATCAATTGGTAAATAACGCTGTAGTAACGCAGATCCAGGCCTTCGCGCTCAACGATCTCACGGGCAGCGGCATCGGCACGGACGTTAAAGCCGACCACGATGGCTTCTGACGCGAGCGCCAAGTTGGCATCGGTACCGGTGATACCGCCCACACCCGAGGAGACCACAGCCACTTCGACTTCATCAGTGGAGAGCTCTTCCAGGGCGCCTTTGATCGCTTCCAGCGAGCCTTGTACGTCGGCTTTGAGGACGATGTTGACCTTAGCCACTTCGTCTTGGCCCATCTGGCTGAACATGTTCTCCAGCTTGGCCTTCTGCTGACGCGCCAGGCGCACTTCGCGGTATTTGCCTTGACGGAAGTTAGCCACTTCGCGGGCTTTCTTCTCGTCGGCCACGACCATGAAGTCGTCACCGGCATCCGGCGTGCCGCCCAAGCCTTGAATCTCGACCGGCATGGCCGGACCAACTTCATCGACTTGCTGGGCAAGTTCGTTGGTCAGCGCACGTACGCGGCCGTAGTGCAGGCCAGCGAGGACGATATCGCCCTTTCTCAGCGTGCCGTTTTGAACCAGTACGGTAGCGACCGGACCACGACCTTTATCAAGGCGCGATTCAACCACAACCCCTTTACCCGGTGCGGAAGGCACAGCTTTCAGCTCAAGCACTTCGGAGGCCAACTGGATCGCTTCCAGCAGCTCTTCCATACCTTCACCGGTCTTAGCAGACACGTGAACGAACTGAGTATCACCGCCCCACTCTTCCGAAATAACGCCGTGCTGCGAAAGCTCGTTTTTGATGCGATCCAGATCGATGCCCTGCTTATCGATCTTGTTCACCGCCACCACCATGGGTACTTCGGCGGCTTTGGAGTGCTCAATCGCCTCAATCGTCTGCGGCATCACGCCGTCATCCGCTGCGACAACGAGAATGACCACGTCCGTTGCCTTGGCACCACGGGCACGCATGGCGGTAAACGCCGCGTGACCTGGCGTATCCAGGAAGGTCACGCCACCGTGGTTATCTTCCACGTGGTACGCGCCAATGTGCTGGGTGATACCACCCGCTTCACCGGTGGCCACTTTCGCTTTACGGATATAATCCAGCAGCGATGTTTTACCGTGGTCGACGTGACCCATCACGGTCACGACCGGTGAACGAGTGATCTCTTCGCCTTCGTAGGAGATGCCTTCGAGCATTTCCGTTTCCAGCGCGTCATCTTTCACCAGCTTCGGCGTGTGGCCCATCTCTTCCACCACGATCGCAGCCGTATCCTGATCGATGGTTTGGTTGATGGTGACCGCTGCGCCCATGTTAAACATGGCCTTGATCACTTCGTTGGCCTTGATCGACATTTTGTCGGCCAATTCCGCCACGCTGATCGATTCAGGGATCGAGACTTCACGTACGATCGGCTGAGTCGGTTTCTGGAACGCGTGCTTGCCGTTGCCGGTCTGGTTGCCACCACGGCGACCACCACGACGCTGTTCGGCACGTTTTACCTTCTTACCGCCACCGCCACGCTTACGCTCTTCACGCTCACCACGATCTTCATCGTCACGACGACCTTTGGCTTTCGCTGCGGTCTTCTTAGGCGGCGCCGTACGGCGGTCAGAACGGCCTTCTTTCGGCGGCGCTGGCGGCATGTCGTCGCCAGATGGCGTGTCGTCAATCTCAAGATTGGGCACGTCGATATTGGGCGTTACAGGCGCTTTTTCAGCTTTCGGCTTGACGTCAGCTGGCTTTTTAGCGGCGGCTTCTTTCTTGCTAGCCGCCTCTTCAGCAGCTTTCGCTGCATGGGCCTTCTGCGCAGCCGCTTTTTCTTCGGCGGCGCGTGCATCGCTGACTTTACGCTCAGCTTCTGCTTCTGCCATATCGCCGACTAACTGGCGTGGGCCGGTATAGCTAGGCTCGGGGGCTTTCGGCTTCTCATCTTCAGCGCTTTTGACGTAGGTTTTCTTCTTACGTACCTGCACTTCGATGGTTTTGCCGCGCTCACCGGTATTGATACGGCTACGGGTTTTGCGTGTCAGCGTGATGCGGTTTTTACCGGCATCACCCGTGTCGCTTCCGCCGTGGCTCTTCTTCAGGAAACTCAGCAGCTTCTGCTTGTCTTCTTCAGACACTGCATCACTTTCTGAAGCGTGCTTTAAACCCGCTTCTTTCATTTGCTCTAATAGGCGAGGCACATCACGGCCCACCTTTACTGCGAAATCTTTAACTGTCATATCTGACATAGTGACCCTCCTCAGCCCGTGACCTGTTTACTGTGTGTTCGAATCCGATGCGTCATCGACTTCAAACCAGGGCGCACGGGCAGTCATGATCAGTGCCGCTGCGCGCGCTTCGTCCAACTCCTCGATATCGACCAGATCGTCGACAGACTGCTCGGCGAGATCTTCCATGGTGACAATGCCGCGACTGGCCAGGATGAAGGCCAGGTGGCGCTCCATGCCATCCATCTCCAGCAGATCAGCTGCTGGTTGGGCACCGTCTAGCGCTTCTTCCGAGGCAATGGCCATCGTCAGCAGCTCGTCTTTCGCACGTGCACGTAGCTCTTCGACCAAATCTTCATCGAACTCTTCGATTTCGAGCATTTCTTCCAGCGGCACGTAGGCGACTTCTTCCAGGGTGGTGAACCCCTCTTCCACTAACAGGCGGGCGACATCTTCATCCACTTCGAGGTGCTGGATGAAAGAATCGACCAGGCTATCAATCTCTTGGTCGCGCTTGGACTCTGCTTCCTCTTCGGTCATGACGTTAATACGCCAGCCGGTGAGTTCAGAGGCCAAACGTACGTTCTGGCCGCTGCGACCAATGGCCTGGGCCAAATTGTCCTGTGCCACGGCCACGTCCATCGCGTGGGCATCTTCGTCAACAAGGATAGACCCCACATCGGCAGGCGCCATGGCGTTAATCACCAACTGGGCAGGATTGTCATCCCACAGCACGATATCGACGCGTTCGTTTTGCAGCTCCGAAGAGACCGCCTGAACACGCGAACCCCGCATACCTACACAGGCACCGACGGGATCGATGCGGCGATCATTGGTTTTAACCGCAATTTTGGCGCGCGAGCCGGGATCACGCGCGGCCCCTTTAATCTCAATCAACTGCTCGGCGATTTCCGGCACTTCAATTTTGAACAGTTCAATGATCAGCTCAGGGCAGGTACGCGACAGCTGAAGCTGGGCGCCGCGAGCATCCGGGTCTACTTTGACCAACAGGGCGCGCACCCGCTCGTTCATGCGGTAACGCTCACCGTGGATCATTTCGTTGCGCGGCAAAAACGCCTCAGCGTTTTCACCCAAATCGATGATCAAGCCGTCGCGGGTCGTCTTCTTGACGATCCCGGCCACCAGCTCACCTTCACGGTCAGCATATTGACGCACGACTTCGGCCCGCTCGGCTTCACGTACTTTCTGTACGATCACCTGCTTGGCGGTTTGTGCAGCAATACGGCCAAACGCCGCATTTTCGATGCTCTTTTCGACGACATCGCCCAATTTCAGCGGCGGATCGCGCTGCTCAGCAATGGTCTCTTTAATTTCGTAATCTGGCGTTTCGAACTCGTCGTCTTCCACGACGGTCCAGAAGCGAAAGGTTTCGTATTCGCCAGTGCGGCGATCAATATGCACGCGCACATTGGCTTCTTCTTTTTCGAAACGCTTGCGCGACGCGCTCGCAAGAGCAGCTTCTACCGCTTCGAAGATGACATCACGTGGGACGCCCTTCTCATTGGAGATCGCGTCAACGACCATTAAAATTTCTTTACTCATGCGTATGCCTCGCCAGAAAACCTATCCTTATGTGCATCACCCCGGCAGCCTGCCGGCAGCGCCGCTACCCGGTTAATCGTCGAACTGCGGTACAATGTGAGCAGAATCAATACTCTCAATAGGAAAGCAATACTCTTCGCCATTCAGCTGTAGGAGTATTTCATCACCTTCCACACCGACCAAAAGCCCTTGATACTTGCGCCGCCCGTCAAAGGCAGTGCGCAGTTTCAGCGCGACGTGATGACCTTGAAAGCGGGTAAACTGATCCAGGGAATACAAGGGACGTGCCATGCCAGGCGAGGAGACTTCCAACCGGTACTCACCGGCGATAGGGTCTTCTACATCCATGACAGCACTGACTTGGCGGCTAATATCTGCGCAGTCTTCAACGCTAACGCCACTCTCGCGCTCGATATAGATCACCAGCCGCGAGTTTTTGCCCTGGGAAAGATGGTCGATGCCCCATAGCTCAAAGCCCATGGCAGCAACAACAGGTTCGATCAGCGCGTGAAGCGCAGCGTGTTTAGTGGCCACAGACAAAGCTCCTATAGCCGTTGCATCAGGCACCTGGCCAGGAGTTTTTAGAAAAGCTAGGTGGCTGATTGGCGTTACTCGGAAATGTGCATCCGGCTATCCGGAGGCATCCGCTATTAAGATCACTCGTGTTAGCAATGAGCGGGCGTTAGCCCAACGCTTGCTAACCAAAAGCTGCTAACAAAAAGCCCCTTCACTGGAAGGGGCTTTTTAAAAGAAACCTTAAGTACCGTTTCAGCAACACGCCCCAGGATTAACCTGATAGCCGCTATTTTCAGTCCATATAAATAGAGAAAACAGCTGACAAACATGCTACTAGAAAATGGTAGCGGGGACCGGATTTGAACCGATGACCTTCGGGTTATGAGCCCGACGAGCTACCAGACTGCTCCACCCCGCATCAATCTAGGTCGACGATAATAGACATCAAAGCTACTTACGTCAAGAACTACTTGCTTCTAGCGTCACTTACTTAACGCTGACTTTTTCGCCTAACTAACGAATGCAACCTACTCATTCTGGCGAAAAAGAAATTCTGGGAAGCTGGCGAGCCAGCAAAACAGATGGTGCCGAAGGCGGGACTTGAACCCGCACGACCATACGGTCACTACCCCCTCAAGATAGCGTGTCTACCAATTCCACCACTTCGGCATCAGGGGAGGCTAAAAAAATCACAGCGACCGAATCATCAACTACTTAGTCGTTGCTTTCCTCTAGCACTGGCGCGGTATTATCCACATCTGCAGGCCTGTCGTCAAGCGTCGGAACGCTTTGCTGCTGCTCGATCAGGCGTGAGTCCGGAATACCGGCTTCAGGTGCTTGGCCAGCTTGTGTAGCGAAATAAGCCAGCGCCATGGAAGTCACGAAGAAGCCCGCCGCTAAAATGGCGGTCGTACGCGACAGAAAGTTACCGCTACCCCGTGAGCCAAACACGGTTTGTGATGCGCCGCCCCCAAAAGCAGCGCCAGCTTCGGCACCTTTACCCTGCTGAAGCAGGATGAGTACCACCAGGGCGACCGCAATCACCACATGGATCATAAGAATTGCAACTTGCATGGCGTTATCCTGCTGACTGACAAATGGCATAAAAATCATCGGTCTTGAGTGAGGCTCCGCCCACTAGACCGCCGTCGATATCCGGCTGAGCAAGCAGCTCAGCCGCATTACTTGCATTCATACTGCCGCCGTAAAGCAACCGAAGCTGCTCAGCGAGCCCTTTATCAAAGCTTGCCTGGTAAGCACGAATGCCTGCCATGACCTCTTGAGCTTGCTCAGGCGTGGCGGTGCGCCCCGTACCAATGGCCCAAACGGGTTCGTAGGCGATGACGACTTGTTGGCGCTGGTCTGGCTCCAGGCGAGACATCGCATGCCCTACCTGGCGCAGCACTACGTCCATCGTGCGCCCCGCGTCGCGCTCCTCTAGGGATTCACCCACACAGAGAATAGGCGTGATCTCCACGCTCAATGCCGCCAACAGGCGCGCAAAGATCTGGTCGTCGCTCTCTTTATAAAGCTGACGCCGCTCCGAATGCCCAACCAGTACGTAAGAAACCGCAAACTCTTTGAGCATGCGACCACTCACTTCCCCGGTATGCGCTCCCGAATGAATAGGGTTAAGCGTCTGCGCACCCAATGACAGCACCGTGCCTTCGAAGGCAAGACGCGCCGCATCCAAATAGGGGAACGGCGGAATGATAACGACATCCACCTCTTTTGGCGATACGGCAGCAGAGAAGGCCTGGCCAAATTCGTTGATCAACGCCACGGAACCGTTCATTTTCCAGTTACCGGCGATTAAAGGCGTACGCATCGACTCTCCTCACTCATGGTGGAGCGAATGGTATAGGAGCGGCCTTGTCAAGACAACCGCTGTTGCAAGCACACAATAGGTTTACCGAACCAGCTAGCCATGCCGATTAGCTGGGAACGTCTATTTGAGCAGTGCCTGGACTTGATTGGCTAAACTTTGCGCCAACTGATCGACGTCCAAATGGGCACGCCCTTCCACCATTACTCGAATCAATGGCTCGGTGCCCGATGGGCGAAGTAATACGCGCCCCTCATCGCCCAACTCATGCTCTAGCGCAGCCACCGCTTGCTGAAGGGGGGGAGAAGCCATGACCTCTTGCGCACTTGCCTGGGCAGGCAGACGCACATTGACCAGCGCCTGGGGCACTTTTTCGAGTTCTTTTAACAAGGTCGGCAGGCTCTTCTGTTCTCGCATCATCAGTGCCAACACCTGTAGCGCCGAGACGATACCGTCCCCGGTGGTCTGCACATGGCCGCACACAATGTGGCCAGACGACTCGCCGCCCAGCTCCCAGCCGTTGGCCGCCATGCGCTCCATCACAAAGCGATCACCCACTTTCGCCCGCTCAAAAGGAATACCGAGCTTATCAAGCGCCATGGAGAGGCCAAAATTAGACATCAGCGTGCCCACCACACCGCCTTGCAGCAAACCACGCTCGTGGCGGTCGCGGGCGATCAGGTAGAGAATATCGTCACCATCGACTTCGCGCCCATCGCCATCCACCAACAGGACGCGATCACCATCCCCGTCGAACGCAATGCCTAAATCAGCGCTCTGCTGAATGACCGCTGCGCGCAGTGCCGCCGGGTGCGTTGACCCCACCTGCTGATTGATATTCAGACCGTCAGGCGCGGAACCAATGGTGGTGACGTAAGCACCCAGCTCACGAAACACATTAGGCGCAATGTGGTAAGTCGCGCCGTGGGCGCAGTCCAGCACTACTTTCAAGCCGTGCAGGCTGAGCCGATCAGGCAGCGTGGATTTACAAAATTCAATATACCGGCCCGCGGCGTCGTCAATACGCGTTGCTTTACCCAACTGAGCGGCTTCCGCCGTGGTCAGCGGCGCTTCCAGCATGGCTTCAATACGGTCTTCAGTGTCATCGGGAAGCTTCTTGCCCTCAGCAGAGAAGAACTTGATGCCATTATCATCAAAAGGGTTGTGCGAGGCGGAGATCACGATGCCCGCGTCGGCACGGAAGGTGCGGGTCAAGTAGGCAATACCCGGTGTTGGCATTGGCCCAAGCAGCGACACATCGACACCGGCCGCGGAAAGCCCCGCCTCCAGAGCCGACTCGAACATATAGCCGGAGATACGCGTATCTTTGCCGATCAGCACCCGCGTTCGGCCTTTATCACGGCGCAACACCTGCCCCGCCGCCCAGCCTAACTTGAGCATAAAATCAGCCGTAATGGGGGATTTTCCCACCGTGCCACGGATACCATCGGTACCAAAATAGCGCCTTGTCATGCGTCAGACTCCTTATTTAGCGGCGGCTCGCAGCCTTCTTGTAGTACCGCCCACGCCATATTGACTGCATCAACCGTTGCAGCGACATCATGTACACGCAGAATATTCGCTCCACGCTCCACTGCCATGGCCGCTAACGCCAAACCACCGGAGAGACGCTCCTCCACCGGGCGGCCCAACACCTTACCAATCATACTCTTGCGCGACATACCCACCAGCAAGGGAAGCTCTAGCGACTGTAGAGTCTCCATATATTTGAGTAAGCGTAGATTGTGTTCGACGCTTTTGCCGAAGCCAAAGCCTGGATCTACCAACAGCCGGTTACGGCGCAGCCCGGCGGCTTCACACTCAGCCACTCGGCGCGCTAAATAGTCAGTCACTTCCTCTTCTATGGGGCGCGAATAAGCGGGCGCCTGCTGCATGTTCTGCGGCTCGCCCTGGCGGTGCATCAAACACACGGGCAGCCCACTGCCCACGGCGGCCAATAGCGCCCCTTCGCGCTCTAATGCACGCACATCGTTAATCATGCCAGCGCCCAGCTCACTCGCCTCGCGCATCACCGTGGGGCAACTGGTATCCACCGAGACTAATGCATCCAATTCGCGCACCAGCAGTTCCACCACCGGGGCGACACGATCCAACTCCTCCTGCGGGCTGACAGGGGTAGCGCCAGGGCGGGTCGACTCGCCACCCACATCAATCATCGCCGCCCCTTCCGCCAGCATGCGCTCGGCATGGCGTAACGCATCATCTAAAGCGACATGCTGCCCACCATCGGAAAAAGAGTCGGGCGTGACATTGAGAATGCCCATCACACGGGGAAAGGACAGATCTAGCAGGTGGCGCCCACAGCGCAGTTGGAAAGCATTGTCAGCGGTTCGCGTCGAAGACGTGTCCATCATTGATTTCATGCTGCAGCCTGATCAAGAAAAGAAACATTGCAGTGTATGTGCACAGCATAACAAAAAAAGGCGCCCCTTGACGGGGCGCCTTCGGCTCATACGAGGGGTTAACTATCTCATCCCCACCTTATCCTCTACGGGCCTGCAGGGCCACCAAGAGGATCAGAGGGGCGGCGACGAGGCTCGTCGTCATCCTCTTCTTCACCGTCGTCACTGCCAGAAGCATCCGATGTCGAATCGTCGTTCGTTTCCTGGACGTTAGGCTTGTCACCACCCACCGGCGTACCGCCACCGGATGAGTCACCATCGTCCCAACCTTCCGGCGGACGCGGCTCGCGGCCTTCCATGATGTCCTTCAGCTGATTGGCGTCGATGGTTTCGTATTTCATCAATGCTTCAGCCATGGCGTCGAGCTTATCGCGATTGTCGGTCAGGATTTGGCGCGCCTGCTCGTAACAATCATCGATGATTTTACGCACCTCTTTATCGAGCCGCGTGGTGGTATCGCCAGACTTCATCTTGCTGCCACCCTGGCCAGGGCCACCCAGGAACTGATGCGACTCGTCCTCGTCGTACATGATCGGACCCATCTCGTCCGACAAGCCCCACTTCGCCACCATGTTGTGGGCCAGTTCAGTGGCGCGCTTAATGTCGTTAGAAGCACCGGTAGTGACACCGTTGGGCCCCAGCGTCATCTCTTCGGCAATTCGGCCGCCAAACAGTGAACAGATTTGCCCCAGAATTTGCTGACGCGACAGGCTGTAACGATCCTCTTCCGGCAGGAACATCGTCACGCCGAGAGCACGGCCACGAGGAATAATCGTTACTTTATAAACCGGATCATGCGAAGGCACGACCAAACCGATAATAGCGTGACCGGATTCATGATAAGCCGTGTTGAGCTTCTCTTTGTCGGTCATGACCATCGACTTGCGCTCAGCGCCCATCATGATCTTATCTTTGGCGAGCTCAAGCTCTTCCATGCTGACCAGGCGCTTATTGCGACGCGCGGCAAACAGGGCAGATTCGTTGACCAAGTTGGCCAAGTCCGCACCGGAGAAGCCCGGCGTACCACGTGCGATCAACTGCGGCTTAACGTCGTCGGCCAGCGGCACCTTACGCAGGTGAACACCCAGGATATGCTCACGACCGCGAATGTCCGGCAAACCAACCGTGACTTGGCGGTCAAAACGGCCTGGGCGCATTAGCGCCGGATCAAGCACGTCCGGACGGTTGGTCGCGGCAATTACGATGATACCTTCGTTGGCTTCAAAGCCATCCATCTCGACCAACAACTGGTTCAAGGTCTGTTCGCGCTCGTCGTTACCGCCGCCCATGCCGGTACCACGCGAGCGGCCCACGGCATCGATTTCGTCGATAAAGATGATACAAGGTGCCTGCTTCTTGGCCTGCTCGAACATGTCGCGCACACGTGATGCACCAACACCCACGAACATTTCGACGAAGTCGGAACCCGAGATAGAGAAGAACGGCACTTTGGCTTCGCCAGCAATCGACTTGGCCAGCAGCGTTTTACCCGTACCGGGAGGACCTACCATCAGCACGCCGCGGGGAATCATACCGCCCAGGCGCTGAAACTTGGTCGGGTCACGCAGGAAGTCGACCAGCTCTTCGACCTCTTCTTTCGCTTCGTCGCAGCCCGCCACATCGGCAAAAGTGGTTTTAATCTGATCTTGGGAGAGCAGCTTGGCTTTCGACTTACCAAAGCTCATCGGGCCGCCTTTACCACCGCCAGCACCGCCCTGCATTTGGCGCATAAAGAACATAAAAATGCCCAAAATCAGCAGAATCGGGAAGCTAGCGATCAGCAGGCGCGTCCAGATGCTTTGCTGTTCTGGCTCTTTACCCACTACCGTCACGTTATTGCTCAACAGGTCGTCCATCAGCTTCGGATCTTCCGCCGCGGGGCGGATCGTCTGAAACTGAGAGCCGTCCGTGCGCTCACCACTGATGGTGTAACCATCAATCGTCACGCTACGTACCTGTTGGTTTTGCACCTGCTGCACGAACTGAGAGTAGTTCGTATTTTGTGGTGCGCTTTCCGTACTGAAATTATTGAACACTGTCAGTAGGACGGCCGCGATGACCAACCACAGAATCAGGTTCTTCGCCATATCGTTCAAGGGGCTACCCTCATTACAAGAATCCGTCAGTTAAACCCTGATGCTCAGTGAAGTCTGCTACTAAACAACGTAGTGCTATGACATTACAGCAGCATCAAGCGTTCAACCATTGCCAAAGCGTCTTATGCCTCGGGCCATCTGTGCCACGCGCGCAAAGCGCTAATGTGACACACGTTGCGCTTGCCTGTCTGGCAATTGCGCTGATAAATCTTGGCTATGAACCACACGCACCATTATTGCACCCTTTCAAGGTCAGCCTTTAAGGGCATCGAACCACAGGATACGTTAACCGCGAAACCCTTCGGCCAGAAAATACACCTCACGAGAACGAGCCCGAGAAGCATCTGGCTTGCGAGTCACTACCTTGTTGAAGCTGCCACGCAGCTCTTTCAAGTAAGCGTCAAACCCTTCCCCTTGGAATACTTTAGCTAAAAATCGACCACCGGGTGACAACGTTTCGCGCGCAAGCTCCAACGCTAGCTCCACTAAGTACATCGCCTGGGGCTGATCAATGGCTGCCATACCACTCATATTGGGGGCCATATCCGACATCACAAGGTCTACGCGGCGATTATCGAGGCGTTTTAGGATCGCTTCCAACACCGCCTCTTCGGTAAAGTCCCCCTGGATGAAATCCACGCCTGCCAGCGCATCCATCTCGAGAATATCAGAGGCGATCACCACCCCTTCAGGCCCTACCCGTTCTGCGGCAATTTGACTCCACCCGCCGGGGGCTGCGCCTAGGTCGATCACCGTCATTCCAGGTCGTAGCAGCTTGTCCTTCTCGTCCAGTTCGATCAGCTTGTAGCTGGCACGGGAGCGATAGCCATCCTGCCAGCTCTGCTTCACATACTGGTCGTCAAAATGCTCCTTCTTCCAGTTATTACTGGTCTTGCTGACGGAATGTTTTCGGTTCGGGGGCTTTTGCTGCATGTAGGAATCTAACACTGGAATAAGAGATGGGCGCATTCACGCGATCGCTTTCACTCGGTGGCATTTCACCGTAAGATGGAGCGTTAAGCGCTAACCGGGATACCGCAAGATACCATGAGCTTGTCACAGGCACAAAAGAAAGCATTTCGTAGCATTGGCCACCATCTTAACCCCGTGGTCACCGTTTCTGAGAACGGCGTCTCCGAAAATTTGCTCGCAGAACTTAACCGCGCACTCACCGATCACGAACTGATCAAAGTGAAGCTCGCCATTCCTGAGCGTGATGATCGGGCTGCCATGATAGCCGAACTAATCGCCAACAGCCGTGCCGACCTTGTGCAAACCATTGGCAAAATGGCGCTGCTGTACCGCAGAAACCCACAGGTGAACCCAAAGCTTTCCAATGTTACCCGCTTTGAGAACCACCACGGCCGCCATTAAGCGTTAAATGAAACGCAGACCAATAGCGTCTCGTCGTACGAAAACGCCCCTTCAACCAACCCATTGGGTCAATTGAAGGGGCGTTTTTTATTACACGTGCTCGACGCTACCTACTTCGTACTCCACATCTCCGCCGGGCGTTTTGACCACCACGACATCACCTTCCTCTTTACCGATGAGGGCACGAGCGATGGGCGACGTCACCGAAATACGGCCGGATTTAATATCCGCTTCGTCTTCACCAACGATGCGATAAGTCACTTCTGCATCGGTATCCAGGTTCATCAGCGATACGGTCACACCAAAAATCACCTTGCCGGTTTTCGGCAATTTCGTGACATCGATCACTTGGGCCACAGAGAGCTTACTTTCGATCTCCTGAATACGCCCTTCGATAAACCCTTGCTGCTCGCGAGCGGCGTGATATTCGGCGTTCTCTTTCAGATCGCCGTGCTCACGCGCTTCAGCGATGGCCGCGATCACCTGCGGACGCGCTTCGCTTTTAAGGTGGTCGAGCTCTTCACGAAGGCTTCTTTCTCCCGCCACTGTCATCGGGACCTTGTTCATTGACTTGCTCCTGCATGCAGATCCTGAAGGCGCCGCACCGTAATTTCCCTACCGTACTCAAGCGCCATGCAAACAGCATTAGCGCCCGCCAAGGTGGTCGCATAGGGCACCTTGCGCGAGAGAGCAGTACGGCGAATGACCGAAGAGTCATTAATGGCCTGACGACCTTCGGTAGTGTTCACAATGTAGGCAATTTCGTCGTTCTTGAGCAGATCGACGATATGGGGACGACCTTCGTAAACTTTATTGACGTGCTCCACGGCAAGCCCAGCAGCTTCCAAAGCAGCCGCTGTTCCCCGAGTTGCACATAGCGTAAAGCCTAATGCTAACAGAGAACGTCCTACTTCGATAATCCCTGCCTTGTCCGGCTCGCGCACGGAAAGGAACGCTTTACGCTCGCCCGTCAGCGCTGGAATGGCTTCGCCTGCGCCCAGCTGGGCCTTGAAAAACGCCTCAGCAAAGGTATCGCCAGAGCCCATTACTTCGCCGGTGGACTTCATTTCCGGTGAAAGGATCGGGTCGACACCGGGGAATTTGTTGAACGGGAAAACGGCCTCTTTAACACTATAGAAGTGCGGCACGATTTCCTTCTCAAAGCCCTGTCCAGCCAGGGTTTTACCGGCCATACAGCGGGCCGCAATCTGCGCCAATGACGTGCCGATGCACTTGGATACAAAGGGCACGGTACGCGAGGCGCGTGGGTTGACCTCGATCACGTAGATCTCGCCATCCTGCCAGGCCAACTGCACGTTCATTAGGCCTTTAACGCCCAGCTCAACCGCCATCTGCTTCACCTGATGGCGCATTTCGTCCTGCACATCCGCCGGCAGCGAGTAAGGCGGGAGCGCGCAGGCGGAGTCACCGGAGTGAACGCCCGCTTGCTCTACGTGCTGCATGATGCCGCCGATGACGACCTGCTGACCATCCGACACGGCATCGATATCGATCTCGATCGCGGCACTCAAGAAGTGATCCAGCAGCACCGGTGAATCGTTGGAAACTTTCACCGCGTGGGTCATGTAGTTTTCAAGCTCGGAGGCGTCGTAGACGATCTCCATGGCCCGACCACCCAGCACGTAACTGGGGCGCACCACCAGCGGGTAGCCAATCGCTTCGGCTTTATCGAAGGCTTCGGCAAAGCTGCGAGCGGTCGCGTTGGGCGGCTGTTTGAGACCCAACTTGTCGATCATCACCTGGAAACGCTCGCGGTCTTCCGCGCGGTCGATGGCATCCGGCGTGGTACCAATGATCGGCACGCCGGCGGCTTCCAATTCGCGCGCCAGTTTCAGCGGCGTTTGGCCACCGAACTGAACGATCACGCCCACCGGCTTCTCTTTGTCGGCGATTTCCAGCACGTCTTCCAGCGTTACCGGCTCAAAATAGAGGCGATCAGAGGTGTCGTAATCGGTGGAGACGGTTTCCGGGTTGCAGTTGACCATGATCGTTTCATAGCCGTCGTCGCGCATGGCAAACGCCGCATGAACACAGCAGTAGTCAAACTCGATCCCCTGGCCGATACGGTTCGGGCCACCGCCCAGCACCATGATCTTCTGACGGTCAGACACATCCGCCTCGCACTCTTCTTCGTAGGTGGAGTACATATAGGCGGTGTCCGAGGCAAACTCAGCAGCACAGGTATCGACACGCTTATACACCGGGCGGATACCAGCAGCTTGACGGGTTTGACGAAACTCTTTTTCGCTGACATTCAGCAGCTTGGCCAGGCGCGCATCGCCGAAGCCTTTACGCTTGAGCTGGAAAAGCTCACGAGCGGAAAAATCAGCCAACGAGCGCTTGGCAACGGCGCTTTCAGTCAGCACCAGATCTTCCAGTTGCACCAGGAACCAGGGATCGATATTGGTCAACGCAAAGACCTCATCGACACTCATGCCTGAACGCATGGCGTCCGCCACGTAGAAAATACGCTCGGCACCGGCGGCCTGCAGCTCGCCCTGGATAATCGCCATGTTGTCCGGCGTGAAGTCGGTAATGATCGGATCGAGACCATCGTTGCCGGTTTCCAGGCCGCGTAGCGCTTTCTGCAGCGACTCTTGGAACGTACGGCCAATCGCCATCACCTCGCCCACCGACTTCATCTGCGTCGTCAGACGGTCGTTGGCCTGGGGAAACTTCTCGAAGGTAAAACGCGGAATCTTGGTAACCACGTAATCGATAGAAGGCTCGAACGATGCCGGCGTACGACCGCCGGTAATATCGTTTTGCAGCTCATCCAGGGTATAGCCCACTGCTAACTTCGCGGCGATCTTGGCAATCGGAAACCCGGTCGCTTTAGAGGCCAGCGCCGAGGAGCGCGACACCCGCGGGTTCATCTCAATCACCACTAGGCGCCCGGTTTTAGGGTCCATACCAAACTGGACGTTGGAGCCACCGGTCTCTACGCCAATCTCGCGCAGTACCGCGAGGCTGGCGTCACGCATGATCTGATACTCTTTATCGGTCAGCGTTTGCGCCGGGGCCACGGTGATGGAGTCACCGGTGTGCACGCCCATGGGGTCGAAGTTTTCAATCGCGCAGACGATGATGCAGTTGTCGTTTTTGTCGCGCACCACTTCCATCTCGTACTCTTTCCAACCCAGCAGCGACTCATCGATGAGCAGCTCGTGGTTGTTGGAGAGCTCGAAACCGCGCGTACAGATCTCTTCGAACTCTTCCTTGTTATACGCCACGCCGCCGCCGGAGCCGCCCATGGTGTAAGAAGGACGAATAATGGTCGGGAAACCCAGCTCAGCCTGAATCTCCCAGGCTTCATCCATAGTGTGGGCGACTTTCGCTTTCGGGCACTCTAAACCAATACGCTTCATGGCCTGATCGAACAGATCGCGGTCTTCGGCCATGTTAATCGCATCGGCGTTAGCACCGATCATCTCGACGCCGAACTTCTCCAACACGCCATGCTTTTCAAGCTCGAGGGCGCAGTTCAGCGCTGTTTGGCCACCCATCGTGGGCAAAATGGCATCCGGGCGCTCGGCTTCGATGATCTTCTCTACCGCCTGCCAGGTGATGGGCTCGATGTAAGTGGCATCGGCCATGGCCGGGTCGGTCATAATCGTGGCGGGGTTGGAGTTAACCAATACAACCCGGTACCCCTCTTCGCGCAGCGCTTTACACGCCTGGGCGCCGGAGTAGTCGAATTCGCAGGCCTGGCCGATCACGATCGGACCAGCGCCAATGATCAAAATAGTGTTGATGTCGGTACGCTTAGGCATAACGGTTCCCGCAAAATTGGTGACGATGAGCGACAAAAGACGACGATACGGTGATACGAGGACGCGTTAGCGGCGCGCCTGCATCATGGCCACGAAGCGATCAAACAGCGGCGCCACATCGCGCGGGCCAGGGCTCGCTTCTGGGTGGCCTTGAAAGCTAAATGCCGGTCGATCGGTAAGCTCGATGCCTTGCAAGGTGCCATCGAACAGCGAGCGGTGCGTGGCGCGCACGTTGGCAGGCAGGGTCGCTTCATCCGCCGCAAAGCCGTGGTTCTGGCTGGTGATCATTACCGTGCCCGTGTCTACATCCTGCACCGGATGGTTAGCACCGTGGTGGCCGTGGCCCATCTTCACCGTCTTCGCACCGGCGGCGAGCGCCAGCAACTGGTGACCCAGGCAGATACCAAACACCGGCGTGTCGGTTTTTAGCACCTCCTGTATCGCTTCGATCGCATAATCACAGGGCGCTGGGTCACCCGGGCCATTGGCCAGGAAAACGCCATCGGGTTTCATCGCCAGCACCTCGGCGGCAGGCGTTTGCGCGGGCACGACAGTCAGGCGGCAGCCACGCGCGGCCAGCATGCGCAGAATATTGAATTTCACCCCGTAGTCATAGGCCACCACGTGGTAAGGGCGTTCGCGCTGCGTGGCATCCGCGTAGCCTTCACCCAAGGTCCACTCGCCTTCCGTCCACTCGTAGGCTTCTTTGCAGGAAACCTCTTTCGCCAAATCCATCCCCTTCAACCCTGGGAATGCCTTGGCGGCTTCCAGCGCGCGCTCAACGGCGTCATCGCCCTCAGCCTCGGCCCCTGCCAAAATGGCGCCATTTTGGGCACCTTTATCACGCAAAATACGCGTCAGGCGGCGGGTATCGATATCGGCAATACCTAGCACGTTCTGGCTCTGCAGGTAATCCGACAGCGACTGCCGTGAGCGGAAGCTACTGGCCATGAGCGGCAAATCGCGAATCACCAGGCCTGCCGCTGCAATCGAGGCGGACTCGATGTCTTCAGGGTTAATGCCGGTGTTGCCGATATGGGGGTAAGTGAGGGTAACGATTTGGCGGGTATAGGAGGGGTCAGTCAGGATTTCTTGGTAGCCGGTCATGGCCGTATTGAACACCACCTCACCGCTTGTTACTCCCTCCGCGCCAATAGCGATACCGTGGAACACGCTGCCATCTTCCAAGGCCAATATTGCGGGTTTGCTCAATGCGGGGTTATTCAAAACAAGATCCTCCCATGCTGGTGGGAGCCTGTAGGGCGCAGGCTCAGCAAATTCTTCATGAATCCACGGCCTCATCATCCAACGATTCGTTATCAATAATGAGGTCGTAAAAAAGCGGGACGAAGCCGATAAAAAAAGAATCGGTTTCATCCCGCTTGTTGTTCGATGCCTCCTGAGCCGCTGGCACAACCTAAAATTGGCCAGCGGGCTCGGGGCAGGCTTTGGGCTGGCCAACGCAACAAGCGCGCCGTCTAAGATCTGTCAGTCAGAGCTTCTAAGCCACCCGGCCAAAATTTTTGAAATGTTACAGGAATTATTGGCCTAGGACTACCCCTTAATCGTAGCACCCGCAGACATTAGTGTTTTCTTAATCCAGCCCCAGCACATCCTGCATATCGTAACGGCCGCTCTCTTTGCCAGCGACCCAGCGGGCCGCGCGGACCGCGCCTTTGGCAAAGGTCATCCGACTGGAGGCTTTGTGGGTAATTTCGATGCGTTCGCCTTCGGTGGCAAACATCACCGTGTGCTCGCCCACGATATCGCCCGCGCGCACGGTGGCAAAGCCGATCTCTTTATCGCTGCGCGGGCCGCACTGTCCTACCCGCTCGAACACGCCGTGCTCTTTCAGGGTGCGCCCCAGGCTGTCGGCGATCACTTCGCCCATTTTGATGGCAGTACCGGAAGGCGAATCGACTTTGTGGCGGTGATGCGACTCGATGACTTCGATATCGTAACCTTCATCGCCCAGCGCCTTAGCAGCGGTTTCGAGCAACTTCAGCGTTAGATTCACACCGACGCTCATATTGGGGGCAAACACCATAGCGACTTTATCGCGATAGCTGTCGAGCTGCGCCAGCTCATCATCGCTCATACCGGTGGTGCCAATCACGATCCGTTTGCCGTGCTCGGCGCAGAACGCCAAATTACCCAGCGTGACCTGAGGAGCCGTGAAGTCGATCAGCACATCAAAATCATCGACAATTGCTTGAAGCGAATCGACCGCAACGACGCCGCGCTTGCCCACGCCGGCTAGCTCACCAATGTCAGCCCCCACTAAAGAGCTGCCTGGCTCCAGAATACCGCCAGCCAGAGTGGCTTCAGCCTCCTGCTCGACAGCATTTACCAACGTACGGCCCATGCGGCCAGCCACGCCTACTATGGCAATTCGGGTCATGCTCTCTCCTGCGCTCTGCGTTTCGGTGCGAAAATGTATGTTTTAAAAATGGCCGCGATTATAACAGATGCACCCACGCATTCGACGCACGGCTTATGCGCCAAATGTGTGGTTTAGCGCTCCGCCGCTAGTTTTCCCACACAATCGCCAGCTCTTCATCGCCCGCCATGCGCATCAAATGACGCTCCACCACGCCTTCAAGCTCATCCAGATGCTCCTCTTCCAGGGTTTCGATAGCGACCACCAATTTATCGGGCTCAGCGAGCATTAAGCAGGTACCGGTCGCAAACGCGATTTTGCCCTGCTGGTCGCTGTGCTCTACTTCCAACTTATGCGCCCAGTGCTTACAAAGGCGATTGATCAAACGCTCAGCAGACGGTGTCGCAATTTCAGCGCGGGATAAGGGCATAGTGGCGTCTCCACAAGGCAAGTGCCTGGTTACTTAATGAGGTCTACTAGCATTGTCGATTAAAATTGAAAGCGCAAACAGGCGAATGACGGCTCATCGCTGCTTTTTACAGGCGCCCTTTTTAAACGCTAATAAGATACAATAACAGGCGCAACTACATACTATCATCCCGGCAGGCGGCACTAGTATGACTCACCTGCTCCGACCCCATACCGATCTACGAGTGAAAAATGCGCGCCTCTCAACATTTAAATCACCGTGTTAAGAAATATTCTACGCTCTTGCTTGGCACGCTTGCGGCCTTTGGCGTTTCCGCCGCCACGGCCGTTGCGGATGGCATTACCATCACCGATGTGACTGGCCACCAAGTCACTCTGGATGCTCCCGCTGAGCGAGTTATATTAGGCGAAGGGCGACAAATTTATCTGTTAGGCCTGCTCGAACCGCAAGACCCGTTTGCCCATGTGGTGGGTTGGCGCGAAGACTTTGCTCAGGCAGACCCTGACAACTATGCCCGCTATCTAGAGCGCTTCCCAGAGATTGAGGCGATCCCCACCTTTGGCGGCTTTAAAGACGGCACTTTTGACGTAGAACAAGCCGCCTCGCTTAATCCTGATGTGGTGCTGATGAACATCGAGGCTAAAGCCGCCACCGAGGACGCTGCCTACGACGAAAAATTAGCGCAGCTTGGCATCCCCATTGTTTATGTCGATTTCCGTGAAGATCCGATTGCGCACACGATTCCTTCCATGCGCATTATCGGCCAAATCATGGGCGACGAAGAGAAAGCCGAAGCCTTTATCGACTTCGCCGAATCCGAACTGGCACGGGTAACCGATGTGATCGCCGAGGCCAACCCGGAGCGCCCCAGCGTGTTTATTGACCGGGCCGGCGGCTACTCTGACGAGTGCTGCATGAGCTTTGGGCCTGCCAACTTTGGCGACTACGTCACCCTGGCGGGCGGTAGCAATATTGCCGAGGGCATCATTCCGAATAGTTTTGGCAACTTGAACCCCGAGCAGATTATTGCTGCCAATCCTGATCATGTGGTTGTGACCGGTGGCAACTGGGACGCCTACGTGCCGGGCGGCAACTGGGTCGGCGTGGGGCCGGGGTCAGATATGCAAAACGCGCGCGCTAAGCTTGAGGCACTGACCGAGCGCACCGCCATGACCGGTATCAAGGCGGTAGAGTCTGGCAACTTCCACGCCATTTGGCACCAGTTTTACAATAGCCCCTACTACTTTGTGGCCGTGCAACAGCTAGCCAAGTGGCTCCACCCCGAGCTATTTGAAGACCTGGATCCCAACGCCACGATGGAAGCACTGCACGAGCGCTTCTTACCTATCGACTATGAACCCGGCTATTGGATCTCGCTGCATGACGACTGAAACGAGGATGACGGAAACGGCGGCAACAGAACGCCTTTCACAAGGTCGCGCCTTCTACCATCGCCAGGTGTGCCGCCGCCAAATGATACTGGCGGCACTGGTGCTGGCACTGCTTTTTAGCCTCTGCGTCGATCTGGCATTGGGGCCTGCCCGCTATAGCCTGAGCGAAGTAGTCGCGGCACTGCTGTCGCCAGACAGCGTCAGCCAGCAGGCCCGGGTGATTTTGTGGGAAATCCGCATGCCGGTGGCACTCATGGCACTCGTGGTGGGCGCCAGTCTTTCGGTGGCTGGGGCACAGATGCAAACCATTCTGAGCAACCCACTCGCCAGCCCGTTTACCTTAGGGATTTCCGCCGGGGCCAGTTTTGGTGCCGCACTGGGTCTCGCCTTCGGTGTTGCGCTGGTGCCTGCCGCCATTGAGTTTGTGGTGCCCATCAACGCCTTTGTGATGGCCATGTTTACCGCGTTTTTAATCCATGCCTTGAGCCTTAAGCGCGGCGTGACGGTAGAGACCATTGTGCTGCTCGGCATCGCCATGGTGTTTATCTTCAACTCGCTGATGGCGCTGATTCAGTTCTTTGCCAGCCAGGAGGCGGTCTCCGCGGTGGTATTTTGGACCATGGGCAGTTTAACCAAAGCCACCTGGCCCAAGTTCTGGATCGCCCTTAGCATTCTTGCCTTATCCATGCCGCTGCTTGCCCGGCATGGCTGGGCACTGACCGCCATGCGCCTGGGCGACGCCAAAGCCGAGAGCATGGGCGTCAATCCCCGCGCGCTGCGTTTGGAAGTGCTGGTGCTGGTCTCACTGCTTGCCGCCATTGCGGTGGCGTTCGTGGGCACCATTGGGTTCATTGGCTTGGTGGGGCCGCATATCGCGCGGATTTTATTGGGCGAAGATCA
The DNA here is from genome assembly GCF_002366715.1 of Halomonas sp. UBA3074. GTDB lineage: Bacteria > Pseudomonadota > Gammaproteobacteria > Pseudomonadales > Halomonadaceae > Vreelandella. The sequence continues at coordinate 2,883 of NZ_DFBS01000040.1, read as the reverse complement.
GCGCTTCTTCTTGCCTGGCTCAGCCCTGTGCGGCGCGCTGATTCTCTCCGTTGGCTCGGTCATCTCCAAGGTCATCATCCCTGGCACCATTATCCCCATTGGCATCATTACCTCGCTAGTGGGCATTCCCTTCTTCTTATTTCTAGTGCTTAACCACAAGAAGGCCTCATGGTAACCCTACAACTGAACCGTGTATCCGCTTGCTACGGGCGTCGCCCTATTCTCGAAGAGATCACCACACCCTGCTTTCAAGGTGGGCAAGTCATCGCCCTGCTAGGGCCCAATGCGGCGGGCAAATCGACGCTTTTCCGCCGCGTACTAGGCCTATTGAAAGGCGAAGGCGAGGTGATTATCAGCGGCACCCGTGCCGAGCGCCCCGTGGGCTACATGCCTCAGGACACCGGTGCCAAGGCAGTACTGACGGTGTATGAATCGGTGCTTTTGGCGCGCATGCAGGGGCGCGGTCTAAAAGTGCAGGCTGAGGATTTAGCGCAGGTCGATCGCGCGCTAGCGGAACTCTCGATTACCGCCCTTGGCGAGCGTGACATTGGCGACCTGAGCGGCGGGCAGCGCCAGTTGGTTAGCGCGGCCCAAGCCCTGGCGCTAGAGCCCGAGATTCTGATGCTGGACGAGCCCACTTCGGCACTCGACTTAAACCGCCAGATCAGCCTGTTGACGGTGCTGCGCCGGTTAGCCGATGAGCGCCAGATGCTGATTCTAGTGGCGCTCCACGACCTGGGGCACGCACTACGCTTCGCAGATGCCGCCATGCTGCTCGAAAATGGCCGCTTGATTGCCTGCGGCCCCACCGCTGAGGTGATTACCCCAGCGCTTTTGCGTCAGGTTTACCAAGTAGCAGCACGAATAGAGCCCTGCTCGAAAGGCCAGCCGCAGCTCATTGTCGAAGCGGCTATCTAGCCATTACTCCTAGCCCTGAGCTTAAGCCGCCGCCCCTCCATCGCCGCTAGCGCTACCCCGCTTAACATCAGCGGTAGCGCCAGCAGGAAGCCGCTGGAGACCGGTATACCAAACAGCACCCAATCGGCAACCACAGGCCAGACGAGCGCCACATACTCAAAGGGAGCCAGCCGCGAGACTTCGGCGTAGCGAAACGCCAGCGTCATGGCGATATGCCCCGCCCCACCAAACAGGCCCGAAAGCACCAAAAGCGCAAACTGGGTGTCACTCAGCGTGGCCCACCCCAGTGGCAACGTCGCCAGCCCGGCTAGCGCTGCCACCACAATAAAGTAGAAGGCGATAGAGCCAGCGGTTTCGGTGCGCGAGATGCGCCGGACGGTGAGCAGTGCCCCGGCGGTCAAAATCGCCCCCAGCGTACCCAGCACATACCCCAGCAGCCGCCCATCGCCTTCGCTTGCGTTAAGCCCAGGAATCACCAGCACGGCCATCCCAGCCAGGGCCAGCACCACCGCGCCAGCGCGATAAAACGAGAACTTTTCACTCAGTAGCAGGACGCCACCTATCGCCATAAACACCGGCGCCAGCTGCGCCAACAGCGTCGCTTCAGCCACCGGCAAGAACGCCACAGCAGAAAACGAGAAGAACATCGCCGCCGCGCCCAACCCAGAGCGCAATAAATGGCCCAGTGGCCGACGGGTAGCCAGCGCCCTGGGAAACTCCCGGCGGATCATTAAAAAGATGACGATCGGGAACAGCGCAAACAGTGAACGAAAAAATATCGACTGGCCTACCGGCACTTCGTCACTGACGGCTTTAATACACACCAGCATGCCGGTAAACAGGACGCCTGACAGTATCCGCAATCCAATCCCCAGTCCTGGGCGTGTTTCTTCATCCACCGTCATTTGCCTTGTCCTTTGCACAAAAAGCATGTCCACACAGAGCGTAAAATAGCGAAACAGGATTACACGAAGCGCTAACTTGCCGCGTTAGATAACCAGTAAAGGCCAATCATCTTACAACACTGAGCACCCCGTTTTACCTGAAAGGCGTGCTAACCTTCACCGCAATGTTATGCCCCGCTAGAGACTCGATATGATGGATGAAACACTAAGTTGCCTAAACACTCTCAGAGTGGGCCACAGCCGTGGCCGTTTGGCTCCCAACAAGCCTTGCCTCTTGTTGGCGATTATTTGTGAAATCCAGAGCGGGCATATAACAACACCGACTGTCGCTATTGATGACAGACTCATTGCTCGCTACTTCGATCTCTATGAAGTCATTACTGGGCAACGTCAGTCAGCCAATCCCCAGCTTCCACTTTGGCATCTCAAAAGTGATAAAGGCCCGTCCGGCCCCCTATGGAAACCACTCTTTACAACAAGTATTGCCAAACTTGCACCGAAATTAGGTCAACCAAAATCCATTGCCGCGCTCCGCGAGATTTTCACTGAAGCACTTCTAGATTTGAAATATTTCAGAGTAGCCAGAAGGCTCACGACGCCTGCGCGCTCCTTGTCACCCACTATCTTCATGACGAGCTTTATCGACCGCAGGAAATTCACCGCTATCTGACAAACGCGCTCGACAGCAGCAAATACGAAATGCATCCCGAAAAACTGGTCGGCAATGTCAAAGAGGTACGTCAGCTACAGGCCCGCTCTGCTGCCTTTCGCTCCCTAGTACTTGAAGCCTATGACTACCGGTGTGCGGCAAGTCGTCTCCGCTACATTACACCCGACTATCGTTATCTCGTCGAAGCTGCCCACCTCGTCCCTTTTTCGGTAAGCCAAGATGATCGCCCAACCAACGGCCTCGCCCTCACACCAAATCTGCATTGGGCGATGGATAACCACCTTATTTCGCCTGGGCCAGACCACAAATGGCATGTAAGCCCTAGCATTGACCGACTTGTAACCGACAATAGCTGGCTTTTGGAGTTAGCCTGGATTTCTCATAGTACCT
>NZ_DFBS01000003.1 GCF_002366715.1 Halomonas sp. UBA3074 | reverse complement strand
GGGTTCTGGTTGTGAAAGAGTCCGGAGGGTAGAATCGGCCATGGCGTATCCACTCGTGTTGGTTGAGATCTTGGTCGTGATCAATCAACAGGATACGCCACCCTTCCTACCTCCTCCCATAGACCAGACTTGAGCTTAACTCACATGAGTATTGGTTTCTACTAAGATTGTGCCTGTCAATTTTTGTAAGAGAGACGTTTTATCTAACAGTGTCGTTAACAAGTAGTTATTTAATACAGCAGAGTTTTCCCAAAGCGGAACAAGCAGATCATCCATTTCCAAAATTATGGCTTCGGTTTGCCGAATCAACTCGCCAATGTGATCAAGTTTATGAACCACCTGACCGATATCACCTTGAAAAAACAAAGTCTTCCTACTAAAGAGGATTTCATACCGTAGGAGAATATCGTCAACAGAGCTATTACCGCTGCTGATCTCAAGAAGTATCAAACGAAGCTCGCGCACCTCACGATCGTACTGATAGCCAGCCCATAACAAATTTTCAAGCAGACGATTCTCTAACGCATGCTGCCGATTAAAAATGACGCCCCCAGCCGTTAACGCTGAAAGAAAAAAAAGGATCGCTGAAAAAGTAGCGACCCTAGCCCGTCGTGAAAAATAAACCTTAATTATGGCTAACATACGTCTGCTCTTTTTATTTTAATTAATGTCTATACGCTTCACCTGCCACACTGAACGCGAAAGGATCTCTTCATTCAGCAGTTCTGGATACTGATCAAAAGGGTAGATAACGAATAGAGGGCCATGATCACGAACGCGCAGCGTTTTGCCATTTGCCTGCATGGCTAGAATCACATCGAAATTTTCAAAATCACTGATAGGAAGTGTCGACGCGTAATCATTTAATGCAACGACACGCAGGCTTTCTCCTTCAGCACCAACCGCTTCCAAAATGTCACGCCCCAATGGGCCAGAAAAGCGAACCTCACCGTCATACCAAGGGGTATGCGTAAGCGTTTCGTGCTGAGTCAAGGCTTCTAACATTGCTTTATCAAAATGGGCTTCGTTGCCGACATTGGTGTGGCCTACCTTGCCACTTACCACCAATATGACCGGGCCTTCAGGTAAGTCCAAAGCGATAGCATGGGAAGACAGCAAAACTAACAGCGCCACCAGTATATATGCTCGGCATTTTTGCCCCATGGAACGGTGATGAACGTTAGGTCGGGGAGAAACCTTAGCACTGTGACACTGGCGGTGGATCATAGTACGACGCCTCATGCTGCACCTCGGTGTAAACAGTTGAGTGTGCTGGCATTGTATAACGGCCGCCGAAAGGTTAACTGTGAACCTTTGTGTCAACGTAGCATTATCAACTAAGCTTAGTGGATGAGCTTACCGCCCCCATTTACATGGCATTAATAAGACCATAATAAGGGAACTGATCATGCATATTGGCGTACTTGAAGATGATCTTGACCAGCAGGCTTTTATTGAGGCGTGCCTTACCAGCGCGGGCCATGAGGTTGCTCTATTTACGCGCGCCAGTGAGCTGCGTCGCGCTACCCAGCAGCAATCATTTGATTTCCTGATCATTGATTGGCAGCTTCCCGATAGCTGCGGAATGGATGTGGTGTTGCATTTACGCCAACATGAGGGTTGGCGCGGGCCCATCCTATTTATTACCGCTAGTCAGGGTGAAGACAACGTCGTGAAAGCACTAGAGCAAGGCGCGGATGATTTTCTTGCCAAACCGCTTCGCCCCAATGAACTGATTGCCAGGGTGAGCGCGCTTGGAAGGCGGTCAGGCTACTCGACGCCGCGCCCTGCGTCGTCATGCCCCGATACGTTCACTCTGCATACGGAGGAGCACTATATCAGCGTGGCAGATAGAGCCGTTGGCCTTACCGAGCGGGAGTATCGGTTAGCGGCGCTTTTCTTTTCCAAAGTTGGCGAGCTGATAACACGCGCGCATTTATTGGAGTTGATATGGGGCATTAAGGGCGATGTATCGACACGTACGGTGGACACCCACGTAAGCCGCCTTCGCCGCAAGCTGGAACTAGATGGCCGACACGGCCTGCGGCTACGCAGCGTTTATCAATCGGGGTACCGAATGGAAAGGTGCCAGGTGACTCAGGACGAGCCATTAGCTAAATAGGTTAAGGCCCCACCATCGTACCTTCACGACGGGAGCCGCTTGACATAGTGAGGGCCCCGGCCACCCATTGTGGCCGGGGCGTTTAAGCCTTCAGGAAAGTAACCGACATATAGCCAAAGCGCTTGATGAACACGTCTTGATCGCACAACTGCCCATCAAGCGGCTTGGCTATATGCCTGTTTATTTATTCGACCTTTACGGGAGTAGCTGCCCTTGCCTTTTTTCGGGGTTTGCTGCTGTATTTTAAACATTGGTGTGCGCAGTTGCGCTTTTAACGCGTTGTCTTGAATTTTACAGTGTTTCATTATTAGCTCCGTGCTTTTAACAATGAACGATGCCTGCTTTTAGCAGGCATCGATTAAGACATCTATTAAGTTTCAGCGTTCCTCGCCTTGCCTATTCCGGCTGCTTACTCATCCCAAGCGGGCGCGAAATCCGGATTAGCAATACGCTCTTGGCGATCCAGCATGGCAATATCGGCCATGTCACTGTCGCTTAGCACTAAATCAAAGGCAGCAATGTTGCTTTGAATATTTCGCGCCTTGGTGGAAGACGGGATGGTGATCATATTGCGCTGGTTTACCCAAGCCAAGGTAATTTGCGCAGGTGTTACGCCATGGGCGTCGGCAATTTTCTGAAGCGTCGGGTCTTCCATTACCTTACCGACGGCCAGCGGCATAAAGGCGGTGACCTGAAGACCTTGATGCTCGCAATGCTCCGCCAGTTTACGGTTCTGAAGGAAAGGGTGAACCTCAATCTGATTGGTCAGAATTTCACCTTTGCCCAAAATACTAATCGCTTCGTCTACCTGCTCGCAGGTGAAATTGGAAATACCAATATGGCGCGCCTTACCTTCTGCTTTGACGTCTTTAAGGGCCGTTAAGTAATCCGCCATCGGCACTTCATTATTGGGCGACGGCCAGTGAATCAATAACAGATCCACGTAACCTGTATCCAGTTTCTCAAGGCTTTCCTCTACGCTGGCCTTCAGCGTGGCAGGCTCAAGATTGTCAAACCACACCTTGGTGGTAAGAAAAATATCGCTGCGGTGCACATCACTGTCATGAATCGCTGCACCCACTTCCGCTTCATTACCATAAAACTGCGCCGTATCAATGTGACGGTACCCTGCCTCAAGCGCCGCATGAATACTTTGCTTGAGCGTATCGCCTTCCAGGCGAAACGTACCGAAACCAGGGTTAGGCATTACATTCTGCATCATTAACATCCTTTTCTATTGATAGCGTGTTAACTAACATGGGGTGACCATTGCCTTACTTCAACCCTTTGCGCCTGAAACTATGCCCACCATGAAGATGCCATGACCTCCTCAACCGACACGCCAAACAACACTTCAGAACGTTTACTGCCGCTGCATCGCCAACCCGGTTTTTTGAGTTTTTTGCTGTCGCGCTTAGCAGCCGTGTTTGCCATGCAGATTCAGGCGATCGTTGTCGCTTGGCAGGTTTACGACATTACCCGTGACCCCATGGCGTTAGCCTATGTCGGTTTGGCCCAGTTTTTACCCATGGTAGTGCTACTGCTCCCCGCTGGGGATTTCGTTGACCGCTTTTCGCGCAAACGCATTTTGCAAATTAGCTGGGTGGTGCAAGGTGTGTGCAGCGCGCTGCTGCTGACGCTTTCGCTGAATGGAAGCCAGAGTGTCGGTGGCTTTTACGCGGTCCTGGCACTGTTTGGCGCGGCGCGAGCCTTTACCGGCCCCGCCTTACAAAGCTTGCTGCCCAACATTGTGCCCCGCGCGCAGCTTGCATCGGCCATTGCGCTGAATAGCTCCATCATGAAGATCGCTGTGATTGGCGGCCCACTTTTGGGCGGCATTCTGTATGGCCTGGGCGGCGGAAGCCTGGCCTACAGCGTGTGTTTAGGATGCTTTATTGCGGCGCTGGTGCTGCTGATGCCGGTGCCAATTCGCTATGCTGAAATCGCCAAAACACTGGAAAGTACTGCCATCAAACGCTTTACGGCGGGCATTCGCTATATCCGCTATCAGCCGATTATTCTGGGCGCCATTTCGCTGGATCTATTTGCGGTGTTATTGGGTGGCGTCGTGGCACTGCTCCCCATCTATGCGCAGGAAGTACTTCACGTTGGCCCGGAAGGGTTGGGCGCGCTACGAAGCGCTATTGCGGTTGGCGCCCTGTTGATGGGGCTTTACTTGGGCATCCGCGGTATCAAGCGCCGCGCTGGTTTAGTGATGTTTATAGCGGTGGCGATTTTTGGCGTTGCCAATCTGGTGTTCGCCTTTTCGACGTTTTTTTGGCTTTCGATGATCGCCATGCTGGTGGCCGGCGCCGCCGATATGATTAGCGTTTATGTCCGCATGACGCTGGTTCAACTTGCCACCCCCGATGAAATGCGCGGGCGTGTCAATGCGGTCAATATGCTGTTTATCGGCTCCAGCAATGAGTTAGGTGAGTTCCGTGCCGGCAGCATGGCGGCATGGTTTGGTGCCGTGCCCGCGGCCATCATTGGCAGTGTCGGCACACTAGCGGTGGTTGGAGCATGGATGAAAATTTTCCCCACCTTACGCCGGGTCGACCGCTTTGACGACGCACGTTGATCCCCCTCCTAGCCCCTCTTAACGCACTAATAGCGCGATCACCACTATCGCCAGCACCAGCGATACGCCTTTCCAAAACAGCACGGGATCGCGTTCTAGCAGTGGCAACTGGGCGCGCTTAAGCATTTCAGTGCTTGGCGCGCGCAATTCAAACATAAACTCCGAAAGCGCTGGATAACGCTTGTGTGGGCTGGGGTGAAGCGCCTTTTTAAGTACCTCATCCACCCAGACGGGTAGCTCCCGGTTTTCGCTGAGCGCCGATTGATAGGCAAGCTTATGTTGCGCCGCCCGCGTTCGGGTTTTAGCCACTTCGGTGCCATAGGGCAGCGTGCCGGTTAGCATCTGATAGGTGATAACGGCGAGGGAGTATTGATCCGCCCGGGGCGACCCGCCTTCCCCCAAAAAATACTCCGGGGCGGTGTACTGCGCGGTGCCTAAAATATCGTGGCTATAGCGGTCGTCGCTAGCCGCTTCGGCGATGCCAGCCACTTTGGCGGCGCCAAAATCGATCAGTTTTACCGTGCCGTGGTTATCGATCATGACGTTGTCGGGGCGTAAATCCTGGTGCAGCATTTCCAGGCGATGGAAAGCACGTAGCCCTTTAGCGATCTGCTCAATGATAGGCCGTACAGTGGCTAAGTCGGCGTTAGGGTGATCGTGCATCCACTGGGTCAGGGTTTGCCCTTCGATATAGGCCAGCACCGTGTAAAGGTAATGGCGAGGGCGTTCTTGGCTAGGCGCTTTAAGCACATTGACGTTGTCGAGGCGACGGGCAATCCACTCTTCGCGCACAAATCGCTCGATGCTTGCGGGATCCTGACTTAACTCGGTGGACAGGGTTTTCAGCGCGACTGGCTCGCCACTGGCAATCTCTTCCGCGAGGAATACATGGCTGCGGCTACTGGCGTGCAGTTGGCGCACAATGCGATAGCCGTCTAGTTCACTCCCTGCACGTAGTTCTGGCGGTTGGGGTAACGCACTCAACGCCGCATAAAGCTCATCGGCATCGCCAGCAGGCAACGAGTCAATGCGTACAATCTGAACGGTCAGGTTATCATCGCTGCCGCTTTCGATAGCTGCTGTAATCAGCGCCTCGGCCGCCGCATCAAGGTCACCCCAATGCGCATGAATAATGGCGCCCATGTTGGCCGCCGTGAGCCAGTCATGAACGCCATCGGTGGTGAGAACGAACACATCACCCGCGCTGATCGATAGGCTGCGGTAATCCAGCTCCAGGTGCTGACTGGCGCCCATCGCGCGGCTCAAATGGCTTACTTCCCTTGACGACCAGAAGCGGTGATCTTCGGTCAACGGCTCAAGCGAGTTGCCCGCCAGTTGATAAATGCGGCTATCACCGACGTGGAACAGGTGAGCCGTGGTGGATTTGATCACCATTGCACTCAGGGTACACACATAGCCACGGTCCAGGTCGTAACGGTATTGGCTTTGCCGAGTTTGGGCGTAAAGCCAGGCATTGGTGGCCTGCAGCACTCGCTGGGCGGAGGTTTTCACGGCCCACGTCGCCGGGGTGGCGTAGTAATCGGTCAAGAACCCACCTACGGCCGCCTCACTTGCCTCTCGGCTTACCTCGCTGCTGCTGATGCCGTCCGCCAACGCAATGGCGATGCCTTTGGTGGCGCGCAGGGATTCATTGGGTAGGTAAGCGCCGTAAAAATCCTGATTGCTCGGTTTGCGGCCTTTATCAGAGTGCTGGCCAAGCGAAATGGTCAGTGTTGCCATTGGCTAGCGAGCGCCTTCGCTGAAACCACAGGCAGCGGCCAACCCAACGGGCGAGGTAGCGACCCGCTGCACGACACTCCCCACCACGATCAAGCAGGGTGATGGCAAGGGATGGGCGGCCAGTTTTTCCGGCATATCCGCCAGTGAGCCCACCAAGGACTGCTGTTCGGGCTGGCTGGCGTTAGCGACGAGCATGATGGGCCACTCATCAGGCAAACCCGCCTGGCGTAAGCCTTGGCAAATCGCGGTGACTTTGGAGAGCCCCATGTAAAACACCAGCGTTTCATCCTTACGCGCCAGCGCTGCCCAATCTGGCGTGCCGTCTTCGCGGCATAGTTGAGCAGTCACAAACCGCAACTGCTGCGCATGGCCACGGTCGGTAAGCGGAATGCCCATGCAGGCCGCGGCGGCAGAGGCCGCGGTAATGCCCGGCACAATCGTGGCGGGAACATCGGCGGCAGCCAGGGCATCCAGCTCTTCGCCCATGCGCGCAAACACTGCGGGGTCTCCCCCTTTCAGCCGCACGACCGATTTTCCTTCGCGCGCCAGCTTGACCATCAGCGCGCCGATCTCCGCTTGGGGTACGCTGTGATGGCCGCGGGCTTTGCCCACATAGTAACGCTGGCGGCTGCTGGGAATCAGCGCTAGCACCTCATCGCCCACCAAACGGTCATACACCACGGCATCCGCCTGCATGAGTAGGCGTGCGGCCTTGAGGGTTAATAACTCTGCATCGCCGCTACCGGCGCCGACCAAGTAAACATGCCCGGCACGGCAGTGGGCACGCCGCCCCTTTAGCGGCAGGCGTAATTCAACGTCCTGCCCGCCGCCAAGCGACGACCGCAGCGCTGAAGACACTCGCATCACCGAGTTAAACCACTTCATTAGCAAGGGGTTGCTTAGTGCGCGCATAGGGCCGTTCCTCTTCAATCAGGGATTTCAATTCGGGAATACAGCTACCGCACTGTGTGCCACAGGCAAGCCTAGCCCCCAGCGCTTCTACGCTGGTGTCGCCTGCACGAATAGCATTCGTGATGATAGTTTGGCCTACCTGGTGGCAACTGCATACCACCGGGCCCGTATCCATAGCGCCGTCATCGCAGCCAGCGAGTAAACGGCGGCGATGGCTATCGCTCAATGAGGTATCGTTAAACCGGGCTTCCAACCACGCTAAGCCCGGCAACTCTGTTGGGGTGCCAACCATCAGCCACCAGCGCAGTTGGCCGCTTTCCACGCAGGCGGCACGCAGCCGTCCGGTAGTTGGGTCTTGGATGACGACCGACACTTCACCCGGCAGCCACGTTTTCACCTGCGCCAACCAATCATTGATCGGCTGCGTATCAGCAAGCTGCCAACGCTGGCAGGCGCGCATGGGAATACGCGCCCAGTAAGCGCTCGTGCACCACGGGGTGGATCCAGTAACGCCATCCGCAATTAACAGGGTGGCTTGCCAATCCGTTGCCAGCGGCGACAACGCCACAGCGCCATGTTTGGCTTCCGGCTGACCGGAGAGCGGATCGGTGATGCTATCGACCAACGCGCTACTTCTGGCCTGGCGGGTAAAACAGTCGGTCCAGTGGATGGGAACAAACACTTCACCGCGGCGCTGAGCATTGGATACCCGTACCCGAGCACGAAATTCGCCCTTTACGGCGGTTAATACTGCCAACCCCTGATCGACCACGCCTGCAGCAAGAGCATCATCAGGGTGTACATCCATAAAGGGTTCTGCGCGGTGATTCATTAGCCGCGGTGCCCGCGCCGTCCGGGTCATGGTGTGCCACTGATCACGAATTCGTCCGGTATTTAAACGCAGCGGATAGGTTGCGCTGAGTGCTTGTTCAGGGCCCTGTGGCTTAATCGCCAACAGCTTGGCACGGCCATTAGCCGTGGCGAACTCGCCATCTTCAAACAGACGCGCGGTTCCCTGGGGTGCTTGAGCAGTGACCGGCCATTGAACCGGCGCCAGAGCGTCATAGCCATCCCGCCCAAGGCCCACCAAGCCAGAAATATCAAACAACCGCTTCGGGCGGTCGGCCATGCCGTTTTCAAACCCAGAAAGACGAGCATGTTCGTCGAAAATCTCCCAGGGATGCGTGTAATGGAAGGCATCATCAAACCCCAGCTGTTTTGCCACCTCGCAGACGATCCACCAGTCGTGACGTGCTTCACCCGGCGGTGGGAGCATGCCTCGCTGGCGAGAAATACGCCGCTCGGAATTGGTGACGGTGCCGTCCTTTTCGGACCACCCAGAGGCTGGCAGCACGATATCCGCATAAGGCAGCAGATCGGTATGCGCAGCGCACTCGGAAACGATCACCAGCGGGCACTTTTCCAGGGCAGCGCGAACCCGGGCCGCGTCAGGCAAGCTGATAGCCGGGTTAGTCGCCATCACCCACAGTGCTTTTATCTCGCCGCGCTCAATGGCCTCAAACAGCTCAACCGCTTTATAGCCGGGGCCTTCCGGCACGTTCGGCGTCAATGTCGCCGTTGCCCAAAAACGGCTGACCAGCTCGCGGGCGCCGGGGGTATGGTAATCCATATGCGCGGCCAGTTGATTGGCCAAACCGCCCACCTCGCGCCCACCCATGGCGTTGGGCTGGCCGGTAATCGAGAACGGCCCCGCCCCCGGCAAGCCGATTTTCCCGCCCGCCAAGTGGCAGTTGATAATCGCGTTACATTTATCGGTGCCGCTTGAGGACTGGTTAACGCCCTGGGAATAGAGCGTGACCACATGCAGCTGGCTGGCAAACCAATAGTAGAAAGTTTCCAGACGCTCGGGGTCAATATCGCAGGCAGCAGCGACCTCCGCCACCGAGCCCGCCGTTTGCTGGGCCGCCGCCAGGGCATCGTCAAACCCGTCGGTGTGACGCTCAAGATAGAGCGTATCGAGCTTTTCATGTTGCGCCATCCATGCCAACAGCCCGTTAAACAGGTAAGCATCCGTGCCCGGTTTGATCCCCAAATAGAGGTCAGCAATTTCGCAGCTATCGGTGACCCGCGGATCGATGACCACCAGGCGCATCAGCGGGTTGCGCTCTTTCGCCACTTTAATCCGCTGATAAAGCACCGGGTGGTTCCAGGCCAGGTTAGCACCCACCAGCACGACCAGCTCCGCCTCTTCCAGATCTTCGTAGTTGCACGGCACTGCATCCGCACCGAAGGCACGCTTATAGCCAGCCACCGCTGAGGCCATGCAGAGTCGCGAGTTGGTATCTAAGTGAGGCGTGCCCAGGAAGCCTTTAAACAGCTTATTGGCCACATAGTAATCTTCCGTCAATAGCTGCCCCGACAGGTACGCCGAGATACTATGATTGCCATGCTCGGCCCGCAGCGCGTTTAAACGCTCAGCAGTGGTAGTTAGTGCGGACACCCAGGAGACCTCAACGCCATCTACGCGCGGATGCGTCAGGCGGCCCTGCTCGCCCAACGTCTCATGCAGCGCAGAACCTTTGACACACAGCCGACCATAGTTGGCGGGGTGGTCGCGGTCGCCTTCGACAGCGCTCAACGTGCCTGCTTCAACGGTCGCCGTCACACCGCAGCCGACGCCGCAGTAAGGACATGTGGTTTTGGCCTGAGTCATAGCTACTCCTCGGATTCCTCATTAGCGTCAGGCATAAAAAAAACGCCCAGTCCCCTTCTCTAATGCGCGCTATCAACGCATTAAGAGAAGAGGGCTGGACGTCGTTGCCACAGCGCACCTTCATCGGTGCAATACTCTTTGCAGTAGTCTCTTCATACAAATGAAGACTTACTAACAGCTTCACATCTTCTAACGGCTACTTATTCTTCTAATAACGGCGTTGGAGTTGTTCTCTGCCATCGCCTTACAATGAGCGCTTATGCCTTGTTAACTCACTTATTACCTCGTTAGCTGCAAGAGCCAAGCCGACAACCGGACTCATAAAAATTAACGATTTAAAAACAACTAGTTAAAAATATGAAAGCTCATCACACAGCGCTCTTGTAGGCTATGTATCCACGCTAAATGTCGTGTGAGAGTGCAGCCCACTCCCTTTTCGCACCATCGCTGTGCAGCTTGCTCGAACAGCGACGCGTCCGCTTCTCCCCCTTTACTTTTTAAATACCTGACATGCTTGAAAAAAGGGTGATTAATAGCCAGTTGGCTAGCTCCTTGCTTTATACACGGTAAGTGTTTAATCAGTTGGCAGCCAATGGCGGTTGCCGCGCGTTTAACGCATAGATTTTAAACAACGCTACCGGGCAACGACGCCCCTGATGCTTCCTCCTTCTACCCAGCGTGGAAATGAGAGAGCGTGAGGGGCGTTTTTTGTTTGGTGCTCAAGCAGCCGTAAAAAGACAGAGGAGACACCCATGGAACCCCATTCCCGGTGCTCACCCAACGATCATCAAAACGTGCATCTAGTGATTATTGGCAACGGCATGGCCAGCCACCGCCTGATTGAAGCGTTGGTGAAACTACCCACGCGCCCTCAGCGCATCACGGTGATTGGCGCCGAGCCCACCCCGGCTTACAACCGTATTCTGCTCTCGCCAATGCTCGCCGGTGAGATGCATCAGGACGCACTGACGCTGCGCGATGAACAGTGGTACGCGAACCAAGGTGTCACGCTGATCCTTGGCGAAAAAGTCGACACTCTTCACCGCGACTGCCAAACCGTGGTCACCGACACGGGCCGCACGCTGCCTTACGACCATCTGGTCATTGCTACCGGCTCGCGCCCAGCGATGCCCAATGTGTCTGGCATTGAGCTTGCGGGCGTGCACGGCTTTCGTGACCTGCAAGATGCCGATGCGCTGACCGCCATTGCTCATCGTGGTGGTGAGGCGGTGGTGATTGGCGGCGGCCTGTTAGGCCTGGAAGCCGCCGAAGGGCTGCGCAAGCGCGGCAACGATATCCGCGTTAGCGTACTCCAGCGCAGCGAACGGCTGATGAACCGCCAACTGGATACCACCGCCTCACACCTGCTTGAAAACGAACTGTCCCAACGCGGCCTGAAGATTATTACCGGCGCCCAGTTAGCACGGCTAGAAGGCGACGCCCAAGGCCAGGTCAGCAAGCTGCATCTTGATGATGGCCGCCAACTGGCTGCCACGAGCGTCATCATTGCAGCGGGTATTACGCCTAACGCGGAACTTGGCCACCAGGCGGGCCTGAACACCGAGCGCGCTATCGTGGTGGATGAATTTCTCACCACCAGTGACTCAGCGATATCAGCACTGGGTGAGTGCTGCCAGTTCGATGGCACCACCTACGGCTTGGTGGAACCGATCTGGCGTCAGGTGGAAGTACTCGCCGCCCGCTTAGGTGGCATGCCTACCCTTGGCTACGCGGATGCGCCCAGCGCTACCAAGCTCAAAATCAGCGGCGTGGCGCTCTACGCCTTTGGCCCCACCGAGGCCAGCACCGAGCATGACGTATTGAATTACCACGACATTGAGCGCGGCGATTACCGTCGCCTACTGCTGCGCGACGGCCGGATAGAGGGCGCGGTGCTTTACGGCGATACCACCCAAGGCCCTTGGTACTTCGACCAAGCGCTCGCTGGTAATGACCTTAGCGACTGCCGCCAAGCACTGCTGTTTGGCGCCGCGGATGTTGAAGCACTCCAAGCGAGCACGGCTGACCAACAGAACGACACTCCCCATTTATCGACCTTAGAGGTGGCATGATGTCTACCCAACCAGCGGCAACGCCCGAACAACTTATTATTATTGGTAACGGCATGGTCGGCCACCACTTGGTCGAACAGCTCGTCGATAACGGCGCCCTTGAGCGCTATCAAGTCACCGTGTTTGGGGAGGAGCGCCACCGCGCCTACGACCGGGTGCACCTGTCCGAATACTTCAGTGGCCGCGATGCCGATTCACTCGCGCTGTGTGATGCCGATTACTACGACGTTAGCGGCGTGGCGCTGCGCAGTGGCGAAAGCGTGATGGAGATCGACCGCACTACCCACGAAGTGATTACCGATCAAGGCCGCTACCCTTACGACCGCCTTGTCTTAGCCACGGGGTCTTACCCCTTTGTGCCGCCCATTCCCGGCAACGATCGCGAAGGCTGTCTGGTGTATCGCACCCTGGACGATTTGGACGCTATACGCACCGCGGCTGAAACCGCCACTAATGGCGTGGTTGTGGGGGGTGGTTTATTGGGGTTAGAGGCAGCGAACGCCCTGCGCGGTTTGAATCTTGATACGGCCGTGGTGGAGTTCGCTTCACGCCTCATGCCGATGCAGGTAGATAACGAAGGCGGCGAGTTACTGCGCGAAAAAATCGAAGCGCTGGGCGTACAGGTGCTGACCGAGCGGGCGACTCAGCGCATTGAAGATGGTGATGCGAGCCGCCACCGCATGGTTTTCCAGGACGACAAAGTGCTGGAGACTGACTTGATCGTGTTCTCGGCAGGCATTCGCCCGCGCGACCAGCTGGCCCGGGACTGTGGGCTGGAAATTGGCGAGCGCGGCGGCGTGGTGGTGGATAACCAGTGTCTTACCAGCGACCCGGCGATCCTCGCGATTGGTGAAGTCGCGCTATGGAACCAGAGCATTTTCGGGCTTGTGGCCCCAGGCTACCAAATGGCCAAGGCGGCTCTTTCCACCCTCACTGGCGGCGATATCCATTTTGGCGGCGCGGATATGAGTACCAAGCTCAAGCTATTGGGCGTGGATGTCGGCTCGATCGGTGACGCCCATGGCAACCAGAACCCCGGCGCGCGGATGTTTCGCTACCTGGACCCGATCAAGCAGGAGTACCGAAAGCTGGTGGTTTCCAGTGACGGTAAAAAACTGCTCGGCGCCATGCTGGTGGGCAACAACGCCGTTTACGATACGCTGCTGCAGTACTACGCCAACGGTATTGAGCTGCCGGAAGAACCCGCCTCGCTAATTCTGCCCCAAAGCAGCGGCGCCGCGCCCACGCTTGGCCCGGGTGCGCTGCCTGAAACCGCTACCATCTGCTCTTGTCACAACGTCACCAAGGGCGATATCTGCGCCACTATCGATGACGGCGCGGTCGATCTCGCCGGTGTCAAAAGCGTGACCAAGGCCAGCACCGGCTGCGGTGGCTGCACCGCTCTGCTTAAAAGCGTGGTAGATCACGAGCTAGAAGCCCGCGGCGTCGAGGTCGATAAATCGATTTGCGAACACTTCGCCCATACCCGCCAAGGGCTTTACGACATCGTGCGGGTCGAAGGCATCAAAACCTTCACTGATCTGATTGAAAAACACGGCAACCCCGACACCCACCGTTTGGGCTGCGATATCTGCAAGCCCGCCGTGGGCTCTATTCTGGCCTCCTGCTTTAACGAACCGATCACCGATGCGGCGCATATCCCCTTACAGGATACCAACGACACCTTTATGGCCAACATGCAGAAAAACGGCACTTACTCGGTGGTGCCGCGCGTGGCAGGGGGTGAAATCACGCCCGACAAACTCATTGCCCTGGGTGAAGTAGCTAAAAAATACAGCCTCTATTCCAAGGTGACCGGCGGCCAACGGATCGACCTGTTTGGCGCCCGCCTGGAAGACCTGCCGGATATTTGGAGCGAGCTGATTGCAGCAGGCTTCGAGACCGGACACGCCTACGGCAAATCGCTGCGTACGGTGAAATCCTGTGTGGGCAGTACCTGGTGCCGCTACGGCGTGCAGGACAGCGTTGGCATGGCGATTCAATTAGAGAACCGTTACAAAGGCCTGCGCGCCCCGCATAAGATCAAGTTTGGCGTTTCCGGCTGCACGCGCGAATGCGCCGAAGCGCAGAGCAAAGACATTGGCATTATCGCCACCGAAAACGGCTGGAACCTCTACGTTTGCGGTAACGGTGGCATGCGCCCGCGCCACGCCGAACTGTTCGCCACGGATCTTGATGATGAGCAGCTCTACCGCACCATTGACCGCTTCCTGATGTTCTATGTGCGCACCGCCGACCGTTTACAGCGCACCTCGGTATGGCGTGAAAATCTCGACGGTGGCTTGGACTACCTCAAAGAAGTAATTCTGGAAGACAGCCTGGGCATTAATGCCGAGTTGGAACGCCAGATGCAAACCGTGGTGGACACCTATCAGTGCGAATGGTCAGACTCCATCAGCGATCCGGAAAAACTCAAGCGCTTCCGCAGCTTCGTTAACGATGAACGCCCGGACCCGTCGATCATCATGACGTCTGAACGCGGCCAGCCACGGCCCGCTTAAGCGACGCTGAACATTTCACTGACACTGAATAAAAACGAGGCAACCCATGACCGCAACGGCACTCAAAAAAGAGATGGATACCATGGCGGAACACACCACCAAGACGTGGCAAAAGGTCTGCACTAAGGCCGATCTTGTCGAGTTTTCGGGCGTCGCCGCCTGGATTGAAACCGCCGAAGGCCCTGCACAAGTGGCGATATTTTATCTCCCCAGCGAGCGTTTAACAGGCAAAGGCGACCCGCTTTACGCCGTCGACCACTTCGACCCCTTTTCCAAGGCCAACGTCATCGCCCGCGGCATTGTGGGCGATCTTAAAGGCGCCGCCGTCGTTGCCTCGCCTGTCTACAAGCAGCACTTCCGCCTTGAAGACGGCCAGTGCCTGGAAGACGACAGCGTCAAGCTGCGTACCTGGAATATCGAGTTTAACGGGGAAGAGGTTTGGATTGAGGGGTAATCACTCATCAAAAGCGCCGCCTGAACAGGCGGCGCTTACAATGTCACCTTCTATTTCACTCTTCTATTTCATTCTTCTTTTTCGCACGTCTATTCAGTGGTGACTTAGCTATCCAGAAAGGTGATCAGCGCCCGGTTAAACTCCTCAGCGTGTGTAGCATTCAGGCCGTGAGGGCCGCCTTTAATCACCTCCGTTTTGGCATTAGGCAGCAGCTCTTGGGATCGCTTGCCACTGACTTCAAACGGCACGATGCCATCTGAGTCGCCGTGCAGTACCAGGGTGGGAATATCGATCTTGGGCAGGTCTTCGCGGAAGTCGGTATAGCTAAACGCCTTGATACACTCATAGGTCGCTTGCGGAGAGGCAAACGCCGCTATATCGCGGTGGTACTGACGGTTGGGTTCACTGATTAAATCGCTGCGCTCACCGGCAGCGAAAAAGTTCTTGGTAAAATCTTCCAGAAACGCAAGACGATCACCTTTCACGCCTTCCAGGAACTGGTTAATGGTGGCGTCATCCAGACCGCCTTCGGGATTATCATCCGCTTTATACAAGTAGGGTGGCACCGCAGCGGCAAACACCGCTTTACTCACTCGGCCGGTGCCATAGCTTGAGAGGTAACGGGCCACTTCACCGCCACCCATGGAGAACCCCACCAAAGTAGCCTCGTTCAAGTCCAGGGCATCGATTAGTTTCTTCAAATCTGATGCCAGCGTATCGTAATCGTACCCACCGTCTGCCTGGGTCGACCAACCAAACCCACGGCGATCATATGTAATGACTTTGTAGCCTGCTTCCACCAGCGCGGGCACCTGCTGCTCCCACGAGCGGCCACTTAACGGCCAGCCATGAATCAGCACCACGGGCTTACCCGCCCCGCGCACCTCGTAGTAAAGCTCGACAGGTGTTCCTTTCTCTGCTCCCGCATTTAAAAACGGCATGTACATCACCCTCCTGGTCGCTATGGCATACATTGAAAAGATGTCATACAAAGCTAGTACAACGTTTCATGCATTGCCAAACAGGCTGCTCCTTGACCGCTTATGGGTTAGCGATAAACAAAAACACTGACATGACGATCAACGATATTGCTATGCTTGCCAGCCTCTTATTCAGCAAACATGGGAGCAGAAGCGTTCGTGAAGAAAGAGTCGAGTACGTTGGCATTTTCCGCCTTGATGGCATTGCTTATCGGCTGTGCCGGTATCGTGGCCACGCTGGCCTCCAACTCCCAAGCCATTCTGCTGGATGGGTTGTTCAATCTGATCTATTTCAGCGTTGCCCTGGTGACCATTAAAGTCAGCAAGCTAGCCAGCCGACCGGACAGCGCGTCGTACCCTTTTGGTTACAGCTACTTTGAGTCGCTGGTGAACCTCTGCAAAGGGCTCCTGATCCTAGGCGTTTCTATCTTTGCGCTCGTCGATGCCATTGCTGCCCTGCTGACCGGCGGCCGTGAGATCGCGGCGGGCTTAGCGGTGCTTTACGCACTATTTGCCACCGTGGCTTGTTCACTGACTGCCTGGGTCATGCACCGCAGCCAGCGTCATGTGAGTAGCCCTTTGGTGGCGGCAGATAAGTTGAATTGGCTGGTCAACAGCGTTATTTCTGCCGCGGTGTTAGCGGCCTTTTGTCTGGTGATGCTGTTTGAGCACTTGGGCTGGCGGACCATTCTTCCCTATGTGGATTCCGTGCTGGTAATCGCGGTGGTAGTGCTGTGTTTGGGCGTGCCTGTGCGCATGGCGTCTCAAGCGTTGAGCGAGCTACTCAACAAAACGCCTGACGAAGCAGTCGCCGAGCCGGTGCGCCAAGCGGTGGCGCGCGGCCTGGCGGATATCGACACGCAAGAGGTGCGCGTACGCATGGTGCGCCCTGGTCGCCTGCTCTACGTAATCGTCCACGTGGTACTGCCTAAATCACATCCTGAAACGACCTTGGCGAACCAAGACTTGTTGCGCCAACGTATCGATGACGAAGTGCGCCGCGACTACTCGCCGGTGGTCTGCGACGTGGTATTTACCGCCGACACGCGCTGGGCGGCCCCCTCTTGTGGGTTATTGGTAGAAAAAGGCTAGCGTGCGTGCCCGTCAATCACAGACGCCCTGCGCAGCAAAATCATCGTCGTGATCACACCACACAAGAGCGCACATCCAAACAGCGTTAGTGCCAGGGTATGGCCCACCGTATCGATGAGTATGCCGGTGGTAATCACCGGCAGGCTGAAGCCAATATAGGCCAGTAAAAAATAGCCCGCACTGGCCTGGGACGCAGCCGCACCGGCCGTTGCCAATACGCCGCTCAGCCCCCCTAGGTAGATAAATCCATAGCAGGCGCTGCTGGCAGCCACCGTGCCCAGCAGCACCGCTGCCAGAGAGCCTTGCACGGCGCCCCAGGCGATGAGTGCATAAGCGATCGGCAGGATCAGTAATCCCAGCAACGTAGCGTTTCGCGGTGTGTACTTTCTGGCCCAAGGCTGAAACAGCACCCCGCCGCTGCAAATACCGAAGGTGGCAAACCCGCTCCAGGACGATAAGCCGTGGCGCTGCAACGCCGAGGGGAGTATCGCGATGACCAGCCCAACGGTCGCCCACGCCAGCAAAATAGCCAAGCCAAAGGCGAATGCGCCTGGCGGGTAGCTGGACAGACGCAGCAACGAGCGTTTGGTGGTTTCCGGCGGGCTATCCGCTAAGGGAGCGACCACGATGAGCGCCAGCGTGGCAGCAACCAAGTAAAGCCACAGGCTAGGCGGCGTCACGCTGGGCGAATGAAAGAGAAACAGGCTAGTCACCGCGGCCCCCAGGCCAAACCCGAGAGAAGTGCTGGCCGTCACTCTGTTCGTAGCGATGCGATTATCCGCTTTGCCCACTAATAGTTGCATGTACGCCGGCGCCACTGCCGACGTTAACCCCATACTGACGCCTAATAGAAATCGAGCCACCCCCACTGCCAATAACGTTGGCGCCAGCAACGTCAACGCTGTCGCCATCAGACTTAACAGCAGCGCGGTAATGATCAATGGCTTGCGCCCCACCCGATCTGCCAAGCCGTTTAAACCGAGCAGCACCGGCAAAACGCCCGCCACATAACAGGCAAAGGCGATAGTCGTTGCCCCCACTCCCACCCCATCGCGCGCCGCGAGTGCATCGTAAAGCGGGGCCTGTAAATTGACCGCGGTAGTGATCATGCACAGAGCAAAAGCCAGGCAGGCGGCAGGCCGGCGATGGTTAGCGCGATTGTCAGAGCGGCTCATAGAAGGTCCTAAATAAATCAGTCAGTGAACCGCTAAGCTCGCACGCTTGCCGCGCAACGGTAAGGTACACTTAACCACCATTATGCAGACACTGTTTCGCCCTTTTAGCGAACAGTTGTGAGCCATGCCGTTGTGAACCGCACCGTTTTGAACCACAGGGCCCGCTATGAAACTTGAGGTTAACCGCGACTCGCCGACTCCCATCGCGCAGCAGGTTGAAGCGGGCATCAGCGCTTGGATTGCTGCCCACGGCGCGGGTGGCGGCCATCGTTTACCCTCCATTCGCAGCTTGGCAGCCACCCACCAAATTAGCCGTAATGCGGTTATAGACGCTTATGAGCGCCTGATTGCGGCGGGATTGGTGCGTTCACGGCCCGGTTCAGGTTTTTACGTTGCCGAAAGTAGTGCCTCATTGACCGCGCAACCGTCCGTTGCTAGCGCGCTGGAAGAGGTTACCAATGGCCTGTGGGGGCTCTTTAGTGCCAACGAGCACACGTTGAAGCTTGGCTGCGGCTGGCTTCCCAGCCACTGGCGAGAGGGCGATGACCTGACCCATGCCATCCGTCAGGTGGCACGTAAAAGCCGCTCGGGAATTTTCGAATACAGCACGCCGCAGGGGCCTGAAGACTTACGCCGCTTGATCCAAGAGCGCCTGCGACCATTAGCGATGCATGCCGACGCCCAGCAAATCGTGATGACCGGCGGCGGCAGTCATTCGCTGGATTTATTGGTAAGAATGCTGCTTGAGCCCGGCGATGTGGTGTTCGTGGAATCACCGGGTTATTACAACCTGTTCGGCCTACTGCACTTGCAGCGCATTCGCGTGATTGGCGTGCCGCGCTTGGCCGATGGGCCTGATATTGAGCGTTTGGAAGCGCTATTAGCGCAGTATCAGCCCAAACTTTTCTATATTAACAGCGTATTTCATAACCCAACCGGTAGTACTCTCGCACCGGCGGTGGCGCACCGAGTGTTACAGCTCGCTGACCAGCACGATTTTCAGGTTGTTGAAGACGATATCTATGCGGATTTTCAGCACACGCCGACGACACGCCTTGCCGCGTTAGACGGCTTGAACCGGGTGCTCTACCTTGGCAGTTTTTCAAAAAGTCTCTCTTCTTCGCTGCGGGTCGGCTTTATCGCCGCCCCGTCCTCACTGGTGCAACGCTTGGTCGATATCAAGATGCTGACCAGCATTTCCGCATCGCGCTTTGCAGAGCAAGTCGTCACCACCATGTTGCTCAACGGGAGTTATAGAAAGCTGACAGAGCGGCTGCGCACCAAGCTTTCTAGTGAAATGGCACTGGCGCTCGCCCTGCTTAAAAAGACGCAGTGGGAGATTTATACCGAACCGGCGGGAGGGATGTTTGTGTGGGCCAAGCCTCCGGCCAGGATGACGCCAGAGGCACTTACCGCGCTAGCCGACCAGTGGGAGGTGACGCTGTCACCGGGGCATCTGTTCTTTGCCGACCATCAAGCCACCCCCTGGCTTCGCCTTAACGTTGCCTACCTGCAGGACCCAAGAGCCAAAGGGTTTATCGAAGCGGCTAGTAAGCCTTAGTGATGCGGCCCTTCAGCTGTCGCTGAAAGGCCGCTGGTAACCCCTGGTTATCGTTTTTCTTCCGTGGCTTCTTTCACTGGCCACACATCGGCATCCACTAGTTCAGGCCGTTTCAATATGGCAGGGTCGAAGAGCGGCTCTTCAATACCTTCACGCCGCTGGCGCTCGTAATCCCTCAGCACGGAGACCGCGATGGGCGCCATGAACAGAATAGCAAACAGGTTTGTGGTGGCCATCAGCCCCATCGCCAGGTCGGCAAAATCCCAGACCACGCTTAGCTCTGCCACCGAACCGAGCAGCACCATGGCCAAAATGATCACCTTGAACACGCCCACTGCTTTTTTAGCATGACGGCGGAAAAGGAACTCAATGTTGACCGACGAGAAAGAGAAGTTAGCCAAAATAGAGGTAAAGGCAAAAAACAGAATCGCCAGCGCGATAAAGATCTCACCAAACCCGCCCAGATGATCTACCATGGCATCCTGAGTGAGCTGGATCCCCTCGATGCTGTCGCCTGGGGACTCCGACATCAGCCGCTCATAAACCCCAGAGAGCAGGATGACAACCGCGGTACAGCTGCAAATCACGATGGTGTCGACGAACACCCCGAAGGACTGCACCAGCCCCTGCGCCGCCGGATGCTTGACCGTTGCTTGGGCCGCCGCGTTGGGCGTGGAGCCCATGCCCGCCTCGTTGGAGAAAAGGCCTCGCTTGATGCCGTTTTCCATCGCCGCTTTGATCGCATAGCCAGCCGCGCCACCCACTGCCGGGCCAAGGCCAAAGGCGCTCATCACGATCAGTGAAAGCATATCGGGCACGGCGGAGAGATTGGCAAATAAAATCCAAAGCGCGACCAGCAGGTAGGCAACGGCCATCACCGGCACGATCTTCTCGGCGGTCCGTGCTACCGATTTAAGCCCGCCGTAGATCACGAAACCGGCCAAGATGGCAATCACCACCCCCGTTAACCAATTGGGAATGCCAAAAGCACCGTTCATCCCCTGAGCGATGGTATTGGATTGCGCCGCATTAAATGCCAGCCCATAGGCAATGATCAAAAATATCGCGAACAACGACCCCAACCAGCGCCAGCCCAGGCAGCGCTCGATATAAAACGCCGGGCCGCCGCGAAAGACACCGTCTTCATTGCGGTGCTTGTACACCTGCGCCAGCGTCGATTCGATAAACGCAGTAGCAAAACCGAGCAGCGCCGTGACCCACATCCAAAATATGGCGCCGGGCCCACCAATCCACAGCGCCAGCGCCACCCCGGCCAGATTGCCGGTACCGACGCGGGCCGCCATAGACGTGGCAAACGCCTGAAAGCCACTAATGCCATCCCCAGCCCCACGGGCGGTAAAGGTTACGTGTGCCATGTGCCTGAACAGGCGAAACTGCATACCCTTGGTCATGATGGTAAACAGTAGGCCAGCGCCTAGCAGCAGATAGACAAGAATATAGCTCCAGATAAAGTTACTGACAGGCATCATGATGGTATAGAGACCATCTCGCAGCGGGGCAATGATTAATTCGAGGGTCTCCATGGGAATGCTCTCCAGTTAGCTTTTGTTCACACTCGGGTGCCTAGAAAACCCAGCAAGTCCCCTACCCCAATGTGTTGAAGTGACCGCCGAAAACCCGACGCCACACCCCGATTCTAGCCAGTTTTTGTACCAGTCCCAAAAAACATGCATAAAATAATGTGCGCAGCTTACCCAGCCTCTATCCATAATGACGCTATTAGTGACTTGCTAATGCCTTGAGCTCTTCATAAAGCGCATTAGGAAAAGTAATGCCACTACTCCGGCTGCGCGCTCTTGCTGCAAAGCGGCGCTGGGAAGGCAAGCGCGCCCCTTGGCCAAGAATACCTTCGAAAAGGCGTTCAGCATGCTGGAGGTGTTTCTCGGTGTCCTGACCCAGAAAAACCTCAGGCGACATCGCGATAATCAGCTCGCCGTGAAAAGGCTTGCCGGTTTTTTCCGCATTGGCTGGCTGGGTTTCATGTCCCAGCAGGTCGCCAATCAGTGGGCCTGCCAACAGCTCCACCATGGTCGAGAGCGCAGAGCCTTTATAGTTGCCAAAGGGCAGCATTGCGCCAGCAAGCGCTGCCACGGGGTCAGTCGTCGAGTTTCCCTCGCTATCAATTGCCCACCCTTCGGGAATGGATTGACCGGCTCGCCGGTGAAGCTCTATCTCGCCTCGGGCGACCACGCTAGTGGCAAAATCAAACGTATAGGGGGTACTACCAGGGCGCGGCCAGGAGAAGGCGATGGGATTGGTACCTAAAAGGGGTGAAGTGCCGCCCGCCGGAGCGACAAAGGCGTGGCTTGGCGTCATCGCTAACGCCACCAGCCCCTCTGCTGAAAGCGCTTCCACTTCGGGCCACAGCGCTGAGAAGTGGAAGCTATTATTAATAGCAAGCGCCGCCATTCCGCTGCGTTTAGCTTTCTCGATCAAATAGGGCTTACCCATTTCAAACGACAGCAGCGAGCAGCCCTTATTCGCATTGACTTTAACCACACTGGCTGCCCGGTCAGTAATGGTCGGCTCGACCTGGGTATCAACACCGCCGTTCAACGCGGTTTGGACACACCCAATCAGCCGGTATAAACCGTGGGAATGACATTCATCGCACTGGGCCGCCATGACGCTGCGCGTAATCGCGGCAGCATGGGCCTGACTAAAGCCATGATGGGTGAGTACCTTATGACTCAGCGCTTCGGCTTCTTGTAGCGAAATAGTTATATCATTACTCATAGTATTACCTAACGCACTCTTATTGTTACGTATTTATTTGAAAATTTCTTTCAAAGCTATACTAAAAAGCAGGCAATGAATGCCTGCTTTCGGACCGCATTAGCCACAGCTTTTTTAAACTTCGCGCTTGCCATCGACTAACCGCGACACGCTGAGCGGGTTGCTCTCTTTAAGCGCCTCAGGAAGCAAGCCTTCTGGCAATGATTGGTAACACACTGGCCGTAAGAAGCGGTGGATAGCCGCCGAACCAACCGAAGTAGTGCGGGAATCGGACGTCGCCGGGAAGGGGCCGCCATGTACCATGGCATGGCACACTTCGACACCGGTAGGCCAACCATTGGCGAGAATACGCCCGGCCTTGCGCTCAAATGTTGGCAGCAGCGCTTGAGCGGCCTCCAAGTCAGCATCGTCCATATGCAATGTGATGGTGAGTTGGCCTTCTAGCTGTTCAGCAACACGCTTTACCTCCGCCGCATCGGCGCATTCGATGACCAGCGAGCTGGCGCCGAACACTTCGGCTTGCAGCGTTTCTGAGGCAAGGAAATCGCTCGCTGAAGCAGCAAACAAACCGGTCTGGCACTGATAGTCGCTGCCCGTTTGACCACGGGCGATTTCACGCACGTTAGCTGCGCCGCTCAAGCTTGAAACGCCTTCTTGATAGGCGCGATGAATACCCGGCGTTAGCATGGTTTGCGCGCCGCTAGCCTCTACTGCGCCACGTGCCGATTCAATAAAGGCGTCCAGCTCAGTTCCTTTTAGTGCAACCACCAACCCAGGGTTAGTGCAGAACTGGCCCGCGCCCATATTAAGCGAGCCGATAAAGGCTTCACCTAACTCTTTACCACGTGCTTTAAGGGCCGCCGGTAGTAAGAACACAGGATTGATGCTGCTCATCTCGGCGTAGACCGGAATCGGCTGTGGGCGTGCCTGGGCAGTTTTCATCAGCGCCATGCCACCACTGCGCGAACCGGT
The DNA here is from genome assembly GCF_002366715.1 of Halomonas sp. UBA3074. Taxonomy (GTDB): domain Bacteria; phylum Pseudomonadota; class Gammaproteobacteria; order Pseudomonadales; family Halomonadaceae; genus Vreelandella. The sequence continues at coordinate 91,360 of NZ_DFBS01000003.1, read as the reverse complement.
GAAACCCACCGCTTGAATGCGTGGGTCATCGACTAGCGCCTGGCCAATTTCGTTACCAGCCCCAAACAGCAGCGAGAAAACGCCTTCCGGTAAATTGCACGCTTTTACCGCTTTTTGGACTGCCTGCCCTACCAGCTCAGAAGTGCCTGGGTGCGCTGAGTGACCTTTCACTACCACCGGACAGCCAGCCGCTAGGGCCGAGGCGGTATCACCACCCGCGACTGAGAACGCAAGTGGAAAGTTGCTGGCACCGAATACAGCCACGGGGCCCAATGCGATGTGGCGCTGACGCAGATCGGCACGAGGTAGCGGCTGACGCTCTGGCATCGCAGGGTCTATACGAACATCCAACCACTCACCGGCACGTACGACGGAAGCGAACAGACGCAGTTGCCCGCAGGTTCTGCCGCGCTCACCCTCAATACGCGCTTGGGGCAGACCAGTTTCCGCCATAGCGCGCTCAACCAGCTCGCTGCCTATCGCTTCAATTTCACTGGCGATGGTTTCTAGAAAGGTCGCCCGCTCTTCAAGCGTGGTCTCGCGATAAGTCGCATACGCGGCTTCTGCTAGCTCGCAGGCTTGCTCGACGTGAGCCCGACTACCACCGACATAAACCGGCTCCAGCTTTTCACCTGTGTCGGGGTTAACTGCTTGAATGTTGGCCTGAGTGCCGGTCACTGCTTGTTGACCGATGAGCATTTCGCCTCGAATCGTCATAGATCGTTCCTTATAGGGTTCAGTGCTATCACTGTTCGCGATACTGGGCATAGGTATTGCGCGCCCGGTTGAGGTGCTGAAACATGGTTTCGCGGGCAGCTTGAGCATCGCGGGAAAGAATCGCTTCAAGAATGTAAGTGTGCTCTTCCTGCACGCGCTCTAAATAGCGTTCTGAGGAGATCGGATTAATATCAATACTCAACAGCTTGGCGCGCGGAATGACGCTTTGGCTCCACTGTTTATAAAAAGATTGGAAAAAAGGATTTTTGGTCGCTGTGGCAATCGCAAAATGGAAAAGATAATCCTCTTCGCGCGCTTGTGATTTGGCAGCGTAAGTTTTACTAAAGGCAGCGTGCTGCGCTTCGAGCCGCTGACGATCTTCATCATCGTAACGTAATGCTGCCAGTTCAGCGGCGGCGGGCTCTAACGTTAAACGTAGCTCTAGCAAATGTAAGATATCTTCGACGGTGGTCGGGTTAATACGCTCAGCAGGCCGCGCCTCGACGGTCGATGAGCGCAGCACCGATGTGCCCACTCCCCGCCGGGTCTCCACCAGACCCAGCGATTTAAGATGAGTAATCGCCTCGCGTATTACCGTGCGGCTAACGCCAAAAGAGTCACACAGGCTGTTCTCGGTAGGTAGTTTTTCCCCCACCGCGACCTTGCCCTGAGTGATCAACGCTTCCAGTTGGTCAGCCACATGCACAGATAAGCTGCCCTGCTGTGCCACTTTGCTGACTTGAAGCGGTTTTAGGGCAGATGCCGTTGCGCTAGGTTTGGCCATGAAAGCTGTCCTTCAATGATTTCTCGGTTGTACTATATCGTACAACCGAGAACTTATAGATACTATTAAACGTCGTCAGGGTGCCCTGATTTAGTGAATTTCCCACCCTGATAACGCACTGCTAAATCAGACCCATCAATATCACGATCAAGCTGTTCGGTCTCTTCGCGCCATGGCTCGGAACTATCTTTAGGTGCCCAACCCAAGAAGCTGGCATGGGCGTTATCCCACCACTTTTCAGCATTGTTGGATACGCCATAAATAACGGCATACCCTAAGCGGGGCGTCACAAAAGCACGCTCTAAGAGGCTGACAAAATCTGCCAAGCTCAGCCAAGTAGCCATCATGCGGGTATCAGCCGGCTTGTCAAAGCAAGAACCAATGCGAACGCTCAGCGTTTCTACGCCAAATTTATCGTGATAGAGGCTAGCGAGATTCTCACCAAAACACTTTGAAACTCCATAAAGAGAATCCGGCTTTTGTGCTACCTGAGTGTCGATGCGCTGATGGCGCTCATAAAAACCAATGGTGTGATTGGAACTAGCAAAAACGATTCTTGGCTTACCCTGCTTTCTTGCTGCCTCATAGAGGTGGTATGTCCCCATAATATTGGCCTGCAAAATAGCTTCCCATGGGCTCTCTACCGACATACCACCTAGATGAACGATACCATCGCAATCGCGCACCAGGTCCATCACGGCCTGCCTATCATTGAGTTCCGCCTGGATTAGCTCTTCCCCTTCTCCAGCCTCGCCTAATGGCGCCAAGTCGGACAAACGAACATGCTTTGCAAGCTTAGATAGATGAGGCCGCAAACTTTTGCCCAGGCCACCGGCCGCACCGGTCACTAAAATTCTATTTAACATGGGAACTCCTAACTATTTTTAAAAGCCAAATTAAAAATGCAACGCCTTAAAAGCCATAGAGCACGGCGGGGTTATCTACCAAAATCTTTTGACGGGCATGCTCGTCAGCCCACTCGAGCAAGACATCAAGCTGTTCTGCATCATTGGGATACTGGTCACGAGGAACCGCTACATGCGGCCAATTTGAGCCCCAGATAACCCGTTCAGGTGCATGTTGTATAATCCGCTTAGCGATGGGGCTTACATCATCATACTCAGGCCCACCGCTTAAACTCGTTTCATAACCACCGCAAATTTTTACCCATGCATTCCCGCGATCCAGCAAGCTTAGTATTTGATCCACACGTGGATCATCAACGTCTACCGGCGGCATAAATTTGCCGATGTGATCGATGATGTAATCAGTTTCAATAGCCCTAAGGATCTCCGCATAGTCGTTAATCTCACGACCATTGAATTGCACCATCAAGTGCCACCCAAACGCTTTGATCCTTGCTTCCACGGCGGCTAACCCACTCATTCCGACGGCCCCACCGGGTAACTGCATAATTCTGGCGCCACGAGCGCCTTGTGCATGCAGCGCATCGAGCTGTGATTCCGTAACATCCGGCGCTACCGCCACAATCGCCCTAGCTCGCTCCTGTCCGATTTCCGCCACGCCCTGTAAGATCGATCGGTTGTCAAACTGGTAAGCATTGGATTGTGTGACCACAACGCGCTCCAGCGAAAGCCGCTGCTGAACCTGCCGGTAGTCGGCAACTGTCGCTAACTCAGCAATGCCTGGACCACCCGGCTGGGCTTCATAGCCCGGAAGATACAGGTGCATATGGCAATCGGTTGCCCCTGCAGGCGCCTTTAGTGCCGGGGGCCGCCCTGTTAACGGACGTGTATTGGCGGGGATAGACAACGTTACTTCTCCCTAAGTGCGAAGGTTGATAGCGCATCACGGTTAATTTCAATCCCCAGCCCGGGGCCATCAGGGATCGCCATCACACCCTGATGATGCTCTAAAGGAGTCAGTACAACGGCTTGGCGGAAGGGGTTTTCAGTGCGGTCGAATTCCATAATGGGCTCGATGGGGTTGCGACGTGGCGGATTAGGTGGCAAAGCTGCCATGAACTGCAAGCTTGCCGCCAAACAGACCGCCGTTCCCCATACATGCGGAACCAAGCGCACGCCATGGAGAGCGGCCATATCAGCCACTCGGCGCATCTCGCTAAACCCGCCGACTCCACAAATATCCGGTTGCACGATATCCACGGCGCGGCGGGTCAACGGCTCGTGCATAGCATAGCGGCCATGCCAATTTTCACCGCTCGCTACGGGGATCGGCTGACCGGCCCGAACGGCTTCGTAGGTAGAAATTTGTTCTGGCAAAACGGGCTCTTCAAACCAGTCGATACCGTACTGCACGGCGCGCTTGCCCAGCTCAATCGCTTCCAGGTAATCGTAACCATGGTTGGCATCGATCATCAGCCGCATATCCGGGCCGATGGCCTCACGCACGGCGGCAATTACCGCCAGGTCTTCCTCGACATCGAAGCCAATTTTTATTTTGACGGCGTGAAAACCTTCACGGCGATAACCAGCTACTTCAGCGGCAATATCCGTGACCCGATCCACCCCCTCACGGCGGAAAGAACCCGTTGCGTAGGCACGTACTGTGTTGCGAAAGCGTCCCCCCAGCAGCGTTGATATCGGTACACCAAAGTGCTTGCCTTTTATATCCCACAGCGCAATATCAATACCGCTTAGGGCCGTCACGGTTAAGCCACGTTGGCCCTGGTCGCGTAAGCGATTGTAGAGAGTTAGCCACACTTTTTCGGTCTGAAGCGGGTCTTCACCTATTAACGACTGGGCATAAACATCGACAATCGCGGCATTAGGTTTAGCGGGCCCTAAACACTCCCCCCAGCCGACAGTCCCATCATCACAGGTGACTTCAACTAAGCAGTGCTGGCGACGCGAAAAGTGCATTGAGGCACTCTCAAACGCCGTTTCAAGTTGGTAATCGAGTATATGGGTATTTACGGCGACTACTTTCATAATCGATCTATTCCCCTGGCCATTAATTTAAAGCAGCTTTTTTAGAAACGGCTTATTGGAAAAAGCTAGGTAATGTCAAAGAGATAGCGGGTATGTAAGTCACCATCATTAAGGCGACAAACAGCGCTAAGAAGAAAGGCCAAATAGTGCGCACCGCTTCTTCTATTTTAATTTTCCCAATCACACAACCAACAAACAGACATGCTCCTACCGGTGGCGTACACAAACCAAGCCCTAAATTCATCATTAAAATAATGCCGAATTGAATAGGATCCATCCCAAACTGCATGGCAACGGGGAGAAAAATGGGAGTACAGATAAGGATTAATGCAGCCATATCCATAATCATTCCCAAAATCAATAAGATAATATTGAGCATTAGGAAAATAACTAACGGCCTGTCGGAAATGGCCATTAACCCTGTTGTCAGCATTTCCGGGACGTTGTATAGCGCTAGCAGATAGGAAAAGGCCGATGCGCACCCGACTAAAATCATTACAAGCGAGGTGGTTTTTACTGCCTGAACCACAGCCGCCTTAAACGATGCCCAGGTCAACTCGCGGTAAACCAAGCCAGTCACCACAATGGCATAGATAGCTCCGAAGGCGCCTGATTCCGTCACTGTTAGAATGCCTGACAGCACCCCACCAACGATGATGACAGCCGTCATCAGGCCAGGTAGCGAGGCGACAAAACTAATCATTAACGCATACCAACCAGGGAATGCTTCACCTTTATAGCCGCGCTTCACCGCAACAATGTAGGCAGCAACCGCTAGGCTAAGGCACATCAAAATCCCAGGAACAATGCCAGCGATAAAGAGCTGGGTAACGGAAATGCCGCCGCCGGCCGCTACCGCATAAAGAATCATGTTATGGCTAGGCGGAATCACGACACCCGCAATTGATGATGTCACCGTAACGTTAACAGCATAGTCGGCATCATAGCCTTTCTCTTTCATTACTGGGATCAGGATAGAACCCAAAGCAGAGGTGTCCGCGACTGCCGAGCCAGAGATTCCCCCGAACAGCATGGAAGAGCTGATATTAACCATTCCCAGACCGCCACGCACCTTGCCCACCATCGCCGATGCTAAGCGCACAAGGCGAGTGGAGATACCGCCGTGCATCATTAACTCACCGGCAAAGATAAAGAAGGGAATCGCGAGTAACGAAAAGACGGAAATACCGGAGAGAATGCGCTGAAAAGCCACGAATAATGGCAAGCCTTCATAGAGGAAGGTAACAACGGCGGCTAAGCCAACAGCAAACGCAACCGGTGCGCCAACTATAAGCCCTAAAAAAAAGATCCCGAAAAGAATAATAAGACCCATCGTTTATACCCTCTTAACTTTTCGAGTCATTAAGCGCTGTGTTATATCAGAGGCTGCAAAAAGCATGATTAACACACCACATATTACCAGGGGAGCTGCACGCCAACTTTCTGATAATCCTATCATCGGGATAGCTCGGTTCAGGTTTGACATAACGAGCGTCCACCCCTGAAAGGCCATAAATCCGCCAAAGGAAAGAATAAAAAGGTCAGCAAGGTGATGCATTAAGCTACGTAAAGAACCGCTAAAACTCTCGCGTATAAAATCGATATTAAGATGGCTATGATGTCTGACACCTGCCGCTGCGCCTAAACAGGTGATATACACCACCAACACTAGCGAGGCCTGTTCAACCCACGTAGGGGTATTGTTAAGGACATACCTGCCAAAGACTAACCATCCAAAGATAGCAATCAAGGCAACTAACAAAATACCCGCCACCAGGATGCATAAACTGGCAACACTATCTAAAATTCGATTCAGTGAGCCGCTATGTTCTGCGTCTTCTTTATCGACGGACGATTCAAGTTCGATACTCACGGCACATTTCCTTTTTAACTTCCGACAGCGACTACATAACCTCTAGCTAACTGCCGGAAGCTTATGGGTGTCAGTATTACTCGGTGGCGCGAATTTCCTCGATTAGCTCACCCGTGCCAGGGTTATTGGCGATAAATTCCTCATACATAGGCTCCATAAGTGTCTGGAAGGCGGCTTTATCGTCTACTTCGTTAATCTCAACACCATAATCGAGAACAATCTGACGACTCTCTTCGGAGCTTTCCACCCATAGCTCACGTTGACGTGTGGAGGCCTCTTCGGCTACTTCACGAACAATTTTTTGGTCTTCTTCCGAGAGTTCCTCCCAGCTGGATTTAGCCACGCACAAACACTCGGGGATGATCAAGTGCTCAGTTAACGAGTAGTAACCCGTTGCTTCATAGTGATTGCTTGATTCAAAAGAGGGATAATTATTTTCAGCCCCATCAAGTACGCCGGTGGTTAAGCTTTGGTACACCTCGCCGTAAGACATCGGCGTAGCATTACCGCCCATGGCGGCAATCATGTCGACGTAAAGATCGTTATTCATTACTCGGATCTTTAAACCTTCGACATCTTCAGGCGTTTTGATAGGGCGCTGGGTGTTATAAATACTGCGGGCACCTGAATCGAACCAGGAAAGCACCACCAAGCCTTTATCTTCTAGCGCATCAGCGAAGCGCTCACCAATTTCACCGTCCATTACCTTGTGCATATGTTCAACGTCATTGAACAGGAAGGGTAAAGAGAACACATTGGTTTCTGGAACGATCGGCCCCATCGGGCCCATATTAAAATTGGCAAAATCCAGCGCCCCGTTGCGGGTTTGCTCGATAGCGTCGGACTGATCCCCCAGTACCGCATTGTTGTAAACACGTGGGTTAACGCGCCCTTCCGTTTGCTCCGCCACGGCGTCGGCAAACTCTTCTAAAGCAGTGGTGTTAGGGTAACCGTCAGGGTGAATATTCCAACCACGCCAGTCTTCAGCTTGCGCAGGTAGCGCTATGGCGACTAATGCAGCCACGCTGGCGATGGGGGCTAACGTCTTTAAGGTGCGACCTTTGATAAAGCTGGCTTTCATGCAGTTGTTATGTGTAAGCATGTCTAACATCCTCTTATTATTGGCGTTAATTTATTAATGCTGGTTGATAGGGTGAATATTTATGAGTGTTTTTTTGCTACATGGATTAGGGCTTCAAGTGTCTGACATTCATCGCTGGTCGGCATTGCCAGCGGTGCGCGAACACTACCGGCAGGCCTACCTACGATTTCAGCACCTGCTTTGATAAGGCTAACGGCATAGCCTGCTTTTCGATCCCTGAGATTCACAAAAGGAATAAAGAAGTCGTTGGTGACCTGCTTCACCACGTCTTTATTTCCCTTACGCAACTCCTTGTAAAACATGACGGCCATTTCCGGTACGAAGTTGAAAACGGCTGACGAATAGGTATTCACACCGATCGAGACATAGGCTTCGGCAAAAATTTCTGCCGTGGGCACACCACCGATATACACTAAGCGGTCACCCACGGTTTTAATGATTGTGTTTAACGCCTGAATATCCCCTTTACCATCTTTTAGCCCCACCAAATTAGGACAGTGGTCGGCGAGTTGCTGCACCGAAGAGGCGTTCAAAATACCGTTACCGCGGTTGTAATAAATCACATTGATGTCGGTGGCATCACAAATCTGGCGAGCATACTCAACCAAACCGTCTTGTGGACACTCGGTAAGGTAGGGAGGCATTAAGAGGATGCCGTCTGCCCCCGCCTCTTCCGCTGCTTTTGCAAAAGCTTTGCCGGTCTCTACGCTCAAGCCTGCACTGGCAATGACTGGCAAACGCCCGTCGATCACCTCGACAGCGACCCGCACAATGTCACGATACTCATCAAGCGAAAGACTGAAAAACTCGCCTGTGCCGCCTGCAACGAAGACGGCTGAAATTTCATGGCTAATAAACCATTCAAGCCGTTTGCGATAACTCGCTTCATCAAAACGGCCCTGACTATCGAAGTCCGTGATGGGAAACGATAGCAAACCATCACCGATGGCGTTGGTTACTGCTTCTCTTGAAAACGTCACATTGCGCCCTCTTTGTAAATGCGCTGACCATTGAATGAACAGACGCCATCATCTGGCCAACATCTTATGTAATACATCATACAACTAGAAAGATAAGTATCGCGTCGATATGGCGCAAGTGAAAGTCGCGAAAATTAAACCAAAGTAGAACTCCTTAGAATCTCTAAGTAGCTACACGAAATTGCCATAATAAATACGCAACTCATTGAAATAATATATATTTTAAATATCAATCACCCAATCAGGCTTAAACAATTCAGGAGTGAACTCATCAGGATAACCGCCAGGGTTGGCGATGATACGGGTACCATTACGCACTAAATCGACAGGCTCATGGACGTGCCCATGCACCCATATGTCCATTTTGCCCATTAGCTGAGGCAGGTGTGAGGCAAAAGCTGGGGAAAGTGCGTCGCCCAAATATTGATCGGGAATACAGTCATGCAGGGGCGCGTGGTGGCTTATGACTACGTTGGGACCATCAAATGGCTGGGCCAGCTCGGCTTTGAGCCAAGTGAGTGCCTCGGTATGCAACTGCTGGCTCATTTGAGGCGTCAAGGTCACGCCTGGCGATGATTGAACTATCTTAAAATCAGGCATATAACGCAGCGCTTTAGACACAGTGTGGGCAGGGTCTTTGGTCGGGTCGTCTGCGTAGAGCGCAAAATCTGTCCATAGGGTGGTGCCATAAAAGCGAACACCGCCGAGGGTAATCGCGCGATTATCCAACAACTCGATATCGAAGCGTTCAGCTTCTACCGCCAATGCTTCACGCAGCTGTGGCAGGCAGGTGCCGTAGAATTCATGGTTGCCGGGTACATATATAATCGGTATGTCCGGGAATCGGTGACGCGCCCAGGCAAGCCCTTCGCTCTCTCGATGGATATCACCCGCTAGAATCACCACATCGGCATCGACGTCAGGCAGGTCGCGATGACCGTCAAAAAACTCTAGATGTAAGTCAGATAAAATACGCAAACGCATAGGGGTCCTTGTGTCGATTCAGCATGATTGACTAGCGTTCATGACGTGCAATAAAAACGCTGACCAGCTCCACTACCCTGGCTTCACTCTCACGATGAGGGACATGGTGAATATTGGGTAGAATTTCGCAATGTGCAGGACCGTTCATATAGCGGACGATACGTTCTGGCTGACGAAGCGAACCATACTCATCTTTCTCGCCATGAATCACTAAACTGGGGCACGTCACTTGCTCCAATGCTGACGTTAATGACCAGTGTTTAAACGCTGGATTTAACCAAGTTTCCGTCCAGGCAGTGAGTACCCAACAGGCTTTATCGCCATGATACTTTTCCAACTTGGCGCGCTGTTCAGGTGCCTGAAACAGCGCTTTGGCCTCCACAATACCGCTACGCGTCCGTGGTTCATTAAACGCTTGAGCAGAGAGCGTAATTAACCCGTCGCACGCCTCTGCATAAGTACCCGCGCAATGAACGGCCATACAGCCGCCTACGCTATGCCCCAGCGCGATAAAGCGATTTATCCCCAAGGCGTTACGAAGTGCAGCGAACCCTTGCGTTGGCTCGTCATCGATAAAGGTCAGCGGTAGTGTGTCGTGATTCGCATCAGACCGGCCGAAGCCGAGACGGTCATAAGCAATCACACGGCGTCGTGTGGCAGCACACAGCGCCGCTGGGAAACTACGCCATAGCGCAACGCAGCCTAGCGAGTCATGCAGCAATACAATCGGGCTTGCATCTGCGTTCACCACATTGGCAGGCTGCCAACGGCGTACGAATAATCGCCCACCTTGAGTATCGATCAGGTCATCATGAGCCGTCACCGGCGAAGAAGTGAAGTCAGTCATTGGCATTTACGAGGGTTATTATTAGTCGGCTATCAACATACCACACTTCACTTTATGCCTTCTGTACGGTCCATACGTCTATCAAACAACAATTATGCTGCATCGCAACAAAAAAGCACTATACTGAAAATGTAGTCCCACAGGAGGACCACATAATGACGTTTTTAATAACATCCCCTGCACGCGATAGTGAAGTTCTAGAGTTCTGGAGCTTGAACGCCCAATGGCATCGTGCCGCAGCCGAAGCGCTGAAAGCCTATTTAGGCTGAATCAGGTGCTTTTATTACCGTTAGACTAAAAGATAGTGACCGAAGCCGGGGTCGACCCCGGCTTTTTTAATTTTATGAAAATCTTTTCCATTCATATAGATAAGGTTGCTAGCAGGCTAATTGTAAGCCTATGCTTACACAAAATGGCAAATCACCTACATCTTTTGGGCTACCTGAATCGCGCGAAAGCCCTTATGATCATTATCCACAGCTAAAATACTGCGCCGCACAATTCAATGCTTGTACAAAAATAGGCGCTGATTAACGACCTCTTTCCCCTTCCCTTGCCAAAAAAGGAGTAGACGCCATGCAGCACTCAGTGAATCAACGACCCACCATGGAAGCTGACATCTTGGAAGTATGGGGCCAGCGCGCTCTGCAACAGCGGGCGGCGCTTGATGCGATCAAGGCTTACCTGGGCTAAATTTCTAGAGAGATTAAGGCCTGCTAAGGTTTCAAGAACAAATCCTTAGCACTCGGTGACATGAATACCACGCCTCAGCGAGGCGTGGTATTCCTCAATATTAACTAGGTTTACAACCAGTTAAATTCGGGCGTATCAACACTGCCTAATTGGTCGAGGTAGGTGTTCTGCAGGATATACATGCGCTTCACATCACGGTACCGGCCATTAATAAAGAACTCCTGCACTAGATGCCCCTCTTCAATAAACCCACTCTCCTCGTAGAGATGAATCGCTTTAACGTTCTCCACCGCCACGATGAGGTATACCTTGTGTAGGTTTAGGATGGTGAAGGAGTAATGTAAGGCTTGGCGGATCAAGGAACGGGCGAACCCTTTACCCTGATGATCGGGAGTAATAATGATTTGGAACTCGGCACTACGGTGGATGTAATCGATCTCGATCAGTTCCACTAAACCAATCGCGTTACCATGGCTATCTTCGGCGACAAAGCGTCGTTCGGCGTTATCATGGATGTGTTTGTTATAGAGCTCTTCCAGTTCGTCAAATGACTCGTAAGGCTCCTCGAACCAGTACGACATTATACTCTGGTTATTATTGAGCTCGTGGACGAAGCGCAAATCGTTGCGCTCCAGGGCCCTTAAAAAAAGTGTGTGACTCATTGTCCTCTACTCTGATGGGTATCCCTTAAGGATACCCGCTTCTCATCAGCTCGCTGCGAAATTTTAAGGCGCGTTTAACGTCTTCCGTAAGGCTTTCGTTTTTCGATGATAGAGAGGTTCTGATAGTCAGTTCATTTTGGCCAGTCGCTTGAAAGAAAACAGCTCGGCCAACGGATGCTCTTCTCCTTCGATCAGTGCGCGCAGTAATTTTGCACCGATCATGCTGTAGCTAATGCCATTGCCGCCATATGCCATGGCAAAGTGTACGCGGGGCCCGTGCGCCTCATGGGGGCCAAAAAATGGCAATCCGTCTTTGGTTTCGGCAAACGTACCGCCCCACGAGAACGTTGGATTAATATCCAGCTTTGGCCACAACGCCTCTACTTTGCTCGCCAGCCCCTGGGCTTTCTCTTCGACCCGCGCATCGCGACGCTGGGGGATATCTTCATCATCATCGTCGCCACCTACAAGCAAGCGGCCATCGCAGGTAGTTCGTAGATAGAGATAGGGCCGCGCAGACTCCCACACCATGGTATGGCGTAATTTACCCAGTGCTTTGGGGGGGAGCGGATCGGTGATAAATGCATAGCTACTACGGTTGATCGCCACGCTCTCTGGCAACCACGATTGAGACTCGTAGCCTGCCGCCATTACCACATGCTGGCAACGCAGCGTGATGCCATTGGTCAGGGTCAGCGTGACACCCTCTTCATCCGGCGCCATAGTCTCCATTTTTGTGCGGTCATAGACCTCACCACCTCGCTCCACCAGCTTGGCAAACAGCTGATAAGCCATACGATAGGGATCAATGCTGGCGGCTAATTGGGTAAGAATAGCGCCCGGTGCTGAAAAACCGTACTCCGCTAAAATAGTTTCTCGCTCAAGCCAGGTAGCATCAAAACCGTGCTTCTGGCGCAGTGCCAGTTCCTCTTTCAAGGCCGTAACATCCTCCTCGTGACTGGCATAATAGAGGCTTTGTTGACGGGCAAAATCCACATCCCCCAGCCCTGCCGCCAATGCCTCGAGTTCTCGGATCGCGTCGGCACAGGCGCGATAAGCGAGTAGAGCATTTGCTTCGCCATAAAGCTTCGCCAGCTCGGTCATATGCGTATCGATTTCATATTGTAATAAAGCCGTGCTGGCGGCCGAACTGCCCCAACCCACATCGCGACGCTCAAGCACCACGACATAATGGCCATGGCGGCTTAACTCATCTGCAATCAACGCCCCCGTAATACCACCACCAATCACGACCACATCGCATTGATGATCGCGCGCAAGCGGGGGGTATGCTTTCAGCAGGCCATTCTTGACGGCCCAAAAGGGGTAGCCACTTTTTAAATCCATGGGGTGCCTATGTGTGAGTGACATGCAGTATGCTGTTAACCATAGATGGTTCTTATAATCTTGCTCAAAAAATTTAATCTAAGTTGTTGCCTATACACATAAAAGGAGTTCTGCATGATTGATTTACGCAGTGATACGGTAACGCGTCCCACTCCTGCTATGCTTGAAGCCATGATGGCTGCGCCGGTCGGTGATGATGTGTGGGGCGATGACCCAACGGTGAATGCGTTTCAAGCCAATCTAGCGGAGCTAGCCGGAAAAGAGGCGGCGCTACTTTTCCCCAGCGGCACACAAAGTAACCTGGTGGCGCTGATGGCTCACTGTGAACGCGGCGATGAATACATCGTTGGACAGTCAGCGCATACCTACCGCTATGAAGGCGGTGGCGCGGCCGTCTTGGGCAGCATTCAGCCACAGCCTATTGAGAATGCCGCCGATGGCACATTGCCATTGGAAAAAATCAGCGCTGCCATTAAAGCCGACGATTTTCACTTTGCACGCAGCAAACTGCTGGCACTGGAAAACACGATTGGCGGCAAGGTGCTCTCGGCCGACTATGTGCACAAAGCGACCGACCTAGCGCGGGATCGCGGATTGGCCACGCACCTAGACGGCGCACGTTTGTTTAATGCCGCCATCGCAACCGACACATCACTTAAGCAGCTTTGCCTGCCCTTCGATAGCGTTTCCCTGTGTTTTTCAAAAGGCCTGGGAACACCGATGGGATCGGCATTGGTGGGCTCGCAAGCGCTGATTGATAAGGCGCGCCGTTTACGCAAGATGGTGGGCGGTGGTATGCGTCAAGTGGGCATTATCGCTGCCGCCTGTCAGCATGCCTTGGATCACCACGTTACTGATTTAAGTGAAGATCACCGTCGTGCAACCCTATTGGCCAAAAGCTTAGCCAAGCTGCCTGGCGTCGAGATCACCTCACAAGCTACCAACATGGTATTTGCTCGTTTTCCCGACGCTCATGTGCAGCCACTCGCCGCATGGCTTAAAGAGCATGGCATACTCATTGAGTTACTTTACGCCACCCGTTTTGTCGTCCATCGCGATATCAACGATGCGGATATTGAAAAAGTAGTCGCCGTAATGGAGGCCTATTTCAGCCGCCATTAATGGCGAATCGGCCTAATGAAAAGAGGAAGCATCCAGGGCGAGATGAACGGCGATACCCGCCATCATTAATCCTATCAGGGCATCGATAATGCGCCATGCAATAGGCTTTGATAGCCAGGGCGATAGCGCGGCGCCACCCCACGCCAGCAGGCTAAACCAGAGTATGGAAGCCGTAGAGGCCCCCGCCACAAAAACACCAGCGCTCTCCTGCTGGGCACCGATGGCGGGTATCAGCAACAGCGTATCCAAGTACACTTGGGGGTTGAGCACGGTGACGGCAAGGGTGGCGACAATCACTTTGGTTAAGCTGCGCGCTTTGCCCGCTTCGGCGCTCAACCCTTGCCGTCCACTAACGGCTCTAAATAACGCTTGGGCCGCCAGCCAGCTTAAAAATACGACCCCAACCCAGCGCATTGCCTCCAGCGCACTGGGCATCGTCAGCAGGAAGGCGCTCACCCCGAACATACCGGCCGTAAGCAGGATAATATCCGCACTCATGCAAAGACCCGCTGACCACCAATGGTACTCACGGCGAATAGCTAGCCCCAAGATATAGGCGTTCTGCGCGCCAATTGCCATGATAATACCGCCGCAAACCAGCAGCCCGGTGAGGTAACTTTCCCACATTGCCCAATCCCCAGTGTCAAAATAAGTGCGCTACGTTTAAAAGGTGGCACTAAGGTACCGGGCAGCCGTGATAACTAAAAATCATCTTGCTAATGGGGCATTAGTTTTTCTTATGCGATTAAAGCCGCCGCAGCCCCCACATAAAGTAAGCACCGCCAATTAAGGAGGCGACCAAGCCCGCCGGTATCTCGTAGGGGAAGATAACCTGACGCCCCACCCAATCCGCCAGCACCATCAACAGCATACCGATTAACGCCGCCCCCAGCAGATGCTGCTTAGCCCGAGAAAAGCCCACTAATCGGGCCATGTGCGGCGCCAGCAGGCCAATAAACGAAAGCGGCCCCACTACGAGAGTGGCGCAGGCGGTGAGCAGCGCCACTAATAGTAGTAACGCCAAGCGGGCACGGTTGAGCGTTACCCCAAGGGCTTTGGCGGTTGGTGCGCCTAACGGCAAGATATCCAGCCAGCGGGTAAAAGGCAGCGTGACTAGCGCCAGCACCGCCGCAATCCCGCCGACCACCACCGCATTGCTAACGTCTACGTAATAGGTTGAACCTGCCAGCCACGCAATCACCTGCTGGCCGCGTGGGTCGCCGCCTGCCAGCATTACGCTGCGCACTGCATCAAATAGCGCACTGACGGCCACCCCGGTCAGCAGTAAGCGTTCAGGGAGAAAACCACTTTTGCGATTGATGCCGACCAGCACTAGCAGGGTCGCAAACGCCCCTAAGGTGCCGACACCAATCAGCATCATATTGGTGGGCGCAGGCAGCAGAAAAATCCCCAAAATCAGCGCAATGGCGCAGCCACCGCTGATACCCAATACTTCGGGGCTGGCCATGGGGTTGGCTGAAAGGCGCTGAAGAATGGTGCCCGCAATCGCCAGCATCAACCCGCTGGCCGCCGCTGCCATCACCCGGGGCATGCGCCACTGCATCACATTCCAGTTATCGGGCGCTAGCCAATACCAGCCATCGACGCCCTGGCCAAACAACAAACCCAGAACCGTAGCTCCCAGTAACGCGAGCAGTAACCCAGCAGCTAGCCGCGAGGGTGCAGGGTGGCGATGCGTGAAGACTCTCGCGCTTTTTGGCGGCCGGTCGCCCTGCAGTTTTAAGCGCGGAATCAGCCACATTAATAGTGGCGCCCCCAGGGCACCGGTAATCGCACCGGTAGGGATAAAGGCAGCCGCCATACCGGAAAACTGCTGTAGCAATAAATCCGTCGTGGCTAATAGTACAGCCCCCAAAAGGGTCGACCAAAGTAGCCGTGGCCCTAACCGGCGCGCGCCCGCCATGCGTACAATATTGGGTGCGGCCAAGCCAATAAAGCCAATGATGCCTACCACGCTAACAATGCTACCGGTAATAAACACCGCCAGCCCCATGCCCGCAAAACGTAGATAGGCAAGCGAAACCCCCAGGCTCTTGGCGCTTGCATCATCCAGTTCCAACACGGCCAGCGGACGCAATAAAAACCAGGCCGCTACGCAGCTAATGGCCAGCCGGGGCCAAAGTATCGCAACGCCGTCCCAACCATTTTGCGCTAGCGAACCAGCACCCCAAATCAACAGCCCCGAGAGCGCTTCGTGGTTGAAAAGCAGGAGCGCTGTGGAGAGCGCTCCTAAGTAGAGATTTACCACCAAGCCCGCCAGCACCACCACAATGGGCGCCAGCCCGCGCCGCCACGAAAGCAGAAATACTAAGCCCACCGCCAGCGCCCCGCCCAACAACGCCACCCATTCGCGCCCGGCAACCAGCAGCCCCGGTGCCAGTAAGGTGGCCGTCATCAGCGCCAAGTTCGCGCCCGATGCCACGCCCAAGGTAGTGGGCGAGGCCAGCGGATTGCGCAGCACCTGCTGCATCAGCACACCCGCTAGGCCCAACCCACCACCGGCGAGCAAAGCAATCGAGAGGCGCGGCCACCAAGCGTAATAAAGCAGCAGCTCGTCAACGTTCTCAAAAGAGGGCGCCACAAGGGCCTTTAGTCCCAGTGCAAAACCGCCTTGGCCCTGCAACCCCAGCCAAAACAGCACCACCATCGGCAGGCTAAGCAACAGGCAGGCTTTCGCTGGCGACATCCCTCCCATTCGCTGGGCGAATTGAGCAGTGCCTAACATAGCGAGCAATCCCCTTTCATAAACGAGGCACTTGCCGAAGGGGCGGCAGTAGGCAGCAGCGTCATTGGTTAGCCTTAATCGTGTTTGGAAGTCAGTCATTGTATGATAACTATCGATTCTAAATGATAACGATTAGCACTACAATTGACCCCTTTATTAAGGGAGGCAATTCTATGGCAGCCAAACCGAGCTACCAGCTATTCGATATCACCCTCACCCGGCGCACCCAGGTCAGCGCCTCATTAGTTCGATTTACGTTCAGCGGCCCTGCCGTTAGCCAGATGACCACTTACGCACCGGATCAGCGCGTCAAACTGTTCTTCCCGGAAGGAGGCGGTACTCTCGACCCTTTATTTGAAATCGCCAAACTGGACGAGCACGACTGGTATAGCGCCTACCGTGCCCTGCCGGATGCCCAGCGACCTTCTGCGCGCACTTATACTATCCGCGCCCTGCGCCCGGAAAAAGCCGAGGTGGACGTGGAGTTCGTGCTCCACGGTGACACGGGGCCCGCTTCACGCTGGGCTATGCAGGCCCGTCCCGGCGACCGCCTAGCCATGACGGCTCCTATCGCTGATGCGGATGGCCCAACGCTAGGCTACGAGTGGAAGCCGCCCCAAGGCGTACGCCGCATTCTGATCATCGCCGATGAAACCGCCCTACCCGCTGCTGCCGGCATTCTGGAAACCCTTGATGATTTGCCGCTCAAACCCAAGGTCGAAGCGCTGTTCGAAGTGCCTCGTGGCGACGACGTTCAGCCGCTGCCCCAGGCCGCCAAGCTGCGCTGGCTGGCCCGCGACGCTGAGCCCGGCTGCCAACACGGTGAGCTGCTGATGAGAGCGCTGCGTGATATCGATCTGCATAGGGAGATTCAAACGCTAGGCGGCATGCCTGCTAATCCCACTACCAGCACCACTACCAGCGCCACGACCAACGACGAAAGCGACGATGAGGATGGCCCGCTCTGGGAACCCGCCACCCTGGACGACAACGCGCCCTTCTACGCCTGGATCGCCGCTGAAACCAAGGTCGCTATGCAGCTGCGTCGCTATCTGGTCAACGAGTGCGGGCTCCCCAAGCAGTACGTTACCAGCATGGGCTACTGGCGACAGGGCAAGGCCAATGGTTAAAGGAACGGCAAACAACACGGCGTTAAACAGTAGCCACACAAGCAAGCCAACTCACACGCCTATTGGCTGGCGAGACAGCGCGCATCACTTTGGGCGTATTAGTCGGGCTTTACACTGGCTTACGGCGGCGCTGGTTTTATTTCAATTTATCGTCGTACTGGCTTGGCGAGCCATGGGCGAAAACACACTCATCGTCTTTCTATCAAGCATTGGCCCGCACGGTTCCCTGGGCTTGCTAATCTTACTCGGGACCCTGGCCCGCCTTGGCTGGGCATTGAGTAATCGTCAGCATCGCCCACTGGCCCCACCGGGAATTAGCGGGCAAATTGCCCGTATCGTCCATATCACCTTTTATGGACTGCTGCTGTGGCTGCCCGCTTTTGGTCTATTGCGACAGTATGGCCGTGGTGGAGCGCTCCAATTCTACGGCCTTGAATTACTGCCCGAAGCAGAGCGTAACATCACCTGGATGATGGCTCCTGCCGGCGTGCTGCATAGTCCACTTTCCTGGCTGCTCTTTGGACTCATCATCGGTCATATCGTTATTGCCCTGGTTCATCGCTTATGGTTCAGGGATTCAATATGGGCGCGTTTGATGGGTTAAAGGAGCCGAGGTTGATAGACATTTTATTATTGCCACCAGGTTACAAATGAGAACTATTAGCACTAGAATGTACCTACTACTCTTTACCCTTCCGCCAGGAGTCATTCATGTTCGAGGTCAAAGGCGCCACCTTTGAAATCAATGGCAAGCCGCTTTTAGCGCCCATTGAACACACCTTTCATGAGGGCAAGGTATACGGTCTGATTGGCCATAACGGCTCGGGAAAATCGACGTTAATTAAACTGATGGCCCAGCAGCAGCCTACCTCCCAGGGCAATATCCACTTTGACCAACGCCCGCTCAATGAGTGGGGAAACCGCGAATTCGCACGCCAAGTGGCGTATTTGCCGCAGCACTTGCCGAGTGCCGAAAACTTGACCGGACGTGAGCTGGTGGGCTTCGGTCGCTATCCTTGGCATGGGCTCTTGGGGCGTCATACGCAAAAAGATAAAGATGCCGTAGAGCGCGCTATTGCCCTCACGCACACCGAGGCCTTTGCCGACCGCTTGGTCGACACGCTCTCTGGTGGTGAACGTCAAAGAGTGTGGTTGGCGATGCTACTTGCCCAGGGCAGCCGATTCCTGCTGTTGGACGAACCACTGGCAGCGCTGGATATCGCGCACCAAATGGAAGTGCTGGCGCTGATCCGTAAGCTGTGTGATGAGTTGAACCTGGGCGTGATTATCGTGCTGCACGATATCAATATGGCCTCACGCTACTGCGACGAGTTGATGGCGCTGCATAGCGGCCGCTTATTGGCGCATGGCAGCCCCAGTGATTTGATGAGCTGTAGCACCTTAGAGGCGATTTATGGCCTGCCAATGCAGGTGATGAAACACCCCAACGGAGAGCACAATATCGCCGTTGCGCAATGACGTTACCGTTAAGCCGTCATTTAAAACGTAGCCGTTAAAACCATAGTCATTTAAAAGTAGCCATTCTCAACAAACACCTTTAATTGATAGTCATTACCGTTTAACCTAAGTCACTGCTTATTTCCCAGCGCCTAGTGTTGGAGTTCGGTTATGCCCCTTGCCCTGCGTCAGCCGCCACTGTTCGAGCCTTCGTTGGCCGCCTGCTATACCGGGCCGCTGGCCAACTTTTCGCCCCCCTTAGTGGGTGGAATGCCACCGCTGGAAGCGTTCAAAGCCGCTCGCTGGCGGGATATCAATTGGCTCAAACAGGACTTGGCACGGTTCTCGTCTCAATATCCAAACGGTGACTCGCGGGCAGTCGTCTCCCTATGGTCCAAGTGGCACTTCAACGCGCTGACCGTCCCTACGCTCACGGCCAACCTGTTGCTCAACCGAGACCTGCCGGTGGGATTGGATGATGTACAGGTGATCTTCAACGAAAACGGCGCGACGGCACGGCTTTGGCTACCGCATGAAGGCTCGCCATTAACCACCAATGACCCGTTTGAGCGCTTCACTACGCTAATTGAGCAACACTGGGCACCGTTGATTGAGCAGTTAGCGGCTATTTCCGGTGCGGCGCAACGAGTGTTTTGGAGCAACGCCGGTGGGCACCTGGATTATTACGTGCATGCGCTGGCCGAGCACCCGTTCGCAAATGAAGCAGCGCTTGAAGCAGCTAAAGCGCTGTTAGAAACGCGTACGCTCCCTAGCGGTAAGCGCAACCCGCTATTTCAGCCGGTGCGTTACTTTACGCCCGAAGGAAGTGAAGAAGTGAAGCGGGTGCGCAAGCTCTGCTGCCTGCGCTACTTGCTGGATGAATTTGATGTCTGCGGCACCTGCCCGCTCGAGGGCTGCGACCTACAAGCGCGTAAGCGCGCCAAGCAGGTCACCGGCTAAAACGCCCGCCTTCAGCGCTGTTAGCTATTGATTTGTGCAACCGCGTCCTCGCTTGCTCGCGCACGCTGCTCGCCTTTCAACTCGCTTAGTTGCCCTTTCGACATCTCCAGCAAGCGATCAGCGTGGACAAAGTAGCTGTCGTCATGACTGATCGCAAATACGGTTTTACCCATTGCTTTCAAGTGCGGTAACAGCTCGCGGTAGAACAGCCGGCGGAACTGCGGGTCTTGATCCGCCGCCCACTCATCCAGCAGTAAGATATCGCGCTTTTCAGCAATCGCCAGCAAAAGCGCCAGGCGCTTGCGTTGCCCTTGGGAGAGCTGGGTGTTAATGATCCGATCGCCCTCCCACTGCAATTTTTGCTGCATCTGCAGTCGCTCAAGCCAAGTATCAACGACCTGAGGGTCGGCAGGCTGCCCTTCGGGGCCCATAGTTTGATCGAATTGATGAAAATCAGTAAACACACTGGCGAAGCGGGCGCGAAAGGCCTCCCACTGATCGGCGTTGAGCACTTGGCCATCGACTTTGATGGCGCCGCTTTGCGGGCGGTATAGCCCAGAAAGCAACCTGGCCAGGGTCGACTTACCACTGCCGTTGCCGCCGATCAGAAACACCTGTTCACCACGCTCAAGGGTCATATTTAAAGGCCCCACCTGGAACCCTTCGCCCTGGGCAGTCGCGGGGTAGTGGTAGGTGACTGCTTCAAGCTCAATGCGCTGCCAGTCGGTCAGCGTATCGTCTACCGCAAAACTTGGCTGGTATTCGGCTAGCTCCAGGCTGCTCAACTTATCGAAGGCGACCTGGGCACTAATCAGTGTGGGCCAAGCGCCTACTGCTTGGATTAACGGCGTGCGCAGAAATAAAAGCGTCAGCGCAAAAGTGGACGCCACCGTGGTGTTGGCCCAGCCCAACCCATTAGAAAGAAAAAACACCACGCCGATAGCGCCCAACATCATGATGTTGGACCAGTTATTGGCACTGAGGTGGTAGGTATCGGCACGGATGATATGGTAACGGTAGTCCCGGGCATTGAGCGTGTAACGCTCGTCAAAAAAGCGGCGGGCGCGGTCACGGTTGAGCGCCAACTCCTTGCGCCCTTCTATTGCTGATTGGTAATCCTTGTAAAGGCGATCCTCGCTCTCCCGCACGAGGTGAAAGTGGCGATACACTTTGGAGACCAGCCACCAGCCCACCCCCATCGTGAAGGCGATCCATAGCACAGTGATGACCACCATTTGGGGTGAGAGCCACGCCAAATAGGCGACCGACGCCAGCGTCAGCACGACGCCCTGAATCAATTCCGGCAGGCGCACAAACCCAATGGTGATGTTGCGCACATCACTGGAAAGGCTGGCCAATAAGGTGGAATTACCCAACTGCTCCAACCGCTCAATATCCGTATCGAGAATTCGCTTCACCAGGCGGGAGCGTAGATCGAAAACAAAGTGATGACCCAGCAACGTAAGCGCTAACTGCGTCCCTAGCGTTACCGCCAGCAAGACCGCTAAGAGGCCTAGAAACTGCGGCAATGCCGCCAAACTGCCGACCTCGATTAAGCGCTGATTGATGAAGGCAATCACCCCAACCCCTAAACCAGCGCTCAACAGGCTCAGCGCAATGGCGCCCATAAAAGGCCAGCGGTAGTGGCGAAATACTAAGTGAAGCAGTTCCATGGGTCTCCTTGCCTGCTATTAGTGCTTATAAGCGGCAAATTGTGCCCCACTGATGGGCCAAGTCAATCATGAATTGATTTTCATTTGCTTTGGAATGCATTTGTTTCATTACCGGTTTTTGATTAACGTCACTACCTTTATAAGCTTGGAAAATCACCATGCTGGATTACAAACTGCTTCATGCCTTGGCGACCGTGGTGGAGTGTGGTGGTTTTGAGCGCGCAGGTGATGTGCTGGGGCTTTCTCAATCGGCCGTGTCTCAGCGCATTAAAGCGCTGGAGATTCGCTTGGGCCAGCCTGTGTTGGTGCGCCATCCTCACTTAGCCCCTACACCGGCAGGCCAGCGGCTGTTAACCCACTATCAGCAGGTACAGCTATTAGAGCGCGATTTGCGGGGCTCTCTGCCCACCTTGGATGATCAAGCGCCACGCCTGCGCATTGCCATCAATGCCGACAGCCTAGTCACTTGGTGGGCCGAGGCGGTCGCCGCCATTTGTCAGCAGGAAGGCGTACTACTGGACCTCGTGATCGAAGACCAGGATG
Source organism: Halomonas sp. UBA3074 (assembly GCF_002366715.1). Taxonomy (GTDB): domain Bacteria; phylum Pseudomonadota; class Gammaproteobacteria; order Pseudomonadales; family Halomonadaceae; genus Vreelandella. Next base: position 68,827 of record NZ_DFBS01000003.1, on the reverse strand, counting down.
TCGGACTCAAGCGAATGCGCGATGGCGATGTCGCCGCCTGCCTATGCGCCACCCCGCAACCCATTGCCGGGGCGCGCTGCGTAGCGTTAGGGGAAATGCGCTACCATCCCCTGGCAACCCCTGAATATGTTGAGCGCTACTTTTCGGATGGCCCCACCCTGGCGAATTTTCAGCGTGCACCGGCCATCGTGTTTGGCCCTCACGACCAATTGCAGCATCGGTTTATGGCGCTGTTTGGTTTTCAAGGCCACTTTCCTTATCACCTCTGCCCCTCGTCAGAAGGTTTTGTCCGCTTAGCCGCGGCGGGGATGGGTTACGGCATGATGCCGCAGCTGCAGACAAAGGCACTCATGCAAAGCGGCCAACTGGTCAGCGTGGCGCCAAGCCATTATTTATCAGTGCCTCTTTATTGGCATTTTTGGCGCCACAGTGGAGAAATAATTCAACGGCTTACCCACCATTTTCAACATATCAATTATTAAGTATGAGCCTTTTAAACAGTGACTTTTTAAAATCCGGCTACACTATAGTGGCTTATCAAACAGCACAGAAAAATTCGGTGATAACGTTTTTCGAGCGGCTACAGCGATGAGCGGCCCCTGGCAGCGGTAAGGGAACCCAGGGAATAAAGACGGGATAAAAACTAAAAAAGCGATGCTCTATGCATGCTCGACGTTTTACGGCGGGTGTTTACACCTGCCTTATGCTGCTGCTAGCTGGATACTGGATGCCGTTTGCACAGGCAAACGCATTCCTTTCGCTATCGCCCCATCAGGCGAGCTACTCGCTTAGCGCTAATAGTGAATATTGGCACGCCACTAATAAAGCAATCACGTTAGAAAAACTACTTGCTGATCCACCCGAATTTGAGCAAGCGCATCACGCTGAGGATTTAAACTTCGGTTACACTCAAAGTGATGTGTGGTTAAAAACCGAACTCCATAATGGCGCATCAGCCCCCCAGCGCTGGTTAGTGCAGTTTGAGTACCCTTTTCTAGATTACGTGACGCTTTACACACTGCGCCAACAGGGCATTGTTGCACAGCGCAGCGGTAGCGCCGTACCGGTCGAACAGCGGGCACTCGCTCATCGTCAGGCGGTTTTCCCCTTGGAACTGGCGGCCAACGAGCGCGTCACGCTGTTTATCCACGTGGCTGCCTCAGGCAGTAAAATGCTGAGCTTCAACGTCATAAAACCCAATACGTTTTATGTCCAAAATGATCGTCACAATTTCTGGCTAGCCAGTTATTTTGGCATGTTGTTAGCGTTGGGCTTATATAACTTACTGCTCTTTTTCGGCTTAAAAGAGCGCGTATTTCTGCACTACTCACTTTTTGTCGCTGGCTTTGGTGTGGCCATTTTTACCTTTAACGGCATTGGCACACTAATGTTTTGGAGCTTTCTAGGCGAGAATACCGCACGCTTGGTAGCACTCGGTTTTACCTTCGCCTCCACCATGGCCACTCTGTTTGCACAAAGCTTTTTAAACACAGAGACCTATAGCCCCCGCTGGCATCGGGTATTAAGCCACTTTCGTCGCTACTGCTGGTTAGCCGTATTTGCCACGCTGTTCCTGCCCATCCCTTCGGCCCTTTATCTGATGGATGTGACGGGGTTTACGGCCGCATTGTTGCTACTGCTCTGCGGCAGCTACTGCAGCTTACGTCGCGTGCCCAGTGCTCGGCTGTTTGTGTTTGCGTGGTCGCTATTTTTACTCGGCGCTGGCGTCTTCGCGCTACGTAACCTCAGCCTGCTTCCCGCCAATTTCATTACTTTATACGGTATTCAAATTGGCTCAGCGTTGGAAATGCTGCTGCTCTCGTTTGCCCTGGCATCGCGCTTTAACAAGCTGAAACGGCAAAAAGAGCGCGCGCAATCCGCCGTACTGGCAGCACTTAAGAAGCAAGAGGCCGCGCTAGAACAGAAAGTGGCTGCTCGCACTAAGGCACTTGAGCATTTAGCCAATTATGACGTATTGACCGGTTTGTTAAATCGTCATGGATTGATGCGTGCCACCGAAAGCGCGCTGGAACGCAATCGAAAGCATGAGCAGTGCCTGGCGCTGCTCATGCTCGACCTGGACCGCTTTAAACCGATCAATGATTGCTATGGCCACGAAGCGGGGGACTTTGTTTTACAAAAAGTTGCCAAGCGTATCGCGCATTTAGCGCGCGACAATGACTACTGCGCCCGGTTTGGAGGCGACGAGTTCATTATTATTATGGAGAATATAGCGTCCGACGATGTGCTGGCACCTATCGTGGCTCGCATTGACCAAGCCATACGCTCACCGATCAAGCTTCCCTGTGGGGAACGTGTCAGCGTTAGCGCAAGTATTGGAATCAGTCTCTGCTCCGGTTCAGAGAATGCCACTTTTGAGAGTTTGCTGCGCGAAGCCGACAGCCATATGTATGCCGATAAATCACGCCAAGCGGCAGCCTGCTTTCGCTACGGCTCGGCGAGTGTTTAGCCCGTCAATCAAACAAGCTCATGCGCTTCATCACGTTGTCGCGCTTAATTTTCCAGTGGAACATCGCGCCCGCCACATGGAGTACCACCAAGCCTAAAATGATCCAGCCTAGCCGCTCATGCCACATAAACAGCTGCTCAGAAAGCTGTTCACGCTCAGTCAGCAAGCCGGGTAAGTGCCAGTGGAAAAACTCTACCGGAAAGCCGCCGCTAGCCGTGGCGGCCCACCCCAATAGCGGCATAATAATAAGCGCTAAGTAGAGTAGATGGTGCACGCTGGTGCTGACGATACGCTCGAATGCATTTAACGGGGGCTCGTGGTCAGGCACTACGAACGCCAGTCGGGTGATAATACGCAGCGTCATCAGCAGTAATATCAACACGCCGAGTGTTTTATGACTGGTATACAGCAAGTTCGTCAACGTGTTGCCTACCAACGCAACGGTGCGCTCAAACCCCAGAAAGCCTAACGTTAAGCCGCTGGCCAATGAGAGCAACACCGCGCCCGCGACGAGCCAGTGCAGCACTCGGTGCGGGTAGATGTAATGATCCAGTTCATGCATGTAAAGTGCTCCTAACAGCAAATTCATTTGCTTTGTAGTCTAGTCAGTAACGTTCCCTTACGCTGATTAAAGCACCTCACGGCCCTCTTCGTTAAGCGTTACTTCATAGAGCATTTTGCCTTTATGACGTTGAAAACGCCTACAGGGCTAGCCGCGCTGCTACTCATCTTACCTAACAATTTATCTAACGATGAGGGTTTTACTTCGGCCAAGAACGTTAATGAAGACCGCCTCACTGAACTGGCCGCTCTATTAGCCTTGATCTGGCGCGGCTAACTGCTCACGGATTAACTCACCCAATCGACGCGCAGGCTCTGAAGGACGATGCGGCGCCCGGTGAAGCGCCAGTTCAATCATCGGTAGGGCGGGCAGCCCGCTGCTCTCGTCCAGCGGCCTAAGCGCCGGGGTCAACATGCTGCGGGTCACCACCACGATGGCCAATCCGGCGGTCACGATCGGTGCCAGGCCAGCCATGGATTGGCTGGTATATGCAACGCGCCAGCTCCGCCCTGCTGCTTGCAACGCCTGCTCGGCCACTTCCCGGAACACATCCGCTCCCGGTGAATACAGTGCTAACGGCAATGGGTCGCTTAACAGTGGCTGCTGGTGCATTCCAACGGCCCACAATAACGGCTCTCGACGGATGACATCGCCCCCCGGCGAATTGCGTTGTCGTGTCACCAGCGCGAGATCCAGCGCTTTGGCTTTTACTTGTTCCACAAGATGGGCACTGGTGCCGCAAATCACCTTGAGCCCCACCGCCGGGTAGAGCTGATGAAAGTAAGCAAACACCGAGGGCAGCAGCGAGGCGTAATCTTCCGGTATGCCCAGCGTTAGATCACCGGTCACCTGGCGCGCCTGCATATCACTCCATGCTTCATCATTAAGTGCCAACAGCCGCCGAGCATGATTGAGTAACCGCTCCCCTTCCGAGGTAAAGCGTATTCGCCGCCCTTCCCGCTCGTGCAGTGTTAGCGATAACTGCGCCTCCAGCCTTTGCAACTGCATGCTCACTGTAGACTGCGTATACGCCAAGCGTTTGGCGGCGGCGGTCACACTGCCGGTATCCGCAATGGCCACCAGGGTACGCAGCAGGGTTAGGTCTAAGGTAGGCGCACGCATATATCACCATTCTTGATCAAAACGATCATAAAAGATCGATATTGTGATGCATTGATGATGAGTATGCTGCTCGGCACATGCTCAAATCAAGGAGATCTCCCATGCATCGCGTTCACTCCCCCGCCCTTTTTCCACGTTGGTACAGTGTTGGTGCGGCGTTAGTGGCCGTGATGCTGTGGAGCGCAGCGCCGCTGCTCGCAGCGTTTACCAAGGCGACACCGCCTTTACAGCTAACCGCCGTAACACTGCTTGCGGGGGCGCTAGCAACGCTGCCACTGAGCCGCCGCGTCAATGTTGCTGCCAGCGGCGCGGTTTGGCAGATAAGTGTCTGGGTGGGCATTCCGTTACTTATTTTTGGCGCTGTCAGTAGCTATTTTATTGGCATGCGGCTCGCGCCAGCAGCCGAGGCCGCGCTGATTACCTACACGTGGCCTGTGTTATTCGTTCTGCTTAGCCAATGGAGCCGCTTTGGTCACCTGCGCATCGCGGGGGTTCTAGGCGCGCTGATTGCGTTTTCAGGCGCGGCACTGCTGCTAATTCCTCAAGCCACCAGCGGTGGTTTAGGTGGCGCCACCACGGGTTACGCACTGGCACTGCTGGCTGCCTGCTGCTGGGCACTCTATTCGTGGCTCAGTGAGACGGCCCCGTTAGCCCTGGCGCCACTCCTGCCGCGACTGCTGCTGATTGCCTGCGCGATTGCCGTAGCCGCCAGCCTACTCCTGGAAGGCCCATTGCCTTTACCCAGTGGTGAAGCCTTGCTGGCGGGCATTGCACTGGGGTTAGGCCCCTACGGCGTGGCCATGGTGGCGTGGGACAAAGCACTGCGCTGGGGGCACGCCAGCTTAGTGGGCAGCTTAGCGTATGGCGTACCCGTACTCGCCGCCCTATTACTGGTCATTGCCGGAATGAGCGTGCTCGATTGGCGCTTACCCACGGCGGCGGTACTGGTGGTGGTCGGCTGCCTCAAAGCTGGCCGCTAAGCGGATGTAACGCGAGGGCGTTCGGTGATTAAAGCGCTGGCTCACTCTGCAAAATGTCGTCGAGCAACTCCGTCAACCAATTAGGCTTGAACAACGCTGAATCAGCCTCGCGCATCTCTTCCAGTGTCCACCAGTGCCAAGCCTGGATCGTCGAGTGCTCTTCATCGCTCCAGTGAATGTTAGAGATATCCTCCGTTGGCGGGCAACGCACCAAGAAGTAGCGCTCCAACCAGCGGGCGGGGGTAGAGCGCGCCACGGCGTAGATGTCATCTCGTTCGCGCAGCAAGGGGCCGATGGGACAAGTAAGGCCGGTTTCCTCTTTTAGCTCCCGGATAGCGGTGCTTGGATAATCCTCCCCCTCAAGCACTTCACCGCCAACGGTGGCCCAAAAAGGGGCTTGATGTTCATCATGGTAACGAAAAAGCAGCAGGCGCCCTTGCGGGTCGACCACCATTAAACGTGCTGAACGGCGTGTTTTGATTTGTTGGTTCATAAGCGATCCATGCCTATTGATAAAGTGCAGAATGCACGGCTAAAGCAGCGGCAACGTGCGCGCTCGGCAATGCCTTTTTAGCCTAGCTGGTTTGCATAGATTTACCGGGATAATTAGCCATTCGGTGAAGCCACAGCGGCTCGTCAGGTTTGTAACGTGTCAACTGACCTAAAGCCTACTGCGTAATGCTGAGCGAACGGCGGAAACATAAACGCGCCTATCACTATTCGCGATAGGCGCGTCATGCTCACTAACGAACGGTCAATGTTTATAGCTCGGGAGGGATATCCGTCGGCTCCATCTCAACGCTTAGCTCAAACAAACCGCTACCGGTAGCGCTAAAGCCGCTTGCACTGACGGTGTACGTGCCCGGCAGCAGTTGCTCTTGAAGGCGCGAGTCGGTGCCGCCTGCACCATCGTCGTCACTGGCGGCCACCCCTTGGCCACTAATCTCAATGAAGGTATCAAAATCAGCGGAGCGCATTTCCAAGGTGACTAACGAGCTCTCTTCCACATCCAACTGGTAGGTCAGCGGCTCGCCGCTATACCAGCCATTGAGCGATTCATCCGCGGTAAGCGGGCCATCGTTGCGTAGCTCGCCATCGCCGGGTAACTCATGGGGCTCAACGGTCAGCGTATAGACACCATTGCCGTCACCGTAGGCACTGCGCGCGGTCAGCGTGTATTCACCGGGCGCAAGAAAATCAGCAATGCGGGCATCTAAGTCACCGGCGCTGTCATCATCTTCACGGGCATAACCACTGGGGCCTGCCACTTCCAGGTAGGGGTCAAAGTCATCAGAGCGCATTTCAATCTGATAAAGCCCTGCTTCTTCTATAGTGAGCGTTATTTCATGTGCATCGCCCTGCAGCCAGCTGTCGATGGGCTCACCGACGGTCACCGTGTCGGCATCGGTGAGCTCTACCCGTCGGCTATTCACGCTAAACGGGCCGTAGCTATGAGCATCCGCACCGCTCACCACCACCACATAGTCACCGCTCTCCTCGACTCGATGGCGCACCACAGGCGCATTATCGAGCAACTGGAGCTGGTCATCATAAAGCGCCACGACGCCCTGCAAGGCACCGTCGAGAGCGATTTCGACGATCTCATCCGCTTCCAAGGCGATGGCATAGCGCATAAAGCGGCTGCCATCGTTACCGTTCAGTTCGCTCGCCGAGGTTATTTCTCCGCGTGTGCGCTCCGCTAGCGCGAGCCGTTCCAACCCCACAATAGCCTCGGCGACCGCTGGCTGATCCGTCGTTTCAGCGTTTTCGATGGTCGCCTTTTCCGCCATGTTCCCGTTTAGAGGCAACGCCTGAGCGGCGAAAAAGCCGACGGCAGCGCCCCCAAGAGCCACCAATACAAACGCTAGCGAAGCAGATTTAGTCATGAGCGATTCCTTGTTAAGCCGTAATGACAATCATTAATAAATTAAGCAAACGTGATTATATGACGCTTAACGAATTCAAGTGAGCGTTTCATAAAAATACCGCATTGCACAAAACGCTTTTTTGACTAACGTAACCCGTGGGGCGCTAAGTCGCTGAAACTCAACGCTACGTACATAGCGTTTTAAAAATCTTGAAATTGAACCTAACAGCGCCGATCTTCTCAAAGCTTGCTGACCCGCAACGACAAGGGTAGTATCGCAATGCCTACTCGGCACCTCATCGAAGAATGCGGGATCCGTAATACGCGAAACTGAGGTACTCCTATGGGAGCCCAAAAACGACTGATCCGAACGATTTGTTTGGCAGCAGTGGTGGTTTGTAGTGCTGCCAATAGTGCGTTTGCACATGAAACAGAAACACAGGAAGGCGTTGCCTCCTTTTACAGTGACCGCTTTCAAGGCGCGACCACAGCCAGTGGAGAGCCCTTCGATCAGCAGGCACTGACCGCCGCCCACCCCAGCTTGCCGTTTGGCTCGAAGGTGTTGGTGACGCGCCCGGACACGGGGCAAGAAGTAGAAGTATTGATCAATGACCGCGGCCCCTTCGTTCAAGGGCGCATTATTGATTTATCCAAACGCGCGGCAGTGAAGCTTGGCATGCTCCGCCGCGGTACAGCACCGGTTATGGTAACGCTGTTGGATTAACGGATAACACATTCTTGGTTGGTGTGTGATACCCCTTAGCCTAATTAATGCGACAGTAAACCAGTCAAAATAGTGCCACTCAATAAATACAGGGCGACCAGCAATGGCCGCCCTGTTTCTTTTGGGCGTTTTTTCTCTTGGTGCTTTCTGCAATGGCGGCGAACTTGCAAGCACGCTAATGGTCTCTATGCTGCAAGGATTGACCCATGCGTTATTCAATACGCGAAGTAATGGCAGGAGGCATTTATGCAGTCACAGTTTTATACGCTTACCGATTATCCCCGCGGCCTACCCGACCGCGCTCTGTTTTCCCTTGAAAAGCAGACCTTACCTGACTTAGCCAACGGCGAAGTACGCATTCGTAACCACTGGCTCTCCGTGGACCCGTACATGCGCGGCCGTATGAGCGGCGTTCGCACTTACGTAGAACCGTTCGAGCTCGGCAAACCCATGGAAGGCGGCGCCATTGGCGAAGTAATCGAATCCAATGACGCAAGTCTCAAGGTGGGTGATCGCGTCAGCCACATGGGCGGCTGGCGTGATATTGCCCAACTGCCTGCCCAAGGGGTGACGCCATTACCCGACCTTGATGTTCCGGAGCAGGCTTACCTGGGTGTGCTAGGCATGCCCGGCATGACCGCCTGGACCGGCCTCAATTTGATTGCAGAGTGCAAGCCGGGCGATAACGTGCTGGTCAGTGCGGCCAGCGGTGCCGTTGGTTCGCTGGCAGTACAATTAGCCAAAGCAAAAGGCTGCCATGTCGTGGGCATTGCGGGCGCGGCCCACAAGCTCGCTTGGCTCGAATCCTTGGGGGTTGAGCCGGTTAGCTATCGTGATCGTAATGCGCAGGAGCTCAGCGACGCCATCAAGCTTGCCAGCCCCAATGGCATTGATGTGTATTACGAGAACGTGGGGGGTATTTGTCTGGAAGCCGCCCTCAGTCAGTTAAACGAAGGTGCCAGAATCGCTGTGTGCGGTATGATCGAAAGTTACAACGCTGAAAAACCATCTCCCGGCCCCAGCAACCTGTCGCAGCTGGTAATACGAAAAGCCAAAATGCAGGGGTTTATCGTGGCGGATCACTGGTCGAGCTACCCTTACTTCTTAAACGAAGTGGCCCCCCAAGTCGCCGCTGGCAAACTGGTTTATAAAGAGACCGTGAAAGAGGGCTTAGAGAGCACGCCAGAGGCATTCCTGGCGTTATTTGAAGGCGACAATACTGGCAAGATGTTGGTTAAGCTAAACGGCTAGTCGTTGCGCTAGATTAAACTTGCTGGCTTTATCTATTCCTGCCCCCGAAAGCCGCGCTACGTTGGTAGTGCGGCTTTTTTATTGATCACTGTTCGCACTGGCTAACCAGAAAACGTTAGACCAAAAGCGAATTGATTATTAAAATCGATTAACTATCAAAAAGTGCGCTTTACCCCTCGGCACCGCTGAGAGGGGAACGCGCAGTGTGTCATCGCCACCTGGTCACCACCGCTAGGTGGCATTAACTCGTTGTTAACTAGGGGCCACCTCATGGATGAACACTCACATACTCACAGCAGATGGCCGCTATTGCTGCTTGGCCTGTTGCTAGCGGCGGCGGGACTTGCCTTGGCGATTGGCGGGGGCAAGCTGCTTAGCTTAGGCGGTAGCGCGTATTACTTGATCGCGGGCATCGCCGTGATAGGCAGCGGCATTTTACTGGCCATGCGCCGGGGCGCGGCGCTTTGGCTTTATGCGCTCATTTTGTTTGCGACCCTGGTGTGGGCGTTATGGGAGGTTGGCTTAGACTGGTGGCAGCTGGTGCCACGTGTCGCCATCCCTTGTTTAATCGGGATTATTTTACTGCTTCCCTGGTGGCGTAAGCCGCTTCATTCACGGGGCGGCAGCATAGCACTGGTAGGCAGCATAGTGGCGGCCATTCTGGTGGCGATTGCAAGCCAGTTAAGCGACCCCGACAGCATCGAAGGGACGATTTCCAACCCCAGCGAAGCGGCTAGCGCCGTTAATCCCGCGCAAGTAGCGGGAGACGACTGGCCTGCCTATGGCGGTACCAACGCGGGTACTCACTACTCCTCGCTTGAACAGATTACACCTGACAACATCGGCGAACTGGAAGAGGTATGGCGCATTCAAACCGGTGACGTGGCGGGCCCCAGCGCGCCGCCCGAAATCACCAACCAGAACACCCCGCTGAAAGTAAATGACCGCCTGTATATTTGCACCTCACACAGCCGCGCAATGGCGCTCTCACCAGAAACCGGGGAAACGTTGTGGGAGTTTGACCCTGAAGTGAGCACGATGGGTGCCGAGGACTTTTCACTCTGGGCCCATATGACCTGCCGCGGCCTCGCCTACTACGATGCAGCTAATTACGCCGCTGGCGCAGGCACTAGCGAAGCAGCTGACGGCAGCGAGGCCGGCAACGAGACCGGCAACGACAGTGCCGCGACGAGTGATACCGCGCTCTCTTTCGACATTTTCGATAACAACGATATATTCAGCCTAGACCTCTCGTTTTTGTCGTTGATGTTTGGTACTGAAGGCGCAGGTAACGCGCAACCCATGCTGAGTGACACCGACGTCATGTGCCCACGCAGACTTTACCTGCCCACCGCCGATGCGCGCTTGATTGCGCTGAATGCCGACACCGGTGAGCTATGCGCCAACTTTGGCGAGAATGGTGAAGTCGACTTGACCAATAATATTGGCGACTTCGACCCTGGTGGCTACTACTCCACCTCGCCTGCGACGGTCACGGAAAACCTGGTTATTTTAGGCGGCCACGTTACCGACAACAGCTCTACCGATGAGCCTTCTGGCGTCATTCGCGCTTTCGACGTACACACCGGCGAGTTGTTATGGAACTGGGATAGCGGCAACCCCGATAACACCGAACCATTAGCGGATGGCGACACCTACACACGCAACTCGCCTAACGTATGGGCGCCTATTAGCGTCGACGAAGAACTCGGTATGGTTTACCTGCCCATGGGCAACGCGACGCCTGACCAGTATGGCGCTAACCGTAGCGAAAACGATGAAACCTACAGTGCAGGTCTGGTAGCTCTTAATCTGGAAGATGGTCAGGTTGAATGGGTTTACCAGTTCGTTCACCACGACCTGTGGGATATGGACACACCCGCGCAACCGGTGCTGATTGACCTAGCCACAAATGAAGGTACCCAGCCCGCGGTGATTCAGCCAACGAAGCAGGGCAGCCTGTATGTGCTGAACCGCGAAACCGGTGAGCCAATCGTGCCCATCGAAGAAGTGCCTGCTCCGCAAGGCGCCATTGAAGGTGATTGGACGGCCGAAACCCAGCCACGCTCAGCGCTTAACCTGCTGCCGCCCCCGCTCACCGAGCGCGATATGTGGGGTGCCTCACCGTTTGACCAAATGATGTGTCGCATTCAGTTCAACTCGTTGCGTTATGAAGGCCAGTACACGCCGCCTTCGCTGGAAGGCAGTATCGTGTATCCGGGTAACGTTGGTGTCATGAACTGGGGCGGGGTCGCGGTTGACCCCGAGCGTCAGGCACTGTTTACCGGCGCCAAGTACTTGGCGTTTGTTTCCACACTGGTACCGCGCGAAGAAGTAGAAGAGGGACAGGGCTCGGCCAGCGAACAAGGCTTACAGCCCAATGCAGGCGCCCCCTATGCCGTCGAGCTTGGCCCACTGCTTTCCGTGCTAGGCCTGCCCTGCCAAGCGCCCTCCTGGGGCGATGTGGCCGGTATTGATCTGCAAAATGCAGAGGTGGCCTGGAAGCACCGTAATGGTACGACGCGCGACAGCATGCCGTTCGACCTGCCGATTGGACTGAATGTGGGCGTTCCCGCCCTCGGCGGCCCGGTCACCACGGCGGGCGGTGTATCGTTTCTGAGCGGCACGCTGGATCAGTACCTGCGGGGTTACGACATCACCACTGGCGAAGAGCTGTATAAAGCGCGCCTGCCGGCGGGTGGCCAAGCCACCCCCATGACTTACACCGGCGAAGATGGTCGTCAGTACATCGTGGTCACCGCGGGCGGTCACGGCACCTTTGGGACCAAGATGGGTGACTATGTGATTGGCTACGCGCTGCCTGAGTAACCGCTCGACCTAGTAGACTCACCAACGAGAACGGGCGACCCAAATGATGGGCCGCCCGTTTTTATTCATCGCTTTTTTATTCATTTAGGGTTTAGAAACGTACTTCTAACCCGCCATAAACACTGCGTCCTGGCGCAGGCTCGTAAAAGCGGCCAAAGGTGCCGTTCAAGCGCACATTGGAATAATGCTCTTCATCCAATAGGTTGCGCACGCCCACATAGGCATTTAGCTGCGTATCGCTGCCCAACTGCCAACCATCGCCCACCCGCAGATTGACCAGCCAGTAGCTATCGACCTCGGTTTCATTGGCGTTGTCTGCCACCAAGTCGCCCACGTACTGGGTTTCCAGCGTTGCAAAGCGCTCATCGATTCCTTCCCAGGTTAACTGGTTGACCCAGGTCTGTTCGGGTAAGCCGGGGATGCGGTTGCCACCAAAGCTCTCCGTGGGCGTGGCAAATTGATCAAACTCATAGCGCGCCAGCGTCAGAGCACTATCCAACCGCCACTGGTCGGCTAACTGCCAACCCAAGGCCAGTTCGATGCCGTCACGATCGGTATCGCCCGCGTTCTGATAGAGCGTGCGTCCCCCATTTTCCTCTTCGTAAGGGACTAGCTCATCGCGCACACGAACTGAAAACAGCGCCAAGTCATAGTCCATTGCGAGCGGCGCCACATAGCCACGCAGGCCCACCTCGCGATTCCACGCTTTTTGTGGCTCAACCGCCGGGTTAAAACCGCCGCCCGCTGGGTTTGCAAACTCAGAGAACGTCGGCGTCTCAAACGCGGTACCGGTGTTGATATAGGCCTGATGCTGCGGGCGATAGCGGTAGCTCAGCCCCGCCGAGCCGCTCCACTCATTGAAAGTTTGCTCACCGCTTTGATCGCCATCGTCAAAATAGCGGTCATCCACCTCCAACTCCACTCGATCAAAACGCGCGCCGAGCGAAAGCGTTACCTCCTCAGTCAGCGCCAGATCGCCCTGAGCAAACACCCCCGCCGAAGTCGCGGTTTGGGTCTCTTCCGCCAACTGTTCCCCCACTACGCCCTGGGGATTAACGTCATTGCGGAAACGCTCATCGTCCTGGCGGGCCACGTCAACGCCCGTAATGTAGCTCAATGGCAAGCTGCCCAGGTTGACCTCATGGTGATACTCGGCGCTCGCACCCAGGTAGTCACGCTGGTAGCCAATACGGCTGTCGCCCACATAGGGCAACTGCTGTTCAAAATCGCGCTGAGAGATAAAGCCTTTTAGGTAAAACTCGCCGGGGCCCACGGATAGATCTTCGTACTGTAAGCCGAGGACCTGTTGATCAACGTTCTGGCCCGCATCCAGCGCCAGAGAGTTCGGCGCCGCCTGATCACGGCCACTCGCCACCTCGCTTGCATTCAGTGCGCCGGGGTCTTCAGAGCGGGGGTTATCGAGCAAATTGATAATCGCGGTTAACGCTCGGTCGCTGCCAAGCTCGCGGCGTAGCTTGGCGTTCAGCAGATACTTTTCCGTTGAGCTCTGCTCACGGTAGCCATCCACGTTCAGCGCGGAGAAGCTAACATGGTGCGACCAGTCGCCTTGGGCACCACCGGTTTGCACGACGGCTTTGCGGTAGCCATCGCTGCCTATCTCAGTTCGCACGCTCGAACCGGGATTTTCACGACCATCAGCGGTGGTGACATCAATCACCCCACCCGCCGCGTTGCCGTAAAGCACCGAAGAAGGCCCGCGAATGACTTCAATACGCTCGGCGCTATCCAAGTCAATCGCATCTAACTGTGCTTGGCCATCGGGGAGTGTGTAAGGAATACCATCGACCATCACGGTAATACCGCGCACGCCAAACGGCGCGCGTGCACCAAAACCGCGAATGGAAATACGTTGCCCCTGGGCAAAGTTATCGCGGTTCTGCAGAAAAACACCCGGCACTCGCACCAGCGATTCATCCAGTCTTGTGCGCTGCTGGCCTTGCGCAATGGCGTCTTGATCGATAGTGGAGACTGCCGCAGGCGTGGCGTAAAGCTCGCGAGCCAACCGGGGGGCGGTGACTTCTACCGTGGCCAAAGTAGTGTCATTTGTTGGGCTCTCTTGCGCCCAGCCCGGGCTTGCTATTAGGCAACTAAACACGCCTAAAGAGGCGGTCGTTATGTTCAGTTTTACGATGGACATGGGGTCCCTCCCAGAAAAAATTTCGCGAAAGTTAACAACCCAAGTGAACGATCTGTTAACTGGCTAGTCACAAACAATTCACCAAGGCCTGGATTAAACATCTGACAGTGCCTAAACTTGTACAAGTTACCCCAATGAAAGCAAAGGAGGCTTCATGGCGTTTACAGCGACTGATCCGATTAAAATGATTTTTGCCGTTATCTTGCCCCCACTCGGCGTTTTTTTTGAGGTTGGTTTTAAAGGGCATTTCTGGCTGAACATTATTCTGACGCTATTTGGCTTCATACCCGGCATCATCCATGCGTTTTATGTGATATTGAAGCACTAGTCACTGCACCAGTACGTAAAAGCTGGCACTTTGAAAACATAAGCTAGCTAAGAAACCGCCTCAACCAAGCGTTAGGCGGTTTTTTTGGGCGCTTAACTCGGCTGCCTGTGCCGCCGCTGATGCAATGCGTGTACCTTTTCATCAAGCACGGCAACGGGGCCTTCTACTTTAAGCCCTGGCACCACCTGTTGAATAGGCAAGGTAGCCACCGGCATTGGCCCAACCCCTAACGCCGCAAGCCAGTCAGTTAACTGCTCTGATGAGCTTGCATAAACGATGCGCCCAAGCCCTACCCAGCCATGGGCCGCGGCACACATGGGGCAATGTTCACCTGAGGTGTAGACAGTCGCCGCTGCTCGCGCTTCGGGGGTCATGTGCTGTGCCGCCCAGCGAGCCAGAGCAAACTCAGGGTGCTGGGTGGCGTCGCCACCGGCAATGCGATTGCGGTCTTCCGCCAAGACCTCCCCCTGCGCATTCACCAACACGCTACCAAAGGGTTCATCGCCTGCATTAAGGGCCTCTTCAGCCAACTCAACCGCACGCGTCAGGTAGGCGTATTCTTGATCATTCACTGCGCGCCCTCCTTTAAATCAGTACCGCTTAAGCACTACCCTTTACCGTAGTAGGCGAATCTTCCAACGGGGTCTCTTGTAAGGCCTCACCTTCACTGCGGGCAATGACTGAGGTGCCGACCAAGTCGCCTGTCACGTTAAGCGCCGTGGCTCCCATACCCACCAGTGCGTCGATAGCGGTCAACAGCGCCACCGTTTCAATCGGCAGGCCCACCTGGGCAAACACCGTGGCGATCATAATGATCCCCGCCCCTGGCACGCCTGCGGTGCCCACCGACACCAACGTACCAATCAGTACTATCTGCACCATGCTAATGAAATCCAGCGGCGCGCCAATCACGTTAGCGGCAAAGACCGCTGAAATGGCGATACGTATCGCCGCGCCATCCATATTCAAGGTAGCCCCTAGTGGCAGGCTAAAGCCATAGATGCTTTTGGAAATTCCCAGCCGATGCGCAGCGTTAATAGTGAGCGGCAGAGTGCCTGAGCTGCTTTGTGTGGCAAACGCCGTCGCCATGGGCGTGCGTGCCTCACGGAAGAAGGTGCGTAGCTTGACCCCAAACAACCGCATGATGCCGCAATAAATCAGCAAATGCGTGGCCAGCGCGATATACAGCACCACCACCATATCGCCCAGCGATAGCAGCGTTTCCATTCCCTGCTGGCTTACCGTTTCGGCAACAATCGCAAACACGCCAATAGGCACATAGTGCAGTACGCCCGACATCACTTTTAAGGTGACCTCGTTGAGCGCTTCAATCACCTCATACAGGCGTTCGCCCATCGCCTGCTGACGTTCAGATTGGCGCATTTTCAGCAGCGCAATGCCAAACACTAACGCCGTGAAAATAATGCCCAGCATATTCAGCTCGGCAAACGCACCGATAATATTACTGGGCACGATATTAAGTAGTGCATCGACAACGCCGGGGTTATCCGGCACCGAAAAACTGGCATCCTCCTCCAGCCTCATGCCGCTACCCGGATTGAACAGTGAAGCGATCGTTAATCCCACCGCGATCGCCAGTGCCGATGACGCTAAATAGTAGCTAAATACCTTGCCACCGATGCGTCCGGCACTACCCTCCCTGGACTGGTTCACCCCGACCATCAGCGTAAATAGCACAATAGGAACAATCAGAAAAGTGAGCAGACGAAGGAGTAAGTCGCCTAACGGCGCCAGCCAGGCCGCTACCTGTTCACCGCCCAACAGCCCAACCAAAACGCCCAGCACCAGTGCAATAGTGACGCGTAAAATCAATGATGCCTGAGAGTAGGCCTTCCATATGCGTGTCATTTAAATCCCTACGATTCGATTCAAAACTAACGTTGTCATCTTGGCAGTGTGGCACAGCCTTATCAGCTTGCCTTCATATTGACCGTGAAACCGCCCAGCCCTTTCCACTACACCCAGTAGGATTAGGCAAGCTTGCAGCAGGATTCCCTCTATTGGCTTTGGCTGCCACTCGTTAAGCTTACTCCGGTAATGATAAACGAGCGGATGATGGCATGACGGCGAGCAACAGCGAGCCCTTCACCCACCCACTGCCATCCAAAGCGGTTTTACTAACCGGTGCTAGCCGCGGTATCGGCGTTCGGTCTACCACCAGTCGATAACGTCACACGTGCCACGCTCGGAGGGTTTGCCGAGATAACGCCTAGAACGGGGTGATTTCACATGCAAGACACCAAGCTTCCCATTTATTGGAAACATGCCCTCGTCGTCGCTGGCATTATCACTATTATGCCAGCGACGACGGCAGCGCAAACAGTCACTGAGACAGGCGATGACACGATGGCAGAGCATCCTTATGTAGGCATGTGGGTAACGAAAGATGGCCAAATTCGCCATGAGCTGTTACCCAACAACCGTTACGACGAGGCACGCGGCGAACGCGAAAGCGCTTATCAAGGGCGCTATCGGGTAACCGACAACTACATCGAATACTGGGATGACACCGGCTTCACCGCTGATGGGGAATTCATTGATGACGTGCTCTATCACGGCGGCATGGTGCTCTATCGCCAAGAGTAGCCTGGAAAAGCCTCGGGCCTTCACCATTAATGAAGGCCCGATGGCTTTGCTAATGCGTAAGCGCCTTAAACCGGCGCAGCTTTGTGCCTGATTGGTAATGTAGTGATTAAGGAGCGCAAATGCATAAGATTAATCCCAGCAAACTACACCACAGCAAATGGACGGCTGCCCAGCCAAGCCGTAAAGAAAAGCACTTTATCGTTACCCAGCTACTGCGCGATGAAAAAGAGAAGGTCGTGAAGGTCGTGATCGAGGCTATCTACTCACATCGCGAACGCGTTGTGCCGTGGCAAAACTTAAAAGATGACAGCGTATGGAAAGCGGGCTGGCAATAGCGGCTCTTTAGTGGCCTCAAAGGCAAGATAATCATTAAAGGCTTTGACATGCGCCATATTTCATGACACTGTAGCGCCAGTTGGTTAGCAAGCAAGCATGGTTTCAGAAGTGTACGAAAAAGATTTAGAAGTGTACGAGATAGACGTGTACAAAATCTTTCGGCAAGACTGTAATTGTATTCCTTGTTTTATCCGCTATTAATCTGGGTGATACCAGGAACTTTACAAATCGCATTGCGCGAAAGGATTTTTACTATGTCTACTGGCACAGTTAAGTGGTTCAACGATACTAAAGGCTTCGGTTTTATTGCTCCTTCTGACGGTGGCGATGACCTGTTTGCCCATTTCTCTGAAATTCAAGCAGACGGCTTCAAAACCCTGCAAGAAGGCGCTAACGTTTCTTTTGACGTTACCCAGGGTAAGAAAGGCCTTCAAGCTTCAAACATCAAGCAAATCTCCTAAGCCTAAATCTCTCAAGAGATAACGCTTTAGAATTTGCTCGAATCTTCCGAGATTCGAATAACAAGGCCCGCTTATGCGGGCCTTGTTGCGTTTGGGCATTGCTCACAAGATAAACAACAAACGTCACTCAGCCCCCTACGTTAGGCAACGACTAAATGCGTAGCCACTGCACCAACCGCACATCGACGGTAGTGTCTAACGCCTCAAGCGCCGCTGCGCGCGCACGCCCTTCCGCACTGGCCCGGTACAGATGCGGTGTCATCGCCAATAGATCAGCTATTTGATCTGCCCCCTTCAACGCCAACGGATAGCGCAGCGAGTCCGTGCGATGATGAACAAAGCCTTCCGCCACTTTCTCAGCATTTGGACGCTCGGGCTTTAGGGTCGGATAGATGATTTCCCGCAATTCTCGAAGATGATCAGGCCCTGCTTCCACTTGCAGCAGCATGCCACCTTGCTTTAAGACGCGCATGAACTCGCTATATACCGGAAAGCCAAACATGCACATCACGCTATCCATACTGCCCGCCTGCACGGGCAGGTGCGCATTGCTGCCCACGACCCAGCGGCTTATGGGAGACTGCTTGTCATCCTGCTTGGCCGCCGCCAGCACTGCCCATTTCGAGATATCTAACCCTATCAACGCCCGTGATTGCACAGCTGGCATGGCATGATTCAGTTGCCGCAGGTAATAACCTTCACCACAACCAGCATCAAGGCAGCTAAGCGTCGGACTGCCTGCCCCTTGCTGCTCCTCAATACGGCGTATAACGGCGTGACTAACAGCCTCAGCCACTGGCTGATAATGGCCCGCGCTGAGAAAACGCTGCCGGGCAGCCACCATCGCTTTGCTATCGCCGGGGTCATGGGAGCGCTTCTGCTGCACCGGCAGCAGGTTCACGTACCCCTGTTTGGCAATATCAAAGCTATGCCCAGTGGCACAACGCCACGCATTGCCTGCTAGCGCTAGCGGCTCGCCGTCCAGCGGACATTCAAGCGCTTGAAAAGGGTCGGTACTCATAAAATGCTCAGGCTCATAGGGCTAGGTCGCACATCATAAGGAAATTAGCTATCAGCGAGACTCGTGCTGATCAACGTGTCACCAAAATAATCCCGACCAAGATGACGCCGCCACCGAAAATAAAGTTGATGCTTAGCGGCTCGTTGAGCAATAGGGTACCAAAAAGGACGCCAAAAAGCGGGCCTAGAAACGAGAACACGCCCAACTGCGACGCACGATAACGGCGCAGCAACGTGAACCATAGCATCAGTGCTGCAAACGAGATAATCAGTGCCTGAAAGCCAAGGCTAGCAACAGCCATGGAAGTAAACTGGGCGCTGAATAACTGTCCAGAGAGAGCCGCGAACGGCAGTAATAACAGCGCCGTTATACTTAATTGATAACTGAGGGTGAGTTCTGCTGGTGCTTCAGAAAGCGATGTCCTGCGGATGACGATCGTCGTGGCAGCCCAAGAGAGGCCGGCGAGCAAGCCTAGCGCATCACCAATGATAATATCGATGCCGTAGGCGCCGCTTGGCGCCATCGCTATGACCATGCCTATAAATGCCAAACCAACGCCCCACCATTGGCGAGTCGAGAGCTGCTCCCCAGGCACCCAAAGATGCAGCCCAAGCGCTGCGAAGATGGGCGCCGTATAGAGAAAGACCGACATATGCGAGGCCAGGGTGTAGGTTAAACCCCAGGCAACAAAAGCAAACTCGGCGGCAAACCCAAGGCCAACCAACACACCGGGCCCCCAATGGCGCCTAATCTCCTTCCAGTAAATGCCCCGCCAGTAGGCGAGCCCAATCACTAGGCAGCCTGCGATAGCGGAACGCAGTGCGATCTGCACCATGGGTGAGATATCCTCAGCCACCCCTTTAATCGCTACCTGCTGAAAACCCAATATCAAACAAAATAGCAGCATCAGCGACGCCGCCGTTGCGTCCACGGACTTTCGCTCAGCTATCCTTTGATGATTCATTACGCGCTCCGGTAAGATCAGGACGTCTATTGCATCAGGAAGCGCTACTGCCTACAAACAATTACTCGTTGACCCTAGACCTATGAAAACGCACGCTATCTCCGTTCGCCTATGACCTGATTCTGCCTGACGAGGGTGAAATGCCAGCGTCGCTGGCACCCAGGAGCCGATCAAGGATTGACGATATACTGCTGGCAGCCCACGACCTCCCAGCAATGACAAGGCGACACCCCATGGATCGACTGCTGCGCATAACCGGCGCCTGGCCCTACCTGATTGCTATCTTTCTCAATGCCTTCGTGGACTTGGGCCACAAGATCGTGATCCAGAATACGATCTTCAAAAGTTACGATGGCACCGCCCAAGTGGTGCTCACCGCGCTAGTGAATGGGCTGATTTTGCTGCCGTTTATCTTACTGTTCAGCCCGGCGGGCCATGTGGCTGACAGCTACCCCAAGGTACGCGTTCTGCGCATATCGGCCTGGGCAGCCGTTGCTGTTTCACTGGGCATAACCGCCGCCTACTACCAAGGCTGGTTTTGGCTGGCGTTCGCCATGACGCTATTGCTGGCGATTCAATCGGCCTTTTACTCCCCAGCTAAATACGGCTTAGTAAAAGGGTTGTTTGGCAAGCCACGTTTAGCAGAAGCCAACGGGCTGATCCAGGCCGTTACGATTGGCGCCATTCTCGTGGGCACCGTGGCGTTTACCGCGCTATTTGAGACCTGGGTCTCACCGCAAGATCAAACCCCAGCACAGCTGTTGCGCCAAATAGCACCGCTGGGCTGGCTACTGGTACTCAATAGCGCTATTCAGGTGGCGACGCTTTACCGCCTGCCGCTGGATAACACCACGCGACCTGATACCCCGCTCACCTGGCAGCGCTACATCAAGGGCGCTGCCCTGAAAGATAACCTGCGGATTATCGCTCGCCAGCCTGTCATCAGGCTCTCCATTATCGGCCTTGCCACCTTTTGGTCAGTGGGCCAAGTACTGCTGGCGGCTTTTCCCGCTTATGCCAAAGACGCCCTGAGTATCGATAACACCTTAGTCCTCCAGGGCATTCTGGCTGCTAGCGGCATCGGAATTGCGCTGGGCTCCCTATTTGCCAGCAAACTTTCCCACAACCGTATTGAAACCGGCCTGATCCCCGTCGGCGCCATTGGAGTGGCTATTGGTTTATGGTGCCTGCCGCTGTTAACCACGCCTGTTGGCCAAGCGCTGAACTTTGTGTTTATCGGCATGATGGGTGGGCTGTTTATTGTGCCACTTAACGCGCTGATTCAGTTTCACGCCGCCGACAACGAGCTAGGCACCGTGCTGGCCGCCAATAACTGGATTCAAAACATCGCCATGCTGGGCTTTTTGCTGCTCACGGCGCTGTTCGCACTGGCGGGTGTTGATAGCCACTACCTGCTGCTACTCATTGCCATGGTGGCGATGGTCGGCGGCGGCTACACCATTATTAAGCTGCCACAGAGTTTGGTTCGCTTTCTGTTGAGCTTCCTGCTGACACGCCGCTACCGGGTCGATGTGCATGGCTTGCAGAACCTACCCGCCCAGGGCGGTGTGCTGCTATTGGGCAACCATATTAGTTGGGTGGATTGGGCCATGGTCCAGATCGCCAGCCCTCGACCAGTGCGCTTTGTAATGCTCAGATCGGTTTATCAGCGCTGGTATCTACGCTGGTTCTTCAAAGCCCTGGGGTGTATTCCCATCGAGCGCGGCAGCGGTGCCGAAAAGGCCTTGGCCGATGTCGCTGAACAGCTCAATGCAGGCGAGGTGGTATGCCTGTTTCCTGAAGGAGCGATTAGCCGCACTGGTCAACTAGGCGAATTCCGCCGTGGCTACCAGCGCGCCTGCGCAATGGCCAACCCGGACGTCAGCATTGTGCCGTTTTACCTTAGAGGTCTATGGGGTAGCCAGTTCTCCCGCTCTTCCAGTAAGTTAAAAACGCTACGCAATGCACCACTTCACCGTTCCGTCATCGTCGCATTTGGCAAACCGATTCCCAAAGACACCCCTGCGGATGTACTTAAACGGCGTATTTTTGAACAGGCTACGCGCTCCTGGCAGAACGCCATGGGCGATCTGCCCACGCTACCCAACGCTTGGATTCAGAGCGTCAAACGCCGCCCTAGTGACCCTGCCCTTGCCGACACAGTAGGCAAGCCGCTCAATGCAAGCCAAGCATTGACCGCTAGCCTGCTGATGGCAAAACGTTTTCGCAAACTCAACCCAGGAAAAAATGTAGGCCTGCTGCTGCCCACCACCAGTGCGGGCGTGATCGCCAATATGGCGACGCTGTTGGCGGGTAAAACGGTGGTTAACCTCAACTACACCGCCGATCAAAAAGTGCTCGCATCCACACTTTCCCAGGCAGAAATTACCACCGTCTTCACCTCGCAACGCTTTGTAAAAAAGCTCGAGCAAAGCGGGCTAAACGTTGGCCAACTGTTCAGTAATCAACAGCTGGTCTTTTTAGAAGAGCTGCAGGCTCACATTGGCCGTGGCGAACGCTTGAGCACCTGGCTTGCGGTGAGAATATTGCCGACTTGGCTGATACAACGCTGCCTCTGCCATAGTCACGATGCCGATGCCACTGCCGCCATCCTGTTTTCCAGCGGCAGTGTGGGCGAACCCAAGGGCGTGATGCTCAGCCACCGCAACCTGATGGCCAATATCAAACAGACCTCTGACGTACTCAACACCCAGAGCGATGACGTCGTGATGGGCTCGCTACCCCTGTTTCATGTGTTTGGCTTCACGGTGACCCAATTGCTCCCGCTCATCGAAGGATTGCCGCTGGTCTGCCACGCCAACCCTACCGATGCCCCCAGCATTGCAGGTGCCGTTGCCCAGCATAAGGCCACCATCTTGTTTAGCATGCCGAGCTTTCTGTCTGTGTTTATCAACCAACAAACCGTGCCCGCCAAGATGCTGAAAAGTCTGCGGGTGGTCGTTGCTGGCGGTGAAAAACTTAACCAAGACGTGCGCGTCCGCTTTGAACAGAAATTTCAAACACCTATTTATGAAGGCTATGGCGCCACCGAAGTTGCCCCAGTGGCTTCAGTGAACCTGCCCGACGCCTTAGGCGTGCACTATCAGCAAGTGCAGCGCGGCAGCAAACCCGGCACGGTGGGCATGCCACTCCCCGGCACCAGCTTCAAAATCGTCGACCCAGAAAGTTATCAAGAGCTGCCCACCGGGGAGGCGGGCATGGTATTGATTAGCGGCCCACAAATCATGCAGGGCTACCTCAATGACCCTCAGCTCACCGCTCAAGCAATCCACGAAATGGATGGCCAGCGCTGGTTCATCACGGGGGATAAAGGCGCCATTGATGAAGACGGCTTTTTAACGCTGATGGGGCGTTATATTCAACGCAGCAATGCAGACAATGACGGTGCTCATTCGTAATAATAAAGGGGAGGAGATCTCCACACTCACATGTTGGTAAGGCAGCGTTTGTCGCTGCCTACCTGGCTGCAGAGGAGTTCGGCTAAGAATTATCTGCTTCAGAGCTATTTGCTTCAGAACTATCTGTTTCAGAACTACCTGATTCAGAACCATCCACCTCAGCACTATCCGCTTTGCCTGCTCGTTTGCCCTGCTCGCCGCGGGCGATATCGTTGTGACTGATCACCACGATTTCACGTGGCCACCACTCGGGATGATTGTCGCGTATGTAGGCGAGTAGCTTCCCGCGCACGTTCATCTCGGCTGACCAGCCCGACAATGGGTCTGAGGTCATTAGATAACAAGACACCGTCTGCGCGGTGCCGGTCTGGCCGGTGACGTAGCACAGCAGCTTATGGTGTTCGATAACGCTATTTTCCTCTTTCGCGAATTCGATGAACTTATCCCTCACCAGGCCGATATCGGCGCTCAAATGCAGGGTCAGCTCTAGAAACCGATACATCTTAGTGCTCTTGACCGACAGGTTGTCAAAGGGCTTGGAGGTAAAGTAGGTCACGGGAACAATCACACGCCGCTCATCCCACGACCTTAATCGAATGAAGGTATAAAAAATGCCTTCTACGTAGCACCACTGGCCCTCGAAAATGACCAGATCGCCAATACGAATAGGCTTGGCAAACGACAGCTGAAACGACGATAAGATATTTCCCAGCACCGCTTGCCCAGCGACACCAACCAGCACCGCCAGCACACTGGCCGACGCTAGAATAGAGAGGCCAAG
The DNA here is from genome assembly GCF_002366715.1 of Halomonas sp. UBA3074. GTDB lineage: Bacteria > Pseudomonadota > Gammaproteobacteria > Pseudomonadales > Halomonadaceae > Vreelandella. The sequence continues at coordinate 44,947 of NZ_DFBS01000003.1, read as the reverse complement.
AGATTCAAATAGCTGGATCTGACCCAATATATAGATGGATACGCCCGTCACCGTAATCAGAATAATGATACGGCGCAGTGCATAGAGAGAGGTCAGCAGTCGGCGTTCATCACGGGGTTTAGTGTCGTCTATTTCGCCGACCAACCGCCGCGTCATGCGCAGCATGATGGTATCCACTAAGCGCAGTGCAATCGTACCGGCCCCCCAGGCCAGGATGCTGATTAACAGCACACGGAAGGTCGTCGTTGCGACCGCCGAAAACGAGACAACGTAATCCAGCAGCACCTGGGTCACCAAGGACATCGCAATGAGCGCGGCGGGCATCCCGATTTGACTGGCAAAGATACTGGAGACACCGGAAGGCAGCCATTTAGACATCAGCCCGATTAAGCGATGCACCATCCATCCGACCATGCCAATGAACAAGGTAAAGATAGGGATGGCAATCCACTCCCAAATCCGCAGGATGCCAAACGACGACTGAAAGCGCTCTGGGATGTAGCTTTCCAGCATTGACGGCCCGTACTGCTCATACAGCACGGGGATATACGACACGCTGATGGGCATGATCAGCCAGACAGGCTCCTGCTCCCCTACCCGGTACCTGCCCAAACGAATATCGTAAGTCTCCCCATTGGCCTGCATGGAGGAGACTTCGATATTACGGCGGGTTTCACCAACGCGAGGATTCTGGCCAGAAGAGTCTTCAATAACAGCGTCTTCTCGCCCAGGCAGATCCGAAACACTCAGCCATTCCCCGCGCCGAAAAATTTCAGCCAGCTGCCGAGCTAACTCACGCCCCTGCGCCTGCTGCTCATCTGTGGAAAATTCGGAAAGGTTCAGTATATGGGCAGCGGCGTCGTACTCTTCCTGGCCCGTTAGTTCTAGGAAACTTCGGATCGACTCACGAGGCGTTACTCGATTCGCCTCTTCTGGAGGCTCGCCCAACCCACTATTGATCACATCGACATTAAACCATCGGCTGCTCCCGCTCTCTCCTCCTTGAGTTTGTGCTACACATAGGCTGGAAAATGTTAGCGCTAGTACCAACATCCCCCATGCGAGCCACGAGCTGGTTACTTTCATAAATACCTTATTCATGTTGGTGAGCCACGTTGCCAACCACCGACACACTACTTAATAGCCCGCCCAAGGGTCATCTTGGCGCCATCCTTGTCAGTGGGAGCAGGAATTACAACTTACCTTTCTACAGGGCGCAAGGCGCACCGGGGATATCACGGGCGAAAAGTGGGCAACCGCATGAAAACCAGCCCTCACTGAGTCATTTCACCCAACCGATTAAGCGCTTCATCGTACATCGCGACCAACAGCAGCTCGCCCTGGGCGTTCATCCGAAACTGGCCGTACCGGGCAGACGCATACCACTCAGCGTGACCTTCCTGGAAGAAGAACGCATCGGTAGCAAAACTAACTTGGCCGTTGCGTAGGCGATAGCGCAACCGCCTCTCTTTATCGCTTAGCGCGGCCCCCTTTTCCAAGCGCTGAAAGTGAGCGACACGCTGTTCATCGAGTTGCACAATCACAGCGCCATTGCGGGCTTGCTGAGACTTCCCTTGCGGCACTGCCGCTTGTTGCGCTAGTGCGTTTAGAACCTGATTTCCCAGCGCGAAATTCAGCGCCATGTAGTCGCCCTGTATTAATGAGCGCGGATCGACTGGCGCCAGTTCCAGATAGACAATCTCACCCGCGGCTAAATGGCGCTCTTTTTGCCAAATCGCGCCATTAACCACAGCCAGCACCACAATGGCAGCCGCGATCACCAGCCATCGATACTGCTTGGGGGTCAATTTCATTCGTACCGCCCCCTTTCCGTATGCTCGCTTTCACGCTGGGGCAGATGTTTACGCAACACCCAGCGCAGCATCAGCATACTCAACCCCATGATGAGCAGTGAAAGTGCTTTAACGAATAGCGTTGCATCCAGCCAATAGTAATAACTGCCCACCCCCATCAATAGCGAAAACACCCCAACGCCGACCAACGGGCGATGACCAATAGCGAAACCTAGCAGCAAAATGACCACCCCAATGGCGATGCCAGGTGCATAAAAAGCGATCAGCAGCATCACCACCGGCGCGATATAGATGCTTCCGTGGGAACGGTAAGGACGTTGCCGCTGGCGCACCGTATACAGGAGCGCCACCAAAGAGACCGCGACGAAGACAGCGTTCAGCCAAGGTGCTAGCCGACTAAAACCACCGCTTGAGTGCTCCTCAAACCAGGGCCAGAAAACCTGCTCATTGGGCACGACGCCCTGTATGGCCAAAAGCCCAATCAACAGTCCATAGCCCCAAGCCTGCATATGCTTGATGCGGTTAGGCCAGCGGAACTCATTGAGCCAGAGCAGCGTCATCACCAACAGCACAACACCACTGGTGAGGTTTGCCAAGCTGCTGGTTGCCAAGGCCATATACAGCGCCAGCGTGGCGGCAAATGCGGAAAACGTACGATGTACCTGGCTCGGCATAACCAACGCCAAAACGCCCTGCAAAACCACGAGTGACCAGCCCAGCAGCGACCATAGTGAATAAGGGGTTGCTTCCCACCACGCCACCAAGGCCCAGGCGATGAGCAGTTGCCCCGCCAAACTAACGGCCAGCGCCAAGTGTTCCAGTACATCGCTGCGAGCCCGGCGAAACAGCCCATAAGCCGTACCAATCATCGCAAGACCCAAGCCCATCGATGCCGCTGGGCTCTCCACCACGAACACCACGCCCATGGCGATAAAGCCGAGCAGAAACAGCGCCGCCAACCAGCCTGAAAAGGCCTGTAATACCCGCACGAACCAAGGCGTTTGCAGCTGCGCTGGGGAAGTGGGGTGATTTAACGGAATACCCGCTTGGCTGAGCCTAACGCTTAAATCATTAACGTTGTTCGTCACTCGGCAAGCTCCCGATGTAGTCGCTTCAGCCATACCACGGCCCCGGCGCCCATCGCCAGCACCGCGATGGTGATCAGCAGTAGGCTTCCCTCCTGCCAATCACCTTCCCAGAGCAAAAGCCTGGCAAGTAACAGCGTGGTCACCGTTAACGCCGAGATACAGCCGCCCGCGATCATAAACAGCTCAGGCCGCCAATAGCGGTAAATGCTATACACCGCCGCCAACCAGAATGGATAAATCGCCAGCGTTGGAGACCCGACGAGGCCTATATCAACTATCAACGTCATCACTAACAGCGTCATGGGCACCCCACTGCCCACCGCCAACAAGCGCACCGCCCACTGCCGTGTCCAGCCCCGGTAACAAGCCCCCAACTCCCAGATGATTAATACCAGGGTGTTAAGCCCAAACAGCCCCCAAAGCGCGGCATCGCTACTGGCCAAAACGCCAAACGGCCCGCCCCAGGTGCGGAAATAGAGCCCGATAGCCAAATTCATTAACCCTAGCCAAAGCACCCACAGCAGCTCAAAACGTGCCACCCATACCCAGGGCAGCGTCAGCACTGCCCAGGTAAAAAATAGCTGCCACGGGTCGGCACCGGTCTGGTACACCTGCCCGAACAGCGCCAACAGCACGCCCACCAATAAAATGGCCGACGTTAGCGCCACACGCTGAACCATCGGGCTAGCCTTGGGCCAAATGGCGAGACCTACCGTCAGCGCCATCGCTGCCTGCACCATACCAAAGCGCAGCCAACGACCCATTTCGGCCCAGTTGTAGGCAATAAAAAACAGCACCGCGAAGGCCAGCGCCATCCCGCCTAGCCACAGTAGCAATCGATCAACAAACCCGTCCCAGGCACGATTTGATGGGTACAGCCCAGAGGCTTGCACCGCGCGCGTCACCTGTTCAGGTGGTATCACGCCCTGCTCTATCAGTGATATCAGTTCACGGCGGATAGATGCCATGGAGACTCCTTATTGAAACTAACTTGTTGTAACCAGCTTTTGAAATAGAGGAGTTGGTGTTGTTATCGCACTATGATTTGGCCGCCCGTGACACTTTTGTGAGATTTGCGCGATACACTCTTTAACACTGCGTGATTCTACTGTGATAGTGAGCATCGAAGATGGTTTTAAGCCTGCCAGCACGGCAGGCGTAAAACCCAGGGGTAATCACAATGAACAAGTTCACTACCTTCACTGCCATCTGTCTACTCAGCCTGATGGCAACGGCCAGCCATGCCGACGAGAAAATATCCGACGAGGGCATGATGGAAGACAACATGCATGAGTCGATGGAAAATAGCGACATGCATACGGACGCTATGTCCGGCTCAATGGGTGACGACATGAGCGATTCCATGGGCGATTCCAAGGACAGTGATATGCAAGATGACAGCATGTCCGAGGGCGATATGGAAATAGAAGAGGACATGGAAAGCGAAGGCATGTAAGCCTTGGCCACACACACTTATCTTGGGCATTTAAATGCCAGGCGCCTATGACACGAAACGTACTGATTATCGAGGATAACCCGGGTATTGGTGAGCTCCTCCGTATTCACGTCGCCGAACTCGGCATGAGCCCCGTTCTTTATGAACGGGGTGATACGGGGCTTGCACGTTTTCGTGAAGGAGGAATCGACCTGGTGATTCTTGACCTGATGTTACCTGGCATCGATGGGCTGTCAGTTTGCCGTGAAATCCGCGCTGGTTCAGGCTACGTTCCGGTGCTGATGCTCACGGCGAAAAGCACGGAACTGGATCGAGTTTTAGGACTGGAAATCGGGGCAGATGATTACCTCACTAAGCCCTTTAGCGTGGCTGAACTCTCGGCCAGGGTGAAGGCCTTGTTCCGACGCGTGGATGCCATGGCATCCACGCCCGTCGCGGAAACCTGCGATACAGAGTTAACCACCGGAGGACTACGTATTGATCCCGTTCGGCGACGAGTGTTTATACACGAGCAAGCCATCGAACTCACCGCGCGGGAGTTTGACCTGCTTTGGCACTTTGCCAGCCATCCAGGGCGGGTATTTAGTCGTGTTCAACTACTCGATGCCGTGTGGGGCTACAGCCACGAAGGCTACGAGCACACCGTCAATACCCACATCAACCGGCTGCGCGGTAAGATCGAAACGGATCCCGCTCACCCAATATTTATCCAGACGGTTTGGGGGGTGGGATATCGCTTCCGCGAATAATCCATGCTGAAAACACCATGCTGAAAACACCATGCTGAAAACACTCTACACTCGGCTAGCCCTCGGCCTATTTCTACTATTGCTGGCCGTCGGCCTGCTTTACACCTTTATCAGCCTATATTCACTGCGTGAATACAACGCTTCAGTCAGCCAGACACTCCATCAGGATCTGGCACAGAACTTAGTGTCTGACAGAAACTTAGTCCGCGACGGTGAGCTTGACCGTAGCGCCCTGGAAGAACTTTTCGCCCTCTACATGGCCATCAACCCCAGCATCGAAATCTACCTGCTGGATCTCAATGGCACTATCCTCTCCTATTCGGCAGACCCGGCGAAGATCAAACGCAATCAGGTCTCTCTGGCGCCCATCAGCAGGCTAATGAATGACATGAGCCTTTACCCGCTACTCGGCGACGACCCCCGCAGCCATGACCGGCAGAAAGTCTTTTCCGTTACCCCGGTGCCCTCCGCCAATAAACCGGAAGGGTATCTTTATGTGGTGTTGCGGGGTGAGGAATACGATGCGGCGGAAACCATGGCCCGTGGCGGCAAAATACTCGCAATGAGCGCCTGGGCGTTGCTGGTTAGCCTGGTGGTAGCAATGGTCGCGGGGCTGACTATTTTCCACCTACTGACCCGCCGATTGAGATCGTTGACGCGGCTGGTAGCAAAATTTGAAAACAGCAATATGAATCAGAACTCGCCTGGCGCTGGTTTTAACACGACAAGATGGCGCGACAAACGGCCCGTGGTGCGCGACGAGATCGACTATCTAGGGGCATCCTTCGACGATATGGCCAACCGGATTGCCTATCAGATTGAACAGTTGAAGGAAAAGGACGCTCAGCGTCGCCGCTTGGTTGCCCAGGTATCCCATGACCTGAGAACGCCGTTAGCTTCTATACAGGGCTATATCGAAAGCCTCAAGTTAAGACGCGACCGACTCAGCCCCCAGGAGCAGGATCGCTTTCTCGATATCGCCCTTAAAGAGGGTCGTCGCTTAAGCCGTTTGGTGGATGAGCTCTTCGAGCTTGCTGCGCTTGAGGCGAGGGAAAAACAGCCGGTGCCGGAACCCTTCCCACTCGCAGAGCTGGTGCACGATGTGGTTCAGAAGCACGATCAAGCCGCGCAGGAGAGTCAGTTAACGCTAAGCCTAAGCGGCGATCCGGCACTGCCCACTGCCTATGCCGATCTCGCCATGACCGAACGAGTGTTGGACAACCTGATCAGCAACGCCATTACCTACAGTCCCCCTGGCGGCCGTATTGATGTCGTGGTTGGTCAGACGGGCGGCAAACCGGAGGTTTACGTGCAAGACAGTGGCTCAGGCATTGCAGAACAGGATCTGCCGCATATTTTTGATCCCTTCTATCGAGGTGAAGCCTCGAGTGGCTCTGGCCATGCAGGGCTCGGGCTGGCAATTGCGCGCAGAATTATGACCCTTCAGGGGGGTGATATCCGTGTGGAAAACCGCGCCTCTGGGGGAGCGTCCTTCTGCATACGCTTGCCGGTATACACCTCCGCTGAGCCAATGTTTAACAAAACGTAATAATTTGGAGAGTTAGCTGTGATAAATCTTATACAAAATGGTCGCAGTAGTAATACACACCTTATCCATTAAGAGTGGAGACACCCATGCTAATAAAAATTGCCAAACCGAGTGATTTACACGAATCCGACGTAACGCCGGAATCCATCTACCTCTCCCGGCGGCGCTTTATGGGCGGTATGGCCGGATTAGGCGCAGGGCTCGCCCTTTCCGGCCACGTACGCGCCAACGCCGACTACTCGGATGTTCCCGAAGGCAGCGCTCCCGAGTGGCTAAAGGAGAAAATCAGCGAAACCCAGTGGCGGGCCGTTACCCCTAGCGACCCTGGCAAAGATAAAATTGCCCCCTTTGATGATGCCAGCGGCTACAACAATTTTTTCGAATTCGGCACCGACAAGGGCGACCCTGCCCGCCACGCCGGCAGTCTGGAAACCCAGCCCTGGAGCGTGGTGGTCGATGGTGAGGTCAATAACGGTGGGCGCTTTGCCCTAGAGGATTTCGCCAAGCCCTCGCAGTTTGAAGAGCGCATTTACCGCCTGCGCTGCGTGGAAGCCTGGTCGATGGTGATTCCCTGGCTCGGCATCCCACTTGCCGAGGTGATCAAACGCGCCGACCCCACCAGTAAAGCCAAATACGTCCGCTTTGAAACCCTGGTGGATCCAGATCAAATGCGCGGGCAGCGCTCCTCGTTTTCGATCATTGATTGGCCCTACGTGGAGGGCCTGCGCCTAGATGAAGCCATGCATCCGCTCACGCTATTGGCCATGGGTATGTATGGCCGGGAACTGCCCAACCAAAACGGCGCCCCTCTGCGGCTGGTCGTGCCGTGGAAATACGGCTTAAAGAGCATCAAGTCGATTGTGCGTATCTCATTGGTGGAAGAGCAGCCGGTTAATTCTTGGCAGCAAATCGCCGCCGATGAATATGGCTTCTATGCCAACGTCAATCCTGAAGTCGATCACCCGCGCTGGAGCCAAGCCACCGAGCGGCGCCTGCCCAACAGCCTCTTCAACCCCAACACCATCGATACCCTAATGTTTAATGGCTATGCCGACGAAGTCGCCGAGCTCTATGCGGGTATGAACTTGAAGGAAAATTACTAATGGCCAGCCCACGTATATGGTTAGCATGGCGCGTGGGCGTGTTTCTGGCCGCGCTAGCACCGCTGCTGTTCTGGAGTTGGCAGGTAGCGACTCACGCTGCTGGCCCCGAACCGGGGCGCTACTTGCTGCTGAATCTCGGCATCGGCGGGCTGTGGCTATTGCTGCTCACCCTTAGCCTTACACCGTTGACCAAGCTCACCCGCTGGAAAGGCTTTGCGCTGATCCGGCGCCAGCTGGGCCTCTGGACCCTCGCCTACGCCACCCTGCACTTACTCAGCTACGCCCTGTTTATTCTCGGCCTCAACTGGGGGCTGCTGGGCAGTGAACTGGTGAAACGGCCCTACATCGTGGTCGGTATGATCGCGCTGCTTGGTCTTTCCGTACTGGGCGCTACCTCCAATCGCTGGGCGATGAAACGCCTGGGCAAACGCTGGAAACCCCTGCACAAATTTTCCTACGCTATTTTGGGATTGGTACTGCTCCACTTCTTTTGGGTGGTGCGCGCCGATATGCAGGAGTGGGCGATGTATGCAGCCATTGCCGCGCTGATCATGAGCACTCGCCTACCGCCAGTCGCTCGCACGCTGCCTAAACTGCGCTATCGGTTTAGTCGTTAAGAAGGAAAACTTTCCTACTCATTAAAATCGGGTTCATGTTCCGTTCAGCCAATGCGGCTATGCTACGCACCATTAATCAACTACCGTTTGGAGCAACCGCATGGCGGTCACCTATTGGGGCGCCGGTCGCTTAGCAACAGCGCTGGCATTGATGTGGATAACGACAGGCGCGATGGCCGAACAACCTTTGCGCATCGAACAACTGCAGCGCTGCGGCGACCTGCTGCAGATGGATATTCAAGAATTTTGCCTTCAAGCCAGCGGCCTTGATGAGCGCGAATTTCAGGTAACACTGGACGGCACGCCCCTCCCAGCAGAAGCAATCGACCGTGAAGGCGAGCAGCTTCGTATCCGCCTCAATAGCGCTGAGGCGCAAAGCGGCCCGTTGTGGCTTTCACAGCACGAGCAGGCCAGCAATCCAGTCTGGATCAGCCTCAAGGGCAGCAATGTGGTAGCAGCCACCGAGCAAGAGGTGGCCAAGAACATGGATGGCATCACTACTTACGTGGATCTGATCAGCCTGATTATTGAAGAGAGTCACGAAGGTGCTGAAGAGGCACAGCGCCTGGCAGACAAGTACGATGCCGAGGTGGTCGGCATGATTCCGCCACTCAACACCTATCAGTTGCGCTTGTCTGTCAGCGACTTGGATGAGCGCGACGCGCTGGTGCTCAGGCTGGGTAATGAAGTCAGCGTAGATGCCGTGGTGACAGAAGAGTCGGGGGCGGAGGAAAGCATCGAGAGCGAGACAAGCAGACCTCCCGACGCGGACGACCAGGAGTGGGCGTCGAATCGTTTTCTGGATGCCGTAAATTTTTACCAGCGACGGTTATCACCTCAGGGGCAAGGCGGAGATATCGAGACACAACCAATCCGCATTGGCGTTATCGAACGTGAGGTCGATTTTGACGCCCCGGACTTTGCCGATTACCTGGGAGACTGCCGCACTGAATCGACGAGAACCTGCGTTTATGGCCGCGATGCTGCCAAGCCCGATGGCCACGGCACAACGGTTGCCGGTGTGTTTGCCGCTGCCTGGAATGAAGGTGGCAACAGCGGCTTTCTGCGTGGCCTGGACGAGGTAGGCCCTGGCTTCGATGTGATTGTGGACCGCAACTCCGATGCGGGTATCACCGCCAATGTCGCCGCCTCGGTCAACTTGGTCGAAGACGGAGTACGCGTGCTCAACTGGAGCTGGGGTATTCATCGCGTCGGGGCCATCGACATCAATGGAAAGGAAATCGACTCACTGGTGCGTTCGGGTATCGCCATGAGTGGCTACGAGGAACTGCTGGAAGAGTTCTTTCTTTGGCTTCGCGAAGAGCACCCGGATGTAGTGGTCGTCAACTCGGCGGGTAATGCGTCCTCCTATTCGGGAAGAGACGAGTATCGTCTGCCCTCCTCTTTCGTGACCGATCAGCTGTTCGTGGTAGGTGGCCATCAGCGCAGCGATGAGGATGTCCAGGTCGATGATCCCCGCTACGTGGTCAAACGCAACGCCTCGAATATCGATATGCGTGTGGATATCACCGCTGCCGCCTGTGTGCGTGGCTCTTCACTACTAGAGAGTGAGCAAGGCGAGGCGCACTGCGGCACTTCCTACGCGACGCCGCTGGTAGCTGGCCTGTTGGCGGCCATGATGTCGATCGAGCCCGAGCTTACGCCCGCACAGCTACGTATGCTGCTGCGCCGTAGCGCCATGACCATCGGTGAAGAGTACGATTTCGAACCAACGGACGCCAATGATCTGACAGCCCCGATACTGCCATCCGAACGCGCCAATGAGCTTAACCACCCGGATATCGGCCTATCAGCCCGGCTCAACATGTACAAGGCACTGGACCTAACCGTGCAAAGCCTAAACCGGGAACGCTAAGCTCAGCACCACCAAACGAAATCGCCCACCTAACCAGGTGGGCGATTTTCGAACAGAGGCTTAAGCTAATGACATTAGCCTAAGACTTTACGCAAATGGTCACGGTAATCGGCTTTGTTACGATCGACCTGCGGTACTTTCATCACATCGTTGGCGATGAACGTCGGCAGTGCCTCAAGGCCAATAAACTCCTGCGACTTATGGAACGGGAAATAAACCCCTTCTACACCACGCCCTTCAAAGAAGTTACCCGGCTCGTCAAAGGCCTCCAAAGGGGCATTCCAGGTCAGCGACAGCATATAGCGGCGCCCTTGCAGCAAACCACCGCTGCCGTACTGTTTGGTTGGGTCTTGGCGGCTGCGGCCATCACTGGCATACAGTGAACCGTGGCCTTCGGTGAACACTTCATCGATGTAGCGCTTCACAATCCAGGGCGCTCCCATCCACCAGCCCGGCATTTGATACACAATGGTGTCTGCCCACAGGAAGTTTTGCACCTCGGTTTCGAGATCGTAGCCTTGGTCAATCACCGTCTCACGAATCTCGTAGCCCATCTCCGTCAGCGTACTCACCGCCACGCCGTGCAGCGTATTGTTGAGTTCACCGCCAGAGTGTGCAAAGGCCTTACCACCGTTAATTAGCAGAATCTTCATCTAACACTTTCTCCCCAAGAGGTTGATCATCAGCGCTAACAGAACTAGGCATGATGTTATTGGCGCATATTGTGGGAGTAACGATGAGAAAAAAGAAGCGATGCTGCGGCAAGACACTTTTGATTTAAAGTCAACAATAGTCAGCGTAGAGTACGTCGATATTCGCTTCTTTATGGAAAGTCTTCAATGAAAAGTACCCTTGAAGAGCAACAGGCCTTTGTCACGGTCGTGGATAGTGGCTCGATCACCAGTGCCGCTGAACGGCTGGGCATTAGTGTTTCTGGTGTAAGCCGCGCGCTGAATCGGCTGGAGCAAAAACTGGGCGCCACCCTACTGCGCCGAACCACACGCCGCTTGGAGCTTACAGAAGAGGGCGAAACACTTCTTGAGCACTGCCGCCGTATCCTGGCCGCCGTAGAAGAAGCCGAAGAGGCGATGCTGGATCGCCACAACCAGCCTCAAGGTCGGCTACGTGTTAACGCCGCCCCCAGCTTTATGCAGTTCGTGATTGTGCCATTGATTGGCGAGTTCCGCGCCAGCTATCCAGGCATCACACTGGAATTAGATACCCATGACCGCTTTGTCGACCTTTTAGAACAGCGGGTCGATTTAGCCATTCGTATCGGCGAACTGGAAGATTCATCGCTACACGCCCGGCTACTTGGCTACAGCCCCCTGCGTCTTCTGGCCAGCCCCGCGTATCTCGAACGCGCTGGCGTACCGCAAAGCATAGACGACCTCCTAGATCACAGCCTGCTGGGCTTCAGCCAGCTCGACCACCTTAACCAATGGCCGCTCATCCTCGCAGACGGCAAGCGTTTACACATCACCCCCACGCTATCCGCCTCCAGTGGCAGCACACTGATTGAGCTCGCCATGGCGGGAGAAGGGATTGTTTGCCTGGCCGACTTTATGACCATCACACCCCGCCAAAATGGCACGCTGGTAGATGTACTACCCGACTGCACCACGCTACAAACCCAAGCCGTCAACGCCGTTTACTACCGACAAGCCACGCTTTCTCAACGCACACGGCTGTTTATGGAGTTTTTGGCAGAACGGCTGCCGGGCAAGTATTTGCAGGGATAAGTACTTAAAGCGCTAGTAAGCCTGCTAATCTACAGCCACGTTGCCCAGCGATGAACTCAAGGTGAAAGACCTGACCAACTTATCGATAAGGGCTAATATTACTTTTAACATCAACAACACCCAGCCACGTAAGGATGTTATGGGTCTTCAAGAAATCGCCGTTGGCGGCATTTATCTCAGCCCACTGTTGATCTACGCCTTGATCGCGTTTATCGGTACGCTGGTCACTCGCTCGCTGCTGCACTGGGTGGTTGGCGAATACGCGCTTTGGTATGAGGCCTGGTTCGATATCTCGCTTTTTGTCATCTTAATGGCGGCGACCACCTTCCTATTTACCGTCTTACTTGAAAGCGCTTGATATAGCCCCTTTAGTCAGCCTTTAAGACAGCTCTTGAGAGAACCGTTGATGCGCCCTTCGCTTCGTATGTTGCTCACCTTAATCATTGTCGCCATTGCCATTGCCGCGGGTGCCTGGCTATGGCGCTACTATCTTTACACCCCCTGGACCCGCGACGCTCGCGTTCACGCCGAGGTCGTTACTATCGCCCCGGATGTTTCTGGCTGGGTGCGCGCGCTCGATGTCACCGACACCGACTATGTTGCCCAGGGTGATACGCTGTTTTCGATCGACGATACGCGCTATCAGGCGGCAGTCGACAGTGCCCAGGCCACGGTCGACCATCGCGAAGCGACGCTGGAGTTAAACCGCGCCGAGGAAAGCCGACGCAACCAGTTGAGCAACAATCGTGCGATTAGCGCAGAAAACCAGCAGATCGCCCAGATTAACTCGCGGATTGCCGAAGCCGATCTACAACAGGCCGAGGCGGAACTGGCCAGCGCCCAGCTTGACCTAGCGCGCACCCAGATCACCGCTCCCGTCAGTGGTCACCTACTCAATGTGCAGCTCAGCGCGGGGACTTACGTGAACCGCGGCTCGCCGGCTATGGCGTTGATTGCTGAAGATTCTTTCTATGTGGTGGGCTACTTTGAAGAGACCAAAATGCCCGCTATCCGTGTTGGCGACCCGGTCGACGTCATTTTGATGAATGGCGATACCCACCTGGAAGGGCGCGTCGCCGGTATTGGCCGTGGCATTGCCGACAGCAACACGTCCCTTAATCAGCAGTTGCTGCCACAGGTAGCGCCTACCTTCAGTTGGGTGCGGCTGGCGCAGCGCATTCCGGTGCGCATCGCGCTAGACGAGGTTCCCGACGATACCCTGCTGAGCGTTGGCATGACCGCTACGGTACGCGTCGATCCTGGCGAGCACGCTAATGAACAGCCGCCAGAGTGACCATGTCACCGTTTCTTAGTAATTACCTGACGCCCAACGCCACGGCGGTCAAATTCGCCATCAAGACCACCCTGGCCATGATGCTGGCGCTTTATATTGCGCTGCTGTTCGATCTTGAGCGCCCCTACTGGGCACTGATCTCGGCGGCGTTTCTTCAGATCCGGCCCATGAGCGGCATGGTGATCGAAAAAGGCATCTGCCAGCTTGGCGGCACCTTCATCGGCGCTGTCGCAGGTGTTGCCATTATGGCGCTGTTTGCTCAAGCCCGCGTCCCGGCCCTTATCGTATTAACCGGCTGGATCATGTTATGCACCTATGTCGGCTCACTGTGGCGCAATAACTACACCTATGGCTGCTTGATGGCATCGGTGACAGCGATGCTGATCGTGGTGATTTCCAGCGGCAGCACTCCAGCAGGCATCTTCGATATCGCCGTAGCACGCCTTTCAGAACTAGGGCTTGGCGCCATCTGTGCCATGTTGGTCAGCTCACTGCTCTGGCCAACCCATGTGGGCGCCCACCTTGCCACCCAGGCCGACAGCGTGATTAACGAAGCCTTCGAGCACGCCGCGCTGCGCTTAGACGCCAGTGACGACATCCCCGCCATGCAGAAAGCTTTACGCAATAGTCTTGGGCCTTTAACCCTGCTTGAAACCGATAGCCAGGCTGCCCGCTTTGAAGGCCCGGTCGGCCCCGGCCGGGTGCGTGCTACTCATGTGCTAACGCGACGCACGCTGCGCTTTTTCGCCAACCTGCAGGCACTTCATCAATTGATGCACGACCATGCCGACCGCCTTGCCCCGGAAAGCATCGCTCTTGCCAGCGAGGTAGCCAGTGGTTTTCGCGATGCCGAACACGTCAAAGGGGTGGCAGACGCTCGTCAAGCCCTGCAGGCGTTACGCCACCGAGTTCACGAACATGACGAGGAGAGCAGATTAACGCCGCTAGATCGACGAATGCGACTGGGGCTGCGTGAATCGATTGGCCACGCGATGGTGATGCTCGATGCCCGTGAAGCGATTGCCTCACCGGCGAGCCACCAGCTCCGTTCGTCTCCCCTGGCTTGGCACCGTGACTACCTCGCCGCTGGAATCAACGCCCTGCGCTCCGGGGTACTATTTGCGCTGCTCGCCACCTTCTGGATTGTGACTGCCTGGCAAAGCGCCATGATCGCGATGATGCTGGGCACGCTTTTTTCAGCATTTTTCGCCAGCCGCGAAAACCCGCTGGCCATTACCATGATGTTCTATAAAGGTATGCTGGTAGCGATTCCCAGTGCCTTTCTTTTCGGCCACGTGCTGCTTTCCCAGGCCAACGGTTTTCCGATGCTGGCCATGCTGTTTGGCACGCCGCTGTTTTTAGGCCTGATGGGCGCCACCAAACCGGCGACCATGGGTTACTGCCTAGCGTTTACCATTTTCAATATCCTGCTCACCATGCCCGGTAATGGGATGGACTTCTCGTTCGACAGTTTCGCCAACCGGGTGATAGCCGTCATCATCGGGCTTAGCTGCGTGGTGATGGGGTTTCGCCTACTGCCGGGGCCAGGGGCTAGACTCAGACGACGGCGCCTCATCAAGGCCATTTCCCAAGATATATACGCGCTTAGGCGACTCTCGATTCGCGACGCCGAAACCCGTTTCAGTGGCCACATGGCAGACCGTTTACTGCAGTTGGCCCAGCACGACGACATGCTGCCAGAAGACCAGCGCCATCTGTTTATTCTGGGCTTGACCGGGCTCGACATAGGCACCGCCACACTGCGCCTGCGTGACCGGCTGGATGACGCACCGCACCCGCTCATTCGCGAGGCGCATCAACATCTATTGCACACGCTGGCAGAGGGGTTTGAAGCGAGTGCCAACGGGCGCCCACCACAAGGCATTCGCGAAGCAGGCCAGCAACTGGAAACCGCGATAGAGGCTTACGGCAACGTGCCCGCCGACCGCCGGGTATTGCTGGAAGGTTTGATCGAGCGGCTCGAACTGTCCCTGGAGCGCTTGGCACGCATCATGGCAGAACAAACGACGCAGTCCCGCTCGCTTATTCGTTAGCGGGTTTAGTCTTTCTTTCGCCCACCGGCAGAGTGTTCTCAACGCAGCGGGCGCATTTACACAAAAGCCGACCCGAATTGCCCACGTTGGGCATGGCAGGCAAGATTCGATGTTGAAATCAAGGTCATTGCAAGAGTACCCGAGTAATCAAGCGCAGCCGCTGCTGGCAATGCCCCAGCGTAAGCGAGCTCATGTATTAGAAGTACTTGTGAAACGCGCTGAGACTCATACCTGCAGGATCAGGCAAGCTTTGTACAAAGCAGGGCAAGCCTCACTCATGGCCGATTGATTAACATGAAAGTAGTCCAACCGTTAGTGCCAACGCCTAATGACCGTGGGCACACAGATATCATCATCACGTTAAAGGGAAGATGACACCGTGAAAACAAAAGGAAATACGATTCTTATCACCGGTGGTGGTTCAGGAATTGGTCGTAAACTTGCCTTACGCTTCAATGCGCTTGGCAACAACGTTATCGTCGCCGGTCGTCGCATGGAAACGCTGGAGGAAACCATTGCGGGCCAGCAAAACATGTACGCGATGGTCGTCGATGTCGAAGATTCAACGTCCATCGAAGCTTTCGCTGAGCGAGTCATCGCCAAGCACCCCGACCTCAATATGCTGATCAATAATGCAGGCATCATGCGCCGGGAAGACCTTTCCAGCCATCGCGATCTGCGCGATGCCGAGCAGACCGTCGTCACTAACCTGCTCGGGCCAATCCGCTTAACGAACGCACTGACCGATCACCTCGTCAACCAACCCGATGCGGTGATCGTCAACGTATCTTCCGGACTGGCATTTGTGCCATTGAGCGGAACACCCACCTATAACGCCACCAAGGCGGCCATCCATTCCTACACGATTTCGCTTCGCGAACAGCTCAAGGGAAAGATCGAGATCATCGAGCTTGCGCCCCCTGCCGTTCAAACAGAGCTGACCCCAGGCCAGTCGACTCGTGAAGGCTATATGCCGCTCAACGACTACATCGAAGAAGTCATGACGCTGTTTAGCCAGCAACCAACGCCCAAAGAAATTCTAGTGGAGAAAGTGAAATTCCTACGCTGGGCAGAGCGTGACGGGCACTTCGACCAAGCGGTGGAGATGCTCAATAAGATGTGAACCTCCATGCCACACCGCGGCGGGTAAAAATTGACGGTGTAAAGTGATCGTTTTACACTGCGACAATGGATACCAAAACAAAGCTTATTTCGTCAGCAGAACGCCTTTTCGATCGGCACGGCTTTACCGCCACCGGTATGGACAAGTTAACCCAGGCCGCGGGCATGTCGAGCCGCACGCTTTATAAACATGCTGGCAGCAAAACGGCGCTGATAACCGATGTGCTCGCAGAGCGGCATCGGCGCTTCCAGCACTCCATTGAAGTAGACAGCGTGGCGGCACTATTCGATGCGCTGGAAGCGTGGGTGCGGGTCGAGGGCTGCCGCGGGTGTCTTTTCCTGCGCGCGCAGGGTGAAACCGGCGGCGATACGCCGGAAATTGCCGACGCTGTGCGGACACATAAGGCGGCTCTCTATGCAAAAATTCAGGAAATCGTCAGCCTAGAGACCGGTGGCCTCCATCCAGAAAAGGCCGAACAGGTGCTGGTCCTTTACGAGGGCGCAACGGCGACGGCTGTCTACCGGGGTGTGGACGCCATCGTGGCGGCACGCGCTGCGGCATCAGCACTTATCCAACAGGCACGCGCATGAGTCCTAGCCTTTACTTGGGCGCCACCGGCTTTGGATTAATTGCCGTCTGCTACGGCTTTGCGCGCTTCGCCTTCGGGCTATTCCTGCCCCAGATCGACGCTGACCTTGCCCTATCGTCTACCCTCAGTGGTTTGATATCTGGTGGCGCTTTTCTGGGCTATTGCGTGGCCATCGTGCTATCGGCGTCTCTCACCGAACGTATCGGCGCCCGCGCAGTTGCCATTGGGGCGGCCCTGGTCGCCGCGATAGGCATGGTGGGAATTGCCGTGGCGCCTTCTCCCCTGCTGCTCGCCTCGGCAGTCATGCTTGCAGGCTCAAGCACCGGGTTAGCGTCACCCCCCATGGCCGCAGCGGTGGCTGCGATTGTCAAACCCGAGCGCCAAAGCACAACTAATACGGTCATCAACGCTGGCACCAGCGCAGGCGTAGCGCTTTCAGGGCCAATCGCGCTACTGCTTGGCGGTCAATGGCGATTAGCCTTCGCAGGCTTTGCAGCCGCTGCTGTTATCATGGCGATCGCTGCCGCGTTTAGTGTTCCCAGCAACACGAAAGCGACCTCGAAAACCGCCTCCGGGTTGCCGCCGTTTACCAGTGATATTGCTCGTCTGATCGCGGCCGCCTTTATGATGGGTGCCTCCAGCACCGCGCTCTGGTCGTTCGGTGGCCAGCTCGTTTCGCACCAGTTGGGGTGGAGCACCACTGGCGCCGGGCTGCTTTGGATCGCTATCGGTACGGCGGGCATCTTAGGGGCTGGCGCGGGCACATTAGTGGCACGCTTCGGAATCAATCGCACCCATTGGTGTTTTCTGGCGGCCTTAGCGTCAGGGATTATCTTAGTCGGCACCAGCGTGACCACGCCTCTCTTGGCGCTCTTCGGTGGTATGCTTTTCGGTGCGGCTTATATCATGCTCACCGGCGTGTATTTAATATGGGGCGTCTCTGCACTGCCCGACCGTCCCGCCACGGGCTTGATGATTGGCTTTTTGACGATCGCTATCGGCCAGACCGCCGGCGCGCCGCTATTCGGGTTACTCATGGATCAATTGAATGCCAACTACGCCGTCACCATCTTTGCGTGCCTCACGTTCACCGCTGGGCTGGCGAGCACTCGCCAGGCGAAACTGCAGGCTGCATGAACGTGTCACGCATCTCCATAACGGGCGAGCCAATAAAAGGTGCGCCAGTCTTCGCTGCGCTTTGGGCAAGTTTTAAATCGTCAACTATACTGCGCCACAACGAACATGATGTCGTTGCCTGGGTGGGCTGCGCGTAGGCGCCATGCCCACTTAGGTCATTAACTAGCTGAACAGCATAAGGAGTTTGCCGTGACAGCCACTGACGATCGTACTTATCGAAGCGGGCCGAATCCGTTTCATGCCGTAATGCTTGCCGGGACAGTGCCGCTCTTTCTTGGCGCCACCTTGTGTGATTACGCCTACTCCACAAGCTACCACGTTCAATGGGCTACCTTTGCGTCCTGGCTAAACATAGGCGGGCTCATTTTTGCCGGTTTCGCCTTGCTATGCGCGGTGATCGGCTTCTTCCGGTCTTCGCACCGGGGTGCGGTGAATATGATTTACCCCGCGCTACTCTTGCTCACCTGGGTACTTGGCTTTGTCAATTCGCTGGTACATGCGCGAGACGTCTGGGCCATGATGCCAGCTGGTTTTGCCCTCTCCATTGTGGTGGCGTTGCTGGCAGGCACGGCGGCATGGGTAGGTTTTTCTCGTTTAGGCGCCGGAGGTAAACCATGAAGTTGTCGCCTTTTTACGTTGCGCCTCTTTCACTGCTGTTGCTCGCCAGTGGCGCCAGCGCGCAGCAATCACAACAGTACGGGCCTGACCCCACACTGCCCGAGCCCCAGCGCGGGCTGTTACCGGACATGACGATCCCCGAACCCGCTGAATGGGGCGATGAAACGCCCACCGTGCCCGATGGCTACACGATTACCGCCATTGCCACCGATCTTCAGATCCCCCGGCAAACACTGGTATTGCCCAACGGCGATATTTTGGTGGCCGAAGGGAGCGGCGGCAATGCCCCCAAACTGAAGCCAAAAGACTTCATTGCCGGGTATATCAAAAGCCAAGGCACCACCAGTGTTGAGAGCGGCAATCGCTTAACCCTGCTGCGCGATGAAAATGGCGATGGCAACTACGAACAGTCGGTGTTTGCCGAAGATCTCAACGCGCCCTACGGGCTGGCATTGGTGGATAACAACCTCTATGTAGCCAACCAAGACGCAGTCGTCCGCTTTGACTACGAGGAAGGCCAAACCGAAGCCAGCGGGCCGCCAGAGGAGCTCACCAAGCTACCCGCTGAAATCAATCACCACTGGACGAAAGCGATGACCGCTAGCGCCGATGGTGAGTTCTTATACGTGGGTATTGGCTCCAACAGTAACATCACCGAGCGCGGCATGGCCGCCGAGGTCAATCGCGCCGAGGTATGGGAAATCGATGCAGAAACCGGCCTGCACCGGCCTTATGCCACGGGCCTGCGCAACCCGACCGCACTGACCATTCAGCCGGACACGGACCAGCTATGGGCCGTGGTCAACGAACGTGATGAGCTAGGCCCCGATTTGGTGCCCGACTACCTCACTACCGTGCAGGAAGGGGGCTTTTATGGCTGGCCTTACAGCTATTGGGGCCAGCACGTCGACCCACGCGTTCGCCCGCAGGACCCTGACAAGGTGGAATCGGCGATCTCGCCCGATTACGGCCTGGGTTCGCACGTAGCGCCGTTAGGACTCGCCTTTTCCATTCCTGAAATGGGCGATGAATTTGCGGAAGGCGTGTTTATCGGCGAACACGGCAGTTGGAACCGCAACGACCCGGTCGGCTATAAGGTAGTGTTCGTGCCCTTTAGCAATGGCGAACCCGATGGCGAACCGATTGATTTCGTTACCGGCTTTCTCACCGACGACAGCCGCACACGCGGTCGCCCAGTGGGTGTCACCATCGACCCGGACGGCGCACTCATCATCGCCGATGACCTGACGAACGCCGTGTGGCGCGTCACCTATGATGGCAATGACTAACCGCACTCTGTGTTATTCAAAAGCGTGAAGAAGGCGGCAGCCACTTAGGCTGCCGCCTTTTCCGTTTGTTTTAAAAGGGATTGATATGATCAGATCACTGGAAGAGCTCGAAGCCGTTAAACAGTCGTGCCGCTCGATGGTCACCAAGAGCTCAAGTCTTTCGGCTGGCACCGCCATTATTCCCATTCCCGGTGTAAGCATTGGCTCTGACGTCGCTATATTGCTGCGCTTGATCCCAAAGATTAACGAGCAATTTGGCTTATCGCCGGAACAGATCGAGAGCCTGGACACGGACACCCGGCTGTTCATCATGACGTCCATCTCAACGACAGGAAGCAAAATGGCGGGTAAATATATCACCCGTAAACTGATCACGTTGATGTTCAAAAAAATGGCTGGCCGGATCTCGGCAAAAAGTGCGTCGTCATATGTGCCCTTCCTGGGCAGCGCCATTGCGGGCGGCATCAGCTTTGCCACCATGAAATACATGGGCAACAGCCATATCGACGACTGTTATGAGATCATCCTGGCAACACTGGAGAACGAGCAGCTTGAGCCCGCCGCATTGATAGCGCCAACGCCGGAACCAGTGCCACCCCTCACTACCGATCTAGCCAGTAAAGCGCAATAGCCGCCTGGCTAATAGGGCTACGCTGTGGGGCGGTGTTATGCTCTAGCGGATTGCTTAACGATGACATCAGGAGAAACGAATGCCCGCTTATGTCGTACTGACTCGCGAACACACCCATGACGCCCAGGAAATGGAGCGCTACGGCGAGAAGGCAAAAGCCGCCCGTGAAGGCCACGACCCGCAGCCACTGGCTTTTTATGGCGATTTTGAAGTACTGGAAGGTAGCGCCATGGAAGGGGCAGTGATTCTGCGCTTCCCCGATATGGCCGCCGCCCGCGCCTGGTATGAAAGCCCCGCCTACCAGGAAGCCCGCAAGCACCGCTTCCAGGGCGCCGACTACCGCGTCTTTATCGTTGACGGTATTCAAGAAGCGTAAAGCGTAAAAACCCCCGCTATCACAGCGGGGGTTGTCGTTAATGCCTATCGGATGGTCGATATCACATCACCAGCGGTAGCTTACCTTCGCGCTGATTTCGCGACCCGGATTATAGTAGTCGGCCGTGCTGGAACCGACCACGTGCTGCTCATCGAGCAAGTTACTGACGTTGACGGCCAGGTCGGCGTCTTTGGTGAGCTGATAGCTAAAGGCCGCATCGAAGAGCGTGGCCGCACTGCTCTTGGAGGTATTAGCAACATCAAAGTAGTAGGAGCTAACGTAACGGGCGCCAAGACCAACGCTCATATCTTGGCTCGGCAACGTATAGTAGCCCCATAGCGACGCCGTGTGTTTGGGCGCTGCGGTAAACTCCTTGCCTTCTCTGGCGGCGTTGCTGTCGCGTACCACTTCCGACTCCATATAGGAGTAACCACCGGCTACGCTAATGCTATCGGTCAGCTCGGCTTTGGCTTCTAAATCAAGCCCCTGCACGCGGGATTCACCTACGGTTTCCCGTTCGATCACACCATTGTCCTGGACAACCGAGATAGTGACGTCATCCCGGGTGAGGTCATAAACGGCTGCCGAAAACAGGGCGTTCGTACCAAAGGGCGAGTACTTCGCACCAATTTCGTACTGCTCGCCCCGCTCGGGCTCGACGCCAACGGTGGGCGGTGCAACCGACTCCACCATGCTCACATAGGTGGAAATTTCATCAGTGACGCGATAGGTCAGCGCGCCACGAACGGACTTTTCCGAGTAGTCATCAGATTCGGTGACGCCTGCCATGTTGGTACTGGAGATATCCAAACCATCGTTGCGCACGCCCGCGGTGACGATGAATCGATCATAAAAGGACAAGTTCTGGGTCAGGAACACCGACTCGGTGGTGTAATCCTGCTTGTTGCTGCTATAAACATTCAGGCTGCTCGGCGCGCCGCTAAAGACAGGATTGGCGATATCGATTGACGTCGCATCCCCATAAAAGGAACTGTCTTCGGTTGACGCATCGCGATACTCGACGCCCACGAGCGTACTGCTATCGACCTGATCAAAACGAGCGTCGTATTGCAGGATAGCGTTGCCGATCAATTCCTGGGCTTCGCTGTCAGTGCCGAAATAATCACGATCCACCACGCTGCCGACCCGCGCCGCCGAGTCAGTGATATAGACGTAACCGAAATCGTCGGTCAGGTCGCTATAACGCAGGTTACCGCGCAACGTCAGGCCGTTGTTGAAATCATGGGTGAGCTGGCCGGTGAGGCTGGTACGCTCGACGTCATGAGCATTAAAATCGGGCTCACCAAAGAACTCGCTGCGGTCGTACTCACGGTCGAGCGGATAACCACCGCTATTGGGCGTGTCGTCACGTTTCAGGTAATCGAAAATAACACTGGCTGACGTGGCATCCGTTGGCTCCCACGTCAGGCCGCCCATCAAGAAACCGTTGTTGTCTTTGGAGTGATCGTATTCGCGATCGCTGTCGCGGATGGTGCCGGTAAACCGGTAGGCCACGGTCTCGTCAGCGTTCAGCGTATCCCCCACATCAACACCGGCCTCTTTTGCATCAAATGATCCGTAGGAGAGATAGCCCTCGCCAAAGCGCTCAAAGCGTGGCCGCTTGCTCACGAAGTTGACCGAACCCCCGGGGTCCGCCGGGCCAAACAGCGTCGAGTTAGCGCCGCGCAACACTTCAACGCGCTCGTAGGCATAAGGCTCCTCACGCACACCGCGCATTGAGCCTAGCGTCAGCCCGTCACGGTAAGTGGTCGCCTGAAAACCGCGAATTTTAAAATAGTCGTTACGGTCATCGGTACCGTAATAATCGGTGAGGACACCTGGCGTATATTGCAGCACTTCTTCGGTGGTAGAGGCGTTGCGCTGCTCAATCTCTTGTTCGGTAATGACTGACACAGAGGCCGGTGTATCGAGAATGCTGGTAGCCACTTTACCGCCTACCCAAAGCTCCTGGGCCACTATCGAGTTGGCATCATCATCCGCGTAGGCCTGGGCATTGACGATAATGGGCGCGAGGCGATAGCCCTCGCCATTGTCACTGCCTTCGCCTGACTCCTGCGCGTTCACAAGCATGGGAAGTGTGACCAGCGTCGTACCGCACAGAAGGGCAGTCGTCGTCTGTTGCCACCGCAAGCGGCTTGCGTTAAGCCGGACGGTGCCGTTGCTATCAGTCATGTTAAAGATCCCTTGAAATGATTAAACCGGCCTTGCTCGCCTTGTGGTTTTCGTTTGAAAGGCCGGGTGAGTATCCGGAGCTAGTATCACCGAGTCAATAGTGCTAATGTCAATCATAATCATTTATTTTAAAAACAATGGCAACACGCGAGGCTTAGTACTCTGCGGGCCATCTTTTTAAACACCCCAGCTTTTTAAACATCTGAGCCTTTAAACACTGAGCTTTTAAACACCTGAGCCCGCGGAGGAAGCGATGGCATTGCTCCATCAACGTTCATCAGCCACCTGCCTAGCGCTTCTCGCTGTGTGCAGCCTTAGCGCAGTGCCCGCAAGCGCGCAGCCCTACCCGCTTGAAATCGAGCATGCCCTGGGCACCACGGTGCTGTCCGAAACGCCCGAACGGATAGCCACCGTGGCATGGGCCAACCATGAAGTGCCGCTGGCGCTTGGCGTGGTACCGGTCGGATTTGCCGCCGCCAATTTTGGCGACGACAACGGCAACGGGCTGCTGCCTTGGGTGGAAACCCGGCTTGAAGAACTGAATACCACGCCCCCTGCCCTATTCGATGAAGGCGACGGAATCGATTTTGAAGCCGTGGCCGCCAGCCAGCCGGATGTGATTCTGGCCGCCTATTCGGGGCTGAGTCAGGCGGACTACACCACCCTGAGCCAGATTGCCCCGGTGGTGGCCTACCCCGAAGGCCCGTGGGCAACCGACTGGCGCGACATGATCCAACTGAACAGCCAAGGCATGGGCATGGCCGAGGAAGGCCAGGCGCTCATCGAGCAGCTTGAGACACACATTGCAGAGACCGCCGCCAACCATCCGAACCTTGCGGGCAAAACCGCCATGTTCGTGACGCACCTTGATCCCACCAACCTGGGGCGCATTTCGTTCTACACCGACAACGACGCACGGGTGCGGTTTTTCCACGATCTTGGGCTGGTCTCGCCGGAGGTCGTCAAACAGAACTCTACCCCCGGTAAATTCGCTGGCGAAATCAGCTCCGAACTGATCGACGAGCTCAATGATGTGGACATTCTCGTTACCTACGGCGGCCAACCGCTGATCGATCAACTCAACGCGCACCCGCTCACTTCCCGCCTGCCGGTGGTAGAAAACGGCGCCATTGTGACGCTCGGCAATACCCCGCTAGGCACGGCCGCCAACCCTACCCCCCTGTCGATTTCATGGTTGCTGGACGATTATGCCGACCTACTCTCAGACGCCGCACGCAAGTCACACGAGTAGCGGCGTAGCGCCTGGCTCAGGTGTTAATCAATCAGCGGCTGTTCGCTTCAAACGTCACGCCACCCGCCGATTCGCGGGCGGCGTGGTGCTGTTTGTACTGCTCGGCCTTGCGGCCATGCTCTCTGTGGCGTTTGGCGCCCGTGAAGTGGGCTGGCCGGAAATCGTCGCCGCGCTGAGCGGCCAGGTAGAAACCATGGGCGATGCCGCCGTGGCCAGCCGCCTGCCGCGCACGCTACTGGCCATTCTCGCGGGGGCGGCCCTGGGGGTTTCCGGCGGGGTGATGCAGGGCCTGACCCGCAACCCGCTGGCAGACCCCGGCCTGCTGGGTGTTAACGCCGGGGCAGCGCTGGCGGTGGTGGTTGGCATTGCCTGGTTCGGTATTGACGAGACGACCAGCTACATTTGGACTGCTATTGTGGGTGCGGCTGTCGCGGCCTGTGCGGTTTACGCCATTGCCAGCCTTGGCCAGGGCGGCGCCACCCCGCTCAGGCTGGCTCTGGCAGGGGCAGCCATTACCGCCGCGCTTAGCTCGCTGACGACCGCCGTTGTATTACCGCGTGGCGATATCGGTGGGCTGGTGCAATCCTGGTTAGTCGGCGGCGTGGGCGGCGCAACCTATGGTCAACTTCTTCCCGTACTGCCCTTTCTGATCACAGGGTTTGTGATCACCCTGCTCGCCGCACGCAAACTCAATATGCTGGCGCTGGGCGACGACACCGCCGCCGGGCTGGGTGAAAAGGTGGCGGTAGCTCGAGCCATGTCGGCAGTGGGGGCGGTACTGCTTTGTGGCTCAATCACCGCCGTGTGTGGCCCGATTGGTTTTGTAGGCCTGGTAGTGCCCCACGCCTGCCGCCTGCTAGCGGGCGGTGATTACCGCTGGCTGCTGCCTTTCTCTGCGCTGGGTGGTGCCGTACTGCTGACGTTGTCAGACGTGGCCGGGCGACTGATCGCCCACCCTTCAGAGCTGGACGTGGGCATCGTGACTGCCTTTATCGGCGCGCCAGTGTTTATCTGGATAGTGCGCAACCGCAAGGTCGGCACGCTATGAGCCAGATGCCCTTCAACGCCATCAGCCACTTCCGTCACCTTCGCCGAACGAACGCCAGACACCGCGCACGTATCATCGCGATGCTTACTGCCTGCCTTTTAGCAGGCGTGCTGTTGACCCTGATGCTGGGGCAGTCCTTCACGCCGCTCACCACGGTGCTGCGCATACTGGGCGGTGCGGAGGTGCCCGGCGCTGGTTTCACCGTGCGTGAGCTGCGCCTGCCCAGAGCAGTGGTTTCAGTATTAGTAGGCGCGTGCTTTGGCCTGGGCGGCATCGCCTTTCAAACCATGCTGCGCAACCCGCTGGCAAGCCCGGATATCATTGGCATCAGCACCGGCGCCAGCACCGGGGCGGTGTTCGCTATCGTGGTGCTATCGCTGAGCGGCCCGGCGGTGTCGATAGTCGCGATTGCTGCCGGGCTGGGCGTAGCACTGTTGATCTACTCGCTCTCCTGGCGCCAGGGCGTGACCGGCGGGCGGTTGATTCTGATTGGTATCGGATTGGCCGCGATGCTGCAAAGCGTGACCGCCTACTTACTGATGCGCGCCCCCAGTTGGACGCTGCAAGAAGCCCTGCGCTGGCTCACCGGTAGCGTCAACGGCGCACAGCTGGATCAAGCGCTGCCGCTGTTGGTCGCCCTGCTCCTGTTCGGTGGGCTATTGCTAAGCCGCCGCCACGATCTTGAAACCCTGCGCATGGGTGACGACCTTGCCGCCGGGCTGGGAGTTCGCGTAGCGGTGACGCGGGTAATCGTGGTCATCACCGCCGTGGCGCTGGTGGCGTTTGCCACCGCCGTTTCCGGCCCGATAGCCTTTGTGGCGTTTCTTTCCGGCCCCATTGCAGCGCGCCTGATGGGCCGCAACGGCTCGCTGCTCATTCCCGCCGCGCTGGTGGGAGCTCTGCTGGTGCTGTTAGGCGATTATGCGGGCCAGTTTTTGCTACCCGCCCGCTACCCGGTCGGCATCGTGACCGGTGTGCTGGGCGCGCCTTATCTCTTGTATTTGATACTTCGCGACAACAAAACACGAGGCTCCCTATGAGCGTTTGTTCGCTACTCGCCCAAGGCCTGGTGGCAGGCTACGGGGAACGCACCATTCTCAATGCGGTGAACCTTAACGTACTGGCTGGTCAGACTACCGCCATTGTGGGCGCCAACGCCTGCGGAAAATCGACACTCTTACGCGTGCTTTCACGGCTACTAACGCCCACCCAGGGCAGCGTGCTACTAGAGGGTAGCGACATTCACCTGCTACCCACCCGCCGCCTGGCGCAGCAGCTTGGGTTTCTGCCGCAGTCGCCCATCGCCCCGGAAGGCATTAGCGTGCTAGAGCTGGTCAGCCGCGGCCGCCACCCGCACCAAGGGCTGTTCAAGCGTTGGAGCACAGCCGATGAGACCGCCGTTGCCGACGCCCTGGCCGCTACCCATATGAGCGAGCTGGCCGAACGCCATGTGGACGAGCTTTCCGGCGGCCAGCGCCAGCGAGTGTGGATCGCCATGGCGCTGGCCCAACAAACCAAAGTGCTGCTGCTGGATGAGCCCACTACCTTTTTAGATATCAACCACCAGGTCGACGTGCTGGATCTTCTCACCGACCTAAACCAGCAGCGCGGCACCACCATTGTGATGGTGCTTCACGAACTCAACCTAGCCGCCCGCTACGCCGACCAACTGGTCGCCATGGCCAACGGCCAGGTTTACGCGGTAGGCCCACCGGAGAAAATCTTGACCGAGCAGATGGTGCGCGACGTGTTTGGCCTGGAGAGCCGGGTCATCGAAGACCCCGTTACCGGCAAACCGATGATGATTCCGCTCGGGCGGCACGGGGTGAGCAAGCGGCATCAGGCTTCGAATACTGAGAGAGCGGTAACGGTTTGAAGCCATTTGGAACGTCACCAAACCCCCGATGAGCGTTGGTAGCGAAATACACTCAAGGAGTCATATCGGAAAACTCTGCTACGCTGAAACGGGCATCCCTCAGTAAAAGGAGACTATTGTGAAGGATTCACAGCCCGAGTTACTGCATTTGGACAGCGATGAAGTGACCGGCTACCCCAACTCCCCTCTGCCGGTACTGATTTACCGTCAGGTGCTCGACACCGGCAGTGCAGAAGAACGAGCCGAGTCGTTCGAAGCCATGTTCAAACGCCACGGCTGGCCACCGGCCTGGCGCTACCACCTATATGACTTCGACCACTTCCACTCTACCGCTCATGAGGCATTGGGCATCTTCCGTGGCAAGGCCCGGGCGCGCTTGGGCGGCCCTAACGGCCAAGAAACAGTGCTGAATGAAGGCGATGTGCTAGTGCTGCCCGCAGGGATGGGGCATGCCAGCGTCGAAGCAGACGAGGATTTCTGCATGGTCGGCGCTTACCCACCCGGCCAAAAGGCAGAAATAGAGCGCGGTGACCCTGCACAGCTTGCGGCGGCTCAAGAACGAGCGGCTGATGTGAATTTACCGAAAGATTCCCCGGTAGGCGGGTCGTTAGCAACGCTGTGGGGGGAAGGCGCTTAGCAGGTGGGAGGCTCTGCCGTACTCCAACTATCAGCTCACATCATGAGCCGAATACGTTTTTTTATTCGGCTCATAAGCCAAATGGCCTTCGCGCTTATCTTTCATGGATTTCACGCGTGGCATGGCATTAGATCTCAGCGCTGCCTTATTGATAGCTTCATTCTTCTTTCAGCAGTATGAAATGCTCAATCAGCCGAATCATCAACGTTTTCTGATCGGGTAGGCTTTCAGCCACTAACAGCGCTAATGCGACAAGCGTATTATCGTTGATCAGTTGCTCAACGGGACGAGCCAGCAAAGCTGCGTTGCGGCGCAAGTACCATAGAAATAGAAACGAACCACAGCGCTTATTTCCATCGGCCAGAGGGTGATTCTTGATCACAAAATAAAGCAGGTGCGCCGCTCGGGTGGCCACATTGGGGTAAAACAGTTCGTCGCCAAATCCCTGTTCAATGGTGGCCAAGGCTGAGGTCAAACCGTCGCCCCGCACCTGCCCAAACAGTTCGGTTGCTTCGCCTTTAGCGATTAAGGTCTGTTTTAACTCGCCAATGGCTTTCAAGGCTTCTTCCAACTCAAGTGAGTGCATACCGGGCTGTTTGATGTTTAGCTCGGTCAATTGTTGCTCGTCGTAGCCTTGCAGCAAGCTCCAAGAACGAGCGTAATCGCTAATCACTCGAGCAACCGCTTGGCCTTCTGTTGAAACCAAGCCTTGATTGGTCAGGGTTCGACTGAGCAGATTCACCGCCTGCTCAAACTCTATGCCACGCTCGGTTAGGCGGCGTTGGTTTAAGGTATAACCTTGAATCAAATATTGTTTGAGCACATCTGTAGCCCACTTGCGAAACTGAACGCCTCGCGGAGATTTAACGCGGTAGCCAACGGAAATAATGACATCAAGATTGAAATGATCAACCTGATAAGATTTGCCATCTTCAGCAGTATGTGCAAATTTTGCACATACTGAATTTCGCTCTAATTCCCCTTCTTTAAAAACATTGCGAATGTGCTTCGTAATGACAGAACGCTCGCGCCCAAATAATTCACACATCTGCGCTTGGCTTAACCAAACGGTCTCTTGTTCCAGCGTCACCTCAAGGTGTGCTTGCCCATCTTCGCTAGTGAATATCTGTATTTGCTGATCATTCATGAGTGCTGCCTCCCAGGTTTACATAAAGCGCTTTGCGACTTCAAAACAAGCACCTCCCAAGCAAGCAGCACTCAATCCAGCAGTGGTCCATCCAGCAGTACTCATCTTTCCATACTAAAAGAGAGACTCAAGCGCGCCCGCCATTAGAGGTTAAGTAAACCTTAACATAAAAACTGTTTATTCATACAGCAAAATATTATCCTGGTTCTGCCAAATAAATCTGCCTAGCAAAAGTGGGCGCTTCAACCTACAAAAGCCATCACCACCAGCACCATGGTCAGCAATAGCAGGTACACCCTGGCATGAATACGGTCGGGGATGCGCCCAATCCAGGTCGACGCCAGGCGAATACCGAGCCATGAGCCCGCTGCGAGTACCAGCAAGGCGCGCAGATCCACATAACCGGCATACCAGTCCCCCAACGCTGGGTAATTTGCCGACAGCAACACATACGTCGCGGTGCCACTCACCGCCATGGGCAACGACAACGGATTGGCCATGGCAGTGGCTGCCGTCATGCTCGCGCCTCTCCGACGCATGAGCGGCACGGTCATCACGCTGCCGCCAACGCCCAGTAAGGCAGCCACTGCACCAATCAATGTCCCCGTGATCGCCGTTATCCCACGCTCCATAGGACGCACATCACTCCCTGACTGATGCAGAAAACCGGGCTGCAGAATAGCATCCGCAATCGTCATGCCCAGATAGCCTATGAACGCCCAGCGCACCCACTCGCCACTTAACGACACGGCAGCCGTCGCGCCCAGCACAGCGCCCACGGCGATATAGCCCACCAGCGGACGCACCAAGTGCCGCTGCACGGTCTGCCGTTGATGGTGGCGCCATGTGGACAGGGAAGCAGCAAACACCATCAATGCCGTCGAGGTGGCCACCGCGATATGCATGGCCGCCTGACCGATACCACTATCCGGCCCGTGGTGGCCATCGACACTGACTACCGCCCCGGCACCCTTCTGGACTTCCATACCCATCGCCGTGCCCAGTTTCTCTATGGCATGACCGGCTTGATGGAAGTCAACACGGATGACGGCACCTGGATGGTGCCGCCCTATAGCGGCGTCTGGCTACCTGCGGGCAAGCGGCACCAAGTGCGTATGAACGGGGTGAGCACCCGAAGCCTGTATATCGAGCCCCATGTCGCGCCACGCAATTCGAGCAGCTGTGAGGTGCTGGTCGTGACACCTCTCCTGCATCACTTGCTGTTGGCTTCCGCCAACATTCCCGCCCTCTATGATGAAAACGGCCGCGACGGAGCCCTGGCTCAACTACTCCTATGCGAACTGGAACAGGCTCAGGCCCTGCCACTGTTTGCGCCCCTGCCCCACGACCTTCCGCTCGCCAACCTGTGCAGAGCGTTTCTCGGCCAACCAAGCATTCACACCCTTCCCGAGGATTGGGCCCGACAATTGCATTGCAGTCAGCGCACCTTCAATCGTCTGTTCCGTCAGCAGACCGGCCTCTCCTTTGGCGTTTGGCGCCAGCAGGCCTGCCTAATGGCGTCTATTCCCAGGCTGCTCTCCGGCAACTCCGTTACCCGTACCGCGCTGGAACTCGGCTACGAGAGCCCTGCCGCTTTCTCCAGCATGTTTCGCAAGGTGCTCGGCCAATCTCCCAGCGCTTTTGTTCGGGCGGCTAATCGTTAGTAGGAAAAAAGCGGCGGCGCTGGCTTGGTTTGCTGTCGTTAACTTATGCAGCAGATGGGCAAGTAGATGAGGTATTCGGAGCTCTGCAGATAGTCCTTGTCGCTTATTTAATCACCCGGGACTCAACACATAGATAGGAAAGTATTACCTCGACCGCATGGGCACGCCGCTCAATCAACCAATCTGGGTCAGCCAGATCCTGCTCGAAGATGATGGATAGCGTGTCGCGTTGATTAATATGAATGATTGATAGCGAAAGAATCGAAATGTAGAGCTGGGAAGGGTCTACAGCCGAGCGAAATAACCCTGCTGCCTCCCCTCGCTTTAGGGTATCCCGGATCATGCCTACGAGCGGCGTCGTTTGCTGGACGACTTTACTCGATTTGCGCAGCATGCGCCCGCCCAGTAGGTTTTCATTGCGTACCAAGCTGGTGAACTCGGGATGCTCGGCCATATGATCGAAGGTGAATTCAACCAACGCGCGCATACCTGCAACTGGTTCGAGATAGCTTAGATTGAGTGCCTGCTCCTTGGCGCGCAACTCCTCATAAACACGTTCGAGAACAGCTAGGTAAAGACCTTCCTTATCATCAAAGTAGTGATACACCATACGCACATTACAATCGGCGGCACGCACGATGCGATCCATGCGAGCGCCATCGTAGCCGCGCTCGGAAAACTCTTGAGTCGCCGCTTGAAGTAGGCGCTCGCGTGTTTCATGAGCATTACGGCGGGCTTTGCTTCGGGTACGGGTACTCTGTTTCACATTGAGCGTATCGCTTATTGTCATATAAACATCCTTGTTTCTATAGGTACTAAAGTCCTAACGCGATGCCATCGCTACGAGAGTCATGAGCCGCAGAAAAGCCATTCACCGGGTCGATAACGACTGCGCCGGGGTGGCCAGCCAGGGCACTTTGTGCGGGTAGCGAACTTATCTGATGACCACGCTGGCTCAATTCAGCGAAGACAGCATCTCCCGCATCCTGCTCCAGTTTTAAGGTGTCACGGCCATCGGAAAAGGTTCGTCCCAGTAGGAAGCGCGGCGCTTCAAGCGCACTGAGTGGATCCATGCCATAGTCTATCAAGCGCGTCAGCACGGCAGCGAGGGTTTGCGGCTGTCCATCAGCGCCTTGAGTACCGTAAAGTAAACGAGGCTTGCCATCGACACGATACATACCCGGGTTAAGGGTATGAAAAGGGCGCTTTCCAGGGGCAAGTACATTTGGATGAGCAGGATCAAGACTGAACGCGGCACCACGGTTATGCCATAAAATCCCCGTATCACCGACACTGACACCACTGCCCCAATCGTAATAAATCGTCTGCAGCATGGAGACGGCATTCCCAAAACGATCAGCGGCCGCCAGATAAACCGTATCGCCATGCTGGTAAGCGAATGGCCAATCCAATGCTTTTCCCGCCTCCACTTTTGCCGCTTCAGCATCAAGATGGGCAGTCGATAGCAACCTTTCACAAGGCACCGACGCGAAGTCGGGATCAGCCAAGTAGCTATTACGATCCAGGAAAGCGCGCTTTACCGCTTCCACCAGCAGATGGTAATAATCGGCGCTGCCCTCTTCGATCCTGGAGAGGTCAAAACGCTCCAAGATACCCATTATCTCTAGTGTCGTCATACCCTGGGTTGGGGGGCGATGGGCCAGCAGCTCGCCACCACGGTAAGGAACAGACAGCGGCTTTTCGATTCGTGCTCGGGTAGCTGCCAGATCAGCGCCAGTGAGCGGAGACCCTGCCGCAGCCAGTCCAGCGGCGATTTTCTCCCCTAACTGCCCTTCATAGAAGTCTCGGTAGCCGTGGGTCGCAATGGACTGTAATGAAGCGGCCAGCTGTGGCTGGTACAGTTTTTCACCCTCACAGGGAATCTTCCCGCTTGGCATAAAGTGCTCTCGCACGCCTGGCATCATCGACAGCTCATCGCTACGAAAATCAAGCCAAAAGCGCTGCGATGGCGTTATCGGGAAGCCTTCCCTCGCTAGCTG
Source organism: Halomonas sp. UBA3074 (assembly GCF_002366715.1). Taxonomy (GTDB): domain Bacteria; phylum Pseudomonadota; class Gammaproteobacteria; order Pseudomonadales; family Halomonadaceae; genus Vreelandella. Next base: position 12,025 of record NZ_DFBS01000003.1, on the reverse strand, counting down.
TATCGCTGGCTCCATCAGCGCTGCCCAGCCCATTTGGCCACCACATTTCTGACGGGAAATCTCATGCGCCTGCCCCCAGGTATCGACCGTGGCAGCCGTAGTTAACATGGAACCTGGCCCTCTCGCAGGCAATTTTCCAGACAGTTCCAACTTGGCCTGTGGCGCCTGGCCAATACCTGACAGGGTTTGCACACCACCCTTGGCATCCGCGATGATCATGAAGGCATCGCCGCCAAGCCCGGTAAAATGCGGATACGTCACTGCCAGACAGGCCCCCATGGTGATAGCAGCTTCAACCGCATTGCCACCTTTATGAAGTACCTCAAGCCCCGCTTCTGTTGCCAGTGTGTGTGGACTGGTGACCATCCCCTTGTGGGAATGCGCCAGCGCTGATGAAATTGTTGTACTAGAAGCCATTGCTACCATCCTTATTCTGGCTGTTTAGCCGCCATACACCATATTGGGTAGCCACATACTGATCGCGGGAATATAGGTCAGCAGTATCAAGGCAAACAGAGCAATGCCAATAAAGGGCAATGCACCACGCACCGCCTGGACGTAATCGACTCCGCTGATAGTGCCTGCCACAAAAAGGTTGAGGCCGAACGGCGGCGTAAACATGCCAATCGCCCCATTCACGGTCAGCACTGCCCCCAGATGGACAGGATCAATACCAACGCGGATGCCCACCGTGTAAAACAGGGGGGCGAGAATCACCATAATGGAAGAGGCATCGAGGAACATGCCGGCAATCAGTACCGTCACGTTGATCAGCAGGAAGATATGGTACGGATTCTCGGATAACGACAGGATAGCGTTGGCTAACATCGCCGCTAGCCCATTACTGGAGAGAAACCACGCCAGCACTGACGCAGCGGCGAGAATAATCATTACCTGAGCAGTGGTCGTCGCCGCTGCAATCATGCTTTGGAATAACTCTGCAAAGCTCTTCTCACGATAAACCAGGGCTGAGACCAACAGGGCATATATCACTGATACAGCGGCGGCTTCAGTAGGCGTAAATATACCCAGGTAAATCCCACCCAAAACGACGAGAGGAACCCCTAACCCCCACGAAGCATCTTTGAATCCTGCTAACACCTCGCCCCAACTGGGCGGTTTCATGGGGGTGACACCGTCCTTTTTGGCGCGGTACCAACAGTAAGGCAACAAACAGGCGGCGTATAATAAACCGGCACCGACCCCTGCCATGAACAGCGCACCCACTGACACCCCAGTGACCGCCGCGTAGACAATCATTACTACGGAAGGGGGAATGATGATGCCCAATGACCCGGCAGACACCAGCACGCCAATCGAAAATTGACCGGAATATCCCTCCTTACGCATGGCCGGATAGAGCAATGAGCCCACCGACACCACCGTGGCCGGGCTCGATCCGGAAATAGCACCAAAAAACATACTCGCCGATACCGCCGTCATCCCCATGCCGCCGGTAAAACGCCCCACCAACAAGTTGGCCAAGCGAATGATCCGCTGCGATAACCCCCCGCACTCATTAAACTACCGGTAAGAATAAAAAAGGGGATCGCCATTAATGGAAATTTATCCAACCCGGCAAACAAGCGCTCGGCCACGATGGCCAAAGGAATATGGCTAAAAGCCCCCATCGCCACCGCGACGGAGCCCGCCAATGCGATAAAAATGGGCGTCCCCACTAACATCAACGCAGCTAAGAGAACCAGGAATGTAATAACCATGCTTTTATCCAACTTGATCAAGGTGGGCAGAGGCTTGCTCTCGACCCAGCAACGTCCGGAAGAAATGCTGGGTAAAGCGAATACCCATTAAGAGAGCGCCCACTGGAATGGCCAACTGAACGATCCACATGGGCGCTTGTAGAGCAGAACTCACCTGACCAAACCGATGGGTTTGCTCCGTTAATTGGAAACCGTAAAACACCAGGAAGAGGCAAAAAGCGATAGAAACCGCATGAACGAACAACGCTATCCATTTCGCCAACAGAGGAGGGCTAAACCTGTGCAGAATATCGATGCCAATATGGATCCCTTGCCTAGCAGCAACGCTCGCGCCAAGCAGCACCATCCATACAATTTGGTAACGGACCAACTCCTCAGCCCATGAAAAACCATCGTTGAACACGTAGCGTGCAATGACGTTGGCGAAAAGAATGAACGAGGCAGATAAAATCAGCAGGCCAATCAAAACCTCCTCGGCACGCGATATTAAGCGATCAAGTTTGCGCATAGCGAACTCCACCAGCGAGAAAAACAAGGGAGAAGAAAGGGCCAAAGGGATAACCGATCAGCCCCTTAATGGGTGACGCGAGACTATTCGGTATCAGCGATAGCTTGCTCAAACTCCGCCATTAGCGCTGTGCCAATGTCACTTGCAAACGCCTCGTGTACTGTCGCCGTTACTTCTCTGAAAGCGCTCAGTTGAGCATCATCCAATGTGCTGACGTTGGTGCCACTGTCTTCGATAGTGGCAATGTAATCTGCCTCACGGCGTGAGGTTTCTTCACGCTGGAATGCGGTGGTTTCACGGGCAACCTCCGTCAATAGCGCCTGGTTTTCAGGGCTTAAGCTATTGAACCAACTCTGGCTAAACAGAAATGCATAGGCTAGATAAGCGTGGTTACTGATAATCACATCCGACTGCACTTCATAAAATTTCATTTGTGTAATCGATACCAGCGGATTTTCCTGGCAGTCGACAATGCGTTGTTGTAACGCGTTGTAGGTTTCCCCGAAGGCAATCGGCACGGGGTTAGCGTCCATCGCTTTAAACTGCTCCATGATAATCGGGCTTTGCATCACGCGTACTTTTTGGCCCGCGAAATCTTCGGGGCCATTTACGGGTTGGTCACAGGTAAATTGCTTGAAACCACTTTCCCAGAACGTCACCCCCTTCAATCCCACCTGCTCTACCGTTGCCAATAAGTCATCACCAGCCTGCCCATCAAGAACGGTATGGGCGACATCAGGAGAGGGGAATAAGAAGGGCAGGTCGACGATCTGCATGGCGGGAACGAAGCCCGACAGTTTGGCGGTCGGGATAATGGCGGCTTCCACAGCGCCCATCTGCAACTGTTGGGTGACTTCGACATCATCACCGAGTGTGTTATTGGGAAAAATTTCAACTGAAATTTCACCGCCGCTTCGCTCCGCCACAATGTCTCTGAAGCGCTCAGCCGCCATGTGCTGCGCACTATCTTCAGGCAAATCATGATGGAACTTGATATGGATATCGGCACTTGCCATGCCAGTGTGTACCAAGGTGCCCAGCGCGAAACTACAAGCGAGAGCCTTCAGCTTCATGTTCTTAAATTGCTTTTTCATGGTGTGATCCTTGCCATTGCGCCCATTCAGACAACACTCTTCATGGAGCGAGTTAAGTAACTATTTACTTACTTAAAGAAAAAGCAATTATCGTGCCACCTTGAAACATAAGAGATTCTGCGGGTTGTTGAACGTATCGATGCATAAATTCGCACCAACTTTGTGCTAAAGGGCTCAATATGGTGCGAATTTATTCGAAGGCCTGATGCCACCCATCACGCCAGCGTCGTGCATCTAAGTGACTTTGATTTACCGTTCTTTCATCACTATGTTGGCATGGCAAAGACACCGTTGTGAGCGCCCAGTCTGAATCGCTTTGAAGTCATCGTCCTCTTAGTCAATTCTTGGCAGGATCGGGCCGGAAGCTCTTTGCCACTCGGCAGTTTTTGAACAGCTTTTGCATCGAGGGCTTGGGGGTCGAACATAGCGCGCTACTTGAAGGCTTTGAGGCAGCGCACAGTTACTCGGCTAAAAAGACGGCCAGTGGCGCTATCCCCAAATATAAATGAGCTGGTTGCACCATCTATTTGGCTCACTTTATGAGCCGAATAACGTTTATATTCGGCTCATGGGCATTCAGAGGGCTTGTTAGGACGCTTGTCTTTCTTGTCAGCCCTGCCCATATTCATCCTCCCAGCCTGGTAGCTGAGCCAGTCGAAGGCTGGCTCAGCCAAGGCAGCGATCTTAGTTTCCGTCTTCCGGTAGCGCGTAGGCGATTACATAATCGCCTATCGGTGTTTCCATGAAGTGATGCCCGCCGGCCCCGATGACTACATATTGGCGACCATCCGCCTCGTAGGTGATGGGGTTGGCCTGCCCACCGGCTGGGAGTACATCGTTCCAAAGCACCTCACCGGTTTCCGTGTCGATGGCGCGAATCAGATCATCGGTGGCAGCAGCGATGAATATCAGTCCGCTGGCCGTGAGTAATGGCCCACCATTGTTGGGTGTGCCGATCTTGAACGGCATGTGCGACGGTATGCCGAAGGGGCCATTCTTGCGTGCCGTGCCCAATGGCTCGTCCCAGAGCGTTTCACCGCTCGCGAGATCGATGGCGCGAATGCCGCCATAAGGAGGCGCGGTGCAGGGCATACCGGTAATCGGCGCTCGCCAGCCGGCATTGACGTCGATCGCATAAGGCGCACCTACTTGTGGGTCGCCAGCCCCTTCGGCGGGCCCATCCGCTTCGCTATCGGTGTTGTCACCGCCTGCGTAGATGGGTTGAAGATTACGTTCCTCGGCTTCTTCACGGGGGATTAGTCGGTTGAAGTTGGGGATGTCATTGTAATTGGCAATAATGATGCCGCGCTCGGCGTCCACCGCCGCACTGCCCCAGTCGTTGCCGCCATTATATCCAGGGTACTGAATGAAGCGCTGACCCACGGTCGGCGGCGTGTACATGCCTTTATAGGAGGCTCGGCGGAATTGAATACGACACCACAACTGGTCGATGGGCGTCATCCCCCACATATCCTTCTCTTCTAGGTTCGGAAAAGCGAGGGAGTGATAGCCTGAACGAGGCTGCGTGGGCGAGAGATTATCTGGCTCAGCACCGCCAGTGGGCGCCTCAACCTCTTCCACGGGAAATAGCGATTCGCCGGTTTCACGGTTGAGCACGTAAATGTCGCCCTGCTTGGAGGGCAGAATGATCGCTGGCACCGTGCTGCCGTCATCGCGTGGGAAATCGACCAGGGTCGGTTGCGAACCGAGATCATAGTCCCAGACATCGTAATGGACGGTCTGGAAGTGCCAGACCGGTTCGCCGGTGTTGACGTCGATGGCAACGAGCGAGGTCGAGAACTCGTTTTCTTCCTCGCTGCGGTTGCCGCCCCAGTAGTCAACCGAGGAATTGCCCATCGGCAGGTAGACGTAACCCAACGCCTCATCGGAGGAAGCAGTGGTCCACATGTTGGGCGTGCCTCGGGTATAGGTCTCACCCTCGGGTGGTAGGCCATCCACGTTGGGGTTGCCCATATCCCAGGCCCACTCCAGTTCACCGGTAACGGCATCGTAGCCGCGTATCACACCGGAGGGTGCGTCCTCCGCTTGCCCGTCCTTGACCTGAGCACCGGTCACCAGGACGTCCTGGACAATAACCGGTGGCGCAGTGACGGCGTACCAACCGGGCACCTTCTCGCCGATGCCTGTCCATAGATCTACCGTACCGCCGTCACCAAACGCCTGGCACAGCTCGCCCGTTTGCGCATCGACGGCAATCAATCGGGCGTCCAACGTCCCCTCGATGATGCGGGTTGCGCAGGCCTGGTCATCGGCGGCATCCGGCACTTCGTAATAGGTCACGCCGCGGCAGCTGGCGCTATAAGGAATGGCACCTGGATCGACCTGGGGATCATAGCGCCACTGCTCCTCGCCGGTTCGTGCATCCAGGGAGACCATGACGTTCATGGCCGAGCAGAGATACAGATTGTCGCCAACCTTGAGCGGTGTCGTTTCGGGCGCGTATTTACCCTCGCCTTCTTCCGGCATATCGCCAGTGCGATAAGTCCAGGCAACCTCCAACTCGCTGACATTGTCGGGCGTGATTTCATCCAACGGCGAATGACGTGAAGCGCTGCTCTCTCGTCCCCAGGCGGGCCAATCGCCGGGCGCTGGGTCATCGCTTGGCTGCGGCGTCGCCGAGAAGGTCGGTGTCTGAACCGCCTGACGATCGCCGACATCAATCTGGGCCTCGCTTGAGGTGGGACCACCCGGGACTTCAGTTTCTTCCTCGGCATCCTGGGCAACGGCATGCGTCGCCAGTGACAGGCTGACGACATAGGCCAGCACTCGCTGTGACGTGAACATGGCAGCGCTCCTTATATAGTGGCTTGTCATAAAGTCGCTTGGCGGCGTTTGAGAGCAGGCAGGAGCGCCAAGACAATGGCACCCAGAACGATGTAACCGAATACCCGGGGCAGCAGCTCCCATGGCGACAATCCCACCTCCCACAAGGCCCAAATCAGCGTGCCAAACAGCACCAAGCAATAGACCCAGACCCCCGTGAGCGAATCCCTGGCCATTAAGCCACCCGAAATAATCAGGCCCAGACCGGCAATGAGGTAATACCAGGAGCCTCCCAGCGTCACCAGCCAAATCCCGCCGGCGGCAAGAATCAGGCCGAGGATGACCAGAATGATGGCAAACACGAGCAGAAACCAACCGCCCACACTCCGAGATGCGTTATCGGTAGCCAAACCAAGTACCTCCGTTGTTCGCGGTTTATTGCTATCAAGAGCGCTTGGCAAACCCACTAGCGATGCCTTTACAAAGTGCTTTTACAAAATGCCTTTATAAATTGAAGCGCCCTCTTACTTAATCCAAGTAGTCTTTCTCGGCCCTGTAAAGGATCACTTGTTTAACTTATGTTTTAAATCCTGCTTTTCTCTTGGTCCACATTATCGCTCGTTTTTTACCCGCCGCTTAACAGTGGCTTTTCCTTGGCGATTTAAGAGTAAATACACATAAGAAACGCGCGCCCCTTCCCTACCACGCAGCCGTTAGCTCAAGTTGCTCACTGGGAATCGGCCTCATATGTCTTACTATTACCCCTCGAAACTTCCACCATAGTCTTTCGGAACGAGATCAGCCTCTTCGTCGCCCGTCCTGATCAGGTTGATGATCATTTGCGCGACCAATGAAGGTGAGTGAGCTATCGAAGCCGCCCCAACCTCTTGCGCCTGTGCGGTGCTCAGGCCTGATTTCACCGCGCCATAGAACTCGGTCGTGGTCATGAAGGGGTGTATCAACGAGACGCTGATGCCTGCCTCCGCCAGCTCAAGCCGTGCCACCTTCGAGATCATGTTGAGTGCTGACTTTGAGCTCGTATAAGCAGCCGCACCGGGGTAAGTCGCTAACGTCGCGCCAGAGCTAACATTGACGATGCATCCGGCGCCTTGTTTGCGCATCAGCGGGATCACCGCTTGCATCATCATCAGTGGTGCCACTGTGTTTAGATTGAGCAGTGCCCGAAAATCGTCAATGCCGATGTCTTCAATCGAGGCATATAACCCCTGCCCCGCATTGTTGATTAACACATCGATTCGACCATATCTCTCCTGCGCGATCTGCACAGCCTTTTGCACATCGACGGGGTGGGTGACATCGCAGGGTAAGGCAAGAACGTCATTTCCCAGCTCATTCGCCAGCTCATTCGCCAGATCGTCGAGCCGATCTTGACGTCTGGCCAACAACACCGCACGCGCGCCCGCTTGAACGACCGCGCGTGCGGTGGCTTCACCAATACCAGAGGAAGCGCCTGTAATGAGAACGACCGCATTCTTAATTTCCATGGTGTATTCCTCTTTTTGAAAGACGTGACGTGGTGACAATAAACAGAAATGTAACGCTAGCGCGTCCATTTAAGCGCCCAGCGGGACCGTCACTATTTATAACAAGGTGCCTAAACGGTGGCGTGTCTATTCCAGCCTGTAATTTGCACATTCCTGCTTAATGAATGGATACGCGATGCACGCCATGCTAGAAGTAATGACATGACAACATCGATTGAAAAACTCAGATCGCTGGTAGAGAAACGTTCGAATGCCGTGCTTACCCAAACGCATATCCCGCGTTTGGATATTCTCCGGGTTGGCGAACCGACCGTGCTTTTCCCTGAGATTTATCAGCCCCTGATTAGCCTGATCCTGCAAGGCAGTAAGCGGATTGTCATCGGAGATGAAGTCGTCGACTATCAGGCAGGACAAAGCTTTATTTCGTCTGTCGAGCTACCCGTGGTGGGGGAAGTCGTGGAATCGAGTCCAACCACTCCCTATCTGGCGTTGCGCCTATCGCTCGACCGAGCGTTAGTCACAGAGATTCTGTGCAAAAGTGAGTGTTCTTTGAGCAAGGTTGAGACGCGAGGTTTCTGCATTGACCGAGTGAGTGACGATCTTGCTGATGCTTGGTACAGGCTGATCCGCCTGACCGATCATCCGGAGGATATCGCCTTAATCGCGCCGCTCATCGAACGTGAGATCCTGTATCGAATGCTGCGCGGCCCACAGGGTGCGGTACTAAGGCAAATAGCAGGTATCGATGATCGTTTTTACCCAATCAGGCGTGCTATCACATGGATTCGCCAACATTACGCGACGGCTTTCCGCGTTGAGGAGCTGGCGGCGACAGCGAATATGAGCCCTTCCGCTTTTCATCGACGTTTCAAAGCAACGGTTAGATTGTCGCCCCTCCAGTATCAAAAACAGATCCGACTCTATGAAGCTCGCAGAATGCTGTTCACGGAATCTGGGGGTGTCACCGCCGTCGCTTTATCGGTGGGTTATGAGAGCCTGTCACAATTCAGTCGCGAATATTCTCGGCTGTTTGGGGCATCCCCCGCGCGCGACATAAGAACGCTTCGCCAAGAGGCACGAGTGGGCAGCCAACAGAGCTCACTGATCCGGCCATTAGCAGCGCCCTGAACCGTTAAAAAGCACTACCGGAAACAGCGGTGTAAACCTTACTCGGCATGCGCCTTCTTGATAGGAAGTAAGTGCACCACACTCACCACCACCGAGCCCACCAAAAAGCCAATCACCGCAGAACACAGCGTATTAAAGCTCCAGCCCAGCGTGCCGCCCAAGGCACCGGTGGCCTCGCTAATGCCTAGCTCAATATGGTGTACCCACGCATAGGGCGCGTTGAACCAACCCGTGCCATCGGCCCCCAGATTGACCATCAGGATATGCCCACCCACCCAGAGCATGGCGACGGTGCCCACGACCGAGATGGTCGCTAGCACTTTGGGCATGGCCGTCACCAACCCACGGCCCAGGGTCTGCACGCCCGAACTATCCCGCTGGGCGAGCTTCAGGCCGATATCATCCATCCTGATCAACAGCGCGACCACGCCATACACCAGAATGGTGATGACAAACGCGACCACCACCAGGCTCGCCAGCTGTGACCAGAACCCCTGATGGGAGACCGTGGCCAGCGCGATCACCATGATTTCAGCAGACAGAATTAGGTCGGTTCGAACCGCACCACTCACGATCTTTTTCTCAGCTTCCGGCCCTTGTTCTACCGCTGGCTTGTCGTCGTCATGCTTGCCGGAAAGCTTGTGCCAGACTTTCTCCGCGCCTTCAAAGGCCAGGTAGGTGCCGCCTATCATCAGGATGATCGGCAATAGCGACGGCAAAAAGTGATTCAGCAGCAGCGCCACCGGCAGGATAAAAATCAGCTTGTTGCGGATCGACCCCAGCGCGATCTGCTTCACAAGCGACAGTTCACGCTCCGCTGCCACCCCCTGCAAATATTGTGGCGTCACCGCCGTATCATCCACCACCACCCCGGCCGCCTTCGCCGTCGCACGCCCAGCGGCGGCACTCACATCGTCCAGTGATGCTGCGGACAACTTTGCCAATGCGGCAATGTCGTCCAGTAATCCTATCAAGCCGCCTATGGCCATGGATGTTTCCTCCGTGAATAACAGGTGCAGATAGTAAAGCATACAGCGGCTGAGTTACCTTCAAAGTGTTTTGAGGCAAAGGCATTCAGTTGCTATAGGTCGGTTTTCAATGCAAGCGATATGGTCTTACTGACAAAGTCCACTACTTACTGCGTGCCTTCATGAGCTTGCCTAAGTAACACCGTATAGCGTGTGCTACGCCCACCGCCGGGTAGTTTGGAAAGGTAGCCTTTTTCCAGCAGCTCGGCCAAATCCCGCGTGGCGGTGGCTTTACTTACTTTGGCCAAAGATTGGTACTTACGCGCATTGATGCCCTGCTCAAACTCCTCCCCTGCTGTATCCAATAAGCGGTTCAACACCTTGATTTGCCGTTCGTTCAGCACGGTGGTGGCATGGCGCTGCCAGAAGGTAGCTTTCATTAACACACGGTCGATTCTTAACAGCGCCTGCTCAAGCGCCTCTTTCAGCGTGTCCAGAAACCACAACAACCATTGCGTAATATCGAGACTGCCCTTCTGGGCGCTTTCGAGGTGATCGTAGTAAGCGTGGCGGCGCGCCATGATGGCAGCGCTCAAAGAATAGAAGCGGACGGATTGCCGCTCTGCTTGCGCAAGCGCGCGATCTGTCACCGCGCGGGTAACGCGCCCATTACCATCATCAAAGGGGTGCAAGGTAATCAACCATAGATGGGTTATGCCAGCACGAACCAGCCCATCAAGCCCCTGAGGCGGCTGGTTGAACCAAGTAATAAATGCATCCAACTCAGCCTCCAACTGCCCACGGGGCGGTGCTTCAAAATGCACATTGGGCCGATCAAGCCGCCCCGACACCACTTGCATGGGGTGATCGCCACGCAGCTCGCCTACACGTACATTGCCAAGCACGCCGGGGCCTTGCACAAAAAGCATGGATTGCCAGAGGCACAACTGTTCTCGGGAAATCGGCTCATCCAACTGATGTGTGGATTGCAGCAACAGCTCAACCAGCGCTTCAGATTCGGGTGTTGTTCTGGCGGCCACCCCAGCCTGCTCTAAACCCAACTGGCGAGCAACGGAAGACCTCACAGAGCCGACGTCCAGGCGCTCACCTTCAATTTCGCTGGTACGAATAGCGTTCTGGATCAGTGCGTCCATTTCCACGTCCAGGTCGGCCTGACCGTGGGCAGCCTCGGTTTTACCCAGCACCCGGCCCTGCAGTAACCGCACGGCATCCAACGAAGGACGAAGAGCGGACTCATCCCACTCAAAAAGTGGCCAGTTGTGCTGTTCCCAGATATACATGAGCCGATTGCTCCGCTTATTCAGATCGCATTATGAGCCGATTATGCTTTATATTCGGCTCATGAGCTAGTCAGGGAGTTGATTAGGTTGGTAAAAGTATTCGTAACTGCGACGGCTCGCTTTCAGCAGTCAATACCCCATATCGGCGGCGTAATACGCTCCACAAGTGCGACGACTTCTCCAATTTCTAGCTTTACCCACTAGCACATCGAGTGCCGTGCCAAGTCATTTTGCTGCGTACCAAGGCACTTAAACTGAAGAGGCTAGTAATTGATATTTATAATAAGTATTTAAAAAAATTGATCATAACCATCAACTATAGAAAACATCTAAAAAATCACTCTTCATTAAAAAGGACAAACATAATTACTGTCCGAAACTCTGATTTTTTTATCTTATCTTTAATAAAATCAATTTCACTTCTAAGAGAAACATCATCTACATCTAACGAAAAAAGCTCCATTAACTCATTTTGGAAAATTTCTATCCTACTTCTCCTCGGCTCATTAAGAACTTTTAAATTAAGAACTCTTAATGTTTCTTGCGCTTTCCTTTCATCCTTATCGTTTAAGTTATTTTTTACACTTATGACGCCAGTAGGCAAATATTCAAAAAAATCTTCAGGATTATCTAAATCCGGTTTTATTATATCATTAGGATTATAAACACCAGGACCCATAGAACCTTTTTTATCTTTAAAATGTCCGCATGTGCTACCTCCATTAAGCCCACAGCATCCAAACAAATTATCCCATATAAAAGTTAAGTGCTTGTATGGAGCGACACCATCTTGAGTTTCCCCTTTGTAAAAAAAATGCTCAATATGACCATTACCTTTATGTGCAAATGACTCACAGTAGCAGCAAAAGCCATCTTGCATTTCCTCTAGCCTGGATTTCTCACAGGGTATAACAGAAAGCGGCTGAAAGTGCTATGATTTCAAGAACCTAACCAATCCATCAAGCTCCAACAGCCGCTTCCAAAATGGTACCTGAAAAGCTGACCTTCTCGCCACT
>NZ_DFBS01000013.1 GCF_002366715.1 Halomonas sp. UBA3074 | reverse complement strand
TATTAGCGTACACGCGGGTGTACGGGGCCACGCCTTAGTAGCGGGCGGGGTAAGTAGTGACGCAGGCGGGCGAATTGAGGCCGATATCGTACTCTGGGCAACCGGCGCCGTGGGGCAGCAGTGGTTAAAAAATACGCCATTGCCGCTGAACGAGAAGGGTTTTATCCATGTTAATGCATCGCTTGAGGTCAGTGGTCAGCCGGGGATCTTTGCCGCTGGCGACTGCGCGGCGTTTACCCCACCGCTGCCCAGTGCAGGTGTTTATGCGGTGCGCATGGGGCCGTTACTGGCAGACAACCTGCGTGCCGCTTGCCACCAAAAGACACTGGTGCCCTGGCAGCCACCCCGCCGCGTGCTGGCGTTGATTGGCACCGGTGACGGCCACGCTATCGCCAGCCGCGGAGCTATCGGCGTTGCTGGCAAGTGGGTATGGCAATGGAAAAAGCGGATTGATGCGCGCTTTATCGCCCGCTTCAACCCGCCCTTTAAAGACTGAATGGCTGGATTAATTGCCTTCGCGCCAGCCGCCTAATACCCGACTATCTGGCCCAAAAAAGACCAGGCGGTCGTGGTCGATCAAGTAACGATAAGCGGTTTCCATCATCTCCGTGACGCGCTTAGCATCGCCCATTTGCGGACATGCCATCCGCGTAGTGGCCAGCTCGCTAAACGCAATGCGCTGATTCTCGCCTAGCGTTACCTTGCCTGTCAGGCGGTTACAGCCGTCATGACCACTTACGCTTCCATCACGAGCTATCTGGAAAAAAGGCGTTTCCGGCATCGACAGCCGCTCATCGGTGCCCACCAACAACAGGTTCCAGCGCTGATCGACAATGGCGCCCGAAAGTGAGGAACCACCTGGTTCCTGCGTTGCTGTGCTTGGCCCGGGTGCACTGCTACAAGCACTTAGCAGCAGCACAGACGACGCAAGCAGTGGCCATAAACGCCAGCTTTTCTTGGTCATAGTGAATCGTCCTTGTTTGATAGCCTTTCGGGATAGTTACCAGCTACCGGTATTTTCCATCGACGCCCAGGGCTCTTGCGGCTCGAGCGCATCGCCTTTTTGCAGCAGCTCGATAGAGATGCCATCAGGCGATTTCACAAACGCCATATGACCATCGCGAGGCGGGCGATTGATGGTTACGCCGTTGTCCTGCAGGTGCTGGCAAAGGGCGTAAATATCGTCAACGCGGTAGGCCAGGTGACCAAAGTTGCGCCCGCCAGTGTACTCCTCCGGGTCCCAGTTATAGGTCAGCTCTAGCTCGGGCGCTGTCAGGCGCTCGGAGCGCGCTTCGTCTTCAGGCGCGGCTAGAAACACCAACGTAAAGCGGCCTTTCTCGTTCTCTTTACGACGAACTTCTTTAAGGCCCAGCAAATCACAGTAAAAACGCAGCGAAGCATCTAGATCACTCACCCGTGCCATTGTATGTAGGTATTGCATATCCACTCCTAAGAAAAAAGACCGTAGCCACTCTTTACAAAAACGTGACAGCGCGAATAAAACGCCGCAACGCTGTACAATTAAATCATAACGTTTATCTTAGCTGGGTTTACCCGTCGGAGAAACCTGTGGATTCAGTCACGCAAGCGGCGCTTGGCGCTGCCATTGGCGGTGCCGTGCTAGGCCGACGTTTGGGCCGGAAAGCCATTCTCGTTGGCGCCGTTCTGGGCACCTTACCGGATCTTGATGTGATATTGGATTACGGTGACGCCGTGGCCAATGTTACCGAGCATCGCGGCTTTAGCCATTCCCTGTTCGTACTGACGGGCTTGGCGACGCTGCTGGCATTGCTGTGCGCCCGCTTTGCGCCCGTTCGGACGATTAGCCTAGCCCGCTGGTGGTGCTTTTTTTCGCTTATTCTGCTGACGCACCCGCTGCTCGATGCATTGACCACCTACGGTACTCAGCTTCTGTGGCCACTCGATATAGCGCCTGCTGCATGGCCGATCATTTTCATCATCGACCCGCTTTACACCCTTGCCCTGCTCATCGCCCTGGGCGTTGGTTTGGTCTCTTTGCGGGTTAGAAAAGCCTGCACTTGGGGGCTTGCCATTAGCTGTATGTATCTTGCGTTAGCGGCGGGGGCAAAGTTGATGGTCGAACAGCGAATCGCCCCGGTGCTGGCGGAACAGGGGCTACAAGAAGCCCCTCTTTTGATACAGCCGACGCCGTTCAATATCGTGCTGTGGCGCGCCACCGTAGTGGACGATGACCGCTATTATGAAAGTTTAATCAGTGTGTTTGACGGTGACAGCCCGCCCCGCCTGGAACCCCTCATTCGTAATTCAGCCTTGGAAGGGCCGCTTTCCGCCAGCCAGCAAGGGCAGCGTTTGGCCTGGTTTGCCGGGCCTTTTCTGCGCTATGAAGAGCGTTGGCTGAACGGTAAAGAGACGCTCATTGCCACTGATATAAGGCTCGGTTTTCCGGGGTTTCATCCGTTTAGTTTCACCCTGGCAACGTTAGAAGAGGAGCGCTGGGTGCCGCTGGCGGTGAGCGAGCAGGTGGAAAGCTCGCGCGGTATTCAAATGACAACGCTCTCTCGACTCGCCGCCCGCGCGGCGGGCAACACCTCGGCTCTCTGCGCCAGCGATTTCGTGGCGCAGCAGTGGCGGGCCGAGCGTGTTATCTACCGCTGCTGAGCTATCTTTTTTTATTAGCTAAACCTAGGGAGCAATACCTTGGCCACAGCCACTATACTGCTCCCCGCCGTAAGTTAGCGTGACCCTGGCAGGGAAAGGCTTGCCGCTCATGTCATCAAAGCAGGCGCCGGCTTCAATGCGAACGCGAAAGAAAGGTTCCACATCCGCGTTTTCAATGACCACTCTGCCTGCTTCGTTGTCCATCACACTGACCATATAGGGTTGTTGGGCGCTCTCTTCCCCATAGTTGAGCTCCATCGTCAGTGTAGGGGTATCATTCGCCAAGGCAACCGACCAGCCAGGCTCGTTGCCCTGCCCGCGGAACATGACCCCTGGATGATCTTTACGGGTAGAGGCATCACGGCTAGCGGCCAGCTCGCACTTGAGTTGGCCACGGGGGGTTTCGACCAACGCCTGCTCACCGCGATTCCAGAAGCTGATTTCGCCGTCTTGATAACGGGCACCGCTGGCCACCACCGCTTGCGGCAGCCGCCAGGCGCCATGCAGTGACCAAAGCCGCAGCGTTTCACCGTCGACAGCGGTGATCAAATGCTGACGTGCTGGGCTGCAGTGCCACGCATCGAAGCGCTGCGCCGAGCCGGGAAAAAGTGCCGAGGGTAAAAAAGGGGCTCGGTTCTCCAGTGTGGCCTGGTTAGCTGTCGTCGTTTCGGTGGAGGGCGTCGCTGCACAGCCGCCGATAACGACCGCCATGCCTGCTGCGGCAATGGCGCCACCCCATGCGTGTAACCTCTTCATTCAGCGCGCTCCCTTTGTGTCTAGTGCTCTTGCTGTCTGTATCGTTTATCCGCGTTTGAACGCCTGCAGGTCATGGGTATCAATACGCTCCACCTGCGGGGGCAACCCCAGCGCTTCGCGTTTGATCTTAACCTGTTTTTTTTCAGCCAGCCGCTCAGCGTCGTCGTCGGTGGTACGCCCGTTAAGCTCTGCCAACTGCGCCATGCCCTGATGATAGAAGGTCAGCAGATCCAGCGCCGTGCGATTATCCTCTTCCACTGCTTTGCGCAGTTGGGAGAGGTAGCCGCTGACTAGCGACAAGTGATGCTTGAGTTGCCAGACATAGCGTACTTCGGTCATCCACGGGCGCTCCCGCAGCACGGCAAAGAGCGCACTGGTGGCCAGCAAGCCGAGGAAGACACCAAGGGCATTGAGCCAAAGGCTGCTACCAAAAGTGGAAGTGAGGAGCATGGAGAACAGCAGACCAAAAATAATCAGCTGCCCTGCCATGGCAAAGCTGATCATGCGGGCTTTGCGACGGTAGGTCTCGGGGTCGTGGTGTTCTAAGGTAAAAACCATGGCCAGCCTCATCATCAAAATAAGTGTCTTATGATACGGGGCTGGCCAGGGCAAACAAGTAATAGTGTTAGCGAGGGTTAACGCAAACGCTCGGCGGCGGTTTTGAGTAAGTGCTCGGTAGTCTCCCAGCCCACGCAGGCATCGGTCACCGACACACCGTAGCGCATGGCGCCTGGCTTGAGCGGCTGCTTGCCTTCGAATAGATGGCTTTCCAACATCAGCGCGACTAGGTTGGCATCACCCGCCTGGCGTTGCGCCAACACATCCAGCATCACTTCACTCTGGCGACGGTGATCCTTACGCGCGTTGGCGTGACTACAGTCCACCATCAGGCGCGGGTTTTGGCCTGCGTTACGCAGCGCGGTGGTTGCCGCTCGGACGTGTTTTGCCTGGTAGTTGGGCTCACCGTGCCCACCGCGCAGTACCACATGGGTATGGGGGTTGCCTTCGGTCTGCTGAACGATCGGGAAACCTTGAGGATCGACGGCGAAACGCTGATGGGGTTGGGCGGCGGCTTGCATGGCATCAATGGCCACTTGAATATCGCCGCTGGTAGCATTTTTAAAGCCGACGGCAGCGCTGAGATCGCTGGCAAGCTCACGGTGTAGTTGGGATTCGGTGGTGCGCGCGCCAATCGCGACCCAGCTCAGCAAGTCATCCAGGTAAGGTGCCAGCATCGGCTGCAAGAGCTCGGTTGCCACCGGCAAGCCACGCGCGGCCACGGCGTGCATTAGCTCCCTGGACAGTTTCAAGCCGCGGGGCATATCGCCGCTGCCATCCAAGTCCGGATCGTATGCCAGCCCTTTCCAGCCCACGGTGGTGCGTGGTTTTTCAATATACACACGCATCACGGGTAATAGCTGCTCGCTTACTTCTTCACTAAGGGCCGCCAGGCGATCGGCGTACTCAAGCGCAGCATCTGGGTCATGCACTGAGCAGGGGCCCACAACTACCAGCAAACGGTCATCATGCCCGTTTAAAATTTGCTGAACGGCATGACGCTGGCGCTCAACCTGCTCACTTAAAGCACCGTTTAGCGGCAGATGCTGACGGAGTTCGGCAGGGGTAGGCAGCCTTTTGGCCGTGGTTTCAAAGGCGCTTCGCGTAGCGAACTGGGCCGTGCTGGTGGTCGGGTGATTCACAACAGTGCTGATGGGCGCATTCATGATTAATTCTCCGTCATCTTACATCGTTTGACTAAGTGACCACCCAGGCAAACGCGGTCGGAGGTGGCAGCTGGCACCGACCGCGCGTCGCTAAATCGCCAACCATAGCCATAGCCCACATAGCCAGTTGCGAAAGCGTTCGTCAGTGCGCGATAAATCATGATGCTGCTCCTTGATGTAACAACGATGAAAATTGACCAACCCCGTTAATGGCAGAGATCCAAAACGCCAAAAGCCCCGGCGGGGTTACCGACCGGGGCTTCTGTGCTTGCGGCAGGCAACCGAGTGGTGTGCCTGTTGGCGCGACGTTAGGCGTCGGCCAGGGGCACACCGTGGCTAAACCAATACCAATAAGAAACCGCGCGATTCATGACCACACGCACGCCACCAGCCATCGCTGGCTGTTGCTTAACGCTGTGTGTGGAGAGACATGACTGCATGGTTGCTTCCGTTGGTAATGAATAGCCCTGTGGGCTGCCGCAATGGCGTTGTGGCTTTATCCTGCCTGCAAGCGTTTTAAATGGCAACACTCAGCCGCTAAAAGCTTGTACCCAACCAATGGTCGCGGGCAGCGCCGTCATACTAACGAGCACCACCACGCCCAGGAAAATGGCGAGAAAGCCTGAGTCGTCTTTAAAGTCTTCGTCGTGATGGGCCATGTTAGCCTCCTTTTTATCAACGCTATGTCAGGGGATGCAAAAATATGGGGCTATATTAAGTAGTTCGCGGAGCGTAGGCAAACACATCCGAGAACACGCGCTCAAGCTTCACACCCTTAGCGTCGAGCACATCCAGACAGGCGTAAACCATGCCTGGAGAGCCTGATAAATACACATCATGGGTGTCTGGGGCAATCTCGGCAGCTTGCAACACTTGATCGATACGCCCTTGATGATGATGAATGCGCGCCCCGGCCGCCATGGGCTCTTCCAGTGGTAGCTCGGTCACTGCATGAAACGCGACGTTGGCGTGGGTTTGCGCCCACTGGCTGGCCAACTGCTCTAAATAGAGATCGCGGTGCTCCCGGGCGGCCCACCAAAGCGAAATGTCTCGTTCGGGCTGTTCATGCAGTACCGCTTCGACAATGGCTTTCATCTGGGAAAAACCGGTTCCTGCTGCAATCAGCAGTAACGGCCTTTCGCTCTCGCGATCAAGCACGCACTCACCGCCGGGCAAACGCAGCGTGAGCTGGTTGGCTACCTGCAGCAGTTTACGCAGCCGTGCTGAGTTATCCCGCTCCGGCCAGTGCTGAATATGCAGCTCGATAACACCATTGCGTCGATCGGCACTGGCGATGGAAAACGGCACCCATGTCGTATCGTCTATCTTCAGCTCTAAATACTGCCCCGGGGCATGCTGCATGGCTTCGGCGCGCCCGGCTAGCGTTACACCAAACACATCGGGGTTTAAGTTTTCAACCTCGGTGACTTGGCAAGTCAACGTCCTTGCACTCATGAAAGCCTCTTTTAACAAATTCGATCAGCGGTACAGCGCATTTAAAGGCGAGCGGGCGGCAACTCAAGGCCAATACCTAGCGCTTCCCAGCGCTCATCCACCCGCGCTTTGACATTTTCGTCCATCACGATGGGCGTACCCCACTCACGATCGGTTTCGCCGGGCCACTTGTTGGTGGCATCAAGTCCCATCTTGGAGCCGAGCCCTGAGACCGGTGAGGCGAAATCGAGATAATCGATGGGTGTATTCTCAACCATCACGGTGTCGCGTGCGGGGTCCATGCGGGTAGTAATCGCCCAAATCACGTCTTCCCAGTTACGCGCGTCCACATCATCGTCCAGCACGATCACGAACTTGGTGTACATAAACTGGCGAAGGAAACTCCATACCCCCATCATCACGCGCTTGGCGTGGCCGGGATACTGCTTCTTCATGGTGACGACCGCCATGCGGTAGGAACAACCTTCCGGCGGCAGGTAGAAGTCGACAATTTCGGGAAACTGTTTGCACAGAATGGGCACGAACACTTCGTTGAGCGCCACGCCGAGAATCGCCGGCTCATCCGGCGGACGCCCCGTATAGGTCGAGTGATAGATCGCATCACGGCGCATGGTCATCCGCGTGATGGTAAACACCGGGAAGTGGTCGACCTCATTGTAGTAACCGGTGTGGTCACCAAAGGGGCCTTCCGCCGCCATGTCATCCGGGTAGATAAAGCCTTCGAGGATAATCTCGCTGGAGGCGGGCACATCAAGATCCGCATGACCGCACTTTACTAGCTCGGTGCGTGAACCGCGCAGTAGCCCCGCAAAGGCGTATTCTGAGAGTGAGTCGGGTACCGGCGTCACGGCGCCCAAAATCGTCGCCGGGTCGGCACCCAGCGCCACCGCGACCGGGAAAGGCTCGCCAGGATGGCTTTTTTGAAACTCCAGAAAATCCAAGGCGCCGCCACGATGGGAGAGCCAGCGCATGATTAGCCGGTTCTTGCCAATCTTCTGCTGACGGTAAATCCCTAGGTTCTGGCGCTTCTTGTTCGGCCCTTTGGTAATCACCAGTGGCCAAGTGACCAGGGGTGCCGCATCGCCCGGCCAGCAGTGCTGAATCGGCAGCAGGCCTAGATCGACCTCGTCGTCTTCGTACACCACTTCCTGTACCGGGGCGTGCTTGACGTTTTTCGGCCCCATGCTGAGCACTTGCTTGAAGATCGGCAGCTTGTCCCAGGCATCTTTCAAGCCTTTGGGGGGATCAGGCTCTTTGAGAAACGCCAACAGCTTGCCTACTTCTCTGAGGGCTTCTACCGAGTCTTGACCCATGCCCAGCGCAACCCGTTTGGGGGTGCCAAACAGGTTGCCCAGCAATGGCATGTCGTGGCCTTTGACGTTTTCAAACAGCAACGCCGGGCCACCAGCACGCAAGGTGCGGTCGCAAATTTCGGTGATTTCCAGATAAGGATCGACTTCGACATGAATACGCTTGAGTTCACCCTGCGCTTCAAGCGCCGCGATGAACTCCCGCAAGTCTTTATACTTCAAGGCACGCTCCCTGGCTGGCGAATGCGCCGCTCTAGCGGCGCTTCATCGCTTCAAAGAATTCAAGATTGGTCTTGGTATCTTTCAGACGGTCGATCAGGAATTCAGTGGCAGCGGTGTCTTCCATCGGGTTGAGCAGCTTGCGCAGGATCCACATGCGCTGCATTTCATCCTCAGAGGCCAGCAGGTCTTCACGACGGGTGCCACTGCGACGAATATTGATCGCCGGGAATACACGGCGCTCGGCCAGCTTGCGATCCAGATGGGCTTCCATGTTGCCGGTACCCTTGAACTCTTCGAAGATGACTTCGTCCATCTTGGAGCCGGTATCGACCAGCGCCGTGGCGATAATCGTCAGGCTGCCGCCCTCTTCGATGTTACGCGCCGCACCAAAGAAGCGTTTCGGTTTCTCAAGGGCGTGGGCATCGACACCACCGGTCAGTACTTTGCCGGAACTAGGTACGACGGTGTTGTAGGCACGCGCTAAGCGAGTGATCGAGTCGAGCAGGATGACCACGTCTTTCTTGTGCTCAACCAGGCGCTTGGCTTTCTCGATGACCATTTCGGCCACTTGCACGTGACGCGCAGGCGGCTCATCGAAGGTCGACGCCACCACTTCGCCACGCACGGTGCGCGACATTTCGGTCACTTCCTCAGGGCGCTCATCGATCAGTAGCACGATCAGATGACACTCTGGGTTGTTGCGCGTGATGGAGGTCGCGATGTTTTGCAACATCAGCGTTTTACCCGCCTTGGGCGGCGATACCAGCAAACCACGTTGGCCTTTACCGATCGGCGCGGTTAAATCGATGATCCGCGCGGTAAGGTCTTCCGTGGAGCCGTTACCGATCTCCATACGCATACGATCGTCTGGGAACAGCGGCGTCAAGTTCTCAAACAGGATCTTGTGCTTGGCGTTTTCCGGACGGTCAAAGTTGATTTGACTGACCTTCAGCAGGGCGAAGTAGCGCTCACCCTCCTTCGGTGGACGGATTTTGCCGGAAATGGAGTCACCCTTGCGCAGATTGAAACGGCGGATCTGCGAAGGCGATATGTAGATATCGTCGGGACCGGCGAGATACGAGCTGTCAGCGCTACGCAGGAAGCCAAAGCCATCCTGAAGAATTTCCAGCACACCGTCGCCATAGATATCCTCGCCACTTTTGGCGTGTTTTTTCAGGATGGCGAAAATGATGTCCTGCTTGCGCGAACGGGCCAAGTTATCAATACCCATTTCACGGGCGATATCGAGGAGCTCGGGAACGGTTTTTTGCTTGAGTTCAGTGAGATTCATCGGTGTGTTAGAAAGTTGCTCATGGAAGCTGGGCGCCAGGCGCCGGGAGTAAGACAGGAGGCGTGACAGTGACGCCGTGTGATGCGTTCAGACCCCGGTAAAGGCACGCACTCGAAGATGAAAGGAACGGCGTTGGACTTAGCTAACAATGCGTCTGCTAGTTGTTATTAAGACTCAACTCGAGGGTGCTAACACTTGTCTACGCTGGTTCAAACAGGAGCTTGGTTGAACCAGTGGGTTATCTGACGACTTGGAATTCTGGCTGACGCTAACGAGATAAACAGTAAGTAACGTCTGGGGTGACCAAGGTGCCGTACTTGAACGACGCATGCAAGGTGATTTATCTAATCGATCTAAACCATCAACCTTAACAGCGCAGTGCTTATGGACACACTAACTAACAAGGCCAGATCAAGCCAGTTGCTCGATGGTAGTCAAGCGCTGCGACAAACGCAAGCTTTGCAATTGACAATAGATTGAGGTCACCGCAACCTTGGCACAGCCAACACGAAGGAAAGCTCATGCCCAAGGACATTTTGCTCCCCATTGACACCCCTGCCACGGAGGCAGACAACGGTGCGCCACAGCGCTTAGCCGCCATTGACCTGGGCTCTAACAGCTTTCACCTACTGGTGGCCAACTACCAGCATGAACGCCTTCAGGTGGTGGCTCGTTTAGGTGAAAAAGTGCAGCTCGCCGCGGGCCTAGACGATGACGGAATGCTGAGTGAAGCCGCCATGCAGCGTGCATTAGACTGCCTCGGCCGCTTCGCGCCCTTTTTAAGCGATATTACCAATGCCAATCTGCGCATCGTAGGCACTAACGCGCTTCGCGACGCACACAATAGCCAAGCATTTATTGAGCGCGCGGAGGCCCAACTTGGCCACGCCATCGAAATCATTGCCGGCCGCGAGGAGGCGCGCCTGATCTATCTAGGTGCTGCCCACGCGCTGGCCGAAAACGGCCGACGCCTGATAGTCGATATTGGCGGCGGCTCGACCGAATTTATCATCGGTGAAGCCTTTGAGCCCAAGGCGCTGGAAAGCCTGCGCATGGGCTGCGTCACCTTCTCCCGGCGCTTCTTTCCCGACGGTGAATTGAACGAAAAACGCATGCGCCGCGCCGAGCTGGCCGCCCTGTCGGAATTGGCCAATATTCAACGCCCTTATCAGCGCCTGGGCTGGGATGACCCGGTCGGCTCGAGCGGTACCATTAAGGCCGCCGCCAGCGTCCTGTACGCCTACGGCGACACGCCCCATGAAGGTGTGATCACCCGTGACGGATTGAAAAAATTACGCGAGCGCCTACTCAAGTGCAAACAACTGGACAAAGTCGAGCTGGAAGGCCTCAAGGCTGACCGCGCCAAAGTCTTCCCAGCGGGCATCGCCATTCTTGGGGCGATTTTCGAAGCCTTTGATTTAACTCAGATGCGCTTCGCAGACGGCGCCTTGCGTGAAGGCGTTCTTTACGATATGGCCGGGCGCAATACCGCCGAAGACTCGCGCTCGAAAAGCCTTGAGTCGCTACAGCGCACGTACGATGTTGATAACCGTCAGGGGCTTAACGTCGCCGACACCGCCGAGCGGCTGTTTCAGCAGGTACGTCATGCGTGGTCGCTCAACCCCGATCAAGCACGTTACCTGCAGTGGGCCAGCCAAGTGCATGAAATTGGCTTAGCCATTTCTCACAGCCAGTTTCATCGCCACGGCGCGTACCTGCTGGAGCACTCCGATCTCGCTGGTTTTTCACGCCCTGAACAGCGCCAATTGGCTTTTTTAGTGCGGGCTCATCGTCGCAAATTCCCCTTGAAAGAGTGGCAGGCGCTGCCTGACGCGCAGCAGGCCGTGACCCAGAAACTTGCCAGACTGCTGCGCTTAGCCGTATTGCTCAATCATTCGCGGCCTGAAAATGCCCCCCCGCTGCCAGCGATAAGCGCCGACAGCGATAGCTTGACCATCGCACTCCCGGAAAGCGACGAACCCACGCTACTGAGCACCGACTTGGAACAAGAGCAGGCCTTCATGGAAGCCGCTGGGTTCAAGCTTGTGATTCAGCAGACAAAGTCAGACGCGTAAAGGCGACCCCCTCGGCCTGCCATAGCAGTTGGTTCGGGGGGGCCACCACTCCCAAACACACTGATGCCTGCATGATCACCACCAGCCTCCCACGCTCCCAGGGCGGTACTTCCGCCTCCTGCAGCAGTCGCTTCACATCGCGCCTACCACGTTCAGCCAGACGAATGACCTCACCGCCCTGACGCCAGGTGACCCTGAGCGGTTGAGACGACGGTTGGCAGGGCACTTTTAACGTGGACACTTGCCAGCCCAGCGGCCCGATGGGCGTTTCCAGGGGCGCGTGACCATCCCAGTGGGCTTCCCATGCCGGTAGCGGCTTAAGAGGTGCCATCAGATAGAGCCGCTGACGCCACAGGCGCGCCTGAGCGCCCGGCCATTCGATGCATACGGCGGCATCGGATTTGGCGTGTAGCTGATCCAACAGACTCTCCAAACGTTTTTGGGGAGGCGTTGGCAAGCCCTGCTGTTGGCAAAGCGTGCGCACCAGCAGTCGTTGCCGCGGGCGAGCGCGTGACCGCAGATCACTACTCATGAGGAAAGGATTGCCAACCATTAGTGTTTGTAGCTCTTGCCGGGCATATTCATGCAGCAAGGTGTCGGCGTCACTGGCATGTTGGGCGCTACTTGCCAGCGCTGCTGCTGCCGCTGGCCAACGCTTGCGCAGCGTTGGTAGCACCTGGTGACGCAGTCGATTGCGATCAAACTCAACATCACGATTGGTGGGGTCTTCACACCAAGTGAGAGCAAGTGACCGCGCGACGGTTTCAAGCGTTTCACGACGCTGCGTTAGCCACGGCCGCAGCAGCGTGATGCCCTGGGCATCACGTCGATAAGGCATACCCGCCAGACCACGCACACCGCTGCCGCGCAGCGCCGCCAACAAAAAGGTTTCGGCTTGATCGTTCTGGTGCTGGGCGAGCCAAAGCGCATCTCCTGCAGGCAGCGTGGCAAAAAAGGCCTCGTAGCGAGCGTTGCGCGCCGCCCCTTCAATGCCCTCGCCGTGGGTATCCACGTCCACCTTGACGACGGACAACGGCACATTGCTGCGTTCACACAGCGTCCGACAGTGGGCTTCAAATGTCGACGCTGCCGCTTGCAGGCCATGATTGACATGAATGGCTCGCAGGGGGCGTTCTGCTTGTTCACAGACCTGTGCGGCTAATGCGAGCAGCAGGCAGGAGTCCAAACCGCCCGAGAGTGCCACCCAAATAGAGCGCCCCGGCGGGGTTTCCGCCAGGGCGTCTTTCAGCAGGCCTTCGAGCGTATTAAGCGGCTGAGGCGCCATAGCTCATCAAGCGCTTGTAGCGGCGCTCTAGTAGCGCGTCAGTATCCATCGCCTGCAAACGTTCCAGGCTCGCCGTGAGCGCTTCTTTGACGCGCTCAGCGGTGGTGAGCGGATGGCGGTGAGACCCACCGAGTGGCTCTTTGATCAGCGAATCGACGAAGCCCAGCTCTTTTAAACGCTCAGCGGTGATACCCATGGCCTGTGCGGCATCAGAAGCCTTGGTGGCGCTCTTCCACAGAATCGAGGCACAGCCTTCCGGCGAAATCACCGAGTAGGTAGAGTACTGCAGCATCTGTAGCTCATCACAAACGCCAATGGCCAACGCGCCACCGGAGCCACCTTCACCCACCACCGTGGAGATAATCGGTGTTTTCAACCGCGACATAACGGCGAGATTGTAGGCGATAGCCTCGGACTGACCGCGCTCTTCCGCATCGATGCCGGGATAAGCACCGGGGGTATCGATAAAGGTCAGAATCGGCATTTTGAAGCGTTCGGCCATTTCCATCAGGCGGCACGCTTTGCGGTAGCCTTCAGGGCGGGGCATACCGAAGTTGCGGCGCACTTTCTCTTTTACATCGCGGCCTTTTTGATGACCAATCACCATCACCGGTGAGTCGTTCAAGCGCGCAATACCACCCACTAGCGCGGCATCATCGGCGAAATTGCGATCACCGTGCAGCTCGTCGAAATCGGTGAAGACATGCTCTAAGTAGTCCAGCGTATAGGGGCGCTGGGGGTGCCGGGATAGCTGGGAAACCTGCCAGGGAGTCAAATCCTTGAAGATCGATTCCGTCAGCTTGCGGCTCTTCTCTTCCAGCCGAGAGATCTCGTCGGAAAGGTTGACTTGGCTATCGGAGCTGACTAGACGAAGCTCCTCAATTTTTGCCTGTAGTTCGGCAATGGGCTGTTCAAAATCGAGATAGTTAGGATTCATCGGCGCTGCCTATAAGCTGCTTGTAAAAAACAAGCCTGATCAAAATAAGTATTGATAAGCAATGAGAGAATAATGAGCATTATCGCACCCTGACCCTGCTACGCAAGTTGAGTGCCTGCCCTACGGTACTTTAACGATAACGTAACTGAACGCCCGTTTGGCCCTGCACATCTTTTAACGCCAGCAATAGATCATCGCTCGGCGCCACTTTCCACTCGTCGGCGAGCTCCAGCCAAGCGACGGCTGCCGGATGGCGATACTGCAGCCTCACCGGCAAGCCCTCCTCATCACGATAAGGCGTTAAGCTGTCGCGCAGCGTCTCGATCAAACGGCCATTGATCTGACCCGCATCCAGGGCAAGCTCCACTGCCTGGCCGTAGCGTATGCGTGCAGTCACCATCGGCGTGACATCCTTGCCGCGCAGGCGCAGACCACCCGAGAACTCATCGCTGGACACCTCGCCCTCAACGATCAACACCTGGTCGGCCTCAATCTGACCGCGCAACTGCTCAAAAAGCTCCCCAAACAGCGAGGCTTCAATACGCCCGGTGCGATCATCCAGGGTAATGAACGCCATGGTGTCGCCGCGCTTGGACTTCATGGTGCGTACCCCCACCACCAGCCCTGCCACCCGCTGAGGATCACGTGATGGCTTTAAATCACTGATTCGGGTCGACACAAAGCGCTTCAATTCCCGCTCGTACTCGTCGATCGGGTGGCCTGTCAGGTAAAGCCCTAGGGTGTCTTTCTCCCCAGAGAGGCGCTCGCGATCGGTCCACTCTCGGGCGTTGATATATTCAGCGTAAACGTTGCTATCGCCTTCACCGGCCTCTGCATCGTTGCTAAAGGCATCACCAAACATATCCAGCATCCCCAGATTCTGGTTGGCATGGTTCTGTGCAGCGGCTTTTAACGCGTCTTCCATGGCGGCAAACAGCACCGCGCGATTGGGGCCAATTGTGTCCAACGCACCGGAACGAATCAGTGCTTCCAGGGTGCGCTTGTTCATTCGCTTGGGATCGATACGGCGGCAGAAGTCGAAGATATCCTTAAACGGACCATCGGCCTCGCGGGCTTCCACAATGGCGCCAATCGGGCCTTCGCCCACCCCTCGAATGGCGCCCAGACCATAAACCACTCGGGCATCGGTATCGACGGTGAACTTGTAGCCGCCCACGTTGACATCCGGCGGCGTCACGGTGAGTTTGAGGTTGCGGCACTCCTCAATCAGGGGTACCACCTTATCCAGGTTGTCCATTTCCGTGGACATAACGGCGGCCATAAAAGGCCCCGGATAGTGGGCTTTCAGCCACGCGGTTTGGTAGGAAACCAAGGCGTAGGCGGCCGAGTGCGACTTGTTAAAGCCGTAACCCGCGAATTTCTCTACCAAGTCAAAGATGTTACCAGCAAGATCTTTATCGATGCCGTTGGCGGCACAACCTTCCATAAAGCCGTCGCGCTGCTTAGCCATCTCTTCGGGCTTTTTCTTACCCATGGCACGGCGCAGCATATCGGCCTGGCCAAGGCTGTAGCCCGCCATGACCTGAGCGATCTGCATGACCTGCTCTTGGTAAAGGATGATGCCGTAGGTGGGCGAGAGCACCGGTTTTAACAGCTCGTGCTGGTAATCCGGGTGTGGATAAGAGACTTCTGCCCGGCCGTGCTTACGGTTGATAAAGTCATCCACCATGCCCGATTGCAGCGGGCCTGGGCGGAACAGCGCCACCAGGGCGATCATGTCGTCTAGCGAGTCAGGCAGCAGGCGTTTGATCAGCTCTTTCATGCCGCGGGATTCAAGCTGAAACACCGCGGTGGTTTCAGCGCGTTTGAGCATCTCAAAGGTCGGCGCGTCGTCCAGCGGGATGCTGTCGATATTGAGCGGCCCCTGGCCATTGACGCTGCGCACCTTATCGACCATCTCCAGTGCCCAGTCGATAATCGTCAGCGTCCGCAGGCCCAGGAAGTCAAACTTGACCAGACCGGCCTCTTCGATATCGTTTTTATCGAACTGAACGACTAAACCAGCGCCATCCTCATCACAGAGCAGCGGTGAGAAATCGGTCAATTTGGTAGGCGCGATAACCACGCCACCGGCGTGCTTACCGGTGCCTCGGGTGGTGCCCTCAAGCTTAAGGGCCATCTCCCAGATCTCTTCGGCCTCTTCGTCGTTGCCGATGAACTCTTTGAGCGCCGGTTCCTGCTCAATCGCCTTGGCCAGGGTCATGCCCACTTCAAACGGAATCAGCTTGGAGAGCTTGTCGCCCAGCGAGTAGGGGCGGCCCTGGGCTCTAGCGACGTCGCGCACTACGGCCTTGGCCGCCATAGTGCCAAAGGTGACGATCTGCGAGACCGCGTTGCGCCCATAGCGCTCGGCGACGTACTCAATCACCTTGTCGCGTTTTTCCATACAGAAGTCGACGTCAAAGTCGGGCATCGAGACACGCTCGGGGTTCAAAAAGCGCTCGAACAGCAGATCGTAGCCGATCGGATCCAGGTCGGTGATCTTTTGCGCATAGGCCACCAACGAACCGGCACCGGAACCACGCCCGGGGCCCACCGGTACGCTGTTATCCTTGGCCCACTGGATGAAGTCCATCACGATCAGGAAGTAGCCGGGGAAACCCATCTGGATAATAACGTTGAGCTCGAATTCCAGCCGGTCACGGTAGCGCTGGTCAATCGCTTTATACTCATCGCTGTCGCGGGGATAGCGCTCAGCGGGAAACAGAAAGTCGAGACGATCCGTTAGGCCATCGTGTGACACTTTGCGGAAAAACTCATCCTGGGTCATGCCCTCAGGAATCTCGAACTCGGGTAGAAAAATCTCACCCAGGCGCACGTCCACGCTGCAGCGCTCGGCAATCATCACGCTGTTTTCCAGTGCTTCGGGGATGTCGGCAAACAGCGCCGCCATCTCGTCGGGGCTTTTTAGGTACTGCTCTTCGGTGTAGCGGCGCTCACGGCGTGGGTCGTCAAGCGCCTTGCCTTCACCGATGGCAACGCGGGTTTCGTGGGCCCAAAAATCTTCGCGCTCTAAAAAGCGTACGTCGTTGGTCGCCACCACCGGCGTGCCGGTTTCAATCGCGAGCTTGACGCTGGCGTGAACACAAGCCTCTTCCAGCGGGCGCCCGGTGCGCACCAGCTCTAGGTAAAAGCGATCAGGGAAGGCGACCTGCCACTCTTCAAGCAGTTGCCGCGCTTCTCGTTCGTGGTCAGAGAGCAGATGGCGACCAATCTCGCCCTCTCGCGCACCGGAGAGTGCTATCAATCCTTCGCTCTGTTCCAGTACCCACTGTTTATCGAGAATAGCGCGGCCCTGGCGCTGACCATGGGTCCAGCCCTTCGAGATCAATTCGGTTAGGTTGCGATAGCCAACGTCATTCATGGCCAGCAGCGTTAGCCGATAAGGGTGAGACTCGTCATGAGGATTCTGCAGCCATAAGTCGCTGCCAATGATCGGTTTCAACCCCGCCCCCTGGGCGGCTTTGTAAAACTTAACCAGACCAAACAGGTTGGTTTCATCGGTCAAGGCCAGCGCGGGCATCGCCCGCTCAGCAGTCGTGCTGACCAGCGATTTGAGTTTAACCAGGCCGTCGACCAGGGAGTATTCACTGTGCAAACGTAAATGAACGAACGGGACCGTCATGAGACTCTCAGAAAAACGCTAGATGAAGAAGATATACGTTAACGCAGCGCCAACTGACGCTGCACAGGCGCAAAGCTACGACGATGTTCGGCCAGAGGCCCGTGAACCGCTAGCGCCGTCAGGTGCTCTTTAGTCGGGTAACCTTTATGACGCGCAAAACCATACTCAGGATAGCACTCATCCAAGGCGACCATTTGGGCATCCCGGGCAACCTTGGCCAGAATCGATGCGGCAGCGATGGCCGCGTGACGCGCATCCCCTTTCACCACGGCCTGCCCAGGCAGCAGATGGCCAGGTAATTTATTGCCATCCACGAGTAGATATTCCGCCGCCGGTGCCAGTGCATCAATGGCTCGACGCATGGCCAAGTGGGTGGCGTGGTAAATATTCAGCGCATCCACTTCGGCAGCGCTGGCTTCTGCCACGGCAAAGGCTAACGCTCGCTCGCGAACCTGACTATCCAGCGCTTCACGCTTGCGCGCCGTCAGCTTTTTGGAATCGGTGAGACCGTAAATCGGCTGAGCAAGGTCTAGAATGACCGCGGCGGCTACCACGCTGCCGATCAGCGGCCCGCGACCTACTTCATCAACCCCTGCCAGACGCTCGCCGCTGTAGGCAATTTCTAGGGTTGGAAAATCCTTATGCTCGATCAACCATTGCGCTGTCACGCTTTCTCTAACGGCCATCTACAGCCTCCAGGGGCTGGCCCGCGGCCAACAGACTGATCGCCTCGGCGGCACGGCGGCTGGCGTTGCGCTGGAGCGTCGCGTGCATTTCGGCAAAGCGTGTTTCCAACGCATGGCGGCTTGCTTCATCGGACAGCATGGCACTGAGCTGGTCGGCAATTGCCTCCGGGGAGGCGGCGTCTTGTATGAGTTCAGGCACCAGCATTTCCTGGGCAATCAAATTGGGCAGCGATACCCACTGGGTTTTTACCATTCGTTTAGCCAGCCAGTGGGTGGCTGGGGCCATTTTGTAGGCCACCAGCATGCTGCGGTGGCACAACATGGCTTCCAACGCGGCAGTGCCCGAGGCCAGCAGAACGATATCGCTGGCTACCATCGCTTCGCGGGCCTGCCCATCTAGCAACGCCGTGCGCTCTGCCAGCACGGGGTAATTAACCAACAGTGCGCTGATTTCCCGGCGACGGTCAGCGGTGGCCGCGGGAATTACCACCTGTAAGGCGGGATGACGTTGGCAGAGCTGCTCGGCGGCGTTAAGAAAAGTGTCACCCAAAAAACGAATTTCATTGGCTCGTGAGCCGGGCAATAGTGCCAACACTTGACTATCCGGCGCCAGCTCCAGCGCTTGGCGGGCAGCAGCACGGTCATTTTCCAGCGGCATTTCATCTGCCAGGGGGTGGCCCACAAAAGCAACGGGAACACGGTGTTCGCGATAGAAGGCAGCTTCAAAAGGGAGCAGTGTCAGCATCCCGTCCACTGACTTGGCAATACCCTTGACCCGCCCCTGACGCCACGCCCATACCGATGGGCTCACATAGTGCACCGTGGAAATGCCCGCCTCTCGAAGCTGTCGCTCCAGGCCTAAATTAAAGTCAGGTGCATCAATGCCGAGCATAATATCCGGCTGCCAGGCCAAGGCTTCGGTTTTCAGGGTACGCCGCACGCGGATCAGTTCGGGGAGGTGCTTAAGCACTTCAACTAGCCCCATTACCGCGAGGGTCTCTAAGGGGAAGCGGCTCTCCATCCCTTCCGCCTGCATACGCGGTCCGCCAATACCGCGAAACTCGACGCCAGGGTGACGCGCTTTAAGCTCGCGCATCAGCCCAGCACCGAGGATATCGCCGGAGAGTTCCCCGGCCACGAGATAGACACGTTGCAGGGTCATCATTGCATAGTCACCGACGGCTTGGCATTAGTTAGCGGGTGATACCGCGGGTCGAGCGCTCAATAGAGGCGGCGAAATGCTCGATTTCGGGCAATGCAAAGCGGCTGCGCATTTCAACGAGCGCTTGTTCGGTGGTCAGCCCTTGACGATAGACCATCTTGTAGGCGGCCGTTAGCGCACTGATCGCTTCAAGGCTGAAGCCACGTCGCTTCAGTCCTACCAGATTCAAGCCCCGCGCTTCGGCGGGGTTGCCGTTGATCATGATATACGCAGGCGTATCTTTGGTGATAATCGAGCCGCCCCCTGCCATGGCGTGATCACCAAAGTGGCAGAATTGGTGAACCGCTGCGAGACCGCCCAGAATGAC
The DNA here is from genome assembly GCF_002366715.1 of Halomonas sp. UBA3074. Taxonomy (GTDB): domain Bacteria; phylum Pseudomonadota; class Gammaproteobacteria; order Pseudomonadales; family Halomonadaceae; genus Vreelandella. The sequence continues at coordinate 83,348 of NZ_DFBS01000013.1, read as the reverse complement.
ATGATTGCCAATGGTCACATGGCCTGCCAGGGTGACCTGGTTGGCCAAAATGCAGTCACTACCAATGACGCAGTCGTGACCAACATGGACATAAGCCATGAACAGGTTGCGGGACCCAATCGTCGTTTCACTACGATCCTGAACCGTGCCACGATGCAAAGTGGCACCTTCTCGAATCACGTTATCGTCGCCCATGACCAACCACGTGGGTTCGCCTGCGTATTTCTTATCCTGGCAGTCTTCCCCTACCGAGGCGAACTGAAAAATACGCGTGCGCTCGCCCAGGGTGGTGGGCCCTTTCACCACCACATGCGGGCCAATCACCGAACCAGCACCGATAGTGACGTCGGGGCCGATGATGCTAAAAGGGCCTACCTCAACATCATCAGCAAGACGCGCCGTCGGGTCGACAAGTGCAGTAGGATGTATCAAGCCACCTTCCTCTCGGCACAAATAATTTCCGCTTCGCAAGCCAGCTCGCCATCCACCGTGGCTCGGCATGCGAATTTCCAAATCCCCCGCTTGCCTTTGATAACGTCAGCTTCGAGCGTGAGCTTGTCACCCGGCATTACCGGGCGCTTGAAACGCACGTTATCACTCCCGACCAGATAATAAACGTAACCATCGGCAGGCAGTTTGTTGACTGTTTTAAAACCCAGAATGCCACATACCTGAGCAAGTGCCTCTAGCACTAATACACCGGGCATAATCGGGTGATGGGGAAAATGGCCGTTAAAGAACGGTTCGTTGATGCTGACGTTTTTATACGCCACGATGGATTCGCCGGTGGTTAATTGCGTTACTCGATCCACCAACAAAAAGGGGTAACGGTGGGGCAAGTACTCGCGAATTTCATTAATATCCATAACCATCGTAGCGACCTCTAAAATGACAAAAAACCTGGAACTCATGCAGAGCTTCAGGCAAATATCAGCACGCCTGCTGATGAAAAGGGCTGAGAATTATACCCCGCTACTACTTAACCTAAAGCCAGCAGCGGTAAAATATACAGCGATGACCCAACGCTTTTACTCATTGCGCTGTTTTTTTTCCAGCCTCGCTAAACGTTTAGCGATGTCATCGAGCTGTTTAAAACGTACTGCATTTTTGCGCCATTGGGTGTTAGCCATGGCGCCAGTACCAGAAGAGTAGACCCCTGGCTCATGGATTGAGTTCGTGACTAAACTCATCCCCGTCACTTGAACACCATCGCAGATGGTCAGGTGCCCAGAAAGGCCCACGCCACCACCTAGCATACAGTGTTTACCTACCTTGGTAGAGCCCGCGATACCCACACAGCCAGCTAAAGCACTATGATCACCAATAGTCACGTTGTGGGCAATTTGCACCTGGCTATCGATTTTGACGTCATTGCCAATCACCGTATCACCCAGCGCACCGCGGTCGATGCTCGAACAACTGCCAACCTCGACGTCATCTCCCAGGACAACACCCCCCAGTTGGGCAATCTTATGCCAGCCCGCGCCATCGTGGGCAAAGCCAAACCCGTCACCACCGATGACACAACCGCTTTGTAAGATGCCGCGTTTGCCCACCACCACGCCATGGCAGAGCGTGACATTGGCGTGCAAGCGCGTTTCTTCACCGATAATGCTATCGGCCCCAACCACGCTACCAGCGCCAATAACGACTCGATCACCCAGCACGACGCCGGACTCGATCACGGCATGGGCCTGAATGCAAACATCGGCACCTATTTGCGCATCGTCCGCCACGACCGCGTCTGGATGTATACCCACGACATCGCGAGCAGGCAGCGGATCAAACAACTGAGAAAGCTTGGCGTAGCCTAAATAGGGGTTATCGATCTCAAGACGCGGTACCGGACAGTGCTTGCCATGCTCAGGGTGCAATAGCACCGCAGCTGCCTGTGTGGTCGCTAAATCTTTCAGATAAGCGCGATTCGCTAAAAAGGCCACTTGATCGGGCTGCGCTTCTTTGAGCGTCGCCAAACCACGTATCGGCTGCTGGGCATTACCACTAACGGAGATGCCCAGCTGTCGCGCAATGTCTGCAAGAGTGAGGTGATGAGAAGCGTGCGTCATGAGAGCCCAAGGAAGCAGTGGTGTGGCCGGGCCACACCAATTAGCATTTAAATTTAGTTCAGGGTATCAAAAATCTGTGTGACTTCGTCGGTCACATTGGGCAAATCCACACCGGAGTGGAGCACACCCTGGGGTTCGACCAGTACATCAATATCGTGGCGTTCTAGAACCTGTGCAACTGCTTGCTCAAGCTTAGGCTCAGCACTTTCTAAAAACTGCTGCTCAGAGCGTTGCTGAGCCTGCATGACCTCTTGACGAAGTTGTTCGAAGCGACTGCCCTTTTGCTGCAATTCGCTGATCAACGACTCACGCTGGGACTGCGCCATGGTTTCGCCTTCGTTCTGCAGACGCTGCTGCAACTGCTGCAGCTCATTGCCGAGGTTCTGCGCTTCACGCTGCTGGTTACCAATCTGGCCCTCCAGAGTGCTCATTGATGCTTGTGCAGACTGAGTATTCATCAGCGCCGCACGCCAGTCCAATACGGCGACTTCGGCTGCGTGGGCAGGCAAGATCATCGCGCCCAACAGGCATACCACCGCTGTCAGCTTACGCATTGTGTCAACTCCTTAGGTCACGCCAGCCGCGCGCCGCCATGGCACGCGGTCTAGCAAAATTAGAACGTTTGTCCCAATGAGAACTGGAAGAACTGGGTATCGTCCCCACTCTCGTCGTTCAATGGCTCGGCGACGCTAAAGGTTAGCGGCCCCACCGGCGTCAGCCAAGAGAGGCCAATACCAGCGCTGTAACGTAAATCACCCAAATCAACACCGGAGTTACACTGCTGACGAGCAGCATCTTCTGCAAGCACGTCGTAGCACGAGCTCAGGAAAGTGTTGCCGCCATCCAGAAATAGCGAGGTTTGTAGCGCACGCTGATCTTCAACAAAGGGCATCGGGAAAATAATCTCGGCGCTGCCTTCAATGGAAACATTACCGCCCAAGGTGCGATCACGACCGCCTTCGGTTGCAGGTGTTGTGCGTTGACCCAGGGTATTCGAGGTAAAACCTCGCACAGAGCCAAGGCCGCCTGCATAAAAGTTCTCATAGAAGGGGAAGGGGTCGTTGCCGCCCAGCGTGTCGGCATAGCCGACATTGCCAGTAAATTTGAACGCCCAGGTTTCATCATTATTAATCGGAAACAGCTGTTGAGCGCGGGCGCGCAGCTTGTAGTACTCCGCATCGCTGCCTGGCACGCCCGTCTCTAAAGACAGACGCTGATAGCTACCATCCGTTGGCATAATGCCGCGGTTGAGGTTGTTACGAGTCCAACTGGCGGTCAGCTTCAGGCTTTGCGCATCTTCACCCTCATCCTGAACGTAACGACGAATTTCCGAAGCCGTATCGAAATAGGTTTTTACCGTGAGGTCTTCAACGCTGGCGCCAAAGTTAAGCCGTGAGAGCTCGCTAACAGGGTAACCAAAGTTGATACCCGCGCCGTAAGCATCTGTCGAGAATGTCGAAATATCCGAGTCGGCATAGTCGGTTTCGCGGTAGAACAGATTATAACCACGCGAAATGCCATCCAACGTCCAGTACGGGTCAGTAAAGCCAAAGTTAACGCTGGTAAACGTATCACTGCGCTGCGCGCCCACATTGACGCGATTACCCGTGCCGAGGAAGTTATTCTGCGATAGGCCTACGCCGTAGATAACGCCAGCGCTCTGAGAGAAACCAACGCTCGCAGAGACAGAGCCGGAAGGCTGTTCTTCGACGTTATAGGTAACATCCAATAAATCTGGCTCACCAGGCACCGGCTGGGTATCCACTTCCACTTGACTAAAGAAGCCTAGTCGTTCCAGTCGCTGACGCGATTGTGTAATGGCTTCAGTGGAAGCAGGCGCGCCCTCCAACTGCGTCATTTCACGACGCAACACTTCATCCTGCGTGGTGGTATTGCCGTAGAACTCGATACGACGTACATAGGCACGCTCACCAGGATTAACGGCGATAACCAGATCCACCGTTTCCCCGTCGTCTGACATTTCAGGAACACCCTGAATATCAGCAAACGCGAAACCTTCAGCGCCTAAACGCTGGCGCAGCGCTTCCGTAGACGTATTGACATCGCCGCGGGAAAAAATCTCACCCTCTTCGACGGTCAGCAGTTGGCGAGCTTCATTTTCGCTGATCTGCAGATCACCTGCGAAACGAATATTACCGACGCGATACTGCGTACCTTCATCAACGTTTAAGGTGATAAAGATTTCGGATTTTTCCGGCCCAATCGACACCTGTGTCGAGGTGACATCGAAGTTTACATAGCCTCGATCCAGATAGAACGAACGCAGTCGCTCAATGTCGCCGGATAGCGCTTCACGGGAGTATTCGTCGCTAGAGAACCAGCCGAAAATACGTCCTGGGCGGTCATCAAGTTCGAACACTTCACGCAGCGTTTCGTCGTCAAAGGCTTCGTTACCGACAATATTGATTTGTCGAATCTTGGCAACTTCGCCTTCGTTAATATTGATATTGACCTGGACGCGGCCTTCATCAACTTCTTCGACTTCGGTGTCGATGCTTGCGCTGTAGCGGCCTTGAGCCTGGTAAACGCCTTCCAGTTCGCGCTGAATCTCCTCCAGTGTGGAGAGTTCAAGCACCTGGCCTTCCGAGAGCCCCGATTCACGCAAACCGTTGCGCAGATCCTCTTCGGATATCTGATCATTGCCGCTTATATCTAGCCGTGCAATGGTCGGACGCTCAACCACTTGAATAACCAGTACATCTCCCTCACGTGCCAGAGAGACATCATCGAACAGTCCGGTAGCAAACAAGTCACGGGCAGCGGCAGCCAACTGCGCTTCGCTGACGCGCTCGTTGGCGCTTACCGGAAATGCATTGAAGACCGAGGCGGCGGATACCCGCTGCAGTCCTTCCACTCGAATGTCAGAAACATCAAAGGATTGTGCTTGGGCGCCGCTGGCGCCTGCCAGCAAGAGTGCCGCCATTCCAAGGGTCTTGATTTTCATGCAGTCAATTCGCTCGCGTTGGTCTGCCTATCATTCCAGAAAGGCACCATATACATTTGTGCAGGCAGATGACAAGGCCATCCGCACGCTACACGCGTCATTACCACAGGCGCATCAGATCAAAATAGAGGGCCATCAACATCAGGGTGCCGACCATGGCAAGCCCAATGCGCAATCCTACAGCTTGGGTTTTCTCAGAGACTGGCCGCCCACGTACGACCTCCATAAAATAATAAAGCAAGTGGCCACCATCGAGCACGGGGATAGGGAGTAAGTTAAGCACCCCAAGGCTGATAGAAAGATACGCTAGAAAACCAATAAACGCTTCCATCCCCGCTCGCGCTGAATCGCCAGAGACCTGTGCGATGGTGATTGGCCCCGACAAATTGGAAGGCGAGATAAGCCCTACTAGCATTTTCCTGATGGCATCGACGGTTAATAGCGTCATTTCTCCGGTACGGGATAATGCCTGACCTACCGCTTCAATGGGCCCGTATCGGATTTCACGCTGAAACGCAGCCGGCCACTCAACTTGCTCGGCGGCTGCGCCGATATAACCAATCTCAACCCCCGTATCTAAGCTATTACGCCCAGGGGTTAAACCAACGGTTTCCTGCACGTCATCACGCTCGTAGGTGAGCCGCAGCGTTTCGCCAGGATTGCCTCGCACGATATTAACGAAGTGCATCCAATCATCCACGGGCTCGCCGTCAATAGCGACCATCGTATCGCCCGCCATGAGGCCTGCTTGTTCCGCGGCTTCCCCACTGACTACTTGGCCTAACACGGCGGGGAACTCAGGCTGCCAAGGGGTAATCCCCAGTGTTTGCAGCGGCTGGGGTGGATCTTGGCGCACTAAATAATCGGTAACCGGTAATGAAAAACGCTGGGCGTCGGTAGTACCTTCAGCGCGTGCGTCGATCTCCAACTCACCATTGAAACCAATAATGGACACTAACTTTAAATTTATATCTTCCCACGAGCGCATTTCATCGCCCTGAATAGCGACGATTTCGTCACCGTTGGCAAGCCCTGCCTCGGCCGCCGGGGAGTCAGGCGTGACACTGCCCACCATCGGCGAGACCACCGTGGTTCCTGCCACGAAAAGTGCCCAATAAGCGACAATCGCCAGTAGAAAGTTGGCAATCGGCCCGGCTGCCACAATAGCAATGCGCTGCCACACTGTCTTGCGATTAAACGCTTGGTCGAGCTGCTCTTCTGGTACCGGCGCCTCACGCTCATCCAGCATTTTGACATAGCCGCCCAGTGGAATTGCGGCTATCGCGTACTCCGTACCCTGGCGATCTACTCGCGACCACAGCGGCTTACCGAACCCTACTGAAAACCGCAGCACTTTGACGCCACAACGTCTCGCCACCCAAAAGTGACCAAACTCGTGAAAGGTTACCAACAGGCCCAGCACCACAATGACCGCTAAAATATTCTGTATCAGGCCCACACTGCACTCCTTAACGCCCCGCGCTTAACGACCAGCCTAGCGAATGCTTAAGCGGACCACCTTGTTACTAACGCTAATGCCTGCTTTCGTGCCCACTGATCAGTTGCCAACACACTCTCAAGGCTATCGACCCGGCCTTCATAAGGGCACGACAAAACCTCGGCGACCAATTGCCCAATGGCTGTAAAACCGAGCTTGCGGTTTAAAAAGGCATCGACGGCGATCTCATTGGCCGCATTCAATACCACCGGTGCCATCCCGCCCTGTTGTATCGCGTCACGCGCAAGCCCCAAACACGGAAATCGGACTTCATCGGGGGCTTCAAAATCCAGCCGCGCCACCTGAAAAAGATCCAGCGTTTCGACACCCGCATCGATTCGTTCAGGCCACGCTAAACCATACGCAATAGGCGTTCGCATATCGGGATTACCCAACTGCGCAATCACCGAGCCGTCATGATACGCCGCCATGGAATGAATCACACTTTGCGGGTGCACCACCACCTGAATCTGCTCAGGCGTGGCATCAAACAGCCAACAGGCCTCAATGAGCTCTAACCCTTTGTTCATCAACGTGGCGCTGTCCACGGAGATCTTACGCCCCATGGACCAATTGGGGTGGGCGCAGGCCTGTTCGGGTGTGACCTTGTCGATCTCGGCCTGCCCCCAGGTTCGAAATGGTCCCCCGGAAGCAGTAAGCATCAGTTGGCTAATGCCGTGGCGCGCCAAACCGCCGCGATGATCAGCAGGTAGACACTGGTAAATAGCATTATGTTCGGAATCAATCGGTAATAGCGTTGCCCCCGAACGCGAAATCGCCTCCATAAACAGTGCGCCGCTCATCACCAGCGCTTCTTTATTGGCCAACAGAACGCGCTTACCTGCTTCAGCGGCCGCCAGTGCAGGCAATAAACCAGCAGACCCCACGATAGCCGCCATCACGCAGTCGACGCTATTATCACTGGCAACCTCGCACAGCGCGTCGGCGCCGGAATGAACCTCGGTTTGCTGGCCAGCACGTTTGAGCGCTTGACGCAGCCAGGCGGCGTCAGCTTCACCATCAAGCACGGCGACTTCAGGCCGATGCGCTAAGCATTGCGCTAACAGGGACTCTTTGGAGGTATGCGCAGTCAGCGCATAGACGCTATAGCGGTCGGGGTGGCGGCCAATCACATCCAGCGTGCTGGTGCCGATGGAGCCCGTTGAGCCAAGCACTGTCACGCGCTGCTTGGCTGGGCTCGCTTGCTGATGTCCGTGCTGACTCATAGCGGCTGCCCCTGTGCCAGCACCGGCACCAGCACCTCAAGATAAAACAGAGCAAACAATGGAATCGCCGCCGTCAGGCTATCGATGCGATCCAACACCCCGCCGTGGCCTGGCAGTAGCTGGCTTGAATCTTTGATATTACGGTGGCGCTTGAGCATGCTTTCCAACAGATCCCCAAGTACAGACGTCAAGGTAACGATGGCCGTCACCAGCATAAGCGTGAGACTCCCGGCCATATCCAGTGATAGCCCTACGGCAAACGCGATGGCGAGAAGCGCCGTTGTCGCTAGGCCGCCGTAAACACCTTCCCAAGACTTACCTGGGCTGACACGGGGGGCCAGTTTACGTTTCCCCCAGTTGCGCCCTACAAAGTAGGCGCCAATATCGGCGCACCAGACCAGCAGCAGCACGAACAGCAGCCAAGCCATACCGCTCTCATGCAGGACGTTAAAACCGACCCAGCAAGGCAACAGGACCCACAGGCCCATCGCCAATCGCCGGGTAGTGGCCTGCCACTGCTGGCCTGCCGCGGGATAGCGAGTTACCCAATAAAAATTGATTAACCACCCAGCAGCTGCCAGCCATAGCGGCCATGCCGCCGTTGCGGCGCCAGCAAGCCACATCACCAGCATTAACATGGCCATCACGGCCACTACCTGAGCACGCAGGGCGGCGCGGGTAATGCCCGCCAAATTGGCCCACTCCCAGGTGCCGAGCAGCACAATCAGCGCCGTAAACAGCGCAAAGGAGCCGCCGTCTAATCCAAACAGGCCAGCCAGCACCAGGGGTGCTAACCAGGCTGCGGTGATGATCCGCTGTTTAAGCACCTTGCGCCTCTATCTGTTCGTCCGTCATGCCAAAGCGACGACGACGCTGGCAAAAGTCGTTTAGCGCCGTATCAAACGCATCCGCACCAAAATCAGGCCACAGCAGCGGGGAAAAGTGCAGCTCGGCATAAGCCAATTGCCACAGCATAAAATTCGAGAGCCGCTGTTCGCCGCTGGTGCGAATACACAGATCTACCGGCGGTATATCGGCGACGCCCATCGCAGTATCAAAGCGCGCCTCGTCGATGTCTGAAGGTGCCAATTCACCGGCGGCCACCTGCTCGGCCAGAGCGCGGCCCGCGCGGGCGATGTCCCACTGGCCACCATAGTTGGCAGCAATCACTAGGTGCATGCCAGTATTGTTCGCGGTCAGTGCTTCAGCACGCTGAATGTGCTTCTGGATAGCATGGGAAAAGCCACTCTGTTCGCCGATAATGGAGAGACGAACATTACGCTCATTGAGCTTCTTGACTTCGCGCTTTAGCGCCATCAAAAACAGCTCCATCAACGCGTTGACTTCCGCCGCTGGGCGCTTCCAGTTTTCGCTGGAGAACGCGAACAGACTGAGCGTTTTCACTTCGCGCTCCGCTGCCCGCTGGATGACGGCACGTACCGTCTCCACCCCTGCGCGGTGCCCACGGATACCTGAAAGCCCGCGCGCACGCGCCCAGCGATTATTGCCATCCATGATGATAGCAACGTGAGACGGTGGCGCCTCCCCGCCCTGAGAAGGCGCACAGGCTTGATCCTGCTGTCCTTCAGGAAGCTGCGGTGGCGTCATGAATTCTTGCCCCAAAGATCAGTCATAAAAAAACCAGCCAGAGTGTGGCAAAACGGGCAGCATAAGCTGCCCGCGGCTGCATGGAGTGCAGGCTTACACCTGCATCAGGTCCTGCTCTTTCGCGGTCAGCGCTTTATCGATCTCGGCGATATACTTGTCGGTCAATTTTTGAATCGCATCTTCGCCTTCACGCTGATCGTCTTCGGTAATGTCTTTATCTTTCAAGAGTGACTTGAAATCACCGTTGGCATCACGGCGAACATTACGTACTGCCACGCGCGCATTTTCGGCTTCGCTACGCGCTTGCTTGATGTAACCTTTGCGGGTCTCTTCGGTCAGCATCGGCATCGGGACACGAATCACGTTGCCTGCGCTGGCTGGGTTCAACCCCAGATCCGACGTCATGATGGCCTTTTCGATTTTCTGCACCATGCCCTGTTCCCACGGCGCAATCGTCAGCGTACGGGCATCTTCAACGTTGACCGAGGCCACCTGGCTAAGGGGTACCTGGCTGCCGTAATAATCCACAGTCACAGCGTCTAAAATGCTCGGGTGAGCCCGACCGGTACGAATTTTGTTGAAATTACTGTGCAGCGCGTCCACGCTTTTTTTCATGCGCGATTCAGCATCTTTCTTAATATCGTTAATCACGTCATTACCCTCTGTATATCAGCGTGCCTTCCTTGCCCCCTACTACCATATTCAGTAGGGCACCAGGCTTATTCATATCAAATACCCGCACCGGCATATTATGGTCACGTACCAGGCAGATGGCGGTCAAATCCATGACGCCCAATTTTTGATCCAGGGCGTCATCGTAAGAGAGCTGGTCATACTTCACCGCATCGGGATGTTTTACCGGGTCTTTATTGTACACGCCATCCACTTTGGTCGCTTTGATGACCACATCTGCATCCACTTCTATGCCACGTAAACAGGCAGCAGAGTCTGTAGTGAAGAAGGGGTTACCCGTCCCTGCGGAGAACAGCACTACGTCCCCGGAGGTTAAATAACGAATAGCGGTGCGTCGATCATAATGCTCGACCACCCCACTCATCGGAATGGCTGACATCACCCGCGAGCGGATATTGGAGCGCTCTAAGGCGTCCCGCATGGCCAACGCGTTCATCACAGTGGCCAACATACCCATATGGTCACCGGTGACACGATCCATACCCGCTTCATTGAGCGCCGCGCCGCGGAACAAGTTGCCACCGCCAATCACGATGCCGACTTGCACGCCAATGCCGACGAGCTGACCAATTTCCAGCGCCATGCGATCAAGCACCTTCGGGTCAATACCAAAATCGTGCTCACCCATCAGTGCTTCGCCAGAAAGCTTGAGCAAAATACGTTTGTATTTTGACTTCGAACTCTCAGCGTTGCCTTTATTGGGTGCTACGTGGGCGGTAGGTTCTTGAACATCACGTGACATGGCATCTCTCCTGAGGCAGACCTGAACACAGGCAGGCGGGGCAGCCCTTATTTATAACACTGCTAATGTGTAAAACCGATTAAAAATAAGCAGTTATACTAGCAGCGATTATACAAGGGCCGGATACACGAAGGCGTGCGCTCGCGCGCACGCCATCATTTTTCTGAAACCTCTGACCTCAGCGACGGCCAGCCTGTTCCATAACTTCCTTGGCGAAATCGACTTCTTCTTTCTCGATGCCTTCGCCCACTTCAAAGCGAGTGAAACCAACCACTTCGCCACCCGCCGCTTTGACGAACTCAGCAACAGTTTGGTTCGGATCTTTTACAAACGGCTGCTCGGTCAGGCTGTTTTCTGCCAAGTACTTTTTCAAGCGGCCCTGAACCATCTTCTCAGCGATCTGCTCCGGCTTTCCAGCCATGTCCGGCTGCGCCAGGATAATCGCTTTTTCAGCGTCCAGCTCTTCCTGAGGCATGTTTTCCGGATGGGCAACGGAGGGATTGATCGCCGCCACGTGCATGGCCACATCTTTCGCAACTTCCGATGAGCCACCGGTCAGCACGGTCAAAACGCCAATGCGGCCACCGTGGACGTACTCACCGACCAAGCCACCGTCAGCAGCGTCGACCACAACGGCACGACGCACGCCAATGTTCTCACCGATTTTTTGAACCAGCTGCTCACGCGCCGTTTCCAGATCGCCCGCCATAACAGCGGCAACATCTTCACTTTTAGCAGTGAAGAAAGCACCAGCGATCTTGTCAGCAAACGCGATGAAGTTATCATCACGAGCAACAAAGTCAGTTTCGGAGTTGATTTCGACCATTACGCCGTAGCTACCGTCTTCCGCTACACGCGTTACTACCACACCTTCTGCAGCGATGCGGTCGGCTTTCTTAGCCGCTTTTAGGCCTGAGCTTTTACGCAGGTTTTCAATCGCAACTTCGATATCACCGTCGGTTTCGGTGAGTGCTTTTTTACACTCCATCATGCCGAGACCGGTACGTTCGCGAAGTTCCTTAACCTGAGAGGCGCTGATAGCTGCCATGAGAATTCACCTCTGAAATGGTTCTATGAGAGTTAAACGCAACACAGAGTATAGGCATGATAAATGACCATCATGTATCACACTGCCCTATGTCTCTCTGTATTGCGGGGCCGGTATTGAGTGCCGGCAAATTCGTCCGCTCAGACAGTTCATCTGTTGCGGGAAAAAGGGGGCATAGCCCCCTTTATCTTGATGCGGCACTTCTACTTACCGCACCCACTGCTGCACTTACTCAGCGGCAGTGTTGTCTTCAGCTGTAGCGGCCTCTTCGGTCACTTCAACGAACTCTTGCGCGTTGCCCTCTTTGGCACGACCACACGCATCCGCAATCGCTTTAACGTAAATCTGGATAGCGCGGATAGAGTCATCGTTGCCTGGGATTACGTAGTCAACGCCATCGGGGTTGGAGTTAGTATCCACCACGCCGATAACCGGGATGCCCAGTTTGTTGGCTTCATTGATCGCGATGCGCTCGTGGTCAACGTCGATCACGAACAGTGCGTCCGGCAGGCCGCCCATGTTCTTGATACCGCCGATAGAACGCTCAAGCTTTTCTTGCTCGCGAGTTGCTACCAGGACTTCTTTCTTGGTCAGCTTCTCGAACGTGCCGTCTTCGCGCATGGTTTCAAGATCACGCAGACGCTTAATCGACTGACGGATGGTCTTGAAGTTAGTCAACATGCCGCCTAACCAACGATGGTTGACGAAGTGCTGACCTGCACGGTTCGCTTCTTCTTTAATTACCTTGCTTGCGCTGCGCTTGGTGCCAACAAACAAAATTTTGTTGTTGGATGCCGCCATCTTCTCGACCACATCGATCGCTTCGTTCAGCGCCGGAAGGGTGTGCTCGAGGTTGATGATGTGAATCTTGTTGCGCGCGCCGAAGATAAACTTGCTCATCTTCGGGTTCCAGTACTTGGTCTGGTGACCGAAGTGAGCGCCTGCTTTGAGCAGGTCACGCATATTAACGTGAGACATGGTAAAACTCCTGAAACTCGGGTTAGGCCTCCACGCACCCCATGGATCCGACCGTTGACGGCGTTAGACGCTGCCAGCGGCACCCGGGACCATGTGCCGGTGCATGTGTGTTTTTAAGGCTTGATGTTTTTAGTGATTCAACAAGCAGTGTGTCTCGTAAGAAGCACGCTGCGGATTCATCGCCCTGCCCTACTGCCGTCTTTCCCAGTTAAGAAGCTAGGAATCACGATTGCAGGAAAGCGCGCGGCTTTATACCATAGATCATTGCCAAGATGAAGTCGCACCCCGTTTGACGGTCTTAAATTGCGCCATTCAATTATCCATTCAGAACCCATATCGAGCATTCATGAACGTTCCCATCAAGACGCCTTCTGAAATCGAACACATGCGCGAAGCCGGGCGCCAAGCGGCTAGCGTCATTGAAATGATCACGCCGCACATTCAGGCCGGGGTGAGTACCGGGGAAATTGACCGCCTTTGTCACGACTATATCGTTAATGAGCTGGGATCAGCCCCAGCACCGCTGAACTATCACGGCTTTCCGAAGGCAACCTGTACGTCTATCAATCACGTGGTGTGCCACGGCATTCCCGATGACGCCAAGAAGCTCAAAAACGGCGACATCATGAACCTGGACATCACCGTAAAGACCCAAGACGGCTATCACGGCGACTCCAGTGTCATGTTCGTGATCGGCGACACCATTCAGGGCGAACGATTGTGCCGCATCACCCAAGAGTGTCTGTATAAAAGCATTGAGCGGGTGAAACCTGGCGTACGCCTTTCCGAACTGGCGCGGGTCATTCAAAAGCACGCCGAAGAGCACGGCTACTCGGTGGTGCGCGACTTCTGTGGGCACGGTATCGGCGCTGATTTCCACGAAGAGCCACAGTTTTTGCACTACGACGGTTACGCAGCGGACGCCGACATTAAGCTCGCCGCAGGCATGTGCTTTACCATCGAACCGATGATTAATGTCGGTGGCTATAAAACCAAGGTACTGCGCGATGGCTGGACCGCCGTCACCAAAGACCGCAGCCTGTCTGCCCAGTGGGAACACACGCTGCTGGTCACTGAGTCCGGTGTTGAGGTGCTAACCGCGCGCAGCGATGAAGACTTCAGTTTTTTGTCTAACTGATGCTTCTCCACCACTACCGGTTTGAACCGGACACCTCGCTTTACGATTTAGACCTGTTTCGTACCGAGCTTGCAGGTTCTCGCTCCCCGGTCGCCCCGTTCAAGGCCGCGCTGCGTGAACTACAAGCACGCTTCGATGACCAGTTTCGCGCCGGGGCGGATATCCGTGATCTGGTGCGCGGCCGCGCCTGGTATCTCGACCAGTTACTTGCCATTGCCTGGTCGCAACACGAGTGGCCCGATGACGGCATTGCGCTCATCGCCGTCGGCGGCTATGGCCGGGGCGAACTGCACCCGCATTCCGATATCGACCTGCTGCTACTGCTGGCGCAGGATGACGACACCGCCTACCGCGAACCGCTCACTGCCTTTATCACGTTTTTATGGGACATTGGCCTAGAGATCGGGCATAGCGTGCGCTCGCTCAACGATTGCGAACGGGAAGCCGAAGCGGACGTGACCGTGATTACCAACTTGCTCGAATCACGACTGATCGCAGGGCCCGAGACGCTGCGCGAAGCGATGCGCGAGCGCCTCAGTGCCGAGCATATTTGGCCCGCTGATCGCTTCTTTGAAGCCAAGTGGCAGGAGCAAATTGCTCGTCACTACCGCTACAACAACTCTGAGTATCATCTGGAACCGAACCTCAAAAGCTCCCCCGGCGGGCTGCGTGACATTCAGATGATCGGCTGGGTGGCCAAGCGTCACTTTGGCACCGAACAGTACACCGACATTGTCGCTAACGGCTTTATGAATGATGCTGAACTGCGCATTTTGAGCCAGGGGCAGGCGTTTTTATGGCAGGTGCGCTATGCCCTGCATATGTTGACCGATCGCGCCGAAGATCGTCTGCTGTTTGACCACCAGCGTACGATTGCCGAGATGTTTGGCTTCCGCGATACGCCCGAGCGACTAGCGGTCGAGCAGTTTATGAAGCGTTACTACCGCCATGTCACCGCGCTGGCGGGCCTCAACGACATGTTGCTGCAGCACTTCGACGAAGTGATTCTACGGGGAAAGGAAGCGCTGGAGACCGTCAAGCTGAATGAGCGCTTCGAGACCAAAGGCGGCTATATCCAGGTGCGCTCACGAAACCTGTTTCGCGAACGACCCGCCGCCATGCTGGAGCTTTTCTTGCTGATGGCGAAGCACCCCGAGATCGAAGGGGTCCGCGCCGATACCATCCGACTGATTCGCGACCACCGCCATCAGATTGACGATCACTACCGGGAAGATCCCCGCCATCAGCGGCTGTTCATGGCCATTATGCGTGCTCCCGGCAACGTGCCGCGCCAGCTTCGCCGCATGAACCGCTACGGTATTTTAGGCAAATACCTGCCCGAGTTTGGCCGCGCCGTAGGCCTGATGCAGCACGACCTGTTTCATATCTATACCGTCGATGCCCATACACTGCGGTTACTCAAGTTTCTGCACGGCTTTCGTAAACCGGAGGCGAAGGGTGATTTCCCAGTGGCGGCAGCGCTGATGCAACAGCTTCCCAAGCTGGATCTACTGTGGATGGCCGGCCTGTTTCACGACATTGGCAAGGGTCGCGGCGGTGATCACTCGGAAATTGGCGCCCGGGACGTCGAACAGTTCTGCCAACGGCACCACGTTTCGCCTCACGATACCAATCTGGTCAGTTGGCTGGTGGAGCATCATTTATTGATGTCGATGACCGCCCAAAAGCGCGACATTAGCGACCCCGATGTGATTCGTGATTTTGCCCTGGTGGTGCGTAATGAAACCCGCCTCGACTACCTGTATGTACTCACCGTGGCCGATATCAATGCGACCAACCCCACGCTGTGGAACGGCTGGCGGGCGTCGCTACTGCGCCAATTGCACGCCGAGACCAAGCGCGCCTTGCGCCGTGGCCTGAACAACCCACCCGACCGGGATGACTGGGTGCGGGAAACACGCACCGAAGCACGCTCGCTGCTGCAAACCATCGGCGTCAACCGGGCACAAATCGACCAGCTCTGGGAATCCCTCGGGGAGGATTACTTTCTCCAATACGCGCCTAGCGAAATTGTCTGGCAGACCCAAGGAATCCTCAATCATAACCAGTCGCCGCTGCCGCTGGTGCTGATTAGCGCCCCCACCGCCGACATGGCCGAAGGCGGCACCAAAGTGTTTATCCATACGCGCTCGGTGGATGACCTGTTCGCCGCCACCGCCGCTGCCATGGAGCAGCTGGGCCTATCGATCCATGATGCGCGCATCGCCACCTCTCATAACGACTGGACGCTCAACACCTTTATTGTGCTCGATAGCCACGGCCAACCAATTCGCGACCCAGCGCACATCGAGGAGATGCGCCTGCACTTGGTCGAAGAGCTGGATGACCCCGATGACTATCCCGATATCGTCACCCGCCACACGCCGCGTCAGCTCAAGCATTTCAAGGTGCCCACAGAAGTGTTGATTGAGCAGGACCCGGCCAATGAGCGCACCATGCTGGAACTAACGGCCCCCGACCGCCCCGGCCTGCTGGCTCGGGTCGGGCGTATCTTCATGGAGCAGGATATCTCGCTTTCGGCGGCGAAAATCGCCACCCTCGGTGAGCGGGTAGAAGACGTGTTTTTCATCACCACTAAGGCAGGCGAACCGCTGACCGACCCCGAGCGCCAGCAGCAGTTGCGCGAACGCTTGATTGAAGTGTTGGGGGTTTAAGGTAATTCACCGCACCCCGAGGCTGCCACAGAGATTGAACTGCCCAGCCTCGGGGCCGAGGGTAGGTTTCCGCGAGGGCGCTGTGAACCCGTCCATGGGCGCTACTTTCGCCATCCATGGCGAAAGACCCTCGCTTCAACCTACCCTCGATCTCGTCTATCGAGCGCCTTTAAAAGCATTCATTGCAAGATCACAACCTCGTTAGGTTTGAGCCTGCACCGGGGCTTGCCTATAATCGACGGTTTACGCCGCCAGCCATCAACGGACACATCATGAACGCCGACCTCGACGCCCTGCATCCTTACCCGTTTGAAAAGCTGGCCGCGCTAAAGGCGGAGCTCACACCACCCACGGGGCTCGCCCACATTCCGCTGACCATCGGTGAGCCCCAGCACGCGCCCTATCCCGCGGCGCTTGAAGCGCTGGTGGCGCACCAATTGGAAATGGCCCGTTACCCGGTCACCAATGGTCTGCCAGCGCTGCGTGAAGCCATTACCCGCTGGGCAACCCAACGCTTCCAGCTGCGCGAACTCGACAGCGAACGGCACGTCGTTCCGGTCAACGGCACCCGAGAGGCAATCTTTGCCTTTGTGCAGGCAGCGCTGGATCGCACACGGCCGGCGAAAGTCGCGGTACCCAATCCGTTTTATCAGATTTACGAAGGCGCGACGCTACTGGCGGGCGGCGAGCCGCTCTATTTGGACTGCACCGCTGAGAACCATTTTCGACCAGACGTTAGTGCGGTGCCTGCCGCTACATGGCGCGACGTACAGATAGTGTTTATCTGTTCACCGGGCAACCCCACCGGCGCAGTGACACCTATTGAGGAGTTCAAGCAGCTCATTGCACTGGCCGATGAGCACGACTTTATCATCGCCTCAGACGAGTGTTATTCAGAGTTGTATCTGGACGAGACCGCCCCACCGCCCGGGCTATTACAAGCCTGCGCCGAGCTGGGTCGCGATGACTACCGGCGCTGCGTCGTGTTTCACTCGCTCTCCAAACGCTCTAACTTGCCCGGCCTGCGCTCGGGTTTTGTAGCGGGCGATGCCGCCCTGCTAACGCCGTTTAAGCGCTACCGCACCTACCATGGCTGTGCGATGTCGCTACCCATTCAGCACGCGTCTATTGCCGCGTGGCAGGATGAACAGCATGTGCGCGCTAATCGCGACGCCTACCGGGAGAAATTTAGCGCGGTGACCGATGTGCTTGCGCCTGTCATGAGCTTCCCTGCGCCTCAGGCTAGTTTCTATCTCTGGCCCGCAGTACCGGGTGGCGACGACATTGCTTTCACCCAGCGTCTGTTTGCCGACCAGCATGTTAGCGTGCTGCCCGGCAGCTTAATGGGGCGTACAGGAGCAAACGGCATTAACCCAGGCGCTGGGCGTGTGCGCTTAGCACTGGTGGCCGAATTGGCGCCTACGCTGGAAGCGGCGCAGCGTATTCGTCATTTGATTGAGCGCGGCTAATTGAATAGCCAAACCCGCTCACCCGTTCTTTAAGGAGGCTGTATGCTGACGCTCTACATTATTAATACCTGCGACACTTGTCGTAAGGCGCGAAAAGCGTTGGAAGGCAAAGGTATTGCGTTCAAGACCTACGACCTACGCAAAGATGGCCTTTCGGCGGGTCTGCTTGAGCATATTTTAGAGCGGGTACCGCTTGTCGATGTCGTCAACAAGCGCAGCAAAACCTGGCGCGACCTCCCCCAAGAAGAGAAAGACGCCTTTGATACGTCTGCCCGTCAGGTGCTGCTGAAACATCCCACGCTACTCAAACGCCCACTACTGGAAGTAGACGACTCGACCATTTGGGTTGGCTACCGCGACGGCGATTACGACAAGCTGAGTGGTTAATCGCTTAGCCGCTCTCGTTCATCAATCACTTCGACCCCTCTTTTCACATCACGACAGGACACTCCCTTATGCTGAGCTTTGCACTTGGAATTGGCACCCAAAATACTCAGGGCGATTGGCTGGAAATCTACTACCCTGCACCGCTGCTCAACCCAGATGCGAGCTTGGTAGCCGCTGCTCAACAAGCGCTTGATGCGCCCCAGGGCAACGCGGCGATTAGCTTTTTGCCGGAAGACTGCACACGCCTGGCAAAAGCCTTAGAGGCCGCTGGCCACGCCGCACAAGCAGAGCTTGCTGAAGCGCTTTCTGCTAGCCAGCGCCCGCTGGTGGCGATGTTCCTGGACACCGACCAGCCGCCGCAAACGGCTCCCGAGGTGTATCTCAAACTTCACCTGCTCTCCCACCGTTTAGTGAAGCCCCACGGGGTCGATCTGACTGGAATGTTTGGCCTGCTACGCAATATTGCCTGGACCAACGAAGGCGCAATTGATATTGAAGAGCTACCTACACGCCGTTTGAAGGCGCGCATGGCGGGGCGTGCACTCTCAGTGGATTGCGTGGACAAGTTCCCCAAAATGACCGACTACGTGGTGCCCACGGGCATCCGAATCGGTGATACAGCGCGGGTTCGTCTAGGCGCTTACCTGGGCGAAGGCACTACCGTCATGCATGAAGGCTTCGTCAACTTCAATGCAGGCGCCGAAGGCCCCGGCATGGTCGAAGGCCGCATTTCGGCGGGCGTGATGGTCGGCAAAGGTTCAGACCTCGGTGGCGGCTGCTCGACCATGGGCACGCTCTCCGGCGGTGGAAATATCGTGATTAAAGTCGGCGAAGGCTGCCTCATTGGCGCCAATGCGGGCATCGGCATTCCGCTAGGCGACCGCTGCACCGTGGAAGCGGGGCTTTATATCACGGCAGGCTCTAAAGTGACGCTGCTGGATGACCAGGGGCAGGAAGTGAACACCGTTGCCGCTCGGGAGCTAGCAGGCCAAGACGACCAGCTGTGGCGTCGCAACTCGCAGAATGGTCGCATCGAGTGCCTGACCAACAAAACCGCCATCGCCCTGAATGAGGCGTTGCATGCCCACAACTGAGCCTGAAACGCTGTCACCGACGCTCACGCTCGCCTTTGAGCTGCTAAGCCGACCCTCGGTGACGCCGGACGACGAAGGCTGTCAGGCACTGATGATCGAGCGCTTACAAGCGCTCGGTTTCACTATTGAGCAGTTGCCCTTTGGCGATGTGAAGAATTTCTGGGCCGTTCGCGGCCATCACGGCCCGGTCGTGGCTTTCGCTGGCCACACCGACGTGGTGCCCAGCGGCCCTTATATCAACTGGCAGTATCCGCCCTTCGAGCCCTGTATCGATGAAGAGGGAATGCTATGCGGGCGCGGCGCGGCCGATATGAAAGGCAGCCTCGCCTCTATGCTGACGGCGGTTGAACGCTTTGTGACCAAGCACCCGGATCACGATGGTCGTATCGCCTTTTTGATCACCTCCGATGAAGAGGGCCCGGCCGTCGACGGCACCCGCGCCGTGGTTGAGCATCTGCGCGAGCGCAATGAGCGCCTCGATTACTGTATCGTCGGCGAGCCCTCGTCAACCGAGCGCCTAGGCGACATGATTAAGAATGGCCGACGCGGCTCCCTCGGAGCAACGCTGCACGTCAAAGGGGTACAAGGCCACGTGGCCTACCCGCATTTAGCGCGCAACCCTATTCATCAAGCGATGCCGGCACTCGATGCACTGGTTAACGAACACTGGGACGCGGGCAATGACTTTTTCCCCGCCACCAGCTTTCAGATTTCTAACCTGCGCGCAGGCACCGGGGCTACCAACGTGATCCCTGGCGATGTGGAAGTGGTATTTAACTTCCGCTTCTCGACCGAAGTGACCGCTGATGAACTCAAAGCGCGCACCGAGGCTATTCTCGCGCACCATGGTTTGGCGTATCAGATAGACTGGACGCTGAACGGCGAGCCTTTCCTGACCGCTGAAGGCGAGCTTGTCGATGCTGTCATCAAGGGCGTTGAAGCGGTGACTGGCAAGCGCCCAGCACTGTCGACCAGCGGCGGCACCTCGGATGGCCGCTTCATAGCCACCCTAGGCGCCCAAGTGGTCGAGCTAGGCCCGCTGAACGACACCATCCATAAGGTCAATGAGCGCGTGCGCGCTAGCGACCTCGACGACTTGAGTCGGATTTACGAAGCGACACTGCAGGCACTGCTTCTATCTGGCGAGGTAAACGTATGATGGAGCGTTACCCCGATATCGAAATCTACCTGGCCAGCGTCTCGCAGGAGGCGCTCAATGAGTGGCTAAAAAGTACGCTAATCGCCCCTCCTCTTAGTCCAGCAGGCAAAGGCAAATGGCAAACCCGGGGTCAGTACCAGGGCGATTGTGTGCCGGTGTTATTAGTAGACAAAGCCGCCGATGGCTTTGCCAGCCTATGGTTTGATAGCAACCATACGCCTTGGCTGACCGATCAAGAGTGTGCCCAACAAGCCGCCGAGGCGCTGCAGACCGAAGTGCGATGCTCGTTAGGCGGCTGGAACCCCGGCGATGATCCGGATCGTTTCTGGCAAGTACTGCCCGGCGGCCAGGAGAGAGCGATCGAGTGGCCTGATTCGGGTCGTTAAGCCTCCCAACGTAAACGACCCCACCGGAGTGGGGTCGTTGACTATCACTTTCTATAACAAACTCTTTACTTACTCAACGTTCATTTACTCAATAATACTCACATCATCGGCCTGCAAACCACGCTCATTTTTAATCACGTGGTAACGCACAATTTGGCCTTCCGCTAACATACGCGGGCCACGGCCACGAATGGCGCGAAAGTGTACAAAGACATCTTCGCCATTATCGCGGGTGATAAATCCGTAGCCTTTGTTGGTATTAAACCATTTCACTTCCCCCTCTTCACGGCCATCATTGGGGTCGATGATATCCTCTTCCTCATCGTCCATAGGAGCGGCCGCCTGGGGCTGGCGTGATACGGGTTTAGCACGCGCCACCACATCAGACGCTACCACGACCGAGGGTGCAAACGCCGCAGACGCTAACGTGGCAATCCAGAGAACGATAAAACACCCTATCGCTACGGCAATGTAGACACCGCTAACACCACTAATGGCCAGTTCGGCCATCCACAGCTCCGCGAGGGCACTATTAGTTAAACGAACAATCCCCGCCAACAAAAGTGGCGTGGGGGCGGCAAGTAATACACTGATTAAGAAACAGCGAAACACAACTTTTGGGTTCATAGAAAATAAAAGCTCTCTTGTTGTATGGGTAACAGACGAAGGACAATACCCGCACTATCAGGCCCATTCCCAATAGCACCGGCATACTACTACATAAGGTTGCAATGTTATCATGACCCACGAATTATCGCCCACTGAGCTGAGTCAACTTGTTGAATCTTTAGAAAGCCGCTTAGCGCATCAAGAGCACTGGCTCGACACGCTCGATCAAGCCGTAGTTCAGCAGGAGCGCCGCTTGGAAAAACTTGAGCAGCTAAGCGGCTTGATGCGAGAACGCCTACGCGAGCAGCATCAGGCCCTTCAAGCAAGCGAACCCCAGAGCGGCCCGCGCCCTGAGGATGAACTTCCGCCACACTATTAAGTTAATGGTAGCACCAACGACTGCGTATTTATTAGCCTTCAACAACACTTGCGGGATGACTACTTTCTAACCCAAAGGCGTCTGCCACGGCTTGATAAGTCACTTGGCCAGCATGCACATTAAGACCGGGCAGGAAGTGCGGGTCGTCACGTAGCGCCTGCTGCCAGCCTTTATCCGCCAACGCGAGTACAAAGGGCAGTGTGGCGTTGGTCAGCCCTTGGGTAGCCGTGCGAGCCACGGCACCGGGCATGTTGGCGACACAGTAGTGCACAATGCCATCCACGATGTAGGTCGGCTCGGCATGGGTGGTGGGCTTACTGGTTTCAAAGCAGCCGCCCTGATCAATGGCTACATCGACCAATACGCTGCCAGGCTTCATTCCGGCCAACATCCGTCGAGTGATCAACTTTGGCGCCGCGGCACCCGGCACCAGTACGGCGCCGATAATCATATCCGATTCACGCGTCGCAGTTTCAAGTGCGTCTGCCGTGGAGAAAACCGTTTTAATACGCCCCTGATAACGGTCGTCCAGCACTTCCAGGCGCGCCAGGGATTTATCCAAAATGGTGACCTCCGCACCTAACCCCAACGCCATACGCGCCGCATTTTCACCCACCACACCGCCACCAATGACAGTGACTTTACCCGGTGCCACGCCTGGCACCCCGGGCAGCAATACACCGGCACCGCCCTGGGCTTTTTCCAGGCTGTGAGCTCCCGCTTGCACGGCCATGCGCCCGGCGACGGTGCTCATGGGCGCCAGCAGCGGTAAACCGCCCCGGGCATCGGTGATCGTTTCGTAGGCGATACAGGTGGCACCGCTCTCCATCAGGCCGCGGGTAAGGGGCTCTTCGGCGGCCAAGTGCAGATAGGTAAACAGTGTGTGCTGTGAAGTGAGGCGTGCCACCTCGTCCGGCTGCGGTTCTTTCACCTTGAGGATCAGCTCGGCATTGCGCCACAAAGCATCCACATCGGCTTCGATCTGGGCACCAGCGGCCTGGTAATCAGCATCGGCAAAGCCAGCCCCTTCACCGGCCCCTGCTTGAACGCTGACCTGATGGCCACGCCCGGTTAATTCCCGCGCACCAGTGGGTGTTAAGGCTACGCGATATTCGTGATTTTTAATCTCTTTGGGGACGGCGATTTGCATTGGTTTTTCCCTGTGCTTTGTAAGGTCAGCGATCCTGTTAAGCAAATTACCGCACAGCTAACGTTGACCACCACCCTCAAAATGCAAAACAAAAAAAACGCCGGTTAAGGCGTTTTTTAGGAGAAAAATCTAGCGATTACCGTTTCTGCACGAAAAAATCCACTTCGCCCAGCGTCATTCGACAATAACCGCGCCGCCGTAAATACGCCGATACTCGTCGGGTAAACGCTTGGGCCGCCCCGTTGAGAGTGCCACACAGGCAAAGCGTGTACGGGCCTTCAGCAGCGTTTTCGCATCGCGAGCGCGCACTAGCTGAAAACGACGGGTCAGACTGAAGCGCTCATCGCAATCGACAATCCAGGTTGCCAATTGAAGCGCGTCGCCTGCAAAAGCCGGCGCGAGGTAATCCAGCTCGTGGCGGTGAACCACCATGGCTCGGTCAAGCTCTCGGTAACGCTCAAGAGAGAGGCCGAGCGCGACCGAGTGCGCCCAACTGATCTGCTCGACCCAGCGCAGGTATTCACTGTTATTGACGTGCTGATAGGCATCGATCGCTTCATCAGACACATGAATATCGATCACAAAAGGATCGGGCAATGCCCACTCCATCCTTGGCTCCTGTTTATCCTGGCTCTCGTGAACTAGTCGCGGAACACGCGCACGCCCAACGCTTTCAGATAAGACGTTTCGGGAATTGCCGGATGGACGGGATGATCAGGGCCTTGATGACCCTGAAAAATCACCTGCCCGTGACGATCCTGATGGCGCACTGCACCACGCACTACGTCCATCAGACGCTCCGGCGCCAAATGCATCGAGCAAGAGGCCGATAACAATAGGCCATCACGCCCCAGCAAGCGCATCGCTTCGCGGTTCAAGCGGGCATAGGCACGCTCACCGTTTGGAATATCCTTGCGCTTCTTGATGAAGGCGGGCGGATCAAGAACGACCACATCAAACTCTTTACCCTCGGCTTTCAAGGCTGCCAAGGCTTCAAACGCATCGCCCTCGCTAACAGCCACCTTATCCTGCACGCCATTCAGTTCAGCGTTGCGTGCGACTTGCTCTAGCGCTGGGCCTGAAGAGTCCAGACACATTACCTCTTGCGCGCCATGAACGGCGGCCTGAACGCCCCAGCCACCCACGTAGCTGAAGACATCCAGTACACGCTTACCGGCCACTTGGCGATTGAGCCATTCGCGGTTAACACGGTGATCGAAGAACCAACCGGTTTTTTGACCATTGAGTACCGGCACGACAAAGCGAGCGCCATTCTCTTCCAGCACGACTTCGTACGGCAGTGTCCCTTTGATCACGTCCACATGGGCCTCGAGCCCTTCCTGGCGACGACCGCCGGTGTCGTTACGGAAGACGATGACTTCCGGTTTGATGACTTTTTCCAGCGCATCCACGATTTCATCCGCCAAGGCCTGCATGCCAGCCGTATTGAGCTGCACGACGAGCACATCGCCAAAGCGGTCGATCACCAAGCCTGGCAACAAATCGCCTTCACCATGAATCAAGCGGTAATAGGGCTGATTATAAAGCCGCTGACGCAGTGCTAGCGCTTGGTTAAAGCGATGTACGAACAGCGAACGATCCAAGCGCATTTCAGGATCACGCGACATGATTCGAGCAGCAATGAGCGAATGAGGATTAACGTAAGCCACCGCCATGACTTTTCCGTTGGAGGCTTCTACCAGAGCGGTTTCGCCTGCGGCAAAGTTCTTTAAGGGGGTCTCTTTAATATCCACTTCATTGGAGTAGATCCAGAGATGGCCCGCTTTCAGGCGGCGGTCAGCATTTTTATTCAGGCGCAGGCGTTGGGTCACAACAATCTCCAAAAAACGTAAGCAATGCAATCACACATAAGAAACAATCGATATTAATACCGCAAGCGCCGTTCTAGCAGCCGCCATCAACGCTGGCAGCCGGGGCAAAACACACTAGCGCGCTGACCGAGCGTAATGCGGCGCAGCTCCGCACCACAGCGTAAACAGGGCTGGCCGTGGCGGCCGTAAACATTCAGCCGCTGGGCGAAGTAACCAGGCTCGCCTTGGCCACTGACAAAGTCTCTCAGCGTCGTGCCGCCTTGCGTAATCGCCGCCGCCAACACTTCTTTCACCGCCAAGGCTAACGCGTCGTAGCGAGCGCGGGACACTCGTCCTGCTGCACGACGAGGGTCGATGCCCGCCATAAACAGCGCTTCTGCCGCATAGATATTACCGGCCCCCACCACCACCTGGTTATCCATCAGAAAGGGCTTTACCGCCACCCGCTTGTTGCGCGAGAGGCTGTAGAGCCATTTGCCGTTAAAGGCATCGGATAAGGGTTCAGGGCCGAGGTGCGCAAGACGCCCGTCCTGTGTCTCATCATCGGCCTGCCAATCCACAAAGCCAAACCGACGCGGGTCGTGGTAGCGCAACACATAGCCGCTGGCGGTGACCACATCGATGTGATCATGCTTTTTAGGCAAATCACCCACGCGAGCAATGCGTAAACTACCCGACATACCCAAATGCCACAGTAGCGTAGAATCAGCACGACCGGATGGCGATGCAGAGTCAATGGGTATTTGCAGGTATTTAGCACGCCGCTTCAAGACACCGATGCGTGCGCCCACCAACCGCTCAGCGAAATCATCAGGCACAGGCACCCGCAGCCGCGGCTGGCGCACCCGCACTTCGGTGACCTCTTGGTCTTCGATATAAGGGGCAATCCCGCGTCGGGTCGTTTCAACTTCGGGCAGTTCAGGCATAGTTGAGCATCGTAACGGCTAGTGATGACAGCCTAATGAAGATGGGTTAGCCAAACTCGCTGGGCATAAAAAGCGTGCATGCAAAAACCCGGCTTGGGGCCGGGTTTTTGAACAGGCGCTGGCCTGCAGAGAAAGCCGATCATGATCGCTTACGCGATTACTTGATCTTAGCTTCCTTGTAGATAACGTGCTTACGGACGACCGGGTCGAATTTTTTGAATTCGAACTTATCCGGGGTGTTCCGCTTGTTCTTATCAGTGGTGTAGAAGTGACCTGTACCGGCACTAGACACCAACTTGATTTTATCGCGCATGGTTCAACTCTCCCAATAGGCTTACTTAGATAGCGTCGCCGCGCTTACGAATAGCGACCAAAACTGTGTCGATACCTTTCTTGTCGATGATGCGCATTCCTTTCGTGGAAACGCGCAGCTTGACGAAGCGGTTTTCAGACTCAACCCAAAAACGGTGGGTGTGCAGGTTTGGCAAGAAACGACGACGTGTCTTACGCTGGGAGTGTGAAACGTTGTTTCCAGTTACCGGACGCTTGCCGGTAACCTGACATACTTTGGACATTAGAGCCTCCAACTGCTTGGCCAGGATATGATTACCTGAGTGTTCAAAACTGTCGGGCAAACCGGAGCAGGGAAGGTATCGGCGCCGTTAACCGCCAAGCTTTATCCAAATCCGTTATTCAACCCAAGTTTAAAGGTGGCACTTTATACCAGAGCACCCGACTTGCAGCAAGCAAAACCCACAAAAAGGCTAAAAAAGCGCCTTTTTGCTCATTTTACTTAATCAATATTTCATAGCGCACTGCGTATCGATGCTGCTTAAAGCCAGCCGCGCTCGGCAAAAGAGACCACGTCTCCATCCCCCACCACGAAATGATCCAACACGCGCACTTCAAAAAGAGCGAGCGCGTCTTTTAGACGTTCAGTGATTCGTCGATCCGCATCGCTTGGCTCTGCCACACCAGAAGGGTGATTATGCGCCAGGATAACAGCGCCAGCGCCAAGTTCTAATGCGCGCTTGGCAACTTCGCGGGGGTAAACAGATGCGCTGTCTAGGGTACCGCGAAATAGCGATTCATAGCGAATAATTCGATGCTGAGTGTCCAAAAAAAGCACCGCAAACTCTTCATGTCCTAAATGGCGTAGCTGTGAACTTAGGTAATGACGCACCAAGGCCGGTGATGTCAGCGCATTGCCACGCGCTAACTGGCTGGCCAAATGGCGACGCGACAACTCAAGCGTGGCTTGGAGCTGAGCATACTTTGCGGCGCCTAATCCCCGGGCGTTACAAAAGCTCGCTTGGTCTGCCTCCAGCAACTGACGCAACCCACCAAAGCTTGCCAATAAATCCCGCGCTAAATCGACTGCCGAGCGCCCCTGCACCCCAACGCGCAAAAAAATCGCTAACAACTCAGCATCCGAAAGCGCCTGCGCCCCTGCGTTTAATAATTTCTCCCGGGGCCGCTCACCCTCTGGCCAGTGATTGATTCCCATCGCACCTTCCCACGTTTCACACTCTTGGCATTTAACGCCAAACGCCGTCGAACCCGCCCCGACGATCAGCCTCAGTAAACCTAGCTTACCCTTGTTTTGCCCTGATATGCCAAATTGATGATGCCAGTGGTATGGTAGGCCTCCTCACGAACGCTGATGTGGATGACTGACATGGCTTCTGTTGTTGACACTACAAGCACCCCGACTAACGCTTTCACGGCGGCGTCTACGCTCGCAGGCAAGCGGGTGCTATTGGGGGTTAGTGCCGGTATTGCTGCTTACAAGAGCGCCTTGCTTGTGCGCCTGCTCAAGCAAGCGGGCTGCGAGGTGCGCGTGGTGATGACCAACGGAGCCCAGGCTTTTATTACCCCGCTCACCCTCCAGGCGCTCTCCGGCGAGCCAGTGCGCACTTCGTTATTGGACCCGGAAGCCGAGGCTGGCATGGGGCATATTGAACTCGCCCGCTGGGCGGATGTGGTGCTGATTGCGCCGGCGACTGCCGATTTAATCGCCCGCTTAGCTCACGGCATGGCTGACGATCTCCTCACTACGCTCTGCCTGGCCTCAGAAGCACCGAAATTGATTGCCCCGGCAATGAACCAGGCGATGTGGCGCCACCCGGCCACACAGCGCAATGTGGCCCAGCTTCAAGACGATGGTTGGCAGCAAATTGGCCCCGCCGCTGGCGATCAGGCCTGCGGCGACGTCGGTCCTGGCCGCATGAGCGAGCCCGACGCTATCTTTAGTGCCGTTACGACGCTGCTGACCATACCCCGCGCCGATGCGCCGCATATCGTGATTACCGCAGGACCAACGCGTGAAGCGCTAGACCCCGTGCGCTATCTCTCCAACCATAGTTCAGGAAAAATGGGCTTCGCCCTGGCCGCTGCCGCGGCTGCCGCGGGTGCTCGGGTAACGCTAGTCAGTGGGCCGGTTAATTTAGCCACGCCGCAGGGCGTTACACGTATTGATGTGACGTCTGCAGAGCAGATGCATGCAGAGTCGCAGCGACTAGCGCCTCAGGCTGCGCTGTTTATTGGCTGCGCCGCCGTTGCTGATTATCGTTCAGCGGCGCCTGCCGAGCATAAGCTCAAAAAGCAGGATGATAACGACACCCTTACCCTATCCCTGGTCAAGAACCCCGACATTATTGCCGGCATAGCGGCGTTGCCCGCTGAGCAGCGCCCGCTGGTGGTTGGCTTTGCCGCCGAAACCCAAGACATACAGCGCTATGCGCAAGACAAGCTCACGCGCAAAGGGCTGGACATGATCGTCGCCAACGATGTTTCTCAGGCAGGCCTGGGCTTCGGCAGCGATCAGAACGCCGCTTGGTTACTATGGCGAACAGGGGAAGGCGTCGAAAGCCGAGCAGAAGCCCCTCAGCCGAAACGCCAACTGGCTGCCACGATCATTCATCAGGCGCTCGCTCTACTGTCGGCGAAAACACCCCAATAACCCTTAAACCGTTTCACAAAGCTTCTGGAGAGCCGTTATGAGCCCCCGCCCCCGCCTGCAGTGCAAAGTGTTAGATGAACGCTTGCACGACTATCTTCCCTCTTACGCAACGGCAGGCTCTGCAGGCATGGATCTACGTGCGCTGCTCGACGCACCTCTGACGCTGGCCCCTGGCGAGTGCCAACTCGTGCGCACGGGCATTGCCATCTATATTGAAGACCCGACGTTGGCGGGAATGATTTTACCGCGCTCCGGCTTGGGGCATAAGCACGGCATTGTGCTGGGCAACTTGGTTGGTTTAATCGATTCGGACTACCAGGGCGAGCTAATGATTTCGGTCTGGAATCGGGGGCAGAGCACGTTCACGCTCGCGCCTTTTGATCGGTTGGCACAGTATGTACTCGTTCCTGTAGTACAAGCCGACCTCTCAATAGTGGATGCCTTTGAGGATTCGTCACGAGGCACCGGAGGGTTTGGCAGTACCGGTAGCCAGTAGCGCTTTGCATGACTGATTTTTAACGGTAAGTACTATTTGGAACTCCTATGAATGCACAGTCCGTACCCGCCTCAATTTTCCGCGCCTATGACATTCGCGGCATCGTTGATGACACGCTCACCGAAGACACGGTAGAAATGATCGGACGTGCAGTGGGCTCGGAAGCCACTGCGCGAGGTGAGTCAAGCGTGGTAGTTGCGCGCGATGGGCGTCTTTCAGGCCCCCGACTACAAGCGGCGCTGATGCGTGGCCTTAACGCCGCAGGCTGCGACGTGATCGACATTGGTATGGTGCCCACGCCGGTGCTCTACTTCGCTACGCATGTCCTGGCGGGCACCCGGTCAGGCGTGATGGTCACCGGGAGCCATAACCCGCCTGACTATAACGGCTTCAAAATCGTGCTAGACGGCGAAACGCTGTCAGGTGATGCGATTACCGCCCTGTTTGAGCGCATCCAGTCTGGCGCGCTGGAAACGGGCCAAGGCGGTATTACCCAGCAAGATCTGCGGGAAACCTACCTGTCGCGCATCCTGGGCGATGTTCGCATCAACCGGCCTATCAAGGCGGTGGTCGACTGCGGCAATGGCGTCGCTGGTGAACTTGGCCCACAGTTGCTGGCTCGCCTGGGCATTGAAACGATTGCCCTGTTCGACGAGATCGATGGCCACTTTCCGAATCACCACCCTGACCCTGGCAAACCGGAAAACATGCAAGACCTGATGCGCAAAGTGCAAGAAACGGGCGCTGATATCGGGCTTGCCTTCGACGGCGACGGTGACCGCCTAGGAGTGGTTACCCCCTCGGGCAAGCTGATTTATCCCGACCACCTGTTGATGGTCTTTGCCACCGACATGCTCACGCGCCAGCCCGGCGCCAAGGTCATTTTTGATATCAAGTGCACCGGCAATCTGGTCAAGGTAATCAGTGAGGCGGGCGGCGAGCCGGAGATGTGGCGCACCGGCCACTCGCTGATCAAAGCACGCATGAAAGAGACCGGCGCTCAGTTGGGCGGGGAAATGAGCGGCCATATTTTTTTCCAAGAGCGCTGGTACGGTTTTGATGATGGGCTCTATGCCGCCGCGCGTTTGGTGGAAATTCTCGCCAACCAGCCCGACGATGCGGATACTTTTTTCGCCCGCTTTCCCCAGGACATTGGCACGCCGGAGATTAATATCGCGGTTACCGACGCTAACAAATTTTCTCTGGTGGATAAGCTTGCTCGCGAGGGCGACTTCGGCGAAGGTATCAAAACCACGTTGGACGGTATTCGCGTTGACTATCAGGATGGCTGGGGGCTATGTCGCGCTTCCAACACCACCCCTGCCCTCGTCATGCGCTTTGAAGGGAAGAGTGCCGCCGCCCTAGCACGTATCAAAACGGTTTTTAACGACGCATTAACGCGTATCGCGCCGGAGATAGAGCTACCTCAGTAACCGCTCGGCGCCGAAGGGACCACGCACATTTAGAAAGCGCGGCCCTCACCAATAAATCAGCATAAACGTTAGCAGCATAATAAACGTTCGCAAGGGACAACCTCATGAGTTCAGTCAGTCGCGACCCGCAGGTCGTTGTGGAGGTGCTTTCCGAAGCCCTCCCCTATATTCAACAGTTTTCCGGTAAAACCGTGGTGGTCAAATACGGCGGCAACGCCATGACCGAAAGCACCCTGATCGACTCCTTTGCACGCGACATCGTGTTAATGAAAGAGGTCGGCATCAACCCCGTGGTGGTGCACGGTGGCGGGCCACAAATCGGGGATCTGCTCAAAAAGCTCAACATCGAATCGCGCTTCGTCAACGGCATGAGGGTGACCGATTCGCAAACCATGGACGTGGTCGAAATGGTGCTGGGCGGCTTGGTTAACAAAAGCATCGTCAACCTGATCAACCAAAGTGGCGGCAAAGCAATCGGCTTGACCGGGAAAGACGGTGCACAAATTCGTGCTCGCCAGCTCAAAGTCGAGCATCAAAGCCCCGAAATGACCGCCCCGGAAATTATTGATATTGGCCATGTGGGCGAAGTGGAGTCGATCTCGACCGAACTGATTGAGATGCTCGCCGCGCGCGATTTTATCCCGGTCATCGCACCCATTGGCGTCGACGCTGCAGGGCATAGCTATAACATCAACGCGGATCTGGTGGCGGGCAAAATCGCCGAGGCGCTCAACGCCGAAAAACTGATGCTGCTCACCAATGTCGCTGGCTTGATGAACGCCGAGGGCGAAGTGCTCACCGGTTTAACCACCACGCAAGTCGACGCATTGATCGAAGACGGCACCATCTATGGTGGCATGCTGCCCAAAATTCGCTGTGCCCTGGATGCGGTCAAGGGCGGCGTGAATAGCTCGCACATTATCGATGGCCGTGTTCCCCACGCGGTGCTGCTGGAAATTTTCACCAATGCTGGGGTGGGCACCCTAATCACGGACGCGAGCTAACCGCGACGGAGGGCACATCATGAGCGAAGATCAAAAACCACGCCGCCGCGAGCAGATACTCCAAGCCCTGGCATTAATGCTTGAAGAAGACAGCGGCAAGCGCATTACTACCGCCGCACTCGCTCGCCAGGTAGGCGTGTCAGAAGCAGCGCTCTATCGTCATTTCCCCAGTAAGGCGCGTATGTTCGAGGGGCTGATCGACTTTATCGAAGAGAGTATTTTTGAACGCATTACACGTATTTTAGACGACGTACCCGACGCTATTACCCGCTGTGGCACGATACTTGCGCTGCTGCTCGGCTTTGCCGAAAAAAACCCTGGCTTGGCTAGGGTAATGGGGGGCGACGTACTCACAGGCGAGACCGCCCGACTCCGCCAGCGGGTCAATCAGTTGTTCGAACGCTTGGAGTTACAGCTCAAGCAGATCCTGCGCGAGGCCGAATTACGTGAAGGGCTTCGCCCCACCATCCCCGCTTCCGCCGCAGCCAACTTACTGGCGGCACAGGCGGAAGGACGAATTTCGCAGTACGTGCGTAGCGATTTTAAGCGCCTGCCGACAGAACACTGGGAAGATCAGTGGTCGCTACTGTCGGCCCACTTACTGCGCGCTGCGGTGCAGCCCGCCTAGCCCCAGTACAACGGCCTTAGAGCCCTCCACCATCGCTAAGTGCAAAAAACCGGCGCCTTTTGCAAGGGCCGGTTTTTTTATACGACACACATTTAGTGCGACGAATGGTAGTACGCGGATGGCTTATGCCACCATGGGCTCGCCCATTTTCTGGCGCAGCTTTTTCATCGCATTCTTTTCAAGCTGACGGATACGCTCTGCGCTGACGCCATAGACATCCGCCAGATCGTGCAGCGTCTCTTTGCTATCAGCCAACCACCGACGCTGGAGGATATCCCGCGAACGCTCATCAAGGCCCTCAAGCGCGACCTGCAGTCGACGTGTCGAGTCTTCCTCGAAGTTGCTGTCCTCGAGCTGCGTGGCCGGGTCGGACGCCGCATCATCCAGGAAATACACAGGGGCCTGGTAAGTGCTCTCTTCGTCTTCGCCAGCGGGCGCATCGAAGCCGGCGTCATAAGAAGAGAGGCGCCCTTCCATATCGCGCACGACCTCTGGCTTAACATCAAGGTCTTTAGCGATGGCGTCGACTTCGTCGTTGTTCAGCCAAGCTAAGCGCTTTTTGGCACTACGAAGATTGAAGAACAGTTTGCGCTGCGCTTTTGTAGTGGCAATTTTGACGATTCGCCAGTTACGCAACACAAATTCATGGATTTCCGCCTTGATCCAGTGCACCGCAAACGAGACGAGACGAACGCCCTGGTTCGGATCGAAACGCTTAACGGCTTTCATCAAGCCAACGTTTCCTTCTTGAATAAGATCCGCCTGGGGTAACCCATAGCCGGAGTAGCTACGTGCGATGTGAACGACAAAGCGTAAATGCGACATGACCAAGCGGCGCGCAGCCTCCAGGTCACCTTCATCATAAAGACGGTAAGCTAGCTCCCGCTCTTCATCGGCACTTAAAACCGAAATTCCATTGACCGCGCGGATATATCCGCCCAGATCGCCGCCTGGTGAAAGTTGCCCAACCGGTAGAAGACTAGTGCTCATGTGCAGGTGGTCTCCCCTGTAACCCATCGTGGTTGACGTAGCACGTTATCAATAACCTATTACAATGTCGCTGTCCTACAAAGACCTTATCGCTTGGATAAGGTTCCCGCGGGGCCAAATAGAACAGATAGAATGCCTGCCCGGACTGCTGGTGCTGATAGACTTCACTGGTATTGCCAGTAGCGTCAGTCTTTCACTGTTCGTCGCCCGGCTATACCATCGTGTCGTTGTCCGACTAAGCCATCGCGCTCATCGTGGCCGGATACTTGAGAGATGGCGAGTAACCGCCAACCAAGCGCCTAACCAGCCTAGTAGTGTACTGCAAGATAGCAGAATTGTAGAGCCTGTCACGTCAAGTTGTGGTAACGAAAAGCTGGCGCCATAGCTGGCAGCCAACGCAGCCACGGGCAAGGAGAGCCAATGATTGCCTAACCCCAGCAGGCCAAGCGCTAATACACCACCGCCAACGCCGTACCACGCACCGCTATATAGAAACGGCCGACGAACAAACGCATGGGTGGCACCAATCAGCATTACCACTTCAATTTCCCGACGGCGGCTCTCTACCGATAAGCGAATCGTATTGCCCACTACCAATAGCACCCCCAGGCCAAACAGCGCCCCCAACGCTAGCGCAACGCGCCTGCCCAGCTCGGCCAGATTCCTTAACCGTTCCACCCAGGCCAGGTCAACGCGTACCTCATCGACCCCCGCAAGCCCTTCCAGCGTAGTGGCTAATTGCTCCATAGCGGCCGGGTCGATACTAGCCGGGCGCACCACGATACTAATGGGCAGCGGATTGCTCTCCAGCCCTGCCAAGGCATCATCGAGTCCCAACGACTGCTGAAACTCTGCCATGCCTTGCTCAGCGCTGATCATCTGCGTCTCAAGAACACTCGGCTCGGCGCTGACGGCCTCTTCAATGCGGCTTGCCTGAGCGTCATCCGTACTCAGTGCCAGATAAACCGTCAGGGTCGCGCTCTCATCGAGCTCGGCATCCAGCAGGCGGGCACTGTCCAAGGTCAACCACAGCGCAGCGGGCAGCACCAACGCAATGGCGATGGCCAGCATGGTCAGTAGATTACCTAATGGGTAACGTATCAGACGATGAAAGCTATCCCATGCCATGCTGCGGTGATGACGCCCCCAAGCACGCAGGCGGCTGGAAAATCGCGTTTGCTGTGACCTTGCGCCGCGCTGAGAAGCTTTATCGACCGCTGGCTTGGCAACCGGTTTGCGCGGAGTTTTCAAGGCGGCGCCCGTGCGACGCTTTGGCGTGGCGGAGGGTTTCATAAGGCCCCCTCATCGGCGACCAGCCGACCATCGCTTAAACGCAGAATCCGATGGCGCAATCGAGCGATCAGGGCCAAATCGTGACTGGCGATCATGACCGTGGTACCAATTCGGTTAAAGTCCTCGAACAGCGCCATAATATCTGCTGAGAGCTGAGGGTCCAGGTTGCCCGTGGGCTCATCGGCGAGCAGGAGAGCAGGCTTGTTAACCACCGCCCGCGCAATGCCGACACGCTGCTGTTCACCGCCAGAAAGCTCGATGGGCAACGCTTTTTCCCGGTGCAACAATCCCACTTTATCCAACGCGGCGCGCACTCGTCGGGCGGCTTCACGGGGTTCGACCCCCTGGATTTCCAGCGGCAACGAGACATTGTGAAAAATGCTGCGGTCAAAGAGCAGTTGATGGTCTTGAAACACCACGCCAATCTGACGCCGATAAAAAGGCACCTGGCTAGCGTGTAATTGAGCAATATCGTGGCCCGCCACGACTACGCGGCCACGGCTGGGCTTTTCAAGGCGCATGATGAGGCGCAATAGCGAACTCTTCCCCGCCCCGGAATGGCCGGTCAGAAACACCATTTCGCCACGGGCAACGCGGAAATTCAGGTGTGCCAACGCTTCAAAGCGTCCGCCATAGCGTTTTCCCACATGCTCAAAGGCGATCATGCGCTAGCATCGTCCCCTTGGCGATCAAACAGTGCATGAACGAAATCCTTGGCCTCGAAGGGGCGAAGATCATCGATGCCCTCCCCCACGCCAATAAAGCGAATCGGCGTTTCCAGCTGCTTGGCCAGGGCGAAGATAATGCCGCCTTTGGCGGTTCCATCCAGCTTAGTCAAGGTAATCCCGCTAACCGGTACCGCCTCATTAAAGGTGCTGGCCTGAGAGATGGCATTTTGGCCGGTGCCCGCATCCAGCACGAGCATCACTTCATGGGGCGCGGTGGCATCCAGTTTTTGCATGACCCGATGGACTTTTTTCAACTCTTCCATCAAGTGACTTTTGTTATGCAGGCGTCCTGCGGTGTCGGCAATCAGCACATCGATACCGCGAGCCTTGGCAGCCGCGACGGCGTCGTAAATGACCGAGGCGCTGTCCGCACCGGTGTGCTGGGCGATCACGGGCACACGATTACGCTCGCCCCACACTTTGAGCTGCTCAACGGCAGCCGCGCGGAAGGTATCACCGGCCGCCAGCATGACGCTTTTACCCTCACGCTGAAAACGCTGAGTCAGCTTGCCAATCGTGGTCGTTTTACCGACTCCGTTGACGCCGACGACCAAGATGACAAAGGGTCCGGTTTGGCCGTTTTCAAGTAACGGCGGCTCGATCGCTAGTGGTTTAGCGACGGGCGCCAGCATGCTGGTTAACTCCTCCTGAAGACCACGATAGAGCGCTTCAGGGTCGTTCAACTCTTTACGCGAAACACGCGCTTCCAGGCGGCCGATAATGTCGGTCGTCGCCTCAATTCCCACGTCGGCCATTAATAGCTGCGTTTCCAGGTCTTCCAGTAGCTCGTCATCGATCTGCTTCTTACCTAAAAATAGATCGGCAATGCCATCCGATAAATTCGCACGGGTTTTACCCAAGCCGGATTTGATGCGTGCGAACCAGCCTTTCTGTTCGCTTTGCTGCTCACTTTTTTTCGCGCCTGGCTTCTCTTGCAGCGCGGCTGGAGGCGGCGTCTCACGCTCTGGCTCTGGCTCTGGCACAGTCTTCGGTACGGGCGAGGCCTCTGCAACGGCTTCCGAAGCCGTCTCGGGGGACGCAACTTCCTCTTCATCAGCCCGCTCTTGTGGGGGCTCTTTCAGACGCTGCTCTTCTTCGGTTGCCTGCTGTGCATCTTGAGGGGCCTGCTGTGGATCCTGCTTGTGCTTACGCTTAAAAAAACCAAACATGTGTATTACTCGACATAAATAGTGAACATTAACGCCATCCTACCACCGCAGACCAAGACTTTGGATAAGCGGCCCGCTACAATCCGTTCCATGACACGACAACGCTCTTCCCGCTCATCTGCGTCCCGCCGCTCAACTTCGCCGCGGGCCGGCAAACCATTGGGTAAGCCAGTGGGTAAATTACGCATTATCGGTGGCGAGTTTCGCCGCCGTCAGTTACCCATACTGGATAGCCCTGGCCTGCGCCCTACCCCTGACCGCGTGCGTGAAACGCTGTTTAATTGGCTAGGCCAACAGCTTTATGGTCAACAGGTTTTGGACTTATTTGCGGGCACTGGCGCGCTTGGCATCGAAGCCATTTCCCGTGGCGCGGCCTGTGTCGATTTCGTCGAGCGCGATCCAAGCGTGGCAGCGCAGCTATCAACGAATCTTACCACCCTCAATATTACTTCAAGTCCCGTGCATGTGACCGATGTCCAGGCCTACCTGACACGGCCTGCCAAATCCTACTCTTTGGTATTTCTCGACCCGCCCTTTCATCAACAGCTAGCCGAGCCTTGCTGTTCGGCGTTAGAAGAGGGCCGCTGGTTAAGCGCAGAGGCGATGATTTACCTTGAAACCGAGACATCCCTGACGCCTAACGTGCCAGCTAACTGGCAATTACACCGTGAAACCCAGGCAGGGGAAAGCACAGCGCGTCTTTATCGACGCCATCCGCTATAAACAGCGCTTGCCGCCGCGCGGCAGTGGCGTTACGCTCGCCACATTCGTGCCTGCTAGCAAGCTTTCCGCTTGTGAATTTGGCGCTCTGTTGGCTACCGATTTTGGGTTCTCATTTTTACGCTAGGGAGATATACATGAGTTTGGAATTATTTAATCAGCTTGAACAAAAAGTCACTGATACCGTTGATGCACTGGAAATGATGAAGCTGGAAAATGAAGAGCTGCGCGGCGAAAACGCCAAGCTCAAAGAGGAGCGCGAAGAGTGGGAGCGTCGTCTCAATAGCCTGCTCAGCAAATTCGATAGCCTCGATACCACCAGCGCTTCTTAACCTCTACGCTCGTTTAATCTTTACCCTCGGGGGTTCTCGGGGGTTGTGCTAACGCCTCGCTCAGAGCGCTCTCGACATCAGCAGCGCATCCTCACGTCCGGCGGCGATGGGCGCCGCTGGGTCGTGCGGGGGTTGAGGCGCAATCTTGGCCGGGTAGTAGCCTTTCCTGAGTCCGTCTTCGCCGAAACCGCAGCGCTGGTAGAGGCGAATAGCGCTCCCATTACCCACCCGCACTTCCAGCAGCAGCCGCTCACTCTTCCAGCGCTGAGCCTGCGCTAAAACGGCTTCCATTAGCGCTAACCCTGCGCCACTTCGACGGCATTCCGGCACCACCCCTATCGCTTGCAGTTCAGCCTCGAACGGCAGCCGCGCCACGATGGCATACCCGCTCAACTGCTGGTCATGCCACCAACCCAATACACTGGTATCTTGGCTACCTAGCGCTTCCAACAATTGTGAATCGGCGCTGCCGCTTTGCACGTGTCGCTCCAGTGCTTTTAGTGCAGCTAGATGGTCAACGCTGAGTTCAGTGATCATCAGCGTTTGGCTCAGCGGCCACTGAGCTATCCTCGGTCCACTGCTGGCCTAGGGCGCGCAGTGCTGGCCATACATCACGCTTACTACGGTCCCCCTCAAGCAGGTCAGCAAGGGCAGGCCCCTGCCATACCGGCAGCGAGAGCGTATGACTTTGGCTCTCCTTGATATTCAAGATGTTATCCAGTGGCGCTTGCTCGCTATCCAGTTCTCCCCACCAGAGCAGCCGCGCCAACTGCCAACCCTGCCGGCTTGCCTGACCCTCAATAAACGCCGCCACCCCTTCACGCGCTTCTGCGAGTGGATCTTCAACCGCAAACGCATTGGACATTGGCGGCCATGAAAAGCGGGTCACCTGAGGCAGTTCACCGCGATGGACACCCGCCGCTTGCAGTAGGTTGGCCAATAACTGCCGCTCAAGTGCGCTCATTTCCCCAGCCTGCAGCATTAGCCAACGTCCGTTAAGGCATAGACAGGAAAGCGCAAACTCGAGTGGTTTGGCTGGCGCAGCAGGCGCTGCATCAGTTGAGGACTCAGCGGTAGCGGGATTTGGCGTTATCGGCTTTTCCGATGCCTGCTTCTGCGGAGATTGCTTGTCCTGTCCCAACAGTGCCCGCACCGCTGAGGGGGATGCAATGACTTCACTTGAAGCCTGGGGTTCGGCCGCTTGAGGCTTCGACGGTTGACGCTTAGGCGAAGGAGCGTCGTCCAGCAGGGCTTGCAGCCGCTCCCGGGGCGGAATAGCGTCTGGAGTGGCGTCTTCCCACTCGCAGGCCTCGGTAGGTCGCGCGTTGGGAAGCTGATAGCGGGCACCCCAGGTGGTAATGCCCATGGCATCCAAATAGTGGCGCCGTGTAACTTCTTGATTCACTTTCCGCCGCCGCGACAGTTGGGAGAATCAGGCCGATCACCGCCACGGGCTTGCCACTCACTAGGCGTATAGAGATGCATCGCCAAGGCGTGAACCGGGCCTGAAAGCTCATCGGCCAACAGTGCATATATCTTTTGATGACGTTTGACCGGCATCAGGCCATCAAAGCTATCGCTCACCAGCGTCACTTTAAAGTGCGTTTCGGAATTGGCGGGCACGTTATGCATGTGGCTTTCATTTTCAACCTGCAGCACGTCCGGCGCGAGTGCCGCTAACTTCTGCTCAATCTGTGTCTGCAGCGTCATGGGGTTCTCCTTGAGATCACAAACCATTTTATTGTACGCGCTTACTGGCCAGCAGACGATGCCCGACGAGCGTGTAATGCACGCTTTGCCAGCGGCATACGCGCCACGCTTGCCAATAATGCCAGTAGCGTCGTGCCCGCCCCCAGCCAGAGTGTTACCTGGACAGGCCACCCCAACGCCAGCGCGGCACCAACCAAGGCGACGCCGAACGACTGCCCTACCGTGCGGGTGGTACTCATCACGCCAGAAACATTGGCGCTGCGCTCCGGCGGCAGGCTGCCCATCATTTCGCGGTTATTGGGTGGCTGGAACAGCCCGAAACCAATACCACATAACGCGGTGCGCCATAGGCTGCCTGCCACACCGGTTGACTCGTCGACGAGCGCCAGCGCAATCAGGCCGAAAATCAGCAGACCAAGCCCCGTACTGGAGAGAATACTGGGATTGATGCGATCGGCTAAGCGCCCGGCAATGGGGCCAACAAGCATGATCGCCAGCGGCCAGGGAGTGAATAGCCAAGCAGTCTCTAGCGGCGAAAACCCCATCTGCTCTTGATAGAAAAACGACAGCGCCACAAACGTAAGGCCCTGACCTATAAAGGCGAGCCCAGAGGCAGAAACGGCCAGCGTAAAGCGTGGCTCGGCAAACACACTGAGCGGCAGCAATGGATAAGGCGCTCGACGCTGGCGCGCAATAAACCCACTACAGGCCAGCACCGCCAGTAACGCCCAGCCACCGCTTTGCCAAATCGGCGCTGCGTGACTGACGGCATCCATGGCGATAAAAAAGCTCGCCAACATCACGATAGAGAGCAGCGCCCCCGCCACATCGAAGCTACCTTTTCGCGGCTCGTCTTGGGGCAAGGCACGCTTGGCCAACCATAGCGAGCAGAGACCCAGCGGCACATTTAAGGCAAACAGCCAGGGCCAGTCGGCAAACGACAAGATCACCCCGCTCAGCGTAGGCCCGGCCGCGTAACCGCCCGCGACCACCAGAGCACTCAAGCCCAGCGCGCTGCCCAGCAGGCGCGAGGGGAAAATAGCCCGGTATAGAGACGGACCGATGGAGAGCGTGGCGGCCGCCCCCAGCCCCTGGAAAGCGCGAAATACCAGCAGCGTTTCCAAATTACGCGATAGCGCTGCCCCTAGCGCAGCGGCGACAAAAGTGGCCAGCCCGAACAGGTAAAGCCGACGCCGGGTAATCAATTCGCTGATGCCCGCAAATACCAGCAAAAACGCGGCACAGACGACCTGAAAAAGGTTTGTAATCCACACGGCACGGGAGGCCGACACGTTCAAGTCCGCGGCGATGGTAGGCAGGGCTAAATTGATCATGGTGGTATCGACCACCGCCATTAACGTGCCAGTCACCAACGCCAGCACGGCCAAGGCACGCTCAGGCCCCGGCAGACCATCGTCTCCAGGACGGGTTTCAAACAGAAGCATAGCGAAGTTCCTAGGCAGGCGTGTTGCTAAACGAAAAGACGAAACTATTGCCTTAATTTTACTTTTTTAAAAGCCAAGAATTTTAAAACAAAGAAACCGGCCTAAGCCGGTTTCATCGTGCGCTAAGTAGTCATCACAAAGCGACGTGCAAGCAAACAAAGCTTGGTTAAAATATTAGCACGCTAATCCTGCTCATTGTCTAACAGCAGCGCATCATCCACTTCGGAAATTTCGAGGGCTGTCTCATCGTCCAAATCGATCGCTAAATAGCTATGCTCAACGCGCACAAACTCTTGAAACAGCGCCCAGTCGATTTTATCAGGCCACTGGCGCTCATCCTCTTCCCAAGCGCGTAGCTCAGTCTCAAGAATTTCTACGCAACGATCGCGCACAAAGGTTTCTAGCGCCTCTGGGGTATCCATTTCTGGAATCAGATAAATGGTACTTTCACGTTCGACGTCGTCCAGGGTCAGGTCGTCGTCTCCCATGGTGGGTTCCAGCGCGTTGATCCAGTCCACGAAGGGCTGGGTCGGCCTGACGCTCAGTGCGGAGCGGTTAAGCAGTTTCATGGGATTCTCCTCGCCGTCGAAACGTTGACCATTATGGGCGCTATAACGCGCCCTTACCAACTTTTCATCCGCTATTGAATGGTTTAACCCACTTCAGGGCGCATCGCCGGGAATAGCAGCACATCACGAATGGAGGGGCTGTCGGTAAACAGCATCACCAGACGGTCAATACCGATACCTTCACCTGCGGTCGGCGGCATGCCGTACTCTAATGCGCGCACATAATCCGCATCGTAGTACATCGCTTCCAGGTCGCCAGCGTCTTTTTCAGCCGACTGAGCGCGGAAGCGCTCGGCCTGATCTTCGGCGTCGTTGAGCTCCGAGAAACCGTTGGCAATTTCGCGCCCGCCCACAAAGAACTCAAAGCGGTCGGTGACGAAGGGGTTAGCGTCGTTACGCCGGGCAAGCGGGCTCACTTCAGCCGGGTACTCGGTGATAAAGGTCGGCTGGTCGAGCTTATGCTCAGCAACCTCTTCGAATATCTCCGTTTGTACCTTGCCCAGGCCCCAGCTCTCCTTGACCTTGATGCCGAGTTTATCAGCGGTTGCCCGCGCAGCGTCCAACGAATCCAGATCGCTGTCGGCAATGCCGTCACCGTGATCCAGAATCGCTTGGCGCAGCGTTAAACGGGCAAAGGGCTTGCCGAAATCGTAGCTCGCGCCCTGATACTCGATCACCGCGCTGCCCAGCACTTCCTCCGCCGCTGTGCGCAGCATCGCTTCGGTCATATCGAGCAGGTCGCGATAGTCCGCGTACGCCCAGTAGAACTCCACCATGGTGAATTCTGGGTTGTGACGCGTGGATAACCCTTCGTTGCGGAAGTTGCGGTTAATCTCGAACACTTTTTCAAAACCGCCCACTACCAAACGCTTGAGGTAAAGCTCCGGCGCAATACGCAGATACATATCGATATCCAGCGCATTGTGGTGGGTAATGAACGGCCGTGCCGCCGCGCCGCCGGGGATCGGCTGCAGCATGGGCGTTTCGACTTCCATAAAGCCGCGCGCTTCAAAGAAGCGACGCATGGAGCTGATCACCGCCGCGCGAGTTTCAAACACCTTGCGCGACTGCGGGTTCATGATTAGATCCACATAGCGCTGACGATAGCGGGCCTCCATATCGGTTAGGCCGTGAAACTTATCTGGCAGCGGACGCAGGCTCTTGGTTAACAGCTGGGCTTCTTTCATCATCACATACAGATCGCCCTTGCCGGATTTATGCACCGGCCCGTGGGCGGCAACGATATCACCGATATCCCAGCTTTTAACGTCCTCAAGTACGTCGGCGGGCAGGCCTTTTTTATCCACGTAGAGCTGGATTTGGCCAGCCACATCCTGAATGACAATAAAGGGGCCACGTTGACGCATCACTCGGCCGGCCACCGCGGCGTGGTGATCCAGCGCTTCAAGCTCGGCCTTGT
Source organism: Halomonas sp. UBA3074 (assembly GCF_002366715.1). Classification (GTDB taxonomy): domain Bacteria; phylum Pseudomonadota; class Gammaproteobacteria; order Pseudomonadales; family Halomonadaceae; genus Vreelandella. The sequence continues at coordinate 40,421 of NZ_DFBS01000013.1, read as the reverse complement.
CTTTATCGCCGAAGGCGTTTTGCAGCTCAACGGTTAAGCTGTCGCGGCGAAAATCGTTGGGAAACGCACTTTTTCCCTGCTCAGTGGCACGCTCGCGGCGAGCAGTCAGCTTGGCACGGCGCTCGGCGATCAGGTGGTTTTCGTTGTCTGCAGGAGACGCGTCTTGGTTAGCCATGGGGCACCCTGTTCATGTTCAAACGCTAAAAAAATTACAAACCTTGCTTCAAGCTGGCGACGATAAATTGATCGATATCTCCGTCGAGCACTTTGTCGCAGTTGCTGGACTGTACGCTGGTGCGCAAATCCTTGATGCGCTGATCGTCAAGCACGTAGGAACGAATCTGACTGCCCCAACCGATATCCGATTTGGAGTCTTCGGCTTCCTGCTTGGCAGCATTACGCTTTTGCATCTCGTGTTCCCACAGCCGCGCTTTCAACTGCTTCATGGCAAAATCGCGGTTAGCGTGCTGGCTGCGTTGGCCCTGGCAGGCCACCACAATGCCGGACGGCTCGTGGGTAATCCGCACCGCTGAATCGGTGGTATTAACGTGCTGACCACCGGCACCGCTGGAGCGGTAGGTATCCACACGTAGATCCGAAGGATTGATCTCCACCTCGAAACTGTCGTCGATTTCTGGTGACAGGAATACCGAGGCAAAGGAGGTATGGCGACGGCCGCCGGAGTCAAACGGGCTTTTACGTACTAAGCGATGTACACCGGTTTCGGTACGCAGCCAGCCGAAGGCGTAGTCGCCTTGGATATGCACGGTGGCTGACTTAATGCCCGCCACCTCACCGGCGGAAATTTCGGTAATGTCTGCTTTGAAGCCGTGACTCTCCGCCCAGCGTAGGTACATACGCAGCAAAATATTGGCCCAATCCTGCGCTTCAGTACCACCGGAGCCGGATTGAATATCTAAGTAAGCGTTGTTTTGGTCCATATCACCGGAGAACATGCGTCGAAATTCCAGCTTTTCTAACGCGGCCTGCATGTTGTCCAGCTCTTTGCGCACTTCATCAACGGTGCCTTCGTCGTCTTCCATTTCGGCCAGTTCAAGCAGATCCCGGCTATCGCCAAGGCCCTGCTCAAGATCGTCGATGGTGGCCACAATGGCTTCGAGGGAGGCGCGCTCTTTACCTAACTTCTGCGCGTAGTCTGGATCGTTCCAGACATTGGGATCTTCCAGTTCGCGGGTAACTTCTTCTAGCCGATCTTTCTTTTCGGCATAGTCAAAGATACCCCCTAAGAACGTCTGTCCGCTCAGACAGGTCCTTAATCTGGTTATGAATCGGGTTGGTTTCCAACATGGGGTCGCCCTAGCGTTTGCTGTGCCTGATCGAACAGGGTGTATTCATCACAAAGGCGCATAGTGTAACGAAAGCCAGCACGCCCCGCATCCAATGCACCTTTCTCAAGACAATAAAAAACCCGGCGGCCGCCGGGTTTCGGTGGACATTGGCTCGCTAACGCTTAAAAGCGGTAGGTTAACTGAGCACCAAAGCCATGGGCTTCGTTTTTGTAGTCGGCTGAGTAGGAGGCCCCGCCGGCACCTTGTAGCAGATCGTTACGATCTTGCTCAACGAACGTGCCCCGCTCGGTGAGGTAAGAATAGGCGAGATCGACAGTCAGGTCAGGCGTTGGGCTCCAGCCTGCCCCCAGCGAGAAAATGCGGCGATCATCGGAAGGAATACGCACGCTACGATCTTCGTCATTGGTGGGTGTGAAGTCTAACGTTACGCCCGCACGGAGTGCCAATGTGGGCGTTAACTGATACTCGCCGCCAGTGGCAAAGGCCCAAGCATTTTCGTAATTCTGAGGTTCATCGGTAATGGGGCCACCTTGATCATTTACAACACGTATTTCATCGAAGTGACTCCAGCGCACCCAAGATGCTCCAAACATCAGTTTAAGCCTGTCTGTCATCTGCTGAGTAAGCGAAAAGTTAACCGTTTCAGGTGTGGTTAAATCTAAATTAGCATTACTTTGGAGAGGATCACCCGTTAGAGGGTTTAATGTCGTCGTGCCATCCGGTGCAATCGCCCTGTAATTGCCTTCAAGCTCATAATCTACTTTCGAGCGGTAAGTTAATCCTAAAGTAGTTTCGGGTATTGGGCGATAAATAACACCTAAGTTATATCCCCAAGCTTCATCTTTCCCGTCAACACGTGCATCAATGTCAGTAGCGGGATCATAGCTAAGGCCGCTCGGAACTTGGCGACGCAGTTCCCCTTCCACTTGGTTATATGTAACACCCACACCTACTGCCAACTGCTCATTAAAGCGATAAGAAACCGTCGGCTGCGCACTGACTACAGTTACCTCTGTATAATTACCAAAATAGCGCCCCTGAAAATCATCTTCATAATCTGTTTTTGAGCCAAACGGCGCGTAGACCCCGAACCCAAATGCGAGTTGATCTGTGACCGGCTGAGCATAGAAGGCAAAGGGAATTGCTGTGCCCGGGACCATATTGCCATCATTACCACCTGGAATGCTGCCAATAGGTATTTGATTTCCGGTAGGTGCTCCAACAAGAGCGCCGGGATCAATGGTTCGACTAGCTTCAACGTTAGAAATATCGGTATTGACGTTTAAATAAGTAGCACCCGCCGTAATCTGGGCCCGATCTAAAAACGACATACCCGCCGGGTTGCCGTATACGATGGTGGCGTCATGAACGTTCGAGCTTCGGCCTGCATGGCCATAGCCTTGCCCACTAACGCTCTGCTCATTGATTTGGTACCCACCTGCATGGGCTTGGCTGGCGAAGGCGGCTGTGATGGCAGCGGCCAGGGTGAGCTTATTAAATTTATTATTCATAGTGGGCCTCTCTTCCCGATGATCCCGTGGATACCAACGATCCACGCTCTTTATTTTTTACATGACTGTTTTCTCGCAACTACGCCAAAGGATCAAGAGCAAACGAGCGTTTTATTTTGTTTTTCGCTTATACATTAGTCGCACGCTCGTTTTAAATCAGTGTTTTAGTAATTTTGACTGAGTAACAAAGTCGCCCTTGACCTATGGGTAACCCATAGGTTCTACACTAAAACAGTCGCGAATTAACCGGGCGGGAGAGCAGACCATGAAAGTTAACGAGCTTGCTAAGCGAGGCGGTGTCACCGCCGAAACCGTGCGCCATTATGCTCGTGAACAGCTACTCGCCCCAAAGCGACATCCCGATAACGGCTATCAACTCTTTTCGGATACCGACTTAGAGCGGCTGCGCTTTATTCAGCGGGCACGCAAGCTGGGGTTTAGCGTGGCCGAGATTCGCGACATTCTTGGGCACGCCGACCAAGGCGACTCCCCCTGCCCCTTGGTGCGTGACCTGCTTGCCAGTCGGCTGCCTCAAATCCGGGCACGCATCGCCGAACTCGAAGCACTGGCCGAGCGTATGGAGCATGCCCTAGAGAGCTGGCAACACATGCCCGATGGCACGCCTGATGGGCATAGTGTATGCCGCTTAATCGAAAGCTTTCCTGAATCACCGTCTACCAAGGAGACCTCATGAGCGACTCCTCTGGCCGTCACACTCCCTTTTCAATAAGCCCCGGCGCTGCTGTGCGAACCATTCCAGGCATGAGCTGCCAAGGCTGCGTAAAACGCATGCGTGAGGCTATTCAACACCTCGACCCAAGTGCCGAGGTAACCGGCACGCCTGATGAAAAACGCCTTGAAGTGGTTACTCGCTTGACGGATGTTGATCTCGATCAGGGATTAAGCGATGCGGGCTACCCGCCCGCCAAAACGGCTGCAGATGAAACGGCCCGTGGCAAAGCGAGCCAGAGTGAAGAGACGGTGGCACCTGCCCCAGCCCCTGAAAAAACCGCCGGCACCCATTCCCATGCTCAAGGACAAGGCAAGATGCAGCGACTGGCCATTAGCGGGATGACCTGTGCCAGCTGCGTTAAAAGCGTTCAGAAAGCGCTTGAGCATACCGCGGGCGTTGATACCGCCAGCGTGAATTTTGGTAGCCACGCCGCCCAGGTATTTGGCAGTGCTCATACCCAGGCACTGATCGCCGCTGTGGAATCAGTGGGCTATGGTGCAGAGCCGATTGTGGATATGCGCGAAGCGGAACGCGCGCGCAGTGAACAGGAAGCCAAGACCTACCAAAAACGGCTGCGCGGCAGTGCCATCTCGTTGGCATTGGCGATTCCTCTCATGGTGAGCATGCTGTTTTTCCACCCTCACCCGGTGGGGCTAGGACGTCTCTATTGGCTGATCATTGGTTTATTAACGCTGGGCATCATGGCCTTTCCTGGGCGCCACTTTTTCGTTAACGCCTGGAAGAGCGTTAAACACCACCAAGCCAATATGGATACGCTTGTCGCGATGGGTACCGGCACCGCTTGGCTTTATTCCATGGTGGTCGTGCTGTTCGCACCGTGGCTGCCGGAAGTCGCTCAAGGCATCTATTTTGAAGCCTCGGCCATGGTGATCGGGCTGATTCTACTCGGTAATGCCATGGAGCTGCGCGCTCGTGGCCGCACCAGCAATGCCCTAAAGCGCTTGCTTGATTTGCAAAGCCGAACCGCACGGGTGATTCGCGACGGTCATGAGCAGGAGATTGAGATCGATGCCGTGCAAACGGGCGATCACATTCGAGTGCGGCCCGGTGAACGACTGCCCGTGGATGGTCAGGTGACCGAAGGCGAAAGCCATATCGACGAGTCGATGCTCACCGGCGAGCCGGTACCGGTAGCAAAGCGCGAAGGGGATGACGTCAGCGCTGGTACGGTGAATGGCCGTGGCGGGCTGGTCTATCAAGCAACGCGCGTTGGCGCTGATACTCGGCTGGGCCAGATTACCGAACAGGTGGCGAGCGCTCAAAATTCGCGCCCACCGATTGGCGAGCTCGCCGATCAGGTCTCCAGCGTTTTTGTGCCTGCGGTAATGATCATTGCTGTATTGACGGCCCTGGCGTGGTTCAACCTAGGGCCCGCCCCCCAGGTGATCCATATGCTGGTCACGGCGACCACCGTGCTGATCATTGCCTGCCCCTGCGCGCTGGGTCTGGCGACGCCAATCTCGACCATGATTGGCGTTGGCAAAGCGGCAGAGCATGGGGTGCTTGTGCGCAGCGGCGAAGCGCTGCAAACCGCCAGCAAGCTAACCACGCTGGTGGTCGATAAGACCGGCACGCTCACCCAGGGCACGCCCAGCGTTACCGATGTGCAGATGTTTGATATTGAGCAAGCCACCGCGCTGGAATGGGTGCACGCGCTTGAGCGCAGCTCCGAGCACCCGCTGGCAGCAGCGTTAATGAACTACGCAGATGAACACAATGCACCTCCTGCCGAGGTTAATGGTTTCGACAGCGTGACCGGTGGTGGAGTAAAAGCCCAAACCGCCGACGGCAAAGCACTGCTGCTGGGCAATGCGCGTCTGTTAAGCGAGGCGGGGGTGGATCTCAAAGCGGGTGCAGAGCAGGCCCGCGCTCTGGAGAAACAGGCCCGCACACTGGTGTACCTAGCGGTGGATGACAAGCTGGCCGCGCTGTTTGGCATCAGCGACCCGCTTCGCCACGATACCGTGGCCGCGATCAAGCGCCTGCAAAAAGACGGCTTAACCATCGTGATGTTAACCGGGGATAACGAGCACACCGCCAAAGCCATTGCCAAGGAAGTGGGCATAGATGAGTTTCGCGCAGGCCTGTTGCCTGAAGACAAGCATGCCGAGATCGAGCGCCGTCAACAGGCGGGAGAAATTGTCGGCATGGTGGGCGATGGCATCAATGATGCCCCAGCGCTGGCCCGAGCGAACGTAGGCTTTGCGATTGGCCAAGGCACCGATGTGGCCATTGAGAGCGCGGGCATCACGCTAATGCGCGGCTCACTGCACGGCGTGGCATCAGCGATAGAGATCAGCCGTGCCACGCTGCGCAATATCAAACAGAATCTGGTGGGCGCCTTTGGCTACAACCTCTTGTGTATTCCCATCGCGGCGGGGGTGCTTTACCCGATCACCGGCATGCTGCTTTCTCCGATGATAGCGGGCGCTGCCATGTCACTCTCTTCCATTACCGTGGTGAGTAACGCCAACCGCTTGCGGCTATGGAAAGCCAGCCAGGAGAACGCCTCATGAGTTTACTGATCAACTTGGCAGGGCTGGGGCTTATCGCGCTAATAGTGTGGTGGTTCTGGCTTAGCTAAGAAACCTCTGATTCACTATTGCGCTTGGCCATACGGCGTTAAAAATCATCTCAAAATGCTCATTTACAACCCGTAAACTCCGCTTTTTCGTTGATTTTTGCCTTGTCTGGCCTGCGCTCATAACGTTAATCAGAGGTTCCTTAAACGTTTTTAGCTCACCCCAATATAGCGCCCGGGCTTATGGTTCAGGGCGATAATCAGGTTGAGAGTCAGCGCCCCTAGTACCGAGTAGCCCACGCGATCCAGCGGCAGCTGGGTCAGCGCAATTAGCAGGATAACGCCATCAATCGCCAGTTGAACGTAGCCTGCACGAAAGCCGTGTTTATCCTGCAAGTAGAGCGCGAGAATATTGATACCGCCCAGGCTCGTGCGGTGGCGAAACAGCATCAGCATACCGATGCCCATCAGCGCGCCGCCCATTAACGCAGCGTAGATTGAGGGCACGCTGGCAAACTGCACCCAGCCTTGGGTTAGCTCCGAAAACAGCGATACCAGACCAATAGCGGCGAAGGTACGTAGGGTAAAACTCCAGCCCATGCGCTTTACCGCCAGGTAGTAAAACGGCAGGTTAATGGCAAAAAAGTACACCCCAAAGCCCCAGCCGGTCACGCTGCTGGTCATGTAGCTTAACAGCAGCGCCAAGCCTGCCGTACTGCCGGTCAGCAGCACCGCATGGGTGTAAAAGGTCACCCCCAGCGCGACAAAGAACGTGCCCAGCAGCATCGCCATCACATCTTCATAGGGACGATGTTGATCCTTGGGTAAATCTTCAACACGCATGGGAGCGTCCTTACTTAGGCTGTTGAGGTTATCAAGTGATTAGTTTAGATAGTACTGGCGTGCTCAACCATTAACTGCAGCGTCTCGCGGCCACGCCAGCGATTGCGATTGAGCTTATAGGCGCAGTGCAGCGTATCGCCCACGTTGAACCCAGGCAGTTCCCCCGGTGTTAGGGCGCGAAACCAGATCGCTTTGCAGGTCACAGGTCCTGTGGAGAGCTCCAGCATCAGGTGCGCGCCGTCAGCTCCCACCGGGCGCAGCGCCTCAACAATAAAGCGGCCTTCAAACAGTGGCGGGTCGAATTCACGCCCGTAGGGGCCGAGCGTTTCGATCTCTTGCAAGGTGGTTAGCGAAAGCTGGGCGGTGGACAGCTCGCCATCCGTCCAAAGACGCGGATAGAGCGTTCGTCCCTCTAACTGCTCGCCCACGGCCTGCAAGAAAGCCGTTTTAAAGGCCTCAAGCTGATCCCTTGGCACGCCCACCCCTGCCGCGCCACTATGGCCACCAAAGCGTGGTAACGCCTCGGGAGCAAGCTCATAGGTACGCTGAAGGGCATCGCGTAGGTGCAGCCCGTCAATCGAGCGGCCAGAGCCGGTAAGCATGCCCGGTGCCGAGGCTTGCGTTAGCACCAGCGCCGGGCGCCCGAAGGCCTGTACCAAGCGCGAGGCGACGATTCCCTGCACGCCGGGGTGTCCGTCTTCCAGCACCACCACCACGGCGGGCTCGTTGGCGTCCAGTGCCGCGGTGGCGAGGGTGCGCGCCTCGGCGGCCATATCGGCCTCAATCGCTTTACGGGACTGATTATCCTGATCCAGTACGTCAAGCTGACGATTGGCGACGCCATCGTTCTCGGCCAGCATAAAGTGCAGCGCCGCGTAGGGGTCATCTAGCCGCGAACGCGCGTTAATACGCGGTCCCATCTGAAATGCTAGCGTCTCGGCGTTGAAGGGCACGCTGTCGGCACCTAGCCTGGTGGCCATGGCGCGCCAGCAGGCGGCGTCCATACGATTGATCAGCGTTAAGCCATGATTAACTACTGCGCGGTTGGCGGGGCTACCGCCCAAGGAGACGCAATCCGCGACCGTGCCCAGCGCGACGTAAGAGAGCCAGGGTGACAGCTTGGGCGTTGATTCCGATAGCGCCCCCCACTCGATCAGCACACTGCGGGCAAGCGACATCAATAGCCACGCCACCATGCAGCCAGCGATGGTTTTGTCGGGGTAGTCGCAATCAACTCGGGTAGGATTAACGCAGGCAAATGCTGAGCTTGGCGGCCCCTCCACCGGTAGCGCGTGGTGGTCGCTGACCACCACATCGATACCCGCCGCTTTCAAGCGCGCAATGCGCGGTTCATCGGAGCTGCCGCAGTCGGCGGTAATCACCAGAGTAGGAAACGGCTTCTGCGCCAGGGTGCGCTCTACCAGCGGCAAGCTAATCCCGTAGCCGTCGTGAATGCGATGGCCGATCAGGCTGTGCAGCTTGCCCTCTGGCACCCCGAACAGCTCCACTAACGTGCGCCGGATCACCACATGGGAGGTAATCCCGTCCACATCGTAGTCGGTGAGAATGCCGATCGTCTCGCCTTCGGCAACCGCCTGGGCGATCCGCTCGGCGGCGCGCCGTCCATCAGCAAGCTTCTCCGGATGCACCAGATATCGCAGGCTAGGCGTTACCAGGGGTGCCAGCTCGCCGTGATAGCCGGGCAAACGAGAGGCCAAGAGCCGCGCCTGAAGCTCGCTTAAGCCTTCAGCCTGGGCTCGGGCGTAAAGCGCCTCATCCACGGGACGAGGCTCTAAACGTGGCTCAGTCTTGCTAAACGAAAGCGTACTAGCAGTCAGCGTGTGATGGGGTAGCTCTGCCATCAATGTGTTAACGCCGATGTTCCGCAACATACTGCTGCACGGCGCTAAGCTCGGCGGGCAGCACGGTGTAACGCTCTTCGCGCTCGATCAAATCTTCCATATGTGGCGGTAGCGGTACGCCTGGAAACCCTGCTTTGACGACCGCTTCCGCAAACTTAGCCGGATGGGCCGTCGCCAGGGTTATCATCGGTGTTGATTGATCAGCACGGGCGCGCTCGGCAGCACGATAGCCGGTCGCGGTGTGAGGGTCGAGCATCTCGCCGGTGCGTTTATGGGCCTCGCGGATGACTTCCAAAATGGTCGCGTCATCCACGCTATAGCTGGCGAATTTCTCACGCAGCTTGGCAAGCGGTGCGTCCGCCAGGGCCGTTGGCTCCTGCTGGAAGCGCTCAAGCAGCGCTGCCACGGCGAGGCCGTCGCGGTCGTAAGCATCAAACAGCAGGCGCTCGAAGTTAGACGACACCACGATATCCATGGAAGGCGCCAGCGTCGCCGCCAGCTCCTTTTTGGAGAAGTCGTTAGCGGCCAGCGTGCGGTGCAGAATATCGTTGGCGTTGGTAGCGATGATGAACTGCTTCACCGGCAGACCCATTTTGTAGGCCATATAGCCCGCAAACACGTTGCCGAAGTTGGCGGACGGTACACAGAAGCTCACTTCACGATGGGGCGCGCCCAGCGCGACGCCTGAGGCGATGTAGTAAACGATCTGCGCCATGATGCGCGCCCAGTTGATCGAATTCACTGCCACCAGGCGCGTACCGTTCAAGAACGTTTGGTCGGCAAAGCTTGCCTTGACCATCGCCTGGGCGTCGTCGAAATTACCCTCGATGGCAATATTGAAGACGTTATTAGCCAGCACCGAGGTCATTTGACGGCGCTGCACTTCCGAGACCCGGTTGTGCGGATGCAGGATAAAAATATCCAGGTTGTCGCAGTGGCGACAGCCTTCTATCGCTGCAGAGCCAGTATCACCCGAGGTCGCGCCCATGATCACCGCGCGCTCGCCGCGCTTTTTCAGGAAGTGATCCAGCAAGCGGCCTAACAGTTGAAGCGCCACATCTTTAAACGCGAGCGTCGGCCCATGAAACTGCTCTAGCAGGAAGTGATTGGCATCTAGCTGCTTAAGCGGCACGACCGCATCGTGATTGAACGTCGCGTAGGCTTCGGTAACGATACTGCGGAACGTCGCATCATCGATCTCGCCATTGACGAACGGCTTCATCACTCGAAAGGCGATCTCGGCGTAGGAGAGCCCGGCCATCTCGGCGAGCTCTTCACGGGAAAACTCAGGCAGCGTTTCCGGCACATACAATCCGCCGTCGCTGGCCATGCCGGTAAGCACGACTTCTTCAAATGAGAGCGCGGGCGCCTGCCCACGCGTACTGATATAACGCATTTGGGCTTACTCCCCTTCGTCCAGGCTTTCCACGCGAATACGCGTTAACGGCCCAGCGATATCGGCCATGGATTCGATTTCACGAATCGCATCGTTCATTTGCTTCTCTTTGGTCCGGTGCGTCAGCAGAATGATGGGGACCAGCTCACCTTCGGTCGCCTCTTTCTGAATCAGCGCTTCGATAGAAATGCCCTGCTCGGCCAGAATCGTGGCCACCCGCGCCAGTACGCCGGGGCGATCTACCGCCAGCAGACGCAGGTAGTAGGCGGTGGTAATGTCTTCCATCGGCATGATGGGCAGCTGGCTGACATCTTCATCGATGCCGCTGAATGCCAGATAAGGCACGCGGTAGTGGTGATCGGTCGAGATATCCCGCGCCACGTCGAGCAGATCGGCGACCACTGCGGAGGCTGTCGGCTCGGCGCCTGCGCCTGCGCCGTAGTAAAGCGTCGGCCCAACGGCATCGCCCATGATCGCAATGGCGTTTTTCACGCCATGCACATTAGCCAACAGGCGCTCTTTAGGAATCAGCGTGGGGTGTACCCGCAGCTCTAGCCCCTGATCGGTGCGCTTGGAGATCCCCAGGTGTTTGATCACATAGCCGAGGTTATCGGCCTGCTCGACATCTTCCGCGGTAATCCGTGAAATGCCTTCGGTGAAGGCTTTCTCGAACTGCAGCGGTACGCCGTAGGCAATCGAGGCCAAAATCGTTAGCTTGTGCGCGGCGTCGATGCCTTCCACATCAAAGGTGGGATCGGATTCGGCGTAGCCCAGCGCCTGCGCTTCTGCGAGCACATCTTCAAAGGCACGGCCTTCATCGCGCATATGGGTAAGGATGTAGTTACCGGTGCCGTTGATGATGCCCGCCACCCACTCAATGCGGTTGGCGCCCAGGCCCTCGCGCAGCGATTTGATGACCGGAATACCGCCCGCCACCGCGGCTTCAAACGCCACGATAACGCCCTTCTCATGGGCGGCCTTGAAGATTTCATTGCCGTGTACCGCAATCAACGCTTTGTTGGCGGTGACGACGTGCTTGCCATTGGCAATGGCCGTCAGCACCAGTTCGCGGGCGATATCGTAACCGCCGATTAGCTCCACCAGCACATCGACATTGGGATTGGTGGCGACGTCAAACACATCAGAGGTCGCATTGATGCCGGTAATATCGCAGTCAGGATGAATACTGCGATGAGCAACCTGCTCAATCACAATAGGGCGGCCAGCGCGACGGGTAATATCGTCAGCGTTGCGGGTCAATACGTTGAAGGTGCCGCCACCGACAGTGCCTAAACCACAAATACCTACTCTTACCGGTTTCAAAATACTTCCCCTTTCGTGTCGTGCACCGGGTGGTGCGAGTCTCAAGACAGTCTCTCAGCGTTGTGTGCCGCCTTTTTTAGGCAGCACGCTGGTTTGTTTCAGTCATCATCCAAGCCTAACATGGCGGTGAGCCGTTCGGGGGGCACAAATCCCGGCACTAATTGCCCATCAGGCAAAATAATCGCTGGGGTACCCTGCACGCCCAAAGCTTTGCCAAGCTCATATTGACCGGCGACCGGGTTGTCGCAATCCGCGGCGCTGGCAATGGCGTCGCCCTCCTTGGCCTGATTCATCGCTTCGCTGCGGTTATCCGAGCACCATACCTGCTGGAGCGTGGTAGCCGCTTGACTTCCCATGCCAGCGCGCGGAAAGGCCAAGTAATGAACGGCAATGCCGCGCTCATTGAGTTCCGGAATGGTCTCGTGCAACCGCGCGCAGTAGGGGCAGGTGGGGTCGGTAAATACCGTGATGGTCGCTTTGGGTTCATCGGCCCCACGAAAGATGACGCGCTCACTGTCAGGGACGGCGGCCAACGCATCCGCACGTACTTGGTTCTGCTCTTGCTCGGTCAGATTAACCAACCCCTCAGGGGTATTTTCATAAAGGTCTCCAACCAAGAAATAGCTGCCATCCGCATTGGTGTAGAAGGATTCTCCACTCTCCAGCTGCACATGGTAGATACCGCTGATTGGCGTCTCTGCCACCGCTTCAACGGGCATCGCCTGACCATTAACGCTAAGGGATTCTGACAGGCGGTCTGTTACCTCATCAGCCTGAGCGGCAGCGGGAAGTAGGCTACCCGCGATCAGTAATGGAAATACTAAAAAACGGCGTTGACGCATCATCAATTCAACCTCGTGGGTGATGTTCTGCATGTAGCGTTTCCAAGCGCGCTTGGGCCACATGGGTATAAATTTGGGTCGTCGAAAGATCACTATGACCCAGCAGCAGTTGTACGACTCGCAAGTTGGCCCCATGATTCAATAAATGAGTGGCAAATGCATGACGCAGCGTGTGCGGTGACAGCGGCCGGGTGATTCCCGCGGTAATGGCATGCACTTTGATGCGGTGCCAAAACGTCTGCCGGGTCATTGCTTTGTCGCCCCGCCCGGGAAACAACGCCGGGCGTGTTGGGTCGCTCATTAACGCCAGTCGTGCAGTCTTCATATAGTGGGCCAGCCAATCGGCGGCTTCTTCGCCCATCGGCACCAGACGGTCCTTATCGCCCTTACCGCGCACCCTTACCACATTTTGACGAAGGTTGACCGCATCTCCGGTTAACCCTACTAGCTCAGAGACTCGCAGACCGCAGGCGTAAAGCAGTTCCAGCATGGCGCGATCCCGCACGCCTAATGGCGTCGCCGTGTCGGGCGCCAGTAGCAGACGCTCTACTTCGTCCTCTTCCAGCGTATTAGGCAAGCCAGGAATCACTCGCGGCAGCTTGATATCGGTGAGTGGGTCGCTCGCCACTTGATTATTTAAACGCCCCCAACGATAGAAGCTACGCAATGTCGACAGCAGCCGGGCATTGCTACGCAGCTGATAGCCTTCCTCTCGGCGGCTGGCCAACCACTCACTAAGGCGCTCCGGCGGCGGTGCCAAGAGGGCTTCACCGTGGCTCTCCAGGTGACTTTGCCAGGCGGTTAAATCACGCCGATAGGCAGCTAACGTATGATCGCTGGCGCCCTGCTCAAGCCAGAGAGCATCCAAAAAAGCATCAATAACGCTCATACGTTAGTCACCTCCAGTCGCTTTTATTGAGCGACATAAACAAAACCCCGCCCCGCAAAGCGGTGACGGGGTCTTGGTATCCAGGCGAGACGCAGATCAAAGTACCGCGCTCGCCTTTGGAACAGTGGCGGTTTAAGCCAACTTTTCCTTGATACGTGCAGAACGACCGCTGCGCTCGCGCAGGTAGTAAAGCTTGGCTTGACGCACGTCACCGCGACGCTTGACTTCGATTGAGTCAACCAGCGGGCTGTAGGTCTGGAAAGTACGCTCTACGCCAACGCCGTGAGAAATTTTACGCACGGTGAACGCGGAGTTCAGGCCACGGTTACGCTTACCGATGACCACACCTTCAAACGCCTGCAGACGCTCGCGAGTACCTTCTTTTACTTTTACCTGAACGACAATAGTGTCGCCGGGGGCAAAGGCAGGAATTTCCTTGCCCATTTGCTCAGATTCGATCGCCTGGATCACTTTGCTTTTGCTGCTCATCATCATACTCCTGAATAACGTGTTGGCTTGACCGCTCAATCATGGGTGGCGGAAGCCGTGATCCCGGCGCTCGAAACGAGCTACGCGGGAGTCGTTATGGGTGACACAGGTGCGTTGGCTGTTATCTAAAAACGACTCGCCTTGTCCGCCCTGCACCGCCGCTCTGGTCTACTCAGTTTTAGCTGACAGAGCGTGTTCTTCGATAAACTCATTCAACAGCTTACGCTGTTCGGCATCTAATGCTCGCCCTTCCAACAGGTCTGGACGACGTTGCCATGTACGGCCGAGCGACTGCTTTAACCGCCAGCGCTTGATGGCTGCATGATTACCGCTTAGCAGCACATCCGGCACTTGGCGCCCGTCGATTATTTCTGGACGGGTGTAGTGCGGGCAGTCTAACAGACCGTCATTAAACGAGTCTTCGACAGCGGAATCCTGATGACCCAGTACGCCGGGAATCAGCCTTGCCGCTGCATCGATCAGCACCATTGCTGGCAGCTCGCCGCCGCTCAACACATAGTCGCCAATCGACCACTCTTCATCGATGTCACTTTCCACCACGCGTTCATCAATGCCTTCATAGCGCCCTGCCACGACCACTAAAGGTCCGGCGGAAGCCAGTGCTTGAACGCCCTGCTGATCCAGCTTTCGTCCTTGCGGCGAGAGATAGATCACCGTCGGCACTTGGCCGGTGGCTTTTTGCGCCCGCTCACGAGCCGCAAAAATCGCTGCGCGCAGGGTGTCGACTTTCATCAACATGCCGGGACCACCGCCATAGGGGCGATCATCGACACTGCGATGGCGATCAGTGGCGTAATCCCGCGGATTCCAAAACTCCAGTGCGATACGCTGCTTCTCTACCGCTCGCCCGACCACGCCCTGCTGCGTTAGCGCGTCGAACATTTCGGGAAACAACGACACCACGCCAATCCACATGGCTGGCGTTACCACCTCATTGCCTACGTCCGCCTCTATCGAGTCGGCCACTCCGTCACTGTTCATCTCGCTCAAAACTCAGGATCCCAATTGACGACCATGCGGCCCTCTTGAGAACTGATTTCGACAATGACATCGTCTGGCAAAAATGGCAGCAATCGCTCGCGCTTGTCGATTGCGTCGGCATCACCGCGAACCACCATGACATCGTTGGCGCCGGTTTCAAACAGGTAGCTTACCCGCCCTAGCCGCTCGCCGGCCTGAGTGAAGACCGCCATGCCTTCAAGCTCATGCCAATAGTATTCGTCTTCAGCAAGTTGAGGCAGTGCTTCTTTGGGCATCAAAATGTCCGTTTGGGCGAGTGCTTCCGCCGCACTACGGTCATCGACACCTTCAAGCTGCACGACTATTCCCTTACCTTGTCGACGCCCCTGAACAATGCTTATGCGCTTAAGGGTTTCGCCCTGGCGCACCCACCATTCTGGGTATTCGAGAATGCTGTCCATTGGGCTGGTGTAGGAGTACACCTTGAGCCAACCTTTCACCCCATAAGGGCTAGTCAGCTTGCCTAGCACCACATGCGTGTCGTCAGTTTGGCTTAGTTCTTGACGTAGTTCAGAACGCGTCATTGACGACCTCAGCTAACCCAGCATTCATGTTGTTTAAACAACAGATCCAACAAGCAGGCTTAAGCCTGTTTGCGTGCTTCTTTAACCAGCTCAGCAACACGACCAGATAACTGGGCGCCTTGGCTCTGCCAGTGAACAACGCGGTCTAGGTCAACGCGCAGACGCTCTTCCTGACCACGGGCAACCGGGTTGAAGAAGCCGATACGCTCGATGAAACGACCGTCGCGTGCGTTACGAGAATCTGTAACGGTCAGGTGGTAAAAGGGACGCTTCTTGGCGCCACCACGGGCCAAACGAATGGTAACCATACGATAACTATCCTTCGGTTGAGGTTACGAGAGTGTGTTATTAGCGCTAACCGCTAGCAAAACACTCGTCGTGCTACATGCTTATAAAGGCCTTCATTGAATAGGCGCTGCCACCGCGATTAACGCGCTTTTACGCAACACCCACGCATGAAGAGGCCGCATTCTACGCAAATGCGCTCGGCTTGGAAAGCCTGACAGCCAGAAAACTAATAGGCCGTCAACCTCACCGAGCGCATCCGCACGTTACTATCAGTGATTAGCGCCGGGGCAATCCGCCTGGACCACCCATCCCGCCCATGCCACCGGGGCCGCCCATTCCACCTGGACCGCCGGGGCCACCGCCCCCCATCATGCCGGACATACCGCGCATCATTTTCTGCATGCCGCCCTTCTGGCCAGCTTTCTTCATCATCTTCTGCATCTGTTTGTGCTGCTTGAGCAGACGATTAAGATCTGGCACCTGCAGACCTGCCCCCGAAGCAATGCGGCGTTTGCGCGAGCCGTTGATGATGTCGGGCTTGCGGCGCTCTTTGGGCGTCATGGAGTTAATCAGCGCTTCTAATTTGCCGAGCTCTTTCTCAGGGCCTGGGCCTTGGGCCATTTCAGCCATCTGACCCATACCGGGCAGCTTGCCAAGCAAGCCCCCCATGCCCCCCATTTTCTTGAGCTGCTGAAGCTGATCGCGAAAATCTTCCAGATCAAAGCCATCGCCTTTCTTGACCTTTTTGGCCAGCTGTTCGGCTTTGGATTTGTCGACCGTGCGCTCGGCTTCTTCGATCAGCGACAGCATGTCGCCCATACCCAGGATGCGCGAGGCAACCCGGTCTGGGTGGAAAGGCTCTAGGGCGTCGACTTTTTCGCCGACACCCATGAACTTGATGGGCTTGCCGGTAATATGACGTACTGACAGCGCCGCACCGCCGCGGGCATCACCGTCGGCCTTGGTCAGAATCACCCCGGTCAGTGGCAATGCTTCGCTAAACGCCTTGGCGGTATTGGCGGCATCTTGGCCGGTCATGGCGTCGACGACAAACAGCGTTTCCTGAGGCGAGACGGCTTTATGCAGCGCCTGAATCTCAGCCATCATGGCTTCATCGATCGCCAAACGACCGGCGGTATCGATCAGCACCACATCGTGGAACTGGATTTTGGCGTGTTTGATAGCTGCTTGAGCAATCGCGACCGGCTGCTGGTCAGAGCGGGAGGGGAAGAAATCCACCTCGACCTCTTTGGCCAGGGTTTCGAGCTGGTCGATGGCTGCCGGGCGATAAACGTCGGCAGACACCACCAATACTTTCTTCTTCTCACGCTCGCGCAAATAGCGGGCCAGTTTAGCCACAGAAGTGGTTTTACCCGCCCCTTGCAGGCCAGCCATCAATACAACGGCGGGGGAGCCTTTAAGCACAAAGCCATCGTTGGCTTCGCCCATAATCGCTTCCAGCTCCTGCTGGACGATTTTGACGAACTGCTGACCCGGCGACAGGCTTTTGGAGACTTCCTGCCCAACCGCCCGCTCGCGCACGCGTTCAATGAATTCCTTGATGACCGGCAATGCAACGTCGGCCTCAAGCAGTGCGCGGCGTACTTCGCGCAGGGTATCTTTAATGTTGTCGTCGGTCAGGCGAGCCTGACCTTTAATCGACTTTAGCGTCTGGGAAAGACGCTCGCTTAGATTCTGAAACATGGGGCCTCTCTGCCTCCGTCACTGCCGTCGGCGCGCACGCCATGGACTGATTTGGGGCGATTATACGCGCTCACGCCTTGAGTCTCCATGGGGGGTATTCAGCGCCCTCGCTATTTTACTGGGTTTGCCCTGCTGTGCGACGCCGCTTGGATTCGTTATAGTAGTGGCGTGATATTTAGTCGTAATTACGCTTAGTTTATTTATCTGTTCACTGAAACGCGCTGCAAGGCGCACGGATAGCATCATGCAGGCGCTCCCTTTCGCCACGATTGCTTTTGTTCTTTATGTTGCCGCTGCTATTTGGCAGGGCATGACGTTGTTCCGGCGTGTACCGCCCCGCCAGGGGATGGTACGCCTGCTCGCCGTGTTGGGTTTGTTACTGCACATTCCCGTCGTGGTCAAGTTAGTCGGCCAAACCCCGGGGCTACTGCCCGGCTTTACCACTAGCGCCACCTTACTGATGGCGGTCGCTGTCAACGTCGTGCTGGTTGCCAGCCTTTTTAAGCCGGTACTGAACGCCGGTATTGCACTCTTCCCGCTGGCGGGCATTGCACTACTCGCTGCCACCTGGCTACCTAACCAGGGCGGCCATACCGGTCTTACACCGGGCATTTTACTGCATGCGATAAGTTCAGCACTGGCCTTTGCGGTGTTGGCGATTGCCGCCGTTCAAGCCGTACTTGTTGGCCTACAGAACCAAGCGCTGCGCCATCATCACATCCGAGGCATCGTTCAGTCGCTCCCCCCGCTGACGACCATGGAGCGAGTACTCTTCGAGTTAGTCTGGGCGGGCATTATTCTGTTGACCCTCTCCATTGCGAGCGGGCTTATTTTTCTGGACAACTTTTTTGCCCAGCATTTGGCGCACAAAACCGTGCTCTCGTTACTGGCGTGGGTGATTTTCACCACCCTGCTGATTGGCCGTTATCGCTTTGGTTGGCGCGGTATGCGCGCCGTTCGCTGGACACTCGGCGGCTGTGGCCTGCTCGTGCTGGCCTACTTTGGCAGTAAGTTTGTACTCGAAATCTTACTCAACCGATAGCAGCGTAACCGCTCAAGAGCGCAAACCACGCCTTTGGTTGTCTTGACACACCACACGCGACCTTCTACAAATCGAGCTTAATACGCCATAAAGGACTTTTCGACTTGAGCGACGACTTCCCCCTGGGGTTACTGTTCGGCCTGCTAGCCTTACTAATACTGCTTTCTGCGTTCTTCTCCAGTTCTGAAACCGGCATGATGTCGATCAACCGCTACCGCTTGAGCCATCAGGCCAACAGCGGGGATCGCAGAGCCAAACGGGTCATGCGCCTGCTCACTCGCCCAGACCGCCTGATTGGCGTCATCCTGATCGGCAACAATTTCGTCAATAACTTGGCGGCCTCCATTGCTACCATTATTGCGATTCACTTTTTTGGTGACGTATCAGGGCCTGCGATCTCTACCGCCCTATTGACCATTACCATTCTGATTTTCGCTGAAGTTACGCCGAAGACATATGCAGCCATCAAGCCAGAGCGGATCGCCTACCCCACCTCTTACGCGCTAGAGCCACTGCTGAAACTACTCTACCCGCTGGTATGGTTAGTCAACGTGATGTCTAACGGCCTGCTCAGATTGGTGGGCGTTAAAAGCGTGGATAACGGCGGTGATAGCCTCACCCGCGATGAACTGCGTACGGTGGTTCACGAAGCGGGCACGCTGATCCCTTACCGTCACCGCGCCATGCTGCTGTCGATTCTTGACCTTGAGAACGTGACCGTGAACGACATCATGGTGCCCCGCCACGAGGTACTGGGCATTGATCTGGATGATTCGCTTGAAGATATCCTGACCCAGATTCGCACCAGCCAGCACACCCGCCTACCTGTCTACAAAGGCGACATCAACAATATTATTGGCATGCTGCATTTGCGCAACGCGGCTCGCTTTCTGTCCCGGGATGAAGTCACCAAGGCATCAATCGTTCAAGAGGCCCGTGAGCCTTATTTCATTCCCGAGTCGACACCGCTGCATACCCAACTGCTCAATTTTCAAAAGCAGAAACGGCGCATTGGCATCGTCGTGGATGAGTATGGCGATGTTGAGGGCTTGGTCACGCTGGAGGATATTCTGGAAGAGATCGTTGGCGAGTTCACCACTGATGTCTCTGAAGATGAAGAGATCCACCAGCAGGACGATGGCAGCCATGTGATCGAAGGCACCGCGAACATCCGGGAGATTAACAAGATGCTCGGCTGGCAATTGCCCACGGATGGCCCCAAAACGCTCAACGGGCTCATCCTTGAGCATCTTGAGGCCTTTCCGGAAGGCCCTGCGTGCCTTCAGATCGATAACATGCGTATGGAGATTTTAGAGATTCGCGATAATCTCATTACCTCGGCGCGCTGCTGGCAAAAGCTGCGAGCACCACGCCGCTAGGCGGCGATAAAGACGAAGGATTGAGTTAAGAGAGAGCTCAAACAGCTTAACGGCGGCTGGCCAGATCCTGATCAGCCGCTGCTTTTAACGCCCTCACTCGGGCTTCCAGAAAACGCCGCAGCGCCATATCGTCGGCATCCAAGCGATTGAGCGGTGGCCCAAAGTGCAAGCTCACCGGCGCCCGAAACCGCTTGGGATACTTCTTTAGCGCCTTACCACCATGGTGGGACGTCCAGGAGCCCCATAGGCCCGCCAACCCAGCTGGAATGACCGGCACATCGTCCCGCGCCAGGATTGTCTCCAAGCCACGGCGAAAAGCGTGAATCTCACCATCGGGGGTCAGCCGGCCTTCGGGAAAGACCATCACGACCTGCCCCTGGCGAAGCGCAGTGCTAACGTCATCCAGGGCGCGCCTAAGCGCGCCAGGGCTGCGCCGCTCAGACTCAATGGGAATAGCGCCCACCAGCTGGAACCACCACTTGAGCCAGGGGGAGTCAAAAATCGGCTGATCCATGACAAAGCGTAATGGCCGGGGGCTAGCGCCGCCGAGCACCAGGGCATCCATAAAGCTTACGTGATTACACACTACCAGCGCGGCACCGTGCGCAGGGATATGCTGACGCCCATGCACCTGCAGCCGATAGCAAAGGCGCATGGAGATAAAAATCAGCCAGCGCAGCACTTGGCGAGTCGCATTCACCCACCGCCTCACGTTGCCGTCTCACGGTGGCGTAAGCCAGCCAGAATGGTACTCATCAGCTGATCCAGCAGTTCGTCCACTTTCAACTGCTGGCCCTGCCAGTAGCCCAAGCGCTCATTAAGGCCAAGCTGAACGAGTCCGTGTACGCTACCCCACAGCGTACGTCCCAAACGACGCGCCTCCAGGTCATCCAAGGCAGGCTGATAAGATTTGAGCGATGCTTCCACCTGCGTAAACAGCGCTTCAATCAAGTCACTCTGGCGCTGATCCAGCTCGCCCTCTTTTGCCAACGGATAATCGAAAAGCAACTGCCAGCGGTAGCAGTCCTGCTCAGCGAAAAGCCAATAGGCACGGGCTAACGAACGCAGCCACGGCTCAGGATCATCATCCACCAGGCTGGTAATGGTGTGCTGCAAGCGCGCCAGCGTTTCCACATTGACGTGCTGCAATAAGTTATTGAAGCTGCCATAGAGTTTAAGTAGCGTACTGGGGGCGCAGCCAACTTCCCTGGCCAGGGCACGTAGTGAAAGACCATGGACTGGCTGCTCAGCCAACCATTCATCACAAGCGTGCATGACCTGAGAATGGAGGGCATCGGGCGCATGCTGTCTAGGACGGGCCATGGCGATCTCTTAAGGTCAACGGCAAACGAGGAGGAATGCCTCACTGCACTTTAGCGGGAGCAAGGGGTAATATAGGATACCTTACATCGAACACTGTTTTCGACACTAAAACACTACATTTCGTGCTTTATTGCGCGAAGTCCCTCGCGTCCAGGGCCACTTCCACGACGATTTTGCTTAAGGAGACAGGCATGACGGGTCGATTGCATGTGCAAAATTTACCGCTCACCCGTTTATTGCCAACGCTTGATCGCCAGGACCCATTGATTGAGTCCGCTAATTTAGCGCCCCGGCGCCCTATTTCGGCGATTCGCCTTGAACAGGGCGAGTATCGGCTCTCGTCGGTTTTCTGGGGGCTGACACCGCCTTGGCTGGAAGTACTGGATCACGCCCCCCACTGCGCCCGCTCTGAAACCCTGGCATCAAGAGCGATGTTTCGCGATGCATTCGGCGCACGCCGGTGCGTTATTCCCGTGAGCGGTTTCTATGTATGGAAAACACAGCCACGCAGTAAACAGCCTTATCTAGTGACGCAGGTATCCCGGGCGCCGTTACTGCTGGGCGCGTTGTGGTGCCGTTATCACACCACCTTAACGGCGTTCACCGATTCCGCTGCCTTGATTACCGTACCCGCTAATATTCTGCTCTCGCCGCTCACGGATCGCCTTCCCGCCGTCATTCCCAGCCATGCGTTATCCACCTGGCTCAACCCCGATACCGATACCGACACGCTTAATTCGCTATTAACGCCCGCCCCTTTGGAACTGTTGGGCGCTTTTCCGGTATCTAAACATGTCAATAATCCCGCCTATCAGTCATCGGCTTGTGCCCATCCTACCGGGTCGATGCTGCGCTGGGCTGTGTCTCAGGAGCTGTAATGTTGCGACCCCCTTGTTTCAAGCACTGGCATCACCTGCCGCGGCGTGCACTGTTCGGTGTCATCATAAGCCTCTGGGTAGCGCCGCTCGCGTTAGCCAACGACAATGAGGCCACTGCCGATCCGGACGCCGTGGACGCTGTCAAAGAGACCGTCACCCCGATCACCAGCCCTTATGACAGCCGCGACTACCGTGTATTGACGCTTGAAAATGGCCTGAATGTGCTACTGGTCAGCGACCCTGAGGCAGATAAAGCCGCCGCGTCCATGAACGTTCGCGTGGGCAGCGCTCAAGACCCTGAGGACCTTCAGGGGTTGGCTCACTTTCTGGAGCACATGCTGTTTTTAGGCACCGAGCCGTATCCAGAGTCCGACGGTTACCAGCGCTATATCTCTAACAACGCCGGCTCACACAACGCTTTTACCGCCCAGCAGGATACCAATTACTTCTTTGATATTGAGCCATCGGCGCTGCCGGGGGCGTTAGATCGCTTCAGCGAATTTTTCCTTTCGCCGCTGTTTAATGCCGACCACCTGGAGAGCGAACGTAACATCGTTCACTCGGAGTACATGGCGCGGATCCGTGACGAATCGCGGCGTGAAAACGATGTGCTGAATCAGCTTTTAAACCCTGAAAACCCCACCACCGGCTTTGCCGTGGGTAGCCGTGAAACGCTCGCAAGCCCGCCAGAGGGCGAAACGCCGCTGCGTGAGCGAGTGATTGATTTTTATCACCAGCATTACGATGCCAACGTAATGAACTTGGCAATCGTGGCTCCCCAGCCACTGGATCAGTTAGAAACATGGGTCGCCGAACGCTTTGCCGCTATTCCCGACCGCGATCTAAGCGCGCCGACCATTGACGCGCCGCTGATCGATACCGACACCCTTCCTCGCTACATCGAGCGGCAATCGCTGCAAGATCGTCGTCAGCTGCGCTTTTACTTCCCAGTACCTGACCCTACCGATGACTACCGCAGCAAACCAACACAACTGATTGCGCATCTGCTTGGTGACGAAGGCGATGGCAGCCTGCTTGCCGTGCTGCGCGATGCCGGGCTAGCCGATGGGCTTTCCGCCGGCATAGGTCGTGGTGACGGTAACGAAGCGCTATTCACTATCTCCATCAGCCTGACACCCGCAGGCGCCGAACGCTTAGACGACATTGAAGCCACACTGTTGGCAGCCATCGATCAACTGCGTAGTGACGGCCTCGCCGAGTGGCGCTACGAGGAGCAAGCAGACCTCAACGAGCAGGGCTTTCGCTTCCAGCAACACGGCGCGCCACAGCAGGAAGCCACTCGCCTCTCCATGAGCCTTTCGCTCTATCCGGTAGAAGATGTTCAATACGCGGCTTACCGCATGGATGGCCCTGATGCAGAGCGTCAACAAGCCTACCTGGATGCGCTAACGGCCGATAACATGCTGCGCTTTTACTCTGGGCCTGACGTGGAGAGCGATACCGTTTCACCGTGGTTTAACACGCAGTGGAAAGAGCAGACGCCTGACCAACCGGGGCAGGCGTTAAGCGGCCTGGCACTCCCCGGCCCCAACCCCTTCATTGCCAGTGATTTAACCTTACTCGAAGGGCAGGATGACCACCCCAGCCTGCTGGTCGATACGCCGTCGTTTACCGCTTGGCACATGCAAGATGCGCGCTTTAATACGCCGAGCGTCGAGTGGCGCGTCAGCCTACAAAACCCCACCGCCAGCTATTCCGCCGAAGAGGCGGTGTTAAAACGCTTATTGGCCAGTTGGCTTAACGACAGTTTGAACGAATCACTTTACCCCGCTTGGCTGGCGGGCCAGTCCTTTAGCGCCTACCCGCACTCCCGCGGTATGACGCTCTCCTTCTCCGGCTGGCGGGATGGGCAAACGTCCCTGATCGAACAGGCCATTGAACAACTCAAAAGTGCCGCGATCACCGACGGCGCTTTCGAGCGCGTGCGTTACCAACTGCAGCGTGAATGGCGCAACGCCCCTCAGTCATCGCTATATGGCCAAGCCAGCCGAACGCTGGGCGAAGCCTTGCTCACGCCCCAGTGGTCGACTGCTGAACTGCTTGCCGCCAGCGACCGCTTTGACCGTCATCATTTAGAGGATTTTCGCCAACGCTTTCTGGGGGATCTCTATGTCGATGCCATGGCGGTCGGTAACCTCGATGAAGCGCTGGCGCGCGAACAGGCACAGCTAATGCGCACTCAGTTGCGCCCACGGCTAACCCGCGATGAGATTCCCAACCTAACCCCCCTCGCAGCGGATGAAGCGCACGCGGTGCTACACCCGCATAGCTCGCGAGAGGAATCGTTGGTGCTGCGCTATCTGCAAGCACGCGATCAAACCCTGGAAGAACAAGCGACGACGAGCGTGATTGCCCAGTGGCTAGATACGCCGTTCTATCAGCAGTTACGCACTGAACAGCAGCTCGGCTATATCGTTAACGCGGGCTATTCACCCCTTCTCGAAGCGCCGGGCATTGCGCTGGTGGTGCAATCACCGGATGTCGACAGCGACACCATCGCCGCGCGCATGGATACCTTTCTGGATGAGGCAGGCCAGCGTCTTGCGCCATTGACCGATGAAGCGTTAGCGCCCTATCGCCAAGCGGTACACGATCAGTTGCGCCAGCGCGATACGAGTTTATCTGGCATGGCCAATCGTTACTGGCAGGCAACCGCCCTGGAAGACGTGCGTTTTGACCGCCGTGACCAGTTGGCGGAATTAGTCCTCGACGTCAGCCTTGATGACATCAAGGCCCTTTGGCCATCGCTGCAGGAGCACATGCTCGATGTGCGCTTCAACCCTAGCGATGAACCGAGCGATGTCAGCCATTATCGCGAGGGCCTCGCACCACTGCCCAACGTGCATGAAGAGCAAACCGCTCGGTAACGCATTAGCACCTTGAGCCGCTCAGGCGTCAAACGCCTGAGCGGGCATCATGGCTTCCACGAACATGACGAGCTCTTCCAGAATCTGGCGCTCACGATCAGTAAGGGTTTGCTGATTGTACTGCTCAATTTCCCGCGCAAATGCCTTCAACGTAAAGCCTGCTAATGCAGGATCATTAATGCGCATCCAGCGAAACGCCTCCCAATGCTCACGCTCTTCGCCTTCCAGCGTGTCGGGATAACTGCGCGCACGAAAGCGAAACAGCATCTCTTCCAGGCGTGAATCTTGAAACGCAAACCGTTGCCCCACTAAGTCCCATGGCTCCATTTCGCGCACTCGTTCCATCTGCTGCCGGTCTACGGCAGAGAAAAAGCTGCCTGAGTAGAGCATTAGATCCGGGTCTTGCGGCGCCTCTTCGTAGCCTGCGTTAAACACCTCAGCGACTTTGTCGGCCACCCCGCTGGCATCGCGCAAGGTTTTCCAATGCTGCCGACAGGCCGTCACATCCAAGCCCAACCGTTTAACGATAGTGCCGTATTCACCTTTTTGCGGCCCATCGACATCTTTTAGGGCACTCGCAGGAAAAACCACGGGGCAGCGATTGATATGAATCACTTTCAGCGGGATGCGCGCCTCGCCTTCGGTTAAATCCTGTTGGCTAACAAACACGCGCTCACGAATCTGCTCAGCGGACATGCTCAGCATATCACCGGGGTCCACGCTTAAATCGTAAACGATTACCCCATTCGGATTTGTCGGATGTTCGGCCAGCGGCATGACTAACGCACTACAGCCTCGGCTGGCGGGATAGCGGCGGGAAATATGCAGCAGTGGTTTGGCACCGGGCAGGTCGAGCTGCGTCGCCACGGCACGCTTACCGCGCAGGCCAAGTAGGTAGTCGAACAACTTAGCATTACGCGCTTTGAGCAAACGGGCCAGCGCAATCGTCGCCCGCACATCGGCGACCGCATCGTGCGCGCCCTCATGGGCAATCCCATTCGCCGCCGTCAAATGCTCAAGTTTGAAGCTGGGTGCGCCGTCTTCGCGCCGCGGCCACTCAATGCCATCCGGGCGCAGCGCATAGAAGGCGCGCACAATATCAATCAAATCCCAGCGGGAATTGCCGTTTTGCCACTCGCGAGAATAAGGATCGAGCAGGTTGCGATAAAAAAGATGCCGTGACACCTCATCATCAAATCGCAGGCTGTTGTAGCCCACGACGCAAGTGCCCGGCTCGCTCATATGACGCTGAATCTCACCCGCAAACTCGGCTTCGGGGAGACCATGGCGTTGCGCTTTTTGAGGCGTGATACCCGTGATCAAACAAGCCGCGGGATGGGGCAAATAGTCATCGGCCGGTTTACAGTAAAGCTCGATGGGATCACCGATCTCGTTGAGATCGGCATCGGTGCGAAGCGCGGCGAACTGGGCGGGCCGATCGCGACGCGGGTCAGCCCCGAAGGTTTCATAGTCATGCCAGAGAAAACTGGCAGGGGCAGCATTGGGTGGCGCCATGCACTAACACTCCGCTGGGCAATGAAAAGCCCAAGCGTAGCACACCCGCCACCCCTTTCGCCGCGTCTTACGCACTTTGATTAGTGATGAAGATCGGCGCTCAAGATCAGCTTTTGGGAAGTGTGACGTTTAGCTCCAGCACCGAACAGTTGTCTTCACTGTCGAGTGAAATCTGAATGGCATCGTCATCTACATGCACATAACGGCGAATCACCTCTAACAGCTCACGCTCAAGCAGCGGCATATAGTCAGGCTGGCCGCGCTGGCTACGCTGATGCGCTACGATAATTTGCAAACGTTCTTTGGCTACCGAGGCGGATTTCCTGCGCTCACGCTTCAAGAACTCCAGCAGTTTCATCGACGACCTCCCCCAAACATGCGGCTCAGCAGGCTTTTACGCTGCACTTCGTGAAAGCGCAACGGCATGTCTTCACCGAGCAGGCGCGATACGGTGTCGCTATAGGCTTGGCCAGCGTCGCTTGAAATATCGTGGGTAACGGGCACGCCTTGGTTCGACGCGCGCAGAACGGCTTCTGACTCGGGAATCAAACCCAGCAGATTAATCGCTAAAATTTCGCGAATGTCGTCCAGCGTTAGCATGTCACCAGATGTCACTCGCTCGGGATTGTAGCGAGTGACCAGCAGGTGCTCTTTGATGGGGTCTTCGCCTTGCTCGGCGCGACGTGTCTTCGAAGCCAGCAGCCCTAAAATGCGATCCGAATCGCGTACTGAGGATACTTCAGGATTGGTGACGACTATGGCTTCATCAGCAAAATACATGGCCAACTGCGCACCGCGCTCGATGCCAGCAGGTGAATCACACAGTATGTAATCAAAGTCTTCTTTCAGCTTTTCGAGAATTTCCGCGACCCCTTCTTGGGTCAAAGCGTCTTTATCGCGGGTTTGCGAAGCTGGCAAAATGAACAAGTTTTCGACGCGCTTATCACGAATCAGCGCCTGGTTAAGCCCCGCTTCGCCCTGAATCACATTGACTAAGTCATACACTACACGACGCTCGCAACCCATGATCAGGTCGAGATTACGCAAGCCCACATCAAAATCGATCACAACGGTTTTTTTACCGCGCAGGGCAAGGCCTGTAGAAATGGCTGCCGCGCTGGTGGTTTTACCGACCCCTCCTTTACCAGAGGTCACTACAATTATCTTGGCCAAGAGTCACTTCCTTCTTGAAGTCGTTCATCGCGAGCGCAGCTCATTTGGCGCTTTGCGCACAACGGGAACGTCAATGTCATCAACAAGCCATACTGTAACGGATAGCGCCTTCTGCGTCGCTAGGGATGAAGCACCAATGCGCGCTCATAAAAAGACCTTAACCTAATGGCTTAATTTCAAGCTGTTCTTTTGTAAAGTGAACTTCCGCGGGCCGCCCCAGAAGCTGTGAGTCAATATCTTCCAAACGCTTGTAATTACCGGCCACCGAGAGCAATTCGGCTTCCAGCTCCCGGCAGTAAATGCCCGCTTGGGTATTGCCATGTATTCCCGCCAATGCACGGCCCCGCAGGGCGCCGTAAACATGAATACTGCCCGCAGCCAATACTTCCGCGCCTGCATTGACAGCCCCGATAACGACCAGATCCCCCTCGGCAGCGCTTACCTGCTGCCCCGAGCGAACCGTTCCCCGGTAGAGGCGAGTGGCGAGGGCAGGAGCCTCTATATCGCTTACTTGAGTGTCTTCACGGGTGACTTCATGCACCGGAGAAGTATCAACGCTTTCGAGCACCCGTGGGCGCCCCTCTTCTACCGGCGGGAACCAACCCAACCCCAGCGCCCAGGCCGATTGACGCACCGGTTCAGTGCCGCCACGCACCGCCACCGGGAGCAGCTTATGATCGCGGCACACGGCACAGATACGCTCTAGGGCTAAGTGCGGTTCATCCAACTTTTCCACGCTGAGCACAACCGGTGTATGCTGGAAGAAAGCAGGTGATTGGGAAAGCTTGCCAGCCAACTGCTGCCGGATTCGCTCCGGGTCAGCGCTACTTAGCTCCATGACGGTCATCGGCAGCATGCCGCCTTTGAAGGTAAAGGCCACCGCGGCACTATCCACATTAAGGCTCATGGCCGAACTCCCTGTCATGTTCAGATAAGTTAAAGGTAGCGTACTATCACGCATTGTGGTCTAGAAAATAGTCGCTTACCACACCATGCTTATTACAAAATAGTAAGGCCAAGCTAAGCGACAGCGCCGGCGACTGCAACCGCCGTGTGGCTGACTACCGATTTTTTCACGCTACGCACCAGCAGGATGATCCATGCACGGACTGTTAAGACGCCTGTTCGCACCTCGGTGGCAACACCCCGACCCCGAAGTGCGCCGTCAGGCCCTCCAGCGACTGGACCCACAACAGGCAGAACAGCGCCAAGCGCTTCAGTCGCTTTCACAAGATACCGATAGCCAGATTCGCCTTGCGGCGCTGCTGGCCTTGGATGACTGCGCAGGTTTGGTCGATGCTTATCCGCGCCACCAGCAGGATGAAGCGTGGTTCAATGCGGTTTGCCAACGGCTCAGCGGGCGTGAAGGCCACACGGTTCTACAGCAACGCCAAGCGCTGGTCGAGCGCCTTGAAGAGCCGCGTGCGTTAAATGCGATTGCCTTGCAGGCCGACAATCTAGCGTTACGCCTATTGGCTCTTAGCAGGCTGTCTGGGCAGGATGATTTGATTCATCAGGCTTGCCATAACGGCGTGGCGGCCGTGCGTCATCACGCTGCCGAGCGCATTGAGGATGAGGAAGGGTTAAAGCGCTTACTAAAAGAAGCGCGCCGTGATCGCCAGGTATCGCGTCTGGCGCGGGAGCGCCTCAACCGTTTGCGCAGCGACGCGCAGTGGCTGGAAGCGGAAGCACAGCAGCGTGAAACGCTACTCAACCAACTGGAGCAGCACGCGCGTGCACCTTGGGAGCCGCTTTACGGTGGGCGTTTTCGCCATCTTGAACGCCAATGGGAACAGTTAACCCAGCCACCGAGCGTTGAGCAGGAACAGCGTTTTCATCAAGCGCTGCTCAATTGCCGCAAAACGCTGCACGATCACGAGACCCAGGAGCAGGCTCGCCAACAAAGCGCTGAGCGCCGAGATGAAGCCGAAAATACCCGGGAGCAATTACTGGAAGGGATCGAAGAGACCCTTGATGGCCTGCGTCACGCGGCTGCCATGACCGTGCAGGATATTGATAGCTTGCGCGCCCAGCGCCAGCTACTCGGTCAGCGCTGGCAAACGCTCTCCGATATGCATCCGCCGAGCGATACCATGCGCCAGCGTTATACGCTGGCCATTCAACACTATGACCAGTGTTTAGAGGCGTGGCAGCGCTGGTGTGCAGTGAGCCCTGGTATCGAAACGGCACTGGCAAATGGCGATTACACCACCCTGTCGGCACATATTAACGCGTGCCAATGGCCCGACACTTTAACCCCACCCGCCCTGCTCAGCCGCGCGCAGGCAGTGCTTAGCGATGAAACGACCGCCCCATCGCCCCCCGTGGAAGAGCAAGCCAACCTAAACACCTATGCGGGCGAGCTCGACTCCTTTGAGCACTTACTTGAGCGTGGCGCGTTTAAAAGCGCCAGCCGCCTCCACCAGCGGCTTAAGCCGCGCATTGAAGGGCTGGAAAGCGCGGAAGCTCAGCCGCTTAAAACACGGCTGAAACATTTAGCAGCTCGGCTGGCAGAACTGCGCGATTGGCGTGGGTTTGTCGCCGGCCCCAAGCGAGAACAGCTATGTGCCAGCATTGAAGCGTTAGCCAACGATCAGCATATGGCGGAAGAAGCGCTTGACCGCCACCATCATCAGCTCGTCAAAGAGTGGAAATCGCTCGGTGATGCCGCGGCCAATCGCGAGCAGGCCACGCGTTTTCGTAGCGCCTCGGATCGTATTCACGAACGCTTAGCCCCCTGGCGAGCGCGGTTAAACGAAGAGCGTGAAGCCAATCTCAGCGCCCGTGAGGCACTTTGCGATCAACTTGAAAGCTTGCTGGCTCAACCTGCTGAAGACGCCGACCCCGACGTACTTCGACAAATTCGTGATAAGGCACGCCACCAATGGCGCCACTATAGCCCGGTGCCCCGGGACCGTTCAGAAGCCGTTGGCCGCCGCTTCGGCACGATTCGTCACCAGCTGCAGTCGCTCATCGATCAGCGTGCTGACACAATCGCCTCACAGAAGCGGGATTTGATTAGCCAAGTCGCCGCACTACGCCATGACGAAAGCCAGCCCTTGGCACAACGCATTCACCAAACCAAACAGCTACAGCAGCAATGGCGAGCGCTCGGCCGTGCGCCCAAAGGTGAAGAGCAAACGCTGTGGAAAACGTTCCGTCACGAGTGTGATCAACTGTTTGCCCAGCGCGATGCGTATAAGAATGAGCAGGCGGCACGCCAGCAACACCAGTTAGATGAGATGCAGGCGCTCATCGACCAAATGGATAGCTGGCAACCCAACGAGGCCAGCGAAGCCGCTACGTTGGATAACTTTCTTGACCAAGCCAACCAGCTTGAACCGCTGCCCCGGAATCGTCGTAGTGAAGGTATGCAGCGGCGAATGAGTGGCATTGTGCGGGCTCGGCGCGAACGCTTGAACCGTCTTGCCGTCGCCAGCACAGTGAAGCAGTGGCATGCCATCATGCCCTTAGTCAATGCTCACTTAGCGGCTGACCAGCGCCACTTAACCGAAAAAACGCCCGGCGATGTGGATGCGCAAACGGTGCTCAGCGCCCCGCTTCCTTCGGCCTTTAAAGAGGCCCACCACATCCGCAATCAGCAGCGCCATACCACTCAAGCGCCCTTGTCCGATGCCGAGCATGCCAAGCTAGCGGAATCTCTCGCACGACTGCGGGTGCACCTCTCGATGCTGGCCATTGGTAGCGTACGGCAAAGCGACGAGCCACTGCGGCTAGCCATCCAGGTAGAGCGCTTGAACGAAGGGTTTAACCAGGAGCGCAGTCGTGATCAGGAGGTCACCGATATTCTCGTCGCGCTTTTGGCACTAGGCCCCATGCCTGCGACGCTATGGGCCGCTGAGGTAGAAGAGCTGTATAATCTGCTAAACCGCTTGGCAAACGTTCCGTTGCCTTAGCCGCTGACAAACGTACCAATAACAACGGGAGGCTCATAGCCTCCCGTTTTGCATTCTCCCCGGGTAGGGGAGTTAGCGTTGATAAATTTAGGGGCTGTGCTAGCCCATAAACTGCCCACCGTTGATGTCGATGTTAGCGCCGGTAATAAACCCGGACTCCTTATCGGCTAGGAAAGTCACCAGTCGGCCAATTTCTTCTGGCGTGCCATAGCGCTTCACGGGGATCGTTTCCCGAATGGCTTCGCGCACTTTTTCTGGAATATTCATAATCATATCGGTAGCAATGTAGCCAGGCGACACGGTATTCACCGTAATCCCTTTGGTCGCTGTTTCCTGCGCCAACGACATGGTCAAACCATGCATACCGGCTTTCGCAGCAGCGTAGTTAACCTGACCAAACTGCCCCTTACGGCCATTGATGGATGAAATATTGATGATCCGGCCATAGCCAGACTCAAGCATCATCTCAATAACACTGCGGCAGGTGTTAAAAACGCTGTTGAGATTGGTGTCGAGCACTTCATACCACTGCTCATACGACATCTTCTTCATGGTGCCATCACGGGTAATACCCGCACAGTTCACCAGCACACTGATGGGACCGTATTTGTCGTGAATTTCACGGGCACCTTCCAGGCAGGCGTTGTGGTCAGCAAGATCGACACCAGACAATTCAATATTTTGATAGCCGTCAGCATGCTGCGATTCGAGCCAGGTTTTGGCCTTATCGGGGTTGCGGTAACCCGCGACGACCAGATAACCCGCCTCTGCCAACGAACGACAAATTGCCGTACCGATACCACCAGTTCCACCAGTTACCCAGGCGACGGGGGCTTGATTGGCCATTGACTACCTCCCTGATATGACAAATGGCTTGGATCTACCGCACGCACATTGCGCCGCAAGCCATTGTGAAAAAGCGCGACTGCGCTTGTACTACCCTAGTGCATTATTGGCTTGAGCAATGCACCAACGTAAGCTTTTTGTTATTGCTACCTGCAGCATAGCTGCACTCCCTTCATGTTGCAGCAGTATGCCCGCCACTGCCATAAGCCGAACGTGTTAATACCGCTATTGACTCCACGTAAAAAATCTGTAGAATACGCCACACGTTGATGCGGGGTGGAGCAGTCTGGTAGCTCGTCGGGCTCATAACCCGAAGGTCATCGGTTCAAATCCGGTCCCCGCTACCAATATTTTGAAAGGCAGATCAGTTACTTACTGATCTGCCTTTTTTATTTCTGTTCGTCTGCAAACTTCCTGTGACACATCTGTGACGTATATGTGACACATTCGCTCCGTTGCTTACGTGCGTAATTTATTCTTGCGACCTTCAGTCAACTACTGGCAGTATTAATCAACTCTCATTTTTCTCATGGTTTTTTTGAATTTCTAGCAAATCACCCACCTCACAACTGAAAAGCTTGCATAGCTTATCCAGTGCATCCAGCTCGATTCGCTGAGCGGTTTCTTTATAAAGAAGCGTAACAGTATTGCGGTTAAGACCTGTTTCACGCGCAACATCCACGATCTTCATTTTGTGCTCACCCATCAAGCGCGCGAGATGACAACGAACCATCAAAATCTCCTGTAAATGCTTTTTGTCATCCTGAATGGCAAAAAATGCTTGCAAATGGTATTTTGCTGTCTAAAATGTCATTCAGGATGACATTCTGATACTTGGAATGCCTTTTAGTCACGCAGAATACCACTCCTTCTGGAGGTTTTCGATGGATTCATCTTATACCTATCTCACGACCGAAGAGCTTGCCCAGCGCATCAAGTACGACTGCCGCACTATCCGACAGCAGCTAAAAGACAGCGTCCTTATCGAGGGCACCCACTACATCAAGCCATTTGGCCGACGGAAAATTTTGTTCTTGTGGGAAGCCGTTGAAAAAGAAATGCTGAAAGCCGCTCATGGCAACATTTCGATTCCGATGGCAAATGGAGGCTATAGCCATGGGTAAGGTTCGCCAACGAAAAGAGACGGGTAAGCTCTATCTGGATTTTTTCTACCAAGGCCTGCGGTTACGTGAGCAAACTGCACTGAAAGACACGCCTACTAACAGAAAAAAAGTGGAGCAATTACTGGCAAAGGTAGAAGCAAAGATTTTGCTAGATGATCTCGACTATGCTGAGTTTTTCCCTGGCAGTAAAAATTTGCAGAAGCTGGGGTTAAATAACGCCGCTAAAAACCAAGCTCTTCAACCTGCACAGATCGAGAACACTCAACCGGCTGTGGAGACACCACTCTTCAACGATTTTTCTGATCAGTGGTTCGACGAGAGCAAAATCCAATGGCGTGCCTCTCACGTACGCAATGTGAGTTCGATCTTGGATAGCTCTCTTAAACCAGCGTTTGGGAAAAAACACATCGGAGATATCACCAAGGCGGACATCCTGGCGTTCCGCACCAAACTAGCCAAGCGCAGGGGCCGTGGTGCCACGGGGCTGGTATCGCCTAAAACGATCAACAGCCATATGTCCATTTTGCGTATGGTGCTCGATGAGGCGGCCGAGCGTTTCGACTTTGAGACGCCGTACAAAAACATCAAGCCGTTAAAGCTACAGAAGACGCATATCGAGCCGTTTTCTCTACACGAGGTGCAACGCATCATCGACAATGTACGCCCAGACTATTGCAACTATTACACCGTGCGGTTCTTTACCGGCCTGCGTACTGGTGAAGTCGATGGATTGAAGTGGAAAAACATTGATTTTGCTAAGCGAGAAATCTTAGTACGCGAAACATTGATCAATGGTGAAACGGAATACACCAAGACCGATGGATCGCAACGAGAAATACCCATGTTCGGGCAGGTGTATGACGCCCTCAAAACGCAGTACGCCGCCACTGGGCACATGAGTAAGTACGTGTTCTGCAATCAGATGGGACAGCCGCTTGATCACAATAACGTGACAAAGCGCGTGTGGTACCCCTTACTCAAGTCTCTTGGGCTGACCAAACGCCGTCCTTATCAAACACGCCATACTGCCGCGACACTCTTTTTGGCTTCTGGCGAAAATCCAGAGTGGGTGGCGCGAATGCTGGGCCATAGTTCAACCGAGATGCTGTTCAAGGTTTATTCACGTTACGTCCCCAATGCCACCCGTATGGATGGCTCTGCCTTTGAGCGTTTGTTAGGCAACACCACGCCCACTAAGCCCCAGAAGGAGCAGCATCATGAAACGGCTTGATAACGCCCCTACTCATCTGTCTCGTACCTTCACGGGCACTTATCGCCTTACTGGACGCGTGGTGGAGTTCGACAACGCGAAAACGCCTTTCTTAAAGCTGCGGCTAAGCGATTGTGTGGGGAATCAAATCGCGATGCTCAACTTGAGCAAAACAACAGTACCTGAGCGCATCGGCCATCTGGACTTTGTTACCGCCTCCGGCGTGAAGTGTTTGTCAGGCCAATTCATTCTCGATGAGTTCCGCAGGGCGTCTCGGGATGAAGTGACCTCTATGGATACCCTGCAATCGTTGCCACGGGTGTACTCCCCGATGCCAGAGGTATTCGACAAGTTAATCGCGACCGTACAGTCGCTTCAATCAGACTGCCTTCGAGTGTTTTTGACACGGGTACTGGAACGCAAGGATCGTCTTGAAGCTTTTTTGAATGCGCCCGCCAGCGCCAATTATCACCATGCGTATCCAGGTGGTTTGCTAAAACACTCGCTGGAAGTTGCCAATCACTCAGTGGCTATGCTGCGCCTTAACGAGCCAACCATGCCTCGACTCATGCAGGAAGCCTGTTTCGTGGGAGGACTATTGCACGACATTGGTAAGACATATACTTATGACTCCAAGGGCAAGCCAAATGCCGCCTGGAAACTCTGCAGCCATGACGTGTTTACGCTAGAGGCTTGTGCCTACGGGCTTACATACTTGGATGCACATGAACCCGACATTGCGATGACATTACGCCATGTTTGGACATGTGCTTCGCCAGGCGCTCGCTACGGACAACCCGCAGCAATGACGTTGGCCCGTTATATTCGTGACGCGGATGGGCAAAGCGCGATGGCCGATAACCAACAGCGGGCTTTTCGCCGTCAAACTAACGTGGGATTTGGCCGACTCGGACAAAACCTTTTTTGGCAACCTCAACTACCTGCCGCAGCATCTCATTGATGCCGTCTTCTACTCATCGACTTGAGCCGTCAGCTTTTGGTGTGGCGTTTCTATCAAAGCAAAAGAAAAATTTTATGACCATGCCAAGTGAACGCACGCGCTCGGTCATCCAGACCCGAGAGTTCTTGATCGAGCTAAGCCGTAACACTGACTTTCCAGAAACCATCCGCAGGCAAGCAAAGCAGCTATTAAGGCATTACCCGTCACAGATAGAGATGCTAGACGCTGGCCAACTGGAAGAGCACCTTACTGATGGGACTATATTCCAGCCTATTTTTAGCTCTGTTATTGAGGGACTCTAAAGTGTAGCACTACTCAAGCAGGGGGTGACGTCGCAAGCTGCAAGTTAATCAATTAAGGCCACTAACGAACACTTTACGCTAGTACAAAGTACGCCTCTAGCACTCAAGAGAACACTAGGGGCTAATCCGTTACAGGGCCTTCACTAACTCGCCGTAATCTCCTCCCACACGCAAGACAATGGTCACGTCGTTGTCATTACGGTTGCGGAAGAACCAGCCATGATTGCCGGTGAAAGCAGCTTCAAGCTCACCTTCATCCTCGGGCACGCCACGGCCTTTCTCATAGCTAATGGAGCTCCCATTGGCATCACCGTGCGTGTCAAAGTTGACGGGGCCACCTTCGGAGACCCAGGCAAAGGTAGCA
Source organism: Halomonas sp. UBA3074 (assembly GCF_002366715.1). Classification (GTDB taxonomy): domain Bacteria; phylum Pseudomonadota; class Gammaproteobacteria; order Pseudomonadales; family Halomonadaceae; genus Vreelandella. The sequence goes on along the minus strand of NZ_DFBS01000013.1, from coordinate 4,202 downwards.
ACTGCCCCTTCTTGCATGGTGAGTTTGTACTCCGTGCCTTCCCCTGGCGTCAGGGTAAAGCTCACCTCATCACTCCATGGAGACGCTTCTTCCGCTTGCGCCATCTGGGAAGCGGCTTCCTCGGAAGCCAATGCTTCCGCCAGCGCCACGCTGGCGTCGGTCATCACCCTTTCAGAATCGGCCGGTGAAGGTGCGACTGGATCACTTGCTGAGGGAGAATTGGCTGTTTGGGGAGCGATCTCTGTCTTGGGCGTCGCAGTCTGAGCATCAGCACCGTTTACCGTTGCAGGCTGACTATCACTGACGATCTCTTGAGATGCAGTGGGTTGAGACGCCTGCTGGGCACTGGCTTGATCGTTGGCCTGGTCAAGCTCGGCTTCCTCAGCCAGCTGGGTTTTGATTTCTCCCATCTCAGTCAGCCCCAACATGCGCCCAGCGCCGGTGGGGTCAATGACATACTCAGCAGGGCAGCACGACGGTGATCAGCAAAGCGACGGCAATAACGGCGGCCATCAACGTAGAGCGAAGTAACTTACCCGTTGACGGCAGTTCGGCACGGGTTGGAAGATCAGTGTTATACATCGGGGACTCCCCTTAATTAAGCAATGAAATAGCCGGTCAGTTGATAACCCACCAGCATAAAACCAGCACACATCATGGCGACGTTGGCGGTATACGCGTGGCGTAAGAAGCCAGTAGTACGTCGCCAGAAGCCCATCACAATGAGAATGGCGCTCAATGCCAGTAGCTGGCCGATCTCTACGCCTACGTTGAATGCCAGGAGGTTAGGGACGAGACCATCGGGCGAGATATCGTATTCAATGATCTTGCTCGACAGGCCAAAGCCATGAAACAGACCAAAAACCAACGTGGCTACCTTAGTGTTGGGCTGAAAGCCGAACCAACGCTGATACGCACCGATGTTATCGAGCGCCTTATAAACAACGGAGAGTCCGATGATGGCGTCGATCAGATAGCTATTGATGCCGATATTGAAGTACACCCCTAACAGCATGGTTGCCGAGTGACCGATGGCAAAGAGGCTGACGTAAATGGCGATATGCTGCATTCGGTAGAGGAAAAAGATGATCCCTAACAAAAACAGGATGTGGTCATACCCCGTCACCATGTGCTTGGCACCGAGATACATAAACGAGAGCAGATGAACGCCATAGATCTCCTGGATATAGCCCTTGTCACCTTCAGCCACCGCGTGAGCAAGCGCCTCGCCACTGGCGCCCAGTAGCATTAACAGCAGGGTTAGAAAGGCTAAGGCGTGGCGTCGGTTCATCATAGGCAAGCCGAGCACACCCCTTACTTGGGATGGAAACATGCAACCTCCACGGGTCTGTCGTTAGTCTTGGCCATCCGATGGATGGCCCCAGTCATCAAGCGACGACTGGCCGTGGAGGCCGCTCCAAGCGGTAGACTCGACGCAGGGGAAAAGCGCGTCGTTCGCCTAGCCGCAGGGCATGACGGACGTTGAGTGCGATGGCAATGCTCGCCCCCAACCGGTCCGCTTGTTCGTGGAAGTGACTGCCGCTCTCATGAGGGAGTTGGCGACCGTCTTCATGCATGTGGCCATGGGTATGCCCATGGCCATTCTGCACACTCTCATGGTGAGATGACTCAACGCCAACCATGCTCATTGCGCCATGTGCACTCGCTTCGCCCACACTGGTAAGAAGTAGGCTAGGCAAAAACAGCAATAGCAGGGTCAGATAGCGAAGACGGTGGCGCAGCCGATTGGGCATTTAAAGCGCCCAGGACAAAAATTGACGGTAAAAATGTAAATAACAGTTTGCTTACGCTGTAGCGCCGCGTAGCGGCAATAGATTAACATCCCCTCCAGGGGGATAGGAATAAAATAAGGGAAAGAAATGACAATACATACACACCAGTCACATCCCGATATCATCAAGCGCTTAAACCGGGCTCGGGGGCACCTTTCGAGCGTGACGCAGATGATAGAGGGTGGTCGCCACTGTCTGGAAATTGCCCAGCAGCTTCATGCGGTTGAGAAAGCTATTCAACAGGCCAAACGTGCCTTGGTTTTAGATCATATCGATCACTGTCTAGAGAATGCCTTGGGCTCTCAGGATCAAACGCAGCGGGCGCGGGCTGAAGAGTTCAAGGCCATTGCCCGCTACCTGTAAATACATCCAAGCCCCCCCTCACTTGCTTGAGGAACGCTCTATGCTCGATGTACTCGCCCATCGCGTCTATCGCCATCTCTTTTTCGCTCAGGTCATTGCAATGATTGGCACCGGTCTGACCACCGTTGCCCTAGCGTTACTGGTTCATGATTTTACTGAGGGGCAGGCGGGTGTCGTACTAGGCACAGCGCTGGCGATTAAGATGGTCGCCTACGTGGGCATTGCTCCACTGGTGGTGCTTACGCCTCACGCCTACCTCGACACACGTTGTTGGTTAGCCTCGACTTGCTGCGAGCATCCGTGGTTTGCGCACTGCCTTTCGTTACAGAAGTGTGGCAAATCTATGTGCTGATCTTTCTACTCAATGCTTGCTCAGCAGGCTTCACACCCGTTTTCCAGGCGACAATACCGGACATCCTAGAAAACGAGGAGCAATACACGCGAGCATTATCCCTGTCACGCCTTGCCTACGACTTAGAGAACCTTCTTAGCCCGATGGTGGCAGCAGCATCGCTGATGGTGATGAGTTTTGATGTCCTGTTTGTACTCAACGCCCTGGCGTTCATGATCTCTGCCTCCCTGGTTATATCGGTGATGTTGCCTGAGTCACTATCACTAGAAGAAATTTCCGGCGTTTAGCGTCGCGTTTCTCACGGCATACGGATTTATCTTAAAACACCTCGTCTGCGGGGTCTGTTGGCGTTGAACTTTGCGGTCTCAGCCGCCGGAGCGATGCAGATCGTCAATACGGTAGTGCTTGTTCGCTCTATGTTGGGGCTTGGCGAGAAAGAAGTAGCTTTGGCATTTGCGGCTGCAGGCGGGGGCTCCATGCTGGTGGCCTTACTGCTACCCAAGGTACTGGATCGATTGCCTGAACGACCAGTCATGATGCTTGGTGGCATTATCATGGCGTTCGGTCTCTACTTGAGGCACATCGTTTGCGGGACTTGTCGGGCTATGGTTGCTACTAGGTGCAGGCGCTTCGATGGTCATGCCCCCTGCAGGGCGCTTGCTCAAGCGTTCTTGCCAGCCTGAGGATCGCCCAGTGCTATTTGCTGCCCAATTCTCATTGTCCCACTGTTGCTGGTTGATCACCTATCTGTTGGCAGGCTGGCTGGGGGTAAAACTGGGGCTGACGGGAACGTTCGCTTTGCACGGGACAGTAGCTTTAACGGCGACAGGGCTTGCGATGCTTGCTTGGCATCGTCGAGATACAAGAGAGATTGCGCACGAGCACTCGCCTATACGTCATAGCCATCTTCACTATCACGATGAACACCATCAACACGAGCATGAAGGGTGGGAGGGGCCGGAACCTCATAGCCATTCCCACCATCATCTCAAAAATGTGCATCGGCACATATTTGTCATTGATAACCACTATATACGATGGCCTTCGTGACACATTAAGGCTGACAAATTAATAGATGCCTATTAGGTTAAATCACCACGAGTAATGCCTACTTTACTGCATTCATCACAGAAGCTTCGCAGGGAACATTTTCCTTCTTAGGCTTAGTGTGCTTGAACGTATGGGCCTCTCTGGACAGTGACCAGCTAATTTTTGAATGAAACATGCTCAATCATCGTGTCAATTTAAGGTTTAGAAGGACGGCATCATAGCTGAGTGAGACGGAACGCCTAATCTGGAAAATGCACCTTACGAAAAGCACAAGTTGAAATGAGTCTCCCCATCTTATTAGCAGGGGGCTGCCTTCCCCAACCTGCATGTCAGCGCTCAATGGGCTTTTTGTGTGAATGTCATGATCGTTGAGATGACGTCAAAACCAGTTCTTCATAAATGCCCTCGATAGCCTTCTCTTCGGGGCTGTGACGCTGTGGCTCCTGTTCCGGGTTAGGATGTAGGAGGGTTATAAGCCCGCTGGAGAATGACAGGACGTCGCTGAGCTGCTCGTAATCGACGTTTACGTTATCGACATTGTATTGGTTGAGGCGTGTCACGGTCTCTGAGAGTGCCGCCATACTATGCTCTTCTTCTCCAAGCGGTGGAAATGCCTGTACCAGCGGCTGTCCGTTGTCCCAACC
>NZ_DFBS01000008.1 GCF_002366715.1 Halomonas sp. UBA3074 | reverse complement strand
CTATGAGAAATCCAGGCTAGGCTGCCCGCAGTCACAGTTTCTGTTGTTACTAGCGTAAACGTAACGTCTTCTGTGGCGGGCAAGGAAGCGAGGTACTCAGACCATACACGGATAGTTTTCCATATATCAGGGCTTCTATCTGAAAGATTCCCGCGTTTGGCGTGGTATTTTGATTGCAGCAGCTCGTCGGGAGATCCTTCAGTGTGGAAAGATATGTCGTCAATTTTCTCAATGGATACGAGACAGTCGTCTGGATCGTCCACAGTGTCAATTTTTTGCAAAGCAAGCAGAAGTGCATATCTAACCTGGTATATGTACCCTAATGCCGAAGAAGATGCATCAAAAGAATTGCCTCCACTCATTCATTCATCTCCGTAATGCTCATCTATGAGAAACGTTTTTATAAGAAAATTTCATACAACGAGCACTACTTTTATAGCAAAACCTTTTGAGCACGTTAAGCGTTTGTAAGAAGCGCTGTTTTTAATACTTTGGCTTCTCCTAAAAGGATTCCAGCAGCTTGAGTCACCGTTGTAAATTATTGAATTTTCTATGGATTTACATGATTACAGGAATGGCAGACGCTTTCCTATAGATCTGCTGAAAAGTTAGCTTATCTTAGGCCTGAGGGAGAAGCAAAACGAATATAAAAAATGGCATTATCTTGACACCATACTGGTTGCCGCCTGGTTGCCGCTTGGTTGCCATCTGGCTGTTAACGGGGTGAAAGCCGTGTGAGTAATGTAATTCATGGAAAACGGTAAGGCGTTGATAATGCTTGGTTTACGCATTGCAGGCGCGATCCCAAAGTTTGTTTGGTTGCACTCTTAATCCCTTGGTCGTAGGTTCAAGTCCTACTGGGCCCACCATTAAAATCAGTAGCTTAGCAGTTTTCTCTGGTGAGTCCCCTAGTCCAAGGGTACAGTTTCGGTACAGTGCCGATCTTTCAGACCCTGGAGATTTTTGTGGCCACCATTGTCAAGACTCCTTCTGCAACCTGGAAAGCCGTCATCCGCAAGTCGGGTTGGCCCACCATCGCAAAGACCTTCCGCACCAAACGTGACGCCCAAGATTGGGCACGTCGCACTGAAGACGAAATGGTTCGCGGCCTTTATATCCAGCGTAGTGCCTCAGAACGAATGACGCTTGAAGCAGCGCTAAAGCGCTACTTAGCTGATATAACCCCTACCAAGAAACCCAGCAGCCAGAAAAGCGAACGCCTCAAAGCCAATACGCTGATCGAACATTTGGGTAAATACTCTCTAGCAGCTCTTACGTCCGAACTAGTCGCCAACTACCGTGATAAGCGTTTAAACACCTTGGGGCGCCGAGGGGTGCTCATCAGCCCTAATACCGTGCGCTTAGAGCTTGCTCTACTTGGGCATCTCTTTACAGTGTCTATTCAAGAGTGGGGGCTCGGCCTAACCTATAACCCTGTTCAGAATATACGCAAGCCTAGCCCAGGGGAGGGCCGGAGTAGACGTCTTGATTCCGATGAGGAGAGGCGTCTCTTCGCCGTGTTACGTCAGCACAGTAACCCTATGCTTGCTTGGATCGCCAGAATCGCCCTAGAGACGGGTATGCGCTCGTCGGAGATTCTAACCCTTACTCGCAGTCAGGTAGACGTTAAACGCCGCCTGGTGCGCCTTACTGACACTAAAAACAACGAAGCCCGCCTTGTGCCGCTAACCCAAGCCGCGACAGAGGTATTCAAGCAGGCCCTGAATAACCCGGTGCGCCCACTTGACTGCAACCTTGTATTTTTCGGTGAGCCAGGCAAAGCAGGCAAGCGGGGCCCTTACGTTTATACGAAGGTTTGGAATCAGGCCAAGAAGAAGGCAGAGCTCGATGACTTTCGCTTCCATGACTTAAGACACGAGGCGGTCAGTCGATTAGTAGAGGCAGGTCTATCCGATCAGGAAGTTGCAGCTATTAGTGGTCATAAATCTATGCAGATGTTGAGGCGGTATACTCATCTGCGTGCAGAAGATTTAGTTGTAAGGCTAGATCATGTAAAAGCCATTAATTATGATATGAATAATGTATGCGCGTTTAATATTCTTGGCACCTTGAACTCCGAACAGAAAACAAGGTACCTATTGAGACACCCAACCGGCCAAGAGAATTGTCGTCAACTGGTCATCCTAATTGTCGCCGAACATCCCCCCGGCAATCGAGGGGGGCTGCGTAGGGCCGTGTGGCCCTACGCAGCGTGACCTGATTGAGTCAAGGCCGGGTTGTCATGCAGGCAGTTTGGCTGCAAGCAGTTCGACCTTCTCGATATTGGGCGGAGAACTGAGCAAGGTCGCGGCGTTGGCCATCAAGGCCGCGGCGATCTGGCCGTTCAGATGTGCCTGGCGACCTGCCTCATCGGCAAAGGCATCGAACACACCGAACGTCGAAGGGCCAAACTTCAATGCAAACCAGGCAGTGGTGCCGGATTCGGCGTTGGCGAGCGGCAGTGCGCTGGCCAGGAAGTCGGCAAGCGCAGCCTCCTGGCCGGGTTTGGCTTCGAGGCGAACAAACAGGGCGAGCTTGGTCATATTGTAATCCTTTGGGTAAATGGTTTAGGTGAAAGCATCGACGAGCCTGCAGTCTAAGTCTTCATGACAACCATTTATATAGACAAAAATGACAACTTTAATATCATTATTGCCATGAAACTTCATATCCTTGTTTGTGATGGCGTGTTTGATCTGGGGCTTGCGGCGCTCACTGACACAGTGGGCTTGGCCAATGCGATGTCGAGCTCGCTGCCACAGGCTCCCGCGCACATAGAGCTCACGCTGGTGGGCGTGCGGCGTCGCATCCTAACGGCGCAGGGCTTGACGGTCCCCGTGGTCACTGCGCGTGGTGTGCCGGAACCAGACGTCGTGCTCGTGCCCGCGTTTGGTGACAAGATGCCTGACACGCTCTCGGCTCGGCTCACACGCCCCGACGTGCCCGATGCGGTCGCCGCGCTACAGCTGTGGTCCACCGCTGGCGCGCACCTTGGTGCCGCCTGCTCCGGTAGTTTCTTACTTGCAGAGAGTGGCCTGCTTGATGGGCATCGTGCGACGACGTCATGGTGGCTGGGGCCGATGTTTCGGCAGCGCTATCCGAACGTCACGTTGGACGAGTCACGCATGATCGTGAACTCGACACGCTTCACTACCGCGGGTGCCGCTTTGGCCCACGTTGACTTGGCCTTGCACATCATCCGGGGGCGCAGTCCGGCGCTGGCGGCCCTGGTGGCACGCTATCTGCTGGTCGAGGCACGCAGTTCGCAAGCCGAGTTCGTGATTCCCGACCACCTTGCGCATGCCGACCCAATGGTGGAGCGCTTCGAGAGCTGGGCCAGACGTCGGCTCGCGCAGGGGTTCTCGCTGGCGGAGGCGGCCAGCGCCGCGGGCACAAGCGAGCGCACCTTGGCGCGGCGGCTGCAAAGCGTTTTGGGCAAGACACCACTGTCGTATTTCCAGGACCTGCGCGTGGAGCATGCCGTCCATCTCTTGCGCACCGGAAACGCCAGCGTCGACCAGGTCGCCACACAGGTCGGGTATTCGGATGGGGCGACCCTGCGGGCCCTGCTGCGCCGCAAGCTGGGCCGGGGTGTCAGGGAGTTGCGACGCGGCGGATGACCAGAGGCGTTTGGTATATGTACGGCTGGAGACCGCCGCGAAACTGACGCAGGCCAAACGGCGCATTTGGACAAACTGACAAAACTACTGCCCGCCACGGCGCGCAAGCTCCAGTTTGACCCTGGACAAAGTTTTGCTGGCAATGCCGTAGTTGAGCAAATCAATGATTGAGCAACGCTGTGCCCTGACGATGCGGCGGCTCACCGTCCCCGCGCTAGCTGACAGAGCAATTCTGCCGACAGCATGGGGGAGCAGCTACTTTTTCAACAGAGTCGGCCAATAGCGGTCATCAGGGCTGGCTTGAGTCGGGCCCGAAGGATTTCACTCAGCCCCATAATTGCTGGTCAGACAGTTACCACGATCTTGCCGATCTGCTGATTGGCTTCAAGGAAACGATGGGCATCCTGGATGTCGCTAAGTGCGAATGTCTTTGCGATGATCGGGCGCAACGCGCCGGACTTCAACCCTTGCAGAATAAAAGCCTTCGCTCTCTCCAGGGCTTCAGGGTCGGCCACAATCTCTGCGTAGAGATAACCCTTCAAAGTCAGGCTTTTGCCCAGCACGGTAAACAGTGGAAATGGTGTCGGTTCAGAGCTGAGTGCGCCGTACACCAGCAAAATTCCGCCCCGCGCCATGCTCTGCGTGAGAGGTTCGAAGGACGGCCCGCCTACAGGATCAAATACAACGCGAGCGCCTTGACCGGCAGTTATCGTCATAACACGCTCGACGATATCCTCTTCATCGCTGACGATGACATGCGCAGCGCCTGCATCAAGCAGGGCTTGCTTCTTCGCGTGAGTTCGAGTGATCGCAATCGATGTGGCGCCGACCATTCGAGCTATTTGGAAGGCGGCCAAGCCAACACTGCTTGACGCGGCGGTAACGATGACAAAATCGCCCTGCCGTAGCTTCGCCTGTTCAATCAATGCTCCCCAGGCGGTGACGTACTGCATCCAAGACGCCGCAGCCTCTTCAAAGGACAAGTTCTCAGGGCTCTTTACCACCAGGTGGGCTGGTACATTGGCCAACTCGCCGTAGGTGCCCCAGCGAGCAATATCCAAAGGTGGGATCAGAGCGACCGAGTCACCAATAGTGATCTCGGTTACGTCGCTCCCAACTGCCGTTACGATGCCTGCGGCCTCGTAGCCTAAGCGGCTGGGGAACTCCGCTTCTTGTAGGTATGCGTGATTGCGGAACATCACTTCGGCTCGGTTCAAGCCAATAGCTTTAACACTAATCTGCACCTCGTTTGCTGCTGGTGCCGATACTTCCAGATCCTCCAGCTTCAAAACGCTGGCGTCACCGTATTCATGAATTCTGACAATGCGTGCCATATAGATACCTCGTTTATCAATGGGCCTCGACGTACATCCGGAAAGTATCCGGGCACTCGAAAGGTAACAAAAATTTAGTCATTAGTTGGCGCTAAATAATGGCCTACGACGGCGTATTACTTGGCGGCTGTCAAAGTATGAAGACCTGTAGCCATGGCGCATCCTCCTGATGAGGGCTGAAGAATGCACCATGACTTCCTGGGTCTGCATACCTAGATTCTTTCTTGCAGCGCCTTTAAGAAGGCGTCGATATTCTCATCGTGGCGTTTGTAGTAGGTCCAGGGGCCGATCCGCTGCGATGTCACCAATTGCGCGCGCTGTAGAGCGGCGAGATAAAGCGATGTCGTTGACTGCGAGAGGCCCGTGCGCTCTTGGATGATACTGACGCACACGCCTACCGTTTCTGGGTCGACCTCCTGCCCGGGAAAGGCTGTCCTGGGCTCCTTGAGCCAATTAAGGATAGTAAAGCGCATCGGGTTCGCCAATGCTTTCAGGGCTTCGTTGACGTCAATAGTCATGAATTTTTATACCTATTCTTTCGATATCTGGATATCTTCCTGATTCACGCGTCAAATTGTAAGGCTTCGCCATGATCTCCGCGCCTGCCCTTCGCAGTGATGGGCTGGCTTGGACTGAAATCCTAGTGTCCTGTCAGGTAGGACTATCGGGCACCTGCGCGCCGCCGAATTTAGGGACGATATGCTTGCCAAGCTCCTCGATAACCTCTGCTGCGGGACGTTTACCATACTTGAGGTTCAGGATGACGTGATCTACACCGATTTCCTGAAGTGTATCCAGCAAGGCCAGAAGGTGGTTACGTCCCAGTCGGAATCCTAGATGGATAGGAGAGGGCGGCGTGGATGGGTTTTCGTCCAGGTCGATATACAGCGATTGCAAGAACGGCTTGTAGATAGTGCCACATTGTTTAGCCGTTTCCTGTCGCCAATCTTCCACGATGAGTCGCTGTATTTTTGGCGGACGTGGATAGTTGATCCATCCATGGCTTTCACGCGCGATCCAATCGAGCGACTGGCGGCTATGTCCGGTTACGAATAGCGGTATTTCCCGAGTCGTAGGCTTGGGAACGAGATCGGCCCCCAGTAACTCGCCGTGACTCCAGCGAATGGGCTCGAAGTGTGTTCGATGGGCTTGGCGTATCACATTGAGGTTTTCTTGAAAGGTCTCGCCACGCTTTTCTGGATCAACGCTGAATGCGGGAAACTCCACGGGACGATCGCCAGAGGCTACTCCCAGGAGCAAACGACCTCCGCTCAACTGATCGATGCTCGCTGCGGCCTTTGCCGTGTGCAAGGGATTACGCAAAGTAAGGGCGATGGAGGCGGTGCCTAGTGCGATTTTTGTTGTATGGGCTGCCATGTAGCCCAGATACACCCAAGGGTCGAAAACCTGGCCGACATCACCGAAGCTTGGGTCCCTGAGCGGGACGTCGCGAAACCAGAGCGCCGAAACACCTAGTGCCTCTGCACGTTTGGCCAGCGCGACCTGATCCAGCATGCGCGGTGTGTCACCCTCGAAAGCCTCCAGAGGAAAGAACAGCCCAAGGCTTAGATGACCCTGCCTGAAGGTCCGTTTGAATCCCCTATGCTCTTGGTAGGGAGTCGTGCTCGGTTGGTACATGCTTAACTTCCTCGGTCAGCAAACGCTGAGCCACGCCCCTGAGTTATGGGGCGTGGCTCTGAGCGCTTAGGCTTTGTAAGTCGGGTAGTCGGTGTAGCCCTTATCGGTACCGCCGTACATGCTGCTTGGATCAAGTGGGTTAAGCGGCCAGTTGTTGGCGATACGCGCGGGCAGGTCGGGGTTCGCAATGAAGGGGCGACCAAAAGCGATCAGGTCGGCCCAGCCAGCTTTTATCACGCGACTTGCTCGTTCAGCGGTGTACTTGCCGGCACAGATAATCTTGCCGCTGAAGGTCTGACGAACAGCTTCCCGGAACGTCTCAGGCAGCTCGGGTGCGTTTTCCCAATCGGCTTCAGCGAGCGACAGGTAGGCAATGCCCACTTCCTCGAGGATCTTCACTGCCTCGATGTAGGTTTGGTGAGGATCTTCTTCGACCAGGCCAAGGTAAACGCGGTCTTCGTCTGTGGTCGCGAACAGCGGAGCGAAGCGAACGCCAACGCGCTCCTTGCCGACCACACCAGCAACAGCGAGAGTGATTTCGCGCAGGAAGCGAAGACGATTCTGCAGCGAGCCGCCATATTCATCATCACGCTGGTTGGTATGGGCCGAAATGAACTGGTTTACCAGGTACCCGTTCGCGCAGTGAAGCTCCACCCCGTCAAAACCTGCTTCCAGCGCATTTCGGGCTGCTTGGGCGTAGAGCTCAACCAGTTCCTTTACCTCCTCGGTGGACAGGGCTCGTGGCGTCGATGGGTCGGCCAGTGTGCCCGTGCCGGGGCCAGTTTCGATGAACACTTTGACGTTGTCCGCGCGGATGGCTGATGGCGCGACGGGCGCTTCACCACCGGGTTGCAGCGATGTGTGCGACACGCGGCCCACATGCCAAAGTTGAGCAAAGATCACCCCCCCTTCGGCGTGAACAGCGTCGGTGACCTTACGCCAGCCTTGTATCTGTTCCGGGCTATGAATGCCGGGTGTCCAGGCATAACCCTGTCCTCGGGGTTCGATCTGTGTGCCCTCGGTCACCATGAAGCCAGCACCGCTGCGCTGACGGTAATAGGTGGCCATCAGGTCGTTCGCAATATTGCCGGGTTGGGAGCTGCGCGAACGCGTCAGTGGCGGCAGAACGATACGGTTCTTGAGGGTGTATGGGCCCAGCTGAGTGGTTTTAAAAAGTTCTGAGTGTGTCATTTGCTTACCTGCATATCTAAAATATTCGATGTCGTAGGTCGAAAAACATGGATCAACGAGCTCTGAAGAGCCTAGCGGTGCTTCGTTGAGGCTGACGTAGATATTCTTCTTCTGGCTGTAGGCTTCCAGCATTGACTTGTGAGTTTCCCGTCCTGGGCCAGATTTCTTATCGCCACCAAAGGGGCATGGGCTGAGGTCTCATGGTAGGTATCGCTGGAATCTTTCATGGGGGTACCACCTGAGGTTTCTAGTGCGGGTTACGAGTCAATACTATTCGCAATATCTATATATGTCAATATGTCGCTATTATTTCCGGCACGTATGCATATTTTCACGCCCTTGCAGCTCACTTCTGGATCAGCTGGGAACGCGCCGTGCTTCGCACCAGGGTTGTCTATGAGTCTCTGGCTATTCCCCCAGGCCCTGGGGAAATAGCCTGGGGTTTGAGAAAGCCTGCTTAAGGTGGTCGTACACCAATCGCACCCGCTTCGATACAGGACCCTGCTGCGGGCGGTATATGAACAGATCCCATGGCGCTGGAGCGAGATCAGCCAAAACAGCAACCAGCTTTCCTGACCGCAGATGAGGCTCAGCCAGATAGGCAGGAATTTGGCCAAAACACATGCCTGCCAGGATGGCTTCCAATTCCGTATCTGGATCATCACAGATAAGCGCTGGCTGCCTGGGCGTGAACGTTTGCCCGTCGGCAAATAGCCAAGGCCAAGGGCGGCCATTTTTCCGGTCGATCAGGACTGAAAGTGGCAGCTTAGCCAAGGCATCCAAAGATTCAGGTGGTGTCTTTTGGCCTATGAGAGACGGGCACGCGACAACGTAAAACGGCACGGGAGCCAAGGCTCGTGCAACGTAGCGCCGGTCGCGGATAACCCCCACCCGGATACCAATATCGATATGCGCTTCAACGGCATCAGTCATCTGATCTTCCAAGCGGAGATCGAATTGCAGGTCAGGATGTGCAGCGGCCAGGGGCTGAAGAAACGGTATCAGGAAGCGCCTGCCAATAGCATGTGGCGCCGTAATTCCCACCCTACCTGACAGCTCAGGCTTCGTCCTGTGCGAACGGAATAGCGTATCGAAATGATCCAGAGCTGACCTGGCATCTTTGGCGTAATCCTGACCGAAAGCAGTGATGTTCACCTGGCGGGTATTGCGGTGGAACAGTGATTCGCCAAGCTCAGTTTCCAGGGCTTGAATGGCTCGAGTCACCCCTTGTGGGGAGATGCCTAATCGAGTTGCTGCTTCGCGGAAGCTACCTGCCTCTGCTGCTGTGCAAAAAATCCTGACCATCTCCATGCGGTTAAGCATGTTGCCCCCATTTATTCCATTTTCAGGAATAGCATAATCCAATCATTTCCATTTATTGAGATCAACCATGGGTCTAAAGTTTGCGCACTGCCAGGTTAACCAACCATGGCGAAGTATAAACCCGCCGATGAGGTTCTCAGCATGAGCAATAACATTTCTGGAAAAGTTGTCGTTATCACCGGTGCCAGCAGCGGCCTGGGTGAGGCGACTGCACGCCACCTTGCTGCGCTTGGCGCTCGCGTAGTGCTGGCTGCACGCCGCAAAGATAAACTCGACGCATTGGTGGCTGAGCTGACCAATGCAGGTGGTCAGGCAATCGCGTATCAGACCGATGTCACCTCTCAGGAAGAGGTCAAAACACTCATTCAAGGTGCCGTGGACACCTACGGTCGCATTGATGTACTGATCAACAATGCCGGACTGATGGCGATTGCACCGCTCAGCGATACTCGCACTGACGAGTGGGATCGCATGATCGATATTAACATCAAGGGTCTGCTGTACGGAGTCGCGGCTGCATTGCCAGTCTTCCAGAAACAAAACAGTGGTCACTTCATCAACATCGCATCGGTTGCAGGCGTGAAGGTGTTCAGCCCGGGTGGCACCGTGTACAGTGGCACCAAGTTTGCTGTGCGGGCTATCTCCGAAGGACTGCGTCACGAAGTCGGTGGCAGCATCCGCACCACGACTATCGAGCCGGGCGCCGTGGACTCCGAACTGAAATTCGGCAGCACCCACCAACAGAGCCGCGATTTCGTGGTGGATTTCTACAAGCATGCAATTCCCGCCGAATCCGTCGCGCGAGCTATCGCCTTCGCAATTGAGCAGCCTGCTGACGTGGATATTAACGAGATCGTTCTGCGCCCAACCGTGCAGGAATTCTAATGAGTTGAGGGCCTGTCTCTTCGGCGTCAGGCCCCGCTTATCTGGAGTGAAAAGCGGTGAGTGCCACATGGCCCGGAAGAAAAGAAGCAAGCGCTCGATGCAGGTGCTGAATGCCCTGCAATTCTTCAGCAGCTTGCGGCTGTTCGTGGAGCTGTCAACGGATTGATGGCAACGGTTCTGGAGAGCTATCTAAGGGAAGAGTTTCCCAGTAGCGAAATCAGGAGCGATTCGCAGAACAAGTCCATTGACGAGACCATCTCCATCGTCCGCTCCTACCTGCGGTAGAGGCGCCAGGGTACCCTCGGTGAGGGAAAACTTAGTTAGCTAGTAAAGGAAGCGACATCATGAAATCACGTGCAGCAGTTGCCTTCGGGCCTGGAAAGCCACTGGAAATCGTCGAGATCGACGTCGAGCCGCCGCGCAAGGGCGAGGTGCTTGTCAGGATCACGAATACCGGCGTTTGCCATACCGACGCCTTCACCCTGTCGGGCGAGGACCCGGAAGGCGTGTTCCCGGCGGTGCTGGGCCATGAGGGGGCCGGCATCGTGGTCGAGGTCGGCGAGGGCGTGACCTCGGTCAAGCCGGGTGACCACGTGATCCCGCTGTACACCGCCGAGTGCGGTGAGTGCCTGTTCTGCAAGAGCGGCAAGACCAACCTGTGCGTGGCGGTGCGCGCCACCCAAGGCAAGGGCGTGATGCCCGATGGCACTACCCGCTTCAGCTACAACGGCCAGCCGATATACCACTACATGGGCTGCTCGACCTTCTCCGAATACACCGTGGTGGCCGAGGTCTCGCTGGCCAAGATCAACCCGGACGCCAATCCCGAGCATGTTTGCCTGCTGGGTTGCGGTGTGACCACCGGCATCGGCGCTGTTCACAACACGGCCAAGGTTCAGCCGGGTGACTCTGTGGCCATCTTCGGCCTCGGCGGTATCGGGCTCGCTGCGATTCAGGGGGCACGCCAGGCCAAGGCAGGTCGCATCATCGCCATCGACACCAATCCAGCGAAGTTCGAGCTGGCTCGTACCTTCGGCGCGACCGAATGCCTCAACCCGAAGGACTTCGACAAGCCGATTCACGAGGTTCTCATCGAGATGACCGGTTGGGGTGTCGATCACACCTTCGAGTGCATCGGCAACGTCAACGTGATGCGCTCGGCACTGGAAGCAGCACATCGTGGCTGGGGCCAGTCGATCGTCATCGGCGTGGCTGGTGCAGGCAAGGAAATTTCGACGCGCCCGTTCCAGTTGATCACCGGTCGCACCTGGAAGGGCTCGGCTTTCGGCGGGGTCAAGGGCCGCACTCAACTTCCCGGCATGGTGGAGGACGCAATGAAAGGCGAGATCGATCTCGCCCCGTTCGTCACCCACACCATGGGCCTCGACGACATCAACAAGGCCTTCGACCTGATGCATGAAGGCAAGTCGATTCGCACGGTGATCCACTACTGATCGCCCACTACCCATTCAACGCCAACCACCAAGGAAATTAATCATGTCCACTCCTGTCATTTCTGGCGATGGCATCTTTTCGCACATCTTTATCGGCGCTGCCGACCTTCAGAAGTCGGTCGCGTTCTACGACGCCGCTCTGGGTGCTCTTGGCATCAAGAACCTCGGTCCTTTCAACAACGGATGGGTACTTTTCGGTCGCGAAAAGCCGGCTTTCATCATCGCCCGCCCGGGCAATGGTGAAGCGCCTTCCAGCAACGGCGTGACGATCGGCTTTGCGGCCGCCACTCCCGCTGAAGTGGATGCCTTCCACGCCGCCGGCCTTGCCGCAGGCGGCACTGACGAGGGCCAACCTGGCGCACGTGGTCACCTGCCGGGTGCCTATGCTGCCTACCTGCGTGATCCGGCGGGCAACAAGGTCTGCTCGTACACCTTCGTCTGAAAGCAAGGAAGCTGAGAGCGTTCTGACAGGGTCAGCACAAGCCTCTATTATACGGCGAGCCTGTTAGACGGACTGCGTAACGCGGTGCATGCTCATGAAGATCGGCCCGCAGCCATGTGTGAAACGCATGGCTGCGGGCATTTGTTTTGAAGCGTGCTTTTCAACCAATGAGAAATGAGGTCGTTATGAAAGAGCCGGCCAATATCAATACGACGACCGTACAACCCACCCCAACCGCCACCGTGTACGGCATGCCGGCTTATGCCGATCGTGCTGCAGCCGTGGGTGAAGTGCATGCGCGCCCGCATCTGTTGCTTGAGGCCCCCCGCGGTATATTGCAGCTCGCTTTCATGACCGAAGGTGACCAGACCAGGGATCAGATGGCGATGAGCGAGTTGTCTCATCGCTTCGGCGTTGCCGAGCCCGACCACGCTACGCCGCTACACGGCATGACATGGGATGAGGGAGACCTTCACTGTGAAAAGTACACCGAGTTCTCTACATATCTCTGGTGCGCTTCGCTGGATTCCAAGACGGGAGAGCCTTGCGGAGAAAATCCCTTCAAACATGGATTTGTTCCTCCGGGCCCGGTCATATCCGGCATCCGCTTGAGACTTCTTCCGTGGATACCAGAAACGGAGAAGGAGGCTGATCGCTTCGATCCTGCCAGCCTGTGCTACTCGTTGGTAGAGAACGGCTCTGCCGCCATCTTGACCGACTTCCGACAGGATGAGGATGGCCTGACGCAGATCCTCATCCTTGCTCGTGATTTGACCCCGGCGCGGGCAGGTGCGCTGGCTCAACGTCTATTGGAGATCGAGACGTACCGTACCTTGGCGTTGCTGTCTCTGCCGTTGACGCGATCGATGACGTCGGAGCTGCGACACATGGAGTCGCGCCTTGCTGCGATCACTGACGAGATGTGTACGAATTTGGTAGAACGCCGCGATAGCGACGTGCTGCTTTCCGAATTGACAGGTCTGGCCGCCGAACTGGAAGCTGGCGTCGCGGCAAATCTCTATCGCTTCGGCGCCAGCCGTGCCTACTACGAGATCGTCGAGGAAAGGCTGGCTGCGCTTTCAGAAGTGGCCGTATCCGGATACAGCACCTGGGCGGATTTCCTGCAGCGTCGCATCGCTCCAGCCATGCGGGAGTGCCAATCCGTAAAGGAGCGCCAGGCCAAGCTCTCCGACAAACTGACCCGAGCCATCGCGTTGCTGCGTTCGTGGATCGACGTCGAACTTGAACGCCAGAACCGCGATCTGCTGGCTTCGATGAACAACCGGGCCAAGTTGCAATTGCGCCTTCAGCAAACCGTCGAAGGCCTGTCGGTCGCGGCAATTTCTTATTACGTCGTGAGTCTTCTCGGCTACCTGCTCAAGGGCATTCCGCTCGTTCACGACAGCGTGGCGCAGGTGATGGCGGTTCTGGTACCTGCGGTGATGCTGACGATCTGGTGGATCGTCCGCAGGATAAGACACGCCCACAGCGACACGGCGGCGGAAGAGAAACCTTCCTGACGAGCTGCCGTCCTGGCGCGCGATAGCTGCGTCGTCCGTTTGAACAGAGGAGAACAACATGCCAAGCAATTCTTTCGGTGAATCCTCTTGTACCGCTGCGGCCAGCGGCCTCGTGCAGGTGCGTGGCGCGCGTGAGAACAACCTCAAAGAGGTGGACGTCTCTATCCCGCGGAATGCGCTGGTGGTGTTCTCGGGTGTCTCCGGCTCCGGGAAGTCCTCGCTGGCCTTCGGCACCATCTATGCCGAGGCGCAGCGACGCTACTTTGAGTCGGTGGCCCCCTATGCACGGCGCCTGATCGACCAGGCGGGCGTGCCGGACGTAGATGCGATCGACGGCCTGCCACCAGCGGTGGCGCTGCAGCAGCAGCGGGGGTCCAGCAATGCGCGTTCCTCCGTGGGCAGTGTGACCACCCTGTCCAGCCTGGTGCGGATGATGTATTCGCGCGCCGGCGCCTATCCCGCCAACCAGCCGATGCTCTACGCCGAGGATTTTTCGCCGAACACGCCGCAGGGGGCGTGCCCGACCTGCCACGGCTTGGGTCATGTGTACGAGGTGACCGAGGCGAACATGGTGCCCGACCCCTCCCTGAGCATCCGTGAGCGGGCGATTGCTTCCTGGCCACCCGCCTGGCAGGGCCAGAACCTGCGCAACATCCTGGTCAGCATGGGCTATGACGTTGACCGGCCGTGGAAGGACCTGCCAAAAAAGGATCGCGACTGGATTCTGTTCACCGAGGAAACACCAACGGTGCCGGTGTACGCCGGTTTCACGCCTGCCGAAACCCGCACCGCGCTCAAACGCAAGATGGAGCCGAGCTACATGGGCACCTTCACCGGCGCCCGGCGGTATGTGTTGCACACCTTTGCCAATACCCAGAGCGCGCTGATGAGAAAGCGCGTATCCCGGTTCATGGAGGGCAAACCGTGCCCTACCTGCCACGGCAAGAGGCTCAAGCCCGAAGCGCTGTCGGTCACCTTCGCTGGGGTGGACATCGGCGCGTTTATGCAGATGCCGCTGGACCACTTGGCGGCATTGCTCGAACCCATCGCACAGGGCGATTTCCGCGCCCATGCAGCGGGTGCGGCTACAGACAAGGAAGCGACCCGGCGCGAGCGTGCCGAACGCGCTGCCACCGGCCATGCGGTCCATGCGGTATCGCCCGACGTGCGCCATACCTCCGCGCTGTCGGAAGAAAAGCGCCTCGCCGCGCAGCGCCTGGCTGGAGGCGTGATGGCGCGCCTGCACCAACTGCGCGAGCTAGGCCTGGGCTACCTGACGCTGGACCGGGCCACGCCGACGCTTTCGGCCGGCGAGTTGCAACGCTTGCGGTTGGCCACGCAATTAAGTTCCCTGCTGTTCGGCGTCGTGTACGTACTCGACGAACCCTCGGCGGGCCTGCATCCCTCCGACAGCCAGGCCCTGTACGATGCACTCGACCGGCTGCGCGACGCGGGCAACTCGGTGTTTGTGGTGGAGCACGACCTGGACCTGATGCGCCGCGCGCAATGGCTCGTGGATGTCGGGCCGGATGCCGGGGAGCGTGGCGGCCGCGTGCTCTACAGCGGCGAGCCGGATGGGCTGCGCAAGATTGCCGAATCGCGTACTGCACGTTACCTGTTCGACGAAATTCCCGCACCCGGAAGCCGAGCACGCGAAGCAACCGGCTGGTTGGAGCTGCAGGGCATCCACCGCCATAACCTGCATGGCGTGGATGCGCGCATTCCGCTGGGCGTGCTGACAGCCGTTACCGGCATCTCTGGCTCCGGCAAATCCAGCCTCATCGCGCAGGCCCTGCCGGAATTGGTGCTGCTGCACCTGGGCCACGAGCCTGAAGACGATGCCGCCGAAAGCGCCACCAGCGAAGGGCCGGCAGTGGTCGAAGCGACCGGCGGCCATCTGGCGGGCGACGTGGACGCCATACAGCGCCAGGTGCAGGTAGACCAGAAGCCGATCGGGCGCACGCCGCGGTCGAACCTGGCTACCTACACGGGTCTGTTCGACCATGTGCGCAAGCTGTTCGCCGCCACGCCCGATGCCCGACGCCGCCGCTATGATGCCGGACGGTTCTCGTTCAACGTCGCCAAGGGGCGCTGCGAGACTTGCGAGGGCGAGGGTTTCGTTAGCGTGGAACTGCTGTTCATGCCCAGCGTGTACGCGCCGTGCCCGGCCTGCCATGGCGCGCGCTACAACGAGGCCACGCTGAAGGTGCAGTGGAACGGGCGCAACATCGCCGAGGTGCTGCAGATGACCGTGGACGAGGCCAGCGAATTCTTCGCGGGTGAAGACGCGGTGGCAAGGCCCCTGCAACTGCTGCGCGACATCGGACTGGGCTATCTGCGCCTGGGGCAACCGGCCACCGAGCTTTCCGGTGGCGAGGCGCAGCGCATCAAGCTGGCGACCGAGCTTCAGCGCAGCCAGCGCGGCCGAAGCCTGTACGTGCTCGACGAGCCGACCACCGGGCTGCACGCCTCGGATGCCGACCGGCTGCTGGTGCAGTTGCAGCGCCTGGTCGATGCCGGCAATACCGTAGTGATGATCGAGCACGACATGCGTGCGGTGGCCCAAGCCGACTGGGTGATCGACGTAGGGCCAGGCGCGGGCGCTGCCGGCGGCAGCATCGTGGTGGCGGGCTCCCCTCAGCAGGTGGCCCGAAAGTCTGGCAGCCGAACCGCTCCGTTCCTGGCACGGGAGTTAGCGCGGGCCGAGTAGCTTAGTTCGCCAAATGTTCAGGCCATTTGGGTGCTTGCGACAATTAGGATGACCTGTTGATGACAACTATCTTGGCTAGTTGAGTGCCACACAAGGCACCTTGCTTTCTGTTCGAAGCTCAAGGTGCCTAGATTACTGATGAGGATACGGGATACGGATCTCCCAAGTACTATAATGAAAAAATGCTATTGCGCCCGCAACAGCTGCAGTAATTGCTCGGTACTTAAACGTGCTGCCATATCGCCACCCTCCAATGATCTTCTGACTCATGGCACACACCTTGATGGGCAGATAATATTATCTGCGTCTGTGTGTCCGGGAAACTATAACCACTTCAATCCTCAGACATTAAAGAGTCCCGCTCTAGGGGTAGGCCAGCATCATATATCCGTTCTGACGTCGATAAAAGTAGATACACCGAGCCCTGTTCTTTCCTTGGTGGCCCAACGATATGCGGGTTTTCGCAGACTTTTGTATCAGCACCTTGTTTTTGCGCGGCTCAGAATAGAGGCTGTTTTGTGCCGAGTTTGCGGCGGTTTTTATTTTTTAAAATGCAAAAAAATAATTGATTTTATTGAATAAATTTATTTTTTTTCTTAGTTGTCGTGTCGTGTTTTTGAATTTCTCAGTCTGAAGGTATAAAATAACTATCGTCGTTGTCCAGCTATGGAGGCGTTGCATGACCACTCAAACGCTTGAGTTACGCATTCGTGACAAAATTCGCAAAAGTCGGCGGATGGTTTTTCTACGTGATGATTTCGCTGCACTGGGTGGTTATGACCAAGTAGGCCGGGTTCTTCGGCAATTGGAGTCGCAGGGACGATTAGTGCGTATTGGTAAAGGCTTATACGCCAAAGCGCGCCCAAACCGTATTACAGGCAAACCAATGCTTGCAGCGCCCGGTGGCTTTGACCAAGCAGCCAAAGAGGCATTAAACCGCCTAGGAGTACAGTGGGAGCCAGCCAGTGCAGAAAAAGCTTATCAGGCGGGGCGCACACAAATTCCAGCGCGAGTGGTGGTCAGAGTCAAGGGCCCGTTTCATCGCCAGATTGCCTACGGTAAGTATCGCTTAGGTATCGAGCAAGTTTCTGTATGAACATTGATTCTGGAATGTTTCCCGATGTGGCGGATGCGCTGGGTATCGATAGCCCCGCTATTGTCGAAAAAGATGTTTATGCCGTTCAGCTATTGAGTCTACTTGCAACGCTGCGCTCGGAGGCGTTTGAGCTGGTATTCGCAGGAGGTACCAGCTTAGCTAAAGCCCACCAAAAGCTTTTCCGCATGTCTGAGGATATTGACATCAAGCTTGTTGCTCGCAATGGGGTAATAACAGGTATGTCTAGAACGGCTCTAAAGGCAGAACGAAAAGCGATGCTGTCCGAAATAGAAACAGTTATTAGCCGCTCTTCGATCCTAGGGCTTGATCCCGATGCTGGAATCGTCAAGCGTAACGAGTACCGGTATACGGAGTTTACCGTTCGCTATCCCCGTACCCAGGGCAGCATCTCTGCGCTTCGACCTGACTTGAAGCTAGACGTCACAGCATCAGAACTTTATGAGCCCGCCGTGGTTCGTTCTGTCAGTTCCTTATACGCCGATGTTCTTAAATTACCCCCAGAGGTAGCTTCCTTTGCGGTGGTTAGCCTACCCGCCACAATCAGCGAGAAGCTGGTGGCATTGCTACGTCGCACAGCCCACGTGAATCGTGATCCTTCGCGAAAAGACGACGAAACGCTGGTGAGACACGTCTACGATCTTCACATGGCGACAGCTGGCGGATATGACATGTCTGCATTACGCCCGCTGGTACATGCAGTAATACAGACGGACGTGTCTCAGTTTGGCAACCAGCATACACAATTTGTCACTAGCCCAGCAGATGAGTTGCTCTATGGCCTAGGGTGCTTACAGACCAACCCCATCCATCAGGATCGCTACGAGCGTTTTATCGGCCCGCTGGTTTATCACGATGAGCCCGCGTCCTGGGATGAAGCTTTACAAACAGTGAACGAATTGGCTCAACGTCTGCTGACGTAAGGTAGGGCTGAGCGCTAAAGCCTGTTTTTCCACTACTGCGCAAGGTGCGCTTGTCAGGTTACACCCTGATTCACTGCCTAAGCCGCTTTATGCGGCTTGCTATGTAGTCACCCTCGTCTTGCTGCAGCGGTGGCAGTTTGGTTGCCAACTGGTTGCCATTTGGCTGCTCACAGGGTGAAAACCATGTGAGTAATGTAAATCATGGAAAACTTAACTCATTGAAAAACCTTTGTTTCCGCATTGCAGGCGCGATCCCAAAGTTTGTTTGGTTGCACTCATAATCCCTTGGTCGTAGGTTCAAGTCCTACTGGGCCCACCATTCTCTCTATTCCTGTCGGTAAGATATTGGTTGTTGCAGCCTTTTATTTCGCTGCCGCGGTACAATTCCCAGCGTTATCCTTCCCTTTAATTTTTACTCGCCTATCCATTAGTCCATTAGTGTCGCTATCATCGCGTTATTATGTTGAAAATTCGTATGCGTTGATGGATTTCACAAAGCTTTCGCGCATGCTTCTGCTGAACAAATTAGGAATGTCTGGCCGATGCTGGTCTATAGCTCCACTAAACAGCAATTCATCGATGCCGTACGTGCGAACGCCATTAGCGACATCATAGAGAACGAAGTATCTCGCAAGCTGAGCCGCAACTCTCCTCGCAGTGAGGTGACATCCTGGGAGAACTCCCTCCGTTTCATGATGAGTGTTCTGCTTGATGAGGGCATTCCCGCTTCGGCGGGAGTGGCCATCGAATACAACATTCCGCTGACCAATCGTCGCGTGGATTTCATCCTGACCGGCAAGAACCATCAGCGGGACGATGCAGCAGTCATCGTTGAACTGAAACAGTGGCAGTCCGTTGAAGTGACGAATAAGGAAGCCATCGTGCGCACCCAGTTGGGCGGCAGAATACGTGAGACAAACCATCCGTCTTATCAGGCATGGTCTTATGGCGCGCTGATTGAGGACTACAACGAGACAGTGCGTTCCGAGTCAATCCGCCTAGTGCCCTGCGCCTACTTGCATAACATGAAGCAAGCGGACGCTATCAATGATGCTTTTTACGAGCACCATACGAGCCGAGCACCGGTTTTCATTTCGCAGGAAGCCTTGAAACTCTCGGCGTTTCTGAGCCAGCACATTAAGTACGGTGACAGTAGCGACATCATGTATCGCATTGAACACGGTGTGATCAAGCCGAGCAAAAACTTGGCAGATGCGCTGGCGTCGATGATGCAGGGCAGTGCCGAGTTCCTGATGATTGACGAGCAGAAACTGGTCTACGAAACCGCGCTTGATCTAGCCCACCGGGCAGATAGTGGCAACAAGCAGTGCTTGATCGTCAAAGGTGGGCCGGGGACAGGCAAGTCGGTGGTGGCTATTAACCTGCTGGTGGAGCTGACTAACCGGGAGATGATGACGCAGTACGTGTCGCGCAACTCGGCCCCTCGGGAGGTCTTCAAGAAGAAACTGACCGGGACACGCAAGAAGACCCACATCGATAACCTGTTCAAGGGCTCGGGCAGCTACGTCAACGCTGAGCCAGATATCTTCCATGCCTTAATTGTGGATGAAGCGCATCGCTTGAACGAAAAGTCGGGCATGTATCAGAACTTGGGCGAGAGCCAGGTCAGGGAGGTAATCGCCGCGTCACGGTTCTCCATCTTCTTCATTGATGAGGCTCAGCGCGTGACGCTGAAGGATGTGGGGACTGTTGAAGAGATTAGGCGACGAGCAGCGGAGTGCGGAGCCGACGTCCACGAGCTAGAGTTGGCGTCGCAATTTCGCTGCAACGGTTCGGATGGCTACTTAGCCTGGCTTGATCATGCTCTTCAGGTTCGCACTACGGCCAACACCGATCTGGATGGCATCGACTACGAGTTCCAAGTATTTGATGACCCGAGTAAGATGCATCAGGCCATTTTCGAAAAGAACCGTAAGGCTAATAAAGCACGCATGGTGGCGGGCTACTGCTGGCCCTGGGCGAGTAAGAAGGACAAGCAGGCCATGGACATCGTCTTCCCCGAGTATGGCTTCACGGCCCAGTGGAACCTCGATGACGACGGTATGCTTTGGGCCATCGCCGAGAATTCTGTCGATCAAGTAGGCTGTATACACACTTGCCAGGGACTCGAGTTCGACTACGTCGGCGTCATCATCGGCGACGACTTCGTCATTCGTAATGGTCGCGTAGTGACAGATGCGAAGGAGCGGGCCGGGCAGGATCGTTCAGTGCATGGCTACAAGAAAATGCTCAGGGAACAGCCCGAGCACGCACGCGCACTGGCGGACCAGATCATCAAGAACACTTATCGCACGCTTATGACTCGGGGTCAGAAGGGCTGTTACGTCTATGCCACCGACACAGAGACTCGAGAGTACTTTGCGGCCTTTGCTCAAGCTAAAGCAGCGACCGAGAGACTGAACGTGTCTGAGGATGACGAGATACTGGATGGCTTGCATCTTCCCATCGTGACGCGTGATAAGGCAGCGCCGTTCGAGCGCCATGTACCGGTATACGACTTGAGCATCGCCGCCGGTGAGTTCAGCTATATGCAGATCGCCGAAGCCCAGCACTGGGTCGAGCTGCCGGACTACATGAGAGCGAGTTCTGGCCTGTTTGTCAGCAGGGTGGTGGGAGAGTCGATGAATCGACGCATTCCCAATGGCGCCTGGTGCCTGTTCCGTGCGAACCCAGGCGGCACACGGCAAGGCAAGGTCGTCGTAGTGCAGCACCGAGCCATAGAGGATCCTGACCACGGCGGCAGTTTCACGGTTAAGCAGTATCAGAGCGAGAAGATCGAGGAATACGGAGAGTTCGTTAACCACCGCATCGTGCTGAAGCCCCTGACCAATGCCTTCGGTTACAAGGATATCGTGCTTGAGGACGAGCTTGAAGACCTGAAGGTCATCGGAGAATTCCTATCTGTGCTGTGAAAAGGTGGACGATCTGATGAACACCTATTGCCGATGTATGCTGGATAACCAGCAGCAGAGTAAGCATGCTCATAGCAATCCAATACAGCAAAACCAGGTGAATCCCTCATGTCAGATCCATTCAAGCAGCTCCACGACGCCCTGGATCAGTTCGCCACCGAGCGCGACTGGAACCAGTTCCACTCGCCCAAGAATCTTGCCATGGCGCTTACGGTGGAGGCGGCAGAGCTACAGGAGTGTTTTCAGTGGCTGACCGAGGCGCAGTCTAAGAAACTGGACGAGCATCAATTAGCTGCAGTACGTGACGAAATTGCTGATGTTCAGCTCTACCTGATTAGGCTGGCTGGCAAGCTGGGTGTAGATATCGAATTGGCATCCTGGGCGAAAATGGAGAAGAATGCTGCTAAGTACCCTGTAGACCGGGTGAAAGGGAGTGCGAAAAAATACACTGACTATGAAAGTGATGATGACTAGTATCGGAAGAGGCATCGTTTCTTTCTTAGGGATTACTAAGACAATTGTCTTGTGCATTCCTGCCAGTTCAGTGTCATTGATGCCCCACCCGAGCTAGAAAACGGTCTTCGATGACATGTAGAGGAGCAGAATGTAACAACACGAATCGTAGCCGGGTACTGTTGGGACTGGGTGACGCGAAATATTCCTAATGGAGGTGCCGATATTACAGTCGGCACGTGGTCTGCTCGCTGGAACTATTTTTGGAAAATACCGGGAACGTAACGAAGCACAGGGTTTTTATGAAGAAGTCGGCGCCATTTATACCGTTCAGGGCTTCGAATATGGTTACGTTGGAGTGTTGCAGGGCCCTGACCTGAAGCTCCTGAATGGTCAACTCGAAGTGAATGCTGAGGGATGCGTTGATGCGAGTCTGATGAAGTACATGAAAAGTCAGAGCCTAGGTGGAATAAATGCAGCCAGTGTGATCGATCAGGCTATTAGGAACATTTACTACATATTGATGACACGTGCTAAATATGGTGTTTACCTGTATGCGGTTGACCCAAGCCTACAAAAATGGCTAAAGTCACTTGTTTTTTTATTCTCCTAATACTAAATGATAATAGCTCTTTCTGCTCTAATATGTTTATTTTTATTAGGAGGTATGTTAGATAATTTGGTTATAATAAATTGGCACATCATAATTTATTTAATAGCCTTTTAATAATAAAATAGAGGTGATGATGCCGGCTTCTAAATTAATAGAAAAAACAGATGGTAAGGTAAGGTTATGTTATTTACCTAAAGGTTTAGAATTTTTAGATCAAAGTTTCAAAGATATTTCAGTGTTAGTTAGAAATTCTTGGGAGAGATCTTTAAAAGTCATTCCTAGCTCTGCAATATCGCCTCCAAAAGAATTAAGTTTAAGGCCCCCTCAAGTTTCCGCATTGTACTCAATTCTTTCTCATTTGGCAGGGCATGTTAAAAAAGATGTGACTGTTGTAATGCCAACAGGCACTGGTAAAACTGAGACGATGATAGCATCTATATGTGGTTTTCAAATAGAGCAAGTATTGGTTTTAGTTCCAACAGATAGTTTGCGCGAACAAACCTTTAATAAGTTTGTTTCTCTGGGTAAGTTGAGAGAGTTAAACGCTATATACGATGAAGTTCTTAACCCTGTGACGGCGCTTATTTCGGGTGAAATAAAAAACACTCAAGAGCTTGATTTTTTGCTTTCGGCTAATGTTATAATATCAACTCCTCATGCGCTAATGAATACTAATATAACCATTAGAAATCAAATTTTTAATGCTTGTAGTCATCTTTTCGTGGATGAAGCGCATCATGTAAAAGCCAAAACATGGGCATATATAAAGAGCTCCTTCAATGGTAAAGATATTGTACAGTTCACAGCTACACCCTTTAGAGAAGATCGTGAAAAAGTAGGTGGAGAAATTATTTATAATTATCCTATTTCTATGGCACAGAAGAATGGATATTTCAGACCTATTAAATTTAGATCTATATACGAAGTGAGTGACGTGGTTGGTGATGAGCGAGTTGCAGAGGAAGCAGTAAAGCAGTTGAGGGAAGACCTTGAGAATGGTTTTGATCATATACTTATGGCAAGATGTGCAACGAAAAGTCGTGCAGATTACATCGGTAAGATATATAAAGAGAAATTCTCTGATCTTAATCCTATTGTTATTTATAGTGGTATATCAGAGAAAAGTAAAAAACTTAAAGGGGTGGTTAACAAACAATATCGTATAGTTGTTTGTGTTAATATGCTGGGTGAAGGGTTTGATTTGCCAGAATTAAAAGTGTGTGCACTACATGATATCCATAAAAGTCTTTCTATAACTTTGCAGTTTGCTGGTCGATTCGTTCGGGATAGACCTGACTTAGGGAATCCGACTTTTGTAGCTAATATATGTGATCAAAAAGTTGAAGACACATTAAAAGAGTTATATGAAGAAGATCCTGACTGGAATAAGTCTCTTCAAAAAATTAGTGAAACTAGTGTCGGACGTGAAATTGAGTTTCAAGAATTAATTAAAAATGCCCATACAGAAGGTCTTGAAGTTCCCTTAGAAAATTTAAAGCCTGTATTAAGCGCAATTGTTTACAAGGTTGATTCCGCCAACTTAAATGTTGATATCTCCTTGGTTCCACTTGAAAGAGGTGAGAAGTTAGTTTCTTCGACGAAAGTAATTGATTCTAATATTCTTATCCTTGTTACAAAAATTTCATTGAGTGCAAAGTGGTCTCCGTTATCTAATTTGCCTCAGGATGAGTGGCGTTTATTAATTGTTTTTTTTGATTATGAAAAAAAATTGCTATTTATTCATGACTCATCAAAAACAGGGTTAAGAGCTAAATTAGTAAAGTTTTTATCCAAAGGATCAGAGCTTTTAAAAGGGGATCGTGTTTTTAAGTGTTTTGGTAATGTTGAAAGACTTGTACTTCAAAATGCTGGACTGAATAAGGGCAGGCGTGGGCCATTAAGATATGTAATGTATACTGGCATTGATATTGAGACAGCAATCAATGATTTGGCTCAAGGTAATTCATACAAATCTAATTTGTTTGGAAAGGGATTTGAGGATAGCAGCAAAGTTAGTATCGGATGTTCATATAAAGGCAGAATTTGGTCTATGAATAGTGCACCAGTTCTAGAATGGATTGAATGGTGCCGGGGAATTGGTAAAAAACTTAATGATGATGATATCAACCCAAACCAGATACTTGACAAAGTTATGAGGACTAGAGAAGTAAGTAAAATTCCTAATATTGTTCCTATTTGTTTGGATTGGCCTGATTATTTATTTGAATTCGGCATATCTTCGGTAAGTTTAGAGGTTGTAGGTAGGGTTTATGATATTGAGAATGCTGTTTTTGAAATTTTAAATTTTATTCCTGGACAAATTGTTTTTAAAATCTCAGTTGGTAGTTTTTCTGAAAGCTATAGATACCGTATTTTTAATGGCGGATATACACTTGATAAGGTTTCGGGTGATACTTTATTTATTGAGAATCGAGATGGTAAGAAAAAATTAATAGATTATTTTACTGAGGATGAGTCCCCAACAATTTTTTTTGAAGATGGTTCAAAGCTGTTTGAAAATTTACATATAGTGCGACCTGAAGGTTTTACTATTCCACATTATAATAAGTCTTGCTTGTTATCTTGGGCTTGGAATGTTGATATTAAAAAAGAATCGCAAGGAGAAATTAAAGATAGCAATACTATTCAATATGCCGTGCTCTCAAGGATTGTTAGCCAGCGTGAAAGTTGGATTGTCTTTGATGACGATGGGCCCAATGAAGTTTCTGATATAGTATCGTTCAGAGATGAAGGGGATGTATTAGCTATCGAGTTTTATCATCTTAAGTACTCGCATGGCATTACTCCAGGATCACGGGTTTCTGATTTTTATGAAGTCTGTGGGCAAGTTGTTAAAAGCTGTAAATGGGTTGGTGAATTCGATAAGCTGATTGATCAGTTGAAGAAGCGTGAACGAGAAAGAATTAATCTAAACAAATCATCTCGTTTAGAAAAGGGGGCTTACAATGATTTTGAGTTATTAAGGCAACATGGGGGGAGACTCAGGAAAGAATACAGAATTTATGTAGTACAGCCTGGTTTAAATATCGTCAAAGTAAGTGATGATGTGTTGTCACTTTTAGGTTCTATTGATTTGTATGTTAAAGAGACAACAAATAATAAAATGATTGTAATTGGTAGTTAGGAGTGTTTGAGTTTGTGGTTTTCTTCAGTTATGAGATGTCGTTATTAATGTATATAATTCATGCTTTAATTTAGCTGTGTTAAATTAAAGTGGTGGTTAAGAAGAGGCTGGTGATTTCATTTATGTTCATTAAATTGTTAATAGTTAAGATAGATAAGAATTTTTAGTTTTAGTTAATGTAAATTATTTTAATTGAATGAAACTGTTGTATTAGGTTTTATTTGAAAAGTCAGTTGTTATGCATCGTTCGACACAAGCTAGCGTCACCATAGACCTGAAGCTACTGGCCAGCTTGCCATCATGGGTATTTAGTTGAATTCAGGGTTAAAGAGCCAAGATAAATGTGTTTTACGTTACTTGGAACGCAGTGCCTCTCTGCGAGTATCTTCACTGCCATAAGCACTCTGGCAGTGAAGATTACATATCGATTTAACGCTTCGTATTACCTCTTTTCCATTAACCAAGCGTTTGGCTTGAGTATTGAACTGACTAATTTCAGTAAATCATCGAACCGATGATTAGTCTGGCTGTTCGGTGAGTGAAAACATTGGGCAATCTAGGCAGGATATGTACTTTAGCATTGCTGGTACGCAGCGTTGAAAATCCTCGAACAGAGCCATTGAAAAGAAGCCACCGTTGACGCTATCATGAATGCTAATAACAACGATTATCATGATGCTTATTGATCTGCTGCCCCTTGCTTCTAATTCTAACTGAGACTCTGCCATGCCTCGTCTGCCGTTTGCTCGTCGCCCCTTGGCGCGCTCGATTTCCGCGCTAATTCCCGTTACCGCGGTGCTCCTTTGTGCATCTGCCTATGCTCAAGAAACAGTCGATACTGGCACCACTATCGTGACCGCTACTGCCTTGAAAGTAGCGACCCCCGAAGTAGAAACGCCCCGAGCCATCTCGACTGTTAGTGCTGAAGACTTGGAAACGCGTGCAGTTAATACCTATGACGAAACGTTTCAATACCGCTCTGGTGTAGTGTCTCAGCCATATGGTGATGACAATAATGCAGATTGGTTTTTTCTGCGGGGCTTCAGTGCTGAAAATGCTACCTACCAAGACGGTTTACGGCTCTTTCGTACGGGGGGCTATTTCTGGTGGATGAGCGAGCCTTTTGGTTTTGAACGCGTTGATTTATTGAAGGGCCCTGCTTCGATTCTCTATGGTGAGGCGCCTCCTGGCGGTGTGATCAACGCGATCAGCAAGCGCCCGACCAGCGAACCGCAAGGCACATTAGAGATTGAAGCTGGCAATCAGGATCATCGCCAGGTAGCAATTGATGTGTCCGGCCCTGTTGCAGAACGCGAAGACGTTCGCTACCGCATGGTGGGGCTTTACCGCGATGGCGAGGGCGAATTAGAGGGTAGCGAGAAAGAGCGCTACTACTTTGCGCCTAGTTTGGCGGTAGATTTGTCTGACGATACAACAGTGACGTTCCTTGCCAGCGTACAACGAGATGAAGGCGTACCTACGACTGGGTTCTTTCCTGCGTTTGGTACATTGAACGATACACCTTTTGGTAAGATTGATCGTGATACGAATTTAGGCCAGCCGGATTACGATCATGTTGATCAGCGACAATACTCGCTAGGCTATGAGCTAGAGCATCGCTTGAACGACACTTGGGAATTTCAACAGAACGCGCGCTATAGTCATCTCGACCTGGATCTGAGAAGTGTCTATCCCAACTCATTTGTTACTCCGCCACGCAGTATTTCACGTGGTGTAATAGATCGAGATGGCAACTACGATGCCTTTAATATCGATAACCGTTTTATCGCGCGTACCTACACTGAGAATACTGAAAACACTCTGCTGCTTGGAGCGGGTTATCAAGAGCTGAACTTGGATTACGTTAACCGCGATAGCTTTCGTACCTTAGGCAATGGTTCTAGCTTTTTTGCCAATGTAGATACGGTTGATCTCTTCAATCCAGACTACAGCGCTTTCGTGGCGCCTGATACAGGGGATCCTACCCAGCATGATCTTGAGAGCCGCCAGTTTGGTGTATACGTTCAGGATCAACTGCGCTTAGCAGATAAGTGGATTTTCCTGGCAGGCGCTCGCTATGACACCGTTGACAGTAGCGACGATTTTGCTGATAGCACAGGTCGCTCCAGCGAAGGCTACGATGAAGAACAGCTTTCACTGACTGCAGGTGTGATGTACTTGGGTGATAATGGCGTCTCACCCTACCTAAGCTACAGCGAGTCGTTTACGCCCGTTGCGGGTCTCGGGCCGGATGGCGCTAGCTACAAACCACTTGAAGGTCAGCAACTAGAAGCGGGTTTGAAAATTACGCCGCAGAATTTTGATGGCTATCTAACAGTCGCCGCGTTTGATATTGAAGAAGACAACACACTGATCTCCACTGGCGCGCCGGTGCAGGAGCAAGTCGGTGAGCGGCGTTCACAAGGTGTAGAAGTTGAAGGGGTGGGCTACTTAACGGATAACCTAAAGCTGACGGCTGCTTATACCTACACCGATGCAAGCTACGATGTGAGCGATACAGTACAGGATGAGCGTGCGCCGTTTGTGCCTTATCATATGGCATCAGCATGGGTTGATTATGACCTTGCCAGTACTGCACCTGGACTTTCAGTTGGAGCCGGTGTGCGCTATATGGGTGAAACCGTGCCCAGCGCTGACAGCGCTATCAGCCGCGATGTGCCTTCCGCTACGTTATATGATGCTATGGCCAGCTACGATATCAACGACAGCTGGACCGCGCAGGTCAACGTCAACAACATCACCGACGAAGAGTATGTGAGTGGCTGCGACTTTTACTGCTATTACGGCGCTTCCCGTAGCGTTGTCGGCAGCTTGAAATATAAGTGGTAAGGTTTTATTGCTCTAAAAGGCCCGGCGACTCGCCGGGCTTTTTTATGCATGCAGTAAAATCACAAACATTTGCTTATAGCGCACAGCGCTGCTGAATAAGCGTTTCTGACTCAGGGGCGGCTGGGTGCAGTTTCCGTGGCACACAAATAGGGCTACCGTTTTCAGGGTCGTGGATCACGTGGGCATCCAGGTCAAAAACGCGCTTGAGGTTGGCTGCGGTAAATACGTCGCTAGGTGGGCCGCTGGTGACGATATGGCCATCGCGCATCATCACTAAATGGTCAGCGTAAGCGGCGGCCAGGTTCAAATCGTGGAGCACTAAGAGCAGGGTGCGACCGTGCTCGTGGGCCAGGCGTGAGAGTAGTGCTAGCAAATCAACCTGCACCTTGAGATCCAAAAAGGTCGTGGGTTCGTCGAGCAGGATTAAGTCGGTTTGTTGCGCCAGCACCATGGCGATCCAGCAGCGCTGGCGTTGCCCGCCGGAAAGGGCATCGACGTTGCGGTCGGCGAATTCCGTCACATTGGTAAACGCCATGGCTTCACGAATGGCCTCGGCATCCTGCTGGGCGTTCTTCTGCCACAAGCCCTGGTGCGGAAAGCGGCCCATGCCTACTAACTGTTTTACGCTCAGCCCTTCCGGCGCGACAGGCCCTTGGGGCAGCAACCCCAGGCGTTTGGCGACCTCGCGTGTGTTGCTGCGGTGAATATCCTGGCCATCCAGATAAACGTGCCCGGCGCTTGGCGTAAGGGTACGGGCAAGGGTTTTTAGCAGTGTCGACTTGCCACTGCCGTTGGGCCCCAACAGCACGGTGAGATTGCCTTCGGCGATAGTGATATCCACGCCATCCAGCACCCGGCGAGCGTCATAGCCCGCACGGAGTGATGCTCCCTGCAAGCGAGGTGGTCGAGGGGAAGGGTGTTTCATCATGAACCCGCTTGATTGGTCGAAAGAGCTAGCACCATAAGTAAACATATTCTCATTTTCAATTGTCGGTAGTCGCTAATTAGGCATCCCTCACTGTCTTCAGGCAGCCAAGCGCATCCACTTTATCGAACGGGCTGTTCGCGTTGGGTAGACGCTAACGGTTTTTATCCTCATAATATAATAGTTATCATTTAGATGCGCATTACTATTTAAAGGGATCATTCACTCACAAGCAGGGGGATAAAAAGAAGATGTATGTGAAAAAAAGTCAGGTGTTTTGGCCCACGTTGACGCTCGCTGGCCTAGTGGCGGCTACCCAAGCCCAGGGGCAAGCGTCGGGTATCAACGAGGCGCAAAATGCTACCAGCGACGCCAATGCCACCATGGTGGTCACCGCCACCCGTAGCCGCAGTGAAGAGGGCCAAACACCGCAACGGGTGACCGTCATCACACGTGAAGAGATCGAGCAGCAGCTGGCTATTAGCGATGATCCCGGCCAAGTGCTGAGCAATTTGATTCCTTCTTATTCACCCAGCCGCCAGAAACTCTCTAACGCCGGTGAAACGCTGCGTGGCCGCGATGCCCTGTTTCTTATCGACGGTGTTCCCCAATCCAACCCACTGCGCGATAGCTCACGGGATAGCTATACCATTGACCTTTCCATGGTCGAGCGCATTGAAGTCATTCATGGTGCCAGTGCGGAGCACGGTTTGGGTGCCACCGGGGGCCTGATTAACTTCGTCACACGGCGTGCTGAAGGTGGTGGTATCAGTCAGCACGCTGGCATCAGCCTGACCACGGACGATGATTTCCAATCGGGTGGGTTAGGCAACAAGCTGGATTACCGCATTAGTGGCCAGCAGGGCGACTGGGATTTCGTGGCTGCGGCTACCCGCCAGGAGCGCGGCGTCTTTTACGATGGTAATGATGAAATCGTCGGTATTGCTTACCCCGGTGAGCTGCAAAATTCAGAGAGCTATGACCTGTTCGGTAAACTTGGCTACTGGATCGACGACAATCAGCAAATCGAAGCCTCGCTTAACCACTTCGAGTTGGAAGAGGGCAATGATTACGTGCCGGTGCCAGGGGATCGCGCCGCAGGTGTGCCCACCACGGCGCGCCGTGGCAACCGTGACGGTGAGCCTGGCTTTAACGAAGTGACCTCGGCGCGGCTTGCCTACTCCCACGCCGATTGGTATGGCAATACGTTGGATGCCCAGGTGTATCAGCAGCGCTTTCGCGCACGCTTTGCTACCACGCCGTTTTTCCCCTATGTGGATAGTGCGGGAAATACCCAATACGATCAGACACGCAATGAGTCTGACAAACGCGGTGCCAAATTCACCTTGAACCGCGATGGCATGCTGGATGATCGGTTAGGGGTCACGGTGGGCCTGGACGTGCTGGATGATGAGACAAGCCAGATGCTGGTTCAGACCGGGCGAACCTATGTGCCGGAAAGCCGCTATCGGAACTTGGCGCCCTTTCTGCAGGGGCAATTCAAGCTAGCCGAACCGCTGACGCTACACGCCGGTGTGCGTCATGAGCACGCCGAGCTGGAGGTGGATACTTTTCAAACCATCGACCGCAGCAATATCACTCAAGACAACGTCACCGTCGATAGTGGCAACCCCAGCTTCAATGAAACGCTCTATAACGCAGGCGTTACCTACCAAGCGACTGACTGGGCGCAGCTGTATGCCAGCTACTCGGAAGGTTTCGGTATGCCTGACGTGGGCAGGGTACTGCGTGGGATCGGTACGCCGGGCCAGGATGTGGATACCTTGCTACAGCTTCAACCCATCGTGACTGATAACCGGGAAATCGGCGCGCGTTTTGATTGGGATGATTATGGGTTAGAGATCAGCTATTACGAATCCAACTCCGATTACGGCCAGCGGCTTACCGAGCAGAATGGCTCCTGGGTCGGTAGCCGGGAGAAAACCGAGATCCAGGGTGTCGAGATTACCGGCGACATGCAGGTCGCCGACAAGCATGACCTGTCGCTCTCGTACGCTCATACCGAGGGTAAGTCGGATCAAGATGGCGATGGTAGTGTGGATACCAAACTGACCGGGATTAATATCGCGCCCGACACGCTCAAGCTGGGCTGGAGTGCGGCTTGGAATGAGCGTGTTTCAACCCGCCTACAGGGCAGCTATTATTTTGATCGTAGCGTCGACGATTCTGAGCTTGATTTTGACGGATACGGCTTGGTGGATGCTTCGCTTGCCTACCGCCTGCCTACCGGTAGGGTATCCGTGGGCATCGAAAACCTCACCGATGAAGATTATATTACTTATTACTCGCAGGCCGCGCGCATCAGCGACGAGTACTACTTCACCGGGCGGGGCCGTACCTTTACGCTCGGGTACCAGTTGGATTTTTAAACAGTCGTAACAATGCTCGTAAGCTGTATTCGGCGCCCTTGGGGCGCCGTTTTTTCTGAGGTAGGCTTTAAACGCGGCCGCGCGATCGATGTAGCAGGTAAACGAAGAAGGGCGCGCCAATCCCGGCAACGAAAATACCCGCCGGTAGGTCTTTGGGTAAAAAGGCCACTCGCCCGAGCAGGTCCGCGTTAACGACGATCAATGCCCCTACCAGCGCAGAAACGGGCACTAAACGCGCCAGGTTTCGCCCCACCAGCTTGGCCGCCAGATGGGGCGCGATTAACCCCACAAAACTCAAGCCACCGGCAAAGGCGACGGCGGCGCCTGCCAGCACTACGCTACAGCCCAGTAGTATCATTCGGCTACGCAGAATAGGCACCCCAAGCCCTTCCGCCACTTGATCGCCTAATGCCATGGCATCGGCATGCCGGGACAAGGCAAGCACAACGGGGGTCGCCGCCAACAGCCAAGGCAGCAAGCCCATCACATCCCCCCACTGTGCAGCATACAGGCTGCCGGTGAGCCATACGTAGGCGGTCATGGCCGCCGAATCCTCGCTGATCACGATCATCAACGTCGTGCCTGCGCCCATGGCAGCGGCAAGGCCAACACCGACCAGTACCACGCGCGATGGGCTGATGCCGTTTTTCCACGCAAGACTAGCGACCAGCAAGGCGGACACCAGTGCGCCCAGCATGGCCGCCGCGGGCAGCCAGTGAATGCTCAATAACGTGCTTAAAGATGTGCTCAAGAGCGTCAGATACAGCACCGCCGCCAGCGCGGCACCGCTGGTAATGCCGACTACATCCGGCGATGCCAGCGGATTGCGCACAATGCTTTGCAAAATGGCGCCCGCCATCGCCAGGGCAGCC
This sequence comes from Halomonas sp. UBA3074, assembly GCF_002366715.1. Classification (GTDB taxonomy): domain Bacteria; phylum Pseudomonadota; class Gammaproteobacteria; order Pseudomonadales; family Halomonadaceae; genus Vreelandella. The sequence goes on along the minus strand of NZ_DFBS01000008.1, from coordinate 164,683 downwards.
CCGACCAGTATCGCCAGCACAATACGGGGCAGGCGTAGCTGCCAAATGATAAAAGCGATATCGCTATGGGCGGGCGCTGTCAGCGCACTCAACACCTGAAGCGGCTGGGTGGGAAAACTACCCAAGCAGAGCGAGAGCCCCGCGCTTGCTGCTAACAACAGGCTCAATAGCCAAAGGCTGTGCAGTAAGCGGTTACTTTCATTGTTAGCCCCGCTTTCATGGGTAAGCGTTGATGATTGCGTCATTGGCTAGCCATCTTGCGTCGCGCTAGATAGATAAAAAAGGGCGTGCCGATCAGCGCTGTCATGACCCCGACCGGTATCTCCTGAGGGGGCATTAACAGGCGCGAGGCCACATCGGCCAGGAGTAGTAAGCAGGCACCCAGCAGAGCGCTGGCGGGCAGCAGCCAGCGGTGGTCGATGCCAAATATCCCCCGTGCCATATGCGGCACAATCAGTCCCACGAACCCAATCATGCCTGCCAGTGCCACCGCGCCGCCCGCCAATACAATCACCACTAATCCGAGTAGCAGTTTGATGGTGGTGGCCTGCATACCCAGCCCGGTCACCATCTCATCGCCAAGCAGCAGCGCATTGGCGTGGCGTACAAGCAGTGCACTGAGTAGCAGTGCGCCGCCAAAGAGGGGCAATAAGGGCACGACCAGAGAAAGTTCGCGCCCGGATACCGAGCCAGCCAGCCAGTAGAGTACGCTTTCGAAGTTTTGTTGATCGATCACCAATAACCCTTGGCTAAACGATATAAACATTGCCGTTACCGCCACCCCGGCAAGAACGACGCGCAGCGGGGAGAGCTCACCGTGCCGACCACGGCTGAGTAGCACCACCAAAAAGGCAGCCACGAAAGCCCCCAGCAGAGCTGCCCACACGTAGTGGGCAGGGGTATGTAGTGGCAGCAGCGACACGGCGACGACGACAAAAAACATCGCCCCGGCGTTGAGGCCTAAAATGCCTGGGGATGCCAGCGGATTACGTGTCATGGTTTGCATCAATACCCCCGCCATGGCCAAGCTGGCACCGACCAGCGCGGCAATCACCGCACGGGGAAGGCGCTCGGTGAACAGGATGATATGGGCTACTTGGCTGGGGTCGTAATGGTTAAGCGCCGCCCATAAGGAAGGCCAGGCAATGTCAGTACTGCCCAGCATCACACTGGCAATAAAAGCGCCGACGGCTGCTAAACCAGCCAGCAACAAACCAACGCTTTTGGCAGGCGTGCTCTTTATAGAAGGGCGGGTCAGCATCCGGTTTGCTCCGCATTAATTGAAGCATCTCGGCACTCGTGCAACGGCGATGCGGCGCGCGTGACGAGATCGTAGTGCGTATAAAGGTCATCCAGCATGGCATTGGCCGCCAAGATGCCGCCGCCCATCATCCAACTGACCGGGTCGACCTCGAATACACGCCCGTGTTGCACGGCCGAGAGCTGCTGCCAAAGCGGGTGTGCCTGCCAGTGCTGATAATTATCTGCAATAGCGGGGTCATCAGGCTCCAGCAGGATAAACAGGACATCGGCCTCTAATACAGGAATGTTTTCAGTGCTGGTGAGCTTCATGCCCCAGCTTTGAGTGGGCAGATTCTCTGGCTGCGCAAAGCCCAGCTCGGTTAATATCGAGCCCGCAAAACCACGGGTATAAATACGCACGTGATCACTTTTAAAACGCACCACGGCCACTTTTTGTGGCCAGTCACTGCCTAACTTGGTGGCAATCTGCTGGCTAAAATTGTCGGTTCGTTCCTCCCAACGCTGCAGGAGCTCACTCGCCTCTGCTTGGCGGCCAGTGGCATCGGCTACCATCGTGAGCGTGGTTTTGAAATTAAACACCGTCGGCGCTGACACCGTGGGCGCAATTGCGTTGAGTAGCGGTGCGATGCTGGCGTGGCGGAAATCGCTGGCGATGACCAGGTCGGGATTGAGCCAAGCAATGTTTTCCAAATTGGGCTGCGTTTCCAGCCCCACGTGCTCAACGCTAGCCAGGGATTCACGCAGGTAGCGATACATGGGCTTTTCAAGCCAGGAATCGACCACGCCGATCGGCGTCAGCCCCAGGGCAATAGCGCTGTCAGTTGCTCCCTGGTAAAGCGTAACGATGCGTGGCAATTCAGTTGAGGCGTGTAGCGGGGTGGCGGGGGCGAAAATTGGAAAGAGCGCCGCGGTGGCTATTAGCAACACACGTATCCAATCCTGACAGCGATGAAAGTGTGCGGTTTGCATACATGCCACTGGCTGGTAGAAGTCTAAAAGCAGAATGATGGCATGAGGTAAAAGATAATGCAAAGCATTATCAAATGTAGGCGGCTATCTGCACCAAGCCAAACACCGCAACCCCAGCGGCTACCGGCCAGCCCAACGAGCGTAATTTCCACCACACCAGCAGCGTGACGGAAAGCCCAATGACCGTTGCGACCCACGACGTCGCGCTTGGGTTGACCGGCATAAGCGAAACGCCCAATACGGCTGCAATCATCAGCGGACCGAGAATGCCCAGCCACTGGGGCATGTTATTAATCCCGCTCGCGCTGTTTAACCGGCGCTGCATCCATAAAAACGGTATGACCCGCATCAATAGCGTGCCCAACGCTGAGGCCACCACGGCAAGCCAGAGTGCGCTGTTCATGGCGGGTTCCTCCCTGATTGAAACTTGACCATATAGAAACAGATCGCGCCGCAGGCGGCTGCCAGCGGAATGGCCACGTTGCTCCAGCCATAGAGGGTCAACATCAACGCGGCAAAAATGGTGCAGCTCAGCGCCAGTGCCCAGCGTTTGTCGGTAAAGCGCGGCGCGACCATGGTCAGAAACAGTGCGGGAAGGGCGAAGGGCATTACCTCCCCGAGCAGTGGCCAGCGGGCGGTTAACGTTTCACCCGCCGTGGCGCCAACCATGGTGCCGACGATCCAGACGCCCCATGCTAGCAGTGAAGCACCCACGAACCAGCCGAATCGCTCAGGCGCCGCGAGCTGTGGCAGGCGCGTCAACGCAAGGGCAAATACCTGGTCGGTCAGGCCATGCATCAGCCAGGGCCAGTGGCGGCTGCGCGGTAACAACGCCGCCAGATTCGGGCCATACACCACATGGCGCACGTTAATCAGCAGTGTCATCGCGACCACCAGCCAGAGTGGCGAGCCAGCCGCGACCATGCCAACAAACAGAAACTGCGAAGCACCGGCGTAAATTAGCGCTGAAATCGCCGCCGCTTCCCACATGCTAAAGCCTGCCTGGGTGGCCACCAGCCCAAACGACAGCGAGACCGGAATGTAGCCGCCCAGCAGCGGAATCGCTTCACGCACACCTTTAAAGGCGTAACGAGTAGGGGAGTGGCTGGCAAGTTGGCTCATGGCGTGTCGCCTTTTGCAGCGTAGGTGATGGTCATCATCAAGGTGGCTTCTGCGCTTTGGGTGCGGTAAAGATGCGGCTGATCGGCGGGAAAGGTGAGGGTGTCGCCAGGTGCCAACGGCGTGGTGGCGCCTTCTGGTCCCGCTTCCAGCCAGCCGCTAATCAGCGTTAATGACTCGCGCGTACCTAGCGAATGAGCCTCGGCATGGCGAAGCGTATGGGGGGCGCAGCGCATCCAATAGGCGTCCACCTGGGGGTTGTCTTTCCCTTGATCGATCAAGCGCACTTGGATGCCATCTTCACCCAGCGGCACGGCGATGGGGGCCACCAAGGTTCCGAAAGGCACATTGAGCTGCACCGCCAGCCGCCAGATGGTGTCCAGCGTGGGGTTGCCGTTGCCCTGTTCAAGGCGGCACAGGTTGGATTTGGCGATGCCCGCCTCACTGGCCAGTTGCGACAACGACCAGCCCCGCTCAAGGCGAAGGGCTTGAAGATGATGACCCAGTGTATTGAGCGAGAGCTTGTCCATGGTGAGCCCCTAGGAAGCCTGTTCTTTATATAGAACGTTCTATATAAAGAACGTTAGCCTGTCAACGAAAACTGCGTGAGCATTCGCTGGCACTCTTTATGCATCTGCTTAATGCATTACCCTTAGGTAATCTGCTGCGAGGACACGCAATGCGATCATTGGCAATGCTAAAACCGGTTAAATCAATCCTGTATAGCGTGGCGCTACTGCTGCTAGGCAATGGGCTGCTTAACACGTTACTGACACTGCGGGGCACGGAGGAGGGGTTCTCCAGCGCCGTGTTGGGGATGATTATGTCCGGCTACTTTGTCGGCTTTATTGGCGGCACCTGGGTCAGTGGTCGCCTGATCAGACGCATGGGGCATATTCGCACCTTTGGTTTTTGCGCTTCTCTGTGCGCCTCGGTGGCGCTGCTGCATCTGGTCTTTATCAACCCGTGGGTATGGTTGCCCTTACGGATGGTGTACGGGCTTTCGTTCATTACCCTCATCACCGTGATCGAGAGCTGGTTGAACAGCCAAGCAGCCAGCCACGAGCGGGGGCGTATTTTCGCCGTTTATATGGTGGTCAATCTGGGTGCTGTAGCCACCGCACAGCAGCTGCTGCGGCTCTCCTCGCCACAAGGCTTTTTGCTTTTTGTCATCATTGCCATCTTGATTAGTTGGGCACTGTTGCCCATTACGCTGACACGACGCGTGCAGCCGAAGATGTCCGAGCGGTCTAAAAGTAGCCTGCGCTCGCTGCTAGGCTTTGCGCCCTTGGCGGTGGCCTCTGCTGCGTTATCGGGGCTGGCGATGGGCGCGTTTTGGTCGATGACCCCGGTGTACGCCACCCAGTTAGGGTTCGATATCGGCGGTGTGGGGCTAGTGATGAGCGTGGCGATTATTGGCGGGGCATTGCTGCAAATACCGATTGGCCGCTTTTCCGATAAGCATGACCGCCCTCGGGTAATGACCTGGGTCGTGCTGTTAGCCGCGCTGATCGCTGCGTGCATGCCGTTTGCGCCCACGCATGAAGCGCTGTTAGGCCTCTACTTTCTTTGGGGTGGCTTGGCGTTTTCACTCTACCCACTGGCGGTAGCGCAGTTAATCGATCAGCTTCACCCCGATGAGATTGTCGCAGGCTCCGCGGACATGTTGGTGATGCATGGCGCTGGCTGTGCGGTGGCGCCCATTGCAGCAGGCTCCTTGATGACGGCAGTCGGAAGCCAAGGCCTACCGGTTTACATTGCTTGCGTATTTGCACTACTGGGCATGTATGCCATTTACCGCCGCCGCCGTGTCACCGCACTGGTCACCCACACCGCGCACTTCGAGCCGATGGTGCAAAGTAGTGCAGAAGTGCTGGAATTGATCTTCGATGATACCCAAGGCGATCTTTTCGATGACCCTAGTTTCTATGAAGAGCACGAACGTGAGCGCTTAAGAAGTATCTTAACGTCATCAAAAGGCTGAAGAAAAAAGCGCTTAATCTGACTCGGCCGGTATGCTGGGTGCCCATAACCGATTATATTTTATAAGTGGCGGTGATGGTCATCGCCCCTTGGTGGCGTTGCGTCGGTAAGTGGCTCTACCGTTTGACCGCTTTCCCAAAAGAAAAACGAAAAAAAGGAAACATCCAATGCGTATCAAAATGGTGTTGGTTGCGCTGGTGGCTCTCATGGCGTCATCGCTGGTGGCCGCAGCAGACTATTATGTGGATATTACTAACCGGACTGGCTACACCATCTATTACATGTACGTGAGCCCAGGGAACTCAAAAAGTTGGGAAGAGGATGTGCTAGGCAGCAATGTGTTGGTGAACGGGGATACCCAGCGGGTTACCTTGACGGGTTATACCAACCCTTACTTTGATATCCGCCTTGTCGATGAAGATAACGACAGCTACACCTTTTGGAACGTGGATGTCTCGACTCAGGACATCATCGTCACGCTCGATCATTTGGATTAACAGCCGCCGCAAGACCATCAAAAATGCCCCTGACGCCTAAGCGGCCAGGGGCACCGATAAAAACGTTACCAGTAGTATAAACCACTCTCTTAGCAGAAAAGACGCTACTACGAGAAGTGCAGTGAATCAGTTACGCCGCCACAATATGTAGGTTGGCGGGGGTTGTTTTGGGCGGCTGAATGATAGGTTCGTCGTTATCAGCAAAAAGATCAGATCCCTTCATTTCCGCATAGCCACGCTGGGTGAGGGCGAGTACTTCTGGAGAGGTGCCCCATTTCAGCAGCATTTCATCGAGCATTTGCTCGGCTTTCTCATCCAGACCCCACTGGCTAAGCAGTTGAGCAATGGCGTAGTCGCAATCCGGGGTGTCGAACAAGTCATCCTTGATATCTTGAATGGCGATGTGAAGACCCGCTTGGGAAAGTTCGCTTAGCGTTTCACTGTGCATATCACGGCTCCGTGTGAATGCGAATGGAACGGCGGTTATCATGGCGTAACCGCCTGAATTTATGTTGTACGTGTATTGTACGACAACGATCCTAATATACGCATGAATGGGACGCAAATGCAAAAACATTCCATGACAAACTAGTGACCATTATGCTGACGCAGCGTCCAGTAGCCACCCCATAATCTGGTGGCGGTGGTGATAAGACAAGCAATGGCGAACAGCGTCGCAAGCGTTGGAAAGTACGCAGGGAAAAGACAAAAAATCACCAGGGCCGCCACGGTTTCGGTGCCTTCGGTTAAACCTTCTAAATAGTAAAACGCTTTATTCGGAAAGTGCGGGCGCTCAATTGCCTGCTGCTTGGCGGCAATCGCAAAGGCTAGAAATGAAGTACCGGTGCCAATAAACGCAAACAGTAATAAGGCGGCTACCAGCGCATTTTGAGTAGGGTCGGCCAGCGCAAACCCAAGCACCACGGCAGCGTAAAAAACAAAATCGAGCCCAATGTCGAGAAACCCGCCGGCATCACTAGCGTGGCCACTAAGGCGCGCTAGCGCACCGTCAACGCCATCACCCAGTCGGTTAAGCACAATCGCCAGCAGCGCCCAACCATACTGTTCGTAAGCCAGTAGCGGTAGCGCGGTAATGCCGATCAAAAACGCGGTGAACGTCACTTGATCGGGTGTGATGTGGTGTCGATGCAACGGTGTAGCGAGGCGTTGCAACGGGCGATGGGTCAGCGGCATTGTAAAGCGGTCAAGCACGCGTTTCTCCTTGGCGGTTATCGGGCATGTTGTGAGTTATGGGGAATATTGTGTACGGACGATTAGCCGTCACATAGGTTAGCCCTAGCGCTATAGCGTCGTTAGTAATTGCTAATGATTAAACTAAGGTCGTTAGACTTTGGTTGTAATTGTGGGCAAAACACTGGACTAATTGTCTATTGCAGTTAATAAAGGGCGCCAAGGCAGCTTCAGAATTCCCCTCTTGGTGGCTTATTTGCCCACAAGCTGTTGCTTAATCTCACTCTCTATTTCTGACCGCAAGTGGCGCTTACTGTATGCATAAAACAGCCCTGATGACGGTATGGGATCAGCTATGGCACTCCCACTACCAAGCCAAAAAACTCTTGATGTGCGCGCTGCCCACGGGCGGTGCCGCGAAGGCGGCGGCTTCCAGTGCCAAGCGCGAGCCATCTCATCAACCTAAGCCACCTGCCTATACCAACCCACAGAAAATTGGATTGCTGCTTGGACCGCTGCTGTTCGCTTTTGTGGTGATGTTCTTTCACCCTGAAGATTTAAGCTTTGAAGGGCGTATGGTGTTGGCCACTACGTTGTGGGTGGCGGTGTGGTGGATCACCGAAGCTATCCCCATTCCTGCTACCTCGCTACTGCCCATTGTACTATTACCCATTACCGGCGCACTGGATGGCAATACGGTAACGGCGGCGTACGGCAACCCGATTATTTTCCTGTTTCTGGGCGGTTTTATGATCGCCTTGGCGATGGAAAAGTGGGATTTGCACAAGCGTATCGCCCTGTCGATTATTGCCGTATTGGGCACCAGTATTAATAGCATTGTGTTCGGCTTTATGGCCGCGACCGGCTTTTTATCGATGTGGGTATCTAATACAGCGTCGGTGATGATGATGCTGCCTATCGGTACCGCGATTGTTTACCAGGTTAGCCAGGAACTTGAAAAAAGTGATGGGGACCACAGTGACGAAATCGAAAAATTCAGTAAGGCTTTGATTTTTGGTATTGGCTACGGCGGTACCATTGGTGGCCTCGGCACGCTGATTGGCACGCCACCGAACATTATCCTGGCGGCGATTGTTAATGAGCTGTTTGGTATCGAAATCTCTTTTGCTGGCTGGTTAATGTTTGCTTTCCCTGTCGTGCTGGTGCTGCTGTTTAGCGCGTGGCTGCTACTGACACGGGTATTTTTCAGGATTGAATTTAGTCACTTGCCGGGTGGGCGGGAGCTTATTCACAAAGAAAAAGAGGCCCTGGGTAAAACCAGCTTTGAAGAGAAAGCGGTGTTGGTGGTCTTTCTGTTTGCGGCCTTTATGTGGATTACCCGCTCATTTTTATGGCAAGGCCAGATCATTAATATCCCCGGCATCAATGACACCATGATCGCGGTGGTCGCGGCCCTGCTGCTGTTTTTGATCCCTTCCAAAAATAAAGGCGGCTGCCTGTTGGGTTGGGATATTGCCAAAGATGTGCCCTGGGGCATTTTGTTACTGTTCGGCGGTGGTTTAGCGATTGCCGCAGGGTTTGGCTCTTCGGGCCTGGCCGAGTGGATCGGTGGGCAAATGAGCGTGTTGGAAGGCGTTAACTTCTTGCTGGTTATTCTCATAGCGACCGGTATGGTGTTGTTCTTAACTGAAATCACCTCAAATACCGCCACGGCCACGATGATTCTGCCGGTGCTAGCGTCGTTGGCGCTGGCGCTGGATATTCATCCCTTTGTACTGATGGTGCCCGCCGCCATGGCCGCCAATTGTGCCTTTATGCTCCCGGTGGGTACGCCGCCTAACGCGATTATTTTCGCCACTGGTAAACTCAAAATCATTGAGATGGTGCGCACAGGCTTTTGGATCAACATTATTGCCATGCTACTCATCGTCGCGGCGGTTTATTTCTTGTTGCCGGTGTTATGGAACGTGGATCTAACCAACTATCCCGATGCATTTCGGCGCTAATATAACCCATTAGCAAATCACAGCCTCGCCTTCGGACGGGGCTTTTTTATAGCTGTTTTGACGTTAATTCACGCACATAAACAATGTTAATAATGGCGACAGGCTTTAGACAAATAACGGTGCTTAACTATAGTGCTTCAAAGGTGTAAATGGAGTCAGAGGTATGATGTTATAAGGAGATAAGCAATGGAACTGCTTGAAAAGATTAGCGAGTATCTAAAAAAGCACGAACTCAAAATGGCCACGGCTGAATCGTGCACAGCGGGGTTAATTGTTTCAGAGCTAGCGGGCATACCGGGTAGCGGACAATCGATCGATTGTGGATTGGCTGTTTATTCACCCGAGGCCAAAAATCGCTATTTAGCCGTCAGTTTTGACACCATCGATACGTATGGCCTGACTAGCGAAGTCACCTCACGCGAAATGGCGTTAGGCGCTTTAAACAATAACGATGCCAATGTTGCCATAGCGAACACCGGTATTGCGGGCCCAGAGCCCCATGATGATATACCGGTGGGAACCGTTTGCTTTGCCTGGGCGTTTCGACATGCCCAAGAGGTATACATGGTAGTGGAGACGAAACGCTTTTCAGGTGATCGTAATGAGGTACGTCTTGCCGCTGCGCACTATGCGCTAGAAATGCTGCCAAAGCATCATGGTGATGTATTGGCAGGCAAAGCGCCCCGCGTTGATGAATCTTAATGATGAAATCTCTATCCATAACCGGGAGGCAGGAAGCCCCATGACTAACCAAGTAACTCAGCAGCGTATCCAGGCAGATTTGCAGGTAAAAGCATCGATTGAGCCGCAGTATGAAATTGAGGCGCGCGTCGAATTTCTATGCAGTCAGATGATAGAGACAGGACAGCACGCGCTTGTGTTGGGGATTAGCGGCGGGGTGGACTCCACCGTTGCTGGACGTTTAGCCCAATTGGCCGTCGAAAAGGCCCGCGAAAAGGGGGTTGAGGCACGCTTTTATGCCATCCGGCTGCCTTACGGCGAGCAGAAAGATGAAGATGATGCGCAGCAGGCCCTGACGTTTATTACCCCCGATGAAGTGCTGACTATCAATGTCAAACCCGCCAGTGACGCTTTACTCTCTTCCCTGGAAGAGGGCGGCCTAACGTTTCAAGATGCGGCGCAACGCGATTTTGTATTGGGGAATATTAAAGCGCGCCAACGCATGGTGGCGCAGTATGCCACCGCTGGTGCCAAGTCAGGTTTAGTGGTGGGCACCGATCAAGCCGCAGAGGCACTGATGGGCTTTTTCACCAAATACGGTGATGGCGCTTGTGACTTGGTGCCGCTGACCGGGCTCACCAAAAGCCAGGTAAGAGAAGTCGGTGCAGCGTTAGGTGCGTCCCCCGCGCTGGTAGAAAAGCAGCCCACGGCTGATTTGGAATCACTTAAACCGCAACTGGCTGATGAGGAAGCGCTAGGGGTCAGCTACGCCGAGATTGATGCCTTTCTTACCGGGCAAGCGGTGAGCGAGCAGGCCTACACCACCATCACCCGCACTTATCAACGCACCGACCATAAACGCCAGCTCCCCAGAACGCCGTAACGACATTTTCTATAAGCTCAACGCTAGCGCTAAACGCAGCGCCAATAGGTTGCTATGATGCCGCGACACTATTGGCTGTTGAGCTTGTTATGCGTTTACTCCACACCGCTGATTGGCACCTGGGTCGGCTATTTCACAACCTTTCGTTGCTGGAAGACCAGCGCCATGTGCTTAACCAGCTCATCGAAATAATTGACCGGGAAAACGTCGATGCGGTGCTGATTGCGGGCGATATCTACGACCGTTCGGTGCCGCCTTCGGCGGCGGTAACGCTGCTCGATGAGGTGCTGCATGCGCTATGCGAGGTGCGCAAGCTGCCGGTCATCATGATTTCAGGCAACCATGATGGCGCCGAGCGGTTGCGCTTTGGCGCGCGCCACCTGCGCCAAGCCGGGCTGCATATTCTCTCCGATTTAGCTGAGTTTGCCACGCCGGTTACGCTGACCATTGACGGCCTCGAAGTAGATGTATTCGGCATTCCTTACGCCGACCCTGAGCATGTGCGCAGCCTGTTTAACGTGGAAGTGCGCGACTTTGACGGCGCCCATCGCTATTTGGTCGAGCAGATTAGCGAGCGCCGCCATGCAACACGCCCCTGCCTACTAATGAGCCACTGCTTTGTAGATGGCGGCAGCGCGTCTGATTCTGAGCGCCCGCTAACGTTAGGCGGTGCCGAAAGCGTGGCTTGGGAGCCTATGCAGGGCTTCGATTATGTGGCGCTTGGCCACCTGCACGGCCCGCAGTATCGCGGCGGTGAGCATATTCGCTATAGCGGCTCCTTGCTCAAATACAGCTTCTCAGAAGCCAGTCAGAGCAAAGGCGTCACGCTGGTGGAAGTAGGCGCGAGCGGGATAAAGCACATTGAACAGATACCGCTAATACCCAGCCGTGAAGTGCGCGTATTAGAGGGTGAGATTGATACGCTAATCGCCCAGGGAAGAACGGACGCACAAGCAGATGACTACTTGCTAGTGCGGTTGACCGATCGCCACGCCATTCTCGACCCTATGGGCAAGCTGCGTGAGGTGTATCCCAATGTGCTGCATCTGGAAAAGCCCGGCATGCTGGAAGCACGAGGCACTCAGCAACTTGACCGCGAGCAGTTACGCTTTGATGCCCTAGATATGTTTAGTGACTTCTTTACTCAGACCAGCGGTGATGCCATGAGCGATAAGCAGGCTAGCGCCATGGCCGAGTTGATTAACCAGCTGCAGCGCGATGAGGCCCAAGAATGACGCCGTTAACCCTTACCATGCAGGCGTTCGGCCCCTTTGCAGACACAGAAAACATCGATTTCACTGCGTTAGGAAGAAGCCCGCTATTTCTGATTAATGGCCCAACAGGCGCGGGCAAAAGTTCGATTCTGGATGCGTTATGTTTTGCGCTCTATGGCCAAACGACGGGTAATGAGCGTGAACCTTCTCAGATGCGCTGCGACCAAGCGAACGCCACGCTGCTAACGGAAGTTACGCTTGATTTTCGCTTGCGCGGGGCGGATTACCGGGTACGCCGCGTGCCGCAGCAAGAGCGCCCCAAGGCACGTGGCGAAGGCACCACCACCCATAACGCGGAAGCGCAGCTATGGCGCTTAAACGCGGATGGCGAGGTAGAGACCTGCTTGGTGGCGCGCAAAGTCAACGATGCCACCGCTGAGCTGCAAACCTTGATAGGCCTGGATGCCAACCAGTTTCGCCAAGTGATGGTGCTGCCCCAAGGCAAGTTTCGCGAATTGCTGATCGCTGACTCCAAAAAGCGCGAGGAGATTTTTTCCCAGCTGTTTCAAACGCAAATATTTCAGCGTATTGAAGAGCGTTTGCGCCTTCAGGCCAATCAGATAGAACGAGAAGTGAAAGAGCATCGCCAACATATCAGCGGCATTCTCGCCGGTGGTGAGCTGGAGAGTGAAGCGGCTTTAGAGCAAGAGCTTGAAGCGTTGACGCCCCAGGTTGAGCAAGCGCGAAAGGACTTCGAAACCGCCCAACTGCAGCGACGTAAAGCCGAAAAACAGCGCGATGATGCCCAGGCACTTCAGCGTCAGTTTGAAGCGCGGGATAGCTTGGCGGATGAAAAAACGCGCCATCTTGAACAGCAAAGCCAGATCATCAGCATTCAGGACCATTTGACCCAAAGTGAACACGCACAGGTGTTGCGCCCCCAGCGTACGGCGTTAACCCAAGCGCAGCAGGCACTAAGCACCGCGCACGCGGAACAGCAGCAGGCAGACGCCGCACTGAGCAACCAGCGCACTAGCGCGGAGCAGGCGCAGCGTGCATTTGAGGCGGCCCGCGAGCGTCAGGCAGGGCTCCCTGAACTGCGTGAACGTCATCGCCAGTTGAGCGAGTTTATTCACAAAGGCCAACAATTAAGCGAACTACAGGCGCGATTCCAAACGGCACAGGCCGCTTGGCAACAAGCTAACGGTGCCCTCAAGCGCGATGAGGCGCAACTGGACACCATTCGCCAACAGGGAGAAGCGGCAGGCGTTAACCTCGAACGGTTACAGGCGGAACGCCAGCAGCTGGCCAGCGCCCCTGTTGAGCTACATCGCTATGAAACGCTGCTAACCCAACGTAAAGAGCTGGATGCGCTAACCGATCAGGGACGCGAGCTCACCACGCAACAACAGCAGGCAACAGCAGCGCTAGATCAACGGCGCAGTGAGTCAGAGCAGGCGGAACGCTTCGCTACTGAGCAGGAGATGCGGTGGCACCAAGGGCAGGCCGCGCTGTTAGCGCTCACTCTTGAGGATGATGCCCCTTGCCCTGTCTGCGGCAGCCTGGCGCATCCGGCCCCGGCCGTTAATAACGCAGACATCGTCACCAAAGAGCAGGTGGAAGACGCACGCTCAGCCCAGGCGCAGGCCCGTCAATCTTTCCAGGGCGCTGAACGCCATCACCAACAGCTAGCGCAGCAGATAAGCTACCACAGCGAGCAAGTACAGCGACTCAATCAGCAATTAGGCGAGTGGGCTAGCCAACCGCTGAATGAGCTACAAAAAACCTGCGATGAGTTGCATCGCCAGGTCTCTCGGCAGGCAAGCGTTGAGCGCGAGATTAGCCAACAAATCACCGCCCGTGATGCGTTAAGGCGTGAATGGGGCGCACTGGATAAACAGCTTAAAGCCCAGCGGCCTGCGGTTGAAAAAGCCAAAGAGGACGCGTTAAGGCTAGAAAGCCAGCGCGATCAGTTGAGTCAGTCGCTGCCTGACGATGCTCGTGATCCTGCCGCAATGCAACAAACGCTCACGGAACTCGAGCGCCAAGTTACCCAAATTGAACAAGCCTGGGAAAGCGCTCAGCAGGCGCTGGCGAACAGCCAAACCCAACTGGCACGAGCAGACGAGCAAGTAAGGGGAGCCAGCGAGCGAGTCGAGCAGGCTAAACAAACACTTGAACAGACCCAAGTAGAGTGGCAGTCAGCGCTTCAGGCCAGCCCCTTTGAGGATGAGGCCGCCTTTCAGGCAGCCCAACTGGATGACGCTCAGCGTCAGGAGCTCATTCAACAGGTAGACACGTACCAGCGCCGTTTGGCCGAATTAGAAGGGGCGCTGCAGAATTACCACGCTCAACTGGCTGAAAAAACGCCCCCCGATTTGGCTGCGCTTTCTAGTCAAACCGAGGCCGCCCAAGCGGAAGAAAACTCCCAGCTAGAGGCGTGGCGGACGCTGGATGGACGCTTAGCCACGTTGCATGGCATCCGCCAAAAACTGGCCAAGGCTCACACGGCTCAGGCTGAACTTGAAGCCCAGTATCAGGTGTGGGGCACACTAAGCGAAGTCGCTAACGGTCGCACCGGGCATCGCATTAGCCTGCAACGCTTCGTGCTCGGCGTGCTGCTGGATGACGTACTGATTCAGGCTTCTGAACGGCTAGTACGCATGAGCCGCGGGCGTTATCAGTTGGTGCGCCGCGAGGACCCCACTAAAGGCAATAAAGCGTCAGGTCTCGAGCTGGATGTAGCGGACACCTATACTGGCAAGAACCGTTCGGTAGCCACGCTTTCCGGCGGGGAGTCTTTCATGGCTGCGCTGTCGCTAGCGTTGGGTCTTTCGGATGTGGTGCAGGCTTACGCTGGCGGTATTCAACTGGATACGCTATTTATCGATGAAGGGTTTGGTAGCCTCGATCAGGATGCTCTGGATCAAGCCATTAACATGTTGAGTGAACTGCAAATGGGTGGGCGCATGATTGGGGTGATTTCCCATGTCAGCGAGCTCAAAGAGCAAATGCCAGTCCGTATAGAGGTGAGCGCGAGCCGGCACGGGAGCTCGGTGGAAGTGAAGGGCGCACTTTTTTAATGCCTCAGGCATTTAAAGACCAAGGTATCTAAAGCCCAAGCCAGCGTTAGTTCATGCTGCGTTCATACAGAATGTTTTATAAAGAGAACGAATCGAATCTATCGCTCTAAAGATAATACTGACTTAGGAGTACAAGGATGAACGCAAGCAAGATTTTACAGCAGCTGATGCAGCAAGCCGGCGGTAGCCAGAAGGGCGGTAGCAGCAGCGGTGTCGATGTTAAAGGCATCCTGAGTGGGCTTTCTAAGCAATTAGGCGGCGGTAGTAGTGGCCAAGGAAGCAGCTCATCCGGTGGTTTTGATGTTAAAAGCCTGCTCGGTGGCGGTGCCATGGGGATGTTAGTGGGCTCTAAGCGCGGCCGCAGCATGGGTGGCAAAGCGCTAAAATATGGCGCGATTGCCGGGGTAGGCATGCTGGCGTGGAAAGCATGGCAAAGCTCTCAGGCGGCAAAAACTGACAGTGGGCAGCAAAATACTGCTCAAAATGCCTCAGAGGGCGAACGGGTTGAAGTGCTCAGCGGTGAGATCCAAGAGCGTCGCAGCCTGGAACTACTGCAAGCAATGATTATGGCGGCACGTGCCGATGGTCACATTGATGAGCAGGAACAGGCGTTGATCACCGAGCAGATCGATGCCTTAGGTGCCGATCAAGAGATGCACAACTGGGTGGAAAAGCAGTTAAAAGCACCCCTGGATGCACAAGCCCTGGCCCGTGAAGCAGATTCCCCTCAGGCGGCACGCGAGATGTACCTGATTAGTGTGGCAGTGACCGACGATCAAAACCCTATGGAACGCGCTTGGCTGGACCAGCTAGCCAGTGCCCTTAACTTACCTAAAGAGATGACTGCCGAACTTGAGCGTCAAGCTGAGCAGGCGGGTTAATGCTGGATACGTTTAATTTTTGGTTGGCGACGGGCTTTGGACTAGGCCTAGCACCGATTGCGCCCGGTACGTTTGGTTCTTTGTTGGGGATTCCCTTGGCGTGGTGGTTATTAGGCCGCCCGGTGGGTCAGCAAGGGATCGTAATGGCGGTTCTGTTGGTGCTGGCAGTGCCGGTTTGCCACGTTGCCGCCTGGCATTATGATGGGTTGGATCATGGCAGTATTGTCGCCGACGAGTATGTAGCCTTTCCGCTTGCGGTTATTGGCTTAGCGGCAGCGCGTCATCCCGTGGTAATGGCGCTTGGGTTTGGTGTTTACCGCTTCTTTGATGCGTTAAAACCACCGCCGATTCATCTAACTGAGTTTGTGCATGGCGGTTTCGGTATTGTTTTAGACGATGTTGTCGCAGCGTTGATAACGTGGGTGATTATGGCGATAGGCATAAAGCTATGGCAGCGCCGAGCGTCTGAACAACATTTAAGCTCTTAATCTAAGCTCTTAATCATACGCACAACAAAAACGCCGCAGGCCTGATGAAGGCCTGCGGCGTTAGTTTTTTACAACTCACAACTCACAGCATGTTGTTGCGGTTGCTCACCGTATTACTCTTGAACGACGATAACTGATTTGGCATTGACGAACTCAAGCATGCCAAAGCCGCCGTGTTCACGACCGTAACCGGAGTCTTTAACACCACCGAAGGGCATCTCCGGTGTAGCGACACCAAAGCCGTTGATAAACACCATGCCAGTATCGAAGTACTTGCTGGCAAGCTCTGTTGCGCGCTTAACGTCTTTAGAGATGATGCCCCCGCCCAGGCCATAACGGCTGTCGTTGGCGATACGCATTGCATCTTCATCATCTTTGGCGCGAATCAGGGCGGCAACCGGTCCAAACAGTTCGTCGTCGTATGCTGGCTGACCGGGGGTCACGTTATCCAGCACGGTGACCGGATAAAATGCGCCTTTACCGGATGGCTTTTCACCACCGCAGAGAATCTTTGCGCCTTTGCGAACGCTCTCTTCCACTTGGTCGTGAAGACCATCGCGCAAGTCAACGCGGGCCATGGGGCCAAGGTCGCTACCTTCTTGGGTCGGATCACCCGCTTTTAGCGACTGCATGCGCTCTACGTAGCGCTCTTTGAACGCTTCATAGTTCTTTTCAGTCACTACAAACCGCTTGGCCGCCACACAGGTTTGACCGCCGTTGTAGACACGCCCCTGAACGCAGGTGTCGATCGCCACATCCATGTCGGCATCATCAAGCACCAGGTAGGCATCGTTAGAGCCCAGCTCAAGCACAGTCTTTTTGAGGTGCTCAGCGGCTTTAGCAGCCACTTTGCGACCCGCGCCGTCGCTGCCTGTGAGCGTAACACCGCGCACTGCAGAGTGAGCGATGACTTCGTCAGAAGTGTCATGAGAGATCACGAGTGTGCGGAAAACGTTCTCGGGAAGTCCTGCTTCACGATAGATTTTTTCCAACAGCAGGCCGCTACCTGTCACGTTTTCTGCGTGCTTCAGCAGGACGCCGTTACCCGCCATGATATTGGCGATAGAGTAGCGAACGACTTGATAAGCGGGGAAGTTCCAGGGCTGGATGCCGTAAATGACGCCCATGGGTGAATAGGTCACAAAGCCACGCTCACCATTACCCGGCTGACGCTCTTCATCGGCTAGCTTCTTAGGGCCGTGTTCAGCGGTGTAGTCACAAATAGCGGTACACAAATCGACTTCCTGGCGCGCTTGAGAAGGCAGTTTGCCCATCTCTTTGACCATAAGGTCGGCAAGCTCTTCTTTGTGCGCTTGCATCGCTTGGCCAATCGCCTTCACCGTTTTGGCGCGGCTTTCGAGTGACTCCAGGCGCCAATCGAGAAAAGCATCGTAGCAGGCATCGACTACTTGCTTGGCTTCAACACTGCTCATGAGTGCGTAAGTATCGAGTGCTTCACCGTTAGTCGGGTTAATCGTCGTGATGCTGTTGCTCATAAGATCTCCTATCTATAGATCAATGTGTTGGTCATGACGTCCAGCTCCTGGACGCTTAATCGACCGGTCTATTTCTAATACAGGACCACTCTAGTACAAACTGAGCGCCTCTGCATAATAAAGGTACTTACTTACGGGCATTGATTTAATCAATCAGTTCCTTTGATTTCTCATTGAGTTTTTATAAGTTTATTTTGTTTCCCCGAGGTATAAGGTGATGCTAAAAATATTCGGCGTAATCAATAGTTTTAGCTACGCATGCGGGCCGCTTTGGTAATGGCGCGGGCACACTCCATTAACGAGGGCGCGAGCTGTTCCAGGGCGCGGTCGAGGGTCCACCGGCTGCTAGGGGTGGTGATGTGCACGGCAGCGACGGGAGTACCCGCAGCGTTGCGTATCGGCGCGGCAATATTGATATCGCCGAGAAAGTATTCGGCGTCGTTCCAGGCGACCCCGCGTGAGCGGCATTCACGGATCAGCTCGCTAAGGGTGTCGATATCGGTAATCGTATTGGGCGTATGGGCCTTTAGCTCACAGGCGGTTAAATAGTCGTGAACGCGGGTGTCGTCCATCGCCGATAAGTATGCTCTTCCGGAGGCGGAGCAGTACATTGGCACGCTGCTGCCCACCGGCATATGAATGGGAATGTAGTGGCGGCTGGTAAAACGGGCCATGTAGATCATATCGAGCCCGCAGGGTTCGGTGAGCGACACGGTTTCCAGGCAGCTGTTGCTCAGTTCCGAGAGGTAGGGGTTGGCGCAATCGACCAGTAAATCGGCTTCCAAATAGTTGGCGGAGAGGGTCATCAGGCGGATGCCGAGCCGGTATTTGCGGCTGGAGGGGGCTTTGACCAGGTAGCCGAGCTGTTCGAGCGAGTGGGTGATGCGCTGCACCGAGCCCATGCTCAACCCTGAAAACTTGGCGATTTCTGAGAGGCTGAGCTCGCTGTGCTGGGCGTCAAACAGCTCAAGCAGGTCAAACGCTTTCGCAAGGGATTGATTGAACTGCGGCGAGCGTGGTTCGTTGGCGTTGGCGTGCTTCATGCTTTTATAGGGTTCCTTACGTGTTCCCCTTGGGGGCGAGGCCGCAAGGGGAGCGTATCAACATCTTGTGTGTTGGTGTGGAAGCGTCTGGGCGGTTTAGCGCTCCAGCCAGTCTCTGGCCCGATAGTAATTGACCACCGTTTCAACATACAGCCTTTGTAGGCCGTGCAGGGGAATCGGCTTGATGGGGGTTATGGGAAAAGGTAGGGCTTCCTCCAGCGAATGTTCACCGAGGTGTTCTCCCAGTAATTTACCCAGATGGCTACCCATGGCAACACCTCGGCCGTTATAGCCCAGCGCCACGGTGAGCCCTGGCTGGGGTTCGTGTACATGTGGAAGCGAATCCTGGGTGATGGCGATACGGCCTGCCCAGCGAAAGGCGATCTCTACGTCCTTTAGCTGTGGGTAGAGTTTGATAATGGCGTTTTCGAGGTGCCGAAAGTCGTTGGGCTTACGCGGGTCGTTGAAGGAGCCTCGACCGCCCATCAGCAGGCGGCCGTCTCGGTCGCGGCGAAAATAGAGCAGCAGCTTGCGGGCATCCGACGCCACTTCGCCTCCGGGCAATATTTGGCTGCCTTCCTCTGCCGTGAGGGGGCGGGTGGCGATCTGATAACTGTTGGCGGCGATCAGGCTGCTGGCAAGCTTGGGTTGCAGGGCGTCGCTGTAGCCGTTGGTGCAGAGTAGAACCCGTTCTGCCTGAATTTCCGTACCGCCTTCCGCCGTGACGCGCCAGCGCCCTTCGGTGCGGGTCAGCGAGGTGACGCGGGTGTGTTCATGCAGCCTTGCTCCATGTTCATGCGCTGCCTGTGCCAGCCCGCGGGCGTAGGCGAGCGGATTTAGCCCGCCGGCCCTGGGGTCTACCCAGCCGCCAAGATACTCTGAGGTGCCGAGACGCTCCGCGCACTGCTGCTGGTTTAACCAGGCGATCTCTACGCCGCGTGATTGCCATTGGCGGGCGCGGGATTCAATCGCTTTCAGGCTGGCGTGGGTAACGGCGGGTTGAATCCAGCCGCGCTGTTGGGCGTCGCAGTCAATGTTGTGCTGCTTTATCAGGTCAAACACCACATCGGCATTGTGGGCTGAGAGCGCGATCATGCGTTCTCCGCGTTCTTCGCCATAGCGTGTGATCAGTTCATCCGGGTCGTATTTGAGGCCGGGGATGACTTGGCCGCCGTTACGGCCGGAGGCGCCCCAGCCGATGCTTTCGGCTTCCAGTAACACTGTGCTGATGCCGCGCTTGGCGAGGGCCAGGGCGGCGGAAAGGCCGGTAAAACCGCCGCCGATGATCACCACATCGCTGCGCTGAGCGCCCTGCAACGCTGGGTAGTCTCTGCCCGCGGAGGCTGTGTCAGCCCACAGGGAGGGGGGCATATGAGATGAGTTTGCCATCCTTGGTCTCCGTTAATGGTTTAGCACACGACGCAGGAAATCCTGGGTGCGCTCGTGGGTAGGCTGGGTAAGCAGCGTGTGGGCATCGCCGGATTCGACAATCTGTCCGCCATACAAAAAGCAGACGCGGTCGGCGACTTCCTTGGCAAAGCCCATTTCATGGGTGACGACCACCATGGTCATGCCTTCATTGGCCAGGTCGCGCATGACGATTAACACATCGCCCACCAGTTCGGGGTCGAGGGCGGAGGTGGGTTCATCGAACAGAATGGCTTCCGGTTGCATGGCCAGGGCGCGGGCAATGGCGACACGCTGCTGTTGGCCGCCGGATAGCTGCTGCGGGTAGGCTTCGACTTTGTCACCCAGCCCGACTTTCTCCAACAGCGCGATGGCGTTGGCGTGGGCGGTTTCACGGGGTTCGTTTTTGACGAAGATCGGCCCTTCCATCACGTTTTCGACCACCGTGCGGTGGGGGAACAGGTTGAAGCGCTGGAAAACCATGCCGACTTGGGTGCGCAGGTCGTTTATATCCTTGCTGGCCACATCAACCTGACGGTCGTTGATCGTAATGCTGCCTTGGTCATAGGACTCCAGCCCGTTGATACAGCGAAGCACCGTCGATTTGCCAGAGCCCGAGGGGCCAATCAGACACACCACTTCTCCCTTGGCGACCGTTAGGCTGACCCCCTTGAGCACTTCTACGTCGCCGAAGGATTTGTGAATAGCGTTGATGTTGATCATGCTTTACCTCCTTTCGCCGACTTTCCGAAATAGCGCTCTAGGCGGTTAACCCCAAAAATCAGCGGTAGGCTAAGGCAGAGGTAGAGCAGGGCGACCAGAGTGTAGACCGTGGTGTTCTGAAAGGTGGAGGCGGCAATTAACTGCCCGGCCCGGGTCATTTCGGCGACAGTGATGGTGGAGGCTAGCGATGAGTCTTTCAGAATCATGACGGCCGTATTGCCATAGGGTGGCAGCGCAATGCGTATCGCCTGGGGCAGTACGACGCGGCGCATGATGAGCTTGCTTTTCATGCCGATGGATCTGGCGGCTTCAATTTGCCCTGCTTCAATCGCTTCGATACCGGCGCGGAAGTTTTCCGCCTGGTAGGCGCTATAGGCGACGCCAAGCCCGATAATACTTGCCTGGAAGGCGCTAAGTTGTATGCCGAGTTCGGGGAGTACGAAGTAGATATAAAACAGTTGAACGATAATCGGTAGGCCGCGCACCACATTGATGAAGGTGCCTGCAGTGAGCGACAGCGCCCGCACGGGCGAGAGCTTCATCAGGGCTAAGAGCAGGCCGAGCAGGGTGCTTAGCAGTAGGGCGCCAATGGTGATCTGCACCGTAATCAGAGCACCTTTTAATAGAATGGGTAGAAAGGCGGTGATGTCCGAAAACTCCATGGGAAGCCTTTATTTTGCATGCACTTCTTCAACTACCCCCGAAGAGGCAGTGAAGCAGTGCTGGGGTGATCATTAGCAGGCTGTTTCGTTAACGCTGCCGGTGGGTTACCTGGGTGTGGTTTACAAGCCCCACTCTTCGAAGATGGCATCGAGAGTGCCATTCTCTTTCAGGTGAGCAAGCGAGGTGTTCACTTGTTCCAGCAGTTCGGTGTTTTCCTGGTCAACCGCAAAGCCGATATGGCCAACCATTTCCTGCTCGTAGTTGTCTGCTAGCTGGAGTTCTGGAAAGCGGTCTTGGCTGAGGTGGTAGCTCATGATGGGGGCATCACCGACACCCGCCACGATGCGGCCTAACGAGATGTCACGCATCATGTCTGCCCAAGAGTCGTAATTGCGGATCTCTGGAAAAATGCCCATGTTGTTGAGCTGTTCGACGTAGGTGGTACCGACCTGGGCGCCAGTCACTTCGCCTGAGAGGTCTTCCAGTGTGTTGATCTCGCCATCGTAGTCCTGACGGGTAACGACCCCTTCGCCATAGGGGTAGACATCATCGCTGAACGCGACCTGTTTGGCGCGCTCTTCGGTCTTCAGCATTGCGGCGGAAATTATGTCGATATGCCCAGCGGTCAGCGAGGGTATCAAGGCGTTGAACTGAGACTCCTGAATAGTGACCTCATAGCCCATATCTTCGCCCAGTGCATTGACCAGATCGACCATCGCGCCGGTGATCTCATTGGTTTGCACGTCCAGGAACGTAAACGGAATCCCGCTTGGCGTTCCGCCTGCTTTTAGCACTTCCTGTGCGTTTGCCGTAGTAGCACCAAGCGATAAGGCTGCGCCCAGTACCGCCGGTAACAGCATCGCTTTTTTAAAGTGAAGAAGAGGTTGGCTGTTGGATGTGCGTTTCATTGGGTCACCATTGAGAGTGTTGGGGATTGTTATTTACGCCTTGTTAAAAGCTATTCGGTAACGTCATTTCAGAGCCTAGGTGAGTTTTATTTATCGGCAAGAGTTATTATTTATCGCATAGCGATAAAAATATCTGACATGTTTGTTTGAAGGGCGTAGTTACCTTGCTCGGGCCAATATGTGGTTACGTTGATGAATTAAGTCATCAAAATGTCGCTATTCGATGATTTTTTGCATCCCATATACCTGCATGATTTTATCTTTAATTTTTTTATCAATTAAATCAGTTGGTTGTTTGTTTTTTTTGGTTGGCATGGCGTTTGCTAAGTAAAAAATAGCCAGCGTTATTCTCGGTTTGATAATTGAGCTGGTAAAACCACCAATAAAAGCTAATAGGAAGCGCCATATGCAGTTAACTAGCTTTAATCAAGTGAGTAGCTTTAAAAGCGCCGGGAAGCTGATTACCGGCCATGGGGCCGCTCAGCAGTTGCAGCCTTATGTTCAATCGTTGGGTATGCAGCGCCCCTTAATCGTTACCGATAGTGGTGTGGTGGCTTCAGGCACGCTGGATATGATTACTGAGCAGCTCACGGCACTAAAGGTGACCTATGAGGTGTTTGATCAGGTAACGCCCGAGCCGGAAGTAGAAATAGTCGAAATGTGCACCCGTGCTTTCAATGCTGGCAAGCACGACAGCGTCATCGCTGTAGGCGGCGGGAGTGCCATGGACATCGCTAAGTGTGTAGCGGTATATGCGCACTACGAAGGTCCGCTGGAGGCGTTGTTTGGCGAGAACAAGGTTGACCAACGCACAATACCTTTGATCGCCATGCCCACCACGGCGGGCACCGGTTCTGAAGTGACCAATATCGCGATTCTGTCGGATAAAGCCCAACAGATGAAAAAGGGCATCGTCAGTGACTGCTTGTTACCGGATGTCGCGATTGTCGCCCCTGAGCTTACGTTGAGTTGCCCACGTTCTGTGACAGCGGCCAGCGGGGTGGATGCGTTAGTCCATGCAGTGGAGGCGTATCTATCTAACTTTGCCACGCCGATTACCGATGCACTGGCGGTTAAGGCAATGAACCTCATTGTGCATTCGCTCCCCAAGGCGTTTGCCAATCCCAACAATCTCCAGGCCCGTGAAGATATGGCCACCGGTAGCCTGCTGGCAGGCCTTGCCTTTGGTAATGCTGGCGTGGGCGCAGTCCATGCATTGGCGTATCCGTTAGGTGGGCGCTACCACTTGGCCCATGGGGTGACGAATGCGCTGTTACTGCCCTTCGTAATGGAGTGGAACAAGCTGGCCTGCGTCGAGCGCTTTCGGGGCATTGCGGTGGCCTTTGATGAACCCGTGGCTGGGCTTTCGGATGATGCTGTCGCCCAAGCGGTTATCCAGCGCATGCATAAGCTGTGTGCTGATGTGGAGATTCCTTCCGGTTTACGCTCGTTTGATATTCCTGAATCCGCCATTCCTGAGTTGGCCGCCGAGGCCATTAAGGTGGAACGTTTGCTGCGTAATAACCCGCGGGTATTAACGCTTGCGGATGTTGAGGCGATTTACCACGCCGCTTATTAATTCGTCGCTAATTAAAACGCTATAACGACAAAACGTTTATTAAAAATACTAACAACTTTAAACAGGAGTCCATGCCATGAGCGCTTGGAAGCAACGCGTTGACGGTGAAGAAAGCCCGTACACACCATTAGGGCCGTTTAAGCTACGCCTGCCGTTTTACCATTATCGTTTTGAACTGCCCGATTACCTGCAAGGGCTTTTGATGTGCGCGGTGGATCTTGCCGCGATCCCATTGATGATGCAGCTACTGGGCATGCCGTTTGAAGCGGCGTTGGCCATCGTCATTTTAAATGGCTTGCTTTATTTGCTGCATCACCTGTTGGGTGACCCTGTCATTCCAGGGTGGATCACACCTGCTATTCCGCTGTTGATGGCTTATGTGTCGACCTTTCCCGAGGGGGTAGACAGGGTGCATGCGCTGATTGCCTTTCAGATGATGTTGGGGGTACTGGCACTGGGCCTGGGGGTAACGGGTATGGCCAGTAAAGTGGTGCGGCTCATTCCTTCCGCCATTAAAGCGGGGGTCATTATGGGCGCGGGCTTAGCCGCCATAGTGGTGGTGTTTGATGAAGGCGGTCGTTTTGAGCAGTACCCCTTTACCATTGCGATTGCCGTAGGTGTCGCGTTTTATCTGATTTTCTCTCGCCATTTCAACAAGCTGAAAGCGCAGGGCGGCCTGTGGGGTGCCGTGGGTAAACTGGGTATTTTCCCGATTATCGTGCTGGCGATTGTGGTGGCTCCACTGTTTGGTGAAGCGCCCTGGCCAGACGTTGAGTGGGGCTTTAGTCAGCCTGATTTCGCGCTGATGTTCAGTGAATACACGGTATTTGGCGTTGGTTTACCTCCGTTGATGATGTTTTTAACGGCCATTCCGACCGTTATTGCGGCCTACATTGTGCTATTTGGCGATGTGCTTCAAAGCAAGGCACTTTTGGAAGAAGCTGATGAGAAGCGCCAGGATGAAAAAATCGACTATAACCCTAACCGCGCTCATATGATTTTTGGTGGGCGTAACTTTGGGATGAGTATTTTTGGCCCTGATGTGGTGATGTGTGGTCCGCTCTGGGCAGCGATGCATGTGGTAACGGTTGAGCGTTACAAGCAGGGCAAAGCGGCGATGAACTCTATCTTCGGTGGTTCTGGTTCATTTCGCTGGGGGACGAATACGGGGCTGTTGTTGCTGCCGATCGTGAGCCTGGTGGAGCCTATTCTAGGAATTGCGCTGGCGCTGACGCTGTTGATTCAAGGCTATGTCAGTGTGCGCATCGGCATTATGGAAGCGCGCAGCCAACGGGACTTGGGTATCGCGGGCATTATCGCGGCCATGCTGGTGATAAAGGGCGCTACCTGGGCCTTTGGGGTGGGCATTTTGCTTTGCGCGTTAATTTACGGTAAGCGCTTCTTCTCCGGTGAGGTGGATAAAACTTTCGTTAAGGATTGGGATGAGGCATCCCAGCCCGTTGAGGATCCTGAGCCGGAAGTGCCATTGCGCAAATAACAGTCTCTGCCTTTATAGTGGTTTAATCGCCAAAAGGTTGGAAAACCAGTGTTCACCGCTTAGGCGGTGGACCTGGCCTGTGAGAGGAACTGTTATGCAACGGATCGAAGAGGGGCTTTCACTGGAAACCGCACTGCCGTTATTTGATTTACACGGCACTGATGCGGTGGAAGTCTTTGATACCCAAGGTCAGGTCATTGGGGTGTTGACCCGTACCGATATCGAAAAGGCGCAGTGTGATGCGACGTTGGGCCAGTTGGTGGGCGAGTGTATTCGCTACCGTGTCACCGGTATTAAACCGCCGGTGGAAGCTGAAAGCGTAGATGCGTTTGGTTTTGACCAAGAGCCGATGCGTTCACTGTTGGATGCTTTGCATGACGGGGTTTATATCACCGATGCCAACGGTATTACGGTAACGATCAATAAAGCCTATGAACGTATCACCGGCATTTCGCGCGCTGAGGTAGTGGGCTTTCATATGGCGGATTTGGTGAAGGCAGGGTTTATTTCCAAATCCGCGTCGTTGGAAGTCATCCGTGAACGCCGCCCGATTACGCTGGCGCAGACTATCCATAACAGCCGCAAGATCGTAGTCACTGGAACGCCTATGTTCAGTGCCGATGGCTCGATTGCTTATGTGGTTACCAGTGTTCGGGATATCACTGAGTTGCTACTGGCGAAACATGCCCAAGAGCAGCTAGAGCAAATTCAGCGCATCCGCGAGGCATATAAAGTGCCCGAGGTTATGGCGCTAAGCGCGCCGGGGGTGATCACTAGCCAACAAACGGAGCCCTGCTTTGCGCTTGCCAGTCGAGTCGCGAAAACAACGGCGAAGATTCTGATTCAAGGTGAAACAGGCACCGGTAAAACGCTATTGGCCCGCTATATACATCAGCAAAGCGACCGTGCGGATGGACCTTTTATGGAGCTTAACTGTACGGCATTTCCTGAAGGGTTGCTGGAAGCGGAGCTGTTTGGTTACACCGCAGGCGCATTTACCGGGGCGTCCCCTAGAGGCAAACAGGGGCTATTGGATGTGGCTCATGGCGGTACGCTTTTTCTGGATGAAATTGGCGATTTACCTCTCGCACTGCAGGTAAAACTACTCAAAGTGGTGGAAGAGAATCGCTACTTGCCGGTAGGTGGGACAGCTTTTCGTCATGCCAACGTACGTCTGATTACCGCTACTCACCAGGATTTAAATGATCGGGTAAAGCAAGGGCTCTTTCGCGAGGATCTGTTTTATCGCATTAGCGTGGTGCCGCTATGGCTGCCTCCTTTGCGGCAACGACGCGATGAGGTGATTCCATTGCTGAACTATTACTTAGACCATTTTAATCAGTTGCATGGGGTAGAAAGGGGCTGGAACCCCGAGGCGTTGGAGTTGCTTTCTAGCTATTCGTGGCCTGGCAATATTCGTGAGCTGATCAACTTAACCGAGCGTTTATCCGTCACGGTTTCAGACGATGAGATAACCGCAACGGCACTGCCGAACGAGATATTTCCAAGCACTCTGTTTAGCCAACCGCCCGTGAGTGGTGATCTTCGCCAGCAGGTAATGCAGTTTGAACAGCAAGTCATTCAACAGGCGCTTACTCGCCATGGTACGACCCGAGCGGCAGCCGCTGCATTGGGTATCGATCAGTCTACGCTGGTCAAAAAACAGCGACGTTGGCGTCAAGAACTTACCTAACCTTCACTTTGAAAGGAAAAATAATGTCTATCTCCAAGCAAACGTTTTTTAAACAAGACGCGTATATCAACGGCCAGTGGGTGGCCGCAGTGGATGGCAGTAGTGTCGCGGTCACCGACCCTGCTAGCGGTGAGACGCTTGGCCATGTCCCTAGCTTGAGCGCGGAGCAAGTCAGTCAGGCTATTGAAGCTGCAAATGCCGCATTGCCTGCTTGGCGTGCTAAAACCGCGGCGGAACGTTCGCAGCTTTTAAAACGCTGGCATGCACTGATTATGGAAAATGAGGCGGCGCTAGGCGAGCTGATGACCTTGGAGCAAGGGAAGCCGTTAAAAGAGGCACGCGGTGAAATCGGCTATGCGGCCAGCTTTATCGAGTGGTTCGCTGAGGAGGCGAAGCGCTTATACGGCGATACTATTCCTGGTCATGCGACTGATAAACGCATCATTGTTACCCGCGAGCCGTTGGGCGTTTGTGCGGCGATTACGCCGTGGAACTTCCCTGCGGCCATGATTACCCGCAAGGTGGCGCCTGCCTTGGCGGCGGGTTGTACGATTATCGTTAAGCCCGCTATGGAAACCCCGTTGACGGCGCTTGCGCTAGCGGCGTTAGCCGAGCAAGCGGGCATTCCTGCCGGGGTGATTAATATTGTTACCGGTGATGCCAAAACGATTGGCCCCGTGCTGACCGATAGCCCGATTGTGCGCAAACTGAGCTTTACCGGTTCTACCCCAGTGGGCGCGCATTTAATGGCTGCCTGTGCACCAACGGTCAAAAAGGTGTCTCTTGAGCTTGGCGGTAATGCGCCGTTTATTGTGTTTGACGATGCCGATATTGAAGATGCGGTTACTGGGGCGCTGGACAGTAAGTTCCGTAATGCCGGGCAAACCTGTGTCTGCGCTAATCGTATTTATGTGCAAAGCGGTGTTTACGATGCATTTGTTGAACGTTTGGCCCAGCGCACCAGTGAACTGAGTGTCGGTAAAGGTAGCGACGAAGGCGTAGAGGTGGGGCCACTCATCTCTGAAAAGGCGGTAGAGAAAGTTGAAGCCCATTTGCAGGATGCACTCGATAAAGGTGGTCGCTTAATCACCGGTGGTAAGCGACACGCCTTAGGCGGTACCTGGTTTGAGCCAACGGTCGTGGCTGACGTAACCGCTGACATGGCATGTGCTCGCGAGGAAACCTTTGGGCCACTAGCGCCGGTATTCAGGTTTGAAACGGAAGCGGAGGTTATACGTCAGGCCAATGATACGGAGTATGGGTTGGCGGCGTATTTCTATGCTGAAAGCGTGTCACGGATCTGGCGCGTATCGGAAGCATTGGAGTATGGCATGGTGGGCATTAATACGGGACTCATCTCGACCGCTTCGGCGCCTTTCGGGGGTGTCAAATCGTCGGGCATCGGTCGTGAGGGGTCACGCTATGGCATTGATGAATACACCGAGCTGAAATATCTGTGCTTGGGTATTAAGCAAACGGCTGAGTAGAAAAATTTAGTCTGATTAGGTTAACTTTGCGTGATTTCCACGAAAACGTAGGAGCGTTTGATGAAGCCCACAGACTTTTGATCTGCGGGCTTTATATTATGACGTTTACTACTAATAAGCTGCTGCGGTTATTAAAGAAGAAAGTTGCAAAATGCTAAAGAAGTTGTTTATTCAAACGTAGGCCCACCGGCTTCTTCTCCCCACACCTCTTCCAGGCGGCCATCGCGCCCACAGCTGAAGCGATAGAATTTGTAGCGAACGGGGTTCTTTTGATAATAATCCTGGTGGTACTCCTCGGCCGCCCAGAAGGTGGTGGCAGGCACTATTTGGGTGGCGATTTCTCGGTCAAAGCGTTCTTCCATTTCTGCTTTGGATGCTTCGGCTAACTCACGCTGTTCTTCATCGTGATAAAAGATGGCTGAACGGTACTGGTCGCCTACATCGCAAAACTGACGATCTACCGCGAAGGGGTCGATGTTGCGCCAGAAAATTTCCAACAATTGCTCGTAGCTGATCTTCTCTGAGTCATACTCGATCTGCACAACCTCCGCATGACCCGTACCACCCCGGGAGATATCCTCATAAGTAGGGTTCTCGAGTTCGCCGCCGATATAACCGGAGATGGTGGCGCTAACACCGGGTTGGTTGTCGTAAGGAGGTTCCATACACCAGAAGCAGCCGCCTGCAAACGTGGCTTCTGCATTGCCCTGAGCTTGAGAGGACGGCGCTTGATAAGATTGCGCTTGAGTGGCCTGGGCGTAAAGCGAAGTGCTGGCGAGACCAGCGGCAGCCCACACGCAAAGCGTGAGTGGACGAGAAAAGGGCAATCGGGTCATTGCAAGCACTCCAGTGACGGTGGCGAGTTATCGTTTATGTTGAGTCGATTAGTGGCTTAGCGTTCCCTTTCTTTACCACCCTTTCCTTAAAACCCTTTTCTGACAACCTAGCCCAAACGATGTGACCATACTTCGTCCAGCGTGTTGAGTGCGGCGTTCACGGTCGACTCGGCAGTGCTGTCGTGTCGCCATACAAAGCTTAATGCGCAGGGCAGGCGGATGTTGTCTGCAACTGCCAGGCCGCTCTCTTGGCGCTCAGTCATTGCCAGGGCGTCGCGGGCCAGGCTTAAGCCAACGCCTGCGCGGACCAAATCCAACATGCAGGCTTCTTGGTCAACCTGGGCTACCCGGTTAGGCACTGCGCCGCTCTTGGCGAGCGCTTGTTTCAGCAGCCGGTGGTGGGCGGAATCCTGTGGCGTCACAATCCAGGGTAGCGTGGCTAAGTGCTCCCAGCGGGTATCAATGAGTCGGTTTTCCCAGCCAGCAGGGGCAATAACATGATAATCAAAGTGCGTCAGCTCGCGCCAAGCCAGTGCCTCATGTCCCTGGTTCAACCCAGGGCCTTCGCCAGGCGGTGCCAGATAAAAGCCGACATCCAGGTCACCCTGTGCGATGCGGTTAAGAACGCTGCCGCTCATCCCATGCTGCAGTTCGGTTTCTAATTGGGGCGCCCGTGCCATCAGGCGGCTTAAAAAGGCACCTAAACGAAGAAATTCCGGGTCAACGATGGTGCCGATGGAGAGCTTGCCTCGTAGCGTGCTGTGCAGTGTTCCAGCGGTTTGCTCAAACGCCTGGGCGCTGGCCAGGGCTTTTTCAGCGGCGGGTAGCAGGGCATGGCCATCGGATGTCAGCGCTAGGCCCTGGGGGCGGCGACTAAACAGCGTGAGACCTAAATTGGCCTGTAACTGCTTCAACTTTAGGCTGATCGCAGGTTGCGTCAAATGTAACTGTTCAGCGGCGCGAGACACGCTGCCCGTTCTTGCAACGGCCACGAAGGCGCGGAGTGTCGCGTAGTCTTGCATGATGGGCCTCTGCGCATGCCGGTGATATTAGCAAAGCTTATAACTGGCTTTTAAATAACTCAATTGATCTGTTCACAGCGCCCAGTAGGCTAGGCTAAACGCAGGCTCTTTTTCGTAAGCATTTAACCTACGCTCTTAAAACCACGCTCTTAAAATAGGCACTCCCATGACAACAACAGCGATTCAGCACTTTATTAATGGCCAGGCCACCGCTGGCGAGTCTTCAAACGCTCAGGACGTTTTTAACCCCGCCACCGGCCGCGTGACTGGCCGTGTATCGCTCGCTTCATCACAAGATGTGAACACCGCTGTCGAAGCGGCTCAAGCCGCCTTTCCGGCCTGGGCCGATACACCGCCCATTCGCCGTGCCCGAGTAATGTTCAAGTTTCTAGAGCTGTTAAATGTCCACAAAGACGAGCTAGCCGAAGCGATTACCAAGGAGCACGGTAAAGTATTTACCGATGCCCAGGGGGAAGTCGCACGTGGTATTGATATTGTTGAATTCGCGTGCGGAATCCCCCAGTTGCTCAAGGGTGACTATACCGAGCAGGTAAGTACCGGCATCGATAACTGGACGATGCGCCAGCCGTTAGGCGTGGTCGCGGGTATAACGCCATTTAATTTCCCGGCCATGGTGCCGATGTGGATGTTCCCACTAGCCATTGCGGCGGGTAATACGTTTATCTTGAAGCCAAGCCCGCTTGACCCTAGTGCCTCACTGTTGATGGCGGACCTACTGAAACAGGCGGGTCTACCCGACGGCGTTTTCAACGTCGTACAGGGCGACAAGGATTCGGTGGAAGCGCTGCTCGACCATCCGCACGTTAAGGCGCTGTCGTTTGTGGGCTCTACGCCGATTGCCAATTTGATCTACGAGCGCGGCGCGCGGAATGGCAAGCGTATTCAAGCACTCGGTGGGGCTAAAAATCACATGGTGGTGATGCCGGATGCCCACCTTGATAAAGCAGTCGATGCGCTGATCGGCGCCGCCTACGGCTCTGCCGGTGAGCGTTGCATGGCGATTAGTGTGGCGGTGTTGGTCGGCGACGTGGCGGATAAAGTCGTCCCGGCACTGGCTGAGCGGGCTAAAGCGCTAAAAGTAAAAGACGGTATGCATCTTGATGCGGAAATGGGCCCCATTGTGACCCGCCAAGCCCACCAGCGGATTACCGGCTATATCGAAAAAGGCGTGGCGGAAGGCGCTGAACTGGTCGTCGATGGCCGTACCTTTGAGGCCTCAGCGGCGGGTGAGAGCTGTGCCGAAGGCTTCTGGATGGGCGGCACGCTGTTCGACAACGTCACCCCCGAGATGACGATCTATAAAGAGGAGATTTTTGGTCCCGTATTGGTCTGTGTGCGGGTGCCGGATATCGCCACTGCGATCCAGTTGATTAACGATCACGAGTTTGGCAACGGCGTTAGCTGTTTCACTGAAAGCGGTACGGTGGCACGGGAGTTTGGCCGCCGTATTCAGGTCGGCATGGTGGGGATCAATGTGCCTATCCCGGTGCCGATGGCGTGGCATGGCTTTGGCGGCTGGAAGCGCTCCTTATTTGGCGATACCCATGCCTACGGTGAAGAGGGCGTACGTTTTTACACCAAGCAGAAATCAATTATGCAGCGCTGGTCGGACTCCATCGATGCCGGTGCTGAGTTCGTCATGCCGACCGCGAAGTAAGCCCAGCGGAGATAACAATAATGGCTCAACAACAATCACAAGCAACGCCGGATGCGGGTTTAGAGTTTGACTATATCGTAGTGGGAGCAGGCACCGCAGGGTGCCTGCTGGCGAATCGGCTAAGTGCCAACCCTAACCACCGTGTCCTGTTGATAGAAGCGGGCGGACGCGACAATTACCACTGGATTCATATTCCGGTGGGCTACCTCTACTGCATCAATAACCCGCGTACCGACTGGCTGTTTCGCACCGAGCCGGACAAGGGGCTTAATGGCCGCTCGTTGATCTATCCGCGGGGCAAGACGCTGGGCGGCTGTTCCAGCATCAATGGCATGATTTACATGCGTGGGCAGGCCCGGGATTACGATCACTGGGCTGAGGTGGCGGGCGACGATGCCTGGAGGTGGGAGAACTGCTTACCCGATTTCATCAAGCACGAAGATCACTATCGTCTTGACGGCGGCGGTGATGCCGATGCGAAGCATCGAGATTTCCACGGTCACGGTGGCGAATGGCGGATCGAAAAGCAGCGCCTCAAATGGCAAGTGTTGGATGATTTTGCCGAGGCTGCCGTCCAGGCAGGTATTCCACGTACCGAGGACTTTAACCGCGGCTCTAACGAAGGCGTGGCCTACTTTGAGGTTAATCAGCGCTCGGGCTGGCGCTGGAATACTGCTAAAGCGTTTTTGCGACCCGCGTTGAAGCGCGACAACTTAACGCTTTGGCACTCCACTCAGGTCAATCGACTGCTATTTGAAAAGCAGGGGGAGGCGCTGCGCTGCACGGGTGTGGAGGTAGAGCGGGATGGTCAGGTGCAGCGTGCCATGGTGAGCGGCGAGGTGGTGCTTTGCGCGGGGGCTATCGGTACACCGCATCTACTCCAGCTTTCCGGCGTGGGGTCGAGGGAATTGCTAAACGAACAGGGCGTTGAATTAGTGCATGAATTGCCTGGGGTGGGGGAGAACCTGCAGGATCATCTGCAGATTCGCTCGATATATAAAATCACCAATGGCAAAACCCTAAATGCCATCGCCAGCACCCTGTTGGGCAAAGCGGGGATTGGCTTGGAGTACCTGCTTAAACGCTCTGGGCCTATGAGTATGGCGCCTTCACAGTTAGGGGCGTTTACCCGCAGCTCTAAGGAACAAACGTACCCCAATATTCAATACCATGTGCAACCGCTGAGCCTGGAGGCTTTTGGCCAACCACTGCACCCGTACCCGGCGATTACCGCTAGCGTGTGTAACTTGAATCCGACCAGTCGTGGCACGGTGCGGCTAAAAAGCAGCGACCCCCGACAGGCACCGGCTATTTCGCCCAATTACCTGAGCACACCCGAGGATCGAAAGGTGGCCGCGGATTCTCTGCGTGTCACCCGGCGGATCGCCGAACAGACCGCGTTTGCCAAGTACGCTCCAGAAGAAGTGAAGCCCGGTGTTGAGTACCAAACCGATGACGAGCTAACCCGGCTGGCGGGGGATATAGGCACGACGATTTTTCATCCTGTTGGCACTGCCAAAATGGGCCGTGAAGATGACGCCATGGCCGTAGTCGATAGTCGGCTGCGAGTACATGGCATTAGCGGGCTACGTGTGGCTGATGCGAGTATTATGCCGACGATTACCAGTGGCAATACCAACTCACCCACGCTGATGATTGCGGAGAAAGCAGCCGGTTGGCTCCTTGGTGAGCGCGGTCAATGATTAGTCTCCACCCCGTCAGACGAGCCAGCATATCCGTGATTATAAGTGTGTTGACGCGCACGCGGGTTAGGCGCAAAATGACCCCAGTTGGTTAGCAAGTCGAACGTTGTCAGCAGCATAGAAGCGCCTCAAGCGTTAAATCTGGTGAAAGTTTCTTGTTCTACCCACTGCACTTCGGGTATTTCCCGGATTTAATTAGCTACATCGAGGATTTCGATCATGGCAACTGGCACAGTTAAGTGGTTTAACGACACTAAAGGCTTCGGCTTCATTTCTCCTGACGACAATGGCGACGACCTATTCGCGCATTTCTCTGAAATTCAGTCTGAAGGTTTCAAATCTCTGCAAGACGGCCAGAAGGTTTCCTTCGACGTCACCCAGGGTAAAAAAGGCCTTCAGGCTTCTAACATCAAAGTTGTTTAAGTTAATTCTTAAATATTGAGATGTTAGCAATCACCGCCTAGCGTTGATTGACCAAAGAACCTCGCCAAGTGCGGGGTTTTTTGTATTTATACGATTGAGTGCAACGATACTTACCTCACACCTCACACCTCACACCTCACACCTCACACCTCACACCTCACACCTCACACCTCACACCTCACACCTCACACCTCACACCTTTATATTCCATTTTGATCTTTAAATGTTTCTAAAAATAACTTTTTAGAATATAGAGCTGGCCTCACAATACACCCATGCTTATTTATTAAGGATGTTGTGGTGATGTCGGTTGATGCTTGGATTGCAGTCACGGTTGTACTGACCATTTTTCCGCTAATGGCGTTCTCCCGCCTAGGCCCGGATATTATTCTGCTGGGTGCGGTGATTGTGTTGATGACGCTGGGCGTGATTGACCCGCAGCAGGCGCTGGGGGGCTTTTCGAATAGCGGCTTATTCACCGTTGCCTTTATGTATGTACTGGTGGCAAGCATTCGCGAAACCGGTGGTATCGATCTTATTATCCGCTATGTGCTTGGCCGCCCCCATAAAGAAAGCGGCGCGCTGGTACGCCTCTTGCTGCCCGTAGCAGCACTCAGCGCCTTCGTTAATAACACGCCTGTGGTCGCTACCTATATTCCGGCCGTAATGAGCTGGAGCCGAAGGCTGCGTTTATCTCCACAGCGGTTGCTGATGCCACTCAGTTTTGCGTCTATTCTAGGCGGCACCATTACTCTATTTGGTACCAGCACTAACTTAGTGGTGCATGGGCTGCTGCTGGAACGTTACCCCGAACTGGGAATGGGGCTGTTAGATTTAGCCTGGGTGGGTATTCCTGTGGCAGTGGTGGGGCTCGTTTATCTGATCGTACTTGGGCCGCGTTTACTGCCTTCCCGGGAAGGGTTGGCCAATGCGTTTGCCAACCCTCGCGAGTTCACCATTGAAATGGAGGTCGACCCGGCGGGCGTATTGGTTGACCGCAGCGTTGAGGAAGCCGGGCTACGTCATTTGCAGGAGCTATTTCTGGTTGAAATAGAGCGCGCAGGCAACGTGGTTAGCGTGGTGGGTCCCGGCGAGCAGCTAAAAGGCGGCGACCGGCTGGTGTTTGCGGGCACCTCCGATGCGGCGGTGGAATTGCAGCAGATTCGTGGCCTGATTCCTTCTCGCGATGAAACCTCCAGTTTGGAAAAAGAGTTCAAGGAGCGCCGCTTGGTCGAAGCGGTGGTTTCTAATCAGTGCCAGTTTATTGGCCAGCGTATTCGCGACGGCCACTTTAGAACCTTGTATGGCGCGGCGGTGTTGGCGATCTGCCGAGGTGGCGAGCGCGTGAAAGGCAACCTGGGCCAAGTGCGGTTACAGCCTGCAGACGTTCTGCTGCTGGAAGCACGACCACCGTTTATTGAGCGTCATCGTCAGTCACGCGACTTCTTATTGATTAGCGAGCTGAATGGTGCCGCCCGGCCGATACACGAAAAAGCGCCACTCGCCTGGGGTCTTTTGTTAGGGGCTGTGTTGCTCGCCGCCCTGGGCGTGCTGAGTATGTTGAACGCCGCGATGTTGGGGGCGGCATTAGCGCTGTTGACGGGATGTTGCTCGGTGGGGGCGGCCAAACGTGGTCTTGATACCCAAGTGTTGTTAACCATTGCCGCTTCCTTTGGCGTGGGAGCCGCGCTGCAAAGCTCCGGCGCCGCTGAGGTCATTGCCGGTAGTTTGCTTACCTTAGTGGCGGGTAACCCTTTGCTACTGCTGATCGGCACTTACTGTGTGGTTGCGCTACTCACTGAACTGGTGACCAATAACGCCGCCGCAGTGATTATTTTTCCGGTGGTGATGAGCGCGGCAGAAAGCCTGGGTGTTAGCCCAATGCCTTATGTGGTGGCGGTGATGTTTGCTGCCTCAGCCAGCTTTTTAACGCCCATTGGGTATCAAACCAACCTGATGGTATACGGCCCTGGGGGCTATCGGGTGAGCGATTTTCTGCGTTTGGGGAGTGGTTTGAATATACTGACCGGGGCGATAGCGCTACTCTTGATCCCTTTGGTGTGGCCCTTTTAAGCGAAGTACGCCCTTTTTAATCGACGATGGCCATTTAAAGCGCTGGCCTGCTCGCTGTTAACGCAGGTTTGCGCTAGGGTGACGCCTTTTGGATAAGGAATACGATGTTATGACTGCTCCTGGCGAACTGATTATTGAACCGAAAGATGGTCAACCCGCCGATGCGTGTGTGTTTATTATTCACGGCTTAGGTGCGGATGGGCATGATTTTGAGCCGCTGGTACCCGCATTAGCGTTACCTAAAGATTCACATGTGCGCTTTATTATGCCCCATGCGCCACGCCTGCCGGTGACCATCAATGGCGGTATGGTCATGCCCGCTTGGTACGATATTCTTGCCATGGATTTGGGGCGCCGGGTAGATGAGAGCCAGCTTAAGAAATCCGCTGAACGCATCCAGGCGCTGATCCAAGAGCAGATCGACCAGGGTATCAACAGCCAGCGCATTATTGTGGCGGGCTTTTCACAAGGGGGCGCTGTTGCCTATCACGCAGCGCTTACTTTCCCCGCGCCGTTGGGCGGGCTGTTGGCGATGTCGACCTACTTTGCGACGGCCGACAATATTGAGTTAGCGGAAGCCAACCGCCAGATCCCGATCGAAGTTCAGCACGGGAATTTTGATCCGATTGTACCCGAGAGCCTGGGCCGCAGCGGTGCCGATCGCTTAAAAGCGATGGGCTATGCGGTCAATTATCGCCAATACCCCATGGCACATGCCCTCTGCCCTCAGCAGGTTAACGATATTGGAAAGTGGCTAAGTGCTCGCCTAAGCTGAGCGCCTATTCGTGACCGATGCAAGGACGTGACGTAAACGGATGTTAGCTTCCTTTGATGTAATAGAAGTGCTACTGGCGCTGTGCTTAACAGGGTCCGCTTTTGTGTGCCTGTTTGATCGCCACCTAGTGCGTGCCAGCTGTCTTTTTGTCGCCTTTGCTGGCGCAATGGTGCTGGCGTGGTTGAAGCTCGGCGCGCCATGGCTGGCGGCGTCCGAGCTAGTGTTGGGTGTTTTGCTGACAGGGCTGTGCTTCTTCTATGCCCTGGGCCTCCTTTCTCCCGGCGCTTCCGCGCCTTTAAAGCACGATCAATTTAGCCATCCCTGGTCGCGGGTCGCTATGCGCGTGGTATTGGCGCTGGCCTGGTTTGTCATGGTCGGCGCGGCAATTCGCTACGTGATTGGCGATATGGTGTATTCACCTGCCGAGCACCCACTATTATTGGCTGGGGTGCTCATCGCCGCTCTTGCCCTGGCGGCGTTTGCCCTTCACCGACATCTTTTCAGGCGCCTGATGGCCTTTAATCTGCTTGGCTCCGGTGTTTTTATACTGTTGGCTGGCGTGGCGGGCACCTCAGCAGCGGCGCAAATGCTCATTAGTGTAGGGCTGTTGGTGGCGTGTCTTGGGACGATGCTTGGCGCTTTACTCATTCGCCAGCTGTTACATTTGGAAGGGGTCGAGGCGCTAGGGCGTGACGGTAAACCCCAGAGGAGCAAGGCATGACATGGCGCTTTGGCCTTTTCGATAGCACCTTTGCGCCGCTTGTCTCTACTCACTGGGCGCTGCTGGTGGCACTGGTTTTTCCGCTGTTGATGGGGGGATTGGCAGCGCTATTTCCTCCTAAGCGCGCCTGGCCTGTGGTGTTGGCCAGTCTACCGCTATTAGCCTCGGGTGGCGTGCTGCTAATGGCCTTTCAAGAGGCGGGCCTACTCGGTTGGCAATGGGAAATAGCAGGGCTTATCTTATCGCTGCGCTTAAACGGGTTAAGCGTGCTGTTACTGCTAACGACTCAGTGTATCGTCGTTGCCGCCGCGCTCTACACCCCTGGGCATATTCGCTTAACCGAGCCTGGCCCTTTAGCACGTTGGCTATGGCCGTTGATGGGCGTTGCGCTGAGCGCGCTGTCACTCATTTGGTTGGCCACCGATTTACTCACTCTGTATATCGCGTTAGAGCTAATGGGCTTGGCCGCGGTAGGCATGTTAATGCTATCCGGAAAGGCGCCAGCGCTGCTGGCGGGAATGCGCTATTTGTTATTGGCGTTAGTGGGGTCGCTCACGTATCTGTTGGGGGTGGCACTGATTCTAGGCCAGTGGGGCCGTTTGGATTTGCAGGGCTTGGCCGAGGTAATAGAGCCAGGCCCGGTGGCTTGGTTCGCCGCGGCGCTAATCGGCGCTGGGCTCGCCTTGAAAGCCGCGCTGTTTCCGCTGCATGCTTGGCTTACCCCTGTGCACGAAAACGCCTGGACACCGGTGAGTGCGCTGCATGCCGGGTTGGTCATCAAGGCTTCTCTGTTCATGCTGCTACAGCTATGGAGCATTCTTCTTCCCGATACGTTTTATGCCCCGCGCATCATTGCCTGGCTAGGTCTGCTGGCGATTGTGTGGGGGGGCTTGCTGGCGTGGCGTACTGATTCTCTTAAAACCTTGGTAGCGTCGTCTACCGTTGCACAGTTGGGCTATCTGATGGTGGCCTTTCCACTGTTGCTGGGGCCGGATATCGCGCCGCTGCCGCGTGCGCTGGCTTGGGAAGGGTTTTGGCTGCAGTTAATGGGCCATGCCTTTGCCAAGGCTGCCATGTTTATGGCGGCGGGGAACCTGATATTGGCCACTGGTGAGAGCACGTTGAAAGGCCTGGCCGGAACCAGCCGCCGTTTGCCGCTTTCCCTATTGGTGTTCGGCATTGCCTCCATTACGTTAATGGGCTTACCGCCTAGCGCTGGCTTCACCGCTAAGTGGATGTTGCTCGAGGCCATGATCATTACTCAGCAGTGGTGGGCAGTGGCGGCCCTATTAATCGGTACGCTGCTAACGGCCGCCTATGTGTTCCGCATGTTTCGTTACTCTTTTGATGAGACGGCCCCGCGCCATCGCTATCAACCATTGGCGCCAGGGATGGATTTAATTGCCATGGTGCTCGCCTTAACGGCGTTTGCGCTTGGGCTATTGGCGCACTTCCCGTTGGAATTGATGCATGGAGGAAGCCCATGAACGCCGCGTGGTTACCGTTAACCGCTTTGGCCACCTCCCTGCTGGTCGCCGTGACGATATTCGCCTTGCCGGAAGACGCCAGGCGCCTGCGCACGACGATTAACATTGGCGCGGCGGTGGTGAAGATTATTCTGGTGACCCTGATGGTTCGGCGGGTAGCCGCTGGCCATGAAGACATTTTTAGTTTTCAGGTGATTGGTGGTCTGGATTTCGTTCTGCGTATCGACGCCTTGGGCGTGATGTTTGCGGGGTTATCGTCACTGCTGTGGCTGTGCACCACCATTTACGCCATTGGCTACCTGGAAGGCTCTGCCAACCGAAAGCGCTTCTTTGGCTTTTTTAGCCTTTGCGTGGCGAGCACGATCGGCATTGCGCTGGCGGATAACCTATTTACCTTTCTGATTTTCTACGAAATGTTGACGCTCTCCACCTACCCGCTGGTGGTGCACAACGGTACGCAGCAAGCCCTGAATGCAGGCCGCGTGTATTTACGCTATACGCTCAGCGCAGGCGTCGTATTGCTGTTGGCGGCGGTGCTGCTGTACACCCTGACGGGTGATCAATCGTTCTCTTCAGAAGAGGGCTTAGGCGATTACTTAAACGATCATCGGGGTCTGCTGACGCTCATTTTTATCCTGCTGGTGGGCGGTCTTGGCGTTAAAGCTGCCATGGTCCCTTTGCATGGCTGGCTACCCCGGGCGATGGTGGCTCCCGCCCCAGTGAGTGCGCTGCTGCACGCGGTGGCCGTGGTCAAAGCGGGGGCCTTCGGTATTCTCCGGGTCGTTTATGACTTGTATGGCATCGAGCTTAGCGTCGAGCTGGGCGTGATTAGTGGCTTAGCGGTGGCGGCATCGATAACGATTATTTATGGCTCGCTCAGGGCCATCGCCCAACAAGAGCTAAAGCCACTGCTGGCGTTTTCTACGGTTAGCCAAGTCTCCTATATCATTTTGGGGATCGGTATATTTGGCCCTTTTGGCACGGTGGGGGCGATGGCGCACTTACTTCACCAAGGGTTGATGAAGGTCACGCTCTTTTTCTGTGCGGGTAATTATGCGGAAGAGCTGGGCATTCATCGCATCGATGAAATGGACGGTGCCGGTAAACGCATGCCGTTGACCAGCCTTGCGTTCACCATCGGCGCATTAGGCATGATCGGCCTGCCACCGGTGGCAGGGTTTATTACCAAATGGTACCTGGGGGTAGGGGCAATACAGGCAGAAATGTATTGGGTCGTTGCGGTGCTGGTGGCAAGCAGTACCTTAAATGCCTTTTACTTTTTGCCAATTTTGCACCGCCTCTGGTTCCGTTTAGGGCCAGCTCACGGTAAAGGCAGCTGGCCGGATGAACAGCGCCTGGGGCGGCTAGAGACCCATAGCTGGTTGCTGTGGCCAATGGTATTTACGGCGCTGATCAGCCTTGCGGCGGGTATGTTTGCAGGCCTTCCATTTAGCCCCTTGGACTGGGCCGCCCGGGTAGCCAACGGGGAGTACCTACCATGATGACGCTACTGCTGACCCTGGCGCTGCTGTGGCCCTTCGTCGTGATGGCGCACGCCGTGTGGCGTTCCTACCGTACCCCTAGCGCGCAGCGTGACTACTTTTCAGTGTGGTGGCTAAGCGCCGCTTGGCCGGCGCTGCTATTAGCCTATGTCGGCGAAGCGCACTGGACGCTGGATGTCTGGATGCTGGGCGGAGAGTGGGAATTAAATTCGTTAAGCCGACCATGGCTGGCGTTCACCGCACTGCTGTGGAGCTTGGCAGCCGTGCACGCGAAAGGTTACTTCGCCAAGGAGCAGGCGCAGGCACAAGCAGGGGATCAAGCTGCCCAGCGGCGCCTACTGCGGCTGGCGCTGTTTTGGCCGTTAACATTATTGGGCAATGTGCTGCTAATCATCGCCCAGGATATTGCCAGTTTCTATTCCGGTTTTGCCGTGATGACCTTCGCCGCCTACGCCCTGGTGGTGCACACCGGCACCGAACAGGCGCGGCTGGGCGCCAAGGCCTACTTGATATTAGCGGTGGTGGGCGAAGGGCTGATTTTAGGCGGCTTCCTCTGGTCAGCGGGCGCTGCCGACACGCTGACCTTACAGGGGGTGCGCGAAAGCATTGTGAGCGCTGAGCATGGGGTGTGGATGGCGGCCTTGCTTTGCCTTGGTTTCGGCGTAAAAGCGGGTGTCATTGGTTTGCACGTGTGGCTGCCCTTGGCGCATCCGGCGGCACCAGCACCTGCTAGCGCAGTGCTTAGCGGGGTTATGATCAAGGCGGGCTTGCTGGGTTGGATCAGTGTGCTGCCGCTCGGCAACGATCAGGTATCTGGGGCGTTAGCTCAGTTTGGGCATTGGCTGTTAATGGCCGGGCTGGCGGCCGCCTTTGGCGCCGCCGCTTATGGCGTGTTTCAGCGCCACCCTAAGGCCGTGTTGGCCTATTCCAGTATCAGCCAAATGGGCATGATGACGGCGCTGGTTGCCATGGGCTTGGTGGCACCCGATGTGTGGCCGCTGCTGTGGCCTGGGTTAGTGCTGTTTGCGGCTCACCACGCGCTTGCCAAAGGGTCGTTGTTCATGGGTACCAGCATCAGCGAGCATCTGCCGCGCTGGCCGCTGCCGCTGGTGTGGGGGTTGCTGGCACTGCCAGGCATTTCGTTGTCGGGCGCTATTGCCGCTGGCATGGTCAGCAAGTGGGGGGTCAAGTCGCCCCTTTATGAAATGCACCACGAGTCGTTGGTCAAATTATTGAGCTGGGCGGCCATCGGGACGGCGGCACTGGTCAGTGTTGCGCTTTGGCGACAATGGCAGCAGCGTCATCACGGTGGCAGCCATCCCGGGCAGTGGGGAGCTTGGCTAGTGGCTATTGTCGCCGCGCTGTTAACGCCCCTTTGGCTCCCTTTGCCTGCGGGCAGCATCGAAATGCCGCCCGTCAAAGAGTGGTGGGGCATTGTGTGGCCTTTTCCAGCGGGGGTCGCTATTGCCCTGTTGGGCTGGTTGATCACACGGCCGTTATCAGGGAAAACGCTGCCCGCTGGTGATGCATGGTGGCTTTATGCTGGCGTCGCAAGCGCGGCACTGGTACCGCTGCGTGTGATCGGCCGCCGCTGTGGCCAGCTTAAATCCGCTAGCGTGGCAGCGGCCCAAAGCGCTGAAAAAACATCGATGGGCTATTTGTCGCGACTATTGGCTGCCGAACCCTGGTTGCGTCACCATACGAGTGGCTTGATGATGGTGCTTGCCGCGTTACTGGCGGCGTTACTGATGTGGGAAGGCCAGCAATGAGAGAGATATTAGGAAAACAGTTAGTCGTCACGCCCTTAATAGCATTAAGCAAACCAGGCAAGTGCTTGTTAGGAAGCCACTGTGGGTAAACTCGCGCGTGGCCGTCGCGCTCTTGTGCCGGGTGATATACCTCAGCGCGGTTGGTACGACATTGCATGGCGTGTGATGCGCGCCGCGCGCCGTCACCGCATTACCATGCTGGCCGCTGGCGTGGCGTTCTATGCGTTATTGGCACTGTTTCCTACCATCGCGGCGGTGATTTCGCTCTGGGGCTTGTTGTTTGACCCCT
The DNA here is from genome assembly GCF_002366715.1 of Halomonas sp. UBA3074. Classification (GTDB taxonomy): domain Bacteria; phylum Pseudomonadota; class Gammaproteobacteria; order Pseudomonadales; family Halomonadaceae; genus Vreelandella. The sequence goes on along the minus strand of NZ_DFBS01000008.1, from coordinate 121,689 downwards.
ACGAGGCAGGCCAGCAGCTCTATGAAATTAGTCGTTTTATGCCACCCGATGCGGCCGAACTGATTGATCAGCAGGCTCAGGATGTGGTGGAGAGCGCAGAGTCGGGTAACTTTTTCGGTGCTTTGGTGGGGCTGCTGATTGCGATGTTTATTGCCTCCAAAGGGGTAGGGGTGTTGGTGATTGGGCTTAACGTGGTGTATGGCGAAACCGAAAAGCGCAGCCTCTTACACCGCAGCACGGTGCTGGTATCGCTGACCTTTGGGCTGATTATCATGACCTTGATCTCATTGGGCTTTATTGCCCTTGTGCCGGTGGTGGTCAATAGCCTGGCGATCGACCCGCCGTTAAACAAGATTTTGCAGTGGCTGCGTTGGCCAGCGCTACTGGTGATCATGAGTATGCTGATCGCGCTGCTGTATCGCTATGCACCCTATCGGCGGTCGGCGCAGTGGAGTTGGCTTAGCTATGGCACGCTGCTAGCGACGGTGATGTGGCTGTTAGGTTCCGGTGGGCTGTCACTCTATGTACGTTATTTCTCTACCTTTAGTGAGCTTTACGGCTCGCTTGGGGCCGTGGTGGCACTAATGATCTGGTTTTGGCTCTCTGCCTTTGTGGTGCTATTCGGGGCGGAGGTGAACTGTGAAATGGAGCGCCAAACCTACAACGACACCACCATTGGCGAGTCGCGCCCGTTAGGCCAACGCGAAGCCTTTGCCGCCGATACCGTAGGCACGCCACGGCCGTGGAAAGACGTCACCGAAGATGACGAGAAGGAGTAAGTAACCCCAGCATTGGCCGGAGCGATGAAAAAATGAATCCCGCCCCTAACAGGGGCGGGCGTCGGTGGGGTTAAAGAAGCTCTTCGGCTGCCAGTGCCAAGCGCGAACGTTCGACACTCTTCAACGTAATGTGCCCTGCGTGAGGCCAGTCGCGGAAGCGCTCCACGACAGCCGCCATGCCGCAGGTGTTGGCCGTTAGGTAGGGAGTGTCGATTTGGCCAACGTTACCTAAACAGACAATTTTCGTATTACGCCCCGCCCGGGTGACCAGCGACTTGAGCTGTTTGGGCGTGAAGTTTTGCGCCTCATCAATGATTAAGAAAGTGTCGTTTAACGTGCGTCCACGCATAAAACTTGGCGAACGTATTTGTACCCGCGAACCAATCAATTGCCGCGTCGCGCCATTGTCCCAGCTTGATTCCCCCTCTTCATTGCGCAACAGGTTATCCATATTGTCATGGAAGGCGCCCATCCACGGCGACATTTTCTCCTCTTCGGTGCCGGGTAGAAAGCCGATATCTTCGCCCATGGGGATCGGCGCGCGAGTAAACACAATGCGTTCAAACAGCTTGGCATCCAGCGTTTGCTGAAAAGCGGCCGCCAGGGTCATAAAGGTTTTACCGGTACCGGCATTACCCGCAATGGTGACCAGATCGATATCGGGGTCCATGAGTAGGTTCAGGGTGAAGTTTTGTCGGCTGTCATGAGCGTGTACACCCCAGACACCTGCATGGTGGCGGTAGTTGGTAAGTAATTGCAGACGCGCCGAGGAGGGCCCCAGTTCGCGAATGATGGCTTCAAACTCGGCGCCGTTTTCGCTATCCGAAACGAGCATCCCAACGTGCCATTGGCGGGGCATATTGCCAGTGAGCTGGTAGAAAGTGTGGTGGCCAACGCGCTCAACGGTCACATCGACATTCAGCGTTTCCCACAGAGACGCACCGTCATGGCCTGCGGATGCGTAAACCTGGGCGCCTTCGATCATAGCGTCGCTGTCGGAGAAAGCGCGATCATTGAGGTAATCCTCAACCGGTACTTTCAGTGCAGCGGCTTTAACGCGCAGGTTGATATCTTTGGTGACTAGGATGACGGAGGCGTCGGGGCGTTCTTCGCGAAGGCGGCAGGTTTCGGCCAGTATGCGGTTGTCAGGGCTGTCGTCGAGGGCATCAAAAAGCTTTAAGTCGTTATAGCATAAGAAGTGCAGGCGTCCTGATTCGCCGCTGATCCGAGGAATGGGAATACCACGTTGAATCTCATCAAAGGTGACTTGGCTAGTAAGGTCAGAGAGCGTACGGCTGATTTGGCGAGCCGTGCGAGCGATTTCACGAACACCGTTTTTGTGCTTATCAAGTTCCTCCAGCACAGTCATGGGGATAACAACATCGTGCTCATCAAAGTGATAAAGCGCGGCGGGGTCATGAATGAGGACATTAGTGTCCAACACATACAGCCGAGTGGCTTTCTTATCGAGTCGTACCATCGTTGGAATCACTCCTTGGTTGACGGCAACTTCGACACTGGCAGGTGCGTATTACGCCTAGATGACACTTGCCTGTGTCTCCCTCACGTGGCGTGTCCTGGCGGCTCCTTATTTAGCACTTTTTAATAGCGTGGAAGGCTTTAGCGTTTTTCGCCACAAAAAAGATTTCAACGATGTGTCAGTCGCCTCCGACAGTAGGAGGGCGGGTTAATGCAGCGTGGCCAAAAAATGGGCGACCTTGTTGAGTAGCGCAGTGGCCACCACCCCGCGGTTATCACTCTCCACGTACCGGTAGTAGTGGCTATCCAGCACGAGATCATGGTTAAGGGTACACAGCGTCCCACTTTCCAATGCGCTTTTAACCAACGGATAAGGCAGCAGCGCCCAGCCGGTGGCATTGATAACGGCATCACGAATCACTTCGAACATGGTGAGCCCAAGATAATTGCCCGAAAACAGCGCTTCGCTGATCAGCTTGTCATCCTGCACGTGGGTTAAACACACCTGAGTGTACTGGGCCAGATCATCGCGGTTAACGCTGGGTAAGCGACTCAGCGGATGTTGGGGGGCCGCCACTAAACGCATACTCACGGGAGCAAGATTGGCGGCGTTGGCGTCGATGCCCTCAGCGGTATACAGGCCGAAGGCAATATCCACCGTTTGGCGCTGCACAAATTGCGCATGCTCCTGAGGCGGCACTAAATAAACCGACAGCGCCGTTAGCGGAAACTGCTGCTTTAAATCATGCATCACCTGGCGCCAAAACACTTCGGGTAAGGCGTCATCCCGGGCAATGCCAAGCTGGCTCTCAACGCCTTGTAAATGCTGATGACAGTGCTTTTTGATTCGGCTGGCGCTGGTTAACAGCCGGTAGCAGTCGGGGAGCACGCTATCGCCCACGGCGGTCAGCGTCAGGCTATTGCCTGAGCGCTCGAACAGTGCCACGCCCAGGCTATCTTCCAGCGCATTGACGGCGGCGCTCAAGGTGCTGCGCTTCACGCCGGTATGCCGTGCAGCGGCGGCGAAAGAGCCGTGTTCGGTGACATCGATAAAGGCCTGTACTTGTTCTGAGCGCATAATTGCCTCTTTCGCTGTGAGTGCCAGTAAACTTGGCACTCAGCGATTCGTGATTGTCATAATGCTTCACTATTATGGCGCACAATTGTCCAAATGTGATGGAGTTATCCGCGTGACCCCCTTTGTTGCCGAGCGCCGTGCGCTAACATTTTCAGCCATTTCAGCCAGCCTGTTTGCGTTTACCGGGCTTGCGTTAGGGCTTACCAGCGGTTCAATAACGATCCTGTTTGATAGCGGCTATTCGCTGCTCAGCCTGGTGTTGGCATCGCTTTCGCTCTATGCCCTTAAGCAGGCACGCAAACCTGCCGACGATCACTACCCCTTTGGGCGGCTGACGGTGGAGCCGCTTGCGGTGCTGCTCAAAGGCGTAGTGATCGCCATGGTCTGTATTGTTTCGCTGGTATCTGCGCTGTGGAGCCTGCTGGATGGGGGCCGCCTGGTGACGCTCGATTTGGCGCTGATGTTTGGCGTGGTCAACGTGACGGGCTGTTTATTGACCTGGTGGTGGCTGGCACGCTATGCCCGCACCGCTCGCTCGTCATTGTTAGCGGCGGAATTACGTCAATGGCAGATGGATACCTGGTTGAGTGCGGCAGTCATGCTGGGGTTTGGCTTGACCTGGTTGCTAACCCAGTCTCCCTGGGCAAGCTATGCACGGTTCGCCGACCCAGTGATGGTGTTGATCATTGCCGGCTATTTTTTACCCATGCCGATTAGAATGGTGAAGGGCGCCCTACGTGAACTGATGTTTGGTGGTTCCTGCACGAGCGTAAGGCAAAACGTCGTTGAAGACATTGCCGATTTCGACGTCACTGCCGACGATGTTCGGCTTGCTCAGGTGGGTAGTTTTCTGATGGTGGATATCCAACTCGACAAGCAGCAGTTTAATGACGCTCAAGAGATCGTCGACAGCGTAGAGCAGCGCTGTAAACGCCTCAATCTGCGCCCAGTCACTAGTTTAACGCTGGTGGCCGGTTAAGCGATGCAAAAAAGATTGACGTATTAACGAAGGCAGTGCTATTTAGCGCTACCGACAATAGGTGTCGGGCTAATATTGATACGTTGAGGGTTGTCAAAACATGCCATTGCGCCGCTGTTTACCCGTACTGCTGCTGACCGCTATGGTCGCTGGCTGTGCAAGCTCTACCATTGCCCCAAGCTACACCTCCAGCAATCCCGATGTGATGCGGATTGGCGGTGAACGTCCTGCCAACCGCGATGCGACGGTCGAAAGCGCCGGTTCATTCTGCCTGGAAACCGCAGAACGCTGGAACGAGCATGGCCGTACGCCCGACAATCAAACGCTATGGGCGAAAGACACTCTGCGTAAAGTGGTGCCTTGCAAGCAGTAATCGTGAGTAAAACCAACGCCGCCAGCGTCGAAAGCTGGCGGCGTTGTTGGCAACAGGATAATTAATCCTGTTTCTTTTCTGGCTTCCCTTTGCGCTGGGTGCTCGCGAAGTCTTCTAGTTCGTCCTCGCTCATTGAGTCATACATCTCTTTAGAGGAACCATAAAGTTCGCTGGGCTTGGTTTCGCCGCGCTTAGCGGAAAGTGCCGCGCCCGCCGCTTTCTGTTGCGCTTTGGATTTTGCTGGCATCGCTGGACTCCTTTCAGTTAGCTTCCATTTACCGACTGCGCTATCGAGCATTGCCCTGTTTGAGCACTGCCGCGTGGCGCCTCGCACTATTAGCGTAGACGCTGGTGCAGAGCTTTCCAGAAGCCTCACCAAACCTTCCCACGGCGCAATGGTTGACATTGTTTTGCCTGTCGGGCTATTAACCAAGAAGGCGTACTTCGCCTCACGGGATAATCGTTAGTATCAGCATCATGGTGAGTATCAACACCGTTAATCAAGAGAGCGACATGACACCGGCTATTCATAGCGCGAAACACGCAGGCTTTGCCTTTCAGTTGCATGAGTATGAACACGACGCCACCGCACACTCTTACGGTTTAGAAGCAGCGGAGAAGCTGGGCGTAGCCGTTGAGCAAGTATTTAAAACGTTAGTGGTGAAGCTCGATGGAAAGCACTTGGCGGTAGGGATCGTGCCGGTGAATTGTCAGTTAGGCCTAAAGCAGATTGCCAAGGCGGCCGGCGCCAAGAAAGCAACGATGGCCGAACCATCGGAAGTGGAGCGCACCACCGGTTATGTGCTGGGTGGCGTTAGCCCGCTGGGGCAAAAGCGGCGTCTGGTGACGTTTATCGATAGCTCCGCAGAAACCTTTGCCAATATTTATGTCAGTGCCGGGCGGCGCGGGTTAGAGATCGAACTCTCGCCTCGCGATCTGGCTAGCCTGAGCCAGGCCACTTTTGTACCGCTGGCAACATGATCTCACTGTGATGGCGGCGCAGGCCGAGGCACTTTCTGGTATGGTGCCGTAACGTTTGTGCGTCACTTGCTCTCCAGTGGCGCACGCTGTATTCCGATGGCCGCTTTTCTGTAGCCCAAGCAAGGTATTATCGTGTCTGACTCCTCTTTTTCCTCGTTAGCGTTGCCAAAAGCTTTGCTGAGCAACCTTGCGTCCCTTGGCTACCATGAAATGTCGCCAGTGCAGGCGGAAAGCTTACCGCCCATGCTAGCCGGACGCGATGTGCTGGCGCAGGCGAAAACCGGCTCAGGCAAAACGGCGGCGTTTGGTTTGGCGCTGCTAGCTAAATTGAGAGTCGAGAGCTTTGCGGTGCAAGGCTTGGTGCTGTGCCCCACCCGTGAACTCGCTGACCAGGTGGCGGAAGAACTGCGCCGTTTAGCCCGCGGCATGGCCAATGTCAAAATACTCACCCTCTGCGGCGGTGCACCCTTTGGGCCGCAGCTTGGTTCTCTAGAGCATGGCGCGCATATTGTGGTAGGCACGCCAGGGCGTATTGACGAGCATTTACGCAAAGGGTCGCTGACGCTGGAATCGCTCTCGACGCTGGTGTTGGATGAAGCCGACCGTATGCTGGATATGGGCTTCCAAGCGACCATCGATGACATCATTGCCGAGACGCCAACTGATCGCCAAACGCTGCTGTTCAGCGCAACTTTTCCCGATGAGCAAGCGTCGGGCGGGCTAACCGCAATGACTCGGGGCGTTATGCGTGAGCCGGTGATGGTGAAAATCGCCGAAGTGCACGATGCCAGCACGATTCAGCAGCACTTCTATAACGTTGCCAATGAAGAGGCGCGGTTTGATGCGCTGCGCCAGCTGCTGCTGGCTTATCGGCCTGCCAGCAGCGTGGTGTTCTGCAATACGAAACGCGAAACCCAGGCCGTGGCCGAGCAGCTAACGGATGCTGGGTTTAGTGCAGTAGCGCTCAATGGCGATTTAGAGCAGAAAGACCGCGATCGCATACTCATTCTGTTCTCTAACCAAAGCGCCTCCATTCTGGTGGCTACGGACGTAGCCGCCCGCGGCTTGGATATTGCCCAACTGGACGCCGTGTTCAATTACCAGATTGCCCGCGAGCTGGATGTGCACGTGCACCGCGTAGGGCGCACCGGCCGTGCTGGGGCCAGTGGCATTGCCTGTACGCTAGTGACCCCTAAAGAGAGTTATCGGTTGGAGCGGCTGGAAGGGTTATTGGAGCAGCCTATCGCCACCGAACCTTTGCCGAAACCCCAGCACTCGGTGCCGTTCGAGCCGCTGATGGCAACGCTGCAATTAGCCGGCGGTAAGAAAGACAAGTTACGGCCCGGGGATATTCTTGGCGCGCTGACCAGCGAAGGCGGGTTGAGCGGTGACCAAGTGGGTAAAATTAAAGTGCTTGCACGCAGTGCCTACGTGGCGGTAGAGCGGGGCGTCATCCAGCAAGCTCAGGCAAAGCTCGAGCGTGATAAATTAAAAGGGCGGGCTTTCCGCGTTCGCCGCATTCGTTATTGAGCGATTGACCTTAAGCTCAGATAGTACAGATCGTAAAGAGGAGCCAACGCAGCTAACCATGAAAATCCCTAAGCGATTACAGCCGCTTGTCGATGATGGCATGATTGACGAGGTGCTGGTGCAGTTAATGAGCGGCAAAGAGGCGCAGGTCTACGTGGTGCGCTGCGGTGACGAAGTGCGCTGTGCCAAAGTATTCAAAGAGGCCAAGCAGCGCAGCTTCAAGCAGGCCGTTCAGTATCAGGAAGGGCGTAAAGAGCGCAATAGCCGCCGTTCACGGGCGATGGCCAAAAAAACCCGTTACGGCCAAAAAGAGCAGGAGCAGGCGTGGCTCAACGCCGAAGTCGATGCCCTCTACCGGCTTGCTTCCGCGGGTGTTCGCGTGCCCGAGCCCCACGGGTTTGTCGACGGCGTACTGCTGATGGAGATGATCAGCGATGCCGAAGGCAACGTGGCACCGCGCTTGGATGAAGTCACGTTAACCCCCGAACAGGCCGAGACCTACTACGCCAAAGTCATTCAAGACGTGGTTAAGATGCTGTGTGCGGGCCTGATTCACGGCGATCTGTCAGAATTTAACGTGCTGGTCGATGCCTCGGGCCCGGTGATCATCGACCTGCCCCAGGCCGTTGACGCCGCAGGCAACAATAGCGCGGCGGCCATGCTCTATCGCGATGTGGATAACATGCGCAATTACTTCGGCCAGTTCGCTCCCGCGCTTTTGAGCACCGAATATGGCAGAGAGATGTGGGCGCTGTATGAAACCGGTGAATTACATCCGGATAGCAAGCTCACCGGCCACTTCGATGCGGACACCCATATCGCTAACGTCGATGAGTTGATGGAAGTTATCGACGATGCCAAAGAGGAAGAGGCGGAACGCCAAGCGCGTATGCGCGATGATGACGACGACGGCGAGATTCCGCAGCCTTATTGACCGCACCATGGATAGCCTTGAGGCGTGTAGCGCGATATTCTTAGCGTGTTAATTATCTCAGCTCTTACGCCGTACGCTTGGTGGCAGCCCTACTGCACAAAGCATGGCTAGCTGGAGAACCAAGATTAAGCGCTTAGATTAGGTGCTGAGATCAAGTGCCAAGTTAAGGAGCGGGTGTGAGGGGCAGCATTAAGGGAGTTTCGCCAGGGAGTGCAACGCCGTTGGCTACGTCGCTAACGGTAGGAGCCGTGGGCGGTACGCTGTTTCACCTCACCGGTTTGCCCCTTGCCTGGATGCTGGGCCCTCTTATTGCCAACCTACTGGTCTCGTCAAAAGGCATTAAAGTGGCGGTGCCTGAGCCGCTGCGTAATGTGTTTTTAGCGGTGATGGGCATGGTGCTGGGGAGCCAGGTGACGCCTCAGCTGGCACACCGAGTGCTGGATTGGCCTATTTCTGCAGCCTTATTGCTGCTCGGGGTAGCTGCTTCCACCGCCGCCGCCGCAGCGTGGTACCGGCGTTGTGGTTTTGACCCGGTCAGTGCCTGGTTTGGGGCTTCGCCAGGTGCCATGACGGCGATGATCCTGCTGGGTGAAAAGTGCGGTGGCGACCCACAGCGCATTGCGGTTGCGCAGTCGCTGCGTATTATCTTAGTCATTTTATTTTTACCGCCGCTGTTTTGGGTCTATGAAGGCGGTGGCGAAAGTATTGGCCCCGTGCACCATGGCTTGGAGCACGGTTGGATGCTGTTACTCATTCCCTTGTTACTGCCACTGGGACGTTGGCTTCGCATTCCCAGCGCTGCCCTGTTGGCCCCCCTGTTGATGGCAGCGTTATTGTCGGGATTTGATATCGCCAGCCTTGCCTTGCCAGCGTGGGGCATGAACGTAATGCTTTGGGTGCTAGGCAGTGCCATTGGCTCTCGCTTTCAGGGCATGACGGGGCGATTATTGGGCCGTTATTTATGGCAATCAGGCGTTGCAACGCTACTCGCGCTGGTAGTGCTGGCACTGTTTGCCGAACTCATTCACCAACTGCTGGGGGTGGGACGTGACGTTGCGCTGCTGGCGCTGGCACCCGGCGGCATTGGCGAAATGGCTATTTTGGCCGTAGCGCTCAATATTGATCCCGTATTTGTCGCTTTCCACCACTTGCTGCGCATGGTCACACTGATGATCGTTGCGCCATTTTGGGCACGATGGTTATTGCGCCACACCCCTTCTCATCAACACTACCCTAAAGACCGTTAACACCAACGCCAGTCACGCAAGGAAATCTCATGCTATCGCGCGTTTTACAGCCGCTTTTTCGTTATTTCGAAACGCGGATCAATCCTTATCCAGAAGGCAAGGTCGAAACGCCGCCTAAAGGCTTAATGCCTTTTATTGTGCACTTTTCCCGTCCCATGCTGCCGCTGTTGCTGTTAATGACGCTATTCACGGCGCTGGTGTCGGCGGCGGAAGTGGTGTTTTTCAGCTATATGGGCCAACTGGTTGATTGGCTGGGCAGCGTTGAACGGGCCGGCTTTTGGGCTGAAAACGGGCTTTGGCTGTCAGCGTTGGGACTATTGACACTGATCGGCCTGCCGCTGTTGGTGCTGTTGCAGTCGCTGGTGACCCATCAAAGCATTTTTGGTAACTACCCCATGATTGGCCGCTGGTTATCGCATCGGCATATGTTGAGCCAAAGCCTGGCCTTTTATCAGGATGAGTTTGCCGGGCGGGTGTCGCAAAAAGTGATGCAAACGGCGCTGGCGATCCGCGAAACCGTCACTAAGGTGATGGGGCTGTTGGTCTACGCGATTGTCTACTTCACCGGGGCGGCTTTTCTGCTGGGTCGGGCGGATCTATTGCTGTTGATTCCGCTGGGGATCTGGTTAGTGGGCTACCTGGCGATTATGCGCTTTTTCGTGCCAAGGCTGCGCGATGTTTCCATGGCCCAGGCGGATGCCCGCGCGCAAATGACCGGCCGTGTGGTGGATAGCTATAGCAACATTCAAACCATCAAGCTGTTTGCCGACACTGAACGCGAGCAGCGCTATGCCCGTGATGCCATGGAAGGTTTTATGGTTACCGTACACCGCCAGATGCGGCTGGTGACGATTATGAGTGTGGGGCTGACACTGCTTAATACGGCATTGTTGGTGGGCACGGCGGCCATGGCGATTAGCGCCTGGTACATGGAGGCGATTTCGCTAGGGGTGCTGACGATTGCGATTGCGCTCGTGATGCGTATTCGCTTTATGTCTGACTGGATTTTATGGGAAGTGGCGGGGCTGTTTGAGAATATCGGCACCGTGCAGGATGGCATGAACACCATCGCCCAGGAGCCCACGGTGCGCGACGCACCCAATGCGCCGCCGCTGAAAGTGCCCCAGGGCGAAATTCGTTTTGACGCCATGCGTTTTGGCTATGCGCAGGCAAAAGGCGAGAGCAAAACCGTGTTCGATGGCTTGAACCTGACGATCGCCCCAGGTGAAAAAATTGGTTTGATCGGGCGCTCTGGGGCGGGTAAATCGACGCTGGCTAACCTATTGCTGCGTTTTTATGACGTGCAGGGCGGGCGAATCCTCATCGATGGGCAAAACATTGCCGAGGTAACGCAAACCTCCTTACGCCACCAGATTGGCATGGTGACCCAGGATACGTCGCTACTTCACCGTTCGCTGCGCGACAATATCCGTTACGGTAGCCCTCATGCTAGCGAAGAAGACGTTTGGAACGCCGTCTGTCGGGCGCACGCAGATACCTTTATCAATGAGCTGGTCGACCCGAAAGGGCGTAGAGGGTTGGATGCCCACGTGGGTGAGCGCGGCGTCAAGCTTTCTGGTGGTCAGCGCCAGCGGATCGCCATTGCCCGGGTACTGTTAAAAAATGCGCCCATCCTGGTCTTGGATGAAGCCACCTCGGCGCTGGATTCGGAAGTGGAAGCCGCTATTCAGGAGCAGTTGGATACCTTGATGGAAGGTAAGACAGTGATTGCCATCGCGCATCGTCTATCTACCATTGCCATGCTCGATCGACTGATTGTGGTGGATGAAGGCCGTATCGTTGAAACCGGCACTCACCAAGAGCTACTGGCGAAAGGGGGAATTTATGCCAGCCTATGGCAGCGCCAATCCGGTGGATTCCTTGGGCTTGATGTTAACGACATCAGCCCCAACCCCTAGCTAGTATTCCCACCCTTACACATGGAGGTAGCGATGAAAGCCATCAAGCTTAACCAACCCGGCGGTTTAGACAAGCTGGAAGTCGTTGAAGTGACGGGACCCGCTGAACCAGGGCCCGGTGAAATTAAAGTACGCCTGCACGCCAGCTCACTTAATTTTCACGATTACGCCGTGGTCGCCGGCATGATTCCGACGGACGACCAGCGTATCCCCATGTCTGATGGGGCAGGCGTGGTTGAGGCGGTCGGTGCAGACGTGAATGAATTTACTGTGGGCGACCATGTCGTCTCTACTTTCTTTCCGCACTGGCTGGAAGGCCCGGCCAGAGTCGGTGACTTTCGTACCACGCCGGGCGACGGTGTCGATGGTTACGCGCGCGAGCAAGTGGTCCGCCCGGCGGAGTGGTTTACCCATCAGCCCAAGGGCTACAGCCACGCTGAATCGGCCACGTTAACCACGGCGGGACTGACCGCTTGGCGGGCATTGGTCGTCGACGGTGGGATTAAAGCAGGCGATAGCGTACTGGTGTTAGGCACGGGTGGGGTTTCCATTTTTGCGCTGCAGTTTGCCCGCCTAATGGGTGCCCGCGTGATTGCGACGTCATCCTCTAATGAAAAGCTGGCGCGGCTGCGTGAGATGGGCGCTGAACACACCATCAACTACAAAGAGACGCCCGATTGGGGTAAGCGCGTGCAAGAGCTGACCAACGGCGAAGGCGTTGATCACGTGGTAGAAGTGGGTGGCCCGGGTACGTTGCCACAATCCATCGACGCTGTGAAAATCGGCGGGCACATTGCGTTAATCGGCGTGCTGACCGGCCGTGAAGGCGATATCCCAACAGCCAAACTGATGGCTAAACAGGCGAGCCTGAAGGGGTTGATTGTCGGCAGTCGTCGCGATCAAATCGAGATGATTCGTGCGCTGGAAACGTTCGATATGCATCCTGTGATTGATCGCGAGTTTCCGCTCGATGGGATTGCCGATGCATTTCGCCATCAGGAGTCGGGTCAGCACTTCGGCAAGATTTGCCTGACATTTTAAGTCAGCTGGCTTTGTGATTTTCATTACTACTGAGCCGTCAAGCGTGCACGCCCTGTAGGCGTGCACGCTTACGCCCTATCAATCGGGTAGGCGGCTGTAGACGACCCCTTTCACTTCGAGCTCCAGAATCTCTTCATAAGGCACGGTAACGCCTTCTACATCGCCTGGAGTGCGGTGGCTATTTTTAATCTCTGTTTCCGGAATCACTTTTACGCCAAACAAACCGACATGTTGGATTCTGGCGCTGAAGCGGCTTCCCTCATGTTCAATCAGTAAGCGTTCCCCGGCGATGCATTTCTCTAACTTCTCGTGTAGCTGTTCTTCACTCACATGAACGACACTCATGGCTTTCTCCTTTACTAAAATCATAGTCCTTTATGTGCGCTACCGACTGTCTATAAAGACTTTATTTTAGACGATAAGTTCGTCTTTAAGCGTAGACGCTAGGAGCGCCGTGCTAAAGTGGGGCTTAACGTAAGACATAGGGGAAACGTCATGGACGAGCCGTCCTCATCGGCCGATACGCCATTGTGGAAAGTTGTCGAGCTGGATCAATTCCATACCCCCGAGAAGACCCAGGCAAGCCAGTGGCGGCGTTCGTTACGCTCGGTTTCGTCGTGGCTGGGGGGTAAATCGGACGCTGAGCATCAGGTAAAGGGTGAGAGCGAGCTACGCAGGTTGCCTGAGGTTAGGTTGGCGCATTTAGTGCCACCTATCGATTGGGCGCCCGCCGCAAGCGCGTTAGCCCTCGAGCTTGATGGCCAAGACGCGCCGGTTACCTTCTTTATTACCACACCTTACAGCGGCCATGTGGCAGTGGTTAGGCAGTGGGCGGAGAAGCACAACATCGCTTGTGTACCGACACCTTCGCTTAGCGAGCTTGCCGCGGGTGGCACTGAGTGGGTAGAGCAGTGTGCCCATCATCGGGAATGGGCAGTGCCGGCTCTGGAGCGTTGCTTTTTACGCCACACCCAGGGTATTCAGGGAATCCGTGAGTTTCTTGAGCGCGCTTTAAGTGGCCGTCTGGGAAAAGGGGTGATTGGCTGTGACAGCTGGACCTACGCCTTCCTTCAGCGGGTGATGGGTCTTGATGGCGCACCGGCATTTACGCTTCAATCCATGGAAGGTGAGCAGTTGTCGCGCTATTTTGCGATGATAGCAGGCCATGGTGGTCAGCCGCCCGCGGTCTACAGTACGCGATCCGGTAGGCAGCTTTTGCCTGATGCTGAAACCAAGCGCAACGAAAAAGCCCCTTACAAAGAACTCCAGCGCTTAGCGGCGCATTGCCGCGGGCATATCGGCCTTGCGTGGCATTATTGGCGCGAGCGTTTGCGTGAGCCAACAGAGAGTGAAGAAGAGGGCTTATGGATGGTGGATGCGCTGGCCGAGGCGGAGCTTGCCGCCGATACCGGCGATATTGCCACGCTAGTGCTGCATGCATTGTTAATTCATGGCGGCCTGGATGACCACTCGCTGGGCGAAGTATTGCCGTTTTCACACCATGAAGCGCTGAATGCCCGTTTAGCGTTGCAGCGTAAAGGCATTGTCTCGAGTTATGAAGGGCGCTGGCAGGTGGCACCACTGAGCTACGCGAATGTGCGGCAGTTATTGGAATCGCGTAATTATCTGGTCGATCCTCTTTAGGCAGCGACGGTAAAACTGACAGGCCTGCGGAGGGCAACCCATGGAAGAAGAACAGAAGTACGAGCGCCTGTTTAACGATATCGATAGCCAAGCGCTGATCACGTTGGGCATCGTGCTGCTATCGGCTATTGTGCTGATTATTGTTAGCCAGCGGCTGCTGAACTGGGTCGGCAACCGGATGCATGGCCAAGTACGCTTTCGTATTTTTGCCATGGTACCAATGACGCGCTTGCTGATATTGATTACGGCGCTCGCTATCATCGTGCCGACGATTATCGAACCGTCGCTGCGCAACATGGTGACCGTGATGGGGGCGTTGGGCCTAGCCATTGGCTTTGCCATGAAAGATTATGTCAGCAGCCTGATAGCAGGCGTCGTTTCAGCGGTAGAGCTGCCTTATCGGCCCGGCGACTGGGTGCAAATTGAAGACACTTATGGCGAGGTCAAACACGTTGGCTTACGCACCGTCGACATCCAAACCCCTGACGATGACTTGGTCTATGTGCCGCACCTAAAGCTGTGGGATCACGCTGTCTACAACGCCAATAACGGCGGTACCAGCCTGCAGTGCGTGGCGAGCTTTTACCTTCACCCTGAGCACGAGGCAGGCTGGGTACGTAAAGCGTTGCGCGATGTGGCGCTTACCAGCGCATATCTAACGTTCGATAAGCCGATCGTGGTGGTCGCCGAAGAGAAACCGTGGGGTACCCATTACCGTATCCGCGCCTACCCGGTGGACCCTCGCCAGCAGTTCCTGTTTATTACCGACCTCACTTTACGCGGTAAACAAGTGCTGAGTGCCTCCGGGGTGCCGTCAGCGATGCTGCCACCGGATGCGGCCTTGGATACCCGCAACGCGGTGGGGTCTGCTTCATCGAGAGGAGTTGGTTAGCCCTGGTGGTCGTCGGGCAGCTCGCCACTGTGATAAACGTTTTGCACGTCGTCCAGTTCGTTGAGCATGCCCAGGAATTTTTCAAACATTGCCACGTCATCGCCTTCAACCGGTGTCGTGGTTTGCGGCAGAAACTGAATCTCGTCAACCTCAAAGTCAACCTCGCCGAATGCATCCAGCAGCGCTTGCTTGGCTTTTGCGTAGTCCGTATGCGGGGCGAAAACGGTGATACGTTCGCCTTCTTGCTCAATGTCGGTGACATCGACATCGGCTTCCATTAGCGCTTCCAGCACGGCGTCTTCATCGCTTCCGGCAAAGGCAAAGATGGCACAGTGGTCAAACATGTGGCTCACGCTGCCAGGCGTGCCGATCTTGCTCTTGGTTTTGGTAAAGCAGCCACGTACATCGCCAAAGGTGCGGTTGGGGTTGTCGGTAAGACAGTCGACGATCACCATCACATTACCGGGGCCAAAACCTTCGTAACGAGCAGCAGAAAAATCTTCACCACCGGCGCCGCTGGCTTTATCGAGTGCTTTATCAATCACGTGAGAGGGCACTTGATCCTTCTTGGCCCGCTCCATTAAACCGCGTAACGCCAGGTTACCATTCGGGTCGGTACCGCCCGCCTTGGCGCACACGTAAATTTCGCGCCCGTATTTGCTGTAGACCTTGGTCTTTGCGTCGGCCGTTTTGGCCATGGATTCCTTACGGTTCTGAAAAGCCCTGCCCATGTTGCCGTCCTATGTTTTCTAGAGCTATGTTTTTAGACCCATGTTTTCTAGATCTATGTTTTCTATGTGCCCCGCGCATTGAGCGGCGGGGCGGGTATTTTCAAAGGAGTAAATTTTACCCAACAGCGTACCATGCTAACAGCGTTATTTAAGACGCCAACCGAAGTGTTGCTTGGCTTAGCGTATACTGGCGCTTTTACTTCATAGCGTGATAATTCTGAAGGAGAAACCAGCATGCCGTTGACACTGTGGCTATCTCTTGCCGCGATTTGTGCCATGGGCGCTATGTCACCCGGGCCCAGCTTGGCACTGGTGCTGCGGCACACCCTCGGCGGGGGGCGCATTGTAGGTGTCACCGCGGCCCTTTTTCATGCTTTTGGCGTGGGGTTTTATGCTCTACTGACGGTGTGGGGGTTAGGTGCGGTGATCGCTGGTTTTCCGCTGCTGTTTCAACTGATCACTTGGTGCGGGGCCGCTTATCTCGCTTGGCTAGGTGTTAATGCACTGCGTGCTGGGAAAGCCAGCGCTTTACAGCCAACAGTAGTGACCACTCATCAGCGCCAAGCGGCCAAAGAGGGCGTGCTGGTCGCGTTAGGTAACCCAAAGCTCATACTGTTTTTTGTCGCTTTGTTAAGTCAGTTTGTCACCCCAGAGATGAGCGCGCTGGCCAAGGCTATTATTGTACTGACAGCCATGATTATCGATGGTGGTTGGTATGTGTTGGTGGCTGTCCTGCTTTCCCACTCGCGCATCTTGCCGTGGCTCCAGCAGCGCGCCCACTGGATTAATCGCATCACGGGGGTATTGCTGATCGCCCTGGCGCTACGAGTGGTCGCTGGGCCGCTGGTGTAAAAAGTCGAGTCGTGGCATGGTGCTAGCTATGCCGTTTGGGGTTTTGTGGGGCCGAGTAATGCAAATTTACGACCAAGATTGTTATACCCATCAAGGGCTGCCGTTCAACCTGCGTGCGCTGCGTGGTCAGGTACTGTTGGTAGTCAACGTGGCCAGTCAGTGTGGCTTCACCCCCCAATTAGGCGAGCTGGAAACGCTTTATCAGCGTTATCGGGATCGTGGCTTTACCGTGCTGGGTTTTCCCTGTAACCAGTTTGGCCGCCAGTCGCCCGAGAGTGCGCAGGCTTTTTGTCAGTTTGGGGAGCAAACGTTTGGGGTGAGCTTCCCGCTGATGGAGAAGGTGAACGTCAATGGCAGCCAAGCACATCCGCTGTTTTGCTGGCTAAAGCGTGAAGCGCCGGGTGTGATGAGAACACAATTAATAAAATGGAATTTCACCAAGTTCTTAATAGGCCGTGATGGAAAAGTGATTGCCCGCTTTGGTCCCCGCGACCATGGCCGCCCGCTGCGCCTGGCATTAGAGCAGGCGTTGGATCAAACCTACCCCTAAATTTTTTCCCCCCGGGCGATGGCGACGCGGCTCATTAAGGCATTCCAGCGGTGACGAACCATCAAGGTGGTCAAGCCTGAGAAAAGTGCCCAGCTTTTACGCCGCCAACCCTTCAAACGCAGGTTGTGATTAACCAGTTGCTGCATCAGCTTTCGGTCATTGAATTGGCGCCACTCACTGGCGATGGAAAGCTGATGACGAGACATTACTGGGGCCATCTCCAGGCGAAACATCCACTCAAGTTCGTTAAGGGTCATATCGTAACGCTGCACGACCTCTACCATGTGCGCGTAATCGCGTTCGCTGGGTTCACGGTCAAGCCACAGCGGGGCTAGCGCTAACCAAAGATCGCCGCGTTCATCTACTAGCTGCTGTGCATTCATGATTGCCTCTTTTGGATGTCATTAACGGCCTATGTGCTTACCGCCATTAAAGCGGCTGCATCTCAAGGCACACAATAGCGCAAGAGCGGACATCAGGCACGGAGACAGCTAGAATAGTCACACTGAGTCATGACGTTGCCTGGGCAGAGGGCGACGTCGATCACCCAATCAATCCGATAACGAGGTTCGATGTGATTATTAAACCCAAAGTGCGCGGCTTTATTTGTACCACCACTCACCCCATTGGCTGTGAGCAGAATGTTCGTGAACAGATCGAAGCGACGCGCGCCCGCGGTTTGGATAAGCAGGCTGGCCCGAAAAAAGTACTCGTGATTGGGGCGTCGAGCGGTTATGGCCTGGCAGCGCGCATTACCGCGGCCTTTGGCTACGGTGCTGACACGCTGGGCGTGTTCTTTGAAAAGCCCGCCACTGATAAAAAGCCAGGTACTGCCGGTTGGTATAACAGTGCCGCTTTCGATAAATTTGCCAAGCAGGAAGGGCTGTACAGCAAGTCGATCAACGGCGATGCGTTCTCTCACGAGGCGCGGGAAAAAGCCATTGAATTGATTAAACAGGACATGGGCGAAGTCGATCTAGTGGTCTACTCGCTGGCCTCGCCCGTGCGTAAATTGCCCGACAGCGGTGAGCTGAAGCGTTCCAGCCTGAAGCCAATTGGCGAAACCTACCGTGCCACGGCTATCGATACCAATAAAGATGCGATTATCGAAGCGGAAGTAGAGCCTGCCACCCAGCAAGAGATCGACGACACCATTACCGTCATGGGTGGCGAGGATTGGGAGCTGTGGATGGAAGCGCTCGACCAAGCCGGCGTGCTGGCAAAAGGCGCGCGCAGCGTCGCGTTTAGCTATATTGGTACCGAAATCACATGGCCAATCTATTGGCACGGCGCACTCGGGAAAGCCAAGGAAGACCTGGATCGTGCTGCCACGGCCATTGACAGCAAATTGAAAGCGAGCGGCGGTGGCGCCAATGTCGCCGTACTGAAGTCGGTGGTGACCCAGGCGAGTGCGGCGATTCCAGTCATGCCGCTGTATATCGCCATGGTTTATCGCATCATGAAAGAGCAGGGTCTGCACGAAGGCACCATCGATCAGTTGAATCGTCTGTTCGGTGAGCAACTCTATTCCGCCCAAGGGCAGCAGGGTGAGCTGGTGACGGATGAGGCAGGCCGTTTACGGATGGATGACTGGGAGTTGCGCGACGACGTTCAACAAGCTTGCCAGGACCTTTGGCCGGAAGTGACGACCGAAAACTTATTCACCATTACCGACTATGCTGGTTATAAGCACGAGTTCTTGAAGCTGTTTGGTTTCGAGCGTGACGATGTCGATTACGATGCCGACGTGAACCCCGAGGTGACGTTCGATGTCGTGAATCTGTAGGCCATTGACGCAGGCGCAAGGCGCCTATTCGACCGGAACACGGGAGGTGTTTTATGGATACTAGGGAAAGCAAAACTCCGGAAGAGCAAAGAGATCACGTGGTGGGTGAACGGGTGCCTGAAGATTTTGAATCCTCTCAGCCGCACCTTCAGCCTGAAGCCAAAAAGCGCCCAGGCGGTATGTACAAGCTATTGCCGCTAGTGATCATAATTCTTGGCGTAATCGTGGTGAGCATCATTGTGCTAGGTATCATTAATCGTGGTAACTAGTGAATCACCGCTTAGATATCGTGCCGGGCCTTGCGCCCGGCATTTTTTTACTCGCTTGCATGAGGTTTTAAAGCGCCATTGATGGCACTCAATCGTTGTTAAAGTTGGCGCATACGTTCGTAAGAGATGTCACGTTCTGCTAAGAAAGTAAGGTGTTATAAAGCGCAACGACTTTCCCGCAGGAGGATGTATGACTCGCGTAGCACGAGTAGAACCGATCACCCATAAGCGAGGCGATAAACTATTTATTTCAGGCTGGCGAGTGATGGATGTCACTGTTCCTGATGCACCTAAGGAGTTGTCTCAACACGAACATGAGCCTCAGGCTATTGAAGCAGCTAGAAATTTTGAAGCCGAAACGGCGCAAGAACCGAACTCCAGCCCTGATGATACTCAGGATTATGATGCATCGGATCCGCAGGCGGGTAAGCACTTTTCTCCTTGAAGGCGTTTGTCTTATGGCAGGCGTTAGATGATTCATCACGAGTGTTCGTTAGGAAATTAAGCTTATTAATGTTTATTAATATTTCCCTGGCAGGGCGTTTTAGCTTTGATGAATAGCGCTTTGGTGGACTAGCTTTTGATGTGTAAACCAACACAAGGAGAGATTGTATGAAACGGACAGCACTCGCCATTGCCATTGGTGCGGTTTGCACAAGCTTAGCAACGGGTGTTCTGGCTCAGGAAGAGAACCAGAACGATTCAAGCAACGCCAATCAAGCGTCCCAGCAGCAAGGTACGAATGGGCAAACACAGCCTGGTAATGATGCTAGTAACAACGCTAGTAATAAGGATCAGAGCCGAGGCAGTGAGACCAGGGATATCAACGTTGAACAGGAGCCTGCTGAGGTAGAAGTAGAGCAAGAAAAACCCGATATCACGGTGGAGCAATCTCAACCTGAAGTCACCATTGAGCAACCTGAGCCCAAAGTGACCGTTGAAGAAGCCGAGCCTAATGTCACCGTTGAGCAGACCGGTGAGCCTGAGGTCACGGTCGAGCAGGCGGAAGACGCTGAGGTCAACGTCAATGAAGACGAGCAAGAGCGCCAGCAGAATGACCAACAGAGCGACCAAGCGAATCAAAACCAAACGGATCAAGCCGATCAGTCCAACCAGCTGATGTCGCAGCGCGCCAGTGAGCTGGAAGGTAGGTCAATCGCTAACCGTGAAGGCGAAGAGATCGGCGAAGTACAGCATGTCGCAAAACATAATGATTCCGGCGAGTTGTTCGCTATTGTTTCCGTCGGCGGTTTCTGGGGCATTGGCGCCACCGATATCGCGCTTCCCCTGAACGATATGCAGGTTGAAGATGACCAGCTCGTCGTCAGCACCGCGTATGGCAGCGATGAAATTGAAGATTCGTCGAATGATTACCAAGAAGACGAATACAGCGAAGTGGATGGCGATATGACGCTATCCGAGGCTAAGCAGCAGTAGCTAAGAAAAAGTCATAGTGCTGGCTTTCATTAGCTGTTAGCCACGTGAGTGAGGAGGGCAAGGCATTAAATGTCTTGCCCTTTTTCATAGGCAGTCGTCGGTGGTATTGATGTAGCGACATCTTTTTTTATCTATGAGTAACTAGCACTGCCTTCAATTGCTCAATTGGGTAAGATGAGCGTTTACCCAAGCCGATGGCATTTTTCATGCAGCCCAACCCTCTAGCGTCGCAAGCAGCCATATCCCGTCGGCGGGTAGCGTTTTTGCTGTTGCCGGGTTTTTCTTTACTCACCCACGCCAGCGCACTGGAACCGCTTCAAATGGCGAATCAATTGAGCGGGCAAATGCTTTACCACACCGTGACGTTAAGCCTGAACGACGAACCGGTACGTAGCGGCGCACAGCTTTCCCTGATTGCCCAGCATGCGCTAAGTACAGCGCTCGGCCCGCTGGATCTCCTGCTCATATGCGCACCCACCCCGCTTCCCTATACGCTGCCTGCCAAGCTCAACGAATGGCTGCGCAGCCATTTAGGCCGTGGCGTGGCGCTGGGCGGTTTGGCTGGGGGAACAGAAGTGCTGGCGCGCTATGGGTTGCTGGAAGGCTATCGTGCCACGCTGCCATGGCAGCGCTTTGAGGCATTTGCGCAAGCCTACCCCCAAGTTACTCTTTCCCAACAGCTGTTCGAGATTGACCGGGACAGGCTAACCTGTGCTGGCGGTACAGCAGCGATGGATTTAATGCTCACGCTGATTGGGCAGCATCATGGTGCGCGCTTGGCGGAACAGGTGTCGGAACAGTTTGTGTGCGATCGCATTCGCTTGGCGGACGAACGCCAACACGTGCCGCTGCGCACCCGCTTGGGCCACGCGCCGCAAAGCTTGGTGGATGCCGTGACGTTGATGGAAGCCAATATCGAGGAGCCGCTCTCGACCCTTGAATTGGCGGAGCACCTGGGGATTTCTCGGCGCCAACTAGAGCGGCTGTTCAAGAAATATCTACAGGCGGTGCCAAGCCGCTACTATCTGGACTTACGCTTACAGGAAGCCCGCAAGCAACTGCGAGAGAGTGATCGACCGGTAGGCGATATTGCCTTTGCCACTGGCTTTTCGTCGGGTGCGCATTTTTCCACCGCCTACCGGAATCATTTTGGCATGACGCCCAGAGAAGAGCGCCTGGGTTAGAAAGGTCAGGTTAAGTTAAGGTATCGACAATACCGCCTTCTACCCGCAGCGCTGCACCCGTGGTCGCGCTGGCTTGAGGCGACGCAGCATAGACGCTCATGCTGGCCACTTCCTCAGGCGTGGCGAGTCGCTGGATGATGGAAGAGGGGCGGTTCTCTTTGACAAAGCGCGCTTCCATCTCCTGCTGAGAAACGCCTTCTTTCTCTGCCATTTCTGCAATCATCGTGAGCACGCCTTCAGAGCGGGTTGGCCCAGGCAAGATAGCGTTGACGGTTACCTGCGTGCCACTGAGTGCTTTGGCCAGCCCGCGCGACACCGATAAAAGCGCCGACTTGGTCATGCCGTAGTGCACCATCTCGGTGGGAATGTTGATGCCCGATTCACTGGAGATAAATTGGATACGCCCCCAATCGCGGTCGCGCATACCCTGGGCATAGTGGCGCGAAAGGCGCACCGCACTCATGATATTAATATCGAAAAATTGCTGCCAAGTGGCGTCATCAACCTCGAAGAAATCTTGCGGGCCAAAAATACCCACATTATTGATCAGTATATCTGCGCTGGGTTGCTGCTCAATCAGCGTTTGGCACCCTTCAGCGGTGCCGAGATCAGCGGCCACGCCTTCTACCTGGGCATTCGGGGCATCTTGCTTAATGGCGGCGATGGCCTCATCCACCCGTGCCTGAGAGCGGCCGGTGACGACAACCTGGGCGCCAGCATTGGCAAGCCCTTGGGCAATCGCAAAACCGATGCCCGCCGTCGAGCCGGTAATGATGGCGTGCTTGCCGCTTAGATCAATTTTCATAGGGTGTACCCCCTCTCTTCCTGAGTGTCAGTACGTCGCGATAGCTATCTATTCAAGACGCTCTATACGAGACGCTCGATCCAGCTATGACGTTATCGCTTGCCAATAAGTATGGGGGTCTTATAGCGTACTTCAAGGCGTTAACGCGGCTGAGCAGGTGCCGCTATTCATAATTTGCCGTCCCATTACTGAAAGCGGTTAACCACGTTGGCCGCTTATACTGTTTTCATCCCTTTCCTCCAGCGGAGATAGCGTCCCATGAGCCATACCCCGAGCCGTCAAGATTACGACCACTACATGACGCCGAACTACTCACCGCAGCAGGTTATTCCCGTGCGCGGCGAAGGTAGCCGCTTGTGGGATCAGCAGGGGCGCGAATATATCGATTTCGCCGGTGGCATCGCTGTCAACTCACTGGGCCACTGTCACCCGGTGCTCGTTAATGCGCTGAAAGAGCAGGGCGAAAAGCTGTGGCATCTCTCTAATGTATTTACCAACGAGCCCGCGTTGAACCTGGCCAAAACGCTGGTCGAACGCACCTTCGCTGACAAAGTGTTTTTATGCTCTTCCGGTGGTGAGGCCAATGAAGCCGCGCTAAAGCTGGCTCGCCGCTGGGCGGTGGATAACCACGGTGAACAGAAAGACAAGATCATCTCGTTTTATCAATCCTTTCACGGCCGCACCTTTTTCACCGTGAGTGTCGGTGGTCAGCCTAAATACTCTCAGGGTTTCGGCCCGGTGCCGGGCGGCATTCATCACGCCAACTACAACGATCTGGAAAGCGTTCGTGCACTGATGGGCGACGACACCTGTGCGATCATGGTCGAGCCCATGCAGGGCGAGGGCGGCATCGTGCCTGCGACTCAAGCATTTCTCCAGGGCCTGCGCGATTTATGTGACGAACACAACGCGCTGTTGATTTTTGACGAGGTGCAAACCGGCGTTGGTCGTAGTGGCGAGCTCTACGCTTACAAGAACTACGGCATTACGCCGGATATCCTGACCAGCGCCAAGTCGCTGGGCGGCGGTTTCCCCATCGGAGCGATGCTGGCCACCGATGACGTCGCCAAGTCACTGGTCATCGGCACTCACGGCTCTACCTACGGCGGCAACGCGTTGGCGTCTGCCGTGGCGCTGGCAGCCGTCGAGTTCATCGACACCCCAGACGTGCTGGAAGGGGTGAAAAGGCGTCACGACCTGTTCCGTGAGCATCTGGAAACCATCAACCGCAAGCACGGGGTGTTTAAAGAGATCCGTGGTATGGGCTTGCTGATGGGTGCCCAAATGTCGGATGCCTATGAAGGCCGCGCCAAAGATATCCTGCCGCTGGCCATCGAAGAGGGCTTGATGGCCTTGATTGCAGGCCCCAATGTGCTGCGCATGGCACCTTCGCTGGTGATCCCCGAAGCGGATATTGCCGAAGGCATGGCCCGTCTAGAGCGCGCCATTGAGCGGCTAGTTGCCTCCGCATGAGTGAGCAGCCTACTGGGTTAACAGAGGGGGCGTCGAAGATGCTGGTAGTGCGACCCGTTAAAGCGTCGGATCTCCCGGCGCTCGAACAGTTGGCCGAGCATGCAGTGCCCAGGTTGACCAACTTGCCTGCTAATCGCGAGCGGCTTCAGGAGCGCATCGCGCGCTCCCAGGACGCCTTCAATGGTGAGGTCGAGTTTCCTGAGAACGAGCACTATACCTTTGTGCTCGCTGACGATAGTCGTGAGGAAGTGTTGGGAACGGCCACGATCCGTGCCCAGGCAGGTGCCAACGAGGCTTACTACACCTATCGGCAGGAAACGCTGATCCACGCCTCGCAGCAGTTGAATGTGCGCCGTGAAGTTCAGACGCTGGCGCTTTCCCACGAAGTGTCGGATGCCACCCTGCTGTGCGCTTTTTCGCTGAACCCCCGCTACAAGGGCACCAGTGCCGAGAACCTGCTGCGTCGGGCACGGTTGATGTTCATTGCCCAGTACCCGGAGCGCTTTTCGCGCATCCTGGCGGTGGCGTTCCCCGGCTATCTGGACACCCGCGGTGAATCGCCATTTTGGGAAAGCGTCGGCAGACACTTTTTTGCCCGTAGCTTCCAGGACATCAATCACATTGCGGGGGTACGCTCGAAAAGCTTTATCGCCGAGGTGATGCCCCAATTCCCACTCTACCTGCCGCTGTTGACGCCCCAGGCGAGGGCCGCCATTGGGCGTGAACATCCCGCCCATGAAGAGGCGCTTGAAGAGATGCTGGCAGAGGGGTTTGTGCGTTCGCGCCATGTGGATATTTTCGACGCCGGGCCGATTGTCAAAGCCGAGCGTGAGCGGCTGGAAACCTTTCGCCGAGCCGCCTGGCACCCGGTGCGCATTCGCCCCGAACACGCCTTGCCCGATGCCGAACCGGCGATGATTGCCAACCAGAAGCTGGGGGATTTCCGCTGTATCGTTGCGCGTTATGCGTTGTCGCCGACGGGCCAGTTGATGCTCTCGGCGGAGCACGCCGAGCGGCTGGGCGTTTCAGAAGGGCGCGCCGTGCTGGCCGCACCGCTTACCTTACCCGCCGCGGTGGACGCGCTCGATGAAGGAGAGATGTAATGCGCATTCGACCCATTGCCCGCAATGACCTGGATGGGCTGCAGGCGCTTGCGCAGCAGGCCGGGGTAGGGTTTACCTCGCTGCCGGATAACCGCGAGTTTCTGGCTGGCAAGATAGAAGCCGCCGCCAGTGCTTTTGAAGAGCGCACCTCGGTGGATGACCGTCTCTACTTCTTTGTACTGGAAGATGAAGTGAGCGGTGAACTGGCGGGCTGCTGTGCGATTGAAGGGCAGGTAGGCCGAGAAGTGCCGTTTTATAACTATCGGCTGGGTACTCTGGCGCACTCCTCCATCCAGCTGGATCTTCACCGCACCATCGACACGCTGTTTTTAAGCTCTGATCACACCGGTGATGCCGAAGTGTGCTCGCTGTTCCTGCGTCCGGAGTATCGTGGTGAAGCCAATCGCCACTTGCGCAACGGCGCGCTGCTTTCCAAAGCGCGCTGGCTGTTTATCGCTCAATTTCGTGACCGTTTCCCCGACAAGGTGTTGGCGGAAATGCGCGGTGTGTTCGATGAGAACAACACAAGCCCTTTCTGGGAGAGCCTGGGAAAGCACTTCTTTCCCATGGATTTCAGCGAAGCGGATCGACTCACCGGCTTGGGGCAGAAGAGCTTTATCGGCGAGCTGATGCCCAAGTTCCCGATCTACACCACCTTCATGGCCGAAGAGGCGCGCGCCTGCATTGGTCAGGTGCACCGCCATACCCGCCCAGCACTGGAAATGTTGAAAAAAGAGGGGCTTCGCTGGGAAGGCTATATCGACATTTTCGACGGTGGCCCCACCGTGGAAGCCTACATTGATGATGTGCGCGCTATCCGCAACTCACGGCTTTGCCAGGTGGAAGTGTCTGCCGCTGCCCGTGAAGAGAGCGTCAGCCGCTGGCTGGCGGCTACCACCCAGATGCTGAACTTTACCGCCAGCTGGGTAGGCCGTGCGCCTTCTGAAGACAACACCATCGTGCTTAGCGAGCAGGAAGCGAGCCGCTTGGGTGTCACTACCGGTGATTATCTGCGGCTACTCGAAACCTAGGCAACGTTCACAGGAGAATTTTATGCACGCTCAACAACAGCAACTGATCAATGGCGCTTGGCTGGCAGGCGACGCCGCGTCGTTGAGCAAGCACGATCCTGTTTCCAGGCAACGGCTTTGGGAGGCCGCCACGGCCAGCGAGGATCAAGTCGCGATCGCTGTGAAGGCCGCCCGCAGCGCCTTTCCTGGTTGGGCGCGTACTCCCTTTGCCGAGCGCCAGGCGCTGGTCGAGCGGTTTGCTGAGGTACTCAAAAAACGCGGCGAAGACCTAGCTGTGGCAATTGCCTCTGAAACCGGCAAACCGCTGTGGGAAGCACGCACTGAAGCGGGGGCGATGGTGGGCAAGGTGGCGCTATCGGTCAAGGCGTATAACGAACGCACCGGCGAACGGCAAAAAGAAGTGGGCAGCGCAAAAGCCGTTCTGCGCCATCGCCCCCACGGCGTGATGGCGGTGTTTGGCCCCTATAACTTCCCTGGCCACTTGCCCAACGGCCATATGGTGCCCGCTTTATTGGCGGGTAACACCGTCGTATTCAAACCCAGCGATCAGACCCCATTAACCGCCGATTTAACCCTGCAGTGCTGGCTGGAAGCTGGGCTACCTGCCGGGGTGATCAATCTGGTGCAGGGCGGCGTTGCCGTGGGCCAAGCGCTGGCAGGCAACCCCGATATCGATGGCCTGCTATTTACCGGCAGCGCCAAGGTAGGCGGCATGCTGCACCAGCAGTTTGCTGGTCAAATGGATAAAGTGCTGGCGCTTGAACTGGGCGGTAATAATCCGCTGGTAGTGAAGGGTATTGACGATGAGCGGGCAGCGGTGCTTACCATTCTGCAGTCGGCGTATCTCTCTGGCGGCCAGCGCTGCACCTGCGCTCGTCGTTTGATGGTGCCGGAAGGCGCCGTGGGCGACCGCTTGATCGATGCGCTTTC
The DNA here is from genome assembly GCF_002366715.1 of Halomonas sp. UBA3074. Taxonomy (GTDB): domain Bacteria; phylum Pseudomonadota; class Gammaproteobacteria; order Pseudomonadales; family Halomonadaceae; genus Vreelandella. The sequence continues at coordinate 94,662 of NZ_DFBS01000008.1, read as the reverse complement.
CGAGGCGATTTCCAAGCTGCACGTGGCGGGCCAGTTCGAAGAGAACCCCGCGCCGTTTTATGGCGGTTTGGTCAGCGTGGCGGCGGCAGATGGCCTGCTCAAGGCGCAAGAGGCGCTGGAGTCCATGGGGGGCACGGTGATCAATCGCATGCAGCGCCTGCAAGACAACACCAGCCTGTTAAGTCCCGCGCTGATTGATGTGACGGGCCTGGACGTTCCCGACGAGGAGCACTTTGGGCCGCTGCTGAAAATCCATCGCTATCGCGATTGGGATGAAGCGCTCTCGCTTGCCAACAACACTCGCTATGGGCTCTCCGCCGGGTTAATTGGCGGCGATCAAGCCGATTGGGACGACTTCCTGCTGCGCATTCGCGCGGGCATCGTCAACTGGAACCGCCAGACCACCGGCGCTTCCGGCGATGCGCCTTTCGGCGGCGTGGGCGACAGCGGCAACCACCGCCCCAGCGCTTATTATGCGGCAGACTACTGCGCTTATCCGGTGGCTTCCATGGAAGCCGACACCCTGGAGATGCCTGAGACGCTTCCGCCGGGGGTGAGTCTGTGAGTGCCATCGATATAAGGGAAGTCAATTTTGACGGACTGGTCGGCCCAACTCATAACTACTCTGGGTTGGCAGTCGGTAACGTCGCTTCGATGAGCCACGGTGGCCTGCTCTCCAATCCCAAGGAGGGCGCGCTACAGGGGCTGGCCAAGATGAAGTCGCTGATGGACGCAGGCTACGCCCAAAGCGTGCTGCCACCCCAACAGCGCCCCGATATTGGCGCCCTGCGCGATTTAGGGTTTAGTGGTAGCAATAGCAACGTGCTAGCCCGCGCCGCCAAAGAGGCCCCGCAGCTACTGCGGGCGGTATGTTCGGCGTCCAGCATGTGGACCGCTAACGCAGGCACGATTACGCCTAGCGTCGACGCACCGGATGGCCGGGTGCACTTTACGCCCGCCAACCTGCAGTCAAGCTTTCACCGTTACCTCGAGCCGCAAACCACCGGCCGGGTGCTGCAAGCGATCTTCCGCGATGAACAGCACTTCGCCCATCACCCGGTGCTGCCCGCCACTCCCGCCTTTTCCGATGAAGGGGCAGCCAATCACACCCGCCTTGGCGGCGAGTACGGTGATCCCGGCGTTCACCTGTTTGTCTATGGCCGACAGGCGTTTGGTGACGTAGGTAGCGGCGAGCACGAACCAAAGCGCTACCCCGCCCGGCAAACTCTGGAAGCCAGTCAGGCGGTAGCCCGCCAACACGGGCTTACCGAATCGCAAACCGTGTTCGCTCAGCAGCACCCGGATGCCATTGATGCAGGCGTGTTCCATAACGATGTCATTGCCGTGGGTAACGGCTCCGTGCTGCTCTACCACGCTATGGCCTTCCTGGATGAAGAGGGTACGCTCGATGAATTGCGTGCCAAAATGAACACACCGCTAATTCCCGTGCGCGTGCCGATCGAGGCGGTGAGCATGGAAGACGCGGTCGCGTCGTATCTCTTCAATTCCCAACTGCTCTCCAACCCGGACGGCACCATGACGCTGGTGGTGCCCGGCGAATGTCAGGAGCGGGAAGCGGTCTGGCGCACGATCCAGGATCTCATCCTAGCGGGCAATAACCCCATCGGCGAGGTGATCGTCAAAGACGTCAAGCAGAGCATGCGCAACGGCGGCGGCCCCGCTTGCCTGCGCCTGCGCGTGGTGCTAACGGAGGCCGAACGTGCTGCGCTCTCTGGCCGCGTGCTGCTTAACGATGCACTGTACACCGATCTGACCGCGTGGGTGGAGCGCCACTACCGCGACCGCCTAGCCCCTGACGATCTCGCCGATCCACAGCTAGCAGAAGAATCGCTTGACGCACTGGATGAACTCACTCAACTGCTGAAAATCGGCCCGGTTTATCCCTTTCAACTGGGGTAGGAGTGGCGTTAGCGTGTTCTAAACGGCAAGGCTTAGCCTTGCCGTTTTGTATTCACATATAGGAATGCAATATTGATAATGGCTATGTGATGCAAGACTAGACCTAAAGCAGCACTAGGAATTGATATATGACACCTATTATTCAGCCGACTGACGACAAGGCGTTCGCGGAAGAATTAATTCGCCAAAATATGTCCGGCTATTACCAACAGCTGGATATGCGCTGGGATACCGACCTGTTTGATAGACAGTGGGGCGAGTTGGAAAGCTACGCGTTAGTTATCAACGCGTCACGCGTGGGGCTGTTATGCATCAATCACGATCAAGACGCCTACTATATTCGGGAGCTGCAAATTGCCCCGGCTTGGCAGCGCCAAGGCCTGGGGACTGCGGCAATCCACTCCACGGCTGACACTGCCCAGCAAGCGGGCATTCCGTTACTTCGGCTGCGCGTATTTTGTATCAATCCAGCCATCGCTTTGTACGAGCGCATGGGATTTCGGGTATTGAAAACCGCAGCGGGAATGCACGCCATGGAACGCCGCATTCTGTAGCCGTAAAGGCAGGATCGTAAAAACAGCTCTTGTGACTCCCTCTCCACAGCGTCCTGCCATGATCATCACCCCATCGCTTAGGCCCATCGCTTAGGCTGCTCTATCAGGCACCTGCTTCGCTTTGCCAATGTTAAGCAGGGCGATTCCGGCACCAATCAATAAGATGCCAAGCAGCAAACCCTCGGGTGCGGTTTCTCCCTGTAACAGGATGGCGACCGGCACACCCACTACGGCACCGACGGAGCCCAACAAACTCAGAAACACTGGGCCACCACTTTTCTGTAGCAGAAAGAGCAGTAAAAACTGACCTGCGAACACCATCGCCTGTACGGCAATTAAAACAATCGGCAGAGACCGATCCATGGGGACGTGAAGTGAGAAGCCTGGCAGTAGGCCCACCCCTAGTAAAAGGAGGGAAGCGGCTATCAGCATCCCTGGCGCCAGCGCATCGCTGGATACCCCCGCTGGCCAGCGCAGGGTCCGGTAGAGATTGCCGATGGCCAACAGGACAGGGCCAATCAAGGCAAGAAGAATCCACAGGTAGTCAGCATCAGGTGCCGAAAGCTTATGAAAAGCCAGAGTGAAAGCACCCGCAAGGGCTGACATGACGCCAGCCGCACGCAAGAACTGAAAGCGCTCCATTTTTAATGCTAAAGCACCGATGTAGGTGAGCAGTGGTGGCAACGTGATGATCAACGCCACAAACCCGGCGCCGACATGAGGGATCGCCGAGAAGAAGAGCAGGTTGGCGCCCGCCACGCCCAGCAGTGCAGAGACGGCATAATACTCGACAGTGCGACGATTGACGGGTGGAAGATGGCGGCGGTAGGCGGCAAGCGCTAGCAGAATAAGTGCCGCTCCCAAAATGGACCAAAACAGAAAAGCGAGCGCTGATAGCTGCATTTCACCCGCGAGCTTTGCCAAATTAGTCGACAGGCCCAGCAAGGCACCACCGGCGAGCAGATAAAGCAGCGGGGCAAGCCAGGCTCTTTTAGAGGCGTGTCGCTTGGGTGTGTTGGGTAACGTCATTAGCAGCCTTCAAGGATTATATCTTGATATCAAGGTATGTAGAAATAATCTTGACGTCAAGATACATAGGCGCAAAATACGTTTATGGATCATGTAGACCACATACTCAAACAGTGGCGACAGGAGCGGCCCGACCTCGACGTTGCACCGATGGCCACCATTGGGCGGGTCAAACGGCTTAACCACGCTTTAATGCGCGCAATGGAAAAGACCTGGGCGAAATATGGCCTGACAGATGCGAGCTTTGACGTGCTGGCAACCCTGCGTCGAGAGGGAGCGCCCTATGCGCTATCACCGAGCGATCTGATGGCATCCACCATGGTGACCTCAGGCACCATGACGCACCGCATCAATCTTCTAGAAAAGGCAGGGTTGATCGAACGCGTCAAAAACCCAGAAGATGGTCGTGGTTTTCTAATCTCTCTTTCCCAGCATGGTTTTGATTTGATCGACGAAGCAGTGGCTGCCCATGTGGAAACACAGGCGCAACTGGTCAGTGGGCTGACTGAAGAGCAAAGAGCGCAACTGGATGCGTTGCTGAAACAGTTCTTGGCGGGGTTTGAGCAGGAGTAATAGCGCTTGCCACCGGAATACGCTGTCACTTGATCCGCTGATCATGCACTAGGCCTTGCGATTACTGTTCGCGCAGTCCCTCCGCCATCGCTCCCATAAACGCGCGTACTCTCGCCAAATGACGCAAATCTGGATGGGTGAGTAGCCAAAGCTGAGTCGTAAGCACGTCAACTGGCTCGCTGAGTCTGAGCAACACTTTATCTCTTGACGCCTTTATAAAGGCTCGGCAATAAAATCTTCTGTAAGCTTAGCGTTTAAAAATAACGTCTTGAGAGGGAGTAAACCAGTATGTCGTTACATTTTCGCTGGTCGCGGTTTGATGAACTTAGCACGCGCGATTTTTATGAGGCTGTTAAAGCACGTGAATCGGTGTTTGTGGTGGAGCAGCAATGTGTTTATCAGGAAGTGGACGAGCTGGACCCGCTCGCCTGGTACCTCTTGGCCACCGAAGACTGGCAACTGGCCGCTTATGTCCGTCTGGTGGGGCCTGGTGACAAGTTCGCCGAGCCCTCAATTGGACGGGTGATGACTCTCAACGCCTTTCGCGGGCGCCAGTTTGGACGTGCGTTAATGAGTGAAGCGATTTGTTTCACTGAACAGACTTATCCTGGCTTGGGTATCAAGATTGGTGCACAGGTTTATCTAACCGCCTTCTATGCGTCTTTCGGCTTTGAAGCCGTCAGTGCCCCCTATGTTGAGGATGGGATACCGCATGTCGATATGTTGAAACCCGCTTTGGCTTAATTGCGTCAGTGGTAGGGCCGATCATGACGGCGCTTCCCGCTGTTCGGATAGAAGTGCAGAGTTGGCTGCTAGGCGTGCTGGTAGATGAACTTAAGAAGTGCCGTGCCTACCTACGAGGGAAGCTAAAGGTCGTTTTAGTGATCGAGTTTTAACAATCGTTCCGCGCTAGGGTATGTTGAGGTGTTTTGCCCGCCTGACGGAAGCGACCCTGGCGGGCGTATAGATGCCCTCATAAAAAAGGCCTGGCCCATATAATGAGTAACTGTAATAACGCTTTTTCCGAGACGGAACGACGCGGCGTTTACCGCGCCATACACGAGCGGCGCGACGTGCGCTCGCAATTTCTGTCCGATGAGATACCCCCTGATGTTCTGGCCCGCCTTTTGAAGGCAGCCCATCATGCGCCTTCGGTAGGTTTCATGCAGCCCTGGGATTTTATCGTGATTGAAAGTCGCGACGTTAGGGAAACCATGCTGGCGATGTTCGAGGAGGAAAACCAGAAGGCCGCCGAACGCTTTGAAGGCGAGCGCAAGGAGCATTACCGCAGCCTTAAACTACAAGGCATTCTGGAAAGCCCGCTCAATCTCTGTATTACCTGTGATCGAATCCGGGGCGGCCCCCACGTGTTAGGGCGCAATAGCATTGTGGATACCGACCTTTTCAGCACTTGTTTAGCCGTGCAAAACCTCTGGCTGGCGGCGCGGGCGGAAGGTATTGGCGTTGGCTGGGTGAGCATTCTCGATCAAGAGCAGCTTAGCGCGGCGTTGAACCTGCCTGAACATGTCTATCCACTGGCGTATCTTTGCCTTGGCTATGTGAATGAGTTTTTAGATCAGCCGGAGCTTGAAGCCAAAGGCTGGCGCGATCGGCTTCCATTAAGCGAACTGATGCATGGCGATCGCTGGGGCCAGCCGCTAGCTGCTCTTAATAAAGTTGCGGTAAATAAAGGAGAGTCCTCGTGCGACGTTTGATCGTTATGCCCACTTCTCGTGCGGGATGGGGATTATTAATTGCTTTTGTGGCGCTGGTGCTGGCGGGTACCTGGCCAGTGATTGGCCTGGTGAATCGGGCAACGCTAGTGTTGGGGCTCCCGTTAATGGTGGTATGGAGCTATCTAGTGATTTTTGCCTGCGTGGTGGTCATGCTGATCGGTAATCGCATTGTAGAGCGAGACGACCATGAATAGCCCTTGGCCACTACTCATCACACTGGCCTATGTGGCCATTGCCATGGTGATTGGCCTACGCGCCAAGGCGGGCCGCTCCATGGACAGCTTGGAAGAGTGGGGCGTGGCGGGGCGTAGCATGGGGCCGGTGACGCTTTACCTGCTGATCGCCGCGGGTAGCGTGAGCGCTTACACCTTTATGGGGGCACCCGGGTGGGCTTATTCCAAAGGCGTCGCGGTATTTTATGTAGCGATCTACCTTGCTTATCTCGCGTTGGTCGCTTGGTACTTCGGCCCAAAAGTGTGGCAGTTCGGCGAGCAGTTTGGCCATGTGACCCAAGCAAGTGCCATCGCTGACCGCTATCAAAGCCCCGCGCTGGGGGCGCTGGCCGCGCTCGTGATGGCGATTGGCTCCATTGCGTATGCTGTTCTGCAAACGATTGGTTCGGCCTATATTCTGTTTGTGATGAGTGGCGGCTTGATACCGATATGGCTGGGTGTGCTGCTAGTGCTTGCCTGTATTGCGGTGTATCTCTACGCCAGTGGGCAGCGGGCGATTGGCCGCACCAATGCCTTTCAAGGCGTGCTGATGCTAATCGTTGCCTGGGCGGTTGGCCTGTGGGCCGTGCATAGTGCCACCGGTGGGTTAAGTTTTGCGGGGGTGTTCGAACGCATCCAGGCCGACCATAGCGAGTTTCTCACCCTGCCAGGCGCCGGTGGTGATATGAGCTTTAGTTTTTGGACAACCTCGATCATCGTTTCGATGTTCTCGTTTATGCCGCCAGTATGGACGCAGTGGATGAGCGCTTCCTCCGCCCGCACCATTCGCCGCAGCGCGACGTGGCTGCCCACCTATTACGTAGTGATTCTGCCTATGGTGGTGGTGGGCTTCATTGGCATTTTTTCGCTGCCTGAACTCGCCCGCGCCGATACCGTCGTGCTGGAATACGCCATGCAGGACTTGCCTGTCGTGTTAGTTGGGCTGTTGGGCGCAGGCACGCTGGCTGCCTCGATGTCCTCGAGCGAACCCTTTATTCACTCTGTGTCACTGTCGTTTAGCAAAGATGTGCTGCAGCCAGTGTTAAAACTCTCGGGTGAAACCACCGGCAAGCTGGCGCGGCTGCTAATCCTGCCTATCATGTTCCTTATTGTGGCGCCGCTGGCGATTGCAGAGCCCGGTAGCCTGGTGATGATTCTGCTAGTGGGGTTGGGTTTTGCCTCCCAGGTGCTGCCTGCATTTATAGGTATGTTCTTCTGGCCACGCGGTTCTCGTTTGGGTGTAATGGCCGGTATCGTAGTGGGGTTTTTGATTACCACGGCATTTACGCTCCTTTGGCCGCACCCGATGGGTATTCATGCAGGTTTCTGGGGATTGCTGATCAATTTGCCCGTGTTTATTACAGTGTCACTGCTGACACCTGCTACCAGCGCAGACGTGGTTGAACGCTTCTTTCGTATTTCTGCTCCTCGCGGCTTCAAACGACTGAAAAGCAACGCCGGCGAGTAAGCGCTAACTAGTAAACGCTGACTTAATCTGTTCATGTTGTTCGATTACCCTTGCAGATAACCGTTTTTATAGACGCTCTACCAAGTCGAACCAATGTACTAACAAAGGCAACGCGATGAGTCATGCACTGACTGGACATAACCGCCCTCAGCAGGTGATTGAGGCAACTCATCAGGCGAATAAGACATTGGCCACGGCCACCCGCCAAGCCAAGTACGCCAAAATGGCGGCCTCGCCTTATCGCTTTTATAGGGGAAGCAATCACCTTTTCTGGCATGACGTTTGGCACGATTGGCGCTTTGCCCTGTTTGGCGGATGGCCGGAAACCCAAACGTGGCTGCAAGGCGATGCTCACGCCTATAACTTTGGTGCCTATGGTCATCATGATGACCAAGTGCGCTATGGCATGGACGACTTTGATGATGCCTTGATTGGGGATTATCAATACGACGTGTGGCGACTGGCTATCAGCGTAGTGCTGGATGGTCGCGAGAATGTGGAGCTGGACACCAAAGCGATCGATAAAGCGCTTAAAAAGCTAATAGAAGGTTATTACCAAACGCTAGCAGATCACGTCTATGGTAAACCCATTCATGCTGTCACTCTCGACACTGCCAAAGGCCCGCTGAAGCCGTTCATGAATAAGGTGGCGGATAAACAGAGCCGTGCGCGAATGCTCGAAAAGTGGACCACACTGGATGAGCATAAAGGCCGTCAATTTGCCGAGCGGCCCGGTAAGCTCGCCAATCTACCGGCAGATGTCGCCAGCCAATTACGCCGCCTGATTGAGCAGGAGTATCAGCAGACCCTGCAACACGCGTTTAAAGAGACTGACCCTCACCATTTTCGTGTAAAAGATACGGCCCGCCGGCTGGATGCAGGTACCGGTTCACTAGGTGTGGAGCGCTACTATGTCCTGATCGAAGGGGGGGTTGAACACGAACACGACGATATCATTTTGGATGTTAAAGAGCAGGTGCCGCCAGAGGCGTTCCGGCTAATGGATAAGACGCAGCAGCAGGCGTGGCGAAAGCTGTTCCCCAACGAAGGTATTCGCCATGCTGCCGCATTCCACGCCATTGCCGAGCATCCGGACGCTTATCTTGGCTGGCTGACCATGAACGGGAAGGTATTTTCGGTGCGCGAGCGCTCGCCGTTTAAGAAAGACATGCCCACCCATAAGCTTTCTGGAGGCAAGTCCTATAAAAAGTTGGCCCAGCAGTGGGGAGAAATTCTCGCTCGTGAACACTTGCGTGGTGCGCAGGCGCTCAATCAGGGCGACGCAACCCGTTTTGCCAAGGCCGTTTGCCAACGATTGAAAGGGCGGGAAACGCAGTTTGTCGATGTCGTCTCAACGCTAGCGGTGGCTTATGCCGACTGCACTGAACAGGATTATGCAGTGTTTATCGATCACTTTCTGGCGACCGATTCACCCTAACTAAACCGCTGGAAACATCTGTTTGGGCGAGCGTAAAGGCCTTTGCTTGACGCGTTTTAGCCCACACAACACAGCGGTTTCGGCCGCTGTGTTTTGCTTGGTACAGTGCTTCGTCGGCGAGCCTGAGTAGTTGCTGTGGTTCTTCGCAGTGGCTTGGGTAGGCGGCGATGCCGCAGGAGAGAGTGATCCGCCCCAGAGGTTCTTCCTCATAGATCAACGGCTGTTGAGAAACGGTGTTCAGAAGAGCATTAGCGTACTCTGCCGATTGGTCGACGGTTGTTGCTGGCAACAGCGCCACAAATTCCTCACCACCGAACCGACAGACAATGCCAACCTCCTGAAAGTGTTGCCGGAGTCGGGCGGCGATTTCCACCAGTACGCTGTCACCTGCGTCATGGCCAAACCGGTCGTTAATCAATTTAAAGTGGTCCACGTCCAGCATCAGTAGTGATAGATGGCTGTTATCCTGCTGCGCTCGGCGACACTCATGCTCGAACACCGTATTGAAATGACGACGGTTATGAAGCCCTGTCAGGGGGTCTTCGAAAGAGAGCCCTTCTAGTTCGCGCACCAGCCCATCCAGTTCGGCCGTACGAGAAGCGACCTGGCGTTCGAGTGTTTCGTTGGACATCGCCAATTCTTGCTGCGTACGGCGGTAGTGCCACAGAAAAATGGCGGCGTTAGCAAATGAAAAAGCCAGTGATCCATAGCTGAGAGGGATAGGGCGCCAGGGGAGAAAACCGTGGGCTACCAATAGATCGGTGATTAGCAGCGGAGCGAAAAAGGTGAAACTGAGTACCAGTAAACGCTGGTCAAAGTTGAGCCTTGGAAAGCGAAACAGAGCCAGCAACAGCATGATCGGGAGGGTCACGATTAGCAGGACGTCGAATATCGGAAACGTCACCGAAAGACTGATAACGCCGAGCTGAACCAAGCTAATAGCCACTACCACATAAGCAAAGTGTAAACGCCAAAGCTGGGTCAGCCAGCGTTTAGCAGAGCCTTCAAGCCAATGGCTCAATAGCAGGCCTAGTGCCACCGGCAGCATGTAATAGCTGCCTGCCCGCAGTGTATCCCAGCCAAGGGCGTTGCTGGCGATCAATTGTCGTGCCGGGGCTTCCGAAATCAACATCAGCCCCGAGGCGTAAGCAAATAGGGCGATGGCGCCAAACCCTCTCCGTTCAGGACCCATCAGCGCGAAAATGGTGGCTAGAATCGCCAGTACCAGCACGAGTGCGCTAACGCCAAGATCCTGAGCAGAATCATGGATAACCTGCTTTAAAACATCAATGCGCTCCATCACCTTAACCTCACCCCACAAACCGATGCTGGTGTAGTAAGAGTAAAGTCGGAATGTGAGTACCTGGCCCGCAGCGCCCTCGGGTAAATCAATCATGTGCCAGGGCCATCCTGCAAAATCACCGCGCCCTTCATCATCAAGCTCGCCATATTGATAAATCAACTGATCGCCCAGATAAGCCTGGCCAATCAGGTTAATACTGGTAATAAAAAGTACTGGGTCATTCCATTGGCCTTCCGGCAACGTGGTGCGCAACCAAAGGTGTTGGTGCCCAGCACGCCCGGGTGGATTGGAAGGGGAAGCCGTTGATTGCCATTCCAGCGCATCGCTATAGAGCCATGCCGGTGTGCCATCCACATTGGGCGGGGAATCGCCCCAGCGATACTCCCACTGATTTAGGGGTTGGGGCGACGTGCTAGCTTGAAGCGTGCAAGAGATTACCATCAGGATGGTAAGGGCCATCATGAGCAGAGTGTCACGGCATTGAGGGTAACCACATAGCCACATGGTAAATATCCTGATGTACAGCAAGATCGCCTACTACGATGTTTGCATCAACCGATGACACACTGATGGCTTATGCAGCATGGCGCACAACCTTCTGAGCGGTGATGGCAGTTTAGCTAAAAAATTAACCTAGGTGATGATGGTTAATTCAACGCTTGAGTACCGGTTATTTAGCTGCCTTGGGCACAAAAAAACCGGATCACTCTGAATCCGGTTCACCCTTTATCTGTACGCTGTCGCAGGGCTGTTAGTGACCGCTGACGGCACCGCCGACGATTCCACTACGAAAATCGCCATCATTACTGTTACGGTTCTTAAGATGATTAGTCACCGTATCTTCAGGTGATCCTGCCATCTCGCGGAACATGCCCATGGAACCAAGCAACGCCGACGATTCGTAAGGCACAAATACCCGCTCGCCATCTTTCGCCATATTAGGCAGCACCTTGATATAGCTTTGACCGAGCAGGTAACCCACTACCGTGCGTTTATTTTCTTCACTATCGCCGATGGCGCTCAGCACCAGCTTGATCGATTCCTGCTCACCCTGGGCGCGCAGAATAGCGGACTCTTTATCGCCTTGAGCGTTCAGAATCGAAGACTCACGCTGGCCCTGGGCCATGGCAATCGCCGCTGATTTTTCACCTTCCGCTTCGGTAACCGTAGCGCGCCGTTTACGCTCGGCGGCCATTTGCAGGCGCATGGCGGTTTCTACCTCTTCGGGCATGGCGATATCTTGCACCTCGACGCGAGAGATTTTGACCCCCCACTTGGAAGCAGGCTCTTCCATGGCAGCCTGAATCTCATTATTAACTTCTGCGCGGGACTCAAACAGCTTATCCAGCTCCATTTTGCCGACTACTGAGCGCAGCGTCGTTTTCGCCAGTACTTCGACGGCTTGGCTCATGTTCTCGACTTCATAGACCGCCCGCTTAGGGTCGATGATCTGATAGTAGAGCGCGCCGTTAATACGCACCGTGACGTTATCGGTGGTGACGACTGGCTGACCGGGAAAATCCATCACCGTTTCGCGGCGATCGATACGAGTCTCGTCGGTGGTAATCGCAGTGTACTCTTCCCCCATTTTGCGATAACGCAGCATGGTGATGGCGCGGGGCTGCTCGATAAAGGGAATGATGATGTTAATACCGCTTTCTAACACGCGGTTGAAAGAACCAAGGCGCTCCACCACCATGACTTCCGATTGGCGAATAATGATTAAACCTTTAGAAATGATCACAATCGCGATCAACACAATAATAAGGCTTATTAATAAACCGGGGCTAATGGGCAAATCCATCGTTAAGGCTCCTTGCGTTGGGAATTATCATCTTGAGGGTCGATACCTTCTGGCTGATGCAGCGTGACCAGCGCAGTGGTGCCCTCAAAACGTTGGAACACGACCGATGTTCCATTGGGTAAATCCGTTTCACCGCTTTCAAGCACACGTAAACGGTAGAAATCGCCGTTTACCTTAATGCCGGTGGCATCATCAAAATCCCGGCGCAAAGTCGTATAGCGATTGCCTTTTTCGACGCCCGTACCCGTGGTGCCATAGGCAACGCCACGAGGAGAGAAGCGCGGACGAATGACCATTACGCATAGCGGCAGCAGTACTCCTGCAAAAATAGCCATGCTGAGCAGCTGCCAGGGGAGTGGTAATCCCAGCGCAGTAACGGCGGCAGTAAGTGCCGCGGCAATGCCCAGGGCAAGCAGCACCATCGCGCCAGAGGTCAGCTCTGCCAAACTTAATAGCAGGGCGAGTACCAGCCAGCTGTAAGCAGGGTTCCAGTCCATGTGCTCTCTAATGCAATTTATTGGTGATGCTTTACAGGGTAACCCACTTGGCACGTCTTGACCTGTGGGCGGCCTTTAGGTTTTAAACTTTAATTACCCTTATTGCCGATAAGAGCCTTGCTATGCCGATTCATGCCAACATCCTATTGTCCACTTCCCGCCCCCTCGTCGCTTTGAATACGGCTGCAAGCCTATGTGGGGTAGCTGTAGTGATGGCCGCGCCGTTTATCTATGCCCAAGAGCATGGTCAACACAGCGGCCACGGTGACCAACATGCCGCTGTAAATTCCCATGGCGACAACCCTGCTGTAGCCGCCTACCAAGCCACCAGTGAACGTATGCACGAAGACATGGCAACGGCGTTCACAGGCATTCCTGATGTCGATTTCGCGCAGGGCATGATCCCTCACCACGAGGGAGCGATTGCCATGGCGGAAATTGTGCTGGAGCACGGCGAGGATGAAGAGATTCGTCAACTGGCCGAGGAAATTGTTGCTGCTCAGGAGAGTGAAGTTGCTTTTTTGAGAGAGTGGTTGGCTAGGAAGGGGTATTGAATGGCGACATTTTACCCTTCAGGCTGATCAATACCCCGCCACGTCATAAACCGATAACCGCCAACAAGCTGTGAGGGCTGTCGATTTCGATAAGTCATCTCTTCTGGCTGTTTGTCATGCAAACCATAGGCGAACAGCAATCCCACAGGCTCGGGTAGTTCAGGAGGTGACTCTTCCCTTGTCCACTGGTACCAACTGCTAGCCAGCTGAAAATGGTGGCGAAGTGTTGCTCGAGCATGCGCTCCCGTATTTCCAGAGGACATCATTCGACTGCGTATATCCTTCGCCTCGCTGTCAACATCCTCGAGCCAGCCCCAGGCTTGCTTTAATGTGGACAATGCCTCATCAATCTCAGCGCGCTCTGCCGTTTGAATGGACCACTCTTCTTGAGAACCTGAAACAGATGCCACCAGTGAACCAATAGTGCGATGGTAATAACGGTTGGGCAATTCATCCTCGCGCGCTTCTAGAGCAGCCAGGGTATCCTGATAGTCACGGTAACGTTGTGCTAGCCAGGCCAGATAAATCAGGGTATGGGAGCGGAAGTTCTCATCCGAAGGCCTTTGTCGAGAATCAGTAAGCCGTTGGTAGTGGCGTGCTAGGGTAGGCAGTGAGTAACCTTCGATTTCATCGTTCAACTCAAACATTTGAGCAAAACGACGACCTCTTGTAGCTAAGCTATCTAACGGGGGAAAGGGCACTCCAGCTATTGTGGCGCGGCGGTACATACGGTGTAGAGCGGCGCGCGAAAGTTCTGCACTGGCTTTCTGTTCATCAGCTTTCAGACCACCGCCAATGTCCTCACTAATGCCAGGGCACAGTTCTTCATGCCATTGCGAATTTTGCCCTCCCAGCGGACGGCAGCGGCGATAGAAACGCCGCTCATGGGCTGCAACTAGATGCAGCGCTCGCTGGCAACCTGGGTGTAACTCTCCGCCATCATCAAGCACCGGGCTTAACGGGTGAAACCAATCCAACAGTCCCATCTCTGCATGAGTACGGTCTACACAGTCTAACAAGCCTACGAATACCATCTCCACATCGCTGTCCTGATAAACAAAACGTTCGCCATCCTGATCACACACTTCCTCCAGCAGCCGCCGTACGAATGCTTTAGCCATGGCGGCCCCAAAATCGAAGCCAAAGACAGAGACACGTATTTTAGCCAACGGTAGCTCACTGTTTTGCTTAACATCAGCAACGCTATTGTGGAAATCGCGAACAGCGGAGGAAAGGCGGGTGTGGCTTCCACTCATTAAGAGATTGGCGGCAATAGAGGTGTCCCGGATAGGTGCAGCGGCTTCAATACCCGTACGAATAGCGGCATCCCGGGCCGCTTTAACCCAGTTCCAGGGTTGAGTGATAGATACTTTAAATGAACGCCCAAAAACCTCGTACCAGCGCCCCGAACCACCACCAGAGAGAACTTCTTTTGCGGCATCCGTGCCACTGGAACGCAACTGCCCTTCACCCGTTCCGACGGCTTCGCCAGGAACGCGGTGCGCAGCACCTACTACATCATCAGATAGACTAGACTCAAAGGATGTTCCAAGGCCGGAGTAGTAGTGCTTACGAAAAGCATTACCTAAGTTATCATCCTGTTCACGCAGGTGTGATTCAAACATCGCCGCTACATTGCTAAATTTGTCAGTTAACGCATCATCAGTGAGATTTCGACTTATTCCATCAAAGAAAAACCCTATATCCATAACCTGCTGACAGTTAGCACCAAAACTTATAGAATTGGCACTCTCGCTACGAGAGTTAATTGCCTGAATGCATTCTAACGTAGCTTCATTCATTGCGTTCATCCCCTGCTCTGCGATACTGGTCTAGTTTTGGAGACCTAATGTTGTGACTCCATATCAAATCAACTCGGTTATCAGGCAGAAAATGCACGTGAAGATACTGATCATCTCGACTATATTCTGGCATTTTTAAAGTGACCCGATGCTCCTCCTCTTCTAATCCTGCTTCGATATCTTCGGGAGTAACATCCAGAACCCACACCACCTCGACGCTATCTCCTTCGAAAGACCAACAGCAAGTGGTTCCGCCATTCCCTCCATAGTTGCCATCAACAAAATATCGAAAAAGAGGTCGGTCAGTATGGTTGTAACCGACTAAGCTTCCACTCTTTGATGTATTAAAAACCATGCCCCAGACAAGCCATATAATTACTAAGGCAGCCAACGAAACCTGAAGCCAAACAGGTATCAGACGCATATAGCGGCTTATTGCCCAGCGTGCTAACATATGACACTTGCTCCTATAGCTATTAAGCACCGATTTTTTATCGGTGGTAGGCTTGCTTTTAAATGCTGGGAACTAAAAATTACGCAAAATAGATAGTTTGATGCTGTTTTAATCATCATGGCCGACTACATAGCTGTGATATTGCTCAAATTTTGGCGAACCAATATGCTCACTCCATGCTAAATCCACTTTATTGTCGGAAAGGAAATGGACGTGTAGATACTGATCTTCTGGATCGTGTTCTGGCATAGGTAGAATTATACTGTGCCTTTCTTCTTCTATCCCTTGGCGCTTCTGATCCCCCGTCCTACTTAGTATCCATACCACCTCGACAGTGTCCCCTTGGAAAGACCAACAGCAGGTGGTGCCACCTCCTGTATATAAACCTCCAGAATAGGCGGATAGATTACCCCCCCAATTACCATCAACCCAAAAACTACCAATAGGCCTCTCAGTAAGATTGTGACCCATTAAAGAACCACTCTTTGATGTGCTAAAAAGCATGCTCCAAGCTAGCCATGCAGTAATCATTGAGCCTAGCAACACCTGAAGCCAAACAGGTATGAGGCGCATGTAGCGGCCTATTGCCCAGCGAACTAACATGGTAAATAATTCCTTTTTTTCATAATGAATTCCGCACAGTGATTATCATTATTCATAGCTATGTTGCTTATCTTGGAGTCGCTCAGAAAGCGGAGACTGTAAGTCTGGACTCCAAGCAAGCTCGACTTGATTGTTAGGGAGAAAGTGGACATGCAAGTACTGATCGTCTCGGCTATAGGCTGGCATAGAGAGGTTTAAACTATGTCTTTCTATCTCTAAGCCCTGACGATGCTGCTCTCCAGTTACACTCAAAATCCATTCCACTTCGATAGTATCTCCACGGAAAGACCAACAGCAGGTTGTGCCTCCATTTCCTCCATAATTACCATCTACAAAATACCTTCCTAAAGGTCGGTCAGTATGGTTATAACCGACCAAGCTTCCACTCTTTGATGTATTAAAAACCATGCCCTAGACAAACCATATAATGACTAAGGCAGTCAATGAAACCTGAAGCCAAACAGGTATCAGACGCATATAACGGCTTATTGCCCAGCGAACTAACACTCCTCAGCCTGCTGGTAAGTGGTTGTCAGTAAATCAGCCAGCGTGGCTTCACCGCCAGACGCGCGCTGTAAAAGACCTTGCATATCTTCTGATGACCAAGTGTCACTACCCTGGCTTAATTGCACATAAACAAAGGTTCTTTTGTCGGCAATGGCGGTTAAACCATGGTTATTGGCTTGCATTAGCGCTTTAGCCACCTGACGGGGTCGCTCGCAAAGACATATTCCTTCAAATAATGACGGTGAAAAATCGACTAACTCGGCGGTCAACTGCATAACCTCCGGCTCACCGTGTAGGGTTTGCCAGCGGGCTTCATCTACTGTCAGTTGCCATGTGGGCAAACTTTCTGGCAAGGCTTTCCCTTCAAGAGCCGTCCAGCCTAATGTTGCATCTCGATACCACCAGCGGGTAACACCTGAAAACAGTGCGTTTGTTGGATTCTCAAGCGCATCCTTATGCAACTGGGTAATGACATCGGGGAGATAAAACCGTAGCAATGAGCGCTGCTTTTGCGGGTTTTCCACCGCCATGGCCGGGGCCAGATGGCTAGCTAGTTCAGTTCCGGTAAGTTGACTCTCGATCCAGCCTTGTAAAGCACATACGATGCCGTCAAGCGTTAGCAGTTTATCAAGTTTGTCTTGTCTAACCTGTAACACCCATGGCCCTTCGCGCTGCAAATGGGGCTGGCTTTCATCTTTAATTAGCGGCCAATACTGGCTGTCTTGGACCAGCTCATTAAACAGAGTCGTTCGTGCGGCTACGGGTAGGTGAGCTAGCTCAATTAAGGCATAGCGCTCTATTTCAGAGGCTTCTGATGAGGAGCGTTGCCATGGCGGAAGAGTGTCAGTCTTCATGCTTGTTCCCTAGGTATTGCGCTCTGGCCTTCAGCTAATGCTTTCTGCCAGCACTCTTCGCATACTTCTGGCAGCTTAAGGTTGGTCTTCAATAGTGCAGCTTGTGAAATATTATCGATTCGCTCATGCGCCTCCGCCACCGCATGCCCTGGAAGCAGCGGGCCTTCCACTGCCTGCCCGGAACCATTGCCAGGGCTGCCGCCTGCATTGATACGTACCTTGGGGCCGACCATCGTTACGCCGCCGCCGTCCAGCTTGAGAAAACTGCCCCCTGCGTTCAGGGTGAGTTCGTTACCGGCTTCCAGCACCACCTTGTGGCCTGCCTTAATATGCAGTTCGCGGCCGCTTTCACTGAGCCAGGCCTGCCCAGCCTTGATATGCAGCGTGCCGTCTACCGTAAGGTGCTGCTGGCCTTCGGTGTGCTCAAAGCGGTTGCTGTGCACCGTGTGGTGGTCGTCGTTATTGATCTCGCTGATGCGGTCGTTCTTGACCTTTAAAAAGCTGTCGTGGCGGATCTCTTCGGTGCGGTCGTTGAGGGTTAACAGCTCTAAATCTTTCTGGGCGTGTAGCCAGATTTGCTCCTCGCCTGCTTCGTCTTCAAAGCGCAGCTCGTTGAAGCCTTCGGCTTTATGGCTTTGGGTACGCAGCACCGTGCGGGTCTTGTGTTCCGGCAGTGGGTAGGGCGCGGTGTTCACTGCGTGGTAGGTGCGACCGGTGACCAGCGGTTGGTCCGGGTCGCCTTCCAGGAATGAGACGATGACTTCATGCCCAATGCGCGGAGGGGCGATGCTGCCGTAACCGCCGCCTGCCCAACCTTGGGCGACCCGCACCCAGCAACTGGCGGTATCATTTGGGTCTGCGTAGCGGTCCCAGGGGAACTGGACTTTGACCCGGCCGTGTTCGTCGCAGTGAATCTCTTCGCCTTTCGGGCCGACCACGAAGGCGACTTGCGGGCCATCGACGCGGGGTTTCGGGTTGGGCGTGGTGCGCCATGGGGTATCCCCGGGGATCAACGTGACCTGGTTGTGGTAGCGGGTCATTCCGGCCGCGTCGCCTTGCGTCACGCCATCCTCTTCTAGCGCTTGGGGCTGCTCACCCACGTGATGGACTTCAATGGCTTGCCAGTCGCGGTTTAGGCTGTCGGTGTCGTGGTCGGTCAGCGTGAAGCGCAGGCCAGGGGCGAGTTCGGGCAGGTCGCTTTCGGCGTTGGCGGTGAGCGCTTCACGACGTAGTTGTTCCAAACGAATGCGCGTAAACGGCTTACCGGAAGCATCTTGCTTATAGCGGCCGGGGTAGTCGTAGTGTTCGTAGTCAGCGTTCTGACCATGCGCTTCTACATCGCGGCCTAGATGTTCATGTAACTGCGCATAGGCGGGATTTTTAAAGCTGTAATCTTTTAGCGTGGCTGAAGCGGCAGCGACCCGAGCGGTGTGGCTTAGCTTATGCAGATGGCGGGCGAGGGCGGTGCCACCGGCGCGGCTATTGTAAGGCCGTTCGCCGAGATTGGTCAGTACCTGAGGGTCATCAGCGAAGACCAGCCGGTGGCTGCTCTCTGCAAATTCATGGAAGTAGAACAGGCCTTCTTCGGCGGCCAGGCGTTCGATAAAAGCAAGGTCGGTTTCACGGTACTGCACGCAGTATTCGCGCTCGGCGAGTTCACGTTTCACCGCAAAGCCCACATCAGTAATGCCCCGCTCGTCGCAGAGGGTATTAATGATGGTCAGCGGGTCGACTTTTTGGAAGATGCGCGAGTTTTGGCGTAGCGAAAGCCGCCATAGGGCGGGGCGTAGTACCAGAAAATAAAACGTGCGGCGATGGCCTCGGTCGCCCTTGCCAAACTCGCTGATGATGCCGTGCACCCGGCGCAGGGGTTCGCCATCTTGCCAAATAGTGAGGCTCGCCTCGCGGTCGAGTAACTCGGCGGCATCGAGACTACCGTCGCGGCTGGCCAGGTTCAGAGCCAGCTCGAAGGGCTGGGAGAGGGCTTCACGATGGGTGAAGTCGATCACGGCGACCTCGTCAACGCCGGGTAGCGTCACGGTAAAGTGCAGTCCGGTGCTGAGTGCCATGCCCCCTCCAGGAGTAGTCGCTAACGTAGCCAAGTTAAATGAGAAAGGATCAGGATAACGACCTAGTCAGGGACGACAACCCCGGATGGTTATCTAACGGCAATGTCTTACAAAGAGTGTCGGCAATGTCTTACAAAATATGTGAATGGCGATTAAAAAGTGATCAATTTTGCACTCGTGCATGTTGGGAGAGGTGCTATCCTGCCAGCCTTTATCGTTAGTGAGCATCAAGGAGAAGCGAGTGTCGGGCGTGGTTTACTGGTTGGATATGGCGGGTGTCATCGTGTTTGCGCTGTCGGGCGTTATTTTGGCGTGCCGTTCGCGCATGGATCCGATCGGTATGCTGGTGCTGGCGTCAGTGACTGGCATTGGCGGGGGCACGCTGCGCGATTTAGTGTTAGGCGTTCGGCCAGTGTTTTGGGTGACTGATCCGACTTATCTCTGGGTCATCCTGGCTACCGTGAGCGTCTCGTTGATGGGGTTTCACTATATCCATCGCCTGTCGCGCGGCTTTCTGCCCATCGCCGATGCGTTTGGGCTGGCGCTGTTTACCGTTATCGGTGCCCATAAAGCGCTGCTGCTGGGTACGTCGGGCATGGTGGCGGTGTTGATGGGGATGATGACCGGCGTGGCCGGTGGCATGATTCGTGATGTGTTGGCCCAGCGAGTGCCGATGGTATTACGCGAGGAGGTTTACGCCACGGCGGCGATGGCTGGCGGCGTCGTTTATGTCGCGCTGCATGCGCTGGACGCGCCGTTGACAATCGCGATTGCCGCCTCGCTCATTGTTACCCTCGGGCTGCGGTTAGCCGCTATTCATTGGCACCTGGCGTTGCCGGTATTTGCCTGGGTCACGGTGCCTCCTAAAAGCCATGAAGAAGCGGCAGCACCGCTCTCTACGCCGCAAAAGGCCAAAGAGCGTGTACGCATGATCCGCCGACAGCGAGAAAAACGCTAACGGCTAAGCGTTAGGTTCGCCGCTTAGGGGCTAAGCAAGTGACTTGCTTCCCGCCATTGTTCAAACCAGCGTCGCGGTTGAATAATTCGCAGGGTGGGTTCGCTATCGGTAAGTTCCACGCCTAGTCCGAGGATTCCAAGGCGTGCGTAGAGTGCGCCGTTGGCAGTACGGTCGGCCAACGCGATATCCGAAAGCAGCAACAGCGGCCCACCGGTGAGTGTCAGATCCTGCAAGCGAATGTGCTCGCCGTTGATATCGAGTTGAGCGGTGCCTTCGATATCATGAACATTCAACAAGCGTCCTAGCCAATCGCTGTCCCTTGCGCGGGCTAGGAATAGCCGTGCAAGCAACCCCGTGTCGCGCATCTCTAAGCGTAGCTGGCTGGCCAGTCGAATAGGGTCTTCCCACGCCAATGCCGCCTCGTCCATGGAGAGCTGCACCCACCAGCCTGCATCCTGGGTTCCGTTCTCACTTTGCCGGAAGACATTGTCAAAGCGCAAAAAGGAGTTGTCGGCAGTAAATTGGCGCGTTGCCAGATCGCCGTCGGTGAGGTGTAAGTCCAGATGAACATCGCCGCGAAGCTGTTGATCCAGCAACGCCAGCTCGGCGCCAAAGGCGCGCAGCGTTATTTCTCCCTGGGCATTTAGCCCTTCCAATAGCCACTCGCTTTCAAGGCTGGCTTGCCCACCCAGTAAGGTGATGCCCGCTCCTTCAGGTAAGTAGTGATTATAACGAGTGAAATCGGGCACCTCGGTAATGGGTAGCGCTATGCGGGTGGTGAAGTGTTCGGGCTGAGGGGATTCGAGCACGTCGCTAAAGCGTTCGGTTTGCGTCGTCAGGGCAAAATGCCGGCCCTCCAGGTGCGGCCTGTCATCGTCTTGGCGTTTTAATGCAAAGCGGGGAATGCCCAGCGAGAGTTGGGCCTGCTCGGGGCTATCCAATTGAGCGGTAAGCTCACCTCGCCCGGTGACGAGATAGTCTAAAAACGCGACTTCTAGCTGGTCGGCATTGACCCGTAACCGGGTGGGGGCGAGCAAGCGGTCACCGCTAAAGGCGCCTTGGGCAAACAGCTGGCCTTCACCAGCGATGGCCAGCCCATGAGCGTCAGGCAAGAAGGTGTTTAAAAAGCCGAGCTGATGCACGCTTCCTGCCAGGGTAAATTGGCCGCTAGGCTCGTCATTGCGTCGTCGAAAACGACCGTCGGACAGCACAACGGTACTGTCTAAACGCTCGCTTGGTTGGTCGGTGTCGGCCACCTGCCAACTTAACCGGGTACCGCTGATATCCAGCGTCGAGCCATCCATCACCGCCTGCTGAATGGGTAGGAACAGCTGCATATCACTGGTGAGAGCGCCCGCCTGATCACCGTGCTGCCAGCGCGTAGTAAGCCCGTTGCCAGCTAAATGTATCTCTCCGCTTAGCTGTTCTGAAACAATCGAAAGCTGACCGTGACTTTCGGCTTGACCGCTAAGTAACTGCAGTGGCGCTGGGTCTGGCAAAACTGTCTCTAAGTAAGTCTGTAAAACAGCGATATTCGGTAGGCGCGCACTTGTCCAGCTTAGCGTTGCTGAGGCCTCTTCACGTACTGTTTCAGTATCAATGGGGCTGGTGGCGTCGATATTGATATCGGCATTGGCAAGCAGTTGAAGCTCTTGGTGGTGCAGTGTGGCATCGGTAAAGCTGAGCGTTGCCTCAATGATCTCCTCTGGCGTTAGCTGGGCGTTAAGCGTGCCTCTTCCTTGGGCTATAAAGCCAAGCGTATCGGCGGCGAGTTCCGGCGCTTGAATGTTCAGTTGGGCATCATAAGGACGCGATTGGCGAATGCTCGCCGAGGCCTCAATTTGACCATGGCCGGAAAGGTGGATGTTATTTTCACTGTTAACGGCAGGGTTAACAGCAGATTCAGCCCCGGCGTCTTCGCTATCAAATACCAGGAAACGATTGAGCATATCCAGGCGCGTGATATCACCCTGTAACGCCAGTGTTGCTGCCGTAGGGAGGTCGAGCTGATCCAGGCGTTGGTTGGAAATTTGGGTCGTGAGATGAAGCTCAGCATTCTCCGCGTAAGGATGTGTGTCCGCGAGCGCGACATCGACAAGCTGTGTCGAGAAATGCAGGTGCTCTTTCTCAACCGCTAAACGAACCTGACCTTGGCCGGTAGCGGTATGGTGGGGTGGTGGGTTGTCGGCGATTAGCCAGTTCGGCGAGTCAGTCGGCGCTCGCAGCCGCTGCTCATCAACGGTCAAGCGCAGCAAAGGTGCGTCCAGAATGAGTTCGCTATCAGGCTGCAGTGTGCCAGCTGTTAACGTTAGTGCCCCTGTTAGTGCGCCTCGCCCCTCCAGAGTGAGCCACGGCAGGGCACCCAGGTAGGGCATAAAGACATCCCATGCATCTGCCTGGGCATCCAATTGAAAGTGTGCCGAAACTGCTTCCAGTAAATCGGGGTTAATTTCGCCGCTTACCGCGTCGACCAGGGTTATTGAGTCGAGTGTCGCTGTTGCGTCAAGATGAATGTCACGCACCAGGGTGGCTTGATCACTAAGGCGAACTAAACGACCATTGGTAATAGCGAGTGAAACCTCAGGGATCGCCAGGGTGTCACGACTCAAGGTGGTCTTGGCTATTTGTAAACGGCCGTCTGCTTCGAGCGCCGTGTCACCGATGGTTAAACGTCGGATGCCTTCGGCATCCAGTGCCTCGATATGTAATTCACCGCGCAGCAGTGCCAGAAGAGAAAGCGAAAGGGTGGCGCGTTCTGCTTCGATGGAAATAGGTAGGGCGGCATCTTCGCGAGCAAGATAAAGCTCCTCTACTTCCCAGCGGCCAGGGTGGCGGCTGACGCCTTTTTCCCAGTGAATATCAATACCCTCAAACTGGGCAATGCGTGCGGGCAACCACTGACTATTTAGCAGCCAATAGCTGCCAGCCACCCAGATCAGGATGATAAATAGCAAGCCAATCAACCCTCTAAAAAGTAGGCGGGGTAGGCGATTTTTACGAGTGTTCGCGTCTGGCATAGTGGTTTCCCGAGCAGATAACTCCTGTTGGGGCGTGTTTTATGGCATTATGCGCGGCGTTGGGCAGTGACGGGTTTTCGATTTCAACGCTAGGCAGGCAACAAACGCCATGTTCAAGGATTTTTACGCGCAGCGCGGAGAGTATGTAGTGATCTCCGCAGAGCA
This sequence comes from Halomonas sp. UBA3074, assembly GCF_002366715.1. GTDB lineage: Bacteria > Pseudomonadota > Gammaproteobacteria > Pseudomonadales > Halomonadaceae > Vreelandella. The sequence continues at coordinate 71,145 of NZ_DFBS01000008.1, read as the reverse complement.
GGCCAGTCGTTTCGCCAAAGGCGTCGCTGGTGACTACAACCCCATTCATAACCCGGATGCACGGCGCTTTTGTGTACCCGGCGACTTGCTATTTGTATTGATACTCACAAAGTTTGGGTTGTCGCGGCAAATGGAGTTTCGCTTTACCAACATGGTGGGCGCCGATACGCCGCTTAAATTCAGCGAAGCGGACGATGGTACGTTGCACGTCTGCGATGAAGGCGGAAAGTGTTACTTACAGGTCGTGCGTGGTGGTGACATTACCCACGATCCTGAGGTGGTGGAAGCTTTTGCGCGCTGTTACGTCGCTTTTTCAGGTAAAAATTTCCCGCACTACCTCAAACCCCTCATGGAACAACAAGGGGTTATGTTTAATCCTAAACGCCCGCTGGTGATCTACGACAGCATGGGTTTTTCACTTGAACGTTTAGATGGTTTCTCACCGGGGTTAACGCTCAATCACTCATCGTTAGAGGTGAACGGCAAACGTGCCGATGCGCGGTTGGAGTTCTCGATTGAATCGGCTGGTGAAGCGGTAGGGGTAGGCTCCAAGAAACTCGTAGTGAGTGGCTTGTGTGATTACGACGCCGATGAAATGGCCGCTATCGTCGAAGAGTTTTATCGTCTCAAGGCTGCCTACGAAACGGCTTGATGGCGATATGCCGCATCCGTCCAGCGTTAGCTGGCCAGCGGCATGACATCGACTTCCACCTCCAAACGATGCTCGCCGCCGCCGTTCATCACCCCTTTGAGCGGCGCGACATCGGCATAATCTCGCCCCCAGGCCAGCACCGGGTGCTGTTCACCGGCCACGGCGCCATTGGTGGGGTCTAGCGCCAACCAGCCCCAATCGGGGATCCAGGTCGCCAGCCAAGCATGGGAGGCATCCGCGCCTATTAACCGCGGTTGCCCAGGCGGTGGCTGGGTTTCCAGGTAGCCGCTGACATAACGCGCCGCTAGGCCTACTGAACGCAGTGCACCGATCGCAAGGTGCGCGAAATCCTGGCAGACGCCACGGCGGTTAGTGAGCACATCGCTTAACGGTGTTGCCAGCGTGGTGAAGCTAGGGTCGTATTCGAAGGTGGTATGAATCAACTCATTGAGCGCTAGCGCCGCTTCGATAAGTGGCCTGCCAGGGGTAAAGCAGCTAAGCGCAAAGCCAGCGAGTTCATCGTTACGGCGGATAAACGGTGAGTCCAAACGGTAAAGCTGAACGTCAAAGCGGTTGTCCTGGCTAAGCTGCTGGGCAACGCTTTCCCATGTGGGTGAAACACTGGGCAGGGCAGCTAACGGTTGTGTATTCAGCGGTGTGACCACCGTGACATCCAGCGTTTGATGAACTTCTTCCATGGCGAAATAGAGCACTCGATTGCCGAAGATATCGCAGCGTTCGCGCTGTACCTGCGGCGCAGGGCTGATCAGTAGTTCCGATGCGCCGCACTGCTGGTGCGGCGTTTTACGTGGGAGCACCCGCGCTTCACTGTGGCACAGCGTCACCGGGGCGCTGTAGTGGTAGCGGGTGGTATGCCGCAGCGTGTAATTCATGCATCGGGCTCCATGCTGACTAGCTGGCGAGGACGTTCCACGTGGCTAAAGTGGCTTTGGCTGATGGCTTCAGAAAGTGCGCTCAATGGCTCAATCAGGGCATCCAGCAGCTGTTCTAAGGCCTCTTGCGCCTCGGGGGTATCCGCTAAGTGGCTTAAACGATCAATATCGGCCAGGTGGAGCGCCGCATTGGCCTGAATCAACAGCCTTCGTTCGGCGTTACGGTAGGGCGAGGTGCTGCCGGGCAGTCGATCCATCTGACGCTCAATGCGCTTGAGCATGTAGCCCACCGAGCGCGGGTTGGTTTCGTCAAACAGCAGTAGGTCAAGAATCGCTGCTGGGTGGAGCTCGCTTCGGTAGCGGCGCCGATAGGCAGTAAAGTTATCGGTGGTGGCGAGTACCACTTCCCACAGTGCCAACCCTGGCGAATGCGGGGCGTTGAGCGTCAGTTTGAGCAATGAGAGTAGCCCGAGCACACGATCCAGAAAGCGGCCAATATCCATAAATCGCCAGCCGTAATGATGCGGCATGGTCTCGTTACAGAGCCCAAAAAAGGCTGCTAGCTGGGCTGAAAGGCTTTCGCAGGCACGTCGTGCAGCGCTGGCTCCCAAGCTGGGGTTGAACGTCGCCATGCGCTGGCGCAACTGATGCACTACCCGCCAGGAGTCGTCGCCCAGATGATCACGCACGCTGCGCGCATTGCGCATCAATTGTGAAAAAAGTGGCTGCAGTGCCTGGGGGTCGACGTCATCGAACTGAGCCAGCAAGGCGGCGCGTTTCTGGTCAAACCCGATGAGTGGCGCTTGTAAGCGGTGCTCGTCATCGTCGTTGAGGGTGGTGATATCCAGCGCCAGCAGCAGTTCATCCAGTAGCTGATCAGCGATTTCGTCCTGGTCATACTCCATCAGCCTAAGCAGGGCTTCACGCAGCAGGCGTGCCCGGGTATCCAAACGCTCACCATAGCGGCCTAACCAAAACAGGCTTTCAGCCACACGGCTGGGTAGGTCGGTGCCGTCGCGAGTGGCCACGACCGGGCCACGCGCCTGACGTAACTGACTAACATGCGGTTGGGGTGAGGCTGCCGTCACCCATACATCTTTGACGATGCTGCTGCTCAGTGAATGGGAGCCGGGCTCGCCCACCCAGGCCAAGCCGCCGGGCATGACTTGATACTCGTCCGCGGCATTAGGTTTGACGGTGGCGCTATTCGGCGTACGGGTCACAAAGCAGCGCAGGTTGAGCGTAGTAGGCTCTAGGCGCTGTAAATAGCTGTTAAATACCGGGGCGGTAGCCGCCTGAGTAGAAGCATCGGCGTTGTGTAACAGCAGCGGTTCACCCAGCAGGTGCTCGCAGAGCGCCGGCAGGTAGTCCGCTAATGCCGGGGCTTCTAGAATGCCGACGCCCAGGGCGTTCGATAATGCCACCCCGCCTGAACGCATGGCCTGCAAAAGCCCGGGCACGCCGAGCTGTGAGTCCCCGCGGAGTTCCAGTGGGTCGCAGTAGACGTCGTCGCAGTTGCGCAATATGACATCGACGGGCTGTAAACCGCCCAGGGTGCGCAGCCATACCTGCGTATCACGCACCACCAAGTCCTGTCCTTCTACCAAGGCGATATTGAGGTAGTTGGCCAAGTAGGCGTGCTCAAAATAGCGCGGGCTCGCAGGCCCTGGCGTTAAAAGAATCAAGGTCGGATTGTCGCGGTGCTGATAGGCCATCGCGATTAAGGTTCGATGATGTAAATCGAGGAAGCCCGCTAACCGTTTTAACGGCGCATTCCGGTACATATCGGGTAGGGCACGAGCCATCAATATACGGTTTTCAAGCGCAAACCCAGTGCCTGAAGGCGCCTGCAAACGGTCTGCCATCACGCGCCATTGGCCCTGGGTATCCTGAATGACATCCACACCGTGAAAACCGATCGGCGCGCGGTCATTAGGCAAGGAGCGGTGGCAAGGCAGTAACAGATGCGGTGAAGCGAGCAGCTCCTGAGTCGGCAAAAGGCCTTGCTCAAAGAGCGTTTTAGGGCCGTATATGTCGTCATAAAGGGCCGTTAGTAGCCGACTGCGCTGAGTGAGCCCCGCTTCCAGTGCTTGCCACTGTGCTTCATCGATGACCCAGGGAAGCGGATCGAGCCGCCATGAGCGCCCCTGGGTTTCATCGTGCATGTTGAAAATAACGCCATTTTCAGCCAACAAACGCTGAATTTCTTCATGCTGGTGGAGGCGGCCGGTGGGGCCGAGTGCTTCTAAACAACCGAGTAAGCTCTGCCAACCAGGGCGTAACTGCCCTTGACCATCGAGCATAGCGTCATACGTGCCGGGCTGTCCCTTGCCTAGCTGATTCAAGTAATCCTCAACGAGCCCGTTAACCACGGGCGCGAGAAGCGAGGGAGAGACAGGGGCCGTCATTGTCCTTGTAATCCTGAGAGGTAAGGGGCGGATTATCCTGCAGTAGCCGCTAAGAGAAAAGCATTAGCTGCGTTAAAAAAACTAACTAGGCGTCCAGCGCAGGTCGAGCGTTTGCGGCAGTTCCAGGCTGGGTGTTTCCACTTTAGGCACCTGATGGCCATGGCGATGACCGCTGTCACTGAAACGCCCCAGTCGACGCGCTTCCGCTTCAAACGCGTTGACCGGGAACGTATCGAAATTACGCCCCGTCGGATGCACCACGTAGTAGGTGCAACCTGCCACGGAGCGCTGGTTCCAGGTATCGATGACGTCAAACACCAGCGGCGCGTGAATAGGGATTTGCGGGTGTAATGCCGAGGGCGGCTGCCAGGCGCGGTAGCGCACCCCGGCGACTGCTTCGCCATTACGCCCCGTCGCTGAAAGGGGCACGCGACGGCCATTACAAGTCACCACATAGCGGTCACCGCTCATGCCGCTGACTTTGACTTCCAGGCGCTCCACCGAGGAGTCCACATAGCGAGCCGTGCCGCCTGCCGAGGCCTCTTCACCCAGCACGTGCCAGGGTTCGATGGCTTGGCGCAGCTCGATGTCTAGCATGGGCGTATGCAAACGGCCATGCAGCGGGAAACGGAACTCCAGGAAGGGGGCAAACCAATCAAGGTCGAAGTCGAAGCCGTGGTGGCGTAAATCGGTCAGCACGTCGTCAAGATCGTTCCACAGGTAGTGAGGCAGCATCCAGCGATCTTGCAGTGCGCTTCCCCAGCGCACGGGCTTGGCGCGGTAGGGCGTTTTCCAGCAGCGCGCGACAAGGGCGCGGATTAACAGCATTTGCATGAGTCCCATGCGCGCATGGGGTGGCATCTCAAAACCGCGTAGTTCTAATAAACCGAGCCGACCACTATCACTATCCGGTGAATAGAGTTTGTCGATGCAGAACTCGGCCCGGTGGGTGTTGCCCGTTAAGTCGGTCAGCAGATGGCGTAGCAAGCGATCGACCAGCCAGGGCTGTACCACGTCGCCTTCGGGCATTTGTTGCAGGGCGATTTCAAGCTCATAGAGCGCTTCGTGGCGCGCTTCGTCAACTCTAGGCGCTTGACTGGTCGGGCCAATAAACAGCCCAGAAAACAGATAAGAGAGGCTCGGGTGGTGCTGCCAATAGGTCACCAAACTGGCGAGCAGATCCGGGCGACGCAAAAACGGCGAATCGTCAGGCGTTATTCCACCCAGGGTGACGTGGTTACCACCGCCGGTGCCGGTGTGGCGGCCATCGAGCATGAACTTTTCCGTGCCCAGACGGGTTTTCCGCGCTTCTTCATAGAGTCGTTCGGTTTGTGCCACCAGTGTTTGCCAACTGGCGGCGGGCATAATATTCACTTCGATCACGCCCGGATCGGGGGTGATCATAAAGTTTTCCAGGCGCGGATCACGAGGCGGTGAGTAGCCTTCAACCATCACCGGGCACGCAAGCGCTTTGGCGCACTCTTCCACCGTACTGAGCAGGTCAAGGTAGTGCTCCAGGCTGGTGAGCGGTGGCAGGAATATATGCAAACGGCCATCTCTGGGCTCCACACATAGGCTGGTGTGTATGATGCCACTTTCTTGGTCGCTTGCTGCGCGTGGCTGCTGCTGCACGCTTTCGCCTTCAGGATGCGATGGGCTGGGGTGGCTGGAACGCCCCAGGCGTTCAGCATCGCTGATGTGCAGCTGTTCAGCGTTGCGGCGGGCGACTTCGCCGTGAATGTCACCCAGCTCAGGGCGCGGTGCGAATAGTGATTCTGGCTGGGGCTGCTCTTCTGGGTCTGCCCAGGGCAGGGCCGAAAGGGGCAAGCGAAGCCCCATGGGGGAGTCGCCGGGTACCAGGAAAAGATGGTCGCGCTTGAGCGGCCAGCGTCCGCTCTCCCATCGGTGGGCCTGACTGATCGAGTGGCGCAGCGGTAGGGCGTAGCCAACGACTTCGTCCAGGCCTTGTTCGAGCAGGCGGGCAAGGCGGTGACGCTCGGCGTCGTCCTTGAGGTTGGCTTCTCTTGGGTCAACGTTGACCGGCAGCGACTGCTCTTTCCAGAGATAGTAGTAGGCATCCTCAAACGCCGGAATCCAAAAGCGTTCGGCGATACCCAACCGCTCGCTAAGTGCCTGGGTAAAACGTTGCGCCATGACGCTATCAGCGTCGATATTGGGGGCGCCTTCCATGCAGGCTAACCATTTTGGATCGCGCCACAGCGGCACGCCATCCTTGCGCCAGTAGCAGGCCAGCGCCCAGCGTGGCAACGGTTCGCCGGGGTACCACTTGCCCTGCTGCTGTTGAATAGCGCTACCGGGCGCATAGGCCGCCTGTAGCCGCGTTAGCAGTGCTTCGGCACGTTCACGTTTATGCTCCCCCAGCGCTTCGGTATTCCACTGCGGGCTTTCCATGTCGTCAATGGAAACGAACGTCGGCTCGCCGCCCATGGTCAGCCGTACGTCCTGCTGCAAAAGTTCGGCATCCACATCGTCGCCGAGTTTGCAGATACGCTGCCACTGCTCGTCGCTGTAGGGCTTGGTGACCCGCGGGTCTTCGTGAATACGCGTCACTTCCATGGTCACGTCAAACGTGACTTCGCACTTATCGGAGAAGCCGGTGATGGCCGCTGCGCTGCCCGTGGTGGGGGTGGCGGCCAGAGGGATATGGCCTTCGCCGGCGAACAGCCCCGAGGTGGGGTCAAGCCCTACCCAGCCAGCGCCGGGCAGAAACACTTCGGTCCAGGCGTGTAAATCAGTGAAATCCACCTCGGTACCACTGGGGCCATCGAGTGCTTTGACATCGGGTTTCAACTGAATCAGGTAGCCCGATACAAAGCGCGCCGCGAGTCCCAAATGGCGAAAAATTTGCACCAGTAGCCAAGCGCTGTCGCGGCATGAGCCGCTGGCCAGTGTCAGCGTTTCTTCACAACTCTGCACGCCTGGCTCTAAGCGCACCAAGTACCCTATATCGTCTTGAAGGCGCTGGTTAAGGGCGACCAGAAAATCGACAGTGGTGGTTGGCTCGCGGGGCACGGCCTTGAGCCACTCCATCAAGCGCGGCCCGGATTCAGTGATTTCCAGGTAGGGGCCCAATTCCTGACGCAGGGCGTCTGGGTAAGCGAAAGGAATCGTTTGCGCGATGTCGTCCAGGAAGAAATCGAACGGGTTGATCACGGTCATCGGCGCGATCAGCTCGACGGCGATGGTCAACTCCTTGCGTGGCTCGGGAAACACGACGCGCGCATTAAAGTTGCCGAACGGATCCTGTTGCCAGTTCAGAAAGTGGTCGTCGCCAGAGAGCTTAAGTGAGTAAGCCTCGATATGGGTACGGCAGTGGGGCGCCGGGCGCAGCCGAATGACATGGGGTGAAAGACGTACCGGACGGTCAAAGTGGTAAGTCGTACGATGATGCAAGGCAACGCGAATGGTCATGGGCCACCCTCAAAAGAACCGTTATCAACCGGATGGTCGGCTGGGTAAGGAATAACCGAACGTTTCGCAAGTATCGTTCCACTTTTACTTTTTTGCAGCCGCTATCTTAAGTAAGGCGTTTAACTAAAGTGGAAATAGCCTGATGCACCATTTTGGCTCTCATTGTTCGCACCAAAAATGGGCATTAACGTAGGTTGAGTCATCCTAAAACCCCACCCAGTAGCGTTTGGGTAAGCAAACGTTGAAATATCGCAAAAGATGGTACGTATTTTGCTCTCAATTGTTTGATTGTTTTGCGCGCGGCAGGCCTACACTGAGCATTGAGGAAGTTGCCGCTTCCACCCCAGCGCCAGGAGAGCGCCCATGAGCCAAGTGAATTGGAATAACTATGCGTGTCGTGACTTTTACGACGAGCTGATGGCAGCACCCGGTCAGCCACGCGAGTCAGCGGGTGAATTGTGCAACATGTTGGCAAGGTTTAGTGCAGAAGAGTTAGCCGAGCGGAAAACCGCGGCGGAGATCGCGATCCGGACCATGGGTATTACGTTCACCGTTTACTCTGAAGGTGCCATGATCGATCGTGCTTGGCCTTTTGATATTGTGCCGCGCATTATTCCGGCCAGTGAGTGGCGTAAAACAGAGGCGGGGCTCAAACAGCGCGTTCAGGCGCTCAATCTATTTATTGATGACCTTTACCACGACCAAAAAGTCATTAAGGACAAAGTGCTTCCTGCGGAGGTGCTGGCGCAGTCGGTCAATTTTCGCCCCCAGTGCGTTGGCGTTAACCCACCCCATGGCGTTTGGGCGCACGTATGCGGGTCAGACTTGGTACGCGATGGTGACGGTACCCTCTATGTACTTGAGGACAATTTACGCATTCCCTCCGGCGTCTCTTATATGCTGGAAAACCGCAACGTCACTAAGCGAGTGCTGCCGGAGCTATTTGCGTCGGGCAAGATTCTGCCCGTTGATGATTACGTGGCACAGCTTTACGACATGCTGGCCGCGATGTCGCCCCGCCCCGGCGATGACCCGCAAATCGTCGTGCTGACCCCGGGTATCTATAACTCGGCCTACTTCGAGCATGCCTACTTGGCCCAGCAGATGGGCGTAGAGCTGGTGCAGGGGAGCGACCTGCTAGTCGATGACGATGACGTCGTTTATATGCGCACCGTGGCAGGCCTGCGCCGGGTAGATGTCATTTATCGCCGTGTCGATGATGAATTTTTAGATCCGGAAGCGTTTAATCCCGAATCCATGCTGGGCGTGGCGGGCCTAATGCGCGCCTGGCGGGCAGGTAAAGTGGCGCTGGCCAATGCGCCCGGCGCTGGGGTGGCCGACGACAAAGTCGTTTATGCATTCGTGCCAGCGCTGATTCGTTATTACCTCGACCAGGAACCGCTACTGCCTAATGTGCCGAGCTACCTGTGCATGTTCGAGGATGACCGCCGTTATGTGCTCGACCACTTGGACGAACTGGTGGTGAAACCTGCCAATGAGTCCGGCGGCTACGGCATGCTGATCGGCCCACGCTCAACCAAAGAGACCCGTGAAGAGTTTGCCCGCTTGATCAAGGCCAACCCGCGCAATTATATGGCCCAGCCGACGTTGGCGCTTTCTACGACACCCACGCTTGCCAATGGACTACCGCAGCCACGCCACGTAGACCTTCGGCCTTTCATACTCTCTGGGCCTGAAATTCATGTCACGACCGGGGGACTTACCCGGGTAGCGCTTATTGAAGGCTCATTGGTGGTGAACTCATCGCAAGGTGGCGGCAGTAAAGACACCTGGATCGTGGAAACCGATGATAAGGCGGCAGCGGCCGCGGTGAAAGGAGCCTAATGCCATGCTGTCACGCGTTGCTGAAAACCTTTATTGGATGGCACGTTATATTGAACGCGCAGAAGATACCGCGCGCCTGTTGAGTGTCAACAGCCACCTCATGCTTGATTTACCCGGCCGCCTGCCGCTTGGCTGGGCGCCGCTGATTGAAATGACCGGGAGCCTGGAGACCTTTAGGTCTCGCCACAACGATTTTGATGAACGCAGCGTGGTGCATTTTTTATGTGCCGACCCCGACAACGATATTTCCATCATCTCCGCTCTCGCGAGTGCCCGCGAGAACCTGAGAACGACCCGTGATGTGGTGCCTAGAGAGATTTGGGAAGAGGTCAATCAGCTCTATTTGAGCGTTGCCGATCATGCTGAAAATGGCGTTAGCCCGCGCCGTCGCGATAGCTTTCTTAAAAGTGTCATCCGCGGTTGCCAAGCATTAACGGGGCTCATTGAAGGGACCTTGAGCCACGGGCCGGCGCGTACGTTTATTGAATTAGGGCGCCAGTTAGAGCGGGCGGATATGACCACCCGCATCGTCGATGTACGCTCCGCCAGCCTACTACCGCAAAACCCTGAGGAGCTGCTGCCGTTTGAAAACCTGCAGTGGATGAGCGTGCTCAAGTCACTCACGGCTTACCAAATGTATCGTCAGCAGGTGCGTTTACGCGTGCGGGGACCGGATGTACTGCGCTTTTTGCTCCAAGACCCGAATCTGCCACGCTCGATTGCCTGTAGTCTCGAGACCCTGGGTCATGAGCTGACGTTACTGCCCCGCCAAGACCGCCCAGCGGCAACGGTCTCACTGGTGCGCGCGGACGTTGTCGATGCCGATATCCAAGCCCTTGCGCATTCACCCAGTAAGCTGCATGCGTTTATCGATGAACTGCAGATAGGCTTTGCCGCGATTCACGATACGCTGAGCGCTACCTACTTCGTGAATGACGACAGTGTGCCCCGCGTGACACAGACCCAAAGTCAGAGCCAGAGCCAAAGCCACGCGGGGGACAACGATAACGACTGATAGATTAACGCGACACAGGGCTGGCGGCCTGGATCAGTTGATGCAGGTACGCCAGCTTCTCACGCACGGCGGGCGCGAGCACCGTCGGTGAGAGGTCGAGTAGCCCCATATCGCGGTTAAGTTCATTCACCGCCAAGCCGACCTGATGAAACGCGACCAGCATGCTGTCCAGGCTGCCATCGTATTCAACGTGGGTAATGCCCATGTGCAGCGCCGTATCCAGCACGGCGACCATATCCAGGTAATAAGCAAACGTTTCGGCGAAATCTTCCCAGGGGTGCATGGTCGCGTAAGCGGAAATGAACCGTTCGGGCCAGTCGCTGGGTGCCCCCTGCTGGTAGTAACGCTCCAGTGCCTCGGCATAGCTCGGCCGGTGATGGTTGCCAAATACTGCGCGGCAGGCCTCTTCATCACGCTCTTTGACCAATACATCCCAATAGTAGTGGCCAATTTCGTGACGGAAATGCCCAATGAGGGTGCGGTGGGATTCGTTCATATCGACGCGCAAGCGTTCGCGTTCAACGTCATCGGCTTCTTTTACGTTGATGGTGATATGGCCCGAGGCGTGGCCGGTATACACCTTTTCCTGCTTGGCAGTAGAGCGCCATAAGCCTTGGTCGGGCAGGGCGTCGGCCATAAATGAAAAGCTTAACGGTACGGCAATCGCGTCCTCTTGAGTGCCGTGTGGCAACTTGAGCAAGTCAAGGGTATGAAATAACCGCCGTTTTGCCGCCTCAAGCGCCGCCCAACGTTCGCGGTGGCCTTCAATATTGAGGTCGGGGATTACTTCGTTATATCGGCAGCAGTCGCATAATGCATCCGCTTGGCCGTGTTCCATCACCACCGAACGGTTACAGACATTCTCCACGATGTAATTGTGGCATTTCATCAATGCCGTATCGCAACCTGGCTGCGTGCAGCGATAGCCACCGCTATCCAGGGGCTCAAGCGCAACGATATTACGACAGGCGGGGCACCAGCCCACCTCTGACTGGCAGGTAAGGCAGTGGGTGTTTTCATAAAAGAGAGGGTTGCCACAGCGGCAGCTGAAAGTCTGCATTATTAATTCCCTGTGTTAAAACACGCCATGCGTAGCGCTTGCCCTCAGCGGCCCTAAAAACCGGGTTGCCTCTGATTAGCCGAAGCATAGCCAGCAGCGCGTCACAATGGAAAGGCTAATTGACGTCATGCGACAGATTTTGTTTACTCATAAGATACTTGGTTGACGTTAACGTCAACTTGCTGCTATACCCTGTGTTCTTGCCCATCAGCGGTGCGTAGGCAACCACAGCCTTGTGCCCGCCATAACAATCACAACCATCAACAGGAGCAACGCCATGTCCGTTCGCGAAATTCCCATGTATATCGACGGCCAACCTGTGCAGTCGCAAAGCCAGGAGTGGCGCGATGTCGTTAACCCTGCCACGCAAGAAGTGGTGGCGCGGGTGCCGTTTTGTAGTGCCGACGAGGTGGAGCATGCCATCAGCAGTGCCAAAGAAGCGTTCAAAGAGTGGCGCAAGGTGCCGCTTGGCAAACGTATGCGCATCATGCTCAAACTTCAGGCGCTCATTCGTGACAATACCGCTGAGCTGGCGGCCCTGATTACCGAAGAGCATGGCAAAACCTTGCCGGATGCGGAAGGCGAAGTGGGTCGCGGTCTGGAAGTGGTGGAGCACGCCTGCTCGATCACGTCGCTCCAGTTGGGTGAGCTGGCCGAAAACGCTGCCAATGAGGTGGATGTTTACACCATGCACCAACCGCTGGGCGTGGGCGCAGGCATTACCGCGTTTAACTTCCCCATTATGTTGCCCTGCTTTATGTTTCCGCTGGCCATTGCCACCGGTAATACCTTTGTTCTTAAACCCTCCGAGCAAGATCCTAGTTCCACGATGCGCTTGGTTGAGTTGGCGCATGAAGCAGGCATCCCGCCCGGTGTGCTAAACGTGGTACATGGCGGGCCGGATGTGGCCAATCAAATCGCCGACCACCAAGATATCAAAGCGCTCTCATTCATAGGGTCTACCCATGTGGGGTCGTTGCTTTATAACCGTGCGGCGGCCGCGGGCAAGCGCATGCAGGCAATGATGGGGGCCAAGAACCACTGTGTGGTCATGCCCGATGCTAACCGTAGTCAAGCGATCAATAACCTACTGGGCTCCGCCTTTGGGGCCGCCGGGCAGCGCTGTATGGCGAACTCCGTAGTGGTGCTGGTGGGGGAAGCTCGGGAGTGGTTGGGCGATATCGTCGAGGCGGCCGAGCAGATGAAAGTGGGGCCCGGCACGCAGTTAGATGCCGATTTAGGGCCGCTGGTGTCGCCGGCGGCGCGTGATCGTGTGCTGCGGTTAATCGATGCCGGCGAAAAAGAGGGCGCGAAGCTGATGGTGGATGGCCGCAACGTCACAGTAGACGGCTACCCCAACGGTAACTTCGTGGGCCCCACTCTGTTTGCTGATGTGACCGCGGACATGACCATTTACCGCGAAGAGATTTTTGGCCCTGTGCTGTGTGTGGTGAGCGTTGAAACGTTGGATGAGGCGATTGCCTTTATCAATGCCAATCCCAACGGCAATGGCACTTCCATCTTCACTAACTCGGGCTGGATCGCACGCCGCTTCGAAACCGATATCGATGTGGGGCAAATCGGGATTAACGTGCCGATTCCCGTGCCGGTTGCGTACTTTAGCTTCACCGGTTCGCGGGCATCAAAGCTTGGGGACTTAGGGCCCAATGGTAAACAGGCGATCGCGTTCTGGACACAAACGAAAACCGTGACAGCGCGGTGGTTTGAACCCGAGAACGTGTCTAGCGGTATTAACAGCACCATTTCGCTGGGCTAAAAGAAGCCGTCCAGGGTGGGCATTTAGCCCTGTGTTAAACAGGGCTAAATGAAACATCAAATGGCGAACGATACGCATAAAAGACAAAGCCCAAAGGTGCTTTTGGTTGCCTTCTGGGGTGCTTAAAAGTTATCGAAAAGGGGCAAGCTCTCTTCTAGTAACTGTTCAATCGGGTTGAGTTGGCTTTCATGCAATACCAGCAGAGAAGGTTCGTTTATGGCATTGGGGGCAGGCGGTACCAGTAGCGCGAATTCACCTTCTTCAAGGTGAAATTCATGTATCTCACGCATGCCCAGCGGGGTTAAGCACTGCGAAGAGCGGTAGGTGTCGTCTTCGCCATAAACAAGCCGATGATACATTTTGAACAGCGTATACAGGGCCAACCCACCTTCGAATGCAGGCCAGCGCGCTGGCGTTTGGCGAATGTCGTTGGTGAGGTTTTGCCCTTCAGCTTCGGCCCCTGCAATTGCATCGGCTAGCGGGGTGGCAAGGATAGCGGTCTTATCGGCGGGGAGAGGCGTGTTGAACTTGGAGGCGTGTTCAAAATCCTGAACTGCACGCTTAAAATCAGCCACGCTCGAGAGTGTGTAATCGACATGCTGCAAGTCTTCGGGCTCAAAGCCGCCGTTTTCCCAGCCATGGATGACCCGTAATGTCATTTGCCCCCGCGTCATTGGGCGGGCCAGCAGCATATGCAGCATGATACGAATGTGCAGCTGGCGCTCGTCGGTATCATTTTCAAAGGCCAGGTAGGGGTCAGCAAACAGTTCGTTTAGGCGACCGGGCGTATGTTCTTTGGCTTCGTTATGGCTCATGTCAGCGTCCCTTTGAACGAACTGATGTTTGTTAAGTGTTAAATGCATTTTATGACAGGTCGTTAGGCCAGTATGGCGAGCAGAGTCGCCAATTTAAAGTTACTTAAGTTGGCGTTTTGTTACGTAAGAGCTAAGTCGTTTTGGTGAGATGGTTAAACTGAATAATAAAGAGGTGATGATGTCTGCTCAACTAAGTCGTTTTAACGTACCGGAAACGTTAAATGATCTGCCCGATGATATTCGCACTACAATATTAGCCGTTCAGGAAAAAGCGGGCTTCGTACCCAATGTTTTTTTAATGCTGGCGCATCGCCCCGATGAGTTTCGTGCTTTCTTCGCCTATCACGATGCGCTCATGGAACGTGAGTCGGACTCGCTCAGCAAAGCTGAAAAAGAGATGATTGTGGTGGCTACCAGTGCCCGTAATCGTTGCTTGTATTGCGTGGTGGCCCATGGGGCACTCGTGCGTATATATAGTAAAGATCCGCTGCTAGCGGACCAGGTGGCCATCAATCACCGTGTTGCGCCAATCAGTGAACGCCACCGGGTCATGCTCGACTTTGCCATGCACTGTGGCATTGAGGTCGGCGAAATGACCGATGAGTGGTTTGCTCGCCTGCAGGCGGTAGGCTTTAGCCACGAAGACTGCTGGGACATCGGTGCCATCGCGGCTTTTTTTGGGCTGTCCAACCGTTTGGTTACACTCGCAGGCACGCCCCCCAATGAGGAGTTCTATCTGATGGGGCGTGTGCCACGTGAAAGGGGCGCTAGCACACCTTAAACTTTACTAAGGTGCTTTTTTGGTTGACGATAGCACCTTCATTCACTGTCGCCAGGGGAGCCCTGCTTGTAAGGGCTGAGAATGCGCACTGCGCAGACCCTGGAACCTGATCCGGTTCGTACCGGCGGAGGAAGTGCGACATGCTATACCTGACGTCAGCCGTGCTCGGCGCGGCGCTGTGCTGCTTTGCTTTTTTGGGCCTACGTGCTCGCTGGGTAGATGGCCCGGTGGACGATTACGTTACCGCCCGCAACTCTCAAACGGCTTCGACCCTGGGCCTCTCCTTTCTTGCTTCCGGTATGGGCGCTTGGATTTTGTTTGCCCCACCCGAAATTGGCGCCTTCGTTGGCCCTCTCGCGTTGGCGGGCTATGCGCTGGGGTCTGCACTGCCGTTTATCGTTTTAGGGCTGTATGGCCCCAAAATTCGCCGTGCGTTGCCAGAAGGGCGTAGCATCGGCGAATTCGCTGGCGCTTGTTACGGCCCTGGCGTTAGGCGCTGGGTAACGTTGGTGTCGGTGGGTTATATGGCCTGCTTTTTGGCGGCGGAGTTAACGGCCATTGGCGCCATTACCGCGCTGTTGTCAGAGGTGCCGCCCGCCCTGGTGATTATTGGCGTTGCCCTTACCACACTACTCTATACGGCGGTGGGGGGCTTGCGCGCCAGCCTTGCCACGGATCGGTGGCAGGCGTGGCTATTGCTGGCGCTTCTCATCGCGGTGGCGGGCGTTACGCTCTGGCGCCTTCCGTCACTGCCTAGCCAGGCAGCGATGCCTTCCATTCCGGTGGCCAGTGCGCTCAGCGTTGCCTTGACGCTGGTGATTGCCGTCACCGCCGCGAACCTTTTCCATCAGGGGTATTGGCAGCGTGTATGGGCGGCGCGGGATGATCAAAGCTTGGGTCGTGGCGCCTGGTTGGGCGGTGGTATGACTGTCGTTGTCGTCATGCTGATTGGTGGCCTGGGCATGTTAGCGGCGATGAGTGGCGTTGCCCTTGGCGAGCCGCCGATGCCCTTTTTCGCGCTGCTAACGGAAGCGCCTGCATGGCTGACCTTACCTTCCCTAGTGCTGGCGGTGACCTTGGTGGCCTCCAGTGTGGATACGCTCCAAAACGGCATTGCATCGCTTGTCGTCGCCCGCAGCGAACGGCAAGGGGTGTCTCTGGCCGCGGCCCGCTGGGTCACCATTGCGGTGATGATTCCGGTGGTGGTGATTGCGTTACAGGGGCTTTCCGTCCTGCGGCTGTTTCTAATTGCTGACTTATTGTGTGCCGCTATTGTGGTGCCTGTGCTGTTAGGCCTGTGGCATCGAATGACCTCGGTGGCGGCTATTGCAGGAGGCATGGCAGGCTTAGTGGGCGCCATTATCCCAGGGTGGTTAAGCCAGGGAAGCCTCGCCGCCGGCGTGGTAACGGCTAGTTTTCCAGGCAGTATTCCCACGCTGGGGCCGTTTGTCGGTGCGCTAGTCGCCTCAACGGTGGTGAGTGTATTGCTGGCGAGTATGACGAAAAGCAGTAAGTGATAAGCCATCAGTGCTATACCGTCAGTTCTATACCATCAGCACTTATCAATCAGAATTAAGCAGTAATGTGCTGATCGCGTTATGCTGGTAGCTCTACACCTACCGCAATGGGTGAAACAATAATGAGCTACCCAACCGCACTTAATGAAGAGGCACGCTTAGCTGCTCTTTATGAGCTTGAACTGTTAGACACCCCGGATGAACCTGCGTTTGACCGTGTCACCAGGCTGGTCACTCAACTGCTAAACGTGCCGATCTCAACCATTACGCTGATCGATGCCGAACGTCAGTGGATCAAATCTCGTGTGGGCGTGGATACACGCGAGACAGGCCGCGATGTCGCATTTTGCGCTTACACCGTCATGGCCTCTGAACCGTTGATTGTTGAGGATGCACGCCTGGACCCGCGCTTTGCCAATAATCCCTATGTCATTGACCCAGAGGGTATTCGCTTTTATGCGGGGATCCCTCTGTGTACCTCAACGGGGCTCGCTTTAGGGTCGCTCTGCGCGATTGACCGACAACCACGCGTGCTGACGGATCAGGAGTTGGCGGCATTGAAGGACTTGGCCGCCATCGTAACGGACGAAATCCATCTTCGTGAGCGGCTGTTGCGGGAAAGCAGGAATGCACAGGCTTCGCAGCGGGCACTGAACGAGCTTCATCGCAGCATGGAGTGCCAAATTGAGCGGCGCACGAACGAGCTCAATCTGGTCATCGAATCCGCCTACGATGCCTATATCAGCATCGATACACAGGGCATTGTTCTCGATTGGAATCGCGCGGCAGAACTCATGTTTGGGTGGCCCCGTAAAGCGGCCCTGGCAAGGCCAATTACCCACCTGCTTTTCCCCGATGGATTGCCAACCGCATCTGATCAAGCGCCTATCATGTATAGCGCACGCCGCGAGGATGGCAGCGACCTACCCGTCGAGATTCGGATCAAGAAATTGACCATCGATGGCCGTGAGCGGCGAAGCCTGTTCCTACATGACATTACCGAACGGCAGCAACTAGAGCGTTTGCGCGATCAGCAGGCGCGTGAAGATGTGCTCACGAAGTTGCCTAATCGGCGAGCGCTGGATGAACGCCTGCCGGAAGCGATGGCGCGCACGCGGCGTACGCAAAAACCCTTGGCGGTTCTGTTTCTGGATCTGGACGGCTTTAAAGCCATTAATGATACCCATGGTCATGCCGCGGGAGATGAGCTGCTGCGCGCGATGACCAAGCGGTTGGTTGAGGCCATGCGTGAGACCGATTATATCGCGCGCTGGGCGGGGGATGAATTTGTCTTATTATTGGAAGGCAGTGAGCTCACGGCGATTGAGCCGTTAGCGAAGAAGCTGGTTCACATCATTGAAGCACCGTTTGCCGCAGGCAAGGCAGTATTGACGGTGAGTGTCAGCATTGGCGTGGCAATGTACTTACCGGCAAGCGCTGAAACAGCCAACGAGCTGCTAAAGCGAGCCGATGTAGCCATGTATGAAGCCAAGCGCTCTGGGAAAGCCCAAGTACGCATTGCCCAGCCACTCGATAGTGCTTCTTAAGCCCCAAAAGACCTTCAAGGATGACGATGATTAGAGCTATTTTAACGACGCCTGATGGCGAGACGCATGAGGGCGATGACGGCCTACTATCACTCTGGCATGCCACGCCGGGCAGCCATATCTGGATTGATATGCAGGGTGAAACGCAGGAGAGTGAGCGCACGCTGTTGGAGGCGTTCGACTTTCATCCGATGGCGATTCAAGATGCTCATAAAGACCGCCATCCACCTAAAATAGAAGAGTTTGAAAACCACACGCTGATTATTTATCGCGGCATCTCGTCCTTCGATGCCGAGCTAAACTACCTACCGCAACAGATCTGCTTTTTTGTGGGCGAGCGGTTTCTCGTCACACTTCACCCTGGGCAAGCACTCTCGATTGAGCGGCTTTTTAAAGAGCATGGTAAAAAACTGCTGGCGCACTCGCCAGAGCACGTGGCGCTGCGTGTCATGTACATTTCGGCGGGTTTTTATATCGACAGCCTGCTGGAGTTCGAAACGGCGCTGAGTGATCTCGAGGATGAGCTGCTAGTCAACGGTAATGACGTTCTGATGCGTAAAATCATCACCTACCGCTCTCGGTTAGTGAAGATGCGCCGTATTTTTAGCTATCACCAGGGGATTACGCAAGAGTTAACGGCCTATGACTATGCGCATTTACCGCGTGAAGAGAGTGAAACTCTGCATGCTATCAACGACGTAGCGGATCGCTTCGAGCGGCTCTATACGCTTACGCAGATGTACTACGATATTTGCGGCGACTTGATCGATGGCTATATCTCTATCTCGTCGCACCAGTTAAATATCACCATGCGCGTGTTAACCGTGATTACCGCGATTTTTGTACCGCTGACGTTTATCGCCGGTATTTACGGTATGAACTTCGAAAATATGCCTGAACTGCGTTATGAGTACGGCTACTTTTTTGTGTGGGGCGCCATGTTGGGAATTGGCGGTATCTTGATTTGGCTATTTAAGCGTAAGCACTGGTTTTAGGCTCTCCAGTTAACGAAAAGTTGACGCATGCGTAGGTGGTTGGTGGTTGTCTGTGGCATTCTCTCCAGCGACCAAGACTATAAGGCATCGAGCCGTCGACTAGCGTTTTCCCAGGGAGTGTTTTATGACCATGATGATTATTGGGCTGGTGATTTTTTTTGCCAGCCACTCGGTGCGTATTTTTGCCGAAGACTGGCACCAACAGCAGGTTGCCAAGTGGGGGGAATCCACCTGGAAAATTGCCTACTCGGCGGTTTCCTTGGTGGGGTTGGCGATTGCCATTTACGGTTTTGGTCAGATGCGCCTGGACCCGATTTATGTCTGGCACCCCCCGATGGGCATGCGCCACGCAGTAGCCCTGCTCATGCTGCCAGCGTTTATTATGCTAGCGGCAGCGTTCGTTCCCCATAATGCGATCAAGGCCAAACTTGGCCACCCGATGACGTTGTCGGTAAAAATCTGGGCGTTTGCTCACCTGCTCGCCAACGGGCGCTTAGGCGATATTATCTTCTTTGCTGCGTTTCTTGTCTGGGCCATCCTGGCATTCAAAGCCGCTAAAAAACGTGATCGTGTAACCCCTCCAGCACCGCTTAGCACCACGAAGATGGCAACGATTGCGACCGTCGTCATCGGGCTGCTGGCCTACGTCGTGTTTGCTCTCTATTTACATGCCGTGCTGATTGGTGTGCCTGTGTTTAGCTAACCCTGGCGTTACGTTATCGGGCGGTCTCGTCAACAAGCGACGCCGCCCATACCGCTTACTTGGCTTTTGAGACTCAGTGAGAGTTTGTTATTGTCATTGGCGTGTCAATACACCTTTATTTAGGAGCCAGCCCCCATGGCCGAAACTGGACACTCTGTGCCGACGACGATGGCCGCCATGCTTTTGACTGGACATGGTGATATCGAAAAACTGCAGTACCATCAGGATGTCGCTACGCCTAAGCCGAAGGCGGGCGAAGTGCTGGTGCAAGTGACGGCCACGGCAAAGAACAACACTGATCGAAAAGCGCGTGAGGGCCTCTATCCCACCAAGGATAAAGGTGATGTCACGTCCTTTGCCATGGGCGGCTCCCCAACGCTTACCTTCCCGCGTATTCAGGGCGCCGACGTGGCGGGCCGCATCGTGGCCGTTGGGGAGGGCGTTGATGCCGAACGCCTTGGTCAGCGTGGGTTGCTTGATTTTAATATCTACGCTGATGAGCGTCGGAACATTAATCTTACGCCTGACTACTACGGCCATGGCGCTGACGGCGGTTTTGCTGAATACATCGCTGTTCCTGCTGACCAGTTCTACCATATCCCCAATCCGGAATTGCATGATGCAGAGCTTGCCTCGATGGGCATGTGCTCGTATCAAACCGCCTACCACATGATGACGGCCGCTCAGGTAAGGGCTGGCGAACGTGTCCTCGTCAGTGGTGCCAGCGGCGGTGTGGGCACTGCGTTGATTCAGCTCTGCCGCATTGTGGGTGCTATTCCTTATGCGGTCAGCCAGCTAGACAAAGCGGATGCCCTTAAAGCGCTGGGTGCCGAAGCAGTGATCGATCGTGGCGATTTGCCTACTTTTGTCGATCGCGTGCTGGAAACGACCGGCGGACAACCGATTGATGCGGTGATGGATCTGGTCGGTGGCGAGATGACCAATCTCTTTATCGATACCATGATTGTCGATATGCAGGGGCGCAATAGCTACCCGCGGCTGTCGATTGCGGGTGCCAGCGGCGGCAATCTCAGCGAAATCATGTGGACGCGTGTTTATCTCTATCAAGTGCAGATATTTGGCGTTTCCCACGGTACGCGTGAAGAGGCCGAACAGCTCGTGGCGTGGATTCGCAGTGGCGAATTGAAACCGGTACTGCACGCGGCTTTCAAACTTTCCGACCTACACACCGCCGAACGCTATTTCGTCAACCGGGGCAGTAATTATCTGGGTAAAATCGTGTTGGTGCCGGATGCCCAATGGGCCGCTCACGGTGCTCCTTTTGCGCTTGAAAACACCTCTTCTACTGCTCAGGAGCACCGCTAGTGCGTAACCTCCACAAAATCCAGCTAATGGATACCCACGCCGGTGGCGATGTTAGCCGTATTGTGACGGGCGGCATTGATATTCTGCCCGGTGCCACCGTGCGCGAACAGATGGAGTACTTGCGCGATGATGCCGACGGTTTGCGTCGCCTGCTGTTGGAAGAGCCCTACGGCATTCCAGAGATGTCGGTGGATTTATTGGTACCACCCAGCCACCCGGAGGCGGTCGCGGGTTATATCATTATGGAAGTGATGGGGTACCCCATTTATTCAGGCTCCAATACGCTGTGTACCGCAACGGCGGTACTGGAAAGCGGTATTGTGCCCAAGCAAGAAGGCATTCAGCGCTTTAAGCTGGAAGCGCCCGCAGGTTTAGTACAAATCGAAGCGAAGGTACATAACGGTGTGGTGGAGTCCGTGACCTGTGGCGGCTTGCCCAGCTACATCGATACCTATCGCGATACGATTCATGTGCCGGGTATTGGCGATGTCACCTACTCCATCGCCTATAGCGGCGGTTTTTACGCCTTAGTGGATGCCACGGAGTTGGGCTTTAAGCTCACGCGTGATGAAGAGCGTGCGCTTTCCGAGTGTGCCTACAAAATTGTCGAAGCCATCAAAGCGCAACGAGGCTTTTCCCACTACACCCTGGGCGACGTAGGGCCACTGCCGTTTTTGCACTTTATGGGGCCTGAAGAGCAAGTGGCGGAAGGGTATATACGCTCTCGCTCGACCACCTATGTGCACCCCGGCGTTATTTGCCGTAGTACCACAGGTACCGGCACCTCGGCCCGCTTGGCCTTGATGAACTACGAAGGGCGGCTGAAGATAGGCGATAAATTAGAGACGGTGTCACTGCGAGAGACGGGGTTTATCGGTACCTTTATTGGCACCCACCAAGAGGGCGCTTATCAGGTAGTGGAAAACACTATTACTGGTCGCAGTTATGTGCTGGCGCATTCGGATATTGTGATCAACTGCGATGACCCGATGGTGGCCTGTGGCGAACTGCATCATATTTTGAGCGACCGTCATCAGCCTGCGACGTTGCCATCGACCCCCTAGTCGTTGGAGGCATAGCCCTCGCTTTCTAGGCGTTCCCATACCGGGGCCTTTTCGGCCTCGGTCATACTTCCCCAGCCGGCGATTTCATCCAGCGTTCGGCCACAGCCTTGGCAGACTGAGGTGGTGGGCTCAATCTGGCATATTTGCACGCAGGGCGAGAGCGGGCGCTTAGTGAGCGGTGCAGAGCGTTTAGTCATCAAGAGGCAGATACCTTGCCGCGCAGTGATTTAATTTTGCCTTTACGTGTTTTGTGATCGACACGACGGCGCTGTGAGCCTTTGGTCGGCTTGGTGGGGCGGCGTACTTTTTGCTGTCTGGTGGCACTTTGAATGAGCTCTTTTAAACGTGCCAGCGCATCCTCTTTATTGAGTTCAAGCTTGCGATGGCTTTGGGCTTTAATAATCACCACGCCTTCTTTACTAATGCGCTGATCCGATAGCGCCATTAAGCGCTGTTTATAATGCGGAGGCAGCGTAGAACTCAGAATATCGAAGCGCAAATGGACTGCTGAGGCGACTTTGTTGACGTTCTGGCCGCCCGCCCCTTGGGCGCGAATCTGGCTGATATCGATCTCCCAGTCAGCCAACGTAACGTTGCTAGAAATGGTGAGCATTCATGGCCCCTGTGTGACTCGTGAACCTATAAGGCTAGCACAATTGGCACAGAGGCGGTGGTCGTTAGGTACTGAACCCCAGCAGTTCCGACTGTTTTAACGGGCTAGATTGGTCACCGGCTGACCATCGATATAGGCCAACAGATTGCTAAACGCATCGCCAAAGTAGAGCTCGTAGCTATCTTTTTCCACATAGCCTAGGTGCGGCGTGGCGACCAGATTGGGCAGTGCAAGCAATGAGTTTTCGAACACAGGCTCTGCATCAAAGACATCAACCGCCGCTTGGCCAGGCCGTCCGGCCTTGAGTGCTTGTTCAAGCGCCCCAGGGGCGACTAGCTGTGAACGGCTAGTGTTGACCAGAAGTGAGGTAGGCTTCATGTGGGCAAGGGATTCAGCGCTGACAATACCGCGGGTCTCGTCGTTTAAACGAAGGTGCAGGCTGAGCACATCCGCACGCTGGAATAAGTCTGTTTGACTTTTGGCCACGTCGAGACCGGCATCGGCAGCGCGCTGGCGGGTGCCTTCACGTCCCCATACCAGCACGTTCATTTCAAACGCCAAACCATAGCGCGCCACGAGGCTGCCAATCTTCCCGTATCCGAAAATGCCCAGGGTGCGGCCTTTAAGCCCCGTACCCAAAGTGCGCTGCCAACGGCCCGCTTTCAGGTGCTCAACCTCTGCCGGTATATGGCGCATGGCGGCCAGCACCAATCCCCAAGTCAGCTCGGCTGCAGCGTAGGGCGAGCCTGTGCCCGCCATTACGGTAACGCCATGGCGGCGGCAAGCCTCCATATCCACGTGCGCTGCACCGCCTCCGGTTTGGCTAATGACTTTCAAGTTGGGCAGGCGCTCCAGTAGGGCAGCCGTGATAGGTGTGCGTTCACGAATCAGCACTAATGCTTCGGCGTCCTGAAAACGTGCACTCAGCGCGTCCAGGTCGGTAAGAGTGTCGTGATAAATCGATACATCGTGGCCTTCTAGCTGTTTGAAGGCGTCTAAGTTGCGCACACAGTCCTGATAATCATCGGGAATGACAATCTTCATTGAGTTGGCTCCTTGCTGGGCAGCGCTTCTGCTTGTAAAACGCATCTATGCTGGAAATGCTGTTATAACGTGATAGTTCGCTGGGATAGTACTCATCGATTACGCAGAGAGATTACGCACAGAGAGTACTCTGAAAATACTACACTTAAATCTGTTTCCTAGGAGCCAAAATGAGCGACTACCTACTAGATGAATCCCCCTTGAGTCCCGGGGTGATTTATCGCTTGTTATCCGGAGCGGTGTGCCCACGGCCGATTGCCTGGGTGTCGACCCAGGATAAACGCGGCAATGCCAATTTAGCACCGTTCTCTTTTTTTAACGTGGCTAGTGTGAATCCACCCGTGTTGGCGTTTTCGCCCCTGCTCAATGGCAGCGGCGAGCTTAAGGATACGGTGCGTAATTTAAGCGAAGTGGCTGAATGCGTTGTGCATGTGGGTAGCGAAGGCTTGATTGAAGCGCTTAATACCACCAGTGCCAGCCTTCCGCCGGAACAAGATGAATTTACCTTGGCCGGGCTGGAAAAAGCGGCGATGCCAGGCGTTAGTGTTCCACGAATTGCCAATGCGCCGGTGGCGTTTGGCTGCAAACTGTACGATATGATCCGTTTTGGCGACCAACCGCTGGCAGGTACCCTGGTGCTGGCGCAGGTGGTTTCCATTCATATCGATGATGCGCTTTGGGACGGCCGTCATGTGGACATGGATCTGCTCAAACCGGTTGGTCGTCTAGCGGGCAGTGATTACATCCGGATTAGCGATAGATTTGCCATTGAACGGCCTGATTAACGCTGGCTTAATGTTTGTAACACCATGAATTTTATTTAAAAAATTGGCGATTTCTCTGGTGGGGTTCTATGCAGTTACAGAACAGGCAACAATAATTACTTAGTCCTTAACGATAATAAATCTTTAGTCGTATATTCTCCTGCCGATAGTAGTGAGTAACAGATCGGTCATGTTGGCGTTCAGGCGATGGTACTCATCACCTGACGCTAACTCGCCATATATAGGTTGGGGAAGTGATCTAGCGAGTGAGGAGCAGATCAATGCGACGAGTGGGAACGCTATTGTTAAGTAAAAGACCGTTAAAAAAACGGCTGGTCCATATAACGCTCTTCGCCGGGCTATTGATTTCACCACTGACCCAGGCAGCGCTGACCTTTGGCATTGTCGCGCCTTCCAGCGGAGGCGCTGCGCCTTTAGGGCTGGGTATGCAAAAGGGGATCGAAACCTATTTTGCCGAGGTGAATGCGGCTGGTGGCGTAAACGGTGAAACGTTAGCTTTGGTCGCCCGTGATGATCAGTATCAACCGCTCCAGGCGGCTAGTAATACCCGGCAACTGATACAAGAAGACGAAGTGCTGGCGGCAATCGGCAACGTTGGCACACCCACTGCGACCGTCACTATCCCCCTTTACAACGAATTCGAAACGTTGCTTTATGGCGCGTTTACCGGTGCGGGGGTGTTACGCAAGACTCCACCTGACCGCTATGTGATCAATTACCGGGCCAGCTACGTGCAAGAAACGGCAGCCATGGTCAATGGGCTCTTGGAAGCGGGCGTGTTGCCTGAGGAAATAGCCTTCTTCACCCAAAACGATAGCTTTGGTGATGCAGGCTACAATGGGGCCGTCCAGGCGTTAACCTCCCATGGCGTTGGCAACATCGCCGCGCTGGCCCATGGTCGTTTTACCCGCGGTACTCGCAATATTCACCAAGGCTTGGCGACCATTCTGCAAGCGCCGGTGACGCCTCGGGCGGTCATTATCGTGGGCACTTACGGGCCTGCGGCAGATTTCATTCGTGAAGCACGCAACGACCTACCAGATGCCGTGTTTCTGAACGTCTCTTTCGTTGGCAGCCAAGCGTTAATGGATGAACTTGGCGAGTTGTCAGAAGGCGTGATCATTACCCAAGTCGTTCCGCCTCTGGATGCCGACCTACCCGCTGTAGAAGCCTACCGCCAGGCGCTAGCCACGCATTCACAGGGAAGTGAGCCTGACTTTATTTCCCTTGAAGGCTACCTGGCGGCGAAGCTGTTTGTGGAAGGTGTCAAGGCGGCGGGTGCAGAGCCAGATCGTGACGCTATTGTGGATGGCTTGCTTGGCCTGGGCACCATCGATATTGGCTTGGAAGAGCCGCTCAGCCTTGGGCGTAATGATCACCAAGCCAGCGATGCAGTATGGCCAACCATTATCACAAACGGCCGCTTTGAGTCGGTGGAATGGGCGAGCCTGTTACCGTAACAGCGTGCGCATTTAGGCTTAAGTTACCTGTAAGACCCTGACACAAGTGAAATCAGATAATGAAAAAAACGTTAAGTATTAGAGCCATGCTGATCAGCCTGTTCCTAGCGGCAGTGCTTGGCGCCGTAGTGCTGGCAGCAACAGGTTGGACCACTAATCAGCGGCTTATCGACTCGCAGCGCTATATAACCAGTGAGGTTTTACCTCTTCAGGACGCCAGCCGGGGCATGGTACTCACCATGGGGGCATTTGGTCAGCGTCATGCCGATCTACTTGCCACCGAAAGCGCCACTGGCCTTGATGAGGTTACCGCTCAAGCTAGCTTGGATGAACGTTTTCAATCCGCCCGCCAACGGCTGAGTGGGGTTGAACACGCAGAGGGCTTAAGTGAGCTGGATAGCCATTATCAAGCATTGCTTGAGGGCGATACGGCACTTGAGGCGGTGCGCCGTGAAGAGTTGAGCCTGCAAACACAAATGGGCGAGCGTATAAGTGCGATGCAAGCCCTTATTTCTCAAGTGATGCTTAGTGCCGAAGACATTGCCGGACGCACCGCGTTAGCCCAAGTACGCAGTGACCGTGACCAGCGTGAGTTGATGGAAGCCTGGCGCGAAGACGGCATGACGACCCTGCCTACTACGCTTCTGGATAATATGTTTACCGCACAGGCGGACATTGGGCGTTTGAGCGGTAACGCGCGCATGGCACTCGCGCAATTATCTGACCTTGGACGTCAAATGATGCAAATCGATAGCACCGACGCGCTGGTCAATTTGCGCCATAATGAAATTGCCCAGCAGGTCGGGCTTGCCCGCCAGTCGCTGGCGGCCATCGCAAATGCACCCAGTACCGAAGTAGAACAGCGCGCATTGATTAATAATCTGGTTGAGGTCATCGGAGAGCTGGATGGTCTGATGGTATCCGATGACAACGCCGTTTATGAGCTTCGCTTACAGCAGCTTGCGCAACATGCCCAAGTGCAGGCGGCGCTCAGTAACGTTGCCCAAGCCATGGCGCAAATGCGCTCGGCCCTAAGTGACGTTGAAGCGTATACCGTTGCCCAGGCTGACAGTGCCGCGACGCAAGCAGAGACGCTAGCCAATGCTGGTCGTTCGTTGCTGATCATGGTGACCTTGGTTGTTATTGCGTTACTCGCGATTTTCGGTTGGCGTACCATGGTGCGTGTACTGGGGCCGCTGGTAGCGATGCGTCGTCAAATGGAAAGTATTAGTGGCACAGCCGGTGAAAACGCCGACCTTTCCAAGCGCCTTGAGCTAAAGCGTAACGATGAAGTAGGCCAAACGGCGCAAGCGTTTAATAACATGATGGATACCTTCGAAGGCATGGTGGCGCAAATTCGTGAAAGCGCCGAATCTATCGCGGCGAGTAGTCGCCAAATCGCGGCTGGCAACGAAAACCTCTCCCAGCGAACTGATCAGCAGGCAGCGTCGCTGGCGGAGACAGCCTCAAGTCTTGAACAGATTACCGCCACGGTGAAGCAAACGGCTGACTACGCTGACCAAGCAAAAGATGCCAGCGGTAGCGTGGATCAGCGTGCGCGGTCGGCGGGCGATGTTGCCAAGCGCACGACGGCCGCCATGGGCGATATTCGTGAGGCAAGCGAAAAAATCACCTCCATTATTAAAGCGATCGACGATATTGCCTTTCAAACCAATCTCCTGGCGCTAAACGCCTCCGTTGAAGCCGCAAGAGCGGGAGAGCAGGGGCGTGGCTTCGCAGTGGTGGCTCAAGAAGTGCGCAAGTTGGCTGGGCGCAGCGCTGAAGAGGCCGCTCAGATTCGTCACTTGGTAGATGACAGTGTCGCGAAAGTGAGCGAGGGTGAGCAGCTCGTCAACGCGTCGAGCAAGCATCTTCAGGACATCATAGAGAGCCTTGGTGAGGTAACGCGCTATGTCACTGAGATTGCGGGCGCTACCCATGAACAGTCGGCAGGTATTGATCAGATCAACCAAGCTATCTCGCAATTGGATCAAGTCACGCACCAAAACGCACGGCTGGTGCAAGAAGCCACGACCGCCAGCCATACCCTGGATGATCGTGCGGGTGATATGCATTCACTAGTGGGCCGCTTTCGCGTCAGCGACACGGCGGGGCAGCGTCACTTGTCCTTACCCCGGAAGGAAGAAACTATCGAGTAGTAAGCAATTACTACCTGTAGGCGTTAAGCGCTTGCTAACCTCATTTCACACGCCTCGCGTGTTCTCAAATACTCGATCAATAACCATAAGATCAATAAGAGGAGCACTGAGATGAGCAGCAAGCGCATTTTAATGATCACCGGCGATTTCACTGAAGATTATGAAACCATGGTGCCGTTTCAGGCCTTGATGGCCGTGGGTCATCACGTGGATGCTGTCTGCCCTGGAAAAGCTTCGGGCGATACTGTGGCCACCGCGATTCATGACTTTGAAGGTGATCAAACCTATTCTGAAAAGCCGGGGCACCGCTTTGCACTGAATGCTGATTTCGCCAGCATCAACCCAGCCGATTATGATGCCCTGGTGGTACCGGGCGGTCGCGCACCGGAATACCTTCGTCTCAATAAAGAAGTGCTCACCATGGTGCAGCACTTTTTCGAGACCCATAAGCCCGTGGCGGCCATCTGTCATGGTGCGCAGCTCTTGGCTGCTGCAAAAGTGCTTGAGGGCCGGCAGTGTTCCGCTTACCCGGCCTGCCAGCCGGAGGTAGAGCGTGCCGGTGGCCACTTTGCCAATGTGGAAGTGACAGATGCGGTGACCGATGGCAACCTGGTCACCGCCCCCGCATGGCCAGCCCACCCGGCATGGCTGGCGCAATTCATGGCATTGTTAAATAAGTGAAGCCCGCTGCGATAACGTAATGACCTTTGCGCCCGGCCCTTGCCGGGCGTTCTGCGCTATTGCCCACTATATTGATAGCGAGCGCTAGAATGGACTATTTGAAGAGGTAACGCTTGTGTGCAAACTCTTTATTCAAGCCGACCCTGAACTGTGGCGCAGTGCGACACATTCGTTGCGTATTGATGGCATGGTGACCAGTGTGCGAATGGAAAATTATTTTTGGCACATTCTTGAAGAGATCGCCCAGCGCGATGGTATGAACACTGCCCAAATGATTACCCGGCTGTATCATGAATCAATCGACGCCGGGCACGATTTAGGTAACTTCACTTCGTTTTTACGGGTGTGCGCACTGCGCTATCAAGCGCTTCAATTAACGGGCGATATCCCCCCACAACACCAAGTGCCCATCGCAACGTTGGACGCTGAGCAAATTTTAGCGCGTGAGGGCCGCCGACCGGGCTCGCTGCATTGACGGGTATTTAAATAGCGCATGAAAATGCTTAATGTCAGCGCCTTATTCAAGCCGTGCTTCCAGCGCATTTAAAAACGCTTCAATGCGCGCCGCATTGGTACCCACATCACTGGCACCCAGGCGCGATGCCGAACGCATATCTACCTGCACACCGTTTTCGACTTCTGTTAAACGAATCACCACGTCGTCTTCAAAACCGAACCAGCGGGTCGTGGCCGTGGCTTCAATGCGATTGTCGGTGATTCGGGCAATGCGCCAGCCCGCTTCTTCTGTTTCGGCTTGGGCAGCAGCGAGCACGGTCTGTGGTGGCTCATCGATAACCAATGGCCGAACATTAGGGTATGCCGCGCGTTGCTGCTGGGCGGTGGTCTCGCCGGGATAGGCCACGCCATTGGGTGCTCGTTGACGAGCATCGGCTAGGGCTTCAAAAGCAGGCGGGCTCTGCATATCGGTGGTGATGTCATGGATGGCCGGTACCGCTTGAGCGCGTTGCCAGTGTTGCCAGGGAATATACAGGAGCGCCGCCGCAGCGATAATCACCAGTGAGGCCACTAACGCAGATGTAAAGCGGCGGGCAAACATGCCCGTAAGAAGCGCAATAACACTGACTGCCACCGCACCGCCCGCGATATAGACGCCGTTGCGCAGTAAACTAAACGCCTCACCCAGGGAGATAAGTTCACCATGGTAAGCTGGCCCGGCCCCTGCCATCATGACTGCCGCTGCGATGAGTAGCAGTAGGGCCAGCCCCGACAGTATGCCGGGCCAGCGGCCACCCCTTGGGCTTGACGCTTTCGATTGCGCTGCCATCTTATCTCCTTGGTGCATCATTTTTAGCTTCTCTTTCAGCTACTCTTAGCACAAATGCAGCATCGAACGCTAAATTAACGTCTGACAGTAGGTAAAGTATGAGTGATAACGTCACGGCTTTGCGCCAGCTCCTTTTAAGCGCGCCGCATGAAACACTGCCAATGACCTATCAACAGGTGGCTACTGAGCTGGGGCTAACGCCGCCGCGTACGATTGGCCAAGTTACCCAGGCGCTTGAGCAGTTAATGCGTGAAGACGCCGCGCAGCAAACGCCTTTCATTGCCGCTTTGGTGGTTAGCCGCCGGGGCGAGGCGTTACCCGCGGCGGGCTTTTTTGAGTTAGCGGTCGCCTTAGGCCGTTTTCCCGAAGATTCGACTCTCCACGAACCCGCTTACCGGGCTGAGTTTCAGCGTGCCCTAAACGAACGCGGCCCTTTTCATCATTAAGTCTCGCCGCGCGGACGAGGCGTCTTGCGCAACGGGTCGAGCAGTGGGCCAAGTCCGTTATGATCGATTTCATGCATGAGATGCAGCAACTGACCCATCTCGCCAGCGGGAAATCCCTCCCGGGCAAACCAGTTTAAATAAGGCCCGGGGAGGTCGGCGATCAAGCGACCCTCATACTTGCCAAAGGGCATGGTGCGGGTGACTAACTTTTCCAGATCCTCTGGTTTCATACGTTGACTCCTATAATAGGGAAAGAAATGACTTAGTGGTCATGACCCGGTCGCTGGGCAATGTCACCAATGAGTTGGGCAAGTGCACGGGCAGGTTCGCTCAAATGGCCGCTGGTAGGATGAATCAGCCCTATATCGCGGTGAAACGTCCGCTCGCCTAACGCAACTGCACGCACGCCCGCTGGCCAGCGGGCGTGCGCCATTGCTTCGGGCACCAGTGCGACGCCGACTCCTTTGGCCACTAGCTTAATGATCGCTTCTAGTTCGTCGACTTCGCATACTTCGTGCACATTGCAGTGGTTATGGCGTAGGAAGCGCTCCACCTGCCTACCGCCGAAGGAGGCCCGGTCATAGCGGATAAATGGCTGGCTGGCGAGTAGTTCCCGCCACTGATTACCCGGTGCACTGGTCGGTACGATCAAGCGAAAGGACTCGTGGGCAAGGGGCGTCCAGCGCAAATCACTGTGTAGCGAAAAGGGCGGGCGTATAATAATCGCCATATCCAATTCGCCCGCGTCGACCTGATTGACCAGCTCCATGGAAAGCCCCGGTACCACGCGGGTACAGCAATCCCGATAAAGATGATGAAAGCGCGCTAATGCATCGGGGAGTAGCGAACGCTGGATAGAAGCGATGGCGCCGATATTGACCCGCTGTGTCGTCGGTTGGCCTGATAAAGAAGCACCTAGCGAACTGTAGAGGGTTAATAGCGTTTGTGCTTGCTTAAGGGTCTCTTGTCCCCGCTGGGTCAATATCGCGGCGCGGCCTTTACGTTCAAACAGGGCGATACCCAGTTCTTCCTCCAGGCGTTTCATTTGCGCACTGACGGCTGCCTGGGTCAGGCCAATTTTGTTGCCCGCTGCGGCAAAGGTGCCTTCCTGAGCGACGGTTATCAGCGTCTTTAGCTCTCGGATCATTGATAAATCCTTTTTGTGAATCAGCCAAAAAGTTATTGATTTTATTTTCCCATGCGCCGCCCTAGGATGAATACACCGTGGTGGCTGAAAGTGCCACTGAGTTTGAATAACACTCACCTATGTTGGAGATGACGATGAGCCTTTCACCCTTTCATTTAGCCATTCCTGTTTACGATGTGGCACTGGCGCGAGCGTTTTATAACGACGTCTTTGGCCTGGAAGAGGGGCGTTCCAGTGAGCAGTGGGTCGACTTTAACTTCTTTGGCCATCAGCTGGTCATTCATGAACAGCCTAAAACGGCGGGGCAAGAGAGCGCGCATACCAATCCCGTGGACGGTCACAACGTTCCGGTACCGCATTTCGGCGTGATTTTGCAGTGGGATGAGTGGGAAGCCCTGGCCGAGCGCTTGAAAGCGCGTGATACGCAGTTTGTGATCGAGCCTTACGTGCGTTTCAAAGGCGAAGTAGGCGAGCAGGCCACGATGTTCCTGCTCGACCCTTGTGGTAACGCCCTGGAGTTCAAGGCGTTCAAAGATATGAGTCAGGTCTTTGCAAAATAGGCTTTGCAAAATAAATTTTGCCAAGTAATCGGTAGTGACTATAAAACGCGATGAAGCCTCAATGTCAGGCCTGTAGCGCTTGTTCCTGTCGACGATGTTGAAGCGGAGGCTCGCCAAAATAGCGCTTATAGTCACGGCTAAACTGAGGCACGCTGCGGTAGCCAACCGCCGCAGCGGCCTGATTGACGTTGTGATTGTCCTGCAAAAGTAGCTGCTGGGCTTTGATTAAGCGCAGCCGCTTTAAGTACTGAGCCGGTGACGCGCGGGTAATCTGCTTGAAATGCTGGTGAAATGTCGAGGCGCTCATGTTCGCCTAGGCTGCCAGTTGTTCGATGCTAAAGTCCTCCGCAAAATTGGCATGAAGCCTCGAAAGCACCTGCACGATGCGCGAATAGTTACCATGCCCCAATACTAACGCCCTTAGCGCCTGGCCTTGTTCCCCCTTTAATGCCTCGAACACCACGTCTCGAATACGCGCCGTGCCCATGGTTTTGCATTCAACAGGCGTATGCAGGGTGTGCGCCAAACGTTGCACGGCGTCTTGCATACCATCGGTCATGGCTACCGATGCCATTAGCAGTGGCGTTTGGCTCTGTTGTATCGCCTCGCCCATGGCGGTCACCATTTCGCTCAACAGCGCCGGATCCAATCGTACTGATATGCCCAGTAGCGGGGCTTCCGGTGAACCGTAGGTTTCGCATTCAAACGGCATGGGCAGCGTTTGAACTAAATAGTGGCCCGGGTCATAGTGGATTTCGCGGTCGCCCAGATACCCTATCTTTTGTCCCTGAGCAATGATGGTCAGGCTTGGTTCATAGAGAAGTGGCGTACGCACTTGATGGCGGCTTAGACAGAGCAGCGATACGCCGGGCAGAGTCGTTTGACTGATACCGTCGCTTTTAACCAGTGGTGCGATAACAGCAGCCAGCGCGTTGCCAGCCTGAGCGGTGGAGGCCATGGAGTTCTCTCTGGTTTCTGGTGGCTTTTGCATAATCATAGTGATTTTTAGCTATTTTTTGTTATTTAATTACGTGCTATCGGAGTAATTGGCAAAAATGGCGTAGCTTCGTTCATCGCTATCCTGACGGATTAGGCCAATACTGGTGGCATGCCTCGCACGCGAGGAAATATCTGCTGATGTTGAAAGCTGGTTTTGAAAACAGTTTTTAAATCTAGTTTTTAAGTCTAGTTGTGACGTCAAGATGGAGCACCACCGATGAGCCAAGCTAAATCCTATGCAGCGTTTGCTGCGGACAAACCGTTAGCGCCGTTTAACTTTGACCGTCGCCAGCCGCGCGCCGACGACGTGGCGATTGAAATTCTCTACTGTGGCGTGTGTCACAGCGATCTTCACTTTGCCCGCAATGACTGGGGAATGAGCCAGTACCCTGTCGTACCCGGCCATGAAATTGTCGGCCGCGTGACCTCTGTCGGCGATAAAGTATCGCGTTTTAAAGCCGGTGACTTAGTCGGCGTTGGTTGCATGGTGGATTCATGCCGTACCTGTTCTGCCTGTAAAGATGGCGTAGAGCAGTACTGCCTGGAAGGCTTCACCATGACTTACGGCAGTGAAGACCGCCAGGATGGCACCATGACGCAGGGTGGCTACTCCGACTCTATCGTCGTGAGCGAGCACTTTGTACTTCAGATGCCTGATGGGATCGATCTAGCCTCCGCAGCGCCGATTCTCTGCGCCGGTGTAACGACTTATTCGCCACTCAAGCACCACGGTGTGGGCAAAGGCCATAAAGTCGGTGTGATCGGTATGGGTGGCCTAGGCCACATGGGCGTTAAACTGGCCAAAGCGCTGGGCGCTGAAGTCACGGTGTTCACCCGTTCCGACGCCAAGGTCGAAGAAGCCAAGCGTAACGGTGCTGATCACGTGGTAGTTTCCAGCGACCAAGCACAAATGGATGCCGTCGCAGAAACCTTCGACTTCATGCTCGACACCGTGCCCGTACAGCATGATCTAAACCCCTACCTCACGTCGCTGAAGTATGACGGGACGCATATTATTGTTGGCTTGCTGGAGCCCATTGAGCCTGCCATTGAAGCGTTCAACCTGGTCTTTAAGCGTCGCGTGGTGGCCGGTTCGCTCATTGGTGGCATTGCCGAGACCGAAGAGCTGCTCAAATTGTGCGCCGATCAGGGTATTACCTGTGATATCGAGATGCTGGATATCAATAACATTAACGAAGGCTTTGAGCGGATGGAGAAAGGGGACGTGCGCTATCGTTTCGTGATTGATATGGCGACGCTGAAAAACAGTGCTGCCTAAATATCCGGTTGGCTAGCGACCTGCCAAGCTTCTCAGTAGGTGGCTAGCGTGAGTCAAATAAAACGGCCCGATGCCTGTAAAGGCGTCGGGCCGTTTTTTATCAAGGCTTAAAGCTCAGCGCTGTGTCAGCTACGACGCTGGGGAGTCGTTCTTGCACCCAGCAGCCCCGGTAAAAGCATCAAACCTGCCAATAGCCAGGCGGGCCAACTGCCGGTACGGGTAAACGGTGTCAGGCCTTCCATGGCGTAAAACTCGCCGGTCAGCAGGGTGGTTTCGAACTGCGGTGCGCGCGCCACTAGGCGTCCGTTGGGGTCGATAATCGCCGTAATGCCGTTACTGGTGGCGCGAATCACGTAACGACCATTTTCCAGCGCTCGCAAGCGCGCCATCTGCAAATGCTGATGGGGGCCAATCGAAGCGCCAAACCAAGTGTCGTTCGAGACCGTCATGATCACACCGCTGTCTTGAGCGCGGCGGGCAACTAACTGCGGATAAATGATTTCATAGCAGATCGCATTGCCGATATTAATGCCCGCGGCCTGCATGGGCGTCTGCGCGTGCTCGCCTTTGGTAAAAGTCGACATGGGCAGATCGAAGAAGTCGATCGCTCCACGTAGCACGCTTTCTAGCGGCAAGTATTCACCAAAAGGCACCAAGTGCTCTTTCTGGTAGCTGCCCTCGACATTGCCAACGCCAATCACGCTATTGAAATAGCGCTCCTGCTCGTCGCGCTGAACGATACCGGTAAGCAGGGCGACATCGGGCGGTAGATTGGATTGTACGCGTTCCAAGACCGGGCGGGCCTGGGCTTCCATCATTGGCAGGGCCGTTTCAGGCCATATGATCAGATCCACTTCATCGGCGACTTCGCGGGTGAGCTCGCTATAGGTGTTCGCCGCCGTGCGTTGCCCTTCCGGCGTCCACTTCAATAGCTGCGGCAGATTGCCTTGCAGAAGCGCGACACGAGTGGGTTCGCTGACCGGTGTGGTCCACTGCTGCGGCAAGGCCAGCGGCACTAACCAAATCGCAGCCAGCGGCGCGAGTGCCCACCATTGACGGCGCAGTAGCTCTGCCGCGAAGGTGCCGCTTAACGCCACCAGCAGTGACAGCAGGTAGACACCACCCACGGGCGCCCAGGCAGCTAGTGGCGAATCGACATAGCCAGAGCCCATTAGTAGCCAAGGGAAGCCGGTAAACAGGTAGGTGCGCAGCACCTCGCCCAAAACCCACGCACCCGCAAAGCTGATAAACGCCAGCCGGGCAGAAGTAAAACGCCGGTAGAGCCAGAAAGTACCGGCGAAAAAGAGCGCCAAGATCGTCACAAACAGCGCGGTGAGGAACACCGCCAGCGGCACACCGGTATAGCCATAGTCGTGAATAGAGACGTACACCCACGAAGTACCGCTGGCAAACAGTGCTACGCCGTATAACCAGCCTTTGAAAGCCGCTTGGGCGGGCGTCAAAGCATGGAGGCCAATATAGAGCAAGCCAATCGCAACAGGGCCTAGCCACCATAGCTCAAACGGAGAAGCGGTTAACGTGGTAAAACCACCTGCCACCAGGGCGGCAAGCAGCTGTAATAAAAACGCGGGGGAAAGGCCCATAGCGGATCGCCTATCTACGGTAAGGTTCGAAAGAGTGATCAGAAAGCGAAGTAACGCCGGCTAGGCGTTTGGGTCTTCCTGCTCGTCGCTCTCTTCGTCATCGCGGCGATGGTCGCGATAGGCTTCGAGCAGACGAATACGACGCGTATCGGCATTCAGAATGACAAAGCGCCAGCCGCCGAGGGTGGTATGTTCACCACGGCGGGGCAAATGGCCAAACTGCTGCATCACCAAGCCGCCAACGGTATCGAACTCATCGTCGGAGAACTCGGTGTCAAAGCGTTCGTTGAAGTCTTCGATAGGGGTCAGGGCACGAATGGCAAAGTGGCCATTCTCTAATGTGCGGATATCGTCCTCTTCGTCGGTATCATGTTCATCTTCGATGTCACCGACGATCTGCTCAAGGATATCTTCAATGGTGATAATGCCCGCCGTGCCGCCGTATTCATCAACGACGACGGCCATGTGGTTGTGAGTATCACGAAATTCCTTAAGCAGGCTGTTAAGCCGTTTCGACTCAGGAATAAACATGGCTGGGCGGAGGATATCATCGAGTTTGAAAGCGTCCCGCTGAGCCTGGGTTTGCGAAAGGAGCGGTAGCAGATCTTTTACCAACAGGATGCCTTTCACGTCATCTAGATTTTCCCCAATCACCGGGTAGCGGGAGTGGCCCGTTTCCTGAATCAGCGGCAAATAACCATCGCTGGTTTGATCCAAGGCGATGGCGGACACCTGGGAGCGGGGTATCAGCACTTCACGTACCTGCTGGTCGCTGATCTCAAGCGCGCCTTCGATAATCATGATGGCGTCTTGATCCAGCTTCAGTTTCCCTGCGGTATGACGTAAAAACGTCATCAGCTCGTCGCGAGAGCTGGGTTCGTCATTTTCTCCGGAAAGGGCGCCAAAGAGTTTCTCGAGCCAGGATTTTTGACTAGGGTTGCTCGATCGGTCTTCGCTCATGCGTCAATTCTCTCGTTTGCGGGTAGTCAATTGCTAACTTGTTTGCGTCTTTGTTGCCAGGTCTATGCTGGCAGATAGCTGTTTTATCACTGATGCGGGGGGAAGTGCCAGACAGATAGTACCAGATTCGCTGTTACGTGATTTAACGCACCATCAATAAATGATTCATCGCAAAGCGTTTAGTCAGGAATCTCATCAGAGGCGGCGCCTGCATACGGATCGGGAATACCCAGTTCCGCCAGCAGTTCGCGCTCAAACTGCTCCATCTCCTCAGCCTCTTGATCATCAATATGATCGTAGCCCATTAAATGCAAGATGCCGTGCACGACCATATGCGCATAGTGGTGCTCAAGTGGTTTGCCTTGCTCGTGAGCTTCTTGCGCCACAACGGCATGGCAAATCACCAGATCACCTAATAGCGGTAATTCAATGCCAGGCGGGCTTTCAAAGGGAAACGACAATACGTTGGTGGTTTTATCTTTGCCCCGGTAATCACGGTTGAGTGTCTGGCTTTCCTCCTCATCCACAAAACGGATCGTCACTTCGCGGCGCTGATCATCAACGTGGTGGGCAAAAACACAGCCCACCCAATGGGTGAGCTGTGTTAAGGAGGGAAGCGTAGGTTCGTTGATCGCTGCTTGACGATCAATGACCAACTCATCGACGCTCAACTCGTTCATCTCGAACCTTCCCAGGAGCCTTCACGCGATTGCATGCGTGCGTCACGCTCTTGCTGTCGCACTTCACGGCGAGCACGCTCTTCGACTTCCTGCTGGGACTCGAACATGTCGTAGGCTTCGATGATGCGCTGAACCAAGGGGTGACGCACCACGTCCTTGGCGGCAAAGTGAGTGACGCCGATCCCAGGGGTGTCTTTGAGTACGTCGAGCACCTGAATGAGCCCCGAGCGCTGGCCCTTGGGTAAATCGACCTGAGTAACGTCGCCGGTAATTACGGCGGTGGAACCAAAGCCAATCCGGGTCAGGAACATTTTCATCTGTTCTGGGGTGGTGTTTTGGCTCTCATCCAGAATGATGTAAGAATTATTGAGCGTACGGCCGCGCATGTAGGCCAGCGGGGCAATCTCGATCACCTGACGCTCGATCAGTTTAGCCACTTGCTCAAAACCGATCATTTCATACAGAGCGTCGTAAAGCGGGCGCAAATAAGGATCGATTTTTTGTGCCAAATCGCCCGGCAAAAAGCCTAGTTTTTCGCCTGCCTCAACGGCAGGGCGTACCAGCAGAATGCGGCGCACTTCCTGCTGATTGAGTGCTTCGACCGCGGCGGCCACGGCAAGATAAGTTTTACCCGTGCCCGCCGGCCCAACGCCAAAGTTGATGTCGTGCTCGCGGATGCTGGACACATAGCGTTGCTGATTGAGGCCGCGCGGTTTGATCATGGTGCGCGGCGTGCGCATGATCACTTCATCGCTGCTGCCGCTACCGTCTTCTTCATCTTCGATCGCTTCAAGCCCCGATTCCTGTAGGAACAGGTGGACGGTATCGGCTTCAAGCTCGCTTGCCGCCGTTTCACGGTAAAGGTGTTCCAGCACGTTTGCTGCGGCTTTGATGCGGTTGGCCGGGCCCGCCAGTTGGAACACATTGCCTCGGTTGCGCAGCGTCACGTCCAGGCGGCTTTCAATCAGCTTCAAATGCTCGTCCTGCTGGCCGCAAAGGCTAGCAAGGCGCTGCGGATCATTGGGTTCAAGGCTTAAGGTGATGATGCGATTGGCCTGAGGTGTTGGCTGGCTCAAGAGTGGGAAACCCCTCGTTAGTGTATGTATCGTTCAGCTTACTGCCCCGCCCGAAGCGGGGCAATGATCTGTGATAAGTGAACGATCAATAGCGTGCTGGCGAGGCAAGTTCGCCGCGCAGCGAATTGGGAAATGCCTCGGTAATCTCCACATCGACAAAGTAGCCGATCAGCTCGGTGGGGTTGGCAGCACGGAAGTTAACCACGCGGTTGTTCTCGGTGCGCCCTGAAAGTTGGCCGGGGTCGCGGGGTGAGAAACCATTCACTAACACGCGCTGCGTGCTGCCCACCATACGGCGACTGATCTGGGCCGTTTGTTGGATGATCCGCTCTTGTAAAATGGCTAAGCGCTGCTTTTTCACGCTTTCCGGCGTGTCGTCCGGTAGGCCAGAGGCGGGCGTGCCGGGGCGTGCGGAGTAAACGAAGCTAAACGAGTGATCAAAACCAATCTGATGAATCAGGTTCATCGTCGCTTCAAAATCTTCTTCGGTTTCGCCGGGGAAGCCGATGATGAAGTCAGAAGAGAAGCTAATGTCCGGGCGATTGGCGCGGATACGCTCCATCTTCTCGACGTACTCCGCCGCCGTATGGCCGCGCTTCATGGCGCTAAGAATGCGATCAGAGCCCGACTGTACCGGCAGGTGAAGGTGGCTCACCAGCTCAGGAATATCCGCGAAGGCGTCTACTAGGCTGTCAGTAAACTCGACCGGGTGTGACGTAGTGAAACGAATGCGATCGATCCCTTCCACCGCTGCCACACAGGCAATCAACTCGGCCAGGTCGATCTCGTCGCCAAGCTGGTTCTCACCCCGGTAGGCATTGACGTTTTGGCCCAGCAGATTGATCTCACGCACGCCTTGGTCGGAAAGGTGGATGACTTCATCCATGACCGCTTCAAACGGGCGTGAAACCTCTTCCCCGCGGGTGTAGGGCACGACGCAGAAGGTGCAGTACTTGGAGCAGCCTTCCATGATCGATACAAAGGCCGTGGCCCCATCAGAAGTGGGCTTCGGCAGATGGTCGAATTTTTCGATTTCTGGGAACGTCACATCCACGGCGGCAATCTGGTTATTGCTGCGGGCATCCAGCATCGAAGGAACCCGGTGCAGGGTTTGCGGCCCAAACACCATATCCACGTGAGGTGCGCGTTTGCGGATCGCTTCGCCTTCTTGGCTGGCCACGCAGCCGCCAACGCCAATGACGAGATTGGGATTAGCGTCTTTCAGCTTTTTCCAGCGCCCCAATTGATGAAACACTTTCTCCTGCGCTTTTTCGCGAATCGAGCAGGTGTTGAGCAGAATGACATCGGCTTCACGCTCATTGTCAGTGAGTTCGAGCTGATGAGATTCACCGAGTAGATCCGCCATACGCGAGGAGTCGTACTCGTTCATTTGGCAGCCGTGCGTTTTGATGAAGAGCTTCTTCGCCATCGGTACCTGTCATCTATGAGTCGTCAAGGGACGAGGATGAATGGAGTGCTATCGAGTGGCCGGTGATTGCCACCAAACCACTGTCTTGGATAGGCGCATTATACGGATACAGGAAACCAGCGGCTAGCGTTCATCCATAATCGATACTTGACCGTCACATTTCTATGGGTATACTACGCACCGTGTTTGAGCAGTTCCTCGATAGCTCAGTTGGTAGAGCAAATGACTGTTAATCATTGGGTCGCAGGTTCGAGTCCTGCTCGAGGAGCCAATCACTTGCACAATGGCAAGATGGCTTTGCTCTAAACACACTTGTTTTACAGACGCTTGTTTTGTGAAACAAGGCTTCAAAATATAGCTTATGATGTTCCTCGATAGCTCAGTTGGTAGAGCAAATGACTGTTAATCATTGGGTCGCAGGTTCGAGTCCTGCTCGAGGAGCCAAGTTATATCGCCACTTTTTTAGCTACCGTTTTTCGTCTAAGGTAGTGCATGATTCCTCGATAGCTCAGTTGGTAGAGCAAATGACTGTTAATCATTGGGTCGCAGGTTCGAGTCCTGCTCGAGGAGCCATTTCCTTCTTGCCGCTGCTTGTTTCCTTTCTGCATTAATCATTACGTTGGCTAAACGCTACTGCCCGTGAATCGTGAGGCGGTATTGTCGTGTCTGGGATTTATCCGTTGGGCGTTCATGTGCGCCATCGTGAAGGTGGATATTGGCGGTTACTTCCGGCCGCCTTGGTGACGTAAGCCTTGGTGAAGTAAGCTACGTTGATCATTGAGGGCTTCAGGGAATTTATGGTGGGCAACGTGATGGCACCCCAAGCGCTGCAAGTATTTAAATGTTTAAGCGATGAAACACGCTTGATGCTGGTTCTGCTAATTGTTCAAGAGCAGGAGCTGTGCGTGTGTGAAATGACCCATGCGCTGCAGGAGTCGCAGCCTAAAGTGTCGCGGCACTTAGCTCAACTACGCCAGTGTGGGCTGTTGAGTGATCAGCGTAAAGGGCAGTGGGTCTATTATCGCCTTGCGCCTCAACTGCCTGCTTGGGCTCACGAGATTATTCGCGCAGGGGCTCAGGGGAGTGCTGCGCAATTGGCAACGCTCACGCAGCGCTTGACGCGAATGGGCGATAGACCTGACCGCCGTGCGGCATTGTGTTAACGCGGTGCGGGGGAGGGTTAAGTGAAGCAGGCGAAGTGATGAAATAGTCAGGTTGTTGAAACAGCACAGCAACACAGCAACACAGCAAAAGAAAACGCCGGTTCCTCATGGAGAAACCGGCGTTTTTTGCGCGTTTTAATACGTCGTTATTAAAACTTACTCATTACAACTTGGTCATTAAAGCGTAGTCATTAACGCTTCGCTGCTAACCGCTGAGACGCCTGCAAGTGAGCGTAATCGAGAAGAATCTCGGCAGATTCAAGCACATAAGCACGATCAACGGCCAGTGCTTCGTCCTCTTCGGTTTCACCCTCTTGGGCAGAGGCGTCATCGCTCTCTTCACCGGCGCCTGGTGTGGTGTCTGTCCGAGCGTCCATCCATTCGTCCAGCTCATCAAGGCCCAGTGCGCGGCGGCGTTGGTTTTCCAACGAGAGCTGCTCTGCTTCCTGGGCTTCCATTTCACGCTCGCGCTGTTCACGGTTCAGGCTCACGCTGGTGTGCTGCTCGCGCAGCTGCCGGGCGAGGGTAGACTGGCGTTCAAGATAGCGAAAGTTAGGGTTATCCTGCGCGCGCGTATCATGCTGGGCAATAAGCTTGTCGAGCATGTTTTCCGGTTCACCATAGCGGCGATACTGGACATCTTGCACGGTGTCCCAGGCCAAGGCGTTATCCAGACTGCTTTCGCCGATGCGCTCGGGGTCGATCAGGCTAGGGAAGTCGATGTCTGGTTCTACGCCGCGGTTCTGTGTGCTGTCGCCGGAAATGCGATAGAACTTGGCGCGGGTGAGCTTGATCTGGCCATGGCTAAGCTCGTTCAGCGTTTGCACAGTGCCTTTGCCGAACGTGGGCGTGCCTAGCACCAGGCCGCGGCCATAGTCCTGAATGGCACCGGCAAAAATCTCCGATGCCGAGGCAGAGAGACGATTGACCAAGACGCCTAGCGGGCCATCGTAGAGAGTGCCTGCTTCGCTATCGCCATAGAGTTGGATACGCCCCTGGGCGTCACGAACCTGCACCGTGGGGCCGCGGTCGATAAACAGACCGATCAGCGAATTGGCCTCTTGCAGCGCGCCGCCACCGTTGTTGCGGAGGTCGAGCACAATGCCTTCCACACCCTCTTCTTTAAGGCGTTCGACTTCTTTGGCAACATCGCGGGTGGTACTGCGATACTCCTCTTCGCCGGCTTGCCACGCATCGAAATCAACGTAGAACGTCGGCACGTTGATGACCCCCAGGCGGTGGGGTTCGCCATCACGCTCTACCTCGATGATTTCACTGCTGGCAGCTTGGTCTTCCAGGCTAACGGTATCGCGGGTAATCTCGACGGTTTGCGAGCGGGTCATGTCGACCGCTTGAGCGGGTACCACATCCAAGCGAACCACTGAGCCTTTAGGGCCGCGAATCAGATCGACGACATTGTCCAGGCGCATGCCCACAACGTTAACCATCTCGCCGTCTTCCTGGCCAACGGCAATGATGCGATCCGCGGGTTCGAGCACGCCTGCGCGCTCAGCTGGCCCGCCGGGCACCAAGCTTGCGACTTTAACGTACTCACCGTCCGATTGAAGCAGGGCACCGATCCCTTCGAGAGAGAGGCTCATCTGAATATCGAACGATTCGCCCTGGCGGGGCGAGAGGTAGCCGGTGTGTGGGTCGATACTGCCGGTAACCGCCGCCATTAGCACGCCGAAAACGTCTTCCGCTTCGGTTTGCTCCAGGCGAGTCAATTGGCCTTCGTAGCGCTGGCGCAGATTGGTTTCAATCTGTTCGTTGTCTTGGTCGGTTAGAGCAAGTGTCAATGCGTCGTTTTCGAGCCGTTTGCGCCAAAGCTCGTCGAGCTCGCTTTGCCGGGAGGCCCAAGGGGCGTCTTCTCGATCGATCTCTAAGCGTTCGTTGCTTTCAAAGTTAAAGTCGAGGCCTTCATCAAGTTCGGCTAGCAGTGATTCAAGACGGGTACGTTGGCGATCGCTAAAGGTGTTGTACAGGCTAAATGCGTCGTCCAGATCGCCATTAAAAAGCGCGTCGGCCATGTTGGTTTCTAAATGGCGGTAAGGCTCGATATCACTACGCAGCAAGTAAGCCCGCTGACCGTCAAGAATATCCAAATAGCGTTGGAACGCATCTTGCGACCATGCGTCGTCAAAATTTATATCAGCGTAGTGGCCGTAGCGGAGCGAATCCGCAATTTCCACTGCCGCCTGGCGTTGTTCATCGGTCGGCTCGAGTTGCGCCAAGGCAGCAGGGCTGGTAACAACCAGCATGACCGCCAGGGCGACCGAACGCGAAAGCGTTGCAAACAAGCTCATCAGTCAAGCTCTCCCGGATTTGTGTACACTCATTCTTCCCTAGACTCGCATTTGACCCATGAGTTGCGTAGGCCGAGGGAGTATTGTAGCAGGTCGCCTGCGCTATGAGACTCAATCATTACTGTTACGAGGATTTCAATGTCCGAGACTTTCAACGCTGATCGTTTAACGCGTCTATGTGACTTTTTGCGTCATTCCCCGACACCCTGGCACGCCACGAGCAATATGGCTTCGCGATTGGAGCAAGCCGGTTTTCAGCGCCTGGAAGAGAAGGCGAACTGGCATCTGGCGCCGGGTAAACGTTACTACGTTACCCGAAATGACTCAGCCATCATTGCTTTTCAACTACCTACGTCACCTTTAACCGCATTGCGCATGCTGGGGGCGCACACTGATAGCCCTGGTTTGCATCTAAAGCCCAACGCCACTCAGCGTTCTGCGGGCTGGCTGCAGTTAGGCGTTCAAGTATACGGTGGCGTGCTGCTCGCCCCTTGGTTTGATCGTGATTTGGGTTTGGCAGGACGCGTCCATGTGCGTCACGCCGATGGGCGTCTAGAAAGCGTGTTGCTCAATATCGATCGTGCTATTGCCACTATCCCCAGCTTAGCGATCCATCTGGACCGGGATGTGAACAGCGGACGCCCACTCAATGCCCAGACGCAAATGGCGCCAGTGTTGATGCAGAGTGAGGCGGCCACGTTCGTTGAGCTCGTAGCGCAATGGCTCGAGGAGCAGCATGGCTTGCGTGCCGTGGAAGTCGTCGATTTCGAGCTGGGCTTTTATGATGTGCAGCCGCCATCGCTGGTGGGCGTCAAGCAGGAGCTGGTGGCGAGCGCCCGGTTGGATAATCTGCTTTCCTGTTTTATGGGGTTGGAAGCGCTGTTGGACAGCGATGGTAGCCAAGGCGCCCTGTTAGTCGCCAATGACCACGAGGAAGTGGGCAGTGCCAGCGCCAGCGGCGCCCAAGGTCCTTTTCTGGCAGATGTGCTCACGCGTATTAACAGCCAGCTAGGCGGCAAGGATGGCGAG
This sequence comes from Halomonas sp. UBA3074, assembly GCF_002366715.1. Lineage (GTDB taxonomy): Bacteria > Pseudomonadota > Gammaproteobacteria > Pseudomonadales > Halomonadaceae > Vreelandella. The sequence goes on along the minus strand of NZ_DFBS01000008.1, from coordinate 26,610 downwards.
AAGGGCAATGACGAGTCGCTCATTCAACTCATTCAGTCGTCGCTGATGATCTCTTGCGATAACGCCCACGCGCTACATCCTAACTTCCGTGACAAGCACGATGAACGCCACGGCCCAGCGATCAACGGCGGCCCGGTGATCAAGGTCAATGCTAGCCAGCGCTACGCTACCAATAGCGTAACAGGTGCGCTGTTTCGTGATGTGTGCCGTGAGGCCGATGTGCCGGTGCAGTCGTTTGTGACACGGGCCGATATGGGCTGTGGCAGCACCATTGGTCCGATCACCGCCACGGAGTTAGGTGTGCCGACCATTGATGTCGGCGTGCCCCAGTGGGCGATGCACTCGGTTCGGGAGACCGCGGGTACGAAAGATGTGGAGTATTTAACCCGCGCTTTAACGCTGTTTTTAAACCGATCAACGCTGAGCTGATCGTGTTGGCCTAGCCCAGGTCGAGAAAAGCAAAAAGCCCGCTAACAAACTATTAGCGGGCTTTTCTATATGCTTTGGTGGCTACGCCCTGATTTGAACAGGGGACCCCATCATTATGAGTGATGTGCTCTAACCAGCTGAGCTACGTAGCCTTTCAACGGGGGCGAATGATACTGACAAAACTGATTTTCGTCAATATTTTATTGCCGCCCGCCGTGAGCCTTCCGCTTATACATTAAAGCGGAAGTGCACCACATCGCCATCTTTGACGATGTACTCTTTACCTTCCAGGCGCCATTTGCCCGCATCTTTAGCGCCTTGCTCGCCACCGAGCGTGACAAAATCGTCATAGGCGACGACTTCAGCACGGATAAAGCCTTTCTGGAAATCAGTGTGAATCACACCAGCGGCTTCTGGGGCCGTGGCACCCTCTTTCACTGTCCAGGCGCGAACTTCTTTAACACCGGCAGTAAAATAGGTTTGTAGACCCAGCAGGGAGTACCCAGCGCGAATGACGCGATCAAGGCCCGGTTCTTCCATGCCCATCTCGCTGAGGAACATGGAGCGCTCTTCATCGTCCAGCTCGGCAATTTCAGCTTCCAACTGATTGCACACAGGCACTACCAGCGCGCCTTCCTCGGCGGCGATTTCATTCACAATATCCAGGTAAGGATTGTTCTCGAAACCGTCTTCATTAACGTTGGCGATGTACATGGTGGGCTTGAGGGTCAAAAAGCCGAAGCTCTTCACCTGACGCTGCTCTTCTTCGCTCAAACCAAAGCTACGTAGCGGCAGGCCTTCCGCTACATGGGGTTGGATGCGGTCAAGGATTGCCTTGGTGGCAACAGCGTCTTTGTCACCGCCTTTTACCGACCGGACCAAGCGCTGGCTGGCTTTTTCGACGGTATCCAGGTCAGCCAGAGCCAGCTCTAAATTGATGGTTTCAATATCCGCGCGAGGGTCGACCTGGTTGGCGACGTGAATAACATTATCGTTATCGAAGCAGCGCACCACGTGGGCAATCGCCTGAGTTTCGCGGATGTTAGCCAGGAATTTGTTGCCCAGGCCTTCGCCCTTCGAAGCGCCTGCGACCAAGCCCGCGATGTCCACGAACTCCATGGTGGTCGGCAGCACTTTTTGCGGCTTGACGATCTCAGCGAGTTTATCAAGACGTGGGTCCGGCATCGGAACGATGCCGACGTTCGGCTCAATGGTGCAGAAAGGGAAGTTTTCTGCATCGATGCCTGACTTCGTCAGTGCATTAAATAGTGTCGACTTGCCGACGTTGGGCAGACCGACGATGCCGCAATTGAAACCCATAAAATGTTCCTGGAGATAAAGTGATAGGGCGTAAAAGTAATCGCCATTCTACGAGATGCGCTAGCCGTCAGCCACCGGCGTAACAAAACAGCTTTCGGCGAAGTTCATTCGGACTTGAGGCTGTGTAACTGGTTCATTGCTTTGGACCAGTTCCCCGCTAGCGCTAGTGGTAAGGTGGCAATGCACTCATCCATGGCACGAACGATCGCTTCTTGTTCGGCCTTGCCCGGGCGCCCCAATACGTAGTTAGTGACTTGGCGTGCCTCGCCAGGGTGGCCAATGCCGATGCGCACCCGATGAAACTGTTTTTGATCGCCTAGCGCGCTAATAATGTCACGCAGTCCGTTATGGCCACCGTGCCCGCCGCCGGTTTTGTAGCGCGCTTGGCCGGGGGGAAGGTCGAGCTCATCATGGGCGACCAGCAAATTTTCAGGAGACAGTTTAAAAAATTGGCTCAAAGCTGCCACTGCGGCACCGCTACGATTCATAAAGGTGGCGGGATTGAGTAGGTGCAGCTCATGATCGCCCAGGCGTATTTTCGCATAGTGGCCGAAAAATTTCTTTTCCGGACGCAGCTCTGTATGGGCACTCTGCGCAATCGCGTCTACCAACCAGAAGCCAGCGTTATGTCGCGTGGCATCATACTCTGCGCCGGGGTTACCCAATCCAATAATGGCTGTTACCTGGCTCATCGTCTCACCTCACAAAAAAAATCAAGCGCCGGGGCGCTTGATTTTAACATCATCCTAGCAACACAAGGGCCATGCCTGCATGGCCCCGGTAGTAGAATGCTTAGCTGCGTGATTACTCGGCGCTGGAATCTTCTTCGCCTTCGCTTTCACCTTCTTCATCATCTTCTTCAAGACGCTCTTTCATCTTGGTGACGTTGAGAATGGCGTTGTCGTGATCTTCACCGTGAGACAGGTCAACAGATGTGACGCCAGCCGGCAGGGTAAGGTCAGACAGGTGCAGCGTGGTGCCAATTTCAACATCAGAGATGTCGATTTCCAAGTAATCAGGCAGGTCTTTCGGCAAGCAGCTGATCGCAACTTCGTTGGCCAGGACGTGCAGTTCACCGCCTTGGTCTTTAATGCCTACACACTTCTCTTCGCCCGTCACGTGCAGCGGCACGTTCATGGTGATTTCGTGGGTAGCATCAACGCGCAGGAAGTCGGCGTGGGTTAGCAGCGGCTTGAAAGGGTGACGCTGCAGGTCACGAACAACCACTTGCTCTTCTTTGCCGTCGATCATCAGCTTGATGACGGAGGAGAAGAAAGACTCATCTTCAATCGCTTTGTAGAAAGCGGTTTTTTCGACAGAGATGGACTGCGCGCCTTTTTCGCCACCGTATACAACGGCAGGTACTTGCTGGTTCGCACGACGCAGGCGGCGGCTCGCACCTTTCCCCAGGTCGTTACGAACGCTGGCTTTCAGGATAAAATCAGACATGGAATTGCCTCTTAGTTTAAGTAAGGAAGACGCCGCCGACCGCGACCAGACGACGACGTTTCCGTGGCCCCAAAAGGGGGCTATATCGTCAGGCGATTAGTGGAACATCGCGCTGACAGATTCTTCGTTGCTGACCCGACGAATCGCTTCGGCGATTAGGCCCGCAACGCTCAACTGGCGAATTTTGCCGCTCCGACGTGCAATGTCAGAGAGCGGGATGGTGTCGGTCACCACCACTTCATCCAGTACGGAGTTGGTAATATTATCAACCGCTGGGCCGGACAGGATCGGGTGCGTCGCATAGGCCACAACGCGCTTGGCGCCGTGATCCTTGAGCGCTTCACCGGCTTTGCAAAGCGTGCCTGCAGTGTCGATCATGTCGTCGACCACCACACAGGTGCGGCCTTCAATCTCACCAATGATGTGCATCACCTGGGCTTGATTCGCCTGCGGGCGACGCTTATCGATAATGGCGAGGTCGGCATTCAACTGTTTGGCGATGGCACGTGCGCGAACAACGCCGCCTACGTCGGGAGAAACCACGACGAGGTCGCTGTAATTCTGGCGCTCGATGTCATCTAGCAAAATTGGTGAGCCGTAGACGTTGTCGACCGGCACATCAAAGAAGCCTTGAATCTGATCTGCGTGGAGATCCATGGTCATCACGCGGTCAACGCCTGCCTTGACCATCATGTCGGCCACTACTTTGGCGGAAATAGGCACACGCGCCGAGCGTACACGGCGATCCTGGCGTGCATAGCCAAAGTAAGGCAGCACAGCGGTAATGCGAGTTGCCGAGGCGCGACGCAGTGCGTCGACCATCAGAATCAACTCCATTAGATTGTCGTTTGTCGGTGCACAGGTGGACTGCAGGATGAACACATCCTTACCGCGCACGTTCTCATTGATCTCGACTGCGATTTCGCCGTCGCTGAATTGACCCACCGTAGCATTACCCATACGGCTGTCTAAGCTCTCGGCAATTTTTTGAGCGAGTGCGGGATTAGCATTCCCGGCAAAAACCATCAATTTTGACACGCGCAGCCACCTTTGCAGTGTTGGGAATCAGGGGAAAAACGCAGGCCATTGTTGGGTTGGCTGGGGTACCAGGATTCGAACCTGGGAATGCCGCTACCAAAAAGCGGTGCCTTACCACTTGGCGATACCCCAGCAATAACCTAACGCGCTGACCGGGCGCTTTTGCTGCCCAGAGCGGGGCTGTAAATAGCCCAGATCGGGACTATAAATTGCCCAAAGCGGGATTATAAATAGCCCAGAGCATCATGGAGGGGAGAGGTGTTGAGCCCGTGTGCTACCCATGTCGGCCAACGTTGACCCGCTAATTGCGCGATTGCCTGTGCTGCTTGCTGCGTCTCAAAAGCAGCAAACAAACAAGCGCCCGTGCCGGTCAACCGACTAGGTGCGTACTGTGCTAGCCAATCAAGGGCTTCCGCGATTGGCGGATAACGCTCCTTTACTATGGCTTCACAGTCATTGCGCCACTTCGGCGCTCCCCCCTGCAGTGCGCGCGCCATAGTAATGGGGCGGCTGTCACGTGTCAATTGCGGGTCTTGGAAGATGCCGGGCGTTGACACGCTTATGCCGGGGTGAATAATCACGAACCAGGGGGTATCAAGCGTCACCGACGTCAGCTGTTCCCCGATCCCTTCCGCCCAAGCGCTATGGCCGTGCACGAATACGGGGACGTCGGCCCCCAGTTGTAACCCTAAACGTGCCAGCTCCTCTAGCGACAGATGCAATTGCCAGAGATGATTCAACCCCACCAGCGTCGTCGCCGCGTTGGAACTACCGCCCCCTAGGCCGCCACCCATGGGCAACTGCTTGTTAATCGTAAGGGTGGCTCCTAGCGCCGTGCCGCTGTGGCGCTGCAGCAACCTAGCCGCACGCACGATTAGATTATCATCGTGGGGTACGTCGGTGACCGCTTGAGTGAGCTGGATGTGGCCATCGTCGCGAGCCGCCAGGGTCAGATGATCATTCAGGTCGATAAACTGAAAGAGCGTCTGCAGCGAGTGGTAGCCGTCTTCCCGGCGACCCACGATGTGTAGCATGCGGTTAAGCTTGGCGGGAGCCGGTAATGTCAGCTGCGCGTTCATTGAAACGATTACCCTTACTCGTCGCTGGCTTGCCACTGATTGACCACGAGCGTAATGCGAACATCGTCGTAGTTCATGATTAAGCGGCGCGGCAGCCACATGCCTTCAAACTGTTCCCAGTCACGGTAATCGATTTCCCAGCCGTCTTGTGCCAAGTGGCTGGGGAAGCCGAGTTCATCGGTTTCCAGTTCGTAGCTTTCATTTTCACCGGGCAGGCCGCGCACCCAGTTGGGCATGGCCGTGACGGGTAACGACCAGCCTAATTGCTCTTCCATCAGCGCTTCTGGGGTTTCTGCCTCAAAGCGACCGTCGCTATTAGAGAGTGAGAAGCGACCTTCACGGCCCTCAAGCACATTGCGCCCACCACCAAACGGTCCGCTGATCAGCATGCGGAAATAGTAAGGGGTCTGATTCCAGTCAAGGTTGGCGCTGACGTTCTCTTGGGGGGTGCGCAGTCCGGCTTTGCCGACGAGTGTCCAAGTCTCGAATGCTGCTACATCACCCTGTTGACGCTCCCACTGACCCGCTTGTCGGCCGCTTTCATCCACTGGGCCCTGTGAAGCACACCCTGCCAGGAACAAGAGGGCAAGGCCGAATACCCACAAGCGCGTATAGGCAGGGAGAGAAGGTGAGCGTAGCGGAAAGGACATCAGTGTCGGCATAAACGGGCTCCATGTTGGGTAATGACGGCGCAAGCGTAACATGAGGGGGCGCCGTCGGGTGACGTAGCGTTAGAGTGCCACCGGCGGTGTTAGTTCAGGATAGCGCTCAAGCAAGTTGTCGATCTGAGGATGCAAGTTGGTGCGCTGCATAATCTGTTGGATCAGGCGGCGTGCCTCTTCTTCACGCCCCAGCGCCTGCAATACCTCGGCTAAATGGGCAGCGACCTCTTGGTCGGGTAGTTGGGTATAAGCGCTTTCAAGCCAGAGAAGCGCTTCTTCGGGCTGGCCCAAGCGGAAGTACACCCAGCCCATGCTATCGAGCACGGCGGGGTTGTCAGGGTCGGCTTCGTAAGCGCGCTCGATGAGGTCAAACGCCTCTTGCAGGCGCCCAGGCAGGTTAAGGTCTGCCAGCGTATAACCAAGCGCATTGAGCGCTTCGGCATTGTTTGGGTCGGTGCGCAGCACTTGGCGTAAATCCCGCTCCATACCCTCAATGTCACCTGCTTCCCAGCGGCGCATGGCGCGCATATAAAGCAGAGCGGCATCGTCAGGTGTGCGGGTGATTTCACGATCCAGTAAGGCGTTGGCGTCGGTAGACTGGTTCATTTCGTCCAGTAACTGGACTTCGAGCATCACCAGTTCAGTGAAATAGTTGTCAAAGCGCATCCGCTCAATGCGCAGAAAGGCGCGGGCATCGAGCAGGCGGTTTTCTTCCACCAGCATTTGCGCTGCGGCCGCGCGAGCAGGCAAAAATTCATCCCCTTCGCTCACTTGGCGGTAATAGAGGAGTGCGTTATCGGTCTCGCCCTGAGCCTGGGTAATCGCACCGAGCAGGAAATAGGCTAAATTCGGCACCTCCGGCTGCCCAATCAAAGGCTGCAACAAACGCTGAGCGGGTTCGGGGTGGCCCTCTTCCAGATACAGTTGGGCCAGGGATAAACGCAGATCCTGGTTGCCGCCATGGCTTTCCAGAAGCGCGTTGGTCTGCACTTCAGCGGCACTAATATTGTTAAGGCGTATTTCTGCTTGGGCCAGTAGTAAGATAAAGCGCACATCATCAGGGGCGAGCTGAAGGCCTTGCTGAGCCGCCTTTCGAGCAACGGAGTAGTCTTCCGTCTCTAGCGCAAGACGTGCCCTTACCAACCACAAGGCGGCCGATTCAGGATCCAGCAGCGCGACTTGCTCAAGGCGCCGCTGGGCAACAGTGGTGTCGCCAAGGGCTGCTTCAATCAAGGCGGTGCCCAGCAATACATCGCTATGGTGTGCTAGCTGGTCGGCGTTGGGTTGCGCCAGGTGGTCGCGTAGCTGCTGAACAATGAGGGTAAGAGGCGCGTCTTCTTCGGCCACTGCAATTTCTGCAAAGGCCGTTATATCGCCATGGCCGCCAGCGTTGGCAATATCGAGCCGCTGTTCGAGGCTGTCGAGCCAATCGCCGCGCTGTAATGAAAATGCCGCCAGCAGACGGTTAGGGGCTTCTGCTTGAGGAGCCAGTTCACGCCAGCGCAGCGCAGACGCTTCGACTAAAGCAGCTTCATTGCCAAAGCGGGCAGCGAACGTTGCGCGCTCGGCAAGCGCTGGCTCGCGGTAGCGTTGCGCCGCTTCAAGATAACCTTGGCTGGCAAGGCGATAATTGCCGCGCTGGCCGGCCAGCTCAGCCCCCAGTAAGGTGCTAAGACCGGCGGCATCAAGCCCGCGCGTGATAGGGGGCGCTTCATGCATGGGGTCATCGGCCCAGGTGCCCAAGGGGCCATCCTGCTGGCTCGCTGTCGATTGGCAGCCGCCGAGAAATAATGCGGCCACCACTGGCAGCAGCGCTAAGCGCGGCCCAGCCGTATTGGGAAGTACAAAGCCCAGCAATGAAGCGCCCGAAATAGTAGGGCCTGAAAAGGTAGAACGAGGTCGCATGCGTCTCTCGATTAAGTGGCCGAATGCTCAGCATAGCGGCTTGCCTGCCTGCGGCAAAGTGGTGTGGGCCAGATGATAGCCTGCTGTGATAGAATGTTCCTCCTTGAAAAAGTGGTCAGCCACCTTTATGCCTGTTGTTAGGCAGTGCCTGAACCACGCCAAAGACTTGTTTTAGCAAGCCCTAATTGACGGTGCGGCCGCTTAAGACCGGCGGTCGGCGAAAGTCCGACACACTAGCGAAGACGCATAACGCATGACGCTTCTTGCCCTGGGAATAAATCATCGTACCGCCAGCGTGGCCGTGCGTGAGCAGGTGGCTTTTTCGCCAGCGCAGCTTGATACCGCGTTGGCTGAGCTGCGCAGCCTGCCACAAATACATGAAGCGGCGGTGCTATCTACCTGCAACCGCACGGAGCTTTATTGTGTTACGGATGCGGCTGGTGAGCAGGCGGTACTCAATTGGCTCGGACGCTTTCATAATTTGCGCGTCGATGAGCTGACCCGCTGTGCCTATCACTATTTAGACAACGATGCGGCGCGTCACTTGATGCGTGTAGCGGTTGGCCTAGATTCCATGGTGCTGGGCGAACCGCAGATTCTGGGCCAGTTGAAAGATGCCTACCAACAGGCGCGTGAGTCGAAAGGGCTGGGCGGCGAACTTGAGCGCCTCTTTCAACACACCTTTGCGGTGGCCAAGCAGGTGCGTACCGAAACCGGTATCGGCAAGAACCCCGTCTCGGTGGCGTACGCCGCGGTCAGCATGGCCAGCCGCATTTTTGATGATTTCAGCCGTTCACGTGCACTGCTCATTGGTGCTGGCGAAACCATTGAACTGGTTGCCCGGCATTTGAATGAAGCCGGTGTGCGCCAGCTAACGGTGGCCAACCGGACGCGCGAACGCGCCGAGCTCGTGGCCGGGCCGTTAGGGGGAACGGCCATCACCTTGCAAGAAATCCCCGAGGCCCTCGAGCACGCCGACATCGTGATCTCTTCGACGGCGGCACCGCTGCCTATACTCGGCAAAGGCATGGTGGAGCGGGCGCTAAAAAAACGCCGCCACCGGCCGGTGTTTATGGTCGATATCGCCGTGCCTCGGGACATCGAGCCCGAAGTTGGCGAGTTAGCCGATGTGTTTCTCTACACCGTTGACGATTTGGAAGAGGTGATTCAAGAGAACCGCCGCCATCGTCAAGTCGCCGCTGATCAAGCGGAGTCGTTGATAGAGCACGGGGTGGGCAGTTGGCAGCATGAGCGCCGTATTCGCAATGGGGGCGAATTGATACGCGACTATCGCCAGCACGGTGAAGCGCTGCGTGATCTTTCTAAAGACCAAGCCCTTGAGCGGCTGGCGCGCGGTGAAGACCCTGCTAAAGTCATCGAGCGTCTGGCGCATCAGTTGACCAACCGCTTGCTGCACCAGCCTACCCAGGCGATACGCGATGCGGCGTCCGAAGAGCATCATGAGCTGCTGAATGCCGCGCCGCGGCTGCTGTTGCCCGCTAAACCAGCCTTTGAAACCACGCCTGCGCCCCCGGCTAACCGCCAGAAGGATGATACGCCCGCATGAAAGAGACTTTGCGCCAACGCTTAGAAAGCTTTACAGAACGCTTTGAAGAGCTGGCGATGCTGCTGTCGGATCCTGAAGTGATCAACAACCAACAACGTTTTCGCGATTACTCACGAGAATATGCTGAGCTTGAGGAGCTGGTGGCCGCCTGGCAGCGCTATCGTGACATCGAAACCAATATGGACGAAGCCGAGCTGCTTAGCCGCGACAGCGACGCAGACATGCGCGAGCTGGCCGAAATGGAGCTGAGCGAGGGGCGTGAGCGGTTAGCCGAGCTGGATACCGAACTCAAGCGTTTGTTGGTGCCGAAAGACCCAGATGATGGGCGTGGGGTGTTTTTAGAAGTCCGCGCGGGTACCGGCGGCGACGAGGCGGCTATTTTTGCGGGTGACCTGTTTCGCATGTATTCACGCTATGCGGAAAAACGCGGTTGGCGAGTGGAAGTCGTTAGCGCTAACCATGGCGAACAGGGCGGTTACAAAGAAATTATTTCCAGGGTAAAAGGCGATGGTGTTTACGCCCAGCTAAAATTCGAATCGGGCGCGCATCGTGTGCAGCGCGTGCCTGCTACGGAGTCTCAGGGCCGCATTCACACCTCCGCCTGTACCGTTGCCGTTATGCCTGAAGTAGACGACGTCGGTGATATCGACATCAATCCGGCCGATCTGCGCGTGGATACCTATCGTTCCAGTGGCGCCGGCGGCCAGCACGTTAACACCACGGATTCGGCCATCCGCATTACCCACTTGCCGACCGGTGTCGTGGTGGAGTGCCAGGAAGAGCGCAGCCAGCACAAAAACCGTGCCAAAGCGATGTCGTTGCTGGCAGCCAAACTCAAACGCAATGCGGTCGATTCTCAGCGCCAGGAGCAGGCGGACGCCCGCCGCTCGTTGGTGGGCTCGGGGGACCGCAGCGAACGCATTCGCACCTATAATTTCCCCCAAGGCCGGATCACCGACCACCGCATCAATTTGACCCTTTATAAACTGAGTGAGGTGGTCAGCGGCGAACAGTTGGATGATGTGATCAACCCACTGATTCATGAGTATCAAGCGGAACAGCTTTCAGCGCTTCAGGATGTCTAATGTCGCTTGATATGCTGCTGAAACAGGCTGCACAGCGGCTTCAGGCGGCGGGGTCTGCTTCGCCGCGAGTCGATGCTGAAGTCTTGATGTGCCATGTGCTCGAGCGGGATCGCACCTGGCTTTATACCTGGGGCGACAAAATGTGCTCCGCCCAGGAGCAGGCCCGCTTTGATGCACTCGTCGACGCTCGTGCAGAGGGCACGCCGGTGGCGTACCTAACGGGCGAACGCGAATTTTGGGGGTTACGCCTAGCGACCTCGCCCAATACGCTCATACCTCGGCCCGATACTGAAACCCTGGTCGAGGTTGCGCTGAGTCGAGTACTGCTTTCCTCAGGCCGCCTGCTTGACCTAGGGACCGGTACTGGCGCCATTGCGTTGGCGTTCGCTAGCGAACAGCCGGGATGGCAAACCGTGGGTGTTGATGTGCGTCAAGAGGCGGTGGAGCTGGCAACCCGTAATGCCCACACGTTGGGCATTGCCAATGCCCGTTTTTTGCACAGTGATTGGTTTAGCGCGCTGCCAAACGACGGTGATGCCGAAACGCTTTTCAATATTATTGTCAGTAATCCCCCCTATATCGCTGCCGATGACCCCCATCTCGCTGAAGGCGATGTGCGCTTTGAGCCCCGCTCAGCGCTGGTTGCCGAGGCTGGTGGCATGGCTGATTTATGGCATCTGGTAGCTACCGCTCGGCATTATTTGGCGTCATCTGGCTGGCTACTGCTGGAGCACGGGTATACCCAAGCCGACAAGGTGCGCCTTGCACTCACCAGCGCTGGCTATCAAAACGTTGAAAGTGTGCGTGACCTGGGAGGGCATGAACGGGTTACTCTAGGGCGTCTAATAACAGCCACTTAAGCGCATTACGTTCAAATAACAGTGCGCCCTTCAATGACTGCCGCTACTCCTCAACTGCTGATTCAAGGGATTAATTTAATCACTAACGGGTTGATTAGAATGTGTATATAAATGGTCTGCTCACTCCGCCCCATTTTGTACAACCCTTAGCGAGGGGCTCGCATGAAGGACGTCGATATTAAGGGCTTCAGTATTAAGGACTCTGGCATCAAGGACTCTGGTATTAAGGACTCTGGCATGAAACCTAAAAATAGAACGCTGGACCGTATCGATCTTAAAATCCTGCACTGCTTGCAGGAAAACGCGCGTATTTCTTATGTGGATCTCGCCTCTGAAGTTGGGTTATCCACAACCCCTTGCCTCGAACGCGTTAAGCGCTTAGAAAAGGCGGGCATTATTCGTGGTTATCAAGCCATTCTTGATCCTCGCGCGTTGAAGGCTAATTTATTAGTGTTTGTTGAGATAAGCCTAGAAACGCAATCACCCGCGGTGTTCGACGAGTTTCGTCGCGCCGTGGAAAAGCTTCCGCAAATTCAAGAGTGCCATCTTGTCTCAGGGCAGTTCGACTATATATTGAAGTGCCGCATTCCCGAAATGGCGGCCTACCGCCAGTTATTGGGTGATGTGGTGTTAACGCTACCGGGCGTGAAAGAGTCCAAGAGCTACGTGGTAATGGAAGAGGTAAAAGAGAGCTTTAATTTGCATATCCCTGCTTTCGAGGAATTTGAGGATAAATAAGCCGATGATGGATGATCAGGCGCTGCTGCGCTATAGCCGCCAAATCATGCTGCCCGAGGTCGATATCGACGGCCAACAGCGCCTGCTATCTGCTCATGCCGTCATTATTGGCGCGGGCGGCTTGGGTTCGCCTGTGGCGCTCTATTTAGCCGCCGCTGGGGTAGGGCGGATCACCATCGCCGACGCCGATCACGTCGAGCTTTCTAATCTTCAGCGCCAAATAGCGCATCAGCAGGCAAGCATCGGTTCGAACAAAGCCCACTCCGCCCAGGCCAGTATGCAAGCGCTAAACCCACACTGCGAGGTCGTGGCGTTAGACCAATATTTAGAAGGGGACGCGTTGAGGCAGTTGGTGGCGTCTGCCCAGGTAGTGCTGGATTGCACCGACCGTTTCTCAAGCCGCTATGCGGTCAATGAGGCGTCGCAAAAAGCCGGGGTGCCCCTTATTTCTGGAGCGGCCATTCGTTTTTCAGGTCAATTGGCGGTGTTTGATCCACGCGACGCGGCTTGCCCTTGCTATGCCTGTCTCTACCCGCCTGACGAACATGGCGATGAAGCGCTGAGCTGCTCAGAGAGTGGCGTAATGGCGCCCTTAGTCGGCTTGATCGGCTGCTTCCAAGCGGTTGAGGCCTTCAAACTGCTTAGTGGTGCAGGCACACCCCACCAAGGGCTATCTACTTTTGATGGGTTAAGCGGCCAATGGCGACATTTTCAAGTCCCCCGCGACCCTGCCTGTGGGGTTTGTGCTCATCGCCGTTGAGCAGGTGACACCGTTTTCAGTACCCGCTTATGCTTCGGTTTCATTCTGCTTAGCCGCGTGATTGGCGGTCGTAGTTCCCTGCGCTTTGGTTGTTTTTTGCGTAGAGGCGCCTGAAGCACTGCTCAGCCTTGATGGGGTGATAGAGCTGCCTGCTGCATCGTTAAAGGCACTTTTGAGTATCTCGTTGTCCGGGTTCATATCGATGCTGCCGTGGAAAACGCTGCCATCTTCCAGTACTAGGCAAGGGGCGACAATGGTGCCCGAGACATGGGCGCCTTTGTGGATCGTCGCGCGGTGTAGTACCACGAGATTGCCGGTGACTTCTCCTGACACGTGCAGCGTTTGAGCAAACACATCGCCCTTGATATAGCCCTTGGTGCCCAGTGTCACCGTATGCTGCTTGCAGGTAATAGTGCCACTGACACGCCCCTCCACCGTTATGTCTTCATCGCTATTAATGTCCCCTTCCACTTGGGTATTGCTACCAATGACAGACAGGCTTGAACGCGCATGGTGGGCGGTCGAGCTCTGAGCCGATGAGGAGGAATCTTCAGGCGCTATGAGCGTGGCGGCTTTGTTTTCAGGGGAGGCATTCTTCGCTTTCGTAAACATAGGGGCTCCTGTGGACGACGCCAAGGCGTCTTTTGGCAGCGTGTTATTAGCTAGAAAAGTCCTGATCAAGCACTTTAAGCTGATTATTCAATCAACAAAGCTTGGAGTTAAGCCGAGTGAGGGGGCTTATTCGGGCTGCCGCCGCTTAATGAGAGGGCGTATAACGTTAACTGGGGTAACCACATCTGACGCGACAGGGCAGCAGTATGGGCATTCAAGCATGGTTTATTATTTTTGGTGTTGGCGCAATGATGCTGATTGTATGGGACGGCAAGCGCTGTAAACGTCAAAAGAGCACATCAAGTGCAAACAGTACGCTGGGTGCGTCTGGCCACTCGCCCGCGTTATCCATCGTCAATGCTTCGCCCATGCCTGGCGAGCTACTTGAAGGCAATACACCCCTCAAAGCGGTGACGACCATTGGAGCGCGCCCAGTGGTTGAGCGTAGCGTTGGCGGGACGAGTATCGGGGCGGCTACGCATATTTCAGGCAAAGTCATTGCAGATGAGCCGGTGTCCATTAAAGGGCGCCTAACGGGAACGGTCATTGCGCCTAACCACACTGTTTTAGTGACGGCGACCGGCCGCGTCTCCACCTACATGGAAGGGCATTGTGTCGATATCGATGGCCACCTGGTAGGCACGCTTAAAGCGAATAACAACGCTATCGTACGAACACGGGCGCGCATTCAGGGGGTGATCGAAGCGCCTCGGTTAGCCTGTATGCCAGGCGCGTGGCTACAGGTGGACGTCGCCCATCAAGCCAAGAGTCATCGACCAAAGGTGGCCCTGGTTTCGTAACCTGGTTTCGTAAAGAGTGCCGCCGCTGCTGTTTCACGCAATGTGTTATACAAAGGTCTAAAGTTACTCCCAATCGTTTTAGTTGGCTAACGCCTGGCCGATACCTAATACCATGACTTATAAATGAAAAAGGGATCAACGGGATGAAGCACCTTTCAATTAAGTGGAGCCTGACGGCCGCGTTAGCATTGCTGGTGCTGATGATTGGGTTGATTAGCGGGCTAGGGTTTTATGCAAATCAAAACAGCGCTCAAGCACTGGAAGAGCTAACAGCGACCAACGTCAGACTCACCAATTTAGCCAACCGGACACAAGTACACGCATTGAGAGCGCAAACCTTTCTGGATCGCTCGGCAAGCTTTAGTACCCAAGGGAATCCAGAAAAAGGGCAGGAGAGCCTGGCCATGGCGGCCGAGGCCGTAGCGGCGGCAGAGGAGCGCTTTAATGAGTTTCGGGCGGTGCCTGTCGATCCGGAGGGCACGCTGGCACCTCACCGTGATGCCATTATCAGCGCTTACGATGCCTTTATGACCCAAGGCATATCCCCCTTACTCGAAGCCGCTCCCTTTCAAATACAGCGTCGCCAAGAAGAATTGGGGGCTTTGAGTGCTGAGCTCGATGTAGCGATGAGCGGATTTATCGCTTATAGCGAACAGCGTGGCGCTAGCATGCTCCAACAAGTCAATCAATTAGCGTCTGTTATTGGCGTTATTGCCCTTACCCTACTGGGTATTTCATTGCTGGCCGCCGTGGCGATCCGTTGGGCCATGATGCGAAATGTGGTAAGGCCGCTTCGTGATGCCAGTGACCATTTTGCCCGGATTGCTGACGGTGATTTAACCGGCCACATTGAAGATCGTGGCCGGAATGAAATAGGCCAACTGTTCAGTGGCTTGGCGGCGATGCAAGAGAAGCTCAAACAGCTGGTGATTGCCTTGCGAGGCAGTAGCGAACATGTGTTCACTGGTGCTGGTGATATCTCGGCAGGAAGCCAGGACCTCTCTTCGCGCACCGAACAGCAGGCGTCAGCGCTTCAGCAAACGGCTTCGAGTATGGAAGAGATGGCCACCACCGTAAGTAAAAACGCTGAAACGGCTCAAGAGGCTGATCAACTTTCCGTTGCCGCCTCGAAATCCGCGGAGTCAGGGGGTGAAGAAGTAGAGCGTACGGTGCAGCTAATGCGTGAGATTGCCGCCAGTGCTAATCAAGTCAACGATATTATCGGTGTGATTGACTCTATTGCCTTTCAAACCAATATCCTGGCGCTTAATGCCTCGGTCGAGGCAGCGCGCGCCGGGGAGCAAGGGCGTGGCTTTGCCGTCGTGGCTAGCGAGGTGCGTTCATTAGCGACCCGCAGTGCCGATTCCGCCAAAGAGATACGTAGTTTGATTGAACAAACCACCACAAAGATCAACGGTGGCGCCGAACAGGCGGAGCGAAGCGGGCAGACCATTCATCAGACGGTAGACGCCATTCATCAAGTCACCACCTTGATGGGTGAAATTTCGACCGCAACGCGAGAGCAAAATAGCGGTATCGAACAGATCAACGCCGCGCTTACTGAAATGGACTCGGTGACGCAGCAAAATGCTGCTCTCGTTCAACAAACCAGTAGTTCAGCCAGCGCACTGGAAGGGCAGGCCCGTCAATTAGCCGAGTTGATGGCGACTTTCCGTATTGATGAAAGTGCCACCGGCAGTGCAGCGTTAACGCACGCACCTGACACCCAAGCGCAGAACGTTAGCACCCCCAAGGAACCCGCACCGCGCCAACCCGCGGCGCAGGGTCAAAAGGCGCCAGTTGACGAGTGGGACGAATTCTAAGCCATCACTAAGTAAAAGCCGCCGATAGTGAACCTTTACTATCGGCGGCTTTTTGCGTAACGGCTGCTAGGTTTATGCGCGGGCTGAAACACGCAGGCGAACATAATCGGCTGTCCAGTTACCTTGCTCATCCCGTAGGCTGTGCCCTAAGAGCTTTAGGGTATTTTCCAGCACTGCTTCGCGTATATCTTCATCCAGCCCATGTAAAAACGGGCTGGCAAAAGTTTCAAGCCATCCAAGCATGCCGGTAGGCAAAGGCGTAGGGCGTGGAATGAGCTCGATACTCTCTACCTTGAACCCTACCGTTTCCAGCATACGGCCGTACTCTTGCGGTGTAGGGAAGTACCAGGGGTGCCGGCCGCGAGCGCTAATGCCTCGGAACTGCAGGGCAGCAATGAGGGCGGTACAAATGGCGGCTACGTTGCCATGGCCGCCAAACTCGGCCACAAACCGGCCGCCTGGTTTCAACGCCCGTTTCACGCCCGCCAAGACAGCCTGAGGGTCAAGCATCCAGTGCAGCGCCGCGTTGCTAAAAACAGCATCAAATTCATGATCGAAAGGCAATTGGTGGCCATCGATAGCGCGGGCCGTGATGCCGCGCTGGCGGGCTGCCTCCACCATTTCCTCTGACGCATCGACGCCCAGCACATTGGCGCCTAATTGCACTAAGCGCTCAGTTAATGCGCCATCACCGCAGCCGAGATCCAAAATACGTTCGCTGGGTTGGGGTGCTAACAGCTTGACGACTTCGTTACCTAACTTAGGCACAAAGTTCGCATTCTGGGCATAGCCGCTGGCGCTCCACTCTTGCCCGGGTGCATTTTGAGGGGTATTAGACATGTCAGCTTCCTGGCGTCGTTATTATTCCATCAAGGGATAGTCACATCGGTATAACTATCAGAGTATAGCTGGCTAATGGCTAACTTATTAGATAGATAACGAAATTCTAAAACAATTATGGGGCGATATTTTCAGTTATTTAAATCTCTCCCCTATTTGAGTAATGTTACGTAGCCTTCTATCAACAAAAGCTACCATGCAGTTACTGTCGCAAAGTGAGTAAAGTATTAATGGACGCATCATTACCGCGCTACACCGTTACTTCTCCCGTTGGGATAATGGCTGATACCCATGGCTTATTGCGTGACGAAGCGCTGGACTTACTGCAAGAGTGCGAGTTAATCCTGCACTTGGGCGACGTGGGCAGCAAAGAAGAGGATGTAGCGATTTTGCAACGCCTTGAAGCAATGGCCCCCGTTCACTGCGTGCGGGGCAATATTGATACGGCTGCCTGGGCGGAGCGCTTGCCGATGCATCAAGATATCGTCGTGAATGGTCGCCGTTTGCACCTTGTGCACCGTTTAGAAGACGCCGCTCCCACACCCGATAGCGAGGCCATCCTGCATGGTCATTCCCATAAACCCCGCAACGAACAACGAGAAGGAACGCTGCTTTTCAACCCAGGCGCAGCGGGCAAGCGCCGGTTTAAGCTGCCTATTACGCTCGGCAAGCTATGGATTGATCAACGTGGCCTACGCGGTGCGATCATGCATCTGTTGTAAGATGTCCTACTGGCCTAAAAACAGCATCAATTGGCTGCCAGCGAGATCGTCGCTGCGCTGATAGGCTATCGGGCGCTCTACTTTTTACTCCCTCTCGTGGTGGCATGCGTGATGTATCTATTCCTGGAGCGCTGGAGCAAGCGAAACAGAACGTTAGCATCAAAGCGGTGATAAGAGGGGGTGACGTGGGGATGCTCAATCAGTGCATCGCTAAGCTGGTGAGCTTTACCCATAGTCGATAGGATAATAAAACCATGAGGCGCTGCTCTCATCCTTATTCGCGAAAGTTAATATTTTAAGGCGAGGTACCATGAACGACGTTATTGAGTTACTGAAAGCTCACCGCTCCATCCGTAAATTTAGTGACAAGCAGATTCCCAGTGAGCTACTCCATGAGCTGATTAAAGCAGGGCAGGGCGCTGCTACTTCTAGCCATGTTCAGGCGTATACCGTTATCCATGTGAAAAATCAGGCAAACCGGGAGCAAATCGCAGCGTTGGCTGGCGGCCAGGATTACATTGCGACCTGTGCCGATTTTTTAGTCTTCTGTGCTGATATGAAGCGCCCCACTGAAGCATCTGAGCACACAGGCGCCAACGTCGTGCGCGGGATGACCGAGCAAATGTTAGTGGCGACGGTAGACACGGCACTGATGGCGCAAAACGTGGCGGTGGCGGCTGAATCTGAAGGGCTAGGGATCTGCTATATCGGCGGTATCCGTAATAATCCCCAAGAAATTAGCGATTTATTACGCTTACCCAATCATGTTTATCCGGTGTTTGGCATGTGTCTTGGTTATCCCGCGCACGACCCAGAAGTAAAACCACGCCTGCCAGTAGCAGCGATTTTGAAAGAAGACTACTACACTGAAGACGCCGAGCAGGTGAAAACCTTTGATGCCACCATGCAGGCTTACTACCAAGCCCGTAGTAGCAGCAATAAAGATACCGACTGGTCGCATAACCTCACGCCCCTGTTCGATAACAAGCTGCGTCCCCATATGCGTGACTTCTTAATCAAACGTGGTTTTGAAATGAAATAGGGCTAATGCGCCACAGTAAGGGTATAACAAAGCTTCAAATGAAATGGTTTTGAAAAAAACACGATGTTGCAATGAGCAGTTTCGCTATCACGTAATAAGCGCAGCACACTTTTAATAGGATTGTGGAGAAGAGAAAGCTCAACGGTTTATTTGATGATCTCTTTTCCTCGTTTTTCAGGAGCTTCACCGCATGCGCGTATTTGCTAATCCCGTCGGTTCCGGCTCTCTTTGGTTCGACAATCTCACCACGGCTGACGGCATCCCCGTCGCTTACGATCCTCAGGCCCGGGCATTTGTGCCTATGCCCCCGTTTTGTATCAACCGAGACATCATCGGGTGTAACTGGATCGCTCCGAAAGAGGGCGCTTTTTGCCGTTCGTGTGCGATGACGGCGCTGGCCCCTGATCCCAGCTTGCCTAACGCGATACCGAACTGGGCGAAAACCGAAGCGGCGAAGCGCTGGGTATTGGATAACCTGGGGCGCTGGCATTGGTTTCGACCGGAAGACCCAGGCGCACCGCCGGTTTTTCACCTACTAGCGGAAGGAAAGAAGCCCGTACCGATGGGGCATATAGAGGGTGTCGTCACTATTAGCGTGGCTGAAGTAGACCCCGTATTGGTCACCACACGTCGTGAGGCATTAGAAGAGCCTTATCGCACAATGATCGGCCATATGCGCCACGAAATTTCTCATATGCTTTGGTGGCGGCTAAGCCTGCGTGAAGATTTTCTTGATGCTTTCCGGGAGATGTTTGGTGACGAGCGCCAGGATTATACGGCCGCGCTTCAACGCCATTATCAAGATGGGCCGCCGCCCGATTGGAAAGAGCGTTACTTAACGACCTATGCCTCTGCTCACCCACATGAAGACTGGGCCGAAACCGCTGCGCATCTGCTGCATTTAACCGATATCGCCGACAGTTTTGCAGCGTCCAATCTTTCTTCGCCAGAGCTTCCCAGCCATCAATGGGAGCCTTATGCAGAACCCGATGCCGAACATTTGATATACGTAGCCGCGTCGCTCACTGTGGGTGTTAATCATGTTAACCGCTCCATGGGCTTGCCAGATCTTTATCCCTTTGTGCTTTCCGAGGTCGCCCGCCGTAAGCTGGCGTTCGTACATGATTGGCTACGCCGAGGCGCCCAGGGCCTTTAATAGCCGTTAAATTAAAGCCACTGCGCGAGGTGTACAACGCAGCATATCGCCTATACTGACAAAGCATGGCAATAACCACAGCCGATAAAAAGACGATAAAAACAAAGGCCGATGCAACACCCATGACATCGGCCATTTAGCTTGGAGATTGACTGATGAATCTAGACCGCGCTTACCGTCTATTAGCCGCTTTCTATACATTGATGCTGATCATTGGCGTTATTGCCTTGATGGCCGGTGGCGGAACACTCCTTTCTCCCGTGTACTTGCTGGTCGGTGCATTAGCAGTAACGGGGTTATGGGGATATATCCTCAAGCGCCGGTTTATGAATCCCCGTATGTGGAGGCCGTTAGCGGGTGTATTAGCGGTCGGCATCGTGCTTCAATTATTCATCATGCTTACTACATCACTGTCCAGCGAGCTGTTGACCTGGATGCTTACCAGCAGCATTTTTTCCGTCATGCTGGTTATCATGCTTTTCCACTATGGGAATCGTGATCAACCGTTATGGGCCTCTGAAGAAGAGCGCACGGCTGCCCGCCAGTTAGAGGCGTTATTATCGAATAACGCTTCACTAACCGCCATCACCAAGGATGAAACGCGCGAAAATAGCGTTAAAGTGACCAAATCCCAAGACGGTTATCAAGCAAGCGTGACACGGCATTCGCAAGAGGGCCAAGAACGGTTTGAAGAGCGCTTCCAATACCCCGAAACGCTAGTGTTTTTCTTGGAGAAATTTACTAGCGTGACGGTTAACGATTTTAAGCCGGTGCCTGTTGCAGGCAATGGGCCAACCATTTAAAGCATGTTTAGATAAGCGACATTATTGAGCTGCTGTTCTTTTTGATCAGCAGTTCTTTTAATTGTGTGTCAAGCTCTTTTCTTATATAAAGATAAAATGGCATAAGATCTTCATGCATCTCTTGCTCTGCTTTAGTGTGATCTATATAAAACGCATTTCTTTTTCCATGCATTTCAACAGGCTCACCAACTTTTGTAAATTTAAAACCTGACATGGAAAGCAGCCTAGGAAGTCTTGGTTCCATCATTGCAAATACATGGCGCTTCTTCATGAGTCCCACTAGTGAATAAGTCGCAAGAAATAAGGCAATAACTATTAAAGGGAAAGTTTTTCTTTCAGTCTCTGTGAAATGATAGGTGTTTTGATCAGCACTAAGAGTTTCATGATTGATAGCTTTGTGACGAAATGCCCGCGCGATTGCAAAGCGAGATATTTCACAAATGCTGTCATAGGGAAGCTTAGCTGGGTGAAGTATTTCATGTGGCAAGGTTTCTTCACCGAACTCTTGGAGAGGAAGCCGTTTATTGGGACCTTCAGTCTTTGGGGCCGGTAAGACCAACCTAAGGCAGCCAGCGGCTAATCCCGATTTTTGATGCTCAATTAAGCAGTGAATGGAGTGAGAATCGTGATTGTCATATTCTGTATTATCTTCATTTTCAACTGGAGGGTGGTAGCCAATTTCTTGGCAATATACCGCATGACGTAATTTATAAATCCTTTTTTTCTCAGCTTCTGTAATGGCGAGTTTAAAAGTAAAATCATCTGTGAAAGAAGAGAAAAGATCAGCAACTCCATCGCTAGAATTCTCCTTTTTGTGAGAGGCATCCATTACTAGTTTCCTTGATTTAATTAATAAAAAACCGCTTTTTGAGTTACTTTTGCTGATTAAAAGCTTCTTTTATTGGCATAGGCTTGCCAAGATGAAAGCCTTGTCCGTATGTGATGCCGTACTCCTTCAAGATGGGTAGCAAAGCCTCTTGATCTACAAATTCTGCGATCGTTTGTTTGCCAAAACCTTTGGCTATATCGGCTATGGCTTTGACGATGACCCTACTATCAGGACTAATCTTGAGGCTACGAATAAAAGAACCATCAATTTTAATATAATCGACAGGCAGCTGACCAAGATAATGAAAACTACTAAATCCAACCCCAAAATCGTCTAAAGCTGTTCGGCAGCCTAAGTCTCGAAAGGTTTGTAATACGCCGCGTGCTGTTGAGAAATCAGTAACCGCGGCCGTTTCAGTTACTTCTAGGATAAGATGGTGTGGATCAGCGCCACTGAGCGCTAATTCATCAGCTAGATATTGTTTCAACCCCTCATCATGCAACGATTGACCAGATAGGTTTACGGCCAAGGTAATTCCTTGATCTTGTAGTTTGCTAAGTGCTTTTAAACTATGTCTCAATACCCACCTATCTATCATTACGATTTGACCACTCTGCTCGGCAATGGCTATGAACTGGCCAGGAGAGACAAGACTTCCGTCTTTATTGCGCATGCGAAGCAATACTTCAAAATGCTTTATGTCGTAGTCTTCTAATCTAATAATTGGCTGAACCATTAGCTCGAAGCTATCTTCTTCGAGCGCGCTATGTATACGCTCAACCCAGTAGACTCGTTCCTGTAATTCATCTTTGGCATTTTCTTCTTTAGATAAAAGGTGCCATTGTTGAAGACCACTCTCTTTCGCCTTGTACATCGCCACATCGGCATTAGCCATTAAGTCGGCCGGTGTTTTGCCATGGGTTGGAAACAGCGCGATACCGATGCTGGCAGTGACACGATGCCTTCGCTCACCGACAACAAAGCCGATACCGTCTAGCAGTTGAACTATATATTGCGCAACTCTTACCGCTTGATCAGCGTCAGTGTTTTCAAGTAATAGTGAGAACTCGTCACCCCCTAAGCGAGCAATGACCCCACGCTGACCTAAATTATGAAAAAGTGTGTCTGCTACTTCACGTAATAATATGTCGCCCACATGATGCCCGCTCAACTCGTTAACTTCCTTGAATTGATCTAAGTCCAGTAAAAGCACTGCGCCGATTTCAATGGAAGGTTTTGCAATGGCGATTTGGAGTGCATTTTGGAAGTAACGTCGGTTATAAAGTTCTGTAAGTGGATCACGTTCGGCCAACCAAGTTAGCCGTGCTTCGGCAGCTTTACGTTCAGTAATATCAAGGCCAACTGAAATGCGCGCTACCTTGCCATCATTACCTGTTTGCAAGGGTGCATGATACCAGGCGATAGTATGTATTTGCTGATTAGGCGTTGTTAACGTTTTTTCTTCTTGCTGGTGAATCGTGAACGTATTAACAGTAGTAGGAAGTCCTGCTTCGAATACATCGACAAAATGTCGTCCGAGTAGAGATGATTCACTGACCCCTAGCATTAGTTGAGTATATTCATTCACAAGGCTGATACGCCCTGTGCTGTCCTGGGCAATGATAAATACTTGAGCCGTATCCAATAAGCCATTTACGAAGTCGCGTTCTTTCGCCAGCTCCTCAATACGTTCAGCTAGCTGGTTGCCGCGTTCCTGCACTTCGCCTTCTAAGCGTTCCAGTTGGTGTGATAGCTCAAGCGTTGTGCTTTCAAGTATATCTATTTCATCTGAAATACGATGACGATGGTTGGGAATTGCTGAGTGTATATCGCTAAATTTACCGTTAGCTAATGCGGGTAGAAGCCCTGCAACTCTACGAAGCCTCGCCATTGGTCCAAGTAGAATGACGAGCAGGAGTAACTCAGCAGCGATCCAGCCAAGTACGCCGACGAAAAGTAGCGTACGAGTATCATAATTAATGGCGTTAATTTGTTCGGTGATATCGGATATGAGCAAGAAATAGCCTACGCTGCTACGTTCGTAATCTTCTTCCATACGAACAGCGCTCAGTTCAAGATGCCTGCCCGAATGCTCAAGGCTAAGAGGTGTATCTATCAAGCGGTGTAAGGGGATCTCTGCAGAGGCGTGCTGCAATGGTGCTAGGCTTCCGTCTTCATTGGTCAATGCTATTAAATGACCATTCCATGCGTCTAGCCTTCTTGCTGTCGTGACAGCACTTTGCTCGATTGCACCTGTTACGAGTAAAGCGACTTCACTATTAGAAACTTCTTTCGCCTGTCGTGTAACATCTGCTAGTGAGCGAGATAAAACGACCATACCCACACTTTCCCCCTCGACAAGTACCGGCACAGCCGCAAATTGTTGGCAGCTAACGGCACAGCGGAGCGTGGTTAGGGGGCGTTCGGTATTCATGACTTGTTGCACCCAACTGAGTATGGGCAGTTGCGATTCTGATTGGCCGGTACCCCAATTGCCCAGAACTTGGCCGCGTCTATTGATAATTAAAATTTCATCTATGCCTGCCTCAAGCTGTAGTGCTGGCCACTGTGCGTCGAGTGCTTGTTCGACATCAAGCGTATTATTTGCTTGCAGAGGAGGGCCCAGGCTGGCAGAGGCAGCAGTCAAGCCAGCCAGTTGCCTTAAATTATCTGATGAGCGAGCTAGCGCTAAGCGGATCTCTCGTTGCTGGCGCTCATGGTGCTGGTGGCGACTTTCCTGAAACTGTCGAGTAAGGTTTTCATGACCTAAGAGCGTAAATAGACTGACTAATGCCAGGAGCAGCAGGCTACTTAAAGCGATGACACGCCAAGTAAGGCTAAGGCGCTGAGGCATTCGAAAAAGAGAATATTTTTTCATCGCAGTAGCATCCTAGCCAGGATCGAGTAAAAGCGTCAGAAACGCAGCGATAGCTGAAATAGCCACATATCCCAACGCTGGCTAGTTTCTGATGAAACAGGATTATCCTGGATGGGGAGCCACCCAGTGCCATTAATGTGGTGATATTCTCCTGCCAGCATTACCTGTGGATGCGGGGTCCACTGGAGACCAAAAGTAAGATCATCTGCAAACTGGGTGTGTGCTGGGATGGTGCCTCCCGTACTATCTTCAAAGGACTTACCGTTTCTGTCTGCGCGGTTAGTGGTGAGGCTATCGTAACGCACTAGCCATTGCCATTCGCTCGCAAAACGTCGTGCATACTGGACATACCAGCTTTCACCCGTTACATCATTAACCCAGCGATTTTCCACACCCCCCAATTTGGTAGGTCTCAGCGCGAACTCACTCGTTAAGCTCCAAAGTTCTTCGTTGTATTGTAATGACAATACAACGGGTCGAAACCGAAAAGAGACGTCAGTCTGCGCTGAGACTCTTGACTCAAAGCGGGCTTTTGCCTGCGCTGCACTCAGGGCGGCAATAATACGGCCTCCGTCATGCTCATAACGGATTTGACCTATCGCAGATTGCCCCGCATCAAGCGTGCCTGGTACATCTTCTAGCCGGAGCGTACTTTGCAAGTCTTCACCCGCATGAGCTTGCCCAATGCCTATCTGAGTCCGCAAAGTTCCGTTTGATAATCTTTCCTCGTGATATAAACTTATTCCATCTCCCGATAAACCTAATGAGCGTGTACGATCAAAATAAATGGATTGAGGCAATAAAATACTAGGACGAGTAAAAGCAACATCGCGAGTCTGATTATAAAAACCAAAGGGGTTTTTGAACCTTCCTAGCTGCATTCCAAAGGTGCGCTGCTGATTAGATATCATTTGGTAATCAATTAGCCCGTAATCTAGTTCGGGCAGGGCATCACTATGGTCGCCCCCGGCCCGGCGGCTAAGCAATTGAGCCGCCAACAAAACGTCTTGATGGGGTCTTATCGATACATTTAGCCCTATTTCCGTGTATTCAAAGCTACCTGTGTCTTGGCTACTTGGCCCAAAGAAGTCATTTTCTTCAGAAATGATCAATGCTTGACTTAGAAAGCCATGAGCTTGAAGAGTGTCAATTGTATTGTTATTGCTTTGCGCTGGGATCGAAAAGCTGACGGTTAATATGCCCACTGCAATAGTTAATAGGTGAGATTCAATCCATCGAAATGACTTGGACACTATCATCCAGATACTCCCTTTCAAGATATCCTAAAGCCCCAGGAGTGCTGGCGATCCTATCGCGCATCTCTAATTGATTGCTTACGCGATCAGGGGCTTGCCCGGTGCCCGAAAAGACCATGCGGTCCCAGGCTAGCTGCAGTTGATGTGGGTAAACTGATAAATGTTCTTTGGTAAAACGAGCATGTATAGGGTTATTACTTCCTAACACAAATACCCGTGCTGCTTCTCCATTCGGCCAAGTGCGCTGACGCATAGCAAAGATGGCCCGGACAGTATCACGGTTTAATAAGTTGATCGTTACATCTGGGTTGGCAACCAAAAAAACAGCTGGCTCTCTAGCAATGGCATGAGAATTGGCCAGCAAAAAGCAGCCTATTAGCATGCTAGATGCGATAGCCCTTGCTTTTCGTTGAGCCGAACAGCGTAAAAGAACTAACGATGTCATCGGTAGTTACATGCCCATAGATTGATGACAACTGTACCTAAGTAGCATTCGGTATCGAATATCACTCGAGGTATGTATATTTTGATAGCACTGCCTCCTTTTGGCGTTTCGTTATTTGATTGTTGTCAATAGCGTTTTGAAATTTATTTTCATAGCGCGTTAAAAGAGGCATTATGCCATTTCGGCACAGTCAATTTCCAAACCCTACAACAAATTAATGAGATTTACAGGCTTAGGTGTCAACGCAGATCAATAAAGATAGCCTGCTATGTCTGCTGATAGGGCATTGAGAGCAGGATTTTGAGATATGGTTACTAGCTGATAATTATGAAGCTCTTAGACCGAAAATAACGAACCGCCTCACGTTTGCTGTTACACCCAACGCAAAACAACATACTTATTAATCACGTGAGGCAAGGCGAGCGGAGACGCCAATAGGGATCATCGTACTGCCCTGAAGCATCGTTTACGTGGCTAATCAAGTGGCCTTGTAGTGGCATAGTGAATTTGGC
>NZ_DFBS01000033.1 GCF_002366715.1 Halomonas sp. UBA3074 | reverse complement strand
TGCACTCAGTTTCTGCGGCCAAGCCCAATAAAAAATCATTGAGGATGCTCAGCACCTCATAGCGCTGATGCACCACTAGCTCTTTGTGGCCGATGGTAAACGTCCAATCGCGGGTTTGTGGGTTCTGCTCGCGCCGCATTCACCGCCTCCTTGTGTAACTATTATTTAAAAAATGTATTGGTAAGTTATCGTTTAATATTTAAAGCAATATTGATTTTAACTAAACGTTAGTGTGGCACACTATCACTACAGGCAAAGGGAAAGCTGATTTTTTAGTATTGATTAATGCTGCGTAAAGGTTATTAGTAATAGATCAGCAGTTGAGGGAGCTTAATGATCAATGATGCACTGCTGAAAGCTGTCGAGGATGAGTTGGATGGCGCGCATTGCCGATTACGCTTTGCTGAGGACGTTGAAGCGCGGTTCGAAGTAGATACCCAGCGTCAGCGCAGCCGCAATATGGTGTTGGCAGGGGTGATCTCAGCGATTATCTATTGCCTCTTTTTAATCAATGACTATAGCTTTCGCCCTGAGACCTTTGCTACCGCCGTTCAACTGCGCATGGGCGTAATGCTTCCCTTTGGTTTGCCAATTTTGTGGTGGGTGTATCATGGGGTATCGCCGGTGCTGCGTGAAACCATGATGGCGAGTACCGTGATCGTTGCCACGATACTCTCTTGCCTTATTTTTTCTAAGTCTATAGCTCCCTATTCGTACTTGGATGTTTTTACGTATGGATTGATTTTGTTGGTGGGTAACATTGTTTATTCGCTACGGTTCAGCTATGCCTGTGCCTCCTCCGCGGCGAGCATCGTCATCATCTTGGCCTTTGTGTTGCCTTATGAGCCCATGCCCGTTGAAGCCAAGCGGCTGGCGATCTTTACGATTATCGCGATGGGGATTTCTAGCCTTGTCGCGAATTACCGTTTTGAGCT
Source organism: Halomonas sp. UBA3074 (assembly GCF_002366715.1). Classification (GTDB taxonomy): domain Bacteria; phylum Pseudomonadota; class Gammaproteobacteria; order Pseudomonadales; family Halomonadaceae; genus Vreelandella. Next base: position 148,389 of record NZ_DFBS01000033.1, on the reverse strand, counting down.
CAGTGAGCGAACCTCTTACTTGCATGTGCTGAAAGAGAAAATCCGCGCTGGCTACTACTTAAAAGATAACCAAAAGCTCTCTCAGTTATCGATCACCGACCCATTAACCAACCTCGCCAACCGCCGCCAGTTGGATACGGTGTTACCTGTGCGTTGGAAAGAGGCCATCGATAAAGGGACGTGTATGGGGCTGATGGTGATCGATATCGATCATTTTAAAGCTTACAACGACTTTTATGGGCACCCTCAAGGAGACATCTGCTTACAGCAGGTGGCCAAGGCCATGCACGATAATAGCCGCGACGCCGATTTAGTAGTGCGCCTTGGCGGTGAAGAGTTCGTGGTGCTAATGGTGAATGCCTCGAGCGAGGCGACATACGTCGCCGCAGAACGTACTCGCGCTAGTGTAGAAGCCTTGTGCATTCCTAATTTTGGTGTCTCCCACCAGGCCTATATTACCGTCAGCGTGGGTGTAGCCGTGCTTTGCCCAACCGATGAGCTTACCCCTGCCGACTTATTATCGACGGCGGATCGAGCGCTTTATGAAGCCAAGCGGCAGGGGCGCAACGTCATTCATATGGTTAACTTGGCTGGTTCACCATCCGATGCTGACGCTGCTGGTGGCTAAGGTAGATTAAGCCAATAGCACCGATGAGCAGCGCCATAGCGACATAGCGTGAAGCATCTAACGGGCGGACTGCATTGCTCAACCAGCCGAAATGATCAATCAGCAGGCTCATTAGCAGTTGGCCAGAAATGACAGCCACCGTGGCCGCCGCCGTGCCCACTCGGGGTACGGCAAAGACGATCGCCAACATATAGACCACGCCAAACAATGCGCCGGTTAACTGCCATTTGGGTACGCTGAAAAGCGTGGCTTGTTGGGTGGGCTCAAAAAAGAACATCAGTAAGAAGGTCAGGACAGCGCCCATTATAAAGGTCAGCCAGGCGCTCTCGATGACGCCTGTTTTAGCCCCTAACCGACCATTGATGGAGGACTGGGCTGCCAGCACCGCGCCGCCCACGAGCAGTAAGATAAAGATAAGAGGGAGTAGCATGGTTTAGCTCCTTAATACGTTAGCCGTTACATTAACCACAGGGCGGCAAGAATCATCACTAAGGCACCAACACGGTAGCCGTCGACTTTACGCTGCTCGCTTCCCAGCCAGCCAAAGTGGTCGATGGCAACGCTAGCCGCGACTTGCCCGCACAAAATGCCCACCATGGTCATGCCCACTCCCACCAATGGTGTTGCAAGCGTCAACACAATGACGTAGATCGGGCCTAGGATACCGCCCGTTAACAGCCAACGAGGTTGCTTGAAGAGGGTGCCTAAGTGGCGCTTTGGCGAAAACACCAGTGCTAACGAGAGCAGGAGCGCGCCCACCATAAAAATCGACAACGTGGCCGATAAATGCCCAACCTGCTCACCCAGAGGGCCAAGCAAACCGGCTTCGACCGACAGCCCCATCCCGGCGATGAGTACGCCGAGCAGAATAAGTGCATGACGCATAGGTGGCTCCGCTAAGTAAAAGAAGCGCGTACTGTAGAGAGTAAGCGTTATTGCTACAATGCGTTAAAACTGCAAAGGACTATTGCACTTTGGACAACTCGCTTCGCCTGTTAGCGTTGCGCCTTTTTGTGCGAGTGGCTGCAAGTGGCAGCTTCGCCGATGCCGCGCGCTATTTCGACCTACCGGCTTCGTCCGTCTCGCGGCATATCGCCGGATTGGAACGTTCGCTGGGTCAGCGTTTGCTCTACCGCCACACCCGGGCGGTAAGGCTGACCGATGCGGGTGAGCGCTACTTTCAGGAAGTAAAGCGAGTACTGGAAAGTTTGGATGCCGCCACCGAACAAGTGGTCAGCGGTGCCAGAGAACCGCAGGGGCTACTGCGTTTGAATGCCCCGGTGGCGTTTGGGCGTCGCCACATAGCGCCTTTATTGGCGAGCTTTCAGCAAGCCAACCCGGCCGTGGAAGTAGAGCTAACGTTGAGCGATGCGTTTATCGACCCGGTGCAAGAGGGCGCGGATGTCGTGATTCGCGTGGGGTCGCTGGGGGATTCAAGCCTGGTAGCACGGCAGTTGGCGACCCAGCGCTTTGTCGCTTGCGCGGCCCCCGCGTATTTAAAGCGACACAGCGCGCCGCTTCATCCAGAACAGTTGAGTAACCATAATTGCCTGGTTTATAAGGGAACGAGGGGCGTGCAGCCGTGGTATTTCAAGGCCCCAGGCGATCCGTTAGCACAACGCTACTCGGTCAAAGGCAATCTCTCGAGTAACAATGCCGAAAGCCTTGTGGAAGCCGCTCTGCAAGGACAAGGTATTGTGGTATTCCCTACCTGGCTGCTATTTGATGCGCTGCGCGCTGGCGGCCTAACGCCCATCCTAGAAACCTATGAAGCCCTCGGCGAAGCGACGCGCGAAGGCATTCATGCTATCTACCCTGAAAATCGCCTTCGCTCACAAAAAGTGGCCGCCTTTTTAGAATATTTGTTCGCAAAGATAGGTGAGCAACCGTATTGGGATCATGAGCGGCGCGATGCCGAGTAGCGTGACAGCACTCATCCTGGTGAGTCGCTAACGTCTCAGGCGGGTGTTAGCTGTTTGGCTCGGTTTGCTGATGCGCCAGAATGACGGCCAGAAAGCCCTCGCCGTAATCTGCCAGCTTGCGTGCACCGATGCCGGAGATATTGCCCAGTGCCGTTAGGCTCTGGGGGTTCTGCTCGACCAGTTCAGCCAGGGTGGCATCGTGGAAGATAACATAGGCTGGCACGCCCTGGGCTTCGGCCAGTTCACGGCGGTGCTGGCGTAGAGCTTCCCACAGCGGGCCGTGGCCCTGGGGGGCAGAAGCGCCTTTGTTTCCTCGTCGAGTGGCCTTGGTCTTGAGGGGTTTGCGCAGGGTGAGTGTCTGCTCGCCGCGCAGCACCGGCTTGGCATTGGCGGTGAGCTTAATGCCGCCATGCCCCTCCATATCCACGCTCAAAAAACCGCTGGCAATCAGTTGGCGAAAGAGCGCTTTCCATTCGCTGGCCGTGAGGTCTTTGCCGATGCCGAAGGTGCTGAGGCGGTCGTGGCCAAAGCGGGCGATACGTTCATTACTTTTGCCTAGCAACACATCCACCAGGTAGGTCACGCCGAAGCGCTGTTCGGTGCGGTAGACGCACGACAGTGCCTTTTGCGCCGCCACGGTGGCCTCCCAGGTTTCGGGCGGAGTCAGGCAGTTATCGCAGTTGCCGCAAGGGGCGTCCAGGTGATCGCCAAAGTAGTGCAAAAGCGCCTGGCGGCGACAGCTGATGATCTCGCACAGCCCCAGCATGGCATCTAGCTTTTGTTGCTCGATGCGCTTTTGCTGGTCAGCGGCGCTGGAGTCCTGCTGCATCTGGCGCAGGGTGATCACGTCCTGAAGCCCGTAGGCCATCCAGGCATCGGCGGGGAGGCCGTCACGTCCGGCGCGACCGGTCTCCTGGTAGTAGGCTTCGATGCTTTTGGGCAGATTAAGGTGAGCGACAAAGCGCACGTCCGGCTTGTCGATGCCCATGCCGAAAGCGATGGTGGCGACGACGACCACCCCATCTTCACGTAGAAAGCGGGTCTGATGCTGCTGGCGCTGCTCGGGGGGAAGCCCTGCGTGGTAGGGCAGTGCAGTCAGCCCCTGACGCTCCAGCCAGGCGGCGGTCTCCTCCACCTTGCGCCGGGAAAGGCAGTAAACGATGCCCGCTTCGCCGTCGTGGTGCTCGCGGATAAAGCGCAGCAGCTGTTCCTTGGCGTTACCCTGATTTTCAGCGATATGGTAGCGAATGTTGGGGCGGTCAAAGCCGCTGTTGTAAAGCGCCGCTTTCTGGAGCTGTAAATGCTCCATGATATCGCCCCGGGTGGGCACATCGGCAGTGGCGGTCAGTGCAATGCGCGGCACCTGGGGGAAACGCTGATGCAGGTGGGAAAGCTGGCGATACTCCGGGCGGAAATCGTGGCCCCACTGGGAGACGCAGTGAGCTTCATCAATGGCGAACAGCGCAATCCGGGTCTGTTCCAGCAGCATCTGCATACGCGCCGTGGCCAGCCGCTCGGGCGCGACATATAAAAGATCCAGCTCGCCTGCCCGTAGCCGATTCTCTACCTCGACTGCCTCGTGATAGTCGAGGCTGGAGTTGAGGTAGTCCGCCCTAACCCCGTTCTGCTTAAGCGCTGCCACCTGATCCTGCATCAGCGCTATCAGCGGCGAGACTACAATGGCGGTGCCTTCGCGCAGCAGCGCCGGGATCTGATAACACAGCGACTTGCCTCCGCCGGTAGGCATCAGCACCAGCGCATCACCACCGGCGATCACATGCTCAATGATCGCCTGCTGCGGGCCGCGAAAGCTGTCGTAGCCAAATACCTCCTGCAGTACCTTGAGGGCTGCCGCGTCGCCGTGCATCAATGCTCTCCTTGTCTCTTGCTTGAGAGCGAATTGTCGCACGAAAATTCAAGGGAGTTGGCCTAGCGAATCCCCGCCCGTAAAAATGATTGTACGAACTGGCGTTGGAACAGCAGAAAGGCGACCAGCAGCGGGGCGATACTGAGCAGGGTGGCGGCACTGACGGTCGCCCAGTTAACGCCGGTTTCGGGCGCGGAAAAGACCCCTAACCCTACCGTGAGCGGGCGGCTCTCTACCGAGTTGGTCACCACTAATGGCCAGATAAAGTTGTTCCAGTGGTGGCTAATCGAGACCAGCCCATAAGCCAGGTAGGTGGGCTTGGCGAGCGGTACGTAAACCTTCCACAAAATTTCCAGCCAGTTGCAGCCTTCGATGCGGGCGGCGTCTTCCAGCTCCCTTGGAATGGTTTTAAAGGTTTGGCGAAGCAGAAAAATACCCAGGGCGCTGGCTACATAGGGCAGGCCAATCCCGGTAATGGTGTTGATCAGCCCCAGCTCACTGGCGATGCGGTAGTTCTCGACAATCAGCACTTCGGGGAACACAAACAGCTGAATCAGCACCAGCATAAACAGAACGTTCTTGCCGGGAATCGGGAAGCGCGCAAAGGCAAACGCCGCCAGGGTGCAGACCACAAACTGACCGATCACTACCCCCGTCACCAGGGCGAAGGTATTCAGGTAGTAGCGAGCAAAGGGCGCTTGTGACCAGGCGTTGGCGAAGTTCTCCAGCGTCAGCGGGGCGAAAAGTTCGAAATTCACCATAAACTCGCTGGGGTGGAAGGCGGCCCAAAAGGCATACAGCAGCGGAAAAATCCAAATAATCGCCAGCAGCCACGCGGCCACGGTTTCCAGTGATGGAATGGAGACGAAACGGGCGCGGGGGGCATAGGGTGTCATCGACTTCATTGGTAGTGCGTCCTACGATCTAGAATCGTGAACTTAAGCGTGGCGACGACGGCGAGTACCAGCAGAATAACCACCGTAATGGTGGCGGCCGTGGTGCCGTCAAAAAATGAAAAGGCGTTCTCGTAGACGTAGTAGAGCAGCAGATTGGTGGCGTTATTCGGGCCACCTTTGGTCAAAATGAACAGGTGGTCCACCACCCTTACCGCGTTAATCAGAGCATTGATGAGCACGAACAGCGTGGTGGGCATCAATAGTGGGAAGGTGATCCGCCAAAAAAAACTCCAGCGGCTGGTACCTTCAAGGTCGGATGCCTCTTTTAGCTCGGGTGGCATACTTTGCAGCGCCGCCAAGTAGAAGATCATAAAAAAGCCGGCCTCTTTCCACACCGACATCGCAATCACGGAGCCCAGTGCAACGCTGGGATCACCGAGCCAATTGACGCCGGAAAACCCGAGGATACCGAGCAGTTGATTGAATAGGCCAATCTGCGGTGCGTAGAAAAACATCCAGATATTGGCCGCGGCGATCATCGGCAGGATGGTCGGCGTAAAGTAGGCCATGCGCACAACGCCGCGCCCGCGCAGTTTGCCGTTAACGAATAGCGCCATGCATAAGGCCAGCGCGATAGAGGTGGGGATCGTCCCGACGGCGTAGATTAAGTTGTTGCGCGCTACTTTCCAAAACGTCGGGTCATCGAACAATACCTGATAGTTTTCCAACCCGACAAATTCAGTGGGGGCGCCGCGAAAGCCGGGTAAAAACAGGCTGTTGATCACCGTCGTGATGGTCGGAAGGTAAGCGAAAGTCGTCAGCAGTACCGCCGCCGGTAACAACAGTAGCGCGCCGTAAAGCTGCATTTTATGGTAGGCGGTTAAAGACATGATGGCACACCGCAAGTGAAAGAAGCCGGGGCGAGCCCCGGCGAACAGTAAAATTCTAACGATTAACGGGCGTAGCGGCGCAGCACGCTATCGGCTTCTTGCTGCGCTTGGCTTAGCGCTTCTTCTGGCGTCAGTTGGCCAGTCAGGGCTGCTTGTACGGCGTTATCCAGTGCGCGGCGCACCCGGCCACCTTGGTAGGTAGAAAGCTCGGCAGTGCCGTGCTCAAGCTGGTCGCGGGCCACGGCTGCAGGCGCGAACTCTTCCACATAGCTTTTCAGTGCATCGGTTTCGTAGGCAGCGGGGCTAACGCCCATATAGCCGGTTTCGATCGACCAGGCCGCGGCACGCTCGGGCGCGGTCATCCAGCGAATGAAGGTCATCGCCGCGCGCTGCTCGTCTTCGCTGGCATCTTCAAAGATGTAGAAATTGCCGCCGCCAGTGGGGCTGCCGCGCTGGGTTTTCATCGGCAGCATGGCAACGCCAAAGTCAAAATCAGCTTCGCTGCGCACGGCGGTCAGGTTGCCGGTGGTGTGCCACATCATGGCGGTTGACTGCTCTAGGAAGTTCTGGCGCAGCGTGCCCCACTCAATGGTGCCATCGGGCATGGCGTTATGCTCGTCAGCCAGCGATACCCAGTACTCCAGCGCTTCCACTGCGGCGGGGTCGTCAAAGTAGACCTCGGTGCCATCTTCGCTCATTAAGCGATGGCCGTTCTGAAACGCAAAGGCCTGGAACATCCAGTAGGGGTAGCCGGTAGAGGGCACCATCACGCCCCACTGTTCGCCGTTGGAGGCTTCCCGAACAGTAGCGGCCATCTCGGCCATCTCTTCCCAGTTTTCAGGCGGTGTTTCGGGATCTAGGCCAGCGGCTTCAAAAGCGTCTTTATTCCAGAATAGTACGATGGTGGAACGCTGGAAGGGGATGCCGTAGGTTTTGCCATCCAACTGGCCGTTTTCCATCAGGCCGGGGTAGAAGCTATCCAGCCATTCGCGCTCCTCGTCGGTTTCGATTAGGTCATCGAAAGCCACGATGGCGTTTTGTTCGATCAGCTCATACAGATCGATGGAAAACATGACCGACAGTTGCGACGTGTCGCCGGCTTCCATGGCCGACATGGCGCGTACGCGGGTGTCGTCGTAGTTACCGGCGTAGATCGCTTCGACGTTGATATCGGGGTGTTCGCTTTCAAACTCCATGACTAGGTTGTCCACCACATCGGTGAGCGCCCCGCCCACCGAGACCGGGTAGTACATGGTCAGATCGACGCTATCAGCGTTAACCTGAGCGGCACTTAATAAGCCCGCTGCCAGGGCCGTCATCGCAAAAGGGATCCGCGCACGCATAAAAGACTCCACAAGTATCAGGACTGAATCAAGGTTGAAAAGCGATCAGTGTTGGAAAGAGCCCACCGCCGGTGGGCGAGGAATGCTGCGGATTGGCGGCGCGAAATCGCTTAGTGGTATGTCATCGCGCCGCAGGCCATTAGCATCGAAAAGGTGTATGTTCTTGGACGCCCAAAAGAGGCTGCAGGGCTGGCCAGTCAATAGCGGTTTGCCGCTTAGTCGAACGCGCAGGGTATGCAAGCCTACCTCCACGTAGGCAATGGTATCTGCCCCCAAGTACTCTTCACTGACTACGGTGGCGGGTACGCCTGGCGATGCCGCTGGCCGTAGCTCAATATCTTCTGGGCGCACGCCCAAGTGGCCACCGGCAGCCTCCATGGGGGCCACCGGCGTGCTCGGCTCACCTTCGATGACGGCGCCAGTCTCACCGGCCACCAACGGCAGCAAATTCATCGCTGGGCTACCAATAAAGCTGGCGGCGAAGGCGCTGGCGGGGCGGTTATAAAGCTCGTCGGGCGTACCGTCCTGCACGATTTTGCCGTGTTGCATCAGAATGACGCGGTCGCCCATGCTCATGGCTTCGACCTGATCGTGGGTGACGTAAATCACCGTCATGTTTAGGCGACTTTGGAGTGCTTTGATTTCCCGGCGCATGTCGCTGCGCAGTCGGGCATCCAGATTGGAGAGTGGCTCGTCCATCAGGCAAATGGGATGTTCGGAGATAATCGAGCGTGCCAGGGCTACTCGCTGGCGCTGCCCACCGGAAAGCTTGGCAGGTTTGCGATCCAGGTAATCGGTGAGATCGACCAATTCGGCGACTCTGGCAAGCCGTTCGCGCTGTTCGGCTTTGGGCACCTTGCGGCTGCGCAGGCCAAAGACGATGTTGTCGGCAACGCTTAAATGCGGAAACAGGGCATAGGACTGAAACACCATGCTCAGCCCACGGTCACCGGGCGGCAGCCGCGTGACGTCGCGCTCGCCGATATGAATACGTCCGCTGCTGGCTTCTTCCAAGCCTGCGATCATGCGCAGCGTGGTTGATTTTCCACAGCCCGAAGGGCCCAGCAGAATGACGAATTGCCCAGGCGTGACATCGAAGGAGATGTCATTGACAGCAGTGGTCGCGTCCCAACGTTTGGTGACGCGTTCCAGGCGGATACGCGATTGATTAGACATAGCACACACATCACCGGCTGTTGGTTGTTATTAGGTCAGCTTGTGTTGAAGGTGTTGCCGTTGTATGACACTTATATAACAAACGCGTGTCAAGCGAAAAATTCACTTGGTGATTTTGATGCCGTAGCGCTGCAGCCTGCGCACCACGCTGGATTGGCTGATGCCCAGCCGTTCGGCGATGGCGTAGGTGCTGGGGAGTGTATGGCATAGCGCTTGCAGCGCTTCACACTCCAAGCGCTCGAGGTACTGTTTGAGGTTCTCTTCCGGCGCAAGCGGCGCTACCAGCGGTGCGGGGGAGCCACTCGGCAAGCTGTCGGCGCGCTGTTCGGCCTGGGCCTGACCGGTAGGAGCTTCAATTTGATCGGTGGAACTTGAGAGCCAGGCCCGCTCCAGCCAGTTTTCCAGCTCGCGAACATTTCCCGGCCAGTCGCTGCCCATGAGGGTCGACCACACCTGATTGCCGAGAATTTTTTGCCGTCCATAGCGCTGATTCAGCCGTTTTAAGCACGCCTCGACCAAGTCGGGGATATCCTCGCGGCGGTCGCGGAGCGGCGGAAGGGTGACTGGGATCACGTTGAGACGGTAGTAAAGATCCAAGCGAAATAGCCCGGCTTCCACCTGTTTGCCCAGGTCCTGATTGGTCGCCACCACTAAGCGGAAATCGACCCGGCGCGAGCGCGTATCGCCCAAGCGGGTCAGGCTGCCATCCTGAATGACTTTGAGCAGCTTGGTTTGCATCAGCAGCGGCAGCTCGCCGATTTCATCAAGGAACAGCGTGCCCCCTTCAGCCTGCTCCAATAACCCGGCTTTACCTTGCCGTGCCGCACCGCTAAACGCGCCGGGCTGATAGCCAAACATTTCGGACTCGAACAGGTTTTCAGGAATCGCCGCGCAATTGACGTCGATAAAAGGGCCGTTATGGCGCTGGCTCCAGCGATGTAGCTGTTTGGCAAAAGGGGTCTTGCCCACGCCGGACTCACCCAACATCAGCACATTGGCGTCTGAAGGGGCGACTCGCTTGAGCAGTAGGGCAATTTCCCGCATCACATGGCTTCTGACCTGCAGGTTATCCAGGGCGTCATCTAACGCCTGCTCTTCGGCATCCGGCGCGGCATGGCTGCGCTTTAGGTGTTCGCTAAAGCGTTTTTGGAGCAGCGCGTATTCGTCTTGCAGCAACTGGAGGTCGGTTAAATCCCGCGAGCGACTGATAATGCGTTCCAGCTTGCCATTCACGAACACCGGATAAGCTTCTGCAATGACGCGGCGGCCTGTGCCGGTGATTTGCATCAATTGCGCGGGCCGGCGAGTGCGCATCACTTCCATGGTAATGGAGGGCTTTAATACCCCAGCCGCCTGTAGCTGTTGAACGCTGCTGGAAAGCAGCTCTTCACGCGATACTCCATAAACCGCTTCGGCACCTGGGCTGACATCCACGATCTGCCCATCGCCACTGACGATAAAGAAGTGGTCGTTGGCGGTTTCTACGATGGTTTGCAGTACGTGCTTGTCTATTTCACTCATTGTGTCTCTCTCACGCCATCCCTCTCACGGCAGCCAGCCTTGCCTAGGCGATTCACAAATGAATGATTGATTCATTTGTGAATCGACGAGGTGCTTCTTTGATGCATTTTTGCATCGTTTTGCCCGTAATCCTACCGGTTTATCGCTAGCGCAGGGTTGGCACGTTCTGTGCAATGTCTTAGAGGACAAAAAAACCAAGAAGACAAAGAACTCAACTAGGCAGCATGGATCAGCCGTGCCTCAACGCCAAAATAAATCCAAGGAGATAACGATGTCAGAGTTTAATCAGCCGCTGGGCGGCAACACCATGCCGCGCTTTGCAGGCCCCGCCACCATGATGCGCCTGCCGACGCAAGAGAACGCCCAAGGGCTGGATGCCGCCTTTATTGGTATCCCCATGGATATCGGTACTTCGAACCGCCCTGGCACGCGCCTTGGGCCGCGGCAAATTCGCGATGAGTCGCGCATGCTTCGCCCCTACAACATGGCCACCGGCGCCGCACCGTTTGAAAGCCTCCAGGTAGCCGATATCGGCGACGTACCTATTAATACGTTCCACCTGCCCAAAAGCGTCGACATCATCACGGCCTTTTACGACGACGTGTTAAAGCATGACTGTATTCCGCTGACGCTAGGCGGCGAGCACACGCTGACGCTACCGATTCTGCGCGCGATGGCCAAAAAGCACGGCCCGGTGGGGCTGATTCATATCGATGCCCACGCCGATGTGAACGAGCATATGTTTGGCGAGCCGATTGCCCACGGGACGCCGTTTCGTCGTGCCCAGGAGGAGGGGCTGCTGGCCCACAACAAAGTCGTGCAAATCGGTCTGCGCGGGACCGGTTACGCCCCTGAGGATTTCGACTGGTGTCGCGAGCAGGGCTTCCGTGTGGTGCAGGCTGAGGAGTGCTGGCATCACTCGCTGACACCGCTGATGGCTGAAGTGCGCGAAAAGATGGGCGATATCCCAGTGTATATCAGTTTCGATATCGATGGACTGGACCCCTCGGTCGCGCCCGGCACCGGCACGGTGGAAATGGGCGGCCTGACCTCTGCCCAAGGGCTTGAGATTGTTCGCGGCGCGGCGGGGTTGAACATCGTCGGCGGTGACTTGGTTGAAGTCTCGCCCCCCTATGACCCCAGCGGCAACACGGCGTTAATGGGCGCCACGCTGCTTTATGAAATGCTCTGCGTCCTGCCAGGCGTGAAGCGTGGCGATTAAGCCGATGGTCAGACAGTTTTGATTTAAAAAGCGCCGATCTAACAAGGCGCTAATAAAAAAGACAGATGGCAGGAAGGTCTACTTCCTGCTAGGACGCCGCTAGCCCACCTCCAATAATCACTTCCAATAGGTGAACCCTATGTCGTATAGCAACGTAAAATCGGAACAGCCGAGCCCGTCGGCACCGATACCTCCCGCGCACTTACTGAAATTTCTGATTCCCTCCATCATTGGGGTACTGCTGTTTTTGGTCCCTTTCCAGGTTGGGGACTCGATCAATATTGGCATGGGGATGATGGCCGATGGTCTGCAGGCCCTGTTGGGCTCAGCGCTGCCTGCAATCGCCATGTTCGTGCTTTGTTTATCGGTAGTGGTGACGTTATACGTCAAGCTGGCCAGGCCTGCCTGGGCAAAGGATGGGCACTTCAAGGACATGTTCGATGTGGGTGCCATCTGGGTCGCGATGCGTATCTTGGGCGCTATCTTTGTCATTATGACGTTTTTCCAGGTTGGTCCTGAGTTCGTCACCGCCTCTTACACGGGTGGCGTAATGCTTAACGACCTGGCACCGGTGTTGCTGACGTTCTTTTTCTTTGCCGCGCTACTGCTGCCCTTTTTGGTCGAGTTCGGCTTTATGGAGTTTATTGGCACCATGGTGCGCAAGCCGTTTCGGGTGATCTTTAACCTGCCAGGGCGCAGTGCCATTGATGCCACCGCTTCATGGATGGGCTCGGGCACCGTGGGCGTATTGATCACTGCACAACAGTATGAGCAGGGCTACTATAATGGCCGCGAGGCCTCGGTCATTGCGACTAACTTCTCCGTCGCGTCTATCGCTTTCAGCCTGCTGGTCACGAACTTCGTCGAGATCAATCATCTCTTCGTGCAGTTCTACTTCACGGTGGTGGTCTCGGGGTTGGTTGCGGCTGTCATCGTTTCGCGTATCCCACCGCTGTCGCGCAAATCCAATGCGTATTACGAGCCGGTAGGCTGTCAGCTTAGCGAAGAGCGCACCGACAACGTGGGCCTGTTCCGCTATAGCTTACTGCAGGCAACCCGTCGTGCCGCTGGTGCTCCGGGCCCTAAAGAGTTGGCGCGTTTGGCCCTGCTCAACGTGATCGATATTTTCCTTACGCTGCTGCCGCTGGTGTTCGCGATTGGTACCGTCGCGCTGATCCTGGCCGAATTTACACCGCTGTTTACCTGGCTCTCTTATCCCATGGTGCCGGTGCTGGAGCTGCTGCGTATTCCTGAAGCCCAGGCGGCTGCTCCTGCAACGTTGGTAGGCTTTGCCGATATGTTCCTGCCAGCGGTGCTGGCCACCAACATTGAAAGCGAGCTGACCCGGTTCGTGATTGCCTGCCTCTCTATGACGCAGTTGGTCTATATGTCTGAGATCGGTGCGCTGCTGCTCAAGTCAAAGATTCCTATCAAGTTCTGGGAGCTGGCCGTTGTGTTCCTGCTGCGTACTGCGATTACGCTGCCGATCATCGCCTTCATGGCCCACACGTTTTTCTTCTAAGGGGTCATGCATGAAAGCGTCAACGACAATGACCTGCGCCGAACTGCTGATCCACCTGCTGCGCGATACGTACGGCGTGCGGTCGCTGTTTGGCATTCCCGGTGTCCATACAGTAGAGCTTTATCGCGGGCTGGAAGGCAGCGATGTGCAGCATATAACGCCGCGCCATGAGCAGGGCGCCGGGTTTATGGCCGACGGCTATGCCCGCGCCAGCGGTAAGCCTGGCGTGTGCCTGATTATCACCGGCCCAGGCATGACCAACATTGCCACCGCCATGGGCCAAGCCCTGGCGGACTCCATCCCCATGCTGGTGATTTCCAGCGTGAACCGCCGCGATACCTTGGGCCTAGGGCAGGGGCGGCTGCACGAATTGCCCAGCCAGCAGCAGATGATCAGCGGTGTGGCGCGCTTTAGCCACACGCTGCTGGATGCCAATACACTGCCCGAGGTGTTGGCCCGCGCCTTTGCCGTTTTCAATGGGGCGCGCCCAGGCCCGGTGCATATCGAAATCCCCATCGATCTGTTCAATGCGCCGGTCAGCGTGCCAGCTAGCTGGCAAGCGCCGACACTTTACCGAGCTGCCCCCGACCCGGAAGGGCTTGCCGAGGCGGCTCGTTTGCTAAAAGCAGCGAAGCAGCCCCTGGTGCTATTGGGCGGTGGCTGCGTTTCAGCGCCTGAAGCAGCGCGAGCATTAGTAGAAAAGCTTGATGCCCCCACGGTAACGACTATTAATGCCAAAGGGTTGCTTGGCCGCGATCACTCGTTGGATTTGGGCGCCAATGCCGCGCTGCCCGCGGTTCGTGAGCTTGCCGCCAAGGCGGACGTCATCCTAGCGATAGGGACCGAACTGGGTGAAACCGACTACGACGTTGTCTTTGACGATGGTTTCCACCTCAACGGTACGCTGATTCGGATTGATCTTGATCCCGAACAACTGGTGCGTAACCAGCGCACCACGCTGGGTCTGGTGGGCGATGCAGGGCGTAGTTTGGAGCTTTTGCTTGGCTACTTCCCAGAGCAGCTCAATCGTCAAGGCATTAAGCGAACCGCTGCAGCGTTGGGCGCGCTTGATCTGGCAAACGATTCTGCATTTAGCGATTTCGTGCCCCTCTATACAACGCTTGCCAACTGCCTTCCCGAAGCCATTTTGGTAGGCGATTCCACCGCGCCGGTGTATGCCGGTAACCACTTGGTCAGCCAGCCTGCACCACGTCGCTATTTCAATGCCTCTACCGGTTACGGCACCTTGGGTTATGGGTTACCCGCGGCATTGGGAGCACAGCTGGCGCAGCCTGACCTGCCGGTGGTGGCGCTGGTGGGCGATGGTGGTGTGATGTTCACGCTGTCGGAAATCGCCACGGCCGTGGAAGCCCGCCTACCAGTCGTCATCGTTTTGTGGCACAACGCCGGTTACGAAGAGATCCGTCGCTATATGGACGCAAACGGCGTAGCGCGCTTAGGGGTGGATATTCAGGCGCCCAACTTCCTCACCCTGGCCGAAGGCTTTGGTTGCCCCGGCATGCTGGTAGAGAGCCCCGCCGAACTTGCCAAAGCGCTCGACAATCGCGAGCCCAACGGGCCGCTGCTGATTGAAATTGACGCCGCTGCTTGGCAGCGTGCGTGCGCATTTTCTGAATAGGATCCCATCATGCAGTTACTCAACCAGCAATTTATCAACAACCAGTGGGTGCCCTCAAAAGGCACGCGCCTACTCGACGTGATGAACCCTTACCGCGAAGAGCGTATTGCCCAAGTAACCGCTGGGGACGCAGCCGACGTCGATGCGGCGGTACAAGCCGCCCAGCAGGCGCAGCCTGGTTGGCAGGCGTTGGGTGGTGCCGCACGTGCAAAGTATTTGGAAGGGTTCGCCGATGCACTGGAAGCCCGCCTTGATTCGATTACCACGCTGTCAGCGACCAACAATGGTAAGCCGTTGGCGGAGGCGGGGATCGACCTGGAAGATGCCATTGCCTGCTACCGCTACTACGCCAAGCAGGCTAAAGCGCTGGATGCCCGCCAAGGTGAGTTAGTCAGTGTTGAAATGGAGGGTGTTGAAGCGCGCACCTATCACGACCCCGTGGGCGTGGTGGGACTGATTGCGCCGTGGAATTTTCCACTTGTCACCAGCGCCTGGAAGCTAGCGCCTGCTTTGGCCGCTGGCTGTACCGCGGTGCTTAAACCATCGGAAGTGACACCGATCCCTGAGTTAGTGCTAGCAGAAATCGCTTTAGAGATTGCCCTGCCCGCGGGTGTGCTCAACTTGCTCAACGGCGACGGTGAGGGCATTGGCGCACCGCTCACCCACCATCCTGGCGTGGATAAAATCTCCTTTACCGGCAGTAATCGCGTGGGCGAAGCGGTCATGCAGGCGGCAAGCGACCGCACCGCGAGCGTATCACTGGAACTAGGCGGTAAATCCCCCATTTTGGTGATGGAAGACGCCGACCCTGCCCAAGCCGCTGACTGGGTGATGGCGGGCATTTACTTTAATGCCGGACAAATCTGCTCTGCGACATCGCGGTTATTGGTACACGAAGACATAGCCGAAGCACTCTATGCCGCGCTTGGAGAGCGAATGGATGCGCTAACGCTGGGCGACCCGCTTGCCGAAGGCACCGACTTAGGCCCGCTGACCAGCGCCAAACAGCGCGACGCCGTGCAACGCTATTTGGATCTGGCCGAACAGGAAGGACTGACAGTCGTGCGCGATGCGAAACATCGTACACTGCCTACCCAGGGCTACTTCCTGGCACCCACGCTTTACCTGGACGTGCCGCTTGAGAGCCGCCTGTGGAAAGAGGAGATCTTCGGCCCGGTGCTCTGCGCGCGCAGCGTGACAAGCGAAGCCGAAGCCATTCAGCTCGCCAACGACAGCAGCTTTGGCCTAGCAGCAACGGTCATCAGCGGCGACCCTGAGCGGGCAAAACGCATCGGCCGTCAGCTCAAGGCTGGCAGCATCTGGTACAACAGCGAGCAGTTGGTGCTACCCGAAACCGCCTGGGGCGGCTTCAAGCGTAGCGGTATTGGGCGTGAATTGGGGCCTTGGGGGTTAAGCGCCTACCTTGAAGTGAAGCATGTGATTGGACCTGCCGCCTGATAGTGCAGGTTGGAAACTTCATCACTCTTCAAAGTGGGCTAGGTAATGGGCCATCGCTTCTATCTCTTCATCTGAAAAGCCGCGCATGATGTCGATCATGGTGGTGTCGGGGCCGCCACGGGTGCGGTCTCGATAGGCCTGCATCGCCCCTGCTAGATAGTCCTCACGCTGCCCGGCGAGTCTGGGCATCTGTTCGCGGCCGCTATAGTCGGAACCATGGCAACTGGCGCACCCTCTACTCGCGACGATATCCTGGCCCTTTGTCGCTAGGTCGGCGTCGCGCTCTTCGGTGGGCTCAGCAACCGGCTGGTCGGCATAATGATCAGCCAGGGCCTGGATCTCCTCGTCAGCGAGACCTCTCGCCTGAGGTGTCATTATCTCGGATTGACGCAGCCGCTCGCGAAAATAGATCAACTGATTGGTGGTCGAGAGCGCTGGTTGCCCCGCGAGAGAAGGCGTACCGGCCTGAGACGAATTTCCGTCGCTGCCGTGGCATGACCCGCAGTACTGAACTTGCTCGTCCAATGGCAGGCCAGCTGCTGGCGAGGTCTCGTCTGCAGTGGCTGCAAAAGGCAGTGCAAGTGCGCTAAACGTCATTGCCTGCAGTGCGCGCCACAAGGGCGCGCGCTGGGATAAGGGCATAATGATTACTCCGCGCTGTAGTCAGGGGTCTCGTAGCTGATGCGATAGATTGCACCGTTCTGCTCATCAGCCACCAGTAGTGCACCATCGGGCATCTGTAGGACATCCACCGGACGACCTGAAAAGTCGTTTTCACGTGGATCGTGAAATCCCACCATGAATGGCGACAGGCCAGCGCGCTCGCCATCCTCAGAGATTTTAGCTACCTGAACGTCATACCCTGCGCTGAGTGAACGATTCCAAGAACCCCGACGGGCAATAAAAATGGCGTTTTGGTACTCATCTGGGAACATCTCGCCATCGTAGAAGCGCATACCAAGTGGCGCGCTGTGGGGATCCATCGTCGCTACCGGCATGGTGACTCCATCACAGGCTCCTTCTGAGCCCAGTGCTGGGTCGACAACGCCAACGCCATGACATACCGGGAAGCCATAAAACGCGCCGTTCTCGCTTACACGATTCAGTTCATCATTGGGGCCGTGCTCGCTGATCCAATCCTGATTATTGTCGGTGAACCACAGTTCACCTGTTTCGGGATGGAAGTCGAAGCCAACGCTATTGCGAACGCCACGTGCAACGACCTGCATATCGGAACCGTCCGGCTCAAAACTATTGATGGTGGCATGGGTGTCTTCATCCACTTCGCAGCCGTTGCAGGGGGCACCTACCGGTATGTAAAGGCGATCGTCGGGGCCGAAAGCGAGAAACTTCCACCCATGATGCTGATCATCAGGCAGGCCAAAGGCATCTGTTAACTCTTCGGGTTCGGCAATGTCGCCATCGGCCACCTGCGATTCGATATCGTCATAACGCAAGATACGATTGATCGCGGCAACGTACAGGCTGCCATCTTTAAAGGCGAGGCCGTTGGGTTGAGTTAGCCCTTCGGCAATGATCTGATGTTCACGTTCCTCGCCATTATCCTGCACGGCATAGACGCGGCCAATGCTTCTTGTGCCTACGAACAAAGTGCCATCGTCGCCCAATGCCATCATCCTTGCTCCGGGCATGCCATGAGCCCAAACTTCAGCACTAAAGCCGTCCGGTAAACGAATGTCATCAACGGGAATATTTTCTTCTGAAGTCGTGGTCATCGGGGTGGCATGAGGCGCTAAAGGTGATTCAGCCATTTCGGCCGAGCGCCCTTGCGCCCAGGCAGGGGCTTGTTGTTCTTCCGCGGCGCTCATGGTGCTTGTCAACATAAGGCTGGCGGCGGAAATGGCGAGGGTCAGACGCGTTAATACAGGGAGTGTCATGACAGGCTGTCCTTATTGTAATTATGTTGTACGGCTCATAGGCCAATCTTTATGTTAGTAGCATCTGTAAAAAATGCATAAATCTGCTTCGGCAGTTTACCGTCGTTACTTAACTCTCCGTTTTGAGTATCAGGTATGGGCTGCTGGCATCGCATAGCGCCGGGTCGATTTGCCCGCTTTAACCACCTGCCCCGGCACATCGTGGCCGATAAGGTCGGGGAGGGTGGTGGCGACTTCAAGCAGGGCATCCAGATCGACGCCGGTATCGACGCCCATGGATTCGAACATATGCACCAGATCCTCGGTGCATACGTTGCCCGTCGCACCCGGGGCGAAGGGGCAGCCGCCTAGCCCGCCTAATGAGGCATCGAAACGGGTGATACCCGCTTGCCAAGCGGCTAGCGCGTTGGCTAAGCCCATTCCGCGCGTGTTGTGAAAGTGCAGCGTGAACGGCGTTTGCGGCCAGCGCTCAAGCACCGCTTCGCACAGGCGTTTGACTTGGGCAGGGTTGGCCATGCCGGTGGTGTCGCAGAGCGTGACGCCCTGAATACCAAGGTAGATAAGCTTCTCAACAAGTTCCAGTACCCGCGCCTCGGGCACCTCGCCTTCAAAGGGGCAGCCAAAGGTTGTGGAAAGCGAGGCGTTGATAAACACACCGCTGCCTTTAGTGACGTCCAGAATGGCCGCGAACTGCTCTAGCGACTGCTCCGGCGTCATGCGCAGGTTGGCCAGCCCGTGGCTATTGCTGGCCGACATCACCAGATTGATCTCATCCACCTGACAGGCCAGGGCCCGCTCGGTGCCTTTTACGTTGGGCACCAGCACGGTGATATCGACGCCTTTCCGGCGCTGAATGCCGGTCACCACTTCAGCGGCATCGCGCAGGTTGGGGATCGCTTTAGGCGATGTGAACGACGTTGCTTCGATGCGGCGCAGGCCAGTGCTAGAGAGCGCATCGATCCAGCGGATCTTCTCTTCCGTTGGTACAAACCGCGCTTCAATCTGCAGGCCGTCCCGGGGAGCGACTTCGTTGATCTCGATTTTGGTGGGGCAAGGTGTTATCTGCTTCATAAAAACTCCTTAGATGATGCCCGCTTGGCGCAGCTTGGCGCGGGTTTCGTGATCGATGCCCAGCTCATCCAATACGTCATCGGTATGCTGACCAAGAGTGGGGCCGCCGTCGCCGATGCGCCCGGGCGTAGCGCTAAGCTTGGGCAGTACGCCGGGCACTTTTAGCGGTTTGCCGTTGGGGCGAGTGAAGGTTTGAATCATCTCCCGCGCCAAGTAGTGGGGATCAAAGGCGATATCTTCTGCGGTATAGGGATAGCCTGCGGGAACGCGGGCATCATCCAGGGCTTGCAAAATGGCATCCCGTGGGCGCTCTTCGGTCCAGGTTTGAATCGCGGCATCAATCATTTCAGCTTGATGACTACGCCCATCGTTATGGGCCAGGTCCGGGTCGTTGGCGAGATCATCACGGCCAATCACGCCCATCAAGCGCTTGAAGATACTGTCGCCATTGCCAGCAATCAGCACGTAATCACCGCCTTGGCAGCGGTAGGCGTTGGATGGGGTAATGCCGGGTAGGGCACTGCCGCTGGGTTCACGCACCTGGCCACTGGCATCGAATTCCGGCAGCAGGCTCTCCATCATCGCAAACACCGACTCATACAGCGCGACGTCGATCTCTTGGCCCAAGCCGCTGCGGTTGCGCTCCTGAAGTGCTAACAACGTGCCGATGACGGCGTAGAGCGCGGAAAGCGAATCACCAATGCTGACGCCTACGCGTACCGAAGGCTCGCCCGGCTGACCGGTGAGGTAACGCAGCCCGCCCATGGCTTCGCCAATCACGCCAAAACCGGGCTTATCGCGATACGGCCCTGTTTGCCCGTAGCCGGAAATATGCACCATGATTAGCTGAGGGTTGAGTTTGGAGAGCGCTTCCCAGCCCAGCCCCCAATTTTCCAGCGTGCCGGGGCGGAAGTTTTCCACCACCACGTCCGCCTCAGTGGCGAGCTTTCGCACTAAGGCCTGACCCTCTTCGCTTCTTAAATCCAGCGCCACCGAGCGCTTGTTGCGGGTTTGCACATGCCACCACAGCGAGGTGCCATCCTCTATCATTCGCCATTTGCGAAGTGGGTCGCCGGTGCCGGGCGGTTCGATCTTGATCACGTCGGCGCCGAACTCCCCCAGCAGTTTGGTGGCGAAAGGCCCTGCAATCAGTTGGCCAAGCTCAAGCACTTTTAAGCTCTTTAGCGGAAGCTGGCGGGCTTCGGTAGCGTTCATCTAGGCTTTCCTCTAGTTGTCGTTATCATCATTGATGTTCAGCATGCGTGAGCTACTACAGGCCGACAATTAGGCAATCGGTAACAAAGGGTTCGTGGTTAGCGAAGGGGTGCGTTAGCATAATGCGCTTGTCTTACGGGAGTCATGTGTCATGCGCCGCTTCGATTTCGTCACTCTTAAGCTGTTTATCTCCGTGGCAGATGAGGGCCGCTTGACCGCCGCCGCTGAGCGTGAGCATTTAGCGCTCGCCGCGGTGAGCAAGCGGATCAGTGATCTGGAGGCGCTGGTAGGTACCACGCTACTATATCGTCGCCCGCGCGGTGTTGAGCTGACGCCCGCCGGGCAGGCATTTTTGCACCACGCTAGGCGTATTCTGGATAACATCGAGCGCCTCCATGCCGAGCTCAGTGAGTACGGCGAAGGGGTGCGCGGCCATGTACGTATCCACTCCAATACCTCGGCGATCATCGCTTTTCTCCCTCAGGATCTCAGCGCCTTTTCCCGCCTCTATCCTGAAATCAAGATTGATCTGCAGGAGCGGGTCAGTAGTGAAATCATTGCTGCTGTTCGTGACGGGCTGACCGATATCGGTATTTTCGCCGGGCATGTGGCAGCGCCTGACCTTCAGCAGCTCTCTTATCGACATGACCGTCTCGTATTGATGACGCCCATTGATCACCCCTTGGCTGAGCGTGAAAGCATCGCTTTTAACGAAGCGCTGGCCTTCGATTTTATCGGCTTGCAGCAGGATGCCTCCTTGCAATCGCTGTTGAATGAACAAGCCAACCTAGCAGGCAAAGCGCTGCGTATGCGCATTCAGGTACGTAGCTTTGACGCCATTTGCCGGATGATTCACCACGGTATGGGTGTTGGCGTACTCCCCGAGCAGACCATCTACCGCGACCTGGGCGATTTGCAGTTGAAAAGCATTCCACTCAGCGATCCTTGGGCCCAGCGTGAGTTGGTAATTGGCATGCGCCGCTACGCCTCGCTTCACGTGACGGCGCGGCATCTGGTCGACCACCTCACCCAGAAAACCGACGAGCGCTAGCGGCAAAAAACACCTGTGCATGGCTTCGCGCTTCGTGAAAGCTGGTCAATATCCAGGCTGCCACCATGCCCTGAGTGGCGGCGCTGAAACGTGCCGCTGAAACGCGTCAACCCTGCCTTTAAAGAGAGCTTTGAAGGCGGTCGGCCATTCACCTTTGGTCGCATGGCCGCCAGCGCCTCGGTCAAAAAGCGCGTCATGTCGGCGTTTCTAGCCATCGTATTTGACGAAGTCATCCTTCTCGAACGTCGATTTGAGCCCTTCGGCGGCTTGTTTCAAGATCAGACAAGCGACATCAGCTCTATGCCGACAGGAGCTACCCAGGCACCACACCCAACAACGACAACCGTAGAGAGTGATCCCATGCGGAAACAATTGCTTGCCACGCTGGCTACCCTAGGAATGCTAACGACGGCGCCGTTCGTCCTGGCTAACCCCATCGAAATTCAAGTCAACAACACCATGAGCGAAGGCGGCTCGGAAAGCGCCGCGGTGGAACGCTTTGCTGAGTATTTAGAAGAGCAGGCCTCAGGCCGCTTTGAAGTGCGCCCCTTTTTAGCGGGTTCTCTGGGCGGTGAGAATGCCGTATTGGAGCTGCTAAATCTGGGCCAAACCCAGCTCTC
This sequence comes from Halomonas sp. UBA3074, assembly GCF_002366715.1. Classification (GTDB taxonomy): domain Bacteria; phylum Pseudomonadota; class Gammaproteobacteria; order Pseudomonadales; family Halomonadaceae; genus Vreelandella. Next base: position 126,450 of record NZ_DFBS01000033.1, on the reverse strand, counting down.
CTTGACCGGTGGTAACTGGCGTCAACAGTATGCGCCTGAATACGACGCCATTACGGTTCCCTTCGTGTTCACTACCTGGGATGAAGTCGACGCCTATATGGAGAGTCCTTCCGGCCAAGCACTGGTCGAGAAAGCAGAAAGCCAGGGCGGGTTGAAATATTTTGGTCTGCAGCATCGCGGTCCACGGCATATGACCGCCAATAAAGAGATTCATACCCCGGCGGATCTGGATGGCTTCCGCCTGCGCCTGCCCTCACTGCCAGTGTGGCTGGAAGTGTGGGAAGAGATCGGCGCTCAGGTAGTCAACGTACCGGCACCCGAGATTTATCTCGCCATGCAGACCGGCCAGGTTGATGGCCACGAGAACTCACTCTCCTCGCCTTATACCCGGCGCCTATGGGAAGTGCAGGACTACCTGATCATGACCAGCCACGTGCAGTTTCCGTGGAGCTGGGTGGCCAGTGCTCGCTGGTGGGATGGCTTGGAAGAGGAAGATCAAGCGCTGATCGAAGAGGCCATTGAGGTGGCTCGCCAGTATGGGTCAGAGCAAGAACTCGAACTCGATGAGTTCTATCTGGAAGCGCTGCAGGATGAAGGCATGACCGTCATCGAGCCGGATGTTGCACCCTTCCGCGAGGCAGCGTTACCGGCTATCGATCGTGTTATGGCTGACATGGCCGAAGGCGTTCGTGAAGATGCGCTGGGTAACGACAGCGAGTAACACGCATTGGACAGCCACCGCGACGGCCCATTGGGCCGTCGTTGTTTTTCCTGTCACGTAAGCTTTCAAGATCACTAAGCTTTCAAGATCAATAGGTTCTCAAGATCAATCAGTTTTCATCCACGACCAAGAAGACGTCAGGGTAAGGAGTTCTCCTGTGGAAGACGCGGTAGCGCCCAATAAGGGGCCGGATCGAATTGCTTTCTATACGCTGCGCGGCGTTACACGCCTGTGCGATGGGGTGGGCGTGGCGCTGATGGCCGCCATTCTGCTGCTGATCGTGGCGGCCGTAATTGCCCGTGACCTGCTGGGGCTAGGCATGCCCTGGACCGAAGAAGTGGCGTCTATGCTGGCGATTTACGCGATTGGCTTCGGGTCGCTATCCGCCTGGGTACGCAGCGAGCATCTGGTGGTCGATTTGTTCAGCCATAAGCTTTCCGGGTTGGGAAAGAATATCCAGTACCGGCTCACCGCGCTGATCTCCTGTGGCTTTTTTGCACTGGCCGCCTGGGGGGCTTGGATCATGTCCGATATGAGCGCCAACAATAAAACCGTTTCGCTAAGTATCAGTTTCAGCTACCTCTATTACGGCCTCTTTTTCAGCTTTGTGGGCATGGCGTTGATTGCCCTGTGGCAAACGCTGCGCGGCCCGGTGGCGTGGTTGGAAACGTCCCATGAAGAGGAGGCCTCTCAACCATGACCGAACTACTGATTTTTGTCGGTGGCCTGTTAGTTCTGATGGCCATTGGCTTGCCCGTGGTGGTCGCCATTGGCGTGACCTCCTTTATCGCCTTGGTAGCGACCGGCACCGGCGGGCTACCTGTCGAGCTGCTGCCGCTGCGTATGGTGCAAACCCTCAATAACTTTACCCTGCTGGCGATTCCACTGTTTATTCTGGCCGCCAATATCATGAATATTGGCTCCACGACGACGCGGATTTTTGATTTTGCTACCGCGCTGGTGGGTTTCACCAAAGGTGGCCTTGGCCACGCCAATGTGGTGGCCAGCTCCATTTTTGCCACGATGTCGGGCACCGCGGTGGCCGACGCTGCCGGGCTGGGCAGTATCGAAATCAAGGCGATGAAAGAGCGTGGCTACGAGTTGGGTTACTCAACCGGCATCACAGCCGCCTCCAGCGTGATCGGGCCCATTCTGCCGCCCAGTATCGCGCTCGTGGTTTATGGCTGGCTGGCCAATGTGAGTATTGGCGGGCTGTTCATGGCGGGGCTGCTGCCGGGTATCTTGATGGCGCTGCTGCTAATGGGCATGACTGTATTGTTATCTGCCAGCGGCAAAGTGGTGATGCCTAAACCCACGCCTTTCGATGCCTGCGAAGTCGTCCGTACCGGTAAGCGCGCTATTCTGCCTTTGATGATGCCAGCGATAATCGTTGGCGGTATCTGGGGTGGTTTTTTCACCCCGACGGAAGCTGGCGCCATTGCATCGCTATACGCAGTGATCTTGGGCGGCCTGGTGTACCGTGACTTGAATTGGCGGGACCTTTTCAGCGCCTTTCGCCGCACCCTGATGTTCAGTGCGGTCATTCTGCTGATTATCGCGGTCTCCAGCTTCTATGGCTGGATACTGGTACGCATGGGGATTCCTCAGGCGTTAGCGGGCCAGGTCGCCAGCATCGATATGCCGATGTTTGCGCTATTGCTCTGCTTTGCGCTGTTCTTTTTGCTCATCGGTTGCTTTATGTCGGTGATCGAAAGCATCCTGATTTTTACGCCGATTGTGGTGCCAGCGGCGCTCAGCGCCGGTCTGGATCCGGTACATTTCGGCATCGTGATGGTGATTACGCTTTCGGTGGGGGTCATTACGCCACCGTTCGGCACGGTGCTGTTCCTGATGGTGGGCATTACCCGGCTGCGTTATGGCCAAGTGGTGACCGCGATACTGCCGTTCCTGCTGCCGATCATTGCAACTATTTTGCTGTTGATTGCCGTGCCTGGGCTGGCCACTTGGTTGCCCGATATCATGGGGTATTGATCCAGAGGAGCTCGTATGAAAATGCCGCGCAACGCCTTTAAGCAACAGCTATTGGCGGGCCACCCCCAAACGGGCATTTGGCTCGGTTTGACCAGTGCTTATACGGCGGAGATTGCCGCCACGGCGGGCTTTGACTGGCTACTGATCGATGTGGAACATTCCCCTAACGATCTCGCCAGCCTGCTTGCTCAGCTGCAGGCGCTGGCCCCCTACCAAAGCCACCCGGTGGTGCGCCCGCCCACGGGCGATGCGGTGCTGATCAAGCGTTACCTGGATATTGGCGTGCAAAACCTGCTCATCCCCATGGTCGAAACTGCCGAACAAGCGGCTGAACTGGTGGCGGCCACACGCTATCCGCCCCACGGTATTCGCGGCGTTGGTCATGTGCTGGCACGCGCCTCGCGTTGGGGGCAGGCAGAAGATTACCTCTCCCGCGCCGATGACGAAATCTGCCTGATGCTGCAAGTGGAGAGCCCCCAGGCGCTGGCTAACCTGGAGGCTATCGCTGCAGTAGACGGTGTCGATGGGGTATTTATTGGCCCGGCGGATTTGTCGGCGTCTATGGGGCATCTCGGTAATGCCAACCACCCTGAAGTGACAGACGCGATTAATGATGCCATTAACAAGATACGCGCTGCGGGTAAGGCAGCGGGTATTGTCACGGTGGACGAGCAGGCCGCCCGCGGCTATCTCGCCGCGGGCTGTACCTTCGTTGGTGTTGGCATCGATACGCTGCTTTACGCCAATGCGTTGCGCGGTCTAGCGGAGCGTTTCAGGCAGGAATGAACCAAATAGTGTGAACCACGCTGGGGATTACTCCCCAGCAGGCAAAATCCTGCCTGGGTTCATCAGCCCTTTGGGGTCGAACAGCGCTTTAACGCCGCTGACCATCTCACGCTCAATCGGCGATAGCCGCGCCAAATAAGGCGCTTGCTTGGTGCGGCCAATGCCGTGCTCGGCGCTGATACTGCCGCGAACATCGTCGAGCACCTCAAAAAGCCGCTCCTCCAAATCATGCAGATGGGCTTTCTTATCGCTATCCGCCATGGCTGTGGGCGGTAGAATATTGAAGTGCAGATTACCGTCGCCCACATGGCCGTAGGCAATGATCTCGCACTCGGGGGATGCCGCCATCACCACCTCGCTTGCCCGGCTCACAAAGTCCGGAATCGCCGAGATAGGGACCGAAATATCGGTGCGCAGATGCTCGCCGCGCCGCCGCTGGCCTTCCAGCATGCTTTCGCGGAACTGCCACAGCTGGGCCGATTGTGTGTCACTGCCAGCCAGCGCGCCGTCCAGCACCAGCTCGCGCTCCATGCCGGTTTCCAGCAGCGCTTCCAGCAAGGCGGTCAGGTCCACGGGGCCCGTGGCGGCGACTTCCATCAGCACGTACCAGGGGTAGGCGCTATCCAGCGGGTCGCGCAGTTCTGGGGTCGCTTCGATCGCCAGCTCGATACAACGGCGGGGAATCAGCTCAAACGCTGTCAGCAGATCGCAGCACTCTCGGCGCGCCAAACCGTAAAGATCGATCACCGCCTGAACAGAGGGCAGGCCCAGCAGCGCCGTGCGGTTTTGGGTGGGGCGCGGTGATAGTTTTAACACCGCCCCGGTGACGATGCCCAAGGTACCTTCGCTACCCAGAAACAGCTGCTGAAGGTCGTAGCCGCGATTGTCCTTATGCAGCGCATTCAGGCTTTCCCAGATGCGTCCATCGGGGAGCACTACTTCAAGGCCCAGCACCAGCTCGCGCATCATGCCGTAGCGCAGCACGTTAAGCCCGCCTGCGTTGGTGGCGATATTGCCGCCAATCTGGCAGCTGCCTTGCGCGCCGAGCGAGAGTGGAAAATCGCAATCATGATCAAAAGCGGCCAGCTTGACGTTCTCGAGAATGCAGCCTGCGTCTACCGTGATGGTGAAGTTGATCGGGTCAATGGCGCGCACGTTGTTTAGGCGCTCCAAGCTGATTACCAGCTCCTGGCCATTGGCGGCGGGCAAGGCGCCTGCCACTAAGCCGCTATGACCGCCCTGTGGCGTCATCGCGATTCCATGCTCGTAGCAGCGTTTTGCTATCTCGGCGACCTCAGCGGTACTGGCCGGCCGCGCCACGGCTAGCGGCATGCCCAGCGTATCGCCTGCCCAATCACTCATATAGCGCGCCATGGCGTCCGGTTCGCGCAGTAAACCGCGCTCGCCGAGTAGGCTGGTTAACTCATTTAGAAAGGTAGCGGTGTCGGTCATCAATGCTCTTCCTGCCAGGCTGCACCCTCAGGGAAGCGGTGCTGTGCTTGGGATTCTGCGTGCATGGCAATGCTGTACCCCGGCGCTTCGGGCACCTGATAGCGGCCACGGTTGATGACGACCGGGTCGATAAAGTGCTCGTGAAGGTGATCTACGTACTCCAGTACGCGGCCTTCAAGGCTGCCGGATACCGCAATGTAGTCGAATAGCGAGATATGTTGAGTGTATTCGCATAGCCCTACGCCGCCGCCATGGGGGCAAATCGGAACGCCGAATTTAGCGGCCATCAGCACCACGAGGATAACCTCATTTAGCCCGCCCAAGCGTGCGGCATCCAACTGGCAGTAGTCGATGGCATCCGCCTGGAAGAACTGCTTGAACATCACCTTGTTGTGGCAGTGCTCGCCGGTGGCGACGCCGATGGGTGCCACACGGTGGCGGATCTCGGCGTGGCCGAGAATGTCGTCAGGGCTGGTGGGTTCTTCGATCCATAGCGGGTCAAACTCGGCCAGGCGGCGCATTTTGGTGATCGTCTCGTCGACTTCCCACACCTGGTTGGCGTCCATCATCAGCACGTTGTCCCAGCCGATCTCATCGCGCAGTAGCGCTGCGCGGCGGGCGTCTTCTTCGATGTCGCCGCCAATTTTCTGTTTGAAGTGCGTCCAGCCCTCGGCCAGTGCTTCACGCGCCAGGCTGCGCACTTTTTCATCGCTGTAACCCAGCCAGCCTGCTGAGGTCGTGTAGCCGGGGTAGCCATCACTGCGCATTTCGGCTTCCCGTGCTGCTTTGCCAGGGGCTTGGCGGCGTAACAGGCAGATCGCTTCTTCTGGCGTCAGCGCATCCGTCACAAAGCGGAAATCAAGGCAGCGCACCAACTGCTCCGGCGTCATATCCACCAGCAGTTTCCACACTGGCTTGCCTTCTTTTTTCGCCCACATGTCCCACACGGCGTTGACGATGGCGGCGGTCGCCAGATGAATCGCGCCTTTATCGGGGCCTATCCAGCGTAGTTGGCTGTCGCCGGTGATTTCCCGCCAGAAAGTGCCCATGTTGTCGGTAATTGAGGAAAGCGTTTTCCCTTCAATGAGCGGCGCCAGCGACTGCAGTGCCGTGACCACAATCTCGTTACCGCGACCAATCGTGAAGGTCAGGCCGTGCCCTTCGGGGCTGCCGTCATCGGTGTGCAGGATGACGTAGGCGGCGGAGTAGTCCGGCGCGGCATTCATGGCGTCCGAGCCATCTAGTGAGCGCGAGGTGGGGAAGCGAATGTCTTGAATCTCGACGCGAGTAATCGTTGTCATTGTGCTCTCCTTGGCGGTGTCATGAGTGGCGTGTTGAGTGTCAGTATCAGTGGCGCGCTAAGTGGCGCATCAGTTCGCGAATGCCGTAGGTCCAGGGCGGTAGCTGATCGCTTCTGCCTACCCGGTTGACCAGTGCGCCCAGGGCTGGGGTGGCGATGGTGACGCGATCACCCAGGTGATGGGTAAAGCCCTGGCCTTGGCCGTCGCGGTCCTGAATCGGCGAAAACATGGTGCCCAGGAACAGCATAAAACCGTCTGGATATTGGTGATGGGCGCCGATGGTTTGGCTAACCAGATCCAACGGGTCGCGGCTGATCTCACGCATATCGCTTTCGCCTTGCAGCAAGAAGTCGTCGTCTTCGCCCTCGATACGCAGCGATACCTGGCAGTTGCGCACGCTGTCGATATCGAAGTGATCGTCAAACAGCCGAATGAACGGGCCGAGTGAGCAGGAGGCGTTATTGTCTTTCGCCTTGCCGAGTAGCAGGGCGCTGCGTCCCTCGACATCACGCAGATTGACGTCATTGCCCAGCGTGGCGCCGCGAACTTTGCCTTGGCTATCGACGGCCAGCACGATTTCGGGTTCAGGATTGTTCCATTGAGAGGAGGGGTGCAACCCTACCGGGGTGCCAAAGCCCACTGATGAAAGCGGCTGGGATTTGGTGAACACTTCCGCATCGGGGCCGATGCCGACTTCCATATATTGCGACCACCCACCGCGTGCCTGAAGCGCTTTTTTAAGTGACATCGCCTCGTCAGAGCCCGGCTTGATTTTAGAAAGATCTTTGCCAATCAGTGCCTGCAAATCATCGCGAAGCTCCACCGCCCGAGCCGGGTCGCCGCCCGCTTGCTCCTCAATCACGCGCTCCATCAGGCTGACCGCAAAGGTGACGCCGCACGCTTTAACGGCTTGTACATCGCAAGGCGCAAGCAGGTAGGGCGCCTGGGGTTGGGATAACTGAGAGTTTTCCAGCAGTGCCTCGACGCTGCACAGATGGGGCCCTTCTGCCCGTTGCACGACTTCCTGTAGATCGTCGCGTTCCAGCAGGTCAGCCATGGTGGGGCCGAAGGCGGTAATGTCGATGACCTGGCCGTTGTTGACCGTCACCAGCGCGGGGCCGGGGTGGCTGCCCTCCAGCCAAACGCGGCCAACCAGCAGTGCATTACCTAGGTCTTCAGGCAGTGTGTCCGTCGATGAAAGGGGCTTCATGTGCGTCTCCATTCGTTATTAAAGTTCTTTATTAAAGTGCGTGCTTAAAATTAGCTTTTTATAGGTCGTTATTAAACGTTAGCAGTGTCATCGGCTGGCGGTTAGTACGCCATGGCCTATCATGTTATAGATGTCGTGTTGTATGACAGGTATGCCAGTTATAGGCTTACTTTAGCGCACCGCTCCATTTCGGGTCGATAGTTAAATCTATCGTGATGACACCAGTGCGCTAAGTACAACGCTCACCATAAAACAAAAAGTGGTCAGGAGAATGGCATGTTAGACGAGTGGAAAAGAAAGCGCGTATTGATCACCGGCGCCAGCCGTGGCATTGGCGCGGCGGTGGCGAAACAGTTGGGGGCGTTGGGAGCGCACGTCGCGGTGCACTATCACAGTAGTGAAGCGCCCGCGGAGGCAGTAGCCAAGGCAATTCGCGATGCGGGTGGCGACGCTTTTACCCTGAAAGCAGACGTCAGCCACACTAGCGAGACTCAACAACTGGTCGATGAGGCCGCCGAGCGTCTGGGCGGTTTAGACCTGTTGATCAATAACGCTGGTGACATGCTGGGTCGTGTTGGTTTAGAGGAGATGGACGATGATCAATATGACCGGGTCATGGATCTCAATGTTCGCTCGGTTGTCATGGCCAGCCGCGCAGCGCTGCCGCATTTTCGCCGCGCAGGCGGCGGAAATATCATCCACACCACCTCGATTGCCGCGCGTAATGGCGGCGGGGGTGGCGCTGGGTTATACGCCTCTGCTAAAGGCTTTGTGAGTACCATCACCCGCAATATGGCCAAGGAGCTGGCGGGAGATAATATCCGCGTTAACGCCGTTGCCCCTGGCACGATTGCCACCGATTTTCATGATCGTCACTCAAGCGAGGCGCATCTCAACGCAGCGCGGGCATCGATCCCGATGGGCCGCTTGGGCACGTCGGAAGAGTGTGTCGGGGCTTATGTTTTCCTCGGAACAGAGACGCTAAGTGGCTATGTCACCGGGCAGATCATCGAGGTCAACGGCGGGCAGCTAATGCCATGAATAGCTCGCCACCTGTTGAACGTCAAAACGGTTACGACATTGCGATCACCATGGGCGATCCTGCTGGTATCGGCCCAGAGATCATTTGCCGCGCCTTGAGTGCCATGTCCGCTGCTGAGCGCGCCACGGCGATGGTCATCGGTGACCCGGCGATTTATCGCCGGGCAGCGGCGAGTATTGGCGCCGCGCTTGAGTTCGTGCCACTAGAGCAGGCAGAAAGCGGTAAGGATCATGTGGCGGTCGGTATGGTCGAGCTGCCGAAAGGCGTTGAGATTCCCGATGGTCAAATCAGCGCCGGGGCGGGTGATATGGCGTTTCGCTGCGTTCACAAAGCCGTGGAATTGGTGCAGGCGGGGCGGGCGCAGGTGATCGTCACCGCGCCGCTGAACAAAGCAGCGCTGCATGAAGCCGGGCACCACTATGATGGCCACACCGGGATGCTAGCATCGCTGACCGGTGCGCCCTCGTCGTTCATGCTGCTGGCATCTGAGACGCTCTCGACGCTGCATGTTTCCACCCACGTGTCACTACGCGATGCGATCGACCGAGTCACCCCCGAGCGCATTATCGCCACCGTTGAGGCGGGGCATGCGCATCTGATCGCGTTGGGCATGGAGGCTCCGCGCATTGCCGTGGCAGGCCTTAACCCGCATTGCGGTGAAGGCGGTATTTTTGGCGACGAAGATAGCCGCTGTATCGCCCCTGCGGTGGAGCGCTTGCGCGAGCGCGGTTTCGATGTCAGCGGGCCGATCTCTGCGGATACGGTGTTTTACCGCGCCTCAAAAGGCGAATTCGATTTGGTCATCGCCCAGTATCATGACCAGGGGCATATCCCCGTCAAGCTGATTGCTTTTGATACTACGGTGAATGTCAGCCTCGGCTTGCCGCTTCAGCGCACCTCGGTGGATCATGGCACCGCCTTTGATATTGCCTGGAAGGGCAAAGCCGATGCTACCAATATGGGGTCAGCGATTGCCTACGCCCGTCGATTAGCCAGTGGCGCCAAGGCATGAGTCGCTGTCAGTTGGTGATTATTGCCGACGACCTCTCCGGCGCGCTGGACACGGCCGCCCCGTTCGCTGCGCGGGGCGCAGCTGCCCGCGTGGTGATCAGCCTGGAAGCCTTAGCAACAACGCTGGAGGCCTGGCAAGGCCAGTGGCCAGCGGTTATCGCGGTGAATACCGAGTCGCGCCATCTGCCATCTGGGGAGGCGGCGCTTCGAGTGAGCGAAGCGGTGCGTTTGCTTTCGCGAGTAGCGCCGCAGCAGTGGTTTAAGAAAGTCGATTCCACCCTGCGTGGCCAGGTGGTCACTGAGTGTAAAGCGCTGCGAGAGGCGCTTGGTTTGCCCCTGCTGCTGGCGCCTGCGGTGCCCGCCCAGGGAAGAACCGTTCGCAACGCAGAAGTATGGGTGGATGGTCTGCCCCTGGCAGAAACAGACTATCAGCAGGATGCCCGCTCAGCGCCGCTGGCAGGTCCCATCGATGTTGCTTTTGCCGCCGGTGGCTTGACCCTGCAGCGCTATCGCCCAGGGCGGGAAATGCCACTCCCTGGCGAAGACTGTATCGCTGATGCCGCCAGTGACGAGGAGCTCGCCGCCATTTATGCCCTTCTCGATACCGACAGTCGCCATGCCATGGCGGGGGCGGCGGGATTGGCAACGGCGATGGCTCAACGCTGCTTTGGAGCACCTGAGTCGCCGTGTCGAACGCTTCACAACGTCAATAAAGTGCTTTATGCCGTGGGGTCGAGAAGCGCTCGCGCTAAGGAGCAGTTGGTGCAGCTGCGCCAACACTTTCCCCATTTGGTCGTCATTGATGCGTGTGGGGATAAGCCTGATGGGCCTTTCGCATCAAATGCCGGCGTGGTGGTGCCTAGCAGTGGCGAAACCGAGCGAACGGCCAGTCAGGTTGCGGAAGAAATGGCCGGCCAGGTGGCGTCGATCACCTCACTCTGGCAGCAGGATGAGGAGAGCCTGCTGTTTTTAACCGGGGGAGATATCGCCATGGCCGTGCTGTCTCGGTTAGGCGCGAGCCATATCGGGGTTGAAGCCGAGTGGTCACCCGGCGTGGCGCTCGGCTATATCGATGGCGATCCCCAGCGCCGTGTGATGACCAAAGCGGGGGGCTTTGGTGATCCACAGCTGCTCGTGCGTTTACATGATCAGTTCAGTCTTCACTTAAATCGTCATCGGCACGCTGAAAAACCTGATTGAGAAGGTTGCGCAATGGTAGGCAACCAACTAGGTTTGAAATGGGTGGTATGACACGTATACAGCTCTATGGTCGGTTATGTCGTATACCACTGCTCACCTAATAATTAACTGCAGATCACAATAGCCAACAATAAATCCAATGGTTATGAGGAGTACACGATGAGCCACAAACGCCAACACTCGCTGAAGATGGCCCGCCTGCTAACGGCCACGTTAATTGCCGGTGGTTTCTCAGTGACCGGCGCTGTGCATGCGCAGGAAGAACTCAACTTCGCTCACGTCTATGAGACATCCGAGCCCTACCACGAGTGGGCGCTGTGGGCAGCGGATGAAATCGAGGAGCGCACTGACGGTCGTTATTCAATCAATGTGCATGCGGCGTCTTCGCTCGGTAAAGAGTCGGATATCAACGAGGGGCTGCAACTGGGTACCGTCGATCTGATTTACACCGGTAACCAGTTTGCAGGGCGCTTCTATGGCCCGGTAGGCATTGCCGGTGCGCCCTATATGTTCCGCGATTTTGAGCATTGGCAGGCTTACGCCGATAGTGATTTGTTCGATGAAATCGCCCAGGGCTACCAGGATGAAACCGGTAACGTACCGTTGGCCATGAACTACTACGGCCGCCGCCATGTGACGTCCAACGAACCGATCAATACGCCTGAAGACATGCAAGGCCTAAAAATTCGTACGCCCAATGCGCCCATGTACATGATGTTCCCCGAAGCGGTGGGCGCTAACCCAACCCCGATTGCTTTCTCTGAAGTCTATTTGGCGCTCCAGCAGGGCGTCGTGGATGCCCAGGAGAACCCGCTGCCGACCATTCGCGCCAAAGCGTTTCATGAGGTTCAGGATTACATCAACCTGACCGGGCATATTACCGATTCGCTAATCACCATTGCCGGTGGACCACTGTGGAACCGTCTCTCTGAGGAAGACCGGGAGATTTTCCGTGAGGTCTACACCGAAGCGGGTCAGCGCATCACTCAGGATATCCTTGCCTCCGAGGAAGAGTTGGTGGCTTGGTTCGAAGAGCAGGGTGTGACCATCAATGAAGTGGATATCGAACCCTTCCGCGAAGCCACGATTCCGGCCCACAACGGGGAAGCGGCGACGTGGGATCAGGAAACCTATGATCGTCTTCAGGCGATCGGCCAGTAATACCGTGAGGCCTGATTTTTCCAGAATCCGTACGTTGCCGGGATCGTTTTTTTCGTAGACCAAGACGCGCCCCGCCCAAGCCTTGGGTGGGGCGAAGGGGGAGCCTTTCATGCACCAAACTGACCCCACTGACGAGACCAGCCTCGCCGGTCTCGACGATGATTCTTTTAACATTCGTGACTATGCCGTAGAGGATTTCCTGACGCTTGGGATCTTCTGGCTGCTGGCACTGGATGTCTTTATGCAGTTTTTCAGCCGCTATGTGCTGGGTAATTCCATCGCCTGGACGGAGGAGATGGCGCGCTATCTATTGGTCATGGTGGGCTTTATGGGCAGCACCATGGCCGTGCGAAAGGGATCGCATATCGCTGTGGAATTTTTCTACCGCTACATGCCGGGGTGGCTGGGACGCGCGATGTCGACGCTGGTAGATCTGATCAACATTGCCTTCTTCGCCAGCATGGCCTGGATCACCTTCAAACTGGCTGATCGCACCAGTGCCATGATGGCCTCGGTGGATATTCCTAAAAGCTGGCTTTATTACCTGGTGATGGTGGGCTTTATCCTCATGCTGGTGAGAGGGGTGCAGGTGGCTATTCGTCACTGGCGCTCGGGCACCAGTGAACTACTCGATACCCAATAACAACACGCCAACACGCTACTCTCTCGGAGATCACCCCAATGCCCAACATTTTGGCTGTGCGGCGCGGCGGTGCGGTAGTACCGCCATTGGTTGCGGCTATCGCGATACTCGGCTGTATCGCCCTGGCCGCCACTCAGCACTATTTACTGTTCCTGTTTGCGGCGCTATTCACGCTGCTGGTGATGGGGGTGCCGATCGCCATTAGCCTTGCTGGCTCGTGCCTGCTGTATGTGCTGCTGACCGGCAGAGTGCCCGATGTGGTGGTCATGCACCGCATGATCAACGGCGTCGACAGCTTTCCGCTGTTGGCGATTCCGTTTTTTATACTCGCCGGTAACCTGATGAATAACGGCGGCATTACCGTGCGAATCTTTGATTTTGCCAAGGCATTGATGGGCTGGATGCGGGGCGGTCTGGGGCACGTCAATGTAGGCGCCAGCATCGTTTTTTCTGGCATGTCCGGTGCCGCCGTCGCCGACGCTGGGGGGCTGGGTACCATCGAAATCAAGGCCATGAAAGATGCCGGGTACGACGAAGAGTTCTCGGTGGGGATCACCGCGGCGTCTTCGACCATCGGCCCGATTATTCCGCCGAGTCTGCCGATGGTGATCTATGGCGTCATGGCGTCAGTGTCGGTCGGCCAGCTTTTCGTCGCTGGCTTGGTGCCGGGCCTGTTGATGGGGCTGGTGCTCATGGCCATGATCACGATTATTTCCCGGCGCCGCGGCTATACCCGCGATGCGGTGTTCTCGCTTCCGGTGCTTGGCCATACGTTCAAGCGTGCCTTTTTATCGCTACTAACGCCGGTCATCATCGTTGGCGGCATCATGACAGGGGCCTTCACGCCCACTGAAGCGGCGATTGCTGCTGTGGTGTACGCCTTGGTACTGGGGGGTGTGGTTTACCGTAGCCTGACTTGGCGCCGCCTGCTCAAGGTGAGCATGGAAACCATCGAAACCACCGCCGTTATTCTACTGATCGTCGCGGGTGCCTCGATATTCGCCTGGATACTGACCAGCAACCAGGTCACTCAGCATGTGGTCACCCTGCTTGGCCCATTTGCCGATAATCCCATCGCCACGCTGATCATTATCAACTTGGTGCTGATCGTCGTGGGCTGCTTTATGGAGACCATCGCGGCGATCACCATTCTGGTGCCGGTATTGTTGCCGGTGGCCGTAACCGCGGGCGTCGATCCGGTGCATTTCGGCGTGATCATGGTGCTCAACCTGATGATCGGCCTGCTAACCCCGCCGGTGGGTATGGTGCTCTATGTGCTGTCGCGGGTGTCCGGCATCTCTTTTGAAAAATGCATGCGTGGCACGCTGCCGTTCCTGGTGCCGCTGGTCATCGCCTTGCTATTGGTCACCTTCATTCCCGCCATCTCGCTGTGGCTGCCGACACTGCTTTATCGTTAAGCATTACCGGGGCTGGCCCAATGATCAGCCAGCGGCCCGATCGAAACCAGGAGCTATCGATTAATGAGAGATACATCGACCAATTTTCGCGTCGCTCGTGAAGACCTTAGCCGTTTTATGCAAGCGGTGCTGGCGGTGGCGGGCGCTGATCAGGCCTCAGCAGATGCCGTCACCCGCGCGCTGGTCACCGCCTCACGCATGGGGACTGACAGCCATGGCCTACGCCTGTTGCCGCATTATTTACTGGCACTCAAGGGCGGGCGGATCAACGGCGCACCCGACATGCAGTTCCACCAACGCCTGGCGGCGACCGGGTTTCTAGATGCTGACGACGGGTTGGGGCATCTGGCGGGTTACACCGCCATGGAGCACGCCATGGCAATGGCAGAAAAGATAGGCATGGGCGCTGTCGCAGTGGGTAACTCGTCGCACTTTGGCGCGGCGGGGTGCTATGCGTTGGCAGCGGCCGAGCGCGGTTATCTCGGCATGGCGTTCTGCAATTCGGACCCGTTTGTGCTGTTGCATGAGGGCGCCAAGCCGTTCCATGGTACCAACCCCATCGCCTTTGCGGCGCCGGTGGCGGGCGAGTCGCCTTACCTGCTGGATATGGCGACCAGCTCGGTGCCCTGGAATCGTGTGCAGCAGTTTGGGGCGATTGGCCGCGAACTGCCGGATCAAGTCGCGGCGGACGCTGCCGGGCAGGTAAGCCGCACGCCTAGCGAAGTGGCCGCACTGTTACCGCTGGGCGGCAGTGGCTTCGGCTTCAAGGGTGCGGGGTTGGGCGGCATGGTGGAGGTGCTGAGTTCGATGCTGTCGGGTATGCAGCATGGCTTCAAGCTGCTGCCCATGGGCGGGCCAGACATGTCGACACCACGCGGGGTAGGGCATTTCTTCCTGGTCATGAAGCCAGATGCGTTTGTCGAGGCGGACACCTTTGCCCGCGGAATGGCCGAGTACTTGGCCGATCTGCGTGACCAGCCTGCTGCACCCAACGCCCAGGTAATGGCGCCTGGGGATCGCGAATGGCGCTGTCAGGCCCAGCGCGACGCCGAAGGCATCCCGCTCGACTCTGCCAATCAGTTGGCCTACGCCGAAATCGCCGAGCAGTATCAAGTCACGCCACTCACTCAATTGGATTAAAAGATTGGGTCGAGCGCTTTGGTTGAAGGCGGGTTTAAAGGACAATAGCGAGAAATGCCGTAAAATGGCGGCGAATTCTAGGTTAACCAAGGGTGACTGCCTATGAGCAGATACCGGATCGAGCGTAAAACGCTGTCCGAACAGGTGGCTGAACAGCTCGAGGCGGAGATTCTCGACGGGCGGCTAAGTGAAAAAGATCAATTGCCCTCAGAACGAGAGTTGATGGAGCAGTTTGGCGTGGGTAGGCCAGCGGTACGTGAAGCGTTGTTTCACCTACAGCAACTTGGCCTCATCGCCATCAACAGCGGCACGCGGGCCCGGGTTATTCGTCCTACCGCCGAGGCGGTAATGGCGAGGCTCTCCGGCGTTACCCGGCAGCTGCTTTCCAAGCCCGATGGCCAGCAGTATTTCCAGGAAGCGCGGGCCATGTTCGAGATATCTCTGGCGCGCTATGCGGCTCGCCACGCTAGCGAAGAAGACCTTGCAAGGTTACATGCTGCGTTGGCGGATAACCGCGATGCCATTGGTGACGAAGCTCGCTTCAAGCGCTCCGATAATGATTTTCATGGCGTGTTGGCCAGCATTGGCCGTAACCCCATTTTCGATGCCATTCACGTGGCGCTTTCTGAATGGCTGGATGATCGCCGTGCGCTGGTGTTACAGCAGAAGGATGAAGATAAAGCCGCGACCGCTGCCCACACTGAAATCATTGCGGCCATCGAATCCCGCGACCCGGATGCGGCCGAGGCGGCCATGCGGCGCCACCTCGATCGTCACTACGGCACTTATATGCAACTAAAAAAGCGCCTCTCGGACGCTTCTTAGTATTTCCTCTTTTGGGCCGCTATGCCTGCTTTAGCATTTGCCCCTGCCACCGTTATTACCCGGCGACAGGGGCGGCGCTTCGCTGCCTTTGTTACTCGGACATCGTCGATTCAGCGATCTCTTGGAATTCAGCCACTAGATCTTCGCCAATGCGCGGTGCCCACTCTTCGTAAACCGGCTGCACGGCTTCCTGGAAAGCGGCAATCTGCTCATCATCAAGGCGGGTGATCTGCATGCCACGCTCTTCAAGCTGCTCGCGCGCCCAATCGTCGTATTCGCTCGAAAGCTGGATCTCGTAATCGGCGGCTTGCAACGCGGCTTCTTGTACGAGTTCCTGATACTCAGGATCCAGGCGGTCCCAGGTACGCTCAGAGATCATCTTGATGAAGGGCGTATAAACGTGACGTGTTTCGGAGCCGTAATCCTGCACTTCATAGAAATTGGAGGTCAGGATGGTGCTCCAGGGGTTTTCTTGGCCGTCTACGACACCTTGCTCCATCGCTGAGAACAGCTCACCAAACGCCATGGGCGTCGGGTTGGCGCCCAGTGCTTGCCAGATGGCCAGGTGGACCGGGTTCTCCATGGTCCGAATGGACAGGCCGCGCACATCCAGGCCCGCCACATCTTCTGGCGAAGCGACTTCACGGGCGCTGTTGGAGAGCTGACGGAAGCCGTTTTCAGAGAACGCCAGGGCTTTCAGGCCAGTGCCGTCGAAGGCATCGAGCATCTCTTGGGCAGCATCGCTGCGCATTGCTTTGACCGCCGCTTCACGGGTGGGCAGTAGGAATGGCAGGTCGAAAACAGCCAGCTCTTCTACATAGCCGGTGGCGGGAGAAGAGGAAGGGTAGGTCATATCCAGCGTGCCGGTTTGCAGCATTTCCATCATCTGCACGTCATCGCCAAGCTGGCTATTAGGGAAAATATTGACCGTAATGCGTCCTTCACTGCGCTGGTCAAGAATATCGGCAAAGTACTGGCTGGAAATATACTGTGGCGAACTTTCAGCCAAACCAAGCCCCATGCGTAAAGTAACGCTGCCGTGGTCACCCACCGTTTCACCGTCGATCTCCGGCGGATCGGATAGATCAGGCGTCTGTGCGTAAACCAAACCCGAGCTGAGCAGTGTGGCACCGGTCATCACTAGGGTGCGCTTCCAAAGATGATGCATAATCGTCACTCTCCTGGCGTGCTGGAGACCACTGAGTCAAAGGCGTTGACCGAGCCAACTCCAGCATGATGTCTATTGTTGTTGTGTCTCTGCGGGACAGGCTTTCTCGCCTATGCGCCGCAACCCTTAGGTGAATGTGTAACGTTTTTCGCATATGTTCAACATATACTTTTGTATGTATCGACGCCGCCATCAAGAAAGCGTACCGTCGTGACCATCCTCCTTTATGACTTTTATAACCTTACTCTAGGCGTGGAGTGGCACCATGGCCAATTTTCAGCGAATAACTCCTGAGCAGTTGCGTTCACGCTACTGGTTCGATAATCCCGATCACGCGGGTACCACGGCACTATGCATTGAGCGGTATCTTAATTACGGCATTACGCTGGATGAACTCACTAGCGGTAAGCCGATTATTGGTATTTGCCAGTCGGGCTCTGACTTAACCCCCTGCAATCGTCATCACATCGACTTGGTGAAGCGGGTGAAAGACGGGATCCGCGCGGCAGGCGGCGTGCCGTTTGAGTTCCCCATGCACCCGATCCATGAAAACGTGCGCCGTCCTACGGCGGCGTTGGATCGCAACCTCGCCTATTTGGGTATCGTCGAAGTGTTGCACGGCTACCCGTTAGACGGCGTGGTCTTAACCACCGGCTGCGATAAAACGACTCCCGCTGCGCTGATGGCGGCGGCAACGGTGAACATTCCAGCTATAGTGCTTTCCGGTGGGCCGATGCTCAACGGCTGGCGCGGCGCTGAGCGAGTAGGGTCGGGTACAATTATTTGGGAGCTACGCAAGCGCTTGGCGGCAGGGGATATCGACTACGCCGAGTTCCTGTCCCGCGCCAGTGATTCAGCGCCCTCGATAGGCCACTGCAATACTATGGGCACCGCCTCCACCATGAACTCCATGGCCGAAGTGCTGGGCATGAGCCTGCCCGGTTCCGCAGTGATTCCCGCGCCCTATAAAGAGCGCGCCATGGTTGCCTACGACACCGGTACGCGAATCGTCGATATGGTGTGGGAAGACCTGCGCCCGCTGGATATCCTGACCCGCGAAGCGTTTGAGAACGCGATTGTGGCGTGTTCGGCGCTGGGCGGCTCCTCGAACGCGCCGGTGCACATCAATGCGATTGCCCGCCACGCGGGGATCGAGATTAACAATGATGATTGGCAGCGCTTGGGCCATGAAATTCCGCTGCTGGCCAACGTGATGCCTGCGGGTGCCTTTCTGTGCGAAGAGTTCCACCGTGCTGGCGGTGTGCCCGCAATTCTCCATGAACTGCAAACGGCCGGTAAGCTGCACGGCGATGCCCTGACGGTCAACGGCCGCTCGATAGGCGATAATCTACAGGGTCGCGAAACCCAGGATCCCGATGTGATTTGTCGCTACGGCGATCCGCTGGTCGAGCACGCAGGCTTCCTCAATCTCAAGGGTAACCTGTTCGACTCGGCGCTGATGAAAACCAGCGTGATCTCCCGGGATTTCCGCGAGCGCTTCCTGAATGATCCCAACGATCCCGAGGCCTTTGAAGGCAAGGTCGTGGTGTTTGACGGCTCGGAGGATTATCACGCCCGTATCGATGACCCGGCGCTCAACATCGACGCCCGCACCATTCTGGTGATGCGCGGCGCAGGCCCCGTCGGCCACCCCGGCGGTGCGGAAGTGGTTAACATGCAGCCGCCAGAAGCGCTGATCAAACAGGGCATCGAATCGCTACCGTGCCTGGGCGATGGCCGCCAGTCAGGCACCTCTGGCTCGCCGTCGATTCTCAACGCCTCCCCCGAGGCCGCTACTGGCGGTGGCCTGGCGCTGCTGGAAAGCGGCGACCGGCTGCGGGTCGATCTCAAGCGTGGCGAAGTACAGCTTTTGATTGAAGCGAGTGAACTGGAAGCCCGCCGGACGCGTTTGGCCGAGCAGGGTGGCTACCGCTACCCTGGTCATCAGACGCCTTGGCAGGAAATTCAGCGCAGTATGGTCGAACCGCTGGATCGTGGCATGACGTTAGCGCCTGCCACCAAGTATCGCGATGTCGCTCGCCAGCATCCGCCGCGGGATAACCATTAAAGGGGCAAATCAGTTAAGGGATTAATATTCAGA
Source organism: Halomonas sp. UBA3074 (assembly GCF_002366715.1). Classification (GTDB taxonomy): domain Bacteria; phylum Pseudomonadota; class Gammaproteobacteria; order Pseudomonadales; family Halomonadaceae; genus Vreelandella. The sequence goes on along the minus strand of NZ_DFBS01000033.1, from coordinate 107,279 downwards.
TGAGCCGTTTTAGTACCTTGTCGCATCGTCAGCAGGGGCTGCTGTTGACCGGCGGCGGCGCGATCATCATGGCGCCGGATGCCTTGCTGATCAAGGTAGCTGACCTGCCCGATGCCGAAATATTGATGTGGCGCGGTTTTCTCTCCGGGCTGGGTTTTCTGCTGATTGCCCTGGCGCGCTATGGCCGGGGCACGTTGGCTGCCTACCGGCGCTGCGGTTGGACCGGTATCGCCGTGGCGCTGCTATTCAGCCTGACCACCTGTGGTTTCGTGCTGGGCAATCAGTACACCAAGGCAGGCAACGTGCTGATGATACTGGCCAGTTCGCCGATTATCGCCGCCGTTCTCTCCTGGATTATCCTCAAGGAGCGTTTGCCCCGGCGTACCTGGCTGGCGATTTGTCTCTGTATGGTGGGTATCGCGATGATCGCGCTGGATGATGCGGGGGCAGGGTCGTGGGTGGGGAACGCTTTCGCCTTGATGGCAGCGACTACGCTGGCGATTAATTTCACCCTTTGCCGCACGCGACCGGGCGTCGATATGAGCCCGATGCTGGTATTCAACGGACTTGTCGTCGGTAGCGTTGCGGGAATTTTTTGGCTGACAGGAAGCGAATCAACCACACTGCCTGCTACCAGCCAGCTCGCCGTGGTGATCCTGCTGTGCCTGATTATCGTGCCCTGCGGGGTGACGCTGCTGCAGCGCGGGCCGCTCTATCTGCCGTCTGCGGAAGTAGGTCTGCTGCTGCTACTCGAAGTGGTGGTAGGTACGCTGTTAGCGTGGTGGATTTTAGGCGAGCAGCCCGCGCCGATCGCCATGGTCGGCGGCCTTTTGGTGCTGGGCACACTGAGTGCGAAGGGCCTTTATGAAAGACGCCTTGAGCTACGCATGCGCGCCAGGCTAGGGGCCGCCACACCGATAACAGTAGACCGGTCAAGTACGTTATGATGGGCAGGAATCGAAACAGGGTCTTATCGTAGTGACGTCATCTCTTAGTAAGCCAGCCGCTCGCCCCAGTATCGCCGAATACCTCGCCGAGGAAATATTCGGCGGTCGCTACCATCCCGGCGACCTTGTGCCGCGTGAAATGGATCTATGCGAACGCTTTGCGATCAATCGCTCGGCGGTGCGCAGCGATCTTCGTCAGTTGGTAGAGGCGGGCATTATCGAGCGAATCTCTGGGCACGGCTCCAAAGTACGCGAGTACTCGGAGTGGCATATTCTCGATGCGCAGGTGACCGACTGGCTGACCCGTTACGCCGCCCCCAATCCGGAAATACAGCGCGAAATCCTCGCCTTTCGTTTGGATGTAGAACCCTATGTGGCAATGACTGCCGCCAAGCGCGCCAAAGCGCGTGATCTGGTGGCCATTGAAGAGGCCTTTGAGGGCTTGGGGCAGAACCTGCGCAATGCCACCTGTGAAGAGGAGCGACGGCTGCACAGCGAGTGCGATGTTGCCTTCCACGAGGCGATCTTCAAAGCCACCCACAATATTGTCTGGGCACAGCTGTCGCATATCCTGCGGCCCTCTATCTTTATGCTGGTGTCGATGTCCAACGAGAATGCCGTCGACCCCGACGAGAGCTTAGAGCGTCATCGCCAATTGATGGAGAGCATTCGCCTGCGCCGCCCCCGTGAGGCATTTTTAGCCGCTCAAGCTGTATTGGCGGGCACCGCTGCTGCGTTGGGCTTAGAGCACAGTGCCAGCTCGCTGGGCCGCAGTGTCGAGCTGCCCCATAACACCCAATGACGCTGATCTCTTCGCCATTTCCAGTTAAACGATACTGGATTCGTGCTTTCATGAAACGTTTTTGCACTTAAAACGATTCTTCCCTTAAAACGATTCTTCCAATAAACGATTATTCTCTTAAAACAGAGGCAAGCGTATGTCTGACTTCAACTCTGGCTTTAAGCTTGGCCTGGTGGGCGTGGGCAAGATTGTTCGCGACCAACACCTACCGGCAATCGCCGCCACTCCAAACTGCCATCTTGTGGCCACGGCGGATCCCCACGCTTCGCTGCCGGATCTACCCGCTTATCAAGGCCTGGAGGCGATGCTCGATGCGCATCCAGAGATCACCGCTGTTGCCATTTGTACTCCAACGCACCTGCGCTATTCACAGGCGCGAGCAGCGTTGATGCGTGGCAAACACGTACTGCTGGAAAAGCCGCCTGGGGCGACGCTGAGTGAAGTGGAGGACTTGATTGCCTGCGCTAAGCAACAAGGCGTCAGCCTGTTCGCGGCTTGGCATTCGCGCTTTGCGCCCGGCGTCGCGCACGCGCGGCAGTGGTTAGCCGATCGTCAGGTTCAGCGGGTTGAGATCGAGTGGAAGGAGGATGTGCGGGTGTGGCATCCGGGCCAGGCGTGGATTTGGGAGCCGGGTGGCATGGGCGTGTTTGATCCTGGTATTAACGCGCTGTCGATTGCGACCGAAATCTTGCCTCAGCCGTTTTTTCTGCAACAGGCGCGGCTGCTGGTGCCGAGCAATGCGCAAACCCCAATCGCAGCGGAACTGGCATTTACCGACCCTAAAGGCGCGGTCATTGCGGCAGAATTCGACTTTCGCCAGAGCGGCCCACCCACCTGGGATATGCATGTCGAGAGTGACGGCAGTCACATGAGCCTTACCCAGGGCGGCTGCTGCTTGATGATCGACGGCGAACGCGTGATCGAAGATGAAGAGCGCGAGTACCAAGGCCTCTATGCACGGTTTGCCGAGCTAATCGCAAACAGGCGCAGCGAGGTGGATGTTGCCCCGCTGCGCCAAGTCGCCGATGCATTTCTATACGGTCATCGAGAAACCACCGACGCCTTCATTGAGTAACGTCTTGAGTGACGCTGGTTTATTCACGCTTACCATCGACCAGGCGTGATACGCCAGCCGGGTTACCATCACGAATCGCCTCAGGCAGTAGGCCTTCCGGCAGCGCCTGGTAGCACACCGGGCGCAGGAAGCGGAAGATCGCGGCGCTACCTACCGAAGTGGTGCGTGAGTCCGACGTCGCCGGGTAAGGGCCGCCGTGAACCATGGCGTGGCACACTTCGACACCCGTCGGCCAGCCGTTGGCCAAGATGCGTCCGGCTTTGCGCTCCAGGGTTGGCATCAATTGCTTAGCCGTCGCCAAGTCAGCGTCATCCATCTGCAGCGTAATGGTGAGCTGGCCTTCCAACTGAGCCGCCACACGGGCCACTTCCTGAGCATCGGCACAGGCGATGACCAGCGATGTGGAGCCGAACACTTCCTCTTGTAACGCGGGGTCGCTCAGGAAAGCATCCGCCTGGGTGACAAACAGCCCCGCTTGGCAGGGGTGCGCTGTCTCACCGGCCTGGCCGCGCGCCACCTCGGTGACCTTGTCATGGCTTGCGAGCCGACTAACGCCCTGCTGATAGGCGTCATGAATACCCGGCGTCAGCATGGTTTGGCCTGCGCTACCCTTAACGCCTTCACCGGCTGCCGCAACAAAGGCATCCAATTCAGGGCCTTCGATTGCAATCACTAGCCCAGGGTTGGTGCAGAACTGTCCAGCGCCCATATTGAGCGAGCCGACAAATCCTTCGGCAATCGCTTTACCGCGCGCCTTGAGCGCTTCGGGCAGCAGGAAGACCGGGTTGATCGAGCTCATTTCAGCATACACCGGGATCGGCTGTGGCCGTGCCTGGGCGGTGGCCATCAAGGCCGTGCCACCACTGCGTGAACCGGTAAAGCCAACGGCTTGAATGCGCGGGTCAGCGACCAGTGCCTGACCGATCTCTTTGCCAGAACCGAATAGCAGCGAGAAGACGCCCTCGGGGAGATCGCACTTGGCCACGGCGCGCTGAATCGCGCGGCCTACCAGTTCGGAAGTGCCGGGGTGGGCAGAGTGACCCTTGACCACGACCGGGCAGCCAGCCGCTAGCGCAGAGGCGGTGTCGCCACCGGCCACACTGAAGGCGAGCGGGAAGTTGCTGGCGCCAAACACAGCCACGGGGCCTAGCGCAATATGGCGCTGACGCAGGTCGGCGCGCGGAAGCGGCTCACGATCGGGCATGGCCGGATCGATACGCACATCCAACCACTCTCCCGCGCGGACTACGGAGGCGAACAGACGAAGCTGGCCACAGGTGCGACCCCGTTCGCCTTCTATACGCGGGCGGGGCAGGCCGGTTTCGGCCATGGCGCGCTCAACCAGCTCATCACCGATTCCTTCGATTTCAGCGGCAATGGTTTCAAGAAACGTCGCGCGTGCCTCTAGGCTAGTTTCGCGATAGCTATTAAAGGCTGCTTCGGCTAACGCACAGGCCTGGTCGACTTCGGCTTTGCTGCCGCCAGGGTAGGCAGGGCTAAGCGTTTCGCCAGTGGCGGGGTTTACGGCTTGAATGTCAGCCTGTTGGCCGCTGACGGCCTGCTGACCAATCAGTAATTTACCTTCCAAAGTCATACATCCTCCTGCTTGGCTTGATTTGCTTGCGCTGTTTGACTTGCGTTAGAGCGATTGAACGGTGATCGCCGGTGCGTCTGCTTCCACCTGCAGCGGATTGCGCAGGGCGCGCCCGAACGCATCAATACGAATCTCAAAGCGGTCGCCTTCGCGTACTTTGATGTTGTCAGCAAAGCTTAGCGTAGCTGTGCCAAAAAAGTGTACGTGGATATCACCAGGGCGTCGGAAACCGGGGTACTTAAAGTGATGGTATTCAAGGTTGGCCAGGCTGTGGGCCATGTTGGCCTCGCCGGTCAAAAAAGGCTTTTCCCATACGGTCTCGCCGTCGCGCTGAATCGAGCTGGTGCCCTCTAAATGGGCGGGCAATTCGCCAATCAAAAGCTCCGGACCAAAGCTGCAGGCGCGTAGCTTAGAGTGAGCCAGCCATAAATAATTGAAGCGCTCGGTGACATGGTCCGAAAATTCGTTACCTAGTGCGTACCCGACTCTCCAGGGTAGACCGTCCTCGCCAATCACGTAAAGGCCTGCCAGTTCGGGCTCTTCGCCAGCATCTTGCGCGAATGCGGGCGACGGGATCGCTGCTTCCGGTGCTACCACACACTGGCCATCGCCTTTGTAGAACCACTCTGGCTGCGCGCCGATCTCGCCCGCGTTGGGTTTGCCGCCTTCCACGCCCAGCTTGAACATACGCATGGAGTCGGTGAGGTCTTCTTCCGCGGCCTGGGCCTTTGCGTGCATCGCCGAGCGGGTGTCGGCGCTACCCAAGTGGGTAAGGCCAGTGCCGGTCACCAAGCAGTGCGCTGGATCGGGATGGGTCAATGGCGGCAGCAGGTGCTTATCGTCGACTAATGCTTGGTAATCCAAACGCGTGTCGGTCTGCGCGGCGGTCACTGAGTCGCCAAGAGACTGACCCGCGCTAATGGCTCGGTTGGCGAGCGTATAGGTGTCGCAATCAAGCAGCCTAACCTGCTGTTCACTCTCTACCAGCGCGGCGCGAACCTGGCCTTGGTAGTCACACTGAATCAGTCGCATGGTGATCTCCTTATGAAACCTATTGTAGTCGTTATCAAAGCGGCCAGATGGCGAGTTGAGGCCACATCAATAGCGCCGCGAGTACACACAGCTGAATAGCCATAAAGGGCAGTACGGACAGGTAAATATCCTTAAGGCTGATATCTGGCGGTGCCACGCTTTTAAGGTAGAAAGCGGCGGGACCGAAGGGCGGTGACAGGAACGATACCTGCATATTGACGGCGAATAGAATGCCGAACCAGATCGGGTCGAAACCGAGCTGAATAACAATAGGCAGAAAGATTGGCAGGGCCAGCATGGCAATCCCGATCCAATCAAGGAATAGCCCCAGCACCAGCATGATCGCCATCATCACCAAAATGATTACTATCGGCGCTACGTCGAGCCCCATGATCAAGCTTGAGACGAAGCGGTTACCGCCCATGAGATTATAGACACCCACCAGGGCGGCGGCGCCGATGCCGATCCAGATGATCATGCCGCAGGTGTTCATGGTTTGGCCCAGGCTATGGTGCAGCATGCCAGGAGTGAATTCGCCGCGGATAATGGTCGCCAGCAGTACACCAAAGACACCCATGGCCGCTGCTTCGGTCACTGAGGCAATCCCGCCATAAATAGTGCCCAGTACCAAAAAAGCAATTAACCCCGGCAGTAGGATGGCTTTCACCGCGTCCAGCTTGGTGGCGAAAGGATTATCGAGGGCGTTTTTGTCTAGTGGCGGTCCCAGAGCGGGGTTTTTCAAGCAGCGCACCAGCACATAGGCAATGTAGGAGCCCATCAGAATGACTGCTGGGGTCACGGCCGCCGCGAACAGGTCCGCAATCGAGACGCTGGCGATCAAGCCGTAAATAATCAGTACGATGGAGGGCGGCATCATTGTGCCCAGTGCTCCCCCAGCACACACGACGCCGATGGAGAGTCGCTTGTCATAGCCGAGACGCAACATTTGCGGTAGCGCCAGAATCCCCAGCAGTACGATTTCACCACCGATAATGCCCGAGAGCGCCGCCAGGAAAAACGCCACCACAATGGTCTGTACCGCAACGCCACCCGGCAAGCGACCGGCGAAAACGCGCATGGCGTTGAACAAATCCTTCGCGATGCCGGAGCGATCCAGTAGCGATGCCATCAACACGAACATGGGCACCGCCACCAGTGAATATTCGGTGATAAACCCATAGACGCGGCTAGTGACTAGCGGCAATGCCGCCTCGCCGAACCAGCCGAAGGTAAAGGCTAATGCCACTAAACCGGTGATAAAAGCGAGCGGTAGGCCGGTAACCAACAGGGCAAAAATGCCACCCACCATCAGTATGGTGGCCGTTGAAATATCCATTAGCGGGCCTCCTCAATGCTGTTATAAGGCTTCGCTTTCAGCGATTGCCATAGATGCAGGCAGGCCTGGAGCGTCATTAACGCCAGCGCAAATAGGATCATGCCTTTGACCATGGCGGGAAAAGGCGGATTCCAGGAAGTACCAGAGCGCTCCAGCGACCATTCGCCAAGCGGGTTATGTGATGCTCCCCAAAACATATGGAACGCGGCGTAGCTCATCGCCAGGCAGAAAATGAGGGTGAGCAGGTCGTTGAAGCGATCCATCCAACACTTCAAGCGGGGGCCGGCGCTGTCGTACAGCACCTTGACCCGAATATGACTATTGCGCGCCATGGCGGCCGGACCACCCAGCACAAAGATGACGGCAATCAAAAACACCACCGTTTCGTGCACCCACGAGGTCGGGTTGTTAAAGCCGTAACGCATAAAAACTTCGACGACGCTAATACCCATGGCTACCAGCACCAGCCAGGAAACAGCGCGGCTGCCCCGGGCAATCAGACGGTCTAACGCATTGCGTTCGGGGGCGATCTCCTCGACCGTTTCGAGAACTTCGGGCAGGTCATGGGTGGGAGGAGAGCGATATTGAGTGTCAGGCTTTTTTTGAGACATGGCGCGACTCTACGCGCAGCGCTCGGAGTGTTTGCCCGAGCGCTGCGTTGGTTAGGTTAATGAGGCAGCATTAAGAGCCGGACGTTAGAGCAGATTGCGCGAGCGTAAAAAGGCGGTCGCTGAATCATAGATTTTCTGGGTCATTTCATTTTCGCCGGCCCACTCTTGCCACTCTTGCTCTGCCGCGGTGCGGAATTTTTGACGCTCTTCAGCGGGAAGATCGAAAGGATGAACCTCGGGGTCTTCCTGAAGCCGCTGGAGGGTCTCAATATCCTGCTCTTTGAGGCGTGCAATTAGGTCATAGGCCATGCCATCAAAGGCGGTATTTAATGTGGTTTGTAGCTCTTCTGGCAGGCCATCCCAGATATCCTTATTGATCGATACGGCGATCATCGGCATAGAGTGGAAGCCTGGGTAAAGCGGGTAAGGGGCGAAAGCGTGCAAGCCCATGGCGTCATTATTTGAAAGCACCGTGGAGTCAGCAGCGTCGATCACGCCTTTTTCCAGGCCGGTATACACCTCAGAACCCGGTAGGTTGACTGGGGTGGCGCCAATGCGCTCGAAGATGTTGTACACCATGCCTTGGGGCGCGCGGATCTTAAGCCCTTCAAAGTCGGCGATGGATTCGATAGGTACCGTGGAGGGTACTGACTCTAACGGGAAGGTGGCCGCACTGATCAAATGCGCGCCATAAGGCTCAACCAATTCATTGTAGAGTTCTTCACCGCCGCCGTACTTCATGAATTCCAAAAAGTCGTAGGGGTTCTGCCAAGCACCCACGAGGTTGCCGAGCATGCCAAAAGCCGGATCCTGGCCAGAGAAGTAACTGGGATCGGTCATATGACCCTGCAGAATCCCTGAGCTAACAGCGGTCAACGTTTCGGTAGGGCCGACGACGGAATTGATCGGCATTACCTCGATTTCAACACGACCATCGGTCATCGCGGTGATTTTTTCTGCCCACTCCTGTTTGATCTTGAAGCTGGGCTCCCCCGACGTTTCTGATGCTTGAAACTTCCACTCGTATTCGGCCGCCTGAGCGGTTGAAAGGCCTAGTAGCAGCGCTGAGCCGGTGAGTAGCAAGCTGTGTTTTTTCGTGAACATGACACTATTCCTCAAGATTATTGTTGTGGAAAAAGTGGTGGTGATCGGGGTCTGTGACCCTGGCGAAGGGGTAATGTTGAACATTAAGGACAATTGTTCAACATATACTTTTGTATGGTCGACTATCTTTTGAGGGTGGTTTAGTGTCGTGTCAATTCACCACCGGTATCGACATATCCCCCTGGGCCGTCAGCTGTTACCGAAATAAAACAAGGAGTTAACTTCATGGGCCAACGTCAACATCCGCTACGCAGTGCAGAATGGTTTGGCACAGCTGATAAAAACGGCTTTATGTACCGCAGTTGGATGAAGAACCAGGGCATTCCCGACCACGAGTTTCAGGGCAAGCCGATTATCGGCATCTGCAATACTTGGTCGGAACTGACGCCCTGCAACGCGCACTTCCGTAAGCTGGCGGAGCACGTGAAAAAAGGCGTGCTGGAGGCGGGCGGCTACCCGGTGGAGTTCCCGGTCTTTTCCAACGGTGAGTCGAATCTGCGCCCCACGGCGATGTTCACCCGTAACCTGGCCAGTATGGATGTGGAAGAGGCGATTCGTGGCAACCCCATCGATGCGGTCGTGCTGTTGGTGGGCTGCGACAAAACCACCCCGGCGCTACTGATGGGCGCGGCGAGCTGTGATATCCCCACCATCGTGGTGACCGGCGGACCGATGCTCAACGGCAAGCACAAGGGTAAGGATATTGGTTCCGGCACCGTGGTCTGGAAGCTCTCCGAACAGGTAAAAGCCGGTGAGATTTCACTTCACGACTTTATGGCAGCGGAAGCCGGCATGTCACGCTCTGCGGGCACCTGCAACACCATGGGCACCGCCTCCACCATGGCCTGCATGGCCGAATCTTTGGGTACCTCGCTGCCCCACAACGCGGCGATTCCGGCTGTCGATTCCCGCCGCTATGTGCTGGCGCATCTCTCGGGTAACCGCATCGTCGAGATGGTCAACGAAGACCTGCGGCTGTCGAAAATTCTTACCAAGGAAGCCTTCGACAACGCCATCCGCACCAACGCCGCCATCGGGGGCTCCACCAACGCGGTGATCCATCTCAAAGCGATTGCCGGACGGATCGGTGTCGATCTCAAACTGGACGACTGGAGCCGGGTGGGGCGTGGCACGCCCACGGTGGTCGACCTGCAGCCCTCGGGGCGCTTTTTGATGGAGGAGTTCTACTACGCCGGTGGCCTGCCTGCGGTGCTTAGACGCCTAGGCGAAGCCGACCGACTGCCCTTCAAAGACGCGCTTACCGTCAACGGCAAAACGCTGTGGGAGAACGTTCAGGACGCGCCACTCTACAACGACGACGTGATCCGGCCGCTGGATAACCCCCTCACCGCAGACGGCGGCATCTGCGTGGTGCGCGGCAACCTCGCCCCCAACGGCGCCGTCCTCAAGCCCTCGGCGGCCACCGCCGAGCTGATGCAGCATCGCGGTCGCGCGGTGGTGTTCGAAGACTTCGACGACTACAAGGCGCGCATCAACGACCCAGATCTCGACGTGGAAGCCAACGACATTCTGGTCATGAAACACTGCGGCCCGCGGGGGTATCACGGCATGGCCGAGGTGGGCAATATGGGCCTGCCGCCCAAGATCCTCGCCCAGGGCATTACCGACATGGTACGTATTTCGGATGCCCGCATGAGCGGCACCGCCTACGGCACCGTGGTACTGCACGTCGCGCCCGAAGCCGCCGCGGGTGGCCCGCTCGCCGCGGTACGCAACGGCGACTGGATTGAGCTCGACTGCGAAAGCGGCCGACTGCATCTGGAAGTCAGCGATGAAGAGCTGGCCTCACGCCTAGCCGAAAGCGACCCCACCGCCGCCTCGACGCTGATCGCCAGCCAGGGTGGATATCGCCAGCTGTATATCGAGCGGGTGCTGCAAGCCGACGAAGGCTGCGACTTTGACTTTCTGGTGGGCTGCCGCGGGTCTGACGTACCGCGCCATTCGCATTAATTGGATTGGGCGATCAGCTCGCGGAGAGTGCTCATGAGCGCCGCAGCGCCAGGGGAGAGACGTTGATGTCGAAGGCTGACAAGCCCATAGGGCTGTACGCTCAGCGTTTCGCTGAAGGGCAGCAGGTGAAAGCGCTGGGGCGGGCAGAGCAGGTCGGCGGCTTCTCTTGTGGTGACTGTGATGGTGTCGGATTTATCCACCAGCGCCAGGGATAACAGTAGATCCGCGGTATCGACAATCTGGCGGGGTGGGGCGACCTGATGATGCAGAAATAGGCTATCCACCCGCTGACGCATCAGCGCGCCAGCGGGCTGCAGCGACCATGGGTAGGTCGCCATATCCGCCAGTGCCAGCGCCGTTTTATCCGATAAGGGGTGGCCCTTGCGGCATACAAAGCAGAGTTCTTCCTCTCCAATTTCCTCAAAGACAAAACGCTCGGTATCCACGCCCGCCGGAATACGGGTAATCACAAAATCCAGCTCGCCTTCGAGCAGGCGGGGCACCAGCACTTTGCTGACATCGACATCGACACTGATTTTTAGTCCCGGCCGGTCGCGGTGTACGCGTTCGATGGCGCTGGTAAGCAGGGTGACTGCCGGTGCCATGACGGTGCCTACCGCTACCGTGCCCGCGCTGCCTGCACTGAGCGCATTCAACTCTTCGCCGGTGTGGTGCAGTGCCGAGAGCATGCTGTGGGCGTGGCGAATCATGATCTCGCCGTACCAGTTGGGAATAAGCCCGCGCGGATGGCGATCAAATAACCGTATGCCAAGGTTGGCTTCCAGGTCACTGAGTAGCTTGGACGCCGCGGGCTGACTCATCTTGAGCTGGATCGCGGCACGGTGGAGGTTGCGATGTTCATCAAGGGCTAAAAATAGCTGGAAATGGCGCAACTTTAGTCGCACGTCTAGAAACCAGTTCTCACCGAGAACGCCCATGGGATAAGCCTTGCTTTGTTATTGATACTTAGAAGTATATCGATTATGTGGCGTTTGTATATTGGTTGGTTATGCCGGAATTCTCTACTGTAGAAAGTGTATTTATGGTGACCGTGCCGTGCTAACAACAACAAACAGTGATTAACAAGGAGGAAGATCATGCCTCTCATGTACACCCAACGCTTGAGAAATAGTTCGCCGTTGCTGCTCAGTGCCATTGCCGCGATGCTGATGTCAAACGTAGCGCAGGCGCAGGGCAGCTCTGAAAGCGAGTCGGCTAATGGCGGCGATAGTGGTATGCAGCCCGCTGTCTTTGGCCACCTGCCCGATGGGCGTCAAGTCGATGTCTACCAATTCACCAATGCTAATGGTATCGAGCTGCGGGTGATCAACTACGGTGGCATCATCGTGTCGCTGAAAACGCCCAATTTGGAGGGTGAGCTCGACGATATCGTGTTGGGCTTTGACTCCCTGGATAGCTACCTCTCCGAGACATACCGCAACGCCAACCCCTACTTCGGTGCCATCATTGGCCGCTACGGCAATCGTATCGCGGGTGGTCAGTTCTCACTCAACGGTGAAACCTACTCGCTAGCGACGAATGACGGCAGTAATCACCTTCACGGCGGCGATCAAGGGTTCGATAAGGTGCTTTGGCAAGCCGAGCCATTTGAGAATGATACAGGGTCGGGGCTGGTGCTGCGTTATACCAGCGAGGATGGCGAAGAGGGCTACCCCGGTCGGTTGGAAACAGAAGTCACCTATACGCTGACCGATGCTGACGAGCTGATGGTCGATTACCGTGCCGTGACGGACAAAGCAACGCCGGTCAATCTTACCCAGCACAGCTACTTCAATCTCAAGGGTGAGGGTAGCGACACCATCCTCGATCATCGCTTGATGATCAATGCGTCTGAATTTACCCCGGTCAATGACACCCTGATTCCTACCGGTGAAATCCGCGCGGTGGAAGGTACGCCGTTCGACTTTACCGAGGCAATGCCCATTGGTGAGCGAATCGAGCAGGATAATGAGCAGCTCGCTGTTGGCGGCGGTTATGACCATAACTTCGTGCTTGAACGCGATAACGCTGCATCGGATGAACTGGTTCTGGCGGCCAAAGTATGGGAGCCACAGAGTGGCCGGCTGGTAGAAGTCTCTACTACCGAACCCGGCATCCAGTTCTATTCCGGCAACTTTCTTGACGGCAGCCTGACCGGTAAGCAGGGCCAGGCCTACGAGCAGCGCTCCGGTTTTGCATTAGAAACCCAGCACTACCCCGACTCCCCTAATCAGGCGGCGTTTCCTAGCACGATCCTGGAACCAGGCGAGACCTATCGTTCCCGCACGGTATACCGTTTTGCCACACAGCAAGACGTTGATTCGTAATTTCGATGCATCACTACGTTTCCCCGCCGTCGTGCTTGGTAATGAAGTAGCAATAAAAACAACGCTCAACATCGCAGGAGTAGCACCATGAAATTGACGACCACCTTTACGCGTTTGGCCCTCGGTAGCGCCATTATGCTGGCCTCCATAGGCTCAGTTCAGGCGCAAGAGGATGAGGTGAAGATCGGCTTTATCGTTAAAAAGCCGGAACAAGCATGGTTTATCAATGAACAGGAAGCTGCCACGGCAGTCGGTGAAGAGCTTGGCTTCGACGTGGTCCGCTTGAGCGGCGAAGACGGCCAGGAAGTGCTTACCGCTATTGATAACCTCTATGCCCAGGGGGCCGATGGCTTTGTGATCTGTCCGCCAGATGTACGCCTGGGGCCTGCGATCATGAACCGCGCTAACCAGTACGATATGAAAGTGGTCACCGTAGATGACCAGTTCGTTAACTCGAGTGGCGAACCGATGGAAGGCGTACCCCACCTGGGTATGTCCGGTTATAAGATTGGACAGCAGGTAGGCGACGCGATTGCCGCGGAAATGGAAGCACGCGGCTGGGATCCTGAAGAGGTCGCCGCGCTACGCATCACCAATAACGAGCTACCCACCGCCGTTGAGCGTACCGATGGTGCGACTGCTGCCCTCCTTGACGCTGGCTTCCCGGAAGGCAACATCTTCGATGCACCCCAGCAGAACAGTGATACCGCCAGCGCCTTCTCGGCGGCATCCCCAGTGCTCTCCCAGCGCGGCGATTATGAGCATTGGGTAATATATGCTCTCAATGAGGAGAGCGTTTTGGGTGGCGTACGGGCCACTGAGCAATACGGCCTAGCGGCTGAAGACGTGATCGGTGTGGGTATCAATGGCTCCGGTGCTGCCTTTGCGGAATTCTCTCGCGATAACACCACTGGTTTTCACGGCACCGTGGCGGTCAGCTCTACCATGCATGGCCGTCAGACCGCTGAAGATCTCTATCGCTGGATTAGCGAAGACAAACAACCGCCGGCCAATACCGAAACCTCAGGCGTGTTAATGACGCGTGAGAACTGGCAGGAAGTGCGCGAAGACCTGGGTCTATAAGAAAGCGGCGTCTGTAACGATAAGTGACCGCGGGAGTATTGAAGCATGTCTGATGCTTATCTACGTTTCGACGCGATTAGCGTCGTCTTCCCTGGCGTGCGGGCGCTGGATGGTGTGAGCTTCGCGGCTCACACCGGCCAAGTGCATGCACTAATGGGCGAGAACGGCGCCGGTAAATCCACTCTGCTCAAGGTGTTGAGCGGCGTTAACCGCGTGGCGGAGGGTGCGCTGTGGATAAACGGCCAACGCCACGTGTTCAATAATGCTCGGGAAGCGCTGCGAGAAGGGATCGCCATCATCTACCAGGAGTTGACGCTCTCGCCCAATATGTCGGTGGCCGAGAACCTGCTGCTGGGCCAACTGCCTACGCGGCGGGGCTTTGTTAACCGTCGGCAGTTGCGTGAAAAAGCGCTGGCGATTCTGGCCGACCTTGGTGAGGGGAATATCCACCCCTCGACCAAGGTGCGCGATCTCTCGATCGGCCAACAGCAGATGATTGAGATTGGCCGCGCACTGCTGCGCGACGCCAAGATTATCGCCTTTGATGAACCTACCAGCAGCCTTTCCATTCAAGAGACTCGTCAGCTAAAGCGCATCGTTAAACGGCTGCGCGACGAGGGACGAGTGGTGCTCTACGTGACCCACCGCATGGAGGAGGTATTTGATATGTGCGATGCGGTCACTATCTTCCGTGACGGCCAGCATATTCGCACCCATGAAGATATGTCGGAACTAAACCACGACCTCTTGGTGAGTGAGATGGTGGGCCGGGATATCAACGATGTTTACGGCTATCGCCCTCGCGAACATGGCGACGTGATCTTGAACGTCGAGGGCATTCAGGGGCGCGGTCTCAGGGCACCTGTCAGTTTCTCCGTTAAGCGCGGTGAAGTGTTTGGGCTGTTTGGTTTAGTCGGCGCCGGACGCAGCGAGTTGCTGCGGCTGGTCTGCGGGGTCGAGTCCCCCAAGGCAGGCAGTGTGCAATTCAACGGCGAGGTGCGACGGTTTAAAAGCCCCCAGGATGCCATCCGCGCCGGTATTGCCATGTGTCCGGAGGATCGTAAGTCACAGGGTATCTTCCCGGTGGCTAGCGTCGCCGACAATCTCAATATCAGCTGTCGACGCTTTTTCAAGCGCTGGGGTATGTTCCGCCACCCCGGCCGTGAGCGGCGCAATGCCGAGTCGTATATCCAGCAACTCAGCGTCAAGACACCGGGCCCACGTACACCGATCGGCAAACTTTCCGGCGGTAACCAGCAGAAGGTGATTCTGGCCCGCTGGCTGGCTGAAGAGATCGACCTGTTCGTGATGGACGAACCGACCAGAGGCATCGATGTCGGGGCGCGGCGGGATATTTACTCGCTGCTCTACGACCTGGCCGAACAAGGCAAAAGCGTGGTGGTGATTTCCAGTGACCTGGCGGAAGTCAGTTCCATCTGCGACCGCATCGCGGTGATGCGTGACGGGGAATTGGTAGACGTGGTACCGCGGGAGTCGGCCACCCCCGAACGCCTGCTGGGGTTGGCATTGCCAGCCTAAGTCAGCTTTTTTTCAGCACGCTCGCTCTTAAAAGAACAAGTTCAGGACAAACACCATGACAACCAATGATGTGACCCAAAGCGATGGTCGTAAAGCGCCCGCTCGCCCGGCGGGGCGCCAAGGGCTTATCAAGCCGCTACGTACATTGCTCGATACCTCGGGAATGATTGCGATCTTTTTGTTGTTATTTATCGCTCTAGCGGTGCTCATCCCCGACTTCCTAACCGGCCGCAATATGGTCGGGCTGCTGCTGTCGGTAACGTTGATCGGCAGTTTAGCCGCCACCATGATGTTGGTACTGGCGCTGGGTGAGGTGGACCTATCGGTGGCTTCCACGGTGGCCTTTGCCGGGGTGGTCGCAGCGACGGTGACCACCAGCACCGGTAGTGTTTTTATCGGCGTGATTGGGGGGATTATCGCGGGGGGCGCGGTAGGCGCCTTTAACGGTCTCGTCATTGCCAAGTTCGGCATCAATTCGCTGATCGCAACGCTGGCGGCGATGGAGTTTGTGCGCGGGTTGGCTTACATCACCTCTGGCGGTGACGCTGTGATGATTACCGTGCCGGGGTTCTTTGACCTCGGCAGCGCCTCCTTTCTCGGGCTAACGCTACCGGTATGGACCATGCTGGCGTGTTTTGTGATCTTTGGCGTGATACTCAATATGACGGCCTTCGGGCGCAATGTGCTGGCGACCGGCGGTAACTCAGAGGCCGCCGCGCTGGCGGGGGTTAACGTTCGTCGCCTCAAGATTATTGTGTTCGGTCTCCAGGGTGTAGTGGCTGGCGTCGTGGGAGTGCTGCTGGCTTCGCGCATGGGGCTGGGCGATCCCAATACCTCCATGGGCCTGGAACTAGCGGTGATCTCCGCCTGCGTACTCGGCGGAGTAGCGCTGTCGGGCGGCGTTGCCACTATTACTGGCGTGGTGGTTGGCGTGCTGATCATGGGCTGCGTACAAAACGCCATGGGCTTGCTTAACGTGCCCACCTTTTACCAATATCTAGTGCGCGGTGGCATTCTACTGCTGGCGGTGATGTTTGACCGCTGGAAGCACACTCGCCGTCAACGGGCCTAACACCGCATCTCGATGCCTTCTTTACCATGATTTTTTTCACCGAATTTTTACGGAGAGCTTCCCATGTCCGATCGCAAGCCGCCCTTACGCTCTGCCCAGTGGTTCGGTACCGCCGACAAGAACGGCTTTATGTACCGCAGTTGGATGAAAAACCAGGGCATCCCTGACCACGAGTTTCAAGGCAAGCCGATCATCGGTATCTGCAATACCTGGTCGGAGCTAACCCCCTGCAACGCGCACTTTCGTAAGCTGGCGGAGCACGTGAAGAAAGGTGTGCTGGAGGCGGGCGGCTACCCCGTGGAGTTCCCGGTTTTCTCCAACGGCGAGTCCAACCTGCGCCCCACGGCGATGTTCACCCGTAACCTGGCCAGCATGGACGTGGAAGAAGCCATTCGCGGCAACCCCATCGATGCGGTGGTGCTGTTGGTGGGCTGCGACAAAACCACCCCGGCGCTGCTGATGGGCGCGGCGAGCTGTGATATTCCCACCATCGTGGTGACCGGCGGGCCGATGCTCAACGGCAAGCATAAAGGTAAGGATATCGGCTCCGGCACCGTGGTCTGGAAGCTCTCCGAGCAGGTCAAGGCGGGTGAAATATCGCTCCATGACTTCATGGCCGCGGAAGCCGGCATGTCACGCTCTGCGGGCACCTGCAACACCATGGGCACCGCCTCCACCATGGCCTGCATGGCCGAGTCGCTGGGTACGTCTCTGCCCCATAACGCGGCGATTCCGGCCGTCGATTCCCGCCGCTATGTGCTGGCGCATCTCTCGGGTAACCGCATCGTCGAGATGGTCAACGAAGACCTGCGGCTCTCCAAAATCCTTACCAAGGAAGCCTTCGATAACGCCATCCGTACCAATGCGGCGATTGGCGGCTCCACCAACGCGGTGATCCACCTCAAGGCGATTGCCGGACGGATCGGTGTCGATCTCAAACTGGACGACTGGAGCCGGGTGGGGCGTGGCACGCCCACGGTGGTCGACCTGCAGCCCTCGGGGCGCTTCTTAATGGAGGAGTTCTACTACGCCGGTGGCCTGCCCGCCGTGCTTAGACGCCTAGGCGAAGCCGACCGGCTGCCCTACAAAGATGCCTTGACCGTTAACGGTAAAACTATCTGGGAAAACGTCCAGGATGCGCCGCTGTATAACGACGACGTGATTCGCCCGCTGGATAATCCGCTCACGGCGGATGGCGGTATCTGTGTGGTGCGCGGCAACCTGGCCCCCAACGGCGCCGTGCTCAAGCCCTCAGCAGCCACAGCCGAGCTGATGCAGCACCGTGGTCGCGCGGTAGTGTTCGAAGACTTCGACGACTACAAGGCGCGCATCAACGACCCGGATCTTGACGTGGAAGCCAACGATATTCTGGTGATGAAGCACTGCGGCCCGCGGGGTTATCACGGCATGGCGGAAGTGGGCAATATGGGCCTGCCGCCCAAGATCCTCGCCCAGGGCATTACCGACATGGTACGTATTTCCGACGCCCGCATGAGCGGCACCGCCTACGGCACCGTGGTACTGCACGTCGCGCCCGAAGCCGCAGCGGGCGGGCCGCTAGCCGCGGTACGCAACGGCGACTGGATCGAACTCGACTGCGAAAGCGGCCGACTGCATCTGGAAGTCAGCGATGAAGAACTGGCCTCGCGTCTGGCCGAGAGCGACCCCACCGCTGCTTCAACACTAATCGCCAGCCAGGGCGGCTATCGCCAGCTTTACATTGAGCGGGTGCTCCAGGCAGACGATGGCTGTGACTTTGACTTTCTGGTGGGCTGCCGCGGGTCTGATGTACCGCGTCACTCCCATTGATGTTTGACTGGCTAGCGGAACGTACGCAAGAGGAAACGCCATGACCGGCAGGTTGGCAACCAAACACATCCTGGTCACCGGGGCTGCTACGGGCATCGGCCGCGCCATTGCTGAGGCCTGCGTCCGCGAGGGTGCCAAGATCGCCTTGTTGGATCAGGACGGCGATAGCGTCGAGAGGCTGGCGGCGGAGCTGCGTAGTGAAGGGCACAACGTCCAGGCGTTGATAGCGGATATCGCTGACCGCGCAATGGTCGATGCCGCTGTAGCAAAAGCGCGGGAGAAGAACGGGCCTTTGACCACCATGATCAATAACGCCGGGATGAACGTTTTCTACGAGCCACTCGCCATGCCGGACGAGGCTTGGCAACGCTGCCTCGCAGTGGATTTGGAGGGCGCTTGGTATTGTAGCCGGGCAGTGCTGCCGGATCTCATTGAGCAGGGCGGCGGTGCCATTATCAATATTGCCTCCACCCACAGCTTCTCAATTATTCCCGGTTGCTTTCCCTACCCGGTAGCCAAGCACGGCTTGATTGGCTTAACCCGGTCGCTCGGCATTGAGTACGCCCCACGCGGCGTACGGGTCAATGCCATTGCGCCAGGCTATATCAACACTCCGGCGGTAGAAGCGCATTGGCAGACGTTCGATGATCCCGCAGCGGCGAAGGCCCGCATCGAAGCACTGCTGCCTCCAGGGCGGTTGGGGCAGCCGGAGGAAGTGGCCATGACGGTCGTCTTTCTGGCCTCAGATGAGGCGCCCTTTATCAACGCAAGCTGCTTAACGATTGATGGCGGACGCAGCGTGGTCTACCACGACTGACGGTTTTACTCTGTACCCGACAGCGTCTCGCCATCGGTAGCGTGTAGCGCCATGGCGATGGCGCCCATGCAGGTCATGTCGCGATCCCAGGCGCAGCTTTCGATGCGGGTGGCGCCCCTTAACTCGGCCACTAGGGCGTCATCGATGGCGTGATGCATAGCGGCCTGCATGGCGTCAAAACCGCGCACGCCGGAGCCGGTAATCAGCACTAGATCGGGGTTAAACAGCGCCAGAATATTGGCGATGCCATAACCCAACGCGCGGCCCGCTTCGGTGTAGATACGCTGCGCCGACGGGTCGCCGTTCAACGCCATCTGGATTAGCGCCTGCATCTGTTGCTCTGAAGGGTGAGCGCTATCGCCAGCGGGGAGGTTTAAATGGTCGGCGGCGGCGCGGTAGAGCGCATAGTCGCTGGCATAAGCTTCAATGCAGCCTCGTTTTCCGCAGGCGCACAGGGCGCCATCGGGTTGGTATTTGCTATGCCCAAACTCGGCCGCTGAGCCATTGGCGCCCAGATAAGGCACGCCGTTAATCAGTACCGACATCCCGATGCCGTAGCCCAGCATAATGACCACTAGGTTGGGGCAGTCTGCATAGTCAGGTTTTGCCGCGAGGACCCCGGCAATGCAGTTAGCATCGTTTTCCAGTAGTACGCTGCAGTGAAAATGATCGGCTAATTGTGCCGATATCGGTGCGTTACGAAAGCTTAAGGCGGGTGACCAGATAATCGACCCGCTTTGCGATGAGACAACCCCCTGCACGGCCAAACAGATCCCTGCCAAACGTTGAAACCCGTTTAGCTGTTGCGCGCAAATAGCGCTGATCTTCTCTTCCAGCAGCGTTTCCAGTTCGTCGGCGCTCAGCGTCAGGGTGGGCACCGCGTGGTGCTCGCTATGGCGTACTTGGCCTGAAAAATCGCCTACCACCACCTGAATCTCATTGATCGATAGCTTGATGCATACCACGCAGGCCGCTTGCGGGTTGAGCTCAACCAGCGTCTTGGGCCGCCCACGCCCGGTAGGGCGGGGTGTTTCTGGCGGCCGTTCCTTGATCAGGCCCTGCTGAAGCAGCTCGGCGCTGATGGAGGTCACCGTAGCTGAGCTGATGCCATTCAGCGCACCCAGGTCAACACGTGCAACCGGTCCTTGGTCTCGCAGGGTACGGATAACCGCCAGCGTGTTGTCATAGCGGCTGGTATCAGTCGACGTAAGCGCCATAAAAATGCCGTTATTGTTTGAGGTGAAAAATCGCTAAATGCGACCTAAGTTGCATATGCGTTTATTTATTTTAGCACCTAAAGTAAATAAAGCATCGCACGGCATATAAATAATAGTGGTAAACCTTAAACGCATAATAACAACAGTAACGACAGGTGGCTTAATGCTCTTATCAGCGCGCAAACTCTGCCGCTCGTTTGGCGAAAACCAGGTCTTATTCGACGTTGATCTCGACCTTCAAGCAGGTGAAGTGCATGCCCTGTTGGGTGAGAACGGCGCGGGAAAATCGACGCTGGTCAAAATTCTGGCCGGCTACCTTAACGCGACATCTGGTGACGTGTTGGTGGACGGCCGCCAACGGCATTACCGCTCCAGTGGTGAGGCGGAAGCCGACGGTGTGGTGATGATTCACCAGGAACTGGCACTGGCGGAACAGCTCAGCGTGGAAGAGAACATCTTTCTGGGTCGCGAACTGCGCCGGGGACTGTTTTTAGACCGACGCGCCATGCGCGAACGTAGCCGGGCGGCGCTGACGGAGCTTGAAACGCATGTCGATCCACGCGCCCGTGTGAAAGACCTCAGCACCTCAGACCAGCAGATGGTGGAAATCGCCAAGGCGATCACCCGGGATGTGCGCGTGCTGATCATGGACGAACCCACCGCCACGTTGACTGAAAACGAAGTCAAGGTGCTGTTTGCGCTGATCGACCGCCTGCGCCAGCGAGGTGTGGCCATTCTGTATATCTCCCACAAGTTGCGTGAAATTGAACAGATTGCCGACCACGTGACAGTGTTGCGTGATGGCCATTTGGTGGACAGCGGCCCCATGGCTGGGCGCAGCAAAGAGGAGTTGGCGCGGTTGATGGTGGGGCGTGAGATCACTGAAATGTACCCGCCGCGTACCCGCCTTCCTGACGATGCGCCGGTGGTATTGGAAGTGCGCGACATGGTGGTGCCCGGCGCCGTGAAACAGGCCAGCTTTACCCTGCGCCGGGGCGAGGTGATGGGGTTTGGCGGCATCGTGGGGGCCGGGCGCACCGCATTGATTGAAGCGGTGCTGGGTTTGCGCCGCAAAAGCACTGGGCAGGTGCTGCGCAACGGCCAGCCGGTGGTCATACGCCACCTGCGTGATGCGGTGCACCAGCGCATTGCCTATCTCACCGAGGATCGCAAGGGCAAAGGCTTAGTGCTCAATATGGATCTGCGCTCCAACGTTACCTTGCTTAACATGCGCGCTCATTGCCACCCGCTGATTGATCGCCGCCTTGAAGAGCAAGCCTTTCAACAGGCGGTTGAGCGCTTCGATATCCGGCTGCGCACCGCTGCACGCACCGCCGCTGAACTCTCCGGTGGCAACCAGCAGAAGCTGCTACTCGCCAAAGTGATGTCCATCGATCCCGAAATCGTGATTATCAATGAGCCGACGCGGGGCATCGATGTGGGCACTAAGCACCAGATTTATCACTTTATCCGCGAGCTAACGGATTCAGGCTGCTCGGTGATTCTGATTTCGTCGGAGATGGGCGAGCTGATTGGGCTATCCCACCGAGTAGCGGTGATGTGTGCTGGTGTGCTCACTGGCGTACTTGAAGGCGAACAAATTAATGAAGAAAAAATTATGCAGTACGCATCCGGTATTAAAGGAGTAGGGGTCGATGAGCAGCGTCATGGCTAATAACAAAACGACTAATAAAGCAGCGAATAAAATGATTACTCAAAAAGGCTTCGCGATTGACCTGAAAACCTGGGGACCGTTTGTGGCGCTGGTGGCTTTAGGGCTACTCGGCGTGCTGATTAACCCGGTGTTTCTGGGGCTGGATAACCTTTCGAACATGCTCACCCGGAGTGCTTTTATCGGCATTATCGCCATCGGCGCCACCTTCGTGATTACCGCCGGTGGGCTGGATCTTTCGGTGGGGGCCATGGCGGCCTTTATTGCCGGGGTGATGATTATTTTAATGAATAGCCTCGTCGAGCAGTTCGGTGCGGGGTGGACCACCATACTGCTGGGTATTGGCGCTTCGTTGTTGCTGGGGATTTGCGCCGGCTTTATCAACGGCATCGTGACGACGAAAGGCAAGATCGAAGCGTTTATTGTCACTCTTGGCACCATGGGGATTTACCGTTCGCTGGTGACCTACCTTTCTGATGGCGGAACGCTGACGCTGGATTGGGCCGTGCGCGATATCTACCGGCCGGTGTACTACGGCAGCTTTTTGGGCATCACCATACCTGTGTGGGTATTTTTAGCAGTGGCCGTCATCGGCTACATCTTGCTCAATTACACGCGCTTTGGGCGCTACTGCTTTGCCATCGGCTCTAATGAAAAGGTCGCCGAATACAGTGCCATTCATGTGGATCGCGTGAAAACCCTGACCTACATGCTGCAAGGCGTTTGTGTGGCGCTGGCAACGATTATTTATGTGCCGCGTTTGGGTTCTGCCTCGGGGGCTACCGGGGTGCTCTGGGAGCTTGAAGCGATTGCCGCGGTGATTATTGGCGGTACCATGCTGAAAGGTGGGCATGGGCGCATTTGGGGCACGGTGGTGGGCGCCATCATGCTCACCATGATTGGCAATATTCTCAATTTGACCGACGCCATTTCCAACTATCTCAACGGCACGGTGCAGGGGATTATCATCATTGTGGCGGTTTATCTGCAGCGTGCCTCGTGGAGGAAAACAGGACCATAAACTCACTCGCTAACAGCGCAACATCAACGACAAGCAGCGAAACATAACAAATACAAACACGAAAGGAGCATCACCATGCGAACCATTAAAACAACAGTGAAGGCCTGCATCACTACCGCCGCACTCACTTCAGCAATAGGCCTTTCCGGCGCCGCCGTTGCTCAGGAGTACACTATCGGTGTATCCATCCCTGCCGCCACCCATGGTTGGACGGGGGGCGTTAACTACCATGCCGAAGAAGCCAAAAAGCGCCTTGAGGCGCTCTATCCGGATATCGAGATCACTATCTCCACGGCGGGCACCGCGGGGGAGCAGGCCAATGACCTAGAGGACTTGGTATCGCTGCGCAACATCGACGCGCTGGTGGTGCTGCCGTTCGAGTCTGGCCCGCTGACCGATCCGGTGCGTCGGGTTAAAGAGTCCGGCGTGTTCGTGACCGTGGTAGATCGTGGCCTGACAGAAGAGGGGATCCAGGATCTCTATGTCGCGGGCAACAACCATGAGTTAGGCCGCGTTTCCGGCGAGTACATCCGCGAGCGACTTGATGATCAGGGCGACATTGTGGTGCTGCGCGGCATTCCCACGGTGATCGACGACGAGCGGGTGCAAGGCTTCCAAGAGGCGATTGAAGGCTCCGAGGTCAACATTCTTGATATGCAGCATGCCAACTGGAATCGTGATGATGGTTTCGAAGTCATGCAGGACTATTTAGCACGTTTCGAGAACATCGATGCCGTTTGGGCGCAGGATGACGATATCGCTCTCGGCGTCATTGAAGCGGTACGCCAAGCGGATCGCGAAGACGAGCTGTTTATCGTCGGCGGCGCGGGCATGAAAGACATCATCAAGCGAGTCATGGACGGTGATGAGCTGGTGCCGGTGGATGTGCTCTATCCGCCTGCCATGATCGCCACCGCCATGGATCTGACCGTTCAGCACTTTGTCTCCAATGGCCCGGTACTGGGTGAGTACATTCTAGGCTCGCCGCTGATTACCCAGGAGAACGCCGAGCAGTACTACTTCCCTGACTCGCCGTTCTGATCACGGTATGACCAAAAGGCGCGGGTGAAAAGCACCAACCCCACCCGCGCCTATCTGCTCACTTAATCCAAACGATATTGAGAGAGTCCTATGAAAACAATCAAAGGGCCTGCGCTCTTTCTCGCCCAGTTCGCCGGTGACGAAGCTCCTTTTAATAGCCTGGATAGCATTGCTGGCTGGGCAGCGGGGCTGGGTTATCAGGGCGTACAGATTCCCAGTTGGGATGCCCGCCTATTCGATGTAAAACGCGCTGCCGAGAGCCGCACTTACTGTGATGAGTTGATAGGCACTCTGGCCCAGCACGGCTTAGCACTCACCGAACTCTCTACCCACCTTCAGGGCCAGTTAGTGGCGGTGCATCCCGCTTATGATGAGATGTTCGATGGCTTTGCGGTACCCGAAGTGCGCGGTAATCCCAAAGCGCGCCAGGCGTGGGCCGTCGAACAGCTAAAGCTAGCCGCCAAGGCGTCGCAAAACCTTGGTTTAACCGACCACGGCACCTTTTCGGGCTCGCTGGCGTGGCCCTACGTCTACCCCTGGCCCCAGCGCCCGGCAGGATTGATTGAAACCGCGTTCGATGAGCTGGCAAAGCGCTGGCGCCCGATTCTGGACGCCTTTGACGAGGCAGGGGTGAACCTTTGCTACGAGATTCATCCCGGCGAAGACCTGCACGACGGCATTACCTTTGAGATGTTCCTCGAACGGGTTGGTAACCACCCGCGCTGTCACATCCTTTACGACCCCAGCCACTTAATCCTGCAACAGCTCGACTACCGCGGCTTTTTGGATGTATATCGAGACCATATTCAGATGTTTCACGTTAAAGACGCCGAGTTTAACCCCAGCCCCAAGCAGGGCGTCTACTCCGGCTACCAGTCGTGGACGGAGCGCGCAGGGCGCTTCCGCTCCCTGGGTGATGGTCAAATTGACTTCAAGTCGATCTTCTCGTGGATGGCGGCCAACGACTACCACGGCTGGGCGGTGCTGGAGTGGGAGTGTTGCCTGAAGCATCCGGAAGTCGGTGCCCGGGAAGGCGCAATCTTTATTCGCGACCACATTATTCAGGTCACCGAGCGGGCGTTCGATGACTTCGCTGACGGCGGCTCCGACCAAGCCGCCAATCGGCGCATCCTCGGTCTTTAATAACGTGTCTCAATTAACTCAACCCCATTAATTCAACGACAGCGGAGGGCAACACGACATGAGTACTCAACACTACACGCCGCGTCGGCTGCGCCTGGGCATGGTCGGCGGTGGCCAGGGAGCGTTTATCGGCGGGGTGCACCGCATCGCCGCCCGGCTGGATGATCACTATGAGTTGGTGGCTGGGGCCTTTGCTTCTGACCCCGAGCGCAGCCGGGCCGCGGCCGCAGAACTGCACGTGGCCGCAGATCGCGCTTATCCCGACTACCAAACCATGGCCGAAGCGGAGCGTAAGCGATCAGATGGTATTGACGTGGTCGCCATTGTGACCCCCAACCATGTGCACTTCGACGTAGCGCGCACCTTTTTGGAAGCGGGTTTTCACGTCATCTGCGACAAGCCGATGACGATCACCCTGGAAGAGGCGCAAACCCTCGCCGAGCTGGTGGAACGGACGGGATTGTTCTTTGGCTTGACCCATAACTACTCCGGCTACTCATTGGTTCGCCAAGCGCGCGAGATGGTGGCCAACGGTGAGCTGGGTGATCTCCGCGTCGTTCAAGTGGAGTACCCGCAAGATTGGCTCTCCACCCGCTTGGAAGAGAGCGGCGTCAAGCAGGCCGAATGGCGCACCGATCCCAAACGCAGCGGCCCGGCAGGTTGTTTGGGCGATATCGGCACTCATGCGTATCACCTGGCGCGTTATGTCACCGGGTTGCAACTGGAATCACTCGCCGCCGATATGCACACCTTTGTCGAAGGGCGAGCGTTGGATGACAACGTGCATATGCTGCTGCGCTTCAAGGGCGGCGCGCGGGGCATGCTGTGGTCGAGCCAAGTCGCGCCGGGTAACGAAAACGGCCTGCAGCTGCGCGTTTATGGCAGTAAGGGTGGCCTTGCCTGGCGTCAGGAAAATCCTAATCAGTTGGAGCATTCGCCGCTGGGTGAGCCCACGCGGCTATTGACTCGCAATGGCCCCGGCCTGGGGGGTGCCGCCTTGGCTGCCGCGCGTATTCCGCCAGGGCATCCGGAAGGTTATCTCGAAGCCTTTGCCCAGCTCTACCGTGATTTCGCCGTTCAGATACATGCCCATCAACGCGGGGAAAGCGCCCACGCATTGGCAATGCCAACGCCCGGCGTCACCGATGGTGTCGATGGTTTGACGTTCATTACCCGTGCACTGGCCTCGTCCGCTGCCGGTGGGCAGTGGGTGGATATGTAGAAACGGTCTTCGGCAATAACAATAAATGGAAGAGAGACACCTATGAACCAACCTTCAGCGCGCTATGCGAGCCTTGAGCAGCGGGTGGCTTTTATTACCGGCGGTGGCAGTGGCATCGGGGCTTCGCTTACCCGCGCCTTTCATCATCAGGGCGCCCGGGTGGTGTTTGTCGATATCGACGATGAAGCCAGTGAGGCGCTGGTCGAAGAGCTCCGCGTCGAGACCGGCGAAGCACCGCGCTTTCACCACTGTGATATTCGCAATGTGGCAAGCCTTCAGCAAGTGATAGCGGAGACCGGACAAAACGTCGGGCCTATCCATGCTCTGGTGAATAATGCTGCCAGCGATGACCGCCATGCTTGGCGGGATGTGGATGTTGCCTACTGGGATGAGCGCATGTCGCTCAATCTCCGGCCGATGTTCTTTGCCGCTCAAGCGGCCGCTGAACAGATGATGAAAGCCGGCGGTGGTTCGATCATCAACTTTGGCTCGGTTAGCGTGCAGATGGCGCTGGGTGGTTTGCCCGCTTATGTAACGGCCAAAGCGGCGGTACACGGTTTGTCCCGCAGCCTGGCCCGCGATCTGGGCGAGCACAATATTCGCGTTAATACCCTGGTACCTGGCGCGGTAATGACCCAGCGACAGCTCGAAAAATGGATTAGCCCCGACGATGAAGTGACCATTCAAGAGCGCCAGTGTCTAAAAATGCGCCTTGAGTCCCATCATATTGCCCCCGCGGTGCTGTTTTTAGCCAGCGACGAAAGCCAGGCCATTACCGGCCAAGAGCTGGCGGTGGACGCGGGCTGGGCTTAGAGGAGGTCTGCTGGCTATGGTGTAACGCCTCGTTTTGCGTAATGATTTGATCCTTGCCCCTACAAGGACGTTTCGATGCCGCTGAATTGGATGCCCGTAAAATGGACAGATAAGCCCCAACTACCCAAAGCGGAAGGCCGTATAGAGGCGATTGATTTAGCGCGGGGACTAGCCATTGGCTTGATGATCGTAAGCCACGCCGTCAGTGGTCTCGTCGGTATTCGTAACGTGCCGGATTGGGGCATGTTGCCAATCCATTTTCTGACCAAATTCTCCTCATCGCTGTTTATCCTGGTCTTTGGCATCGCGCTCGCGGTTGCATTTCTTTCCCATACCCAGAGCGATGATTGGCCAAAACGACGGCTAAAGCTATGGCTACGCGCTGTAGAAGTGTGGTTCTGGTACAAAGCGCTGCTGGTCATTGAAATGCTGCCGTTCTATCCCCCCAGCGACATCGTCGATGCCTTGCTGTATGGGCGATTTGCCATTTGGGTCGAAATCTTAGGGTTCTATGCCATTGCGCTGCTATGGGTGCCATTGATTCTGCCGCTATGGGCGAGGGCACCGCTCTGGAGTCGAATCGCCACCATTGGCGCATTAACCGCGCTGACTATATGGCTGCAGAGTCTTACCTTTGGTGGCAACGATATTCTCAAAGCGCTACTGGTAGATCACGAAGACCACTATGCCTGGGGGCAGATTAGCCGTGCCCCGATGATTCTAGTTGGGCTGCTTATCGGTGAAGCGCTACTTCGCTGCTATTTTGAACCGACTTCTCGACGGCGCTTAGTGCTGACGCTACTGGTTCTGGGGGCGCTAATGGTGGCGGGGTTTTATGCGTTGGCATTTGCCAGTGGCGATGTTAATGCGGCGATGCTCGCCGTGGCCAATAATGTTGGTAAACATCCGCCAGGGCTTGAGTTTATGCTGTTTAGCTTAGGCGGTGCGTTGGTGCTGTTAGCCCTCGCGTTAGCCGGGGGTGCCAAAGCCGCGAAGGCACTTTTACCGCTAACGATGGTCGGTTCAGATGCCCTTAAAGCTTTTATTTTCCATATTGTGATGATCTTTTTAGTGCTGCGCTTTTTGTGGGAAGGCGAGGGAATGTACACCTATCCACAGGCGCTGGGCGTGGGTGGCCTGTTGATACTTGGCGCTGCGGCGTGGATTTGGCTGACCCGCTGGATGGCTAACCACCGCTAAAAGCGATTAATAATGGCTGGAGTAACGATTTGCGACACTGGATTCAACGTGGGCTTCTTATTGCGGTGGCACTGCTCATAGCGTTCTCTGCTCATGCAGATGGGTACGAAACAAACTGGTATTACGAAGTCGATAAAAAGAGCGCCTGGCAGGGCGATTTAACCGCGCGCTTGAAGGCTATCGAAGGGGTATTTGAGGGCGAACTCGGCGTTTATGTACAAAACCTTGCCAATGGCGAAGCGTTTTCATGGCGCGCCGATGATCCTTGGTATTTAGCCTCGCTGATTAAAATACCGGTGGCGGCGCAAGTTCTTGCTGCGCGCCAGGCAGGCACGCTGACGCTGGATGAGCGGCTAACGCTTGCCCAAAGTGACTTTGTCGATGGCGCGGGCCCCACCAACTGGCATGATCCGGGCACGCCCATTTCTATTCGTTACTTGCTGGAGCAGATGATCACCGTTAGCGATAACACCGCCACCGATATGTTGATCGATCGGGTGGGGCTTGAAGCGGTGAATCAGCGCGCGCGTACGATGATCGCGGCAAGCGGTGGCAACCCCGATGACATCGGCCCCATCTCAAAACTGGTCGGTGTTCGCCAAGGCGTTTACGGGGAGCTGCACCCGGATGCGCGTGCGCTTGGCGGCATGGATTTTATCGCCCTGCGCCAACATGCGGTAAGCCAGCGCACCCAGGCGTTGGCCCGCGCGCTAGGTGTTAGCACAGAATCTTTCACTCAGCCTGACTACGATCACGCCTTTGATGCCTATGAAGCCACCGGCGAAAACGTGGGCACCTTACACGCTTTTGGCGACCTACTGGCTAGCCTGCACGGCGGCGTGGATGACTTAAACGCCGAGCAGCGACAAACGCTTTTAACGGTGATGCAGCGAACCCGTTCCGGTAAGCGGCGTCTTAAAGCGGGCCTGGGCAGCGGCGTAAGCTTTGCCCATAAAACGGGCACCCAGCAGCGGCGCAGTTGTGATGCCGGTATTGCCGAGCGTGCCGATGCTGAGACGATCACCCAAGGGCCTTGGGTGATCGTTAGCTGTGCTCGCGGGCCAGCGGCGGTAAGCGCTCACGAACGCGCCTTAGCCCGTGTCGGTGAAGCGTTGCGTTATAGCGGTGCCCTGGGTAAGCCGTGGTAAACTACGGCCCCGAATGATTCTCAGAACCTACTTAGTCAGGAGCAATTGATGACACAAGCCAGCGCCCGCCACATTCTAGTCAGCAGCGAAGAGCAGTGCCTCGCACTCAAGAAAGAGATCGAAAACGGCCGCGACTTTGGTGACGTCGCCAAAGAGCACTCCAGCTGCCCCTCCAGCCGCCAAGGCGGCGACCTCGGTACCTTTGGCCCCGGCCAAATGGTGCCTGAGTTCGATAAAGTCGTCTTCAATGACGAAGTCGGCCAAGTGCACGGCCCGGTGAAAACCCAGTTTGGTTATCACCTGCTCGAAGTCACCAGCCGCACTTAACTTTTCCTAACCAAACGCTCTTAATTTCGCCTAAAAGGCCGTCAAGCGCCGCGGTCACTCGACCGCGGCGTGAGGAGTACGCCTTGAACGACCCGATTATTTCCATTAACGCCCTGAACAAAACCTACGAAGGTGGCTTTCAGGCGTTAACCCACATTGATTTAACGATTCAGCGTGGTGAAATCTTTGCGCTGCTAGGCCCCAACGGGGCAGGCAAAACGACGCTGATTAGCGTGGTATGCGGCTTGGTCAATCCAACCGCTGGCCATGTGCTGGTCGATGGGTTCGATAATATCACCCACTACCGCCAGGCCCGCGAACGCATTGGGTTAGTACCGCAAGAGCTCACCAACGAAGCGTTCGAAACCGTCTGGAACACCGTTAGTTTCAGCCGCGGCCTGTTTGGCAAAGCGCCTAATCCGGCCCATATCGAGAAAGTGCTTAAATCGCTGGCGCTTTGGGATAAGCGCAACAACCGGCTAATGACGCTTTCGGGCGGCATGAAGCGCCGCGTGCTGATCGCCAAAGCGCTCTCCCATGAGCCGCGCATTCTGTTTCTGGATGAGCCCACCGCCGGGGTCGACGTTGAGCTGCGCCGCGAGATGTGGGAGGTGGTGCGCCAACTGCGTGACAACGGGGTGACGATCATCTTGACCACCCATTACATTGAAGAAGCCGAGGAGATGGCTGACCGTATTGGCGTCATCAATCGCGGTGAGCTGGTGTTGGTCGAGGAGAAAGCCGCTTTGATGAGTAAGCTGGGTAGCAAGCAGCTCATCCTGAACCTGCACACCCCGCTCACCGATATCCCTGCTCAGCTTAGCCACTTCGAGCTTAGCTTGGCGGCAGAAGGGTATGAATTAATTTATACCTACGATGGCAGCCAGGAAGAGGACGGCCACGCTATTTCCGCATTTTTAACCGCGCTGGAGCGGGAAGGGATTACCTTCAAGGATTTGAATACCCGCCAAAGCTCGCTTGAAGATATTTTTGTCGACCTAGTGAAGGAGCGTGCATGAATCTTCATCCCGTTCGCGCCATCTATATGGCGGAAATGGCCCGCACGCGCCGCACACTGCTGCAAAGCATTGTCTCGCCGGTGATCTCCACATCGCTTTATTTTGTGGTGTTCGGTGCCGCGATCGGCTCGCGCATCAGCGAAGTGAATGGTGTGAGTTACGGCGCCTTTATCGTGCCGGGGCTGATTATGTTGATGCTGCTAACGCAAAGTGTCTCAAACGCCTCCTTCGGCATCTTTTTCCCGAAGTTTTCCGGCAGCATTTATGAGCTGCTGTCAGCGCCTATTTCGCATTTAGAGATCGTCATTGGTTACGTGGGCGCGGCGGCCTCGAAATCGATCCTGCTGGGGCTGATTATTTTAGCGACCTCAAATTTCTTTGTGCCGCTGGAAATCGCTCACCCGTTTTGGATGTTGTTCTTTCTGGTACTGACGGCCATCACCTTCAGCCTGCTCGGTTTTATCATCGGCATATGGGCGGATGGCTTTGATCGGCTGCAGCTGGTGCCGTTACTGGTGATTACGCCGCTGACCTTTTTAGGCGGCAGCTTCTACTCCATCGATATGCTGCCGCCGTTCTGGCAAACCGTGACCCTGGCCAACCCGGTGGTTTACCTGGTGAGTGGTTTTCGCTGGAGTTTTTATGGCATTAGCGATGTGAGCCTCGCGGCAAGCGTGGGCATGATTACGCTGTTTTTGGTCGCCTGCCTTGCCACGATAGGCTGGATTTTTCGCACCGGTTACCGCCTTAAACCGTAAGCTCGTTCGTTACTTCTCTTTTTAAACCAGGATGTTAGTCAACTCTTATGCCGCTACTGCAAAGTATTGTGCACCGTCTTGATCCCACGCTTGACGGTGAGCGCCTAACCCTAACCGCCGCGCCCCAAACAGAACAGGCGGCGCCCAACGACGACCCGGTGATGGCGGGCCTAGTCGGTGCGCTGAACGACACCTACAACACCAAGCCCAAAGGCTGGGGGCGCTTTGCCGAAGAGGGCGATCAGGCCGGGCCGCTTGCGGTGTGGCTGCGCGATTACCTTGCCGGTGAACAGAGCTTTGCCGAGCTTTCAGTGGCGCTTGCCGAGCGGCTCGCTAAACAGCTTCAAGAGCAGCTGTCAGTGAGTGGTTACTTAGTGTTCAGCCACCAGCGGCAGGGCGATACGGAAACCCTGTTCATGGCCCTGGTACATCAGCGTGAAGGTGTTGGTATCGATCAGGCGCACCAGGCGGTGCCCGCGGCCCAGCTCAACACCAGTCAGCTTACCCTGGCGGCGCGTATCAATCTTACCCAGTGGCAGAGCGATGCACCGAGTGCGCAGTATGTCTCGTTTTTAAAAGACCGTGGCGGCAAAAAACTCGCTGAAGGCTTGGTGGCCTTATTGGGCATGGAAGAGGGCATCGATGCCCCGGCGGAAACCCGCACGCTGCTAAAAGCGTTCAGCGACTACGTCGAGAAAGAGGATTTTGATGACAAAGTGAGTCGCGAAAAAACCGACACGCTGGTCGATTACGCCAATGAGCAGTTGCGCCGCGGCGAGCCGATGACCCTGGAAGAACTCTCCGGGCTAGTGAACGAACAGCAGCCTAAAGCGTTTTATGAGCATATTCGCAACTCAGATTACGGGCTCTCGCCGGAGATTCCGCCGGATAAGCGTACCTTGAGCCAGTTTCGTCGCTTTACCGGGCGTGCAGGCGGCGTCTCGATTAGTTTTGACTCCCACCTGCTCGGTTCGAGCATTGAGTACGATGCCGCTCAGGATCGCTTGATTATCAAACAAGTGCCCAAGCAATTAAGAGAGCAGCTTACCAAACAGGACTAAGCTGAGGGCAAGCGGTACCGACTCAGGAGACCCCAATGCTGAACGCTATTAATGATTTCTTTCAGCGCACGCTGGCGCAACCCGAACAGCGCGAGAACCAAACGCTGACGCTGGAGCTCGCCACTGCCGCACTGCTGTGCGAAATCGTCCGCGCGGATTACGACACCACCGATGAAGAACTGGCCGCGCTGCGCACCATGCTAACGGCGCGCTACCGGCTAAGTGAGGGTGATGTTGAAGAGCTCATGACGCTTGCCCAGGCGGAAGTGGACGACGCCGTCGACCACTACCAGTTCGTTAGCCTGATCAAAGAGCACTATAACTACGATCAGCGCCGTGAATTGGTGGCCCAAATGTGGCAACTAGCTTGGGCTGACGGCAACGTTGACCCATTAGAAGAGCACCGCATTCGACGCTTGGCGGATCTGCTTTATGTGAGCCACAGCGATTTTATCCGCACCAAACTGCAAGTAGAGGAGCGCAATAACCACGATGCATAACCGCAACGAAGACTCGAATTTAATGGATTTAATTGACTCAATTGAGAACATGGAGCAGGACGCTTCGCGAGTCAGCGTTGATGATGTGGTGCATGCGGTGGGGCGGCGCTCGTTTGGGCCGCTCTTGTTAGTAGCAGGTTTGATAACCCTTACGCCGATTATTGGCGATATACCCGGCATGCCCACGCTGATGGCCGCCCTGGTGCTGCTGGTGTCTGTGCAGCTTTTAGCGGGTAGTGAAGCATTTTGGCTACCTAAATGGCTGCTCAAGCGCTCCATTTCGCGGCCAAAGTTCGATAAAGGCATTCACTACATGAAGAAGCCCGCCCGCTGGGTGGACGGGCTATTGCGGGTACGCCTGCCATGGCTGACGGGGTATGTCGGGATCCGGGTGACGGCGCTCGTGTGTCTGCTTATCGCACTGGCCATGCCCCCTATGGAGTTTATTCCCTTTTCAGCCAACGGGGCTGGGCTGGCGCTGACGCTACTGGGGTTAGGCCTGGTGGCTCGTGATGGCGTAGCGCTGCTGCTAGGGTTTGCCCTGTTTGGTGCCACCTGCGCTTTGATCGCAATGAATTTTTTCTAATAAGGGTATTTCGTCATGTCAGAGGATTCATCCCCCACGCCCCCTAAACCACTAGAAAAACAGGGTACCTGGGAGCGACGTATCGAAACGGCGCTGTGGAATTCACGCTTTCTTGTGATGCTGGCGGTGATACCTAGCCTGCTCGGGTCGTTAATGCTGTTCATCGTCGGCACCATGGATATCTTAAAAGTGGTGGGCGACGTTATCAGCTACTACCTGCTGGGGAGTGCGCAGAATATTCACGATAGCTTAGTGCCCGATATCATCATCGCGGTGGATATTTATCTGATTGCCATCGTGCTGCTGATTTTTGGTTTGGGCGTTTACCGGCTGTTTGTCTCCCGCATTGATCAAGCCGAGGTGCGTTATCCGCGCCACCCCTTTAACGTGGCATCGCTGGACCAATTGAAAGACAAAATTGCCCGAGTGGTGATTCTCGCGGTGATTATTGAGTTTTTTCGCGCCGTGGTGGATATCCGCTTCGCCACCCCGTTGGATGCGATCTACCTCGCGCTTTCAGTGCTGGCACTGGCGGCCGCACTCTATTTGATGAGCCTGGGCCACAAAGACGAGTAAGCGGGGCTGCATTGATGGGCTAAATTAGGGTGCGTTGGATGACAGTAACCCCTCCAACAGCCCATTCAACCGCTGCTGGAACTGCCCGCCCGGCGAGGGCGGGGTAGGGTCTGAGGTGATCACGACCGTCATCTCACGCTCAGGGATGACGAACAACGCTTGGCCACCGTAGCCGCGTCCGTAGTAAACATCTTCCCCTGCCAACTGCGTAATAAACCAACCAAAGCCATAACCATCACCGGTCCAGCGAGAGGTACCGCGTGGCTGCCACGACGCCTCTACCCAGCCTTCAGGCAGAACGCGCTGCTCATTCCCTGCGTCGTCAATGACTAGCCCATCGTTGCGGTATAGCTCGCCCACTTCGATCAGGGCACGAGGCGAAAGCTGCATATCGTTGCCGCCAAAATAGATACCTTGCGGGTCGCGTAACCAAGGTCGGATAGTGATATTGAGTGGATCGCCTAGCAAAAGTTGAGCGAGTGTGTGGGTGGTCTCGCCGCTGGCGTGGGTGAGCGCGGCAGAAAGCAGGTGGCTAGTACCGGTTGAGTAGAGCATCTTCCCGCCCGGCTCATCCACAAACGGGCGCGTTATCGCATCGTTAACCCAGTTGTCACTGGCCACCCAGGCGCCATAGTTGCTGCCGGAGGTACGCTCAAGCCCTGCTTGCTGGGCAAGCAAGTGGGCAATCGTGATCTCGTTGACTTTTGGATCGGTACCGCTAGGAAGATGCTCGCCAAACAGCGCCACCATGGGTTGATCGACAGACTCGATAATATCTGCCTCAATCGCTGCGCCCGTGATCGCCGCCAACACGGTTTTAGAAAGCGATTTGATATTGGCCGGTGAGGCAACGCCCGGCCCACCCTGATGAATCTCGTGAATAATCTCACCATCGTAGGCGATGACCACGCTGTGGACGCGGTTCAATTCAGCCGTATCACTCTCTAGTGACGCCAGCGAAGTAGCACTCGGTGCTGCTGCAGAAGCCGACGCTGCACTTAACATCGCGCAAGCGGTGGATACCAGCAGTAGAAGTGATCGCATAGATGTACCTCCTTGCGTGAATGATGACCGCGCTTGGCGGTTTAGCGTGGGCGATGGCAACGTTCGAAAGTAGCCAGCGTGGAAGGTTCCGCCAGCGTGGTTAGATGTGATTAGGCAAAATATGGGCAGGGCTGCTACTCTAGGGGTGTTACTTCAAAGCTAAACAACTCTTTGATTTTCCCTGAAACGCAATAAGCAAGGAGCGCCCTATGCGTAATATCATCTACATTATCGGCCTAATCGTGGTTGTGCTGTTCATTCTTTCGATGCTCGGCCTGCGCTAACGTCTGGGAAGCAATACCAGCAATAAGTCATAAAAAAACCGCCTACAAGCATAACGCTGTAGGCGGTTTTTTATGGGCAGTTTTCGTACAATGCCTAAGGTTCAAGCGCAATCAGCAGCACCTTGACCAAACATATCGAACATCATCTCACGGCCCATGCCGGTCAATACGAAACGACCGTATTCATTAAAGGTGGCGGCGTCGCTGGCTTCCATTACTTGCTGGCAGGTTGCCCAGACAGGCGCGGCGGCACTAAGTGCGACAAGCTCACGGCGGGCTAAGCCGCGTTGAGGTAACGTAATCGATTCCAGCACATGGCCATGGTCGTAAAGCAGTTCAGCGGCAATCGAGAGGCACTGGCGAAGGCTGCGTTGAACATTGGCCGCCGTCGTAAGCCCACGATTCGGCTGGGCAGGGCGTTCGTTAGTCAGCTCGGAAGGCATGAGTTCTGGAGGCATCGAGTGTTCTCCTGCAATGAGCACCAAAGTGGGCTTGTTGCAGCGCATTATAGACCAAGGTCGGTGTTAGACCAAGGTCTACATTTTAAAGCGCTACGCGCGGTGTGGTGCTCATCAATCTCAAGCCAATGTGCTACGCTCGCTGCCACGTACCTTAGTGAGTCAATGTGTCA
Organism: Halomonas sp. UBA3074; assembly: GCF_002366715.1. GTDB lineage: Bacteria > Pseudomonadota > Gammaproteobacteria > Pseudomonadales > Halomonadaceae > Vreelandella. The sequence continues at coordinate 70,897 of NZ_DFBS01000033.1, read as the reverse complement.
TGCATATCAGTGTATTCGGAACCGGCTATGTCGGCCTTGTGGCGGGCGCTTGTTTAGCCGATGTGGGTCATCAAGTCACCTGTATGGATGTTAACGCCGAGCGGATCGCGCAGCTTAATGCGGGCGATGTGCCGATTTTTGAGCCTGGGTTAAGCACTATCGTTGCCCACAACGTCGCCGCCGGGCGATTACGCTTTACCACCGACGCTGCTCAAGCCGTAGCAGAGGGCGAATTGTTATTTATCGCTGTGGGCACACCGCCCGATGAAGACGGCAGTGCCGACCTACGTTATGTGCTGGAAGTGGCGCGCACTATTGGCCAGCATATGGATAGCTACAAGCTGGTGATCGATAAATCGACCGTACCGGTGGGAACCGCCGAAAAAGTCCAGGCCGCTATTAGAGAGGTGCTTGAACAGCGCGGCGTATCACTCGCCTTTGACGTTTGCTCCAACCCGGAGTTTATGAAGGAAGGGGCGGCGATTGAAGATTTTACCCGTGGCGCACGCATTATTGTTGGTACGGAAAGCGAGCGGGTGAAAGCGCGGATGCAAGAGTGCTATGCCCCCTACAACCGTAACCACGAAAAACTGATGTTTATGAGCGTGCTGGCCGCCGAACTGACCAAATACGCCGCCAACGCCATGCTCGCCACCAAAATCAGCTTTATGAACGAGATCGCCAACCTGGCCGAACGGCTGGAAGTGGACGTTGAAGACGTACGCCGAGGCATAGGCAGCGACCCACGTATTGGCTACCACTTTATTTACCCAGGCTGTGGCTACGGCGGCTCCTGCTTCCCCAAAGATGTGCAGGCGTTAGAGCGTGCCGCGCGCCAGTTAGGCTACACGCCGGAACTGCTTAGCGCCGTCGAAGCGGTTAATTTGCGCCAAAAGCAGACCCTGTTCACGAAACTGCAAGGCAGCTTAGGCAATCTAAGTGGCAAGACCATCGCGGTGTGGGGCTTGGCGTTTAAACCCAACACCGACGATATGCGTGAAGCGCCAAGCCGCACATTGATGGAAGCGCTCTGGCACGCGGGCGCGAAGGTGCAAGCGTTTGACCCCGAAGCCATGGCCGAATGCCGCCGCATTTATGGCGAGCGGGATGACCTAATGCTGGCAGGTGACCGAATTCAAGCCGTGAAAGGTGCCGATGCCCTGGTGATTTGCACCGAGTGGAAAGAGTTTCGCAGCGTCGATTTCGCTTGGCTAGCGGAACAGTTGGCTGAAAAAGTCGTCATCGATGGGCGGAATTTATATACGCCAACGGCGGCGGAAGAGGCCGGGCTGCGTTACATAGGCGTAGGTCGTAGAAGCCACTGAGCGGCGGTTAAGGTCTAATAAAAGGTTGTTGTTCACCTTTGTTTACATTTTGGCACGCGACAAAGGCGACAAATCCTTAAGTTAGCTGTTAAATAGCCGAAGAGTTAGTTAACACATTGATGAGTTTCTGCATGGGCAGTAAAAGCATTAGCGTCACGACGTTATAAAAAAGGACGGTACAGCATGGCTTCCATTTCATCACTCGGTATTGGCTCAGGCCTAGACCTCAACGGCTTACTGGATCAGTTGCAAGACGCCGAACGCGGTAAACTTGAGCCCATTGAGCGCCAACTGGAAACCCAGCAGACCAAAATTTCTGCCTACGGTCAGCTGCAAAGCGCGCTTTCAGCGTTTCAAGATTCCGCTGACGCGCTCAATGACAGTGCCCTTTACGAGAGCCTTTCGACCAACGTGGGTGGCGATGCCATCACCGCTACCGCCGATGCAGAAGCACAGCCGGGTAACTACAACGTAAAAGTTGAAACCCTGGCAACCCGCGGCACGCTTGCCTCTACCGGGGTGGGCGCTGCCGATACGCCTATAATTGATGCAGATGCAGATCAAACACTGACCCTGACCTTTGCTGATAACACCACTAAAGAGATCACGCTAGCGGCAGGCAGCACCCTCGAGGAAATCCGGGATACTATCAATGCCAGCGGAGATTCTGGTGTAAACGCGACTATTGTTAATGACGGTAGTGACGGCGCTAATTTTCGCTTAGCGCTTAGCTCCAGTGAAACTGGTGCTGATGCGTCAATTAGTAACTTCTCATTTTCCGGGACTGCTCCATTTGATGCTGATCGTGAAGTAGGTGATGGAACAGGTACGCATCAAAGTGGTACTGATGCTGTGCTAAACGTGAACGGCATTGAAATCACTAGCCCTACCAATCAAGTAGAAGGCGCGATTCAAGGCGTAACGCTGAACCTTCAAGAAGAAGGCGAAGGCACGGTTAAAGTAGAGCAGGACACACTCGCCGTTCGCGAAGCCGTGACTAGCTTTGTGGATGCCTACAATGACCTCAAGGGTACCATTGGTGAGTTAACCAGCTTTAACGCAGAAAGCGGTGAAGCTGGCGAGTTGTTGGGCGATAGCGCCGTGCGTACCGTCGAATCACGCATGCGCAGTGTGCTCAGCGGCGGCGTAGAAGGCGAGTTTTCGATGCTCAGTGATATCGGTATTTCACTGCAGCGTGATGGCACATTAGAGATCGATTCTGACTAACTTGATAGCGCCATTTCTAACAACCAAGACGCCCTATCAGCCTTTTTCGTAGGTGGCTCAGATGAAACCGGTATGGCGGGGCAGGTTAATACGATGGTTGAGCAATTGCTCAGCACCAACGGTACCGTGACCGGGGCGATAACGGGGGCGGAAAATCGCTCAGAATCGCTGGTCGAACGGTATACCCGCATGGAGCAATCCATTGACCAAACTATCTCCCGTTACCGTACTCAGTTTGGCCAATTGGATGGCATGATTGCGCAAATGAACCAAACGAGCAGTTACCTTACTCAGCAGTTCGACGCCCTTGATGCTCAGCTAGGCCGCAATTGATGCGGCAACCTAGAAATTGATGTACCTGACGCCTGTGCTAAGCAGGCGTTTCTATGAATAAAAAAATAATCAGCCCAGTTAGCGAAAGAAAAAGCGCTAAAGTTGTCCTCTGTTTAGTCGATAGACCTATTATCATAATTTTTGCGCTAGCCCTGTTCTGCAAGCGCACCTTATTGGTTTAGCCTTTTGCACTGAGGAACACCCAGCATGGCGACGATAACCTCCCTTGGCGTTGGATCGGGTCTTGACCTGACCGGCCTGTTGGATCAACTACAAGAAGCCGAGCGCGGTAAGCTTGCCCCCATTACGCTGCAAAAAAAGCAGCAAGAAGCCAAAATTTCTGCCTACGGCCAACTGCAAACCTCGCTCGATGCGTTTCAAGACGCCGTAGCGAAAATCAACGACCCTAAGCTTTACCAAAGCCTTTCCGCGAGCGTTCGTGGTGATGCTATTAAAGCGACAACCACCGCTGATGCATTGCCAGGTAGTTATCGGATAGAAGTCAAAAATTTGGCGACGACTGGCACGCTAGCGTCTACGGGTGTTGAAAGCCGGGATGCTCCCCTATCGTTAAATGGCGCTGACCGACTACGCCTTACATTCGGCGTCGACAAAGAGGTAAATATTAGTATTGCGCCAGATAGCAGTTTGGATGCTATTCGCGACGCTATAAATGCCGATGAAAATGCTGGGGTGAATGCCACGATCGTTTACGATGGCAGCGAGGAGGGCTACCGACTGGCGTTAAGCTCGAAAACCACCGGCGCAGAGGCCTCGATCAGCGGCTTTGCGTTTGTGGATAGCCAAAATCCTGAAACAACCCTTGTAGGTCCTTTCTCTGAAGATGCTTTGACAAAACAAGCAGGCAAAGACGCGGCGTTAACCGTTAATGGCATTATCATTAGCAGCGCCAAGAACCAGATTGAAGGCGCCATTCAAGGCGTAACGCTCAACCTTGCTGAGCTCAGTATTGCCGAAGACGAAACGGCTTCTGGCACGGTGAACATTGAACGCGACACGTTAAAGCAGCGCGAAGCGATTAACGGTTTTGTAAAAGCCTTTAACGATTTAAAAGGCACCATCGGTAAATTAACCGCGTTTGACAGTGAAAGTGGTAGTGCGGCGGAGCTATTAGGTGACAGCGCCGTGCGTACTATTGAATCACGCCTACGTAGCGTATTAACCGGCGGTGTGGAAGGGGGCGAGTTATCCACCCTAAACCAGTTAGGTATTACGCTGCAGCGGGATGGTACGTTAGAAGTCGATGACGGCAAGCTAAGCGATCTGGTAGCCAATAACCCTCAGGCACTTAGCGACTTTTTTGCCGGAAATGCAAAAGAGGGCGGCCTAGCGGGTAAGCTCGAAGCATCAATTGGGCAAATGCTGGGCGATAGCGGTGTGCTGAAAGGCGCTATTTCAGGCGCTGAGAACCGGGTAAAAAGCCTTGATACTCGCTATGAGCGTATGGAAAAAAGTATCGAAGGCACCATCTCGCGCTACCGCAGCCAGTTCAGCCAACTCGATGTAATGATCGCGCAAATGAATAGTACAAGCTCCTACCTCACACAGCAGTTTGATGCGCTGGATGCCCAGTTAGGGCGTGACTAGGCGTGACCCGGGAAGCTTTAAAATGAGACTTTCTTCATTTTAAAAAGGGCCGTTCCATTTGTGTCAGGCCATAAAAGCAGCGCCTAGCGCTGCTTTTGCTTTGTGACGTTATCAAAAGCGATTTGACGAAATCTGGATAAACGGGGACAGGTCATCGCGAGCGAAGCGCGGCGATCTCAATCACTCCATGCCCTGCAGACAAAAGCATGAAAATCCCCACCTTTCAGTTACCTACTTTTACATTTATTTTTCCAACTTTTCCTAAAGATTCCCCACGCGGTGCCGTTAATTAATATAACGGCACAAACAGTGGCCGAAAGCAGGCCTCAGGGCCAGTGTCCAAAGCAAGGAGTCTCACACCATGTCAGTGATCAATACCAACATCACATCCATGATCGGCCAGCAAAACTTGAGCAAGTCGCAAAATGATTTGACGACTTCTATGGAACGCTTGTCCTCTGGTCTGCGCATTAACAGCGCCAAGGATGATGCGGCCGGTCAGGCCATCGCCAACCGTATGACTTCCCAGATCACAGGTCTGTCTACTGCACAGCGTAACGCCAACGACGGTATCTCCGTTGCCCAAACCACTGAAGGCGCACTGAATCAGGTTAACGACAACCTGCAGCGTATTCGTGAGCTGGCCGTTCAGGCGCAGAACGATACTAACTCCGACAAAGATTTAACCAGCGTCTGAACGAAATTGATCGTATATCTGAAGAAACCGACTTCAACGGTACTAAAGTGCTGTCAGAAGATCGTGAGTTTAATATTCAGGTAGGTGCCAACGATGGCGAAACCATTACGGTTGATCTTAAAAAGATTGATCGTGCAAGCCTTAATCTTCAAGGCTTCAATATTGATGGTGCCGCAGAAGCTGACCTAAAAGCACAGGCGGGAGACCGATGCTCACGATTACGTGTTAACAACCGATAACCAGGCACTGACTGGTTCTCAGGTGCTAGGTGAGCTAGCAGCAACTGCCGAAGTGGCGTTCGCAGGTGATACTCCTTTCGGTGTCGCTGCTGATGCAAACTATACTGCTGATGGTGAAGGAAACTTTACCTACGATGCCACTATCGCTACTACTGATACGGCTGATATTGGTGCTGCGATCGTACCCAGTGAAGGCTCTATTAGCGCGACCTATGAGTTATCAACTGGTACTGTTGATGTGAATATCGACAGCCAAGGTACCATTACTCGTGCTAACGATGGTGCAGCGCTGTTTATTACCGAAAATGGTGAACTATCCGAAAACGATGGTGCTAATACACTAGGTGCAGCAACTGTAGATAATCTGATGGCGGCTTTGGACACTGAGGCTCTTGGTGCTGCCAGCCTTACTTTGGAAGATGGAACTACCTTTACGGGTACTGGTGCTAATGGCGGTGTAACAATTACTAACGCTACTATCAGTGCCGAAGACTTGATCGCTGCCGCTAGTGCAGATGCTGGTAATGCCATTTCCGTAACAACTGCTGAGTCAGGTTTTGGCGAAAACATCACTATTGACGGTGAAAATACGGTTTATGAGTCTGCCGGTACTGCAGACGCTAACAAGCTTTATGCCCAAGGTGATGCTACACCAGGAACCTTCGCAGTTACTGAAGATGAGAATTACACCACTGACCTATTCGTTGGTGAAGATGGCACCGTAACTGATAGCGCTACCGGTAACGGCGCTACCCTGTTCGTCACTGAAGCTGGTGAGTTGACCTTTGATGAAGTCAACGAAGATGGTAGCACTGCAGATCCGCTGGCAACACTCGACTCCGCGTTGAGCCAAGTTGATGTTTTGCGCTCTGACCTTGGTGCTGTTCAGAACCGCCTTGAGTCTGCCATCACCAACCTGCAAACCAACGAGACTAACCTCTCTGCTGCTCGTTCACGTATCGAAGATGCTGACTACGCAACTGAAGTAGCCAACATGACGCGTGCACAGATTCTGCAGCAGGCCGGTACTTCTGTATTGGCCCAGGCCAACCAGATCCCGCAGTCCGTTCTTTCTCTGCTGGGTTAATCTGAGGCTTAGCTTCGATAAGGCTTTCGCTTTATCGCTAAGTAGTACAATGAACCGGCTCCCTTTTTGGGGGTCGGTTTTTTTATGGGGGCGATATGACCAATGAAGAGCAGCAACGTGTCATCGATGAATTGCAGGCACTGATTGACGAAACCCAAACCACGCTCAAGCGCTTTGAAGACACTGGCATGGATGAAGACATGCCAAGTGATTATGAAAAGTTGCTGATGATACTGGATGATGCCGTGAAACAGCAGCGCGAGCATACGCGGGTGATGCTGAGCTAATGTATTCTTAACATAAAAGCCGTTCTAGAGCACTTTTATTCCAAGCGGTAGGCTGGGGGTGGATAATAGCCTTATCGCCTCTCTACGGTGCTTGCTGGCGCTTCTCGCATTGCCTGAGTAACCCGCGTTTGCGTTTGTATTCCCCGCTGGCATCCTTGATCTGAATTTCCCCATATAGTCCTTCCTCTTCCAGTATCTCGATGACCTTGGCAGTACCGATGGCAATGTCTTCTACCTTTAATTGCTGGGTAATGCGATTGGCAGATTTGTACTGTGGCTGATTCGCCACCTCAATCACTCGCTGCCTTGTGCTGACGCTTACTTGCCGTGCCAACCGTTTTGGACGGCGACTGTCATCGTGAATCTCTTCTTGTTTCACCCTCTCAGGATTGGCAGCGAGTTTATCGCGCCAGCGGCGGTAACTGTCTGGGGAAATGCCTAGCTTCTCGCAAGCCTCTGTAGACTTGTAACCCTGATAGATAAGTTTCTTGACATCCACGACTGCCTGAAAACGCGAACTGGGTGTATGAGTAGTTTTCTGAGACATCTGAGACTTTGCCGTGTTGAATCACATATATAAGAGGGTAGCTTACCAGCGTCTAACGCATACGGCGATTCGCAAACATGGTAAGCCATGATTACAAATACAGGTTGTACCAGTGAGTTCCGGAAACATAGGAGCCTTGGTTATCCTATTAACCAATAGAAGATAGATCAATTATGATTGCGAACAGATGAATTGGTAATTGATGTGAAAGATTCAATCAATTCGTAATTCCGATAATCGTAATTCAAAGTTAATTAAACTAATTACCAATTCAGGAATCGTATCATGTCATCAAGTAAATTAATTCGTGAAGTTAAGCCTTACAGCATCAAATTATCCCCTCAAGAAATGCAAAAAAAACAATACATTCAAGAATTAACTCAATGGTTGCAAGGGTATGACTGGGATTACTTTCTCACCTTGTCCTTCAAGTATCCAGTGTATGATTCTAGTCGAGTATCCCAGGCCATAGAGCGATTTATCAATCAGCTGAGCCGCAAAGCGTTTGGCCAGCGTTCATCCAAACGTATAGTAACTTTCCCTGTAATAGAGAAGTGCAGTGATAATGCCCTTCATGTGCACATGATGATTCAAGATCCCAAGGAAGGGATTAACCCATCGCGCCAGCAGCGTTTCGAACTTCGCAACGCCATCATTGAAGCTTGGATGCAAGCAAGTTCATCTACCGGTAATCCTGCTCTGACAGGTAAGAGCGATGAGTGGATGAAAAAAATTGATAACGTATCACAGGGAATTGGCTACTTGAGCAAGGAACTTAATGTCACCCCAGGCAAGCAGCATTCACCCTTCGCTTATGAGCACATTTGCTTTGATGGCCGCAGGCAATGCGCGTAACTCACGCTACTCCTTCAATGAATAATTCCCCGGCCACCTCAAGACCTAGCGTTGAGGTGGTTTCTTTAATGTAATGCCCAACGCCATTGCTGGCGCGTAACAGCGTGCCATGCATCAAATGGGCGTAACGCTGGGTGGTGGTGACATCGGCATGGCCTAATATCTCTTTCACCTCATAGATGGGCGCACCTTGATTGACCAAATAACTGGCGTAGGTATGGCGCAAATCATGGATACGAACGTCAGGGATCCCCGCCTCTTTACGTGCTGTGTTCCATGAGTGAAAGAAGTTTACATACGGCCTCAACGTCTTGGGATTGGGGAAGATGAACGGACAGCCGGAAAACTGCTCAATACCTTTCAGCATCTTGATCGCTTCATCGGATAACGGCACATAGCGCACCTTCCCTGACTTGTTTTCAGGGATACGCCATTGGCACAGATTCCAGTTAATATCGTCCCATTTGGCTATCGAAACTTCATTCTTGCGCGCACCTGTAAAAATCAGCATTTTTACGATATGGGGCAGCATTACTGACTCTGACTGCTCAATGGCTTTCCACAGCGAACGTAATTCCTGCGCGGATAGATAGCGGTCACGCTGATTATTCTCTTTACGCTTAGCGACAGCACTCACGGGGTTCCGTGTAACACCGGATACTTCCCATTCCATTGCGCAATTAAACAGCCGGTGAATCACGTTATATAAGCGATTCGTGCTGGCAGGCTTATATTCACGGCTATGGGCAGTCATTAGCTCAATCATGTGCTTTTTCGTAATATCATCCATATACAGCGAGCCAATATGAGGCAGTACATGCAATCGCAACTGAGCCTCATCCACCTTCCAGCTCTTTTTCAGGGTTTGCAGGTAGGGTAGGTAACTCTCTTCAACAAACCCTTTCAAGGTAGGTACTTGGCGTTTGCTTTGCTGTTCTGCAAATGGATCTTCCCCTAGCGCCAGCCGAGAAAGAGCGTGCTGTGCGCGTTGGCGAGCATCCTGCAAGTTTACCTGGCTGGCATCTAATAATCGTCGCTCTTTGGTGCGTCCGTGATCATCTTTGAAGCGTATATAATAAGTTCGCTTGCCGCTGGGCATGACCTTGAGTAGGAAGCCGCTCAGCTTCGTGTCAAAATAGTCTGTCTTGTGTTGGTTGGTGCAAGTAGCTGTATCAACTAATTGCTGGGTGAGTGTTATCTTCGCCATACTGTTATCTCCGTATTTGACACTAACAGTATCGTAATAGAGTCTTTTTGTCCAATTGAATGAGTAGGCCATGCCAACGGAATCAGACTCAATAGCACACTTGCGAATCGCCGTTGCGATGCGGGCGGTGCGTGGTGCGTTGGGCGTGAACCAAGCTGAATTCGCAAAATTAATTGGTGTTTCTAAACCTACGGTAGCGCGAGTTGAGACATTGGAAGCAGGAATGCGCCTTGATACATACGCCAACATGCTGAAAAAGCTAAAAGAAATTGGTGTGGTAGTGGATACGCTTTATTCAGAAAACGTGCGTGTGGAGTTTGAGCCAAACTCATTGGAATCTCTAATGGAGCGATTGTCTGATCAAGGTCAGCGGCGTCAGGATCGCAAGCAGACAGGCGTTGGCGTCATGAAGCCTATCCACTTGAGCAAGGAGCGTCAGGAAAAGGTTGCTAAGAGAACGCAGGATACGCTGAAGAAAATGGAGAATAATTCTAAAGACAGCGAGTAGAAAGACTTTACCTGAAAGAAATAATACAAATCAGTTAGTTAAGTTGAATGCTGCTGGCGTCTACTATGGTGCTTTTTTTGTGCGTAATAGAAAGGAGGTAGAAAACGCTGTATTGATATTAATGGTATCGTTAACGATACTATTAATATCAGTGAGTTGATGGAGTACCCTACTCTCTGTGCCAAGGATGATGCAGCCGGTCAGGCCATCGCCAACCGCATGTCCAGTCAGATTACTGGTCTTAACCAAGCTAGCCGTAACGCTAACGATGGTATTTCCATCGCGCAGACCGCTGAAGGTTCTTTGAACCAAATTAACGATAACCTTCAGCGTATTCGTGAGCTAACCGTTCAAGCGCAAAACGGTACTAACTCTGAGTCTGACCTTGGCTCCATCCAGGACGAAGTTAATCAGCGTCTCAACGAGATTAACCGTATCTCTGAAGAGACTGATTTTAACGGCGTTAAAGTACTTTCTGAAGATATTAGCTCTATCTCTATTCAAGTGGGCGCTAACGATGGCGAATCAATCAGCGTTAATTTGAGAACTATCAACCAAACAGAGCTTTCTCTTGATGGCTTTGATTTAACAAATACTCTTCGTGGTGTGTCTGCTGGCGAAGATGATTTTACGGAAAATAAAGTTAATTTTGGTGATGCGGCCTTCCAAGCTGATGCAGAGACAGTTGCACTCACAGAGTACGATGCTCTAGCCACAGCTATTGGCGCTGTAGAGTTTAGTGGTACTGATGTTAAAGGTGGTGACACTTGGGAGCTTCAAGATTTTGATGGCCAGAGATATGCAGTAAATACAACTGACAATAAAGTTTACACATTAGAAGACGCAACCGTTTCCGGTACCGACGTGAATGTTTCTCTTGGTGAAGAGTTAACGGGTGATCTTGCTCGTTCAGGTGACGGTCGAGGCTCTTCGTTTGACTTTACCGGTGGTACAGCTACTTCTGATTACAGCATTGTTAAAGATAACGCTGACCAAATGTACGTACGTGAAGTAGCTGATAATGGCGATACCACTTATAAAGCATTGACCACTACTAATGTAGAAGCCGACGGCAACGGTGTCGTTGAAATCGATCTTGCCGATACTGCAGTAGTTGCTGCCACCGCATCGGACATGAGCTCTTTTACAACTGATCCCATGAAGCAGCTCGACAAAGCGCTGGCAAACGTTGATAGCCTGCGTTCAGAGCTGGGTGCCGTGCAAAACCGTTTCGAGGATGCAATTACTAACCTCGACACTAACAGCACCAACCTGTCTTCTGCACGTTCGCGCATTGAAGATGCTGACTACGCAACTGAAGTAGCCAACATGACCCGCGCGCAGATCCTACAGCAGGCCGGTACTTCTGTTCTGGCACAGGCCAACCAGATTCCGCAGAACGTTCTTTCTCTGCTGGGTTAATCTGAGGCTTAGCTTTGATAGAGTCTTCGCTTTATCGCTAAGTAGTACAGAGAACCGGCTCCCTTGGGAGCCGGTTTTTGTTTGTATACGAAAAAACTGATGGATTACATAGCGATAAAACCTAAAGTTTCTTTGCGTTAGGTCGATAAGGAAATAATGATATTAGATGCAAGGGCGAACAGTGAGCATTATCAATACCAATCTCACCTCTTTGACTGGACAAACCAACTTGCGCAATAGCCAGTCCTCGCTTAATACGGCGATGGAGCGGCTGTCGTCCGGCTTACGGATCAATAGCGCAAAAGACGACGCGGCGGGGCAAGCGATAGCAAACCGAATGACCGCCCAGATCAACGGGCTTGTTCAAGCGCAGCGTAATGCCAATGATGGTATCTCAGCCGCTCAGACAGCAGAAGGTGCCCTCGGTCAAGTGAATGACAATGTTCAACGCATACGTGAATTAGTGGTTCAGGCGAAAAACGGTACAAATAACACAAATGACTTGCTCTCAATACAAAATGAGATAAAAGAGCGGCTAAAGGAAATTGACCGAATTTCGGAGCAGACGCGTTTCAATGGCCATCTGCTTTTGGGGCAGGATAAGACGATGGTAGTACAGGTAGGCGCTAATAATGACGAGCTGATTGATATTGGTTTAAAGGCTATAAATGCTAAAACAATGGAATTAACTGATTTATCGATACTGCGCACTTCAGCGCCATCAGAGCCAACTTTCTCCATTATGCCCTTGTTTCCAAAAGCTACGGTGGACAATGTGATTGATCTTCTTGCTCAAGGTGGTGATGCTGATATTGGCAGTTTTTCTTATTTTTTAAGTGGTTCAGGGGATTATATACGATATCAAAGTACACCAAATGCCGACCCACTGGCATTTCTTACCCAATCACCAGGGAAGTTCAGAATAACGAACTATCCTTCTGAAGGTCAGAGTTTGCCACAGGTTGAAATTGAAATAGGGGCCGATGGCACTATTAACGAAAGTGGCCCGTCATTTGGTATTAATAGTACTGGAGGTTTTGTTACCGGCGGAGCTGTAGTTACAGAAATTGAAAATCTGAATGATCTGTTTAATAATCCAATTGCCAGCAATAACTTAAGTGTTTCTGGCGTTGATAGTGGGAACGAAAATCTTCAAGTGACCAGTAATCCCAATGGGTCTTCATTTGGCACATACCTTAAAGGGTTTGAACGGGATGACTTGGCTGACGCTTTTTCAGGAAATACAGTAAGATTTTCGGGGGTGAATTATGAAATCAGCGAAGAAGGTAACGATGTCAAAATAAATAGTATTGAACAGTTTATCAATGACGAAACCGAATTTACTGGAATTCAAGAAACAATAACAGTAGAAGACGAATTCGAACCTGATGAAGAAAAAAATGCACTATTGGCAAAAGTTGATGTTGCTATAGCGACAATAGACTCGCAGCGCTCTGACTTGGGAGCCATCCAGAACCGTTTTGAGTCTACTATTACCAACCTGAGCTCCAACGAGACTAACCTCTCAGCTGCCCGCTCTCGCATTATGGATGCTGACTACGCAACAGAAGTCGCCAACATGACTCGCGCACAGATTCTGCAGCAAGCGGGTACTTCTGTATTGGCACAGGCTAACCAGATTCCGCAGAACGTTCTTTCTCTGCTGGGTTAATCTAAAGCTTAGCTTCGATATAGCGCTAGTTTTATCGCTAAGTAGTACAACTAAACCGGCTCCATTGGAGGCCGACTTTTGAGGAGTTAATGTGAGCAACAGCGTAAAAAAAATTTCAGCCTCCAGCGTTATCAATGGCGTCATCCCCAAGCTTAATGCGGTGGAAAAGCTCGTCGAAGGTACGGTAAAAGAGATTGTCAAAACCAGCCAGCTTCCGGCGCAAGTGGAGCGTTACACTAAGCTGCAAATAGAGTTTCAGCTTGAGCTCTCGATGATTCGTATGAATCTTGAGCATTTATTGAACCGCTATCAGAAAGAATTTACCGCGGTTAAAAATAACGATAACAACGACATACTGTTAACAATTGACGCTTATGAAGCGACTGCGATTGAAAGTGCCACGGCCCTGTATCGGCGTTCTCAGGAGCTGCAACAGGCCCATTGATAATATGACGAATAGGGAGTTAATTGTGCACCCTGATGAACACGAGCAAGTGGCACTGGAGTTGGAAACGCTAATCCGTGACACCCAAGCGACTATTGATCGGATCGAAACCTATGGGCTGAACAATACGATGCCCGAAGATTATCAAGCGTTGCTGGATATTTTGGATGATGCCATCAAGCAGCAGCGGGAGCATACACAGGGAATGTTATCGGATTGATTCGTCTATCAACGATGACTAAAAATTAATGACTTATATGATGCGGCTGATCCTTGTGAATCCATTACGTACTGACAATGTAAAAGACACATATTTATAGTCAGTGCATTCATGTCACCCATATTCAATAAGTGAATAAAAAGCGATTTTATTATTCTTTTGTGTGCTTTTTCTCCTAAGGGTATGATAGCCCCCATCAAGGCCGTTTTTGTACGGTTATTCATATCGTCGGACTATCGACCAACGAGGAAGCAGACTTATGCCACTATCCCGCAAGCTAAATATCACCTTCGCCGCGCTCTCATTAAGCGTTGCCAGCGGTTTATTCGCTGCCACTGCCCAAGCCGACACCCTACGCGTAGGCATGTCCGGCGGTTACTTCCCCTTTACCTTCGTTGAGCAGGATGAGCTTAAAGGGTTTGAAGTGGATGTGATGAATGCCGTAGGCGATATCACTGGTGATGATATTGAGTTCGTAACTGCTAGTTTCTCTGGCTTGGCGGGTATGCTGGAATCTGGGCGTATCGACACCATTGCCAACCAGCTCACCATCACTCCAGAGCGTGAAGCCAAGTATGCCTTCACCGAGCCCTATGTGTATGACGGCGCGCAGGTCGTGGTGCGGGCGGGGAATGATTCTATTCAAGGGGTTGAGGATCTCTCCGGCAAAAGCGTGGCGGTGAACCTGGGCTCCAACTATGAACAGCTGCTGCGTGAGCAACCGAACGCCGATGAAATCGATATTCATACCTATGAATCCAACATCGAGCAGGACGTGGCGTTGGGTCGGGTAGAGGCCTTCGTGATGGACCGCGTGAGTGCCACGCAAGTCATCAAAGAGAAAGGCTTACCCTTAGAGTTAGCGGGTCAGCCGTTCTCCACCATTGAGAACGCGCTACCGTTCCGTGATGATGACGCGGGCCGCGAGCAACGCGACCGCGTGGGTGCAGCACTTGCCGAGCTGCGTGACAATGGCGAGCTGCGTGAGATCTCAGAAAAGTGGTTTAATACCGACATCACCGAGCCGTAACCGTTAGGCTATTCTGTTGTAACGCGGCCGTGGCATTGCCACGGCCGTTTGTTTATTAGCGATACGGCCACTGTTAATGGCTATTTTGAATGGCTGTGTTGAATAACTATTTTGAAGAACCAAGTTGAATAACCATGCTTAATCTTGAATATATGTGGGGGCTGTTGCCGGTACTGCTTAGCTATTTGCCGCTGACCATGCAGATGGCAACGATCGCCATGTTCTTTGCGCTGATCCTGTCGTGCCTGCTGGCGGTGATTCGCGTGTCCAAGGTGCCGGTGTTAAACGGGCTTTCGCTGCTGTTTATCTCTTTTTTCCGCGGTACGCCGCTGCTGGTTCAACTGTTTCTTTTCTACTACGGCCTGCCGCAGCTGATAAGTTCGTTGATCGCGATTACCGGCGTCACTGCTGCGGTGCTCGGGCTAACGCTGCATTTTTCTGCTTACATGGCCGAGTCTATTCGTGCGGCGATCGTCGGGATCGATCGCAGCCAAACCGAAGCTGCGCTCTCTATCGGCATGACCCAATCGCAACTGATGCGGCGCATCATCCTGCCCCAGGCAACCCGTGTAGCAACGCCAACGCTGATGAACTACTTCATCGATATGATCAAGGCAACCTCGCTGGCTTTCACGCTAGGCGTCACCGAGTTGATGGGCGCGACGCAAAAAGAGGCCGCGGGTAGCTTTCTCTATTTAGAGGCGTTCTTGCTGGTGGCGCTGATTTACTGGGCGATGGTAGAAGTACTCTCCTGGGGGCAGCGTCGGTTAGAAATTTATCTGAATAAGGCCTACCAACGATGATTTCGCTGCAAGGCATTACCAAACGCTTTGGCGACCATACCGTGTTTAGCGATATTGATCTGAGCCTGTCCCAAGGCGAGATCATTGTCGTGATTGGCCCTTCTGGCACGGGGAAGTCCACACTGTTGCGCTGTATTAACTTCCTTGAAAAGCCCGATGCCGGGCGGCTGCAAGTCGGCGATTTGCGTGTGGATACCCAGCACGCCAGCCGGGCAGACATTCTGGCATTGCGCCGCCGCACGGCGTTTGTATTTCAGAATTACGGCCTGTTCGCCAATAAAACCGCGCTAGAGAATATCAGCGAAGGCATGATCGTGGTGGATAAGCTGCCTAAAGCCAAGGCGCATGCCCGGGCCAGGGAAATTTTAGAGCGCATCGGTTTGGCGGAAAAAGCCGATGCTTACCCGGCTTCGCTTTCCGGCGGCCAACAGCAGCGGGTGGGCATTGGTCGCGCCATGGCGGCGAATGCCGATGTCATTCTGTTCGATGAGCCGACCTCCTCGCTTGACCCGCAGTGGGTAGAAGAAGTGCTGGGCTTGATGAAGCAGTTAGCGGTAGAGCGCCAAACGATGATCGTTGTCACTCATGAAATGCAGTTCGCGCGGGAAGTGGCGGATCGCGTGGTCTTTATGGACGATGGCGGCATCGTTGAGCAAGCGCCGCCTGAAGCGTTATTTACCGCCCCCAAAGATGAACGCACGCGTCACTTTTTGCGCAAAATTCTAGCGCCCAAGGGGCAGTCAGAGCTGTAAAGGCTCGCTATCTACTGCTGAGTTGCTATGCCCACTATTTCAAAAGCCTTACTAAAGAGTGTCGAGCAGTTAGCTTGCCAAGCAGGCGAAGCGATTATGCAGGTGTATCGTCGCTGCTTTGAGGTTGAGCTAAAAGCCGATAACAGCCCGCTGACTGAGGCGGATAAAGCGGCCCATGTGGTTATTGCCCGTGGCTTGCAGTCGCTTACCCCAGAAGTGCCGATACTCTCTGAAGAAGATACCCAATGCTTTAGCGGCGCTAACGCTGAGGGCTTTTATTGGCTGGTGGATCCACTGGATGGCACCAAAGAGTTTATTAAGCGTAATGATGAATTCACCGTCAATATTGCCTTGATTGCCCAGGGAAAGCCGGTGTTGGGGGTGGTGGTTGCCCCCGCCTTGCAGCTTACTTATCTAGCCGCTGAAGGATTGGGGGCTTTTAAAGTGGGTGTGGATGGCCAGTGGCAGTCTATCCAGGTGTCAATGCCTCCGCTCGCGGGGCGGCCTTGGCGTGTGCTGGGCAGCCGTTCGCATCCAGATTCGCGCATGGCTGCATGGTTAGAAGCGCTGGGAGAGCATGAAACGCAACCCATGGGGAGTTCGCTGAAGTCGTGCTTGATCGCAGAGGGTAAGGCGGATGTTTACCCGCGTTTTGGCCCCACCAGCCTATGGGATACCGGCGCTGCCCAGGCGATAGTCGAGCAGGCCGGTGGACAGGTGGTAACGCTGGACGATCAACCGTTAAGCTATGCTAATCCTCAGCAACCTCTTAACTCCGATTTTATAGTGTGGGGGCAGCGAACGGGCGAAGATTGTATCGAGACGCGTAAGTGAGGTGAGCGGTGCGTTTAGCAAGCGCAGTTGCGTATTGACAACCGCTAGCAAGCACGCGTAGTGCGTGATAGACTATGCCATCCTCTCAGACAAGACCCGTGAGCGGGCAGCATAACAACACTGCTCGCTTTGTGTTTTGGTAAGGCGAAAAGCCTGCCAAATCAACTGGTTTTATAGAAGTGTCATGTTGCGGAAACGTCGCGCTGTGATAGCGCAGCCGACAAACACATATTTAATTTCGTTGTCGTTTTATCGACAACCTTTATTCTCCAAGGAGATACCCTGTGGCGAACAGCAAGCAAGCTCGCAAGCGCGCCCGCCAGGCCGAGAACCGTCGCGTCCTGAAATCCAGCCAGCGTAGCATGGTCCGCACCTACATCAAGCGTGTAGTGAAAGCGATCAGCACCGGCGACCACGCTAAGGCAATGGAAGAGTTCAAGGCCATGCAACCGGTCGTTGACCGTATTGCTGACAAAGACGTGCTTTCTAAGAAGAAAGCAGCGCGTCTGAAGAGCCGTTTGAACAAGCGTATTAAGGCACTGGCGGCGTAAGTCGGCAGACGCCTCTAAAAAACCGGCTGCGGCCGGTTTTTTTGTGTCTGGATGATTTTCTAGATCCATTTTTCTGAATAGTTCTTCTAGACGGTTTTTCTGGATAGCTTATGACAGCGAAGAAAGCACCCAACGCTTCTCCAAACACCGCCGTCTTGCGCCGCGGGTTAATGCGCTCGGGGCTTGTGGTCAGTGCGATGACCATGCTGTCGAGGGTGCTGGGGCTGGCTCGCGATGTTGTCGTCGCGACCTTGTTAGGGGCGGGCAATGGCGCTGATGCGTTTTTCGTCGCCTTCAAAATCCCCAACTTTCTGCGCCGCCTCTTTGCCGAGGGCGCATTCAACCAGGCCTTCGTGCCGGTGCTGTCAGAGTACTCGACCCAGCGTAGCCGTGAAGAGATACGCGAGCTGCTGAATGCGACGGCGGGAAGCTTAACGGCGGTGTTGGCGTTAGTCAGCGCCTTGGCCATGCTCTGCGCCCCCTGGTTGATTTGGGTATTTGCGCCTGGCTTTGGGCGCGACCCAGAAAAGCTGGCGCTAACGGCCGATATGCTGCGCTTGACGTTCCCCTATCTGCTATTGATTTCGCTGACGGCCTTCTCAGGCAGTGTGATGAATACCTGGAACCGTTTCGCGGTCCCTGCGTTTACGCCCGTGTTGCTGAATCTTTCGTTGATTGGCGCGGCGCTTTTCTTAATGCCGCTAATGGACGAGCCCGCCATGGCGCTTGCCTGGGGCGTATTGATCGCGGGGGTTGCACAGTTGGCGTTTCAAGTGCCGTTCTTGCTGCGGTTGGGATTGATGCCGACGCCCTGGCCCAACTTTGCCCATGAAGGCGTGCGGCGCATACTCAGGTTGATGGGGCCAGCCCTGTTTGGGGTGTCGGTATCGCAAATCAATTTATTGCTGGATACCGTGCTGGCTTCCTTGCTGACCGCGGGCAGCGTGTCGTGGCTCTACTACTCGGATCGCTTGGTGGAACTGCCGTTAGGTGTATTTGGGGTGGCGATTGGCACGGTGATTCTACCCGCGCTTTCCAAGCGCCATGCTGACCAGTCCAAGGAGCACTTCGCGGCGATGCTTGATTGGGCTATCCGCATTGTATTGCTGTTAGGCTTACCTGCGGCGTTGGCTCTGGCAGTGCTGGCTGAGCCGCTGTTGATCACGCTGTTCCATTACGGGGCGATGACTGACAACGACATCCAGATGGCGGCGATGAGCCTGCGTGCTTATGCCTTTGGCTTGGTGGCCTTTATGCTGATCAAGGTATTAGCACCGGGCTTTTTTGCCCGCCAGGACACCAAAACGCCGGTTAAGGTAGGCATTATCGCCATGGTGGCTAATATGGTGTTCAACCTGCTGCTCATTTGGCCGCTGGCGCACGCTGGGTTGGCGTTGGCCACCGCGCTTTCTGCTTTCTTGAACGCTGGCCTGCTAGGCTACTTACTGCATAAGCAGCGGGTGTTGGTGTTTCAGCCGGGTTGGAAGCGCTATGCGGTGCAACTGCTAGGCGGCAGTGCGTTGATGACCGTGGCACTGTACATGGTCGCCCCCGACTGGCAAGCGTGGCTTAACGTTGGGCTTTGGCAGCGCGTAAGTTGGGTCACGGGCTTGGTTGTGCTGGGCGGATCACTCTACTTCGCCTGGCTGGCAGCGTTGGGTTTACGCATTCGTCATTTTAAAATGCACTCTTAACGCTGCATCCTGGCGTCGGAGTTCGTTATAATCAGAGGCTTTATGCCCTCTAACGGCTGAGGTTCCATGCACGTCATACGAGGTCTGCACAATTTGAGAGCGGCTCAGCGTGGCTGCGTTGCCACCATCGGTAATTTCGATGGTGTGCATCGCGGCCATCAAGCCATTCTCCAGCAGTGCCGTGAACATGCCGCACGCTGGCGTGTGCCGCTTACCGTCGTGGTGTTCGAGCCCCAGCCGCGTGAGTTTTTTGCCGGTGATCAAGCCCCGCCGCGCTTAACGCGTCTGCGTGAAAAGGTGCGGCTACTGCGCGACTTTGGCGCGGAACAAGTGCTGGTGTTGCCGTTCAACGACACGCTGCGCAGCCTGACCGGGCGCGAGTTTATCGACCAGGTGTTGATCGATGGGCTCGGCGTTAAGCATTTGGTGGTCGGCGATGACTTCCGTTTTGGCTGTGACCGCCGCGGTGATTTTGCGCTGCTGGCGGAAGTAGGGCGCGAGCAGGGATTTGGCGTCGAGCACACGCGCACGTTTACCGTGGATGACAAGCGGGTGTCCAGCACGCGGGTGCGCACCCTACTGGCCAGCGGCAATTTTTCCGCCGCGGCGCGTTTGCTGGGCCGCCCCTATTCATTGCATGGCCGGGTGGTGCGCGACCAGCAGTTGGGTCGCACCATTGGCGTGCCCACCGCCAACCTGCCGTTATTGCCACAGCCATTAACTTTGCGTGGCGTGTTTGCGGTAGTGGCTGAACTTGAAAACGGTGAGCGCTATCCGGCCGTTGCCAATGTCGGTTTTCGCCCTACGGTGGGCTCAGAACGGCCAACGCTTGAGGTGCACCTGCTGGATTTTGCCGGCGACCTGTACGGCCAGCGTATGACGGTATACCCCTGTATGAGATTACGAGGGGAGGTTAAGTTTGACGACCTTGAGGCACTCAAAGCGCAAATTGAACGTGATCAGGCGCGCGCTCGTGACTATTTAACGGTGGCAATAGAGGGTCAAAACAGCGCAGAACGAGCGCGCGCTGAGCAAGACTACTCTCTTCCGCTGGCCACGGCCCCGCTCGGGCGTGAGGCGATCTCTTCAAATACGATTTCTTCTGATTCATATTCGGCGGATGATGCCGCCGATGCTAACGACGGCTGACCAGACCATGGATTATAAGCACACGCTGAATTTGCCTGAAACCGATTTTCCCATGCGCGGCATGCTGCCTAAGCAGGAGCCGGGGCGGGTTTCCCAGTGGCAGGACATGAATATTTACCAGCGCCTGCGGGAAGCGCGCGCCGGTGCGCCGCTGTTTGTGCTGCACGATGGCCCTCCCTACGCCAACGGCAGTATTCATATTGGTCACGCCGTTAATAAAATCCTTAAAGACATTATCGTTAAGTCAAAGAACTTGGCCGGTTTTGACGCCCCTTACGTGCCGGGCTGGGACTGCCACGGTTTGCCCATCGAGCACAAAGTCGAAACCACGCATGGCAAGCATCTAGCGCCGGATCATGCGCGTGAGCTATGCCGAGAGTACGCAGGCGCCCAGGTTGAGACGCAACTGGCCGACTTCGTGCGTTTAGGCATCATCGGTGATTGGGATCACCCCTATCGCACCATGGATTTCGCCAATGAAGCAGGCGAAATTCGCGCGTTGGCCGAGATGGTCGATGCAGGCTACGTGTTCAAGGGCTTGAAGCCGGTCAACTGGTGCTTTGATTGTGGCTCGGCGCTAGCGGAAGCCGAAGTCGAGTATCAGGATAAGAAATCCGATGCGATTGATGTGGCCTTCCCGGTAGAAGACGCCGACAAGCTGGCGGCTGCCTTTGGGTTAAGCGAACTGGCCAAGCCCGCCGCGGTGGTGATCTGGACCACCACGCCGTGGACCATTCCCGCTAACCAGGCGCTCAATGTTCACCCTGAGTTCACCTATGCCCTGGTCGATACCGGCGAGCGCCTGTTGCTACTGGCGGAAGAGCTGGTGGAGAGCTGCCTGGAGCGTTTCGGTTTGCAGGGTGAGGTGATTGCCACCACGCAAGGCAAGCAGCTTGATCTGATCAATTTCCGCCACCCGTTTTATGACCGCCTCTCGCCGGTTTATCTGGCCGAGTACGTCGAGTCAGAAGTGGGCAGCACCGGTATCGTTCACTCGGCGCCTTCTTACGGCATGGACGACTTTTTGACCTGCCGTGAGCATGGCATGGAGTTCGATGACATGCTCAACCCGGTGCAGGGCAACGGCGTTTACGCTGACGATCTGCCGTTCTTTGGCGGCCAGATGATCTGGAAAGCCAACCCTCAGATCGTCGAAAAATTGCGCGAAGTGGGCGCATTGATGGCGCATATCCCCATCAAGCATAGCTATATGCACTGCTGGCGCCACAAAACCCCGGTGATCTACCGGGCGACGGCGCAGTGGTTTGTGGGCATGGATATTAAAGGTAAAACGGGCAAAACCTTGCGCGAAAGCGCCCTGGAAGGCATCGAAGCCACGGCGTTTACGCCCGCTTGGGGGCAGGCGCGTCTGCACAGCATGATCGCCAACCGGCCGGATTGGTGTATTTCCCGCCAGCGTAACTGGGGCGTGCCGATTCCCTTCTTCTTGCACAAGCAAACCGGTGAGCTGCACCCGCGCACCGTGGCGTTGATGGAAGAAGCCGCCAAGCGCGTTGAGCAATCAGGCATCGATGCGTGGTTCAAGCTCGACCCTGCGGAGCTACTCGGCGCGGAAGCGGCGGAGTACGATAAAGTCACCGATACCCTCGATGTCTGGTTCGATTCCGGCACCACGCATCGCCATGTATTACGCGGTTCACACCCGCACGGCCATGAAAGCGGCCCCCGGGCGGATCTCTACCTGGAAGGCTCTGACCAGCACCGCGGTTGGTTCCATTCGTCGCTGCTGACCGGTTCAGCCATTGATGGCCATCCGCCTTACCGCCAGTTGCTGACCCACGGCTTCACCGTCGATTCCCAGGGGCGTAAGCAGTCCAAGTCATTGGGCAACGTGGTTGCTCCCCAGGAAGTGATGGATAAGCTAGGCGGCGATATTTTGCGCCTATGGGTAGCATCGACCGATTACTCCGGCGAAATGGCCGTCTCTGACGAAATTTTGAAGCGCACCTCGGATGTGTATCGCCGTATTCGCAACACCGCGCGCTTCCTGCTTTCCAACCTTAACGGGTTTGATCCAGAGCGTAATCAAGTCGCGTTTGGCGATATGCTGGCGCTGGATCAGTGGGTGGTGGATCGCGCAGCTCAGCTTCAGGCGCGGATCGAAAAAGCCTATGAAGAGTACCGCTTCCTGGATGTGTATCAGCAGGTACACGGCTTCTGCGCGCGGGAACTGGGTGGTTTCTATCTGGACGTCATCAAAGACCGCCAATACACCACCCAAACCGATTCGCTGGCGCGCCGCAGTGCGCAAACCGCGCTTTACCACGTGGTGGAAGCGTTGAGCCGCTGGATCGCGCCGATTTTGTCTTTCACTGCCGAAGAGATCCACGAAAACATCCCCGGTAAGCGCGGCGACAGCGTGCTGCTGGAGACTTACTACACCGGCCTTGGCCGCCTGGAAGATAATGCTGAGCTGGGTCGTGCTTTCTGGGAGCAGGTGCTGGAGGTCAAGCACTCGGTCAATAAGTGCCTGGAAGATGCGCGTAACGCAAAAGTTATCAAAGGCAGCCTGGCTGCCGAAGTGACGCTGTATGTCAGCGATGAGCTGCAGGCGACGCTGGCCAAGCTGGGCGACGAGCTACGCTTTGTCATGCTTACCAGCGAAGTCACGTTGAAGCCCCTGGCGGCAGCCGGTGAAGTAGCGGCGGAAGCGACGGAGCTTGAAGGCTTGAAAGTAGCGGTCAATGCCAGCGACAACACCAAATGCGAGCGCTGCTGGCACCATCGCCCGGATGTAGGCACGCATGCAGAGCATCCTGATCTATGTGGGCGCTGTATCAGCAACCTTCCCGAAGGCAGCGGTGAGATTCGTTACTATGCTTAAAGAAGGAAATACGCCTGAGACGAATACGTCTAGCGATGCCAGCGCACGGCCGACGATGCAGCGACCGCTGCGCTGGCTATGGCTAGCGGTCGCGGTGATTATGTTGGATTTGGCAACGAAGTACGTGGCCAGCAGCCAGCTAGGCTATGCTCAGCCGGTCGAAGTGTTGCCGTTCTTTAACTTAACCCTGCTTCACAACACAGGCGCAGCCTTCAGCTTCCTAGCCACGCACCCAGGCTGGCAGCGCTGGTTCTTCGCCATTATCGCGGTGGGGGCGAGTATAGGCTTAACGGTGTGGCTCACACGCATCAAGCACGATGAAAAACTGCTGGCGATTGCGCTGCCGTTGATTATTGGCGGAGCGCTCGGCAATCTCTATGACCGCTTGGTGCACGGCTATGTGGTCGATTTCCTCTCCTTTCACGCCGCTGGGTGGTACTACCCGGCGTTTAACGTGGCGGATATTGCGATTACCCTGGGGGCAGTCGCTTTAATCTGGGAATCGATCATGGGTGAGCGGCGGCGCAAAAAAGCGCACGGAAACGTTTCATAACGGTCTAGACATGAAGGCCTGTGAATAGCGCTCTGCCCTAACGCGAAAAGATTTACTTAAAGTCATTTATCGACAGGTAAGGATGGTAATGAGCGACTACCGTATTGACGATGGCATGGAAGTGACGCTGCACTTCACCTTAAAGTTGGAAGATGGCACCTTGGTCGATTCCACTAAAGACAAGACCCCGGCCACTTTTGAGTTTGGCGACGGCAATCTGCCGCCCGGCTTTGAACATCCTATTAAAGGCCTGGCCGCGGGCCAAGAGGGCACGTTTCAGATAACCCCTGAACATGCTTTCGGCCAGCATAACCCGCAGAATATTCAAACGTTGAAGCGGGCCGATTTTGGCGATGAAGCCCCAGAAATTGGCATGGTGATGTCGTTTGCCGATAAAGCGGGAACGGAATTGCCAGGCGTGGTCAAAACCATTGACGGTGATCGCATCGAGGTAGATTTCAATCACCCGTTAGCGGGTCGCACTCTGACCTTTGAGGTAGAAGTGTTGGACGTTAAACCGGTGACTACCCACTAACCCTGGCCGGGTCATCGCTCGCTGACGTTTCACACAAAGCCTACACTGGCTATTGAATTTACTAAGCAGATGCCGCGCGCATCAAGGCGTTACTATGAGCTTACCCAGTACGCAGCAGGCACAACCCATCGAAATTAAATTGGCGAATCCACGTGGCTTTTGTGCCGGCGTGGACCGCGCGATCGATATCGTTAACCGCGCGCTCGATGTGTTTGGTCCTCCCATCTATGTTCGTCATGAGGTGGTTCATAACCGCTTTGTGGTTGAAACGTTGCGCGCCCGCGGCGCTGTGTTTGTCGAAGAGCTGGATGAAGTCCCCGATGATGTCATCGTCATCTTTTCTGCCCACGGTGTTT
Source organism: Halomonas sp. UBA3074 (assembly GCF_002366715.1). GTDB lineage: Bacteria > Pseudomonadota > Gammaproteobacteria > Pseudomonadales > Halomonadaceae > Vreelandella. Next base: position 46,116 of record NZ_DFBS01000033.1, on the reverse strand, counting down.
CCCGTGCGGTGCAAGCCGATGCCGAGCGACGTGGCTTGAAAGTGTTCGATGCCACCTGCCCATTGGTCACCAAAGTGCATTTGGAAGTATTGCGCTACGCCAAGCGCGGCCAGGAGTGCATTTTGATTGGCCATGAGGGTCACCCTGAAGTGGAAGGCACCATGGGGCGTTACGACACCTCCCACGGCGGCCGCATTTACTTGGTCGAGGACGAAAAAGACGTCGCGAAACTCGAGGTGCGAGACCCTTCCAAGCTGGCGTTCGTCACGCAAACGACGCTCTCCATGGATGATACCGCCAAGGTGATCGATGCGTTGCGCGAGAAGTTTTCCGATATTCAGGGGCCACGCAACGACGATATCTGTTACGCCACGCAAAACCGCCAGGATGCCGTGCGTGAGCTAGCCTCCCAGAGCGATTTACTGCTGGTGGTGGGTAGCCCCAATAGTTCAAATTCGAATCGCTTGCGGGAGCTCTCTGAGCGGATGGGCACGCCTGCTTATCTAATCGACAATGCCGAGCAGATTGATCCCCAGTGGCTTGAAAATGTGGGCCGTATCGGCGTGACGGCAGGTGCCAGTGCCCCGGAAGTACTGGTCAAAGGCGTGATTACCAAGCTCCAAACCATGGGCGCTGCCGTACCCGAAGAGTTACAGGGCCGTGAAGAAACCATTACCTTCTCGATGCCCAAAGAGTTGCGTGAGAAGGTGATTGCCAGCAGCTGATCTTAGGCTTCGTGATGCAAAGCGTATTAGTTTGCGACATACTGAATCGGTATGAGCCAACTAATACAGGAGCAAAGCCGCGTGCCTTACGTTACTCATCCTTCCTCTGGCCGTTTTTCTCATAACGGCCAGCGCGGCTTTACCCTCATTGAGTTAATGATCGTACTGGTGATCATCGGCATCGTCGCCTCTATTGCCTACCCCAGCTATACCCGCTACGTGCAAAAATCAGTGCGCACAGATGCCCACGCAGGCCTGATGCAGGCCGCTTCTGAGCTTGAGCGCTGTTATACGCGAACTTACGCCTATAGCGATTGCACCATCAGTTCCTCCTCTCCAGAAAACAACTATCAGATTGAGAAGAGTATTGACGGTAATGGCTATTTGCTAACGGCAACAACAGATCAGAGTGATGGGTGCCCAGATGATATTACCCTAAGTTCGAGCGGTGAAAGGCTGCCCAATGACTGCTGGTAATCAAAAACAGCAGCGCGGGTTTACTCTAATTGAGCTGCTCATCACATTAATGATTGCGGCGATTATTGCCATCATCGCAGTGCCTGCATTTGCCGGTTTTCTTGCCCGCCAGCAACTAGCGGGCGATGTCAACGAGCTGATCTCTGTACTCAGCTTTGCCCGCAGCGAAGCGATAAAACAGCGTCAGCCGGTGCTGGTAACGTTTTTGCCACCGGATGAATGCAGCGCCGCTGAAGGGGTAGACGAGGGAAGTGATCAGCAACAGTGGTGCTACCGGGTGGAGCGGGATGAAGATGGCGAGACAATGCGAGTGGGGCAGGCGGCCAATATAACGACACGTGATCAATCGTTCTCGCTTACCTTTCAAAGTCTAGGCGATGCCGATATTGGGGATTGTCGTGCGGCTTCTTCTGCTCCTTGTCAGATTACGCTAACGCCGCAACGCGATTCCATCGCGCCTGTTACGCTTGCCGTCAATATCACCGGCAGTATTCGCAGGCAGGAGGCAGCGCAATGATGCTCCAGCGTGGCTTTAGCTTGATTGAAGCAATGATCGCGCTGGTAGTGCTCTCCATCGGCCTTATTGGCGTAGCGGCCATGCAACTGAAAGCGCTGCAAAGTGCGAATGCGGGTTACCAGCGCTCGGTCGCCAGCGTGGCAGCCGTGGATGCTCAGGAGCGGCTATGGGCAACGCTCGGCGCACTCGAAACAGGCCAAACCTGTGAAAATATCAACACCTCAGCTGTGCAGGCTGAATGGCGGGAACACTGGTTTCAAGGTGGCGGTGATGCCACGCCTCTGCGCAATGCTATTGAAGCACAGAGCGCGATTGAGCTGAGTAGTAGCGGTGACAAGTGCCAGTTCACGGTCACCGTCATGCTCAGCGAGGATGAAAGCGATCTGCTTGACTATACCTTCCGCCTTCCACTTGTTGAGCAATCGCCATGAAGCATTCGCAGCGTGGCTTCACCTTAGTCGAGTTGATGGTCGCGATGGCGATTGGCACCGTCATTATATTGGGGGCCGGTCAGCTGTTCTTGACCACTTTTCAAACCTTCCAAAACGTTGACAAAGTCAGCCGTAAGCAAGAGGCCTTAGTCTTTGCTGTCAGTGCCCTGACTGAAAAAGGGCGCCAGGGAAAATTCGAGGACTATGCCATTACGGGAGATCAACGAAATTCCGGTAACGCCACGCAGCACTACTGCGTTCTGCAAAACCAGATAGAGAACCAGCCTGTTGTAGACCTAGCTCGGGTCGACGACGAAGCGGACTGTCCCGCGCTTTCAGAAGCGAATAGCGATGGTGTATCGCATACAGTCACCCTACCGGTGGGCGACTGCCGAGTTAATGCCAACGCTAGCTGCGATGAAATCGTCTTTATCGTCACCGAGCGAAACAAAGTGATCACTGCACAAGGGGCCACGCCATGAAACAGCAGCAAGGCGCTGCATTAGTGATTGTGATGGCACTGCTGTCTGGTGCGCTAATGCTTGGCATGTCAGGAATGCAAAGTGCATTGATTGATGAGCGCTTGGCAGGCAACTATCGTGCGTCTGTTCAATCACAAATGGCCGGTGAGTCTTTTTTATCTGACATTGTTAGAGATGAGAATAGTGATATTTTAACTAGCATCATTAATCAGGTGATGGAAAGCGAAAATAATACGCCAGTAACGGTGGATGATGAGCAGCTCAATGCGTTGATGGAGGAGCTTTCTGTTGAAATCGAAGTGACGCGTCAAGATAACCAAATCACTATTAAAGCATGGGGCTCTGAGGGAAGGGCGAAAGCCCCCTCGGTGCTTGTGTTTAACGCGAGCGGAGCGGCTGAAAATTATCGCGCACCTTTTATAGCTTGCCAGCGTATGCGCATTACCGGTCGTTCATTGGCAGCTAGTTGCCACTCCAGTAATGGAGCTTGTTCGAGTAGTCAATCAAACTTAATTCCCGCTGAATCACAAAAATATAACCTTCTTTATAGCTTAGGGAGTGAGCAAGGAAGCAGCATTACATTAGATGTCAATTCTCAAGCTTATGGGAATGTTCGCTCCCAAAGAGATATTTTCTTGGCGGGCTCTTCAAGAATTATTGGTAGTGCATATGCTCAAAGTGCTATTTGCTATGTTAATGGTATGGATTGCAATAGTGCGGCGTCTTTTGTCGCTGGTGATGAAGTGATAACAACAGGAAGATTGCAGCAGTGCGATATGTTTTTAGATTTGGCTAGCTTAAATAATGAGATAAGAGGTATTTCTTTAGGTTATAACAGTAGCGTTCGCAATGTAGTGATGGGCGGTCAAAGACGGCAGTGGGCATTAACGCCTGAAGGGTTATTCTATATTGACTGTGGTTTTTTGGGGCTTGGTTGCATTTTTTCAGAATTTCTAGAGTTTTTTATTGGATTTGATCGAGATGAGTGGGTTAAGTATTCATCTGTTATTAATAATACTATTGTAGTTGATGATTTTTTTGTAAGAGGTAATTCAACGTTTATTGTTGCTAGTAACCAGAACAGGCTAGCGCGGTTGCGCATGGTAGTAGAAGGTGACTTTATTATTGAAGAACGGGGGAATGAGCTGGTTATTGAAGATAATGCTCAGCTTGAGATTTTTGTGAAAGGTAAAACTATTTTAAACCCCAATTTGCAAATGGGAGAAGGTTCAGTAAGTAGAAATGGCCAGACACCTTTAACGATCAACTCTAGTTACTCAGGGGCGGGCGATGCAGTCGCCGTCAACAGTGGCAGTCACGTGGTAGGTAATATCTATGCGCCCGGCGGGAGAGTGTCAGTCAATTCGAGCCGTGTTACAGGCAGCATTTGGGCACAGGAGATTAACGCGCTTAACGAAAGCCAAATAATTTATAACGAAGCAAACGTAGTGGCAGATAGCCAGGCCATAGAAACTGAGACAGCCAATGAAGGCGGTAATGGTTTTAATTGGCAATGGCGATGATCGAGAATATATGTCGATTTGCACCTATGGTATGTTAGCTCTTTTTACACCCTGAAGGATCTGCATACCATATGCAAGCGTCTAACAAAACCCGCGTTCTCACCGGCATCACCACCACCGGCACGCCCCATTTAGGCAACTATGTTGGGGCGATCAAGCCCGCCATTGAGGCGAGCCAGGATCCCAACGTTCAGTCGTTTTACTTTTTGGCTGACTACCATGCCTTGATCAAATGCCCCGACCCGAAGCGGGTTCAAGCATCACGCTTGGAGATTGCCGCCACGTGGCTAGCGCTGGGCCTGGATACCGACAATGCTATTTTTTATCGCCAGTCGGATATTTTGGAAATCCCTGAGCTTACCTGGATGCTCTCCTGCGTATGCGCCAAAGGCTTAATGAACCGCGCGCACGCTTATAAAGCAGCGGTAGCAGAGAATGAAGAGGCCGAGAACCAAGACCCAGATAAAGGCATCACCATGGGGCTGTTTGGTTACCCTGTGTTGATGGCGGCCGATATCTTGATGTTCAACGCCAATAAAGTGCCGGTGGGGCGTGACCAAATCCAGCATATTGAAATGGCACGTGATATCGCCGGGCGCTTCAACCACCTGTATAAAGGCCAGCACTTTACGCTGCCAGAGGCCGTGGTAGACGATAAAATACAGCTGCTGAACGGCTTGGACGGGCGCAAGATGTCCAAAAGCTACGATAATACGATCCCGCTTTTCTCCACTGAGAAAAAACTTCAAAAGCTGGTGCGTAAGATTAAAACCAACTCGCTGGAACCCGGTGAGCCGAAAGATCCAGACACCTGCACGCTTTTCCAAATTTACTCAGCCTTTGCCACCGTGGATGAAACTGCCAACCTGCGTGAACAGTATGCGAACGGAATTGGTTGGGGCGTAGCGAAAGACCAAGTGTTTGAATACTTGAATGCACATTTAAGCGCTCCACGTGAACGCTACAACGCCTTGATGGAAGACCCCGCCCACATCGAAGCGGTCTTGCAGAAAGGTGCCGAGCGGGCCAGGGAAGAAGCGGCTGTGACGATGGATCGGTTACGCTCAGCGGTTGGCCTTGGCCGGTTCGTCTAAATCCATATGGTTTCTAGCTAGCTTGATTGATTTCCCCTTAGCGAGAAAGGACGTATCATCCGAGCCATGCAGTACTGAAAAAAGTGCTATTGAGAAAAAAGGTCGCCTTCGGGCGACCTTTTTCTTGTTATCAACGGAGAAAAACCGATAGGCTGAAGTACATTTAATTTAGGATGGAAATGGTTGCGAGGCTATCGAGATGAGTAGCAGAAAGCTACGTTGTGATGGTGCTAGGATCACTAAGGGGGCTGCTCACGACCCGGTTTTGACTTCACTGTTTACCTAACTTGATGAGCAACTACTTGGTGGCTAAATATGGTTATAAATGATTTGTCAAGCTTTATATCTTCTTTAGCAACTTTCATAGCCGCAATGGCAGCTATTAAAGCAATAAATAAGTGGAGGATAGAAAGCTTGGACAAGGAGAGAGTCGAGGCGGTTAACTCCTTGGCCGAAAGTTCTCATAAAATTTCAAAGCATATTAGAGGACTCTATATGGATAGTCTCTTATTTTCTTGTGTTCCTTATGATTTTCACGAAGAAATGATGACCGAGGGCGATGTTAAAGTTCTTAAAAATAAAGGAGTGATGAAAAATCTGTATCTTACTAAAAAACATTATATAGATAAAATATGGAATGAGTGTGAAGGTGTTGAAGACATTGTTTCCAGGGCTCAGGCATTAAATGGGAAGCGCTTTGATTTTTATAGCGAGTACTACCTCTCACTTGGCGAGGAGATGAAAACCCTTCTAAACAGTGCGTGGCGAAGTATTCTGATTTCTAAGGAGAGCTTTGGAGAGTCTAAAGGAGAGGGGGCTATTTTCGATAGTGCTGTAGATCGAGAGGTCAGGGCATTGGGAAAAGAGTTTATTCATTCAATTTCCTTTTTGAACAAGAAAGATGATTGGTTCTCTTTTTTTAAAGATGTTGACAATAATATAGAGCGCGTCAGTGGTAAGGTCGAAGAGCTGGTTAAGTTGGAAAAGCGTTTAAAATATAGTTCCTTTCCTTGGGTTTTGATATGCAGGCTTTCTATATTTTTGAATAAAATAAATTTAAAAAGAGAAGTGGTCTTCTTTGATGGTGAAAAGAGTTTGTGTTTCGGTGAAGGAGGTAAATTAGAGTGGGTTGATGCTAGATATAAATATAAGCTTTTCCACAAAAAATAAGTTATTAAATATTAAATTGTTTCTATATGCTACTTCAACTGGATTGTTCCGCTCTTGCCGTGCGATGAATGCCTTCTCAAAGTAATGCTTTGTTTAATAAATGGGGTGATTTATGGCCGCGCGTTTTAGAAGGGGGTGACGTCGCATAGAATAACGGTAACACTTTGCTAGTGAGGTATGTGTGAGATCACCGCAGTCGGTTAAGACACTCGAAGATTTAGGACGCGTTCGTCTTTCGGAGTCTTTTTTTATGCGAGATTTCTTATACTCCGAAATCTCCCAGATTGAAGGGATACCCAACATCCCAGACAATCCTGATCTTGCGATTGAGGCTGGCAGATCTCTTTGCGAAGAAGTTCTCGAACCTATCCAGCAGCATTTTGGCCGTATCAGTATTCGTTCCGCTTACCGATCAAGTGCCGTTAATGCCAAAGGAGCAGAAAATAAAAACCAATATAACTGTGGAAGCAACGAGCAAAACTATGCTCATCACATATGGGATTTTCCTGACAAGAGCGGTCACATTGGGGCAATGGCGTGTATCGTCGTTAATAAGTACGTGCCGTACTTCGAGCGGACTGGGAACTGGCAAGCACTTGCTTGGTGGGTGCATGATACTGTGCCAGGTTATGCATCGATGTATTTCTTTCCCAAGCTCTGTGCCTTCAACATCGGCTGGCATCAGAAACCTGAAAAATCCATACGAAGCTATATTTCGCCAAAGGGGTGTCTCACCAAACCCGGTATGTCCAATTTCGAAGGAGACCATAGTGCGGAGTATTCGGACATGCTCCGCGAGTTGGGGTTAGGCCTTTAGCTTTATACACGTAGCATGCTGGACGTGACTTGATTTCGGGCGCCCAGCCCGCCGATGTGTTGGTCGATGTGCTTCGTCAGGTGGCCGAGGAAAACGCTAGCCGCTAGCGTCCGTCGATTCTTAGTGATCACCGAGCAGATCAGTCGCGGCAATAGCCTTCGCCTGTTGCGACTACCAGGCAGTCTTCCTTTTCCAATAGCCACTTCATGCCGGTGTCTTCGCCGTCACCCGCTCGAAGCAGCTGTGGGCCGTCCTCGCGGTTGAAGCGAATGCCCTCGGCGGTGGCCTGCCCTTCGAAGGTGCCGATTTGATCGGCATCCAGGCCGTACTGCATTTCAAGCAGATAGTGACCGGGGCCTGCAGGCTCGTCCTTGCTGATTTCCAGGAATAACCCTTCAACGCCAATCCATCGGCCGACCCATTGGTCGGTTATCTGGTGGTGGGGCTCGCTTTGCTCGGTTGACGTACCTGAGCCCGGCGTGCCTGACGCGGCGGTATTGCTGTTTTGAGCGCACCCGCTGATAAGTAATAGGGTGCTTAACGCTAACGCTGTTTTTGCCATATCTGTCTCCTAATCACTACTGCCGTTACTCACAATATACACGTACCATGCTTTCTTTAGTTTGATCGAATTTTGAGAGATGCCGAAGGGATATACAAAATGCAAAAGGTAAGAATCGATTTAGTATCCGATGTGGCCTGCCCATGGTGCGCGATCGGCTATCGGCGCTTGGAGCAAGCGTTAGAGACACTCAATGGCGAGATCGACGTTGAGCTGGTTTGGCAGCCTTTTGAGCTGAACCGCGATATGTCGCCCGAGGGCGAGCCTATCCTGGAACATTTGTGCCGCAAGTACGGCAAGGACGCGGCCACCATGGAGCAGTCTCAGCGCGAGATTATGGCCGCTGCCGAAGAGCTTGGGCTGAATTTCCGTGGTGCCCTGGAGCGTCGGGCGAATAATACCTTCGCTGCTCACCGCGTGCTGGCGTGGTCCGGAACGCAACACCAAGAGACGGCGCTTCAGTTGGCGCTGTTCGAGGCTTACTTCGGTGAGGCGAAAAACCCCGCCGACCCAGCGGTGCTGCGCGAGAAGGCCATTGAAGTGGGGCTTGACGGCGACACCGCCGAGGCCATCGCCCGCTCCGATCAGTACACTGATGAAGTACGTGAAGCCGAGCAACGCTTTATGGACGCGGGAGTAAACGCCGTGCCCGCATTTATTCTCGATGGTCGCTACCTGATTTCCGGCGCCCAGTCCGCCGACGTTTTGGTCGATGCGCTGCGTCAGGTAGCCGAGGAAAACGCTAGCCGCTAGTCCTTTAGGCTCTAACCTGGAATGAGGGTAGTGCTAGCTGCTTGTCACCCGGCCACTTACCGGGTGCCCCATTCCTGCTTCACGCCGGTTTTGTAACCGATAATGGTGAGACTTCAGCTATCCATCGATAATTGCTGATGTGGCGGTGTTACCGTTGTTACACCCCGCTTGTGAGCATCGTAGCGGCTGTTTTGATTATGGGGAGTGGCATCTTCTTTAATTGAGTGGCCGAGTGGCAGCATTACTGGGTGCCACCACCTAGAGAAGGTCACCCCTGGATTGGTTAACTACTCCTAAGCAGTAACGCGCAGGTAGTGCTCGCACTCAGAATCTGAAAGCGGCTTGGCGTATAAAAAACCCTGTCCGGCATGACAGCCTAGGATCTTTAGATAGTTCTGCTGCTCTTGGGTCTCAATGCCCTCAGCCAGCACATCCAGCCCTAAGCTGAGTCCCATTTGGATGATGGCTTTGGTAATCGCTCCGCTCTCCTGATCACTCGATAATCCATGGGTAAAGGATTGATCAATTTTTAGACGATGGAGTGGAAACTGCTTGAGGTAATTCAAGCTTGAATAACCTGTTCCGAAATCGTCTATGGCAAGCGTGACACCCAATTCACGAAGCTTATTGAGCTTATGCAGCACCAGTTCAATACCCTGCATGACCACACCTTCCGTGACCTCCAGCTCCAATAAGTGGGCCGGTAGACCTGTACGTGAGAGCACGTCGCTTACTTGTTCACAAAAGTCTGCCTGACGGAATTGATGGGCAGAAATATTGACTGCTATCGACCCTTTCGTCACGCCCTGGGCCACCCAGTAAGCGTGCTGGCGGCAGGCCGTTTCCAGCACCCATTTACCGATTGAGACAATAAGGCCGCACTCTTCAGCCATAGGAATAAATTGATCAGGTAAAACAAGCCCCCGCGTGGGGTGCCGCCATCGAATTAATGCTTCCAGACCAATCACGCCCCCAGTGCTAAGTGTAAGCTGTGGCTGATACATTAGGAAAAGCTCATCGCGTTCCACGGCACGATGCAGATCGCTTTCAAGCGTTAAGCGGTCCAGCGCGCGCATATTCATTTCAGGTGCATAGAACTGGTAACCGTTGCGACCAACGTCCTTAGCTACATACATGGCCGCATCGGCATTACGCATTAAGGTGTGCGTATCTTTTCCATGGTGGGGGAAACACGCTACACCAATGCTAATCCCCAGGATGATTTCGGTATCCTCCAGCAAGAAGGGGGAGGCGATGACGTTGAGCAGTTTCTCGGCAGTGAGCGCAGCATCCTGCTCCTCCTTGATGCCTGTGAGGGCTACGATAAACTCATCGCCGCCTTGTCGACTCACCGTATCCTCGGCGCGCACGCAGCTCGATAGCCGTCGTGCAACCTCCTGCAGAAGCTGGTCCCCCAGGCCATGCCCAAATACATCATTTACATATTTGAACCGGTCGAGATCCAGAAACAGCAGGGCGACTTGCTGGTTATGCCGTTGAGCGTAAGCCAGTGCAACGTTGAGCCGATCGGTTAACAGCAACCTGTTGGGCAAACCAGTGAGCGGATCATGAAGCGCCATATACCTAAGCTGTTCGTTAGACCGCTGACGTTCGACTGCAGCACTTAGGATATTGGCAAGCCCCTGCAGAAAAGCGACATCATCGGTCGAGAAAATGCTGGACTTACTGGCGTAAGCGCCGAGTATGCCGAAGGGCTTCTCGATGCCGCCCACCAAAACGTCGATACCACTAACAACTGCGTGGGCAGTGAGCAGTTCGGATGTATTGAAGCGAGCATCTTCGCTGAAATTATGAATAATGACAGGTTCGTAGGAGGCCAGGGCGGGGTACATTTGCGTTTGCTTTTCAAGGTCCACCACTTGACGGCCGATCCAATCGGCCTGCCACCCTATACCTGCTTGTAAAAACAGAGGTCTGGCCGGCTCGTCTAGCAGCATTACGGCGCTAAACGGTACTTTTAGCCCCTGAGTGATCGCCGATGCCGCTTCTTTATACACCTCGTCAAGCGTCGCAGCAGAGAGGGCAAACCGGCCCAGGGCCGCGGCAAGCTGTTGCTGCTGTACCCTGGTTTGAAGTGATATTTCGGCTTGTTTTTGTTCAGAAATATCCTGCATGGTGCCAAAAAAGCTGACCACTTTGCCGCTAACATCTTTTCTGGGAACGGCGACGATCTGAATATCACTATGTTTGCCGTTGTCTTCCTTTGTACGAAGGTCAAATGTTTGCGTTTGACCGGAGGAAGCTCCCACATCCATCATTTTGTTCAAGCGGGCAGCGCTCTCTGCATCGAAAAGCATCGCAATTTCATGCAGGGTGGGGGGTGGATCACGTCGGCTATCTTTGCCCAATAGGCGATAAACGACCTCCGAACAGTTAGCCTCGCCGGTGGTGAGACTGTATTCCCAATTTCCAATCTTGCCGATTCGCTGGGCCTCGTCTAACCGCTCCTGAGTCCGCTTCAGATCATCAATGTTCGTGCAGGTGCCAAACCATTTAACGATAGTGCCTTCGGCATTACGCATGGGTACGGCTCTTCCAAGCATCCATTGATAAACCCCGTCCCAGCGGCGTAACCGGTATTCAATCTCATAGGGTTCGCCGCTGCTCGTCGCCTGAAGCCACCGCTTGGCAGCCCGGGCTCGATCATCGGGATGAAAGGGCGGGTTCCAACCAAAGCCTAGGCTCTCTTCAAGGGTCAGCCCAGTGTAATCCAGCCAGGATTGATTAAAGTCGATGTGCCAGCCATCCGGGCGGGTAACCCATACAATTTGCGGCATGGTTTCGACGAGCGTCCGGAATTCCGCCTCGCTTGTGCGCAACGCATCCTGAATCCGGTTTAACTCTGTTTCCCGATCGTTAAGCACGCTAATTAATAACCACTTTTTATTACCTGCAACAATTAACACTGATAATTCATTCTGGACGAAAATTTCAAAAAAACCATTTCTACTTAGTCTTAAGCCCGCTTCAATTAGCACTCAGCTGCGTTTCGCCGCACGCCTTCAGGGGGGAAGACGAGATCGTTTTCGCTATATAGCATCAGCGTTGGTGCTTCGATGGCGGCAGGCCTTTCCTCTATAAAGTCGCCAAGGCCTTTCATAAAGATTTAGTTGGCGCTAACCCGATAGGCTAGCGCATTTTAAACGGATTCAACCCATTGGCTTGCTGCATCATCATGCGTTTGGCGAACGGGAAGCGCTCGGCAACCTGCAGGCTTAGATCGCCTAGCTGGCGCAGTGGTTTGGCACCGGTAAATAGGTGGTGGAAGCTGTCGGTGGCGGCAATCATCGCCTGATTGGCGACGCGGCGTTGGCACTCAAAGCGCAGTAGGTTGACGTAGTCACCGGGGTCGCGGCCTTGAATGATGATCTCGGCCAGGGTATCGGCGTCGTGCAGGCCAATATTCAAGCCTTGGCCTGCCAAGGGATGCACCACGTGGGCGGCATCGCCAATTAGCGCTAAGCGCTTGCCGATATAGCGCTGGGCGTGCTGGCGTTTGATGGGAAAGCTGGCCCGCGCCACGATGCGAATAAGATTACCCAGGCGTTTGGGGAAGGCCATCTCAATCGCCGCTTTCAGTGCATCGTCGTCCAACTGCTCGCGGGCTTTGGTGGTCTCGTCTCTGTCGTACCAAACCAAGGAAGCATTGTGGCCGGGCAGCGGCAGCATGGCCAAGGGGCCTGTGGGGGTAAATACCTGCCAACTGACGTCCTGCTGGGGCAGTTCGGTTTCCACGTTAATGATCATCGCCTGCTGATGATAGTCGTAGTTCGTCACACTGATGCCGGCCAGCGAACGCAACGTAGAACCAGCACCATCGGCGCCGACAATCAGGTGGGCGCTTAATGTTTTGCCGTTATCCAGTTCCAGTAGGCGTTTGTTCGTCGCTGAGACGGTATTTAACGGCGCGCACTGGGTATAACAAGTAACGCTGGGCAGCTGTTCTATGCGCTGCCATAGCGCATACTGCAGCGTGCGATTTTCGATAAAAATGCCGAAGTCTTTCATGCCGCTATCTTCAGCGGAAAACAGCGAGTGGCCGGTGCCGTCCTGGTTGGAGACATCGATATGGCGAAACGGGCAGCTACGCTCTTCCGGTAGGTTGGTGCCGCTTGCCTTGATAAACGCCAGCGAGCGCGCATTGAGTGATGAGATGCGCAGGTCATAATCGCCGCTGGGCGGAGTGGGGGCATCGCCCTGTTCGACCAGCCCGACAGAAAAGCCGGTATGGCCCAAGCGCGCCGCCAGCGCGGCGCCAACCATGCCGCCGCCGACAATGATGACATCATGGTCGTGCTGCCCAGAACCTTGCTCAGACTGTTGCATCCTATGCTCCTTGAAATGAGGTGCTTTTGCGCATTGCGCAGGCGTTGCTTGTCATACAGTATCGTTGAGTTTGAGCAATATTGCCTAGAGGTGAACGATTGACGCAGGCCGTGGAAATAGCCAATAGCATTACCCAGCCCGGTGAAGAGCTGGCAGCGTTTATTCAGCAGCACCCCAAGCTGTGGGTGATTACCGGTGCGGGCGTAAGTACCGACAGCGGCATTCCTGACTATCGCGATGCGGATGGCCAGTGGAAGCGGCCACCGCCGGTGCAGCATGGCGATTTTATGAGTTCTCATCACGTTCGACAGCGCTACTGGGCCCGCGCGCTGATCGGCTTTAGCGCCATGCGCGAAGCTCAGGCCAGCGGGGCGCACCGGGCGCTGGCCGCGCTGGAATCCCAGGGCTATATCCAGCAATTGGTGACGCAAAACGTGGATCGTTTGCATCAGCGCGCCGGTTCCCGCCGGGTGATCGACCTGCATGGCCGGGCGGACATGGTGAAGTGCATGGTGTGCGACTATCAAATGATGCGCCACGCCATGCATGCCGAAATGGCGCGAATGAACCCTAGCTTTGCAGGTTTGCAGGCGGGTCACGCTCCGGATGGCGACGCCGATTTGGAAACCGACTTCAGCAGCTTCCGCATTTTCGACTGCCCACGCTGCAGCGGTATCCTGAAACCTGATGTGGTGTTCTACGGTGATGTAGTGCCCGCCGAGCGCAGGTTGGCAGCCCAGGTAGCGCTGGCCGAGGCGGATGCGGTGTTGGCTGTGGGCACCTCATTGATGGTGTTTTCCGGCTACCGTTTCTGCCGCGCTGCCCATGAGCGAGGCATGCCGCTGGCGTCGCTCTCGCTTGGTGTCACTAGGGCGGATACGCTGTTAACCCACCAGTGGCGCGCGCCGTTAACGCCGGTGCTCGAGCACGCCGTTCGCTGTTTGCAGCCCGCTTAAAGACCGCTATTAGCGCGCTTTCGATACCCACGGATTGTCTTCCAGCCAGAGTCGCCACGGGGCATCGCGGTGTTCGGGCTGGGCGTAATCGATGCCCACTCGCGGGCCGCTAACGATTGAGGCGTCATGTGCAGCGGCGCTAATCCACAGCTTGTCAGCCTGGGTCATATCGTGACCATACAGCGCTTTATCGATCGTCAACGCACGTGTGAGCTTGCCGGGGCCATTGCTGAGCTGTTTTCCTAAGGCTGGCCGGGTGGCGCGCATGGCGGCTTCGTTAACGGTGGGTTCTACCGCACGAATCAGCACCGCGCAGGGCGATTCTTCCGGCTCGGTCACCACGTTCAGTAACCAGTGCATGCCGTAAACCAGATAGACATAGGCGTGGCCCGCAGGGCCGAACATTGCTTCCGTGCGCGGCGAGCGGCGTCGGTGGGCATGGCAGGCGGTATCTTCAGCACCGCAGTAGGCCTCGGTTTCGACGATTCTTGCCGCCATCTGCTCGCCGTTATGCTCGCGTACCAGCCAGCAGCCCAGCAGGTCTCTCGCCACTTCGAGCGTGTCCCGATTATAGAAATCCCTTGGAAGTGGCGTCAGTTCGCTGTTTTTAACATTTGGCATGTTTGGCAACATCGTCTCGGCGTTTAGTTGAGTAGAATGCTAGGGTATTAGCTAACCACAGCCAATTGAAGTGGAGTGTATCGTGCTGTCATTTGAACATCTTTATGCCACCTTGCCTGAACCTCTCTGGGTCGCTACCCAGGCAACGCCCGTGGCCAGCCCAGAGCTGATCGCATTTAATGCCCCGCTGGCCCGTGAGCTGGGCGCTCAAGAGATTCCTGATCCCGCCACGCTGGGCGAGTGGTTTAGCGGCAACCAGCCCATGCCGGGTTCTCAGCCGGGTGCATTAGGTTACGCAGGCCACCAGTTCGGCAACTTCGTGCCGCAACTGGGCGATGGCCGTGCGTTGCTGCTAGGCGAAGTGATCGACCAGAACGGCGTGCGCCGCGATGTGCAGCTAAAAGGCAGCGGCCGCACGCCGTTTTCCCGCGGTGGCGATGGCCGTTCACCGTTAGGCCCTGTGCTGCGTGAGTACCTGGTCAGCGAATTTATGTCGGCAATGGGCATTCCCACAACCCGTGCATTGGCAGCGGTGACTAGCGGCGAGCGCGTGGTGCGGCAAATGGCCGAGCCCGGCGCCGTCTTTACCCGCGTAGCGAGCAGCCATATTCGCGTAGGCACCTTTCAATTTGCCGCCGCACAGCGGGATAATCCCTTGCTCAAGGCGCTGGCGGATCATGTGATTGCGCGTCACTACCCGGAAGCCGCCAAGGCAGAAGACCCTTATATGGCGCTGCTGGAAGCGGTGGTCGCCCGCCAAGCGGTGCTGATCGCCCGCTGGATGAGCGTCGGCTTTATCCACGGTGTGATGAATACCGATAACTGCAGCATTGCCGGTGAAACCATCGATTACGGACCGTGTGCCTTTATGGAGCAGTTCGATCCGCAGAAAGTGTTTAGCTCCATCGATCAAGGCCGCCGCTACGCCTTTGCCAACCAGCCTTCAATCGCCCAGTGGAACCTAGCGCGCTTTGCTGAAACGCTGCTGCCGTTAATGCGTGAAGAGGGCGACGCGCTGGTGCAGCAAGCAACGGACGTCATTCGCCGCTTTGAGTCACGGTTCAGCGCCGAACAGCTTCGCCTGCATGCCGACAAACTCGGCTTGGCGGCGGAAAGCCCCCGAGCCGCGCCATTGATGGAAGCACTGGAAATTCAGATGCATCAGGGGCGTATGGATATGGCCGCCGCTTTTGATGCGCTCACGCAATACGCTTACTCCCCGAATGATGAACACCGCGAGGCGCTGCTGGCGCTAACGACGCAGCCTAATGAGCTAACCGCGTGGCTAGATACTTGGCAGTCCGAGCAGGTAGCCAGTCAGGATAGTGAACGTTTTGCCGTCATGCGTCGGGCCAACCCGATCATTATTCCCCGCAACCACCGGGTTCAGGAAGTTATTGATGCCGCTTACGACGGTGATTTTGCGCCCTTTCATACGCTGTTAGCGGTCGTCACCCAGCCATTCGATGACTCCGTGGAAGCGCGCCGTTTAGCGGCGCCCGCCACGGATAATGAGCAAGTGCTAAGGACATTCTGCGGCACCTGAGGCTGTGATAAACTGTGGTTTTTTACAGGTAGAAGGGTAGCCGGTGCGCAAAATCATTCACTGCGACTGCGACTGCTTTTATGCAGCAGTGGAAATGCGCGATAACCCCGCGCTGCGGGATATCCCGATTGCGATTGGCGGCAGCGTCGAGCAGCGTGGGGTGGTGGCGACCTGTAACTATCCCGCTCGGGAGTTTGGCATTCACTCGGCCATGCCGATGTCGCAAGCGCTTAAGCGCTGCCCGCATCTCACCGTGATCCGCGGTGAGATGGCCAAGTACAAAGAAGTCGCCCGCCAGGTCTTCGCCATTTACCGCGATGTGACGGAACTGATCGAACCGCTCTCGCTGGATGAGGCCTTTCTGGATGTCTCGGAGGTCACGCTGCATCACGGCAGCGCGACGCTGATGGCCGAAGCGATTCGCGAACGGGTCAGCCGCGAAGTGGGGATCACCGTTTCAGCGGGCGTCGCGCCTAACAAGTTTTTGGCCAAGATCGCCAGCGACTGGAACAAGCCCGACGGCCTGTGCGTGATTACGCCGGATAAAGTCGACAGCTTCGTGCAACAGCTACCGGTCAAGAAAATTCACGGCGTCGGCCCGCGCACGGCCGAGAAACTGGCGGGGCTGGATATCCACACCTGCGCTGACCTACGTACCCGCACGCTGACCGACCTGGTCGAACACTTTGGCCGCTTTGGGCGGCGGCTACACGAGCTGAGCTGGGGGCGGGACGAGCGCCCGGTGAAGACTCACCGCGAGCGTAAATCGGTCAGCACCGAGCAGACCTACGCCCAGGATTTGCCTAACCTCGACGCCTGCCGCCGAGAGCTGCCCGCGCTGATCGAAGACCTGGAGCGCCGCTACGCCAGGCTTGATCCGCCACTAGCGGTGCGCGGGCTGATCGTCAAAGTGAAGTTCAGCGACTTTACCCAAACCACCGTCGAACACGCCGACCCAGCGCCTAACCTGGAGCAGTTCGAGACGCTGCTGAACGTTGGCTGGGCCAGAGGCGAGCGCCCCGTGCGCCTGCTGGGCGTGGGCTATCGGCTGGCGGAAAACAGCCAAGAGCACCAGCTGTCGCTGTTTTAATTAGCCGGTTAACCCTTTTATGGATTGACGCTCCTCCAGGCCCGCGATAAAACAGACGTATGATAGCCTGATGTATGTATCTCACGTTTGATTACCCACGAGCCCGCCATGTCTGCTAATGCTGCCCAACGTCCCCGTTTAGTGTTTGCCCACGCCAATGGTTTTCCTGGGCTTAGCTACCGCAGCCTGCTCAATCCGCTGGCAGAGATGTTTGACCTGCACCCGCTGGATCGACTGGGCCACCATCCGGATTACCCGGTTAACCACAACTGGGGCAACTTGGTCGATGAGTTGTTGAGCTATCTGCCCGAGACGGATACGCCGCTTTTAGGCGTGGGGCATTCGCTGGGGGGCACGCTGATGGCCATGGCGGCCGATAAACAGCCCGAGCGCTTTTGCGGCGTGATCATGCTGGACCCGCCGTTGATGCTGGGAACCGATGCGTGGGCGATGAAAGCCGCCAAACGGTTCGGCTTTGTGGACCGGGTAACGCCTGCGGGTAAAACCCTGGGGCGGCGCACCGTGTGGCCAAGCCGCGAGGCAATGGCCAACTCACTGGGGCGTCGGGGCTTGTTTCGCCGCTTTACCCCGGAAGCACTCAACGACTACATTGAAGCAGGGACGCGCTTGTTAGACGACGGCAGCGCTGAGCTGACCTTTGACCCGCGTATTGAGGTGGAGATTTTTCGCCATCTGCCGGATCACCTTTCGCGCCTGCCGCAGCGGCTGGGCGTGCCGATTGAGCTGGTGGCCGGTCACGAATCGCACCTGCTGACGGCGTCGCGCATCAAGCGCTTGCGGCGCAAAGGGTTATCGGTGAGCGAGGTTCCCGGCACGCATATGTTCCCGATGGAGCACCCGGATGAAACGCGTGCCGCCATCCTGGCGGCCTGGCAGCGTATCGCCAGCGCCCGTCAGGCTTCTCATACAGCGTAAGGAGGCGTAATGTATCTTTCCGTACAGCTTAGCTATTACCCACTGGCCGATGACTTCAAACCGGTGGTCAAAGAGGTGGTGAAACGCCTGGAGGCGACAGGGCTGGAAGTGCACCCGAACCGCATGAGTACCCAGGTGTTTGGCGAGTTTGATGCGGTCATGGCAGCATTAAGCGATGTGATGAAGTGGTCGTTTGAGACCCATGGTAAAGCGGTCTTTACGGCTAACTTTTTGGAAGGCGATCGTCGGCCTCGATAACTTAGTCGAGATAGCTGGGCCGAGATAGCTGGGCCGAGATAGCTGGGCCGAGATAGCTGGGCCGAGATAGCTGAGTCGATGTCGCTGCGACGGAAACTCTGTGCGGGGTCCGTCGTGGCCATCGTTTTAGATGCCCCTTCGATTACCTATACCAGCGAGACGCGTTTTTTAGGCCGTGCTCGTCAGTCAGCGGGTTAGATAAGTTATCATTAAACGACATCATTAATGGGGCGAGTATACCGCCATGCTGACAGCGTTAATTTTTTTGATGATTTTGGTGGGAGTGACGACTTCTTGGTATCAAATCTATCAAATGCATTTCAATATTAATACGTATGATAGCGTCAAACTTACGGGTCAGAAAAACAGGCAGTTCGAAAAGCTTAGCGTCAACGAAAAGAGAGCCGTTGAAAACCAAGATGCCTCCCTTCTTGATGAAGCGGCGGTTGATATATTCGGTAATGATTTTAATGTGGCAGCATTACGGATTGCTTTTTCTAAAGAGGGGCAGGAAACCTACGGCGTGCCGCTTTTAAGGCGTAAGCGTGGTTTGGTTTTAAGTTCATCGAGCGAAAAAGGGACGGGCAGGGCAAGTGCTCGCCATGCGCCTGGTTTCAAGACGGGACTGCCTTCAATCAACCTGAGAAGCTTTTTTATGGTCGCCGTCATTGCTAACGGTGGGCTGATTCAACTATTGGCGGCCATGAGTATTTATACCATTCACTATGAAGTGAGTGTGTCGATGTTAGAGTGGATGAATCAACCTGTGATGATTATGTCTGCGATATTTTTTATTGTGTTCTTGAACTACTTGATCTCTAAAGTGGATGCTTATCTGCACGATCTTTATCAGCTTGGAAGGTTGAATCAACTGGCGCCTTTATTCAAGTAACGTTGTCAGGTTTGACGTTCTTTAAAGCCGCATTGGCTAAACACAAGCAGGCTAGACAAAAACGCCGCCCAATGGGGCGGCGTCTGTTTGAGTTGCGATAATGCTTAGGTCAACGATTCCAGGCAGGACTCGATGATATCCAAGCCTTCGTTAAGCACGTCGTCTTGAATGGTGACGGGCATCAGGAAGCGGATGGTGTTGCCGTACATGCCGCAGGACAGCAGGATCAAGCCCTCTTCACGGGCTTTCTTGCACAGCGCGGCCGCCAGTTCGGGGTTAGGCGTGTGATCGGCTTTGCTCGAGACCAGCTCGAACGCGGCCATCGAGCCCATGTTGCGCACGTGATCGATGCAGTCAAACTTACCTGCCCATTCGTTGAAGCGCTTCGCCAATTTGTCGCCCAGGGCTTGGCTCTTCTCAAGAATGTTCTCTTCTTCGAACACTTCCAATACCGCTAGCGCTGCCGCACAGGCGGTGGGGCTGCCGGTGTAGGTGCCGCCCAAGGAGTTCGGGCCTGAGGCGTCCATGACCTTGTCGGTACCGACGATCGCGGAGATCGGCATGCCGTCGGCCATGCTCTTGGCCATGGTCATGATGTCGGGCTCAACGCCGCTGTGTTCGATGGCAAACATTTTGCCGGTACGGCCAAAGCCTGACTGCACTTCGTCGATGATCATCAGGATGCCGTGCTCATCGCAAATCTCACGGATCTTGGTCAGGAAGCTGGTAGAGGCTGGGTAAAAACCGCCTTCACCCAGTACCGGTTCCAGCACGATGGCGGCGGTATCTTTGGGGTTGGCATCGGTTTTCAGCGTCATCTTCAGGCCGCGAATGGCTTCGTCTTCGCTCACACCGTGGTAAGGCACGGGGTAGGGGGCGCGGAAGACGGTGCCCGGCATGGGGCCGAAGTCGCTCTGGTAAGGCGCTACCTTGCCGTTCATCGCCATGGTGAAGAAGGTACGGCCGTGGTAGCCACCATCAAAGCAGATCACGTTGGAACGGCCGGTCGCGGCGCGCGCGATCTTAACGGCGTTTTCCAGCGCTTCGGCACCCGAGTTCGCCAGCATCACCTTGGCATGGCCGCGCACTGGCACGACATGGCTAAGTTTCTCAGCGACTTTTACGTAGCCTTCGTAGGGCATGACCGTTTGGCAGGTGTGCATGAGCTTATCAAGCTGGGCTTTTACCGCTGCGACCACTTTCGGATGACGGTGGCCCACGTTGAGTACGCCAATACCGCCCGCAAAGTCGATAAAGCGGTTGCCATCTGCGTCCCAGATTTCAGCGTTTTCAGCACGGTCGGCGAACGCCGTCGCAGGGCTGGCAGCGCCCGCCGCGACATATTTGTGTTTCAGCTCGTTCAGTTCGGCATTGCTGCTCATGGCTTACTTCCTATTGATGAGGGATGATCTTTCAGCATAGTGCTTAATAGCGTTACTTACAGGGATGACGATGCAATGACAACACGATTACGCCCCGCCTGTTTAGCTTGATACATAGCTTTGTCGGCACGATCAAGTAATCGTGTGCCGGAAGGTTCAACGTAACTGGCAATCCCGGCTGATAGCGTCACCGTTAATTGATGCTCAGTAAAGGCGTTTTGCGCCACGCTTTCACGGACACGCTCCATTGCCTGTTGGGCCTCTTCGGCGTTAACGCCAGGCATAATGATCAAAAATTCTTCGCCACCGAGACGCACATGCAGGTCGGTATCACGCAGTACGTCGCTCACTAGGGCCGTCATTTGCTGAAGCACCGCATCGCCGGTGCCGTGTCCGTAGGTATCGTTGATCGCCTTGAAGTCGTCCAGATCATAAATCGCAATGCTAAAGGTGGTGCCGTATCGCTCGCAGCGTTTGATTTCTTCATCCAGGCGTTGCAGCCCCGCACGGCGATTGAACAGCTCCGTTAGCTCATCGTGATGGGCTAGGTGATCCAGGCGCTCGTTGGCTTGTTTCAGGCGCACTTCCAGCTGTTTCCGCTGGGTGATATCGATGATAAAAGTGACTTTACGCGACTGGCCGTCTTCGCCTTCGATACGTGCGGCTTCGGCAATAATCGTGCGCAGTTCGCCATCTTTCGCTAGTACGTCCCACTCTTGGCGCAGCTCGAACGTTTCGTTGCCCTGCATGAATTCGTCGTGCAGGGCCGAAAGCCGGGCACGGTAAGCATCGGGCACTACCATGGTAAAGTGCTGGCCCAAGAACTCTTCTTGGCAGTAGCCGTAAAACTCACAGTAAGCCGGATTGACCATTTCGAAGTGGCCGGTGGGGTTGGTGATGCAGATGCCAATAGGGGCGGCTTTGATAACGTTTTCGGTATTGCGCTTTGAACGGTTGAAAAGCTGGTAGAGCTGATCAGGACTAACCTCTTTCATTCACTGCTCCTAGCCCTGCTTGTGCTTCGGTTTTTAGCTCGGCGAGCAGTCGGTCAATATCATCGCCGAGCGAATTCACTGCGGGCCTGGCAAAATAGAACCCCTGTTGGCGGACAATGCCCGCACGCGCCAGCCAAAGCGCTTCGGCGCGGGTCTCTACGCCTTCGGCAATCAGCGTGGTGTGGAGTTCTTTGGCGAGTAGGATAATGGCGTTGAGAATGGCTTGGCGACGTAAATCGCTATCACAATTCATGACCAGTTCACGGTCGATTTTGAGCTTGTCAGGCGTCAGCTCAGTGAGCAAATCTAAATTAGCGTAGCCATTGCCAAAATCATCCAGCGCGGTTTTAAAGCCCATCGACCGGTAGGCATCGATAATGTTGCACAGGTGTTGGCGGTCGCGGACGCGCTCGGTCTCAGTGATTTCAAAAATAAGCCTGTCAGTTGGCCAGCCCACTCGCCTGGAAACCTCTAACGTGGCCTGAATACAGGCTTGGGGTTCATA
The DNA here is from genome assembly GCF_002366715.1 of Halomonas sp. UBA3074. Classification (GTDB taxonomy): domain Bacteria; phylum Pseudomonadota; class Gammaproteobacteria; order Pseudomonadales; family Halomonadaceae; genus Vreelandella. The sequence continues at coordinate 24,037 of NZ_DFBS01000033.1, read as the reverse complement.
AACGGCGTTGGGCAAGAAGTTAATCGACAGGTCCGTTTGCATGCCCAGGGCGCTCGCCATTTCGATCGCTTTCACGCGGCAGGCTTGATCGAAGCGGTAGAGCAGATCGTCCGTGACTTGCGAAATGACACTCCAGGCGGACTCGCCCTGCATACCTCGCACCAAGGCTTCGTAAGTGACGATTTTGGCCAGTGACAGATCCACAATGGGCTGAAAGGCCATGGTGAACTCAAAAGGCAACTCGCCTTCACAGCGTTTACAGCTGCCATTAACGCGTGCGCATTGGCTCATTACAGCTCCTGAAAAATCGGTCGTGGCTGGCGCAAAATAGGCTGAAAAAGTCTATCTATACGCGATGTCGGCGCGCGATGCGATAGTTAGTTTAACCATTATTAAATTTTCCGTACAGGTTTTGTATAGCAATTGTCCACATGCGCTCTCTGTGCTAGCAAGTCACTGTGTCTTGGTGGTCAAAAAAGCAGGGAAAAAGTAGCCAAAAAGTGGCTATAAAAAAAAGCGCCTAGAAGGCGCTTAATAGGGAAAAGGTGCCCACGCTAGATAATGCCTGCTTGGCGTAACGCTTTGCGCTGTTCAAGGGTAATGCCGAGTTCTTCCATCACGCTTTCAGTATGTTGGCCCAGGTGGGGCGGCGCGGTGGTGGCACTCAGCGGGGCGCCGTTAAAGCGGATCGGATTGGCCACTAAATCGACACTGCCCGCTTGGTCGTGGGGCAGGGTTTGCTTGAGCCCGCGGGCTTTGACATGGGGATCATCGAAGACGCGATCGAGCGTATTGATAGGCCCGCAGGGCACGCCCACGGCTTCAAAGGCCGCCAGCCATTCATCGGTGGTGCGTTGGGCCAGCGCGGCTTCCAACTGCGGTACCAGCCGTTCACGGTGGTTCACCCTGGCGCCGTTAGTGGCAAAGTGGGGGTCTTCCGCTAAGCCGGGTAACGAGAGTACCCCACAGAAACGTTTGAACTGCTCGTCGTTGCCGACCGCCATGATCATATGGCCATCTTGGGTGGCGAACGCTTGGTACGGCACGATGTTAGGGTGAGCGTTGCCCAGCCGCTGAGGCACCTTGCCCGAGGTCAGGTAGTTGAGCGCCTGATTGGCGAGCACCCCCACCTGAACATCCATCAGTGCCATATCGATATGGCAGCCTTCGCCGCTATCGCGACGCTGATACAGCGCGGCCAGTACCGCATTGGCGGCATACAGCCCGGTGAAAATGTCGGTAAACGCGACGCCGCTTTTCACCGGGCCACCGCCAGGCTCACCGTCCGGCTTGCCGGTCAGGCTCATGATGCCGCCCATGGCCTGGATCATAAAGTCGTAACCGGCACGGTGCGCGTAGGGGCTCTCCTGACCAAAACCGGTAATCGAGCAGTAAATCAGCTTGGGGTTTAGCGCTTTCAGACTGGTGTAATCCAGCCCATAGCGCTTGAGGCCACCGACCTTAAAGTTCTCGATCAGCACATCCGATTGCGCGACTAACTGCTTAATGACCGCTTGGCCTTCGGGCTTGGCCATATCCACCGTTACCGATCGCTTGCCACGGTTAGCACACAGGTAGTACGCCGACTCTTCCGTGCCTGCCAGCCAAGGAGGGCCCCAGTGGCGAGTGTCATCGCCGCTGCCGGGGCGTTCGACCTTGATGACATCCGCGCCCATATCCGCAAGCATTTGACCGCACCAGGGGCCGGCTAGCACACGGGAAATATCGAGTACTTTTATACCGGCCAGTGGTTTGGTGGGCTCACTCGTAGTGGGCTTGCTCATAAAGGCTGTTCCTTGGCTGATGATCGACGACGGCTACTTCGTTAGGCGTGCTTAAAAGAACGCCTGGATGCCCGTTTGTGCGCGGCCCAGAATCAGGGCGTGCACATCGTGAGTGCCTTCGTAGGTATTCACCGACTCCAGGTTGACCATATGGCGGATCACGCCGTATTCATCGGAAACGCCGTTGCCGCCGTGCATGTCGCGCGACTGGCGGGCGATATCCAGCGCTTTGCCGCAGTTATTGCGCTTGATCAGCGAGACCATTTCCGGCGCCCAGTTGCCGCTATCCATCAGGCGGCCCACTTGCAGTGCTGCCTGTAAGCCCAGGGTGATCTCGGTTTGCATGTCGGCGAGTTTTTTCTGGATCAGTTGGTTTGCGGCCAGCGGGCGACCGAACTGCTTGCGGTCGAGGGTGTATTGACGACCCGCGTGCCAGCAGAATTCTGCCGTGCCCATCACGCCCCAAGCGATGCCATAACGGGCCTTGTTTAGGCAACCGAACGGGCCTTTCAGACCGCTGACGTTAGGCAGCAGGTTCTCTTCGGGGACGAAGGCGTTGTCCAGCACGATCTCGCCGGTAATCGAGGCGCGTAGCGAGACTTTGCCCTCGATTTTGGGGGTAGTGAACCCCTCGGTGCCGCGCTCAACGATAAAGCCTTTGATCTGATTGTCGTGAGCCGCCGATTTTGCCCACACCACGGCGATATCGGCAATTGGGCTGTTGGTGATCCACATTTTAGCGCCGGTCAGGCGGTAGCCGCCGTCGACTTTTTCCGCCCGGGTAATCATGTTGCCAGGGTCGGAGCCGTGGTCGGGCTCGGTCAAACCAAAGCAGCCCACCATCTCGCCGCTGGCCAACTTAGGCAGGAATTTTTGCTTCTGCTCTTCAGAGCCATACGTTTCGATGGGGTACATCACCAGCGACGACTGCACGCTCATCGCAGAACGGTAACCGGAATCCACACGTTCGACTTCACGGGCAATCAGGCCGTAGGCCACGTGATTAACGCCCGCGCCGCCGTACTCGGGGGAAACGGTCGCGCCCAATAGGCCAAGCTCGCCCATTTCGGTCATGATCTCGCGGTCAAAACGCTCTTCGCGGAAGGCGGTCAGCACGCGGGGCTGGAGGTTTTCCTGGCAGTAATCGTAGGCCGCATCGCGAATCTGGCGCTCTTCGTCAGTGAGCTGTTGTTCCAGTAGCAGCGGATCGTCCCAGTTGAAATGTGTCATGGCGTGGATTCCTCGATTCGTCCTGTCGGCATGTTATGACGCCGCCAGCAATGGATGGGGTGCAAAGCGTAATAGGCCCAATGTATCGCCGTTATTTTAAAATATCTACATTTTTTTAAAACGTAGAATATGGCTGGGCGCTCAACGGATGCCTCGTGCTTCCAGAACGCGGGTAATAATCGGCACCGGGGTCATGAGGTGGTCGCGCATTAAGCTGTCGGCCTGGGCGGTATCGCGGGCCAGAATGACCTCCACTAGCGCGGCGTGCTCTTGACGTTTCAGCTCTAACGCCTGGGGCGACATCACGGTTTCCTGTAGCCACAGGTGGCGATAGCGCTCCACTTGGTCAAACAACGTGTTGCGCATTTGCAGCAGGTGAGGGGAGTTGCAGCCGCTGGCGATGGCGGTATGAAAAGCCTTGTGCCGTTGGTCCCAAATATCCAACAGGTCATCGGGGGTACTCACGTCGGTGACTTTTGCTAACCGGTGGGCAGTGGCCAGTACCGTGGCTTCCCAATCATCGTCGCCGCGCTCGATGGCCAAGCGAAGGATCAAACCTTCCAACTGAGCGCGGGCATCATAAATATCGTTGAGTTCGGCCAGTGACATCGGCGCCACCCGGTAGCCGCGCTGGCTAATCGCCACTACCAGGCGGTCGGCCACCAGTTGTGACAGTGCTTCCCGCAGCGGCCCTGTGCTGGCGCCGTAATGCGCTTTCAAATGACTCATTAACAGCTTCTGCTCAGGCGCGTAACGGCCACGAATAATGTCGTGCTTGAGCTGGCGATAAGCGCTGATGGCAAGATTCTGTCGCGGAGCGTTGGGCTCGCTAACACCCTGCTCGTTAATGGCTAGCTGGTTAGCATCTGGCTCCATAACAGTGTGGCTCCTGAACAAAAAGTAAGCGGCAGTGAATTAACGGCCATTATCATTAAATATTAACAATTTGGCATAGAGTAAGACATTCGTAGCAGATTTCACCATTATTAACTGCCTGATTGGCCAGGTCGGCCTGATCGCTAGTGACCCATACGTAAGGCAACCTTTGTTAAACGCGTAGCAGGGCTGATGGTCTGATAGCCGCCTATTAGCATCTAACGCATAAGCCGTGCTAACTTCTCCTCCACCGCTTCTGGTTGCCCATGGATAGCAAGCAGAGGTTGGGGCTTCAACACCTCCTTTTTCGTCAACCATACCTATAAGTCCAAGCAGGACGGAGGAAATGCTCATGCGAACTCTACGCTCTCTACCCTACGCTGTTGCTGCTGCTTCTATGCTCGCAGTTGCGCTTCCCGCTAGTGCCCAACAACTTTCAATCGCTACCGGCGGCACGGGCGGCGTTTATTACCCGATCGGCGGTGGTTTTGCCGAAATGATCAACAATCACATCGAAGGCGCCCAGGCGACCGCTGAAGTAACCGGGGCTTCCGTTGAAAACATGGGCCTGATCATGCGTGGCGATGCAGACCTTGCACTGGCACTCGCCGACACGGTTTATCAGGCGTACAACGGCACGGGTGACTTCGAAGGTCGTCAGATTGAAAACATTCGTGCACTGGCCTCGGTTTACCCCAACGCCGTGCAACTGGTGACCCTAGCGGAATCCGACATCGAGTCGATTGCTGATTTGGAAGGCAAGCGGGTTTCTGTTGGCGCGCCGGGTAGCGGTACCGAGCTGAACGCTCGCGCGCTGCTCGAAGCTAATGGCGTCAGCTATGACGACTTCACGCCGCAGCGTCTTAACTTCAACGAAACCGCTGATGCCATTCGCGACGGCGATATCGACGCTGGCTTCTGGAGCGTTGGCCCCCCGACCAGCTCGATTCTTAACCTGGCTGCCACGCGCGACATTCGCCTAATCGGTCTTTCCGATGAAGAAGTGGCCAATGCGCAGGAAGAAGAAGAAGTCTTTGCCCCTTACGAGCTTGCCGCCGGTATGTATGACGGTATGGATGAAGCGGTGCAGACCATCGGTATCCCCAACGTCCTCGTCGTGAACTCTGATATGGACGAAGAGCTGGCTTACCAGTTGACCCAGCTGCTGTTTGAAAATACCGATGAGCTGATTGCCGTTCACCCGGCCGCGAACGACACGACCGTGAAGTTCACGATGGACTCTACCCCGGTGCCGCTGCACCCAGGCGCGCTGCGTTACTTCGAAGAGACCGGTGCTGAGATTCCGGATCGTCTGCGTCCGTAACTGCTAACGTGTCTTGAAGGATATGGCCATGCAGTGGCAGCAACGCTTGGTAGCGCTACTGATTGCATGTTCTCCGTTCGCCGAAGTGGGGGCTTCCCCCGCTTCGGCGTCGGCGTTTATGCACCTAGCCGTGGTGACCGAGCAAGGCGACACCCTGGTGGATGAAGCGGTGCCTGCGGGTGGTCGCTGGTGCATTAAATGGCAGCACTCCGTCGAGCATTTTACGGTGTTGGATTGCTATCGTAATGCGGCCGGTGTCATGCAACTGGAGCGTAGTCATCAACCTGATTTTGCCGCCGGGCTCGGGCATATCTTTGACCGCGGCGAGCAGGTATCTGACGGTGAAGGCGGTTACTGGATTAACGGTATTAACGAGCCAGTCGCCAATAACCGGTACGTGTTAAGAGTTGGTTCTCCTGCCGTCAACCATCGCGTCGTGTGGCCCGATGGGGAGCATGCGCCGGTGAGCCTAAGTGACCACGCAGCTGGGCAACGCGTGACCATTCAGCTAATCGCCCCTCACGCATCCCCGCGTGAATAAAAACGACATTAGTTAACGCTTCCGAGGACTTCATGAACGAATCCAAGCAACCGTCGAGCGTGATGCCGGGCGGTAATGCGATTCAACCCCGCATGGTGCTGTGGTCAATAACCATTGTGGCGGTGGGTCTCTCCCTGTTTCAGCTCTATTCGGCGGGTATTCAGCCGTTAGGGCTTTTTTATCAGCGCAGCATTCACCTGGCATTGATCATGATGCTGGCGTTTTTGATGTTTCCCGCCTTTGGCCCGACCCGCAAACGAGGCGTGTTAGGTTGGGGGCTGGACGTGGTGTTTTTAGCCGGGGCGGTGCTGACCGGCGGCTACTTGGTTTTCAACCTGGATGAGATATTCAGTCGTGCCGGGTTTTGGAACAGCACCGATATTCTGGTTGCCTGTATTGCCACGGTAACCGTGCTGGAAGCCAGCCGTCGCGCGGTCGGCTTCGGTATGACCGTGATTGGCCTGTTGGCGATCGTTTATGCCTTTGCCGGGCCGCGGGGTGAGCTGCCGTGGCTGGGCGAGTGGATGCCGGGTATTCTGGAACACCGCGGCTACACCTTTGATCGGGTCGCCGGTCAGCTGTACCTGGGGCAAGAAGGCATCTTTGGCCTGCCGCTAGGCGTTGCGGCGACCTATATCTTTATCTTTGTGCTGTTTGGTGCCTTTTTGGAGTGTACCGGGGCAGGCAAGTTCTTTATCGATATGGCCTATGCGGCGACGGGCCGCCAGCGGGGTGGCCCTGCCAAAGCAGCGGTGCTGGCCTCCGCCGGGATGGGGTCTATTTCCGGCAGCGCGATTGCGAACGTGGTCACCACTGGTGCCTTTACCATTCCGCTAATGAAGCGCTTGGGCTACAAGGCCAAGCAGGCGGGCGGTATCGAAGCGGCGGCGTCGACCGGTGGGCAGATCATGCCACCGCTAATGGGCGCCGGGGCGTTCTTGATTGCCGAATACACCAATACGCCTTACCTGGATATCGTCAAAGTCAGTATCCTGCCAGCGATTATGTATTTCGCCACGGTTTACCTGTTTGTCCACATCATTGCGCTTAAGCAAGGCATGCAAGGGTTACCTAAGGACGAACTGCCGCAGATGCGCCAGGTAATGAAAGAGGGCTGGCACTTCCTGCTGCCGCTAGCGGTGCTGGTATGGCTGCTGGCGATGAGCATGTCGCCGATGCGGGTAGGCTACTACGCAGTGGTCACCATGGTGGCCGTGGCGGTGATTCGCTATGCGCTGTGGTTCTTCTTTGTAGCGCCTCGCCAAGGCCAGCCGGTAACTGCCTCGGCAGTGAAAGATACCCTCCGCGCCGGTTTTGCCAAATTGATCGAAGGTTTGGAGCTGGGTGCGCGTAACGCGGTCGCGGTGTCGATGGCCTGTGCGGTGGCCGGTATCATCGTTGGAATCGTGGGCTTGACCGGTCTCGGCTTGAAGTTCTCTTCCATGATGTTGGCTTTCTCCGGCGGTAATATCTTACTGGCGCTGTTAATGGTGCTGTTGGCTAGCCTAGTGCTGGGCATGGGTCTACCGGTTACCGCCAGCTACATCGTTCTGATCGTGCTGGTCGGCCCTGCGCTTACCCAAGAGTTTGGTATTCCGCTGTTGGTCGCTCACTTAGTGGTGTTCTGGTACTCCCAGGACTCCAACGTGACGCCGCCCATCGCCTTGGCAGGCTTTGCCGGGGCGGCCATTGCGGGCAGTAAACCGATGGAAACCAGTTTCCAGGCGTGGAAGTTTGCCAAGGGGCTCTATCTGATTCCGCTGTTTATGGTCTTCAACCCGGAGATCATTATGGGCGGCCCGGTACCGGTAGTGATCTGGAACGGAGTCATCGCCATTCTGGCGCTGGGTGCGTTTGCGGCTGCCCTGGAAGGGTACCTGTTTACTCGCATGTCGTGGCTGCCGCGCATCGCGATTACCGCCGCGATTATTGCCGTGTTCTACCCCAATCTGCTCAGCGAGATTGCCGGTGTAGCGGTCATGGTGGTTGCCATTGGGGCTAACTGGATGGCCAGTAAGCGTGAAGCCTCGCCAACGCCTGCTAACGGTTAATAAAGACGTTCGCCGTTATAGCTAGCAACGAAAAAGGCCCGGAGAGATATCTCCGGGCCTTTTCGTTAACAGGTTATAAGGCAGTAGTGTGCCGCTAGATTAGAAGATCGACTCGGCGGTGCCTGAACCCTGTGAGCCACTGGCTTCTTCCAGCTCGCGGCTGATGCGGCGCTGCTGGTAATCCGGCAAGTGATCCTGATGGAACAGCTCTGTGATACCGCCCGTCTGACCGTTGGCTAAGCGCTGACCCGTGTCTGGATCAACCTGGGCGGTCACGATGGTCGCAGGGCGTTCGGGCACAGCACTCGGCGTACCTTCCAGGGCATCACCCATGAACTCTATCCAAATGGGGAGCGCGGCCTGCGCCCCATATTCAGAAATGGTTTCGTTACTGTCCTTACCCACCCAAACCGTGGTCACCAAGTTGCTGTTGAAGCCAGCAAACCAGGCATCGCGCTGGCTATTGGTCGTGCCGGTCTTACCCACGATATCGTCTCGGTTAAGGCTTAGCGCGCCACGGCCAGTGCCTGACGTGATAACGTCACGCAGCATATCGCGCAGAATGTAAACCGCTGCCGGGTCCGCTACGCGTTTGGCGATGGGGTATTCACGCCCATCGATTTCTACCGTCTCTTGATCCTCGGCACAGCTTGGGCAAGCGACCTGCGGGGTGGCTTCATCGATGATCTCGTTATCGTCGTCACGGGTGACGCGCTCGATGAACCAGGGCGATACCTGGAAGCCGCCATTGGCCAATACCGCATAGGCATTGGTCATCTCCATCGGCGTCAGGCTTGCGCTGCCCAGTGCCAATGCCAAGCCGTGTGGCAAGCGACCAGGCGCAAAGCCAAAGCCTTCCAGGTAGTCGATCGTATGATCAAGCCCCATAGTCTGCAGCACGCGAATGGTCACCAAGTTGCGCGAACGCGCTAGTGCCGGGCGTAAGCGCATGGGGCCCTGGAAGTCGCGGCTAGAGTTGACCGGCCGCCACAACGAGTTGCTGCCATCGTCGAGTACCACGGGAGCGTCATTGACGACGCTGGCGGCGGTCATTTCGCCATCTTCAAGCGCCGCTAAGTAGATAAACGGCTTGAAGATCGAGCCCGACTGACGCTGTGCCTGTACCGCACGGTTGAACTTGCTGGCGTTAAAATCAAAGCCGCCCTGAAGGGCCAAAATAGCGCCTGTCCGCGGATCCTGAGCCACCAGCGAGCCTTCCGCATCCGGTAGTTGCGAGAGACGCAGCGAGTCGTCTTCATTTTCAATCACGCGAACCATATCGCCGCGCACCGCAATGTCTTCCGCTGAGCTGGGTTCGGCGCCGCGACTGCGCGGGCTAAGGTAAGGGCGAGCCCAGTTCAACCCTTCCCAGGCAATGGTCTTGAGGCCATCGCTGCGGGTAAGCACCTGCAATTCGCGGCCGCTGCTTTCCACCACGATAGCAGGCTGCAGAATGCCGTAATTGGGCGTGCGCTCAAGCACCTGTACCCAGTTACTCACATCACCTTCGATCCCCTCAACCTCCGTTTGGCTGCGTTGGGCGGCCTGGCGCGCGGTTTGACGAATTTCGGGAGATTCGGAAAGCTCCTCTTCCAGGCCTTGGGTCGCAGTTTGCTCCTGTGCTTCAACGAGGCTGGCGGCAATGTCGCTCTGTTCCGGCCCGCGCCACCCGTGACGCAGGTCATAGTCCGTTAACCCATTGGCGAGCGCTTGGCGTGCAAAGGGCTGCAGCTCACTGTCGATGGTAGTGTAGATACGGTAGCCGCCGGTGTAAGCGTCGTCGCCAAACCGCTCTACGGCATACTGGCGCGCCATTTCAGAGACATAGGCCGCTTCCACTTCCGCTTGGGTAAAGTGACGGCGCGCGGTGACAGGGTCCTGAACCGACACTTGGTAAGTCTCGTCGTCGATGTATCCCAGCTCGCGCATGCGGAACAGGATCCAGTTGCGACGAATCAGAGAACGTTCGGAGTTAGCCAGCGGGTTGAAGGCTGAAGGCGCCTTGGGCAGACCGGCAATCATGGCCGTTTGGGCCAGGTTCAGTTCCGCAAGCGGCTTGTCGTAATAGGTTTCAGCCGCGGCGGCGATGCCGTAAGCGCGGTTGCCCAAGAAAATCTTATTGACGTAAAGCTCGAAGATTTCCTCTTTATCGAGTACCTGCTCCATTTGCAGGGCCAGCAGAATCTCGCGGATTTTACGCGTAAAGGTCTGATCCAGCGTCAGCATGTAGTTACGCGCGACCTGCATGGTGATGGTCGAACCACCGGATTGGATCGTGCCGCCACTCTGCACGAGCTCTACGGCGGCCCTGGCCAAGCCGCGTGGGTCGACGCCTGCGTGGTCGAAATAGCTGGCATCCTCGGCGGCGATTAAGGCATTGATCATATCCTGGGGGATTTCATCAAAGTTGATCGCCATGCGACGCTCTTCGCCAAACTCACCGATCAATTTACCGTCCTGGGTAAAAATGCGCAGCGGCGTATGCAGTTCGAAGTCCTGCAGTTGGCGAACGTCGGGAAGTCCCGGGGCAAAGTAAATGGCGGCACCAACCACGGCTAACGCGGTGGCACCGACCAGCGATACCATCAGGAAAAAGAGCGACACGATAAGGGTTCGAAGAAACGTCATGTAAAAAGAGCACCCTGGGAGAGTAAAAAGATCGGCATCTAAACGGCCGTATCATGCAATTGGCTGCCATTATAGGAACCTGAGGCGGCGGCCACCAGTGTTGATATGCCGTAAGTTGGTTCAGGTGTGACTTAGCTAAAAATCATGTAACCTCAGATGACATTCGAAAAACGGGCGACAAGCAGGTGGAGTCAGACCCAACATGCGCTTTCTAAAATCTGGTAAGGGGTTGATTGGCGTCGATATTACCTCGGCGACCGTCAAGCTGCTTGAGCTAAAACAGTGCCACGATAATTACCAAGTGGAAAGCTACGCGGTAAGGCCATTGCGCGAAGGCGCCGTGGTCGAGCGTCGTATTCGTGACATTGACGATGTGGCCAGTGTCCTCAGCCGTGCCGTCGAACATGCCAAACCCTCCACCCGCAAAGCCGCGGTAGCCGTGCCTGCCAGTGCCGCGATCACTAAAACGCTAACGTTTCCCATTGGGCTGAGTGAAGAGGAAATCGAAGAGCGCATCGTGGCCGAATCTGACCGTCATATTCCCTTTCCGTTCAACGAGGTGGCCTTCGACTTCGAGTGCCTGGGCCCCGCCCCCTTCGACGACGGCCAGCAGCAGGTAGTGCTGGTGGCCTGCCGTCAGCAGGACATCACGCAGCTCACCGAGACGTTAGAGCGCGCTGGCTTGGAACCGGCGGCGGTGGATGTGGAAACCTTTGCCATGGAGCGTTCGCTGGCCGAATTGCGCCGCCAGTTGAAAGTGGATAATGACCCGACCGCCTGCGTTGGCCTGGTGGACATTGGCGCCAATATGAACGCTTTTCACGTCGTCCGTGGTGGCCATATCGTTTATACCCGCGATACGGTCTTTGGGGGGCGCCAGTTGACCGACGCGATTCGCGAACGTTACGAGTTGAGTATGGAAGAGGCGGGCTTTGCTAAAAAACGTGGCGGTCTGCCTGACGACTATCATGAACGCGTGCTTAATCCCTTTCTGGAAACCGTGGTGCAACAGGTAGGGCGCTCATTGCAGCTTTACTACACGGCCGGTCGGCAGCAGGAGGTGCAGCACATTGTGCTGGCAGGCGGATCGAGCGTTATTCCTGGGCTTGCCGAACGCATTGCGGAAGACAGCGGTATGGCGGTGACCATTGCCAATCCTTTTCAGCGCATGCGGGTCAACAAGCGTTTGAACCTTCAGGCATTGACCAATGATGCCCCGGCGATGCTCACCGCAGGTGGCCTGGCGATGCGGGTGAGTCGATGAGTATGAACATCAATCTACTGCCCTGGCGGGAAGCGCAGCGTGAGCGCAGAACTCGAAAGTTCTATGTTGCTGTGGCCGGTATGCTGGTCGTTGGCGTAGCGCTGGGCCTGCTGATCTCCCATTTTTATCAGCTTAAGCTCGCGGCTCAGCAGCAGCGTAATGCCTATGTGAGTGATCACATCGAGCGTCTGAATAGTGAAATCGAAGGGGTGTCTCGCTACACCAGCGATGCCGAACGCCTGGGCGAACAGATTGCTGTGTTTCAGGCGTTACAGAGCGAACAGGCGGACACCGTGCAACTGTTGAATGATATCGCCGACAGCGTGGCGAATGGGGTGGTTTATCAGCGCTTATCGAAAAACGGTGAGCGTGTCAGCGTCACTGCGGTAGCCGGTAGCGAGCGCCAGGTCTCTGAACAGTTGCGCCGTATTGCCGCGCTGCCTGGGTTAGGGGTTCCTTCGCTGTCGGCGGTGGAGAGCGAGCAGGACGGAACAGGGCGCGTATTTCGTTTTGACGTTGAGCAGACCACGCCTGCACCGGCGCAAGACAATGCTCAAGCGCTGCCAGCACAAGGTGAGCAAGAGGAGAGGGCGCCATGAGCCTGAGTCGCGAGCAGTGGGCCACCGAATGGCAGCGTCTGCGCGAAGTTGATTGGCGCGATTTAGACGTCAAGGAAGCCGGTAGATGGCCATTGCTGTTAAAAGCCCTGAGCGGTTGCTTGGCCCTGTTGGCCGCCCTGAGCGTCATGCTGTGGTTTGTCGTGAGCGAACAGCGGGAAGCCTTGATGGCGGCGCAGCGCGAAGAGGTCAGGCTGTTGAGTGAGTACCGCAGCAAAGCGTCTGAAGCCGCCTTCTTGCCGGAAATGCGTGAGCAGTTAGCTACCCTCGAGGGGCAAATGGCGCGTTTGCGCAGGATGCTACCCACCGATGCGGAAATTCCGTCATTGCTCGATAGCATCAGCGATGCCGCCGTCGATAACCGGCTCTCTATTGAAACGATTCGGCTACGGCCAACGCATACGCAAACCCACTACGTCGAACAGCCGTTGGATATCCTGGTACGCGGCGACTACCACCAGTTGGCCCGCTTCAGCGCCGATATCGCCTCGCTACCGCGGATGGTGACGCAGCACGACTTTACCTTGGAGCCTGTAGAAGGGCGCGGCGAGACGCTACGCCTTTCGTTACTGGCGCGCACGTATCGCTATCTAACGCCAGGCGAACAGCCCTCCTCTGATGAGGCGGAGCCGCTATGATGATTGTTAGGGCTGTGATTCGCAGCGTGATGACCTACGCGGCAAAACGCATAGGGGCGCTAGCCGGTGTGGTGCTGCTGGCGGGGTGTGCCGATGCCGATTTAGCGCAGCTTGAGGACACCCTAGCCGACATCCGCCGGTCGCCAGGCGGTCAACCGCCGGTGGTCACGGTGACGCTGCCCGAGAACCGTCGCTTGGCTTATTTATACAGCGAAGAGCGCAGCCCCTTCTTACCCCCCGACGAAGTGGTTCAGGGGGGCATGAGTCGTAGCGAAGGCGCTCTGGCACCCGACCAGCAGCGTACGCGAGAACCGCTGGAACGGTTTTCTCTGCAGGAACTGCGTTTGGTCGGTACGATGCGTATGGCGGGTCGGCAAGTCGCGATGATTGCCTCCCCGGATGGCAATGTGACCAGTGTGAAAGAGGGGAACTATATGGGCACGGACTATGGCCGCATTGCCCAGATAAGCGCTCAAGAAATTCGTGTTACCGAGCGTGTCTTCACCCAGCGGGAAGGTTGGCAAGAGCGGCAAGTGTCACTTGCTATCAATGAAAACAACGAGTAAGCGGATATTAGCTCATGGCAGTAACAGCTTGGCGAATCACTTTTTTCATGGCCATGGCCGCCCTACTTTCACTGTTGCCTTCATTGGCAGCAGCGTCGGTGCTGACCGATATTGACGTTCAGCCCGCCGACAGCGGTGGCGTCAACGTTGATCTTCGCTTTACCGGCGGTGTGCCCGAACTGCGCAGCTACCGCTTGGATGCCCCGCCACGGGTCTCGCTGGATTTGGTCGGCGCCCAAAGTGGGCTTTCCAGTCGGCGTATGAACATTGCCCGCCACGGCATCGAACAAATCACCGCCCTGGAAGGCAATGGCCGCACGCGCCTGGTCGTCAGTCTCGCTGAGCCGCAGACATTCACATCGCGCGTAATGGATGATCGCCTACGCCTTACCTTCTTATCAGACGCGGCGTCTGCCTCAGCAGCGCCCCCAGCTCCTTCCGCCAGTGTCTCTTCAGCAAATGCTCCTGCCGCCAGCGTCCCGTCCACGGGGCTTGAAACCGATGAAGGGCCGCAGGTTGAAAATATTGATTTCCGTCGCGGTGCCGAAGGCGCCGGTCGCTTAATGGTCACCTTTGACCGCGAAGGGGTCGAGGCAAACGTGCGAGAAGGCGGCCCCGACCAAGTGCTGGTTGATCTGCGCGATGTGGCGATCCCTGATTCGCTTAACCAAGTGTACGATGTCACCGATTTTGCGACGCCTATTACCCGAATTACGCCCCGCGCTAATCAGGGGAGTACTCAGCTGGCGATTGCTACCCAGGGTGCTTATGCCATGATTTCCTCACAAAATGGTCGCACGCTAACGGTGGAAGTGCAGCCTGCCAGTCAGGAATCAGAGCCCTCCCAAGCGACGGGGGAGCGTTTTAACGGCGAGCGCCTGAGCCTTAATTTTCAAGACATCGAGGTGCGTTCGGTGCTGGCGACCCTGGCCGAATTTACCGGCTTGAACTTGGTCGCCAGTGATAGCGTCACGGGGCGTGTGACGCTCAATTTGAACGACGTTCCCTGGGATCAAGCGCTTGAGTTGATACTGCAAAGCCAGGGACTGTCGAGCCGGGAGCAGGGCAATGTGATTGTGGTGGCCCCCGCCAGCGAACTGGCCGATTTAGAGCGTCAGGAGCTGGAGGCACGCAATCAGCGTGAAACCCTTTCACCGCTAGTGACCGAGTTCATCGAGATCAAGTACGCCCGCGCTGAAGATTTGGCCCAGCTGCTGCGCGGCGGTGAAGGCGATGGTTTTGGCCTGCTCACCGAGCGTGGGCGTGTCAGCATTGATAACCGCACCAATACGTTGCTTGTGCAGGATACGGCTGATCAGGTGCGCGATATCGTGCGCACCATCGACCGCCTGGATGTCGCTGTTCGCCAGGTACAGATAGAAGCGCGTATTGTCATCGCTCGCGACACTGCTTCACGTGAGCTGGGCATCAACTGGGGAATGTCGAGCACGCGGGGCTTTCAAGAGGGCGATGACGGCACCTTCTCGCGACGCGATATCAATCCCAATGGCATCAACCGTGCCCAAGGCGGTTTGGCCGTGGATCTTGGCGCCGCGACCGGGCCGGGTACCGGCTTTAGCTTTGGCTATTTATCTGGCGATATCTTGCTGGATCTTGAGCTGCGTGCCTTGGAGAGCGAGGGGAAGAGCCAGACGATTTCCCAGCCCCGGATCATTACTGCCAACCAGCGCACCGCTCGCATTAGTCAGGGCGAAGAGCGCGCTTTCCAGAGTGTGGATGGTAACGATAATCCAGACACGGAGTTCAAAGAAGCCGAACTTTCGCTGGAAGTAACCCCGCAGATCACCCCAGACAACCGCATTATCATGGATCTGGTGATCAAGAATGACAGCTTCCGGGAATCAGAATTTGGCGGCGAGCCGCCGATCGATACCAACCAGATCGAGACCCAGGTATTGGTGGATAACGGCCAAACGGTGGTGTTAGGCGGTATTTTAACCACCGAAGAGCTGCGGCAAATCGCCAAAACTCCCTTGCTGGGCGATATTCCTTTGCTGGGTCGACTGTTTCGCTATACCGAAGAGAGCAATGAGAAGGTAGAGTTGTTAGTCTTTATTACTCCACGACTTCTAGACGATGGCTTAACGGTTCGCTGATGCAGGATTTACCCAACTTATTTCTCATAGGCCCGATGGGGGCTGGCAAAAGCACCATTGGTCGCCTCTTGGCGGCGGAGCTTTCGCGTCAATTTTATGACAGTGACCACGCCATTCAAAATCGCTGCGGGGCGGATATCCCGTGGATCTTCGATGTGGAGGGCGAGCAGGGCTTTCGGCAGCGCGAAATCCATATGATCGATGAGTTGACCCGACTCTCTTCGGTGGTGGTGGCCACTGGCGGTGGGGCGGTGCTGCGCGAGGAGAACCGCCGTGCTCTGCGCGAACGTGGCACGGTGGTGTATCTGTTGACCACCGTCGACCAGCAGCTAAAGCGCACCGCGAAAGACCGTAATCGGCCACTGCTGCAATGCGCTAACCGCGAACAGGTACTCAACGACATGTTTGCCCAGCGGGATCCGCTCTATCGGGCGACATCGGACATTGCCGTGCGCACCGACCGGCGCAGCCCGCGGGCCGTGGTCAATGAAATTCTGAGACGGGTGCACCGGCTAGTGGATCCCCTGGAGCCCACATCGCCGCCGCATTCGTCGGGCACGTTTAATCATAAGGTATCGCAATGACCTCGCCAGCCAGCGCGCAACGCACCCTTAACGTTGCTTTAGACGAGCGTAGTTACCCGATTCATATTGGCACCGGGCTGCTTGGAAAAGCCGATACGTTGACCCCTTACCTGGCGGGCCAGCAGGTCATGGTGGTCACTAACGAGACGATCGCGCCGCTCTATCTGGACACGCTCTGCGCTAGCCTGCCAGCGCATTTAGAAGTGCGCACGGTTGTGCTCCCCGATGGCGAGCAGTACAAAACCATCGAACAGGTCAGCCGGATTTGGGACGCATTACTTGAAGCTGGTTTTAACCGCCGCTGCACGCTGATCGCTCTGGGCGGCGGTGTCATCGGCGATATGGTCGGTTATGCCGCTGCTTCCTATCAGCGCGGGGTGGCGTTTATCCAAGTGCCGACCACGCTGCTTTCCCAGGTGGATTCGTCGGTAGGCGGCAAAACCGGCGTTAACCATCCGCTGGGTAAAAATATGATTGGCGCTTTCTGGCAGCCCAAAGCCGTGCTGGTAGATATCGACACACTGAAGAGCCTGCCGCGTCGTGAGCTGTCCGCGGGGCTTGCTGAAGTGGTTAAGTACGGATTCATCCGCGACGAAGCCTTCTTAAGCTGGCTGGAAGCCAATATGGCTGCACTGCTGAATGTGGTGCCTGAGGTAGTCGCCCAGGCCATTGCGCGCAGTTGCCAGATCAAAGCCGACATTGTCGCCGAAGATGAAACCGAGCAGGGCGTGCGTGCGCTGCTCAATTTGGGCCACACCTTTGGCCACGCCATTGAAGCACACCAGGGCTACGGCAATTGGCTGCACGGCGAAGCCGTAGGCGCAGGCATGGCCATGGCGGCCACGCTCTCAAACCGGCTGGGGTGGATCGATGACGCAGCGCTAACACGCAGTCTGGCCGTTATTGAAAGCGCTGGGCTGCCGTTAGCGGCACCTGCCAATATGTCCAGCGATGACTTTTTAGCCAGTATGCGTCTGGATAAGAAAAATATCGATACCCGGCTACGTTTGGTGCTGCTTAACGCCTTAGGGGATGCCTGCGTTAGCGATGCCACGCCTGTTGAGGTTCTCCGCACGCTGCTGGATAGCTATCCACGCCGCTAAGTGATCAAAACAAGCCTGCCCGTAGACGCATTTCCCCCGCTCAGATAGTGAAAGCCTGCGATGAGTGCCGCTCCACCAGATGGAGTGGCTTTCTCGGGTGGGGGTTAATCGTCATGGCCCTTTTTTTAGCCTACATACAGAACGCTGTTTTTTTATAATCCGTATGCCTTATGCGCTATCGGCATGGGTGATTTGCCATCCATTAGACTAAAGTCTAATGGAAAATAAAGCGCCTGATTGTTTCGTTTCGTTTCGTTACAAGTGTTTGAAGTGTATGTGTTTTTTTCTTGAATGGTAAGGCAAATACAGGATTTGAAAAGAGTTTCTCTAACGTTATAAGCGCTAGGCGATTGCGCTAGGTGGGCGCCAATCGCTATGCTGACCGGCCATTTTCTTGCGGCAGCGACGGTGGGAAATACCCCATTCTGGGCAGGTTATAAGCACTACAAAAAAAGCAAAACCGGCCTTTATACCATAAGAACGCTGCTAAAAAAATACGCTGACTAGTAGAGGCACGCCCATGAATAGAGGTCTTCACCAGCCTGGCGAGTTTCGCGATAACTGTGGTTTTGGCCTGATTGCCCATATGGAAGGCCAGGCTAGCCACGATTTGCTGAAAACTGCCATTGAATCCCTGACCTGCATGACCCACCGGGGCGGTATTGCTGCCGATGGAAAAACCGGTGACGGTTGTGGCTTGCTGCTTAAAATGCCCACCTCTTTTATGCAGGCGGTGGCCAAAGAGGCGTTCGAAGCCGAGTTAGGCGACCGGTTTGCCGTGGGCGTCGTGTTCCTACCCGATGACGATGCGCGTGAAGCTAAGGCTCGCGATACCTTGACCCACGAGCTTGAAGCGCGTGGCCTCAACGTGTTGGGCTGGCGCGATGTGCCGACTGATTCCAGCGTTTGTGGCCCCATGGCCCTCGATTGCCTGCCGCGTATCCGCCAGCTGTTTGTGAAGCCGGGCTTGGGTGAGCACTTCGATGTTGATCTGTTTATGGCCCGTCGCCGTGCCGAACAGGCGCTGCGTGGCGAAGAAGATTTCTACGTGGCCTCGCTCTCGTCAGAAGTCATCTCCTACAAAGGCTTGATGATGCCGGAAGACTTACCGGCGTTTTACAAAGACCTGAACGATCCGCGTTTGGAAACCGCCATTTGCGTTTTCCACCAGCGCTTCTCTACCAATACCGCGCCGCGCTGGCCGCTGGCGCAGCCGTTCCGCCTGTTGGCCCACAATGGTGAGATCAACACCATCGAGGCCAACCGCGGTTGGGCGAACTCGCGCAAAGCCAACTTCGTTAACGAGCGTCTGCCGGATATCGCCGAGCTGGATGAGATCGTGAACACTACCGGCTCTGACTCCTCCAGCATGGATAACATGTTGGAAGTGCTGCTGACCGGTGGCATGGAGCTGCACCGTGCGGTACGCATGATGGTGCCGCCAGCGTGGCAGAACGTCGAAACCATGGATGCCGAACTGCGCGCGTTCTATGAGTACAACTCCATGCACATGGAGCCGTGGGACGGCCCGGCGGGCGTGGTAATGACCGACGGTCGCCAAGCGGTGTGTATGCTGGACCGTAACGGCCTGCGCCCGGCGCGCTGGGTGATCACCAAAAACGGCTACATTACCCTCGCCTCTGAAACGGGCACTTACGGCTACAAGCCGGAAGATGTCGTGGCGAAAGGTCGGGTTGGCCCGGGCCAAATGCTGGCCGTGGACACCCAGACCGGCGAAGTGCTGCATACCGATGATATCGATCAGCGGTTAAAGTCCGCCTACCCCTATAAGCGGTGGTTGAAGCAGGAAGCCAGCTATTTAGAGTCGGCGCTGACCGAGCTGGCGCGTTTTCAAACCATGGATACCGACGCGCTCAACGTGCAGCAGAAGCTGTTCCAGGTAAGCTTCGAAGAGCGTGATCAGGTGCTGCGCCCGCTGGCAGAAAGCGGCCAGGAAGCGGTGGGCTCCATGGGCGACGATACGCCGATGGCGGTGCTCTCCAGCCGTCCGCGTCTACTTACCGACTTCTTCCGGCAGAAGTTTGCCCAAGTCACCAACCCGCCGATCGACCCGCTGCGCGAAGCGATCGTCATGTCGTTGGAAACCTGCTGTGGCGCCGAGCTGAACGTCTTTAAAGCGACGCCCGAGCACGCGCATCGGTTGATTTTGACCACCCCGGTGCTGTCGCCGCGCAAATTTACCGCGCTGGTCAGTCAGGATGACCCGGCCTTTGCCAGCTATACGCTGTCGCTGGGCTACGACCCTGAGCAGCAGAGCCTGCACCAGGCGCTCAAGGCGCTATGTGAAGAGGCTGAAGCGCAAGTACGTGCCGGTAAGGTTATCTTGGTGCTCACTGATGCCGAGCTTGCGAAAGGCCTGATCCCTATTCAGGCCGCCCTGGCCGTGGGTGCCGTGCACTCTCATTTAGGCCGTTTGGCACTCCGTCCCAACGCCAACATCGTGGTGGAAACCGGTTACGCCCGTGATGCGCACCAGATGGCGGTGCTGTTTGGCGTGGGCGCGACGGCGGTTTATCCGTGGCTCGCCTACCAGGTGATGGCGGATATGCACCGCACGGGCGAGCTGACCGGTAACCCGGCTGATGGCCGCGAAAACTACCGTAAAGGCCTGCAAAAAGGCTTGTTCAAGATCCTATCGAAAATGGGTATCTCGACGCTGGCTTCCTACCGCGGCTCGATGTTGTTCGAAGCGGTGGGCTTGGCGGACGAAGTCATGGATCTGTGCTTTGTCGGTATGGCCTCGCGCATTCAGGGCGCCGGTTTTGCCGAGCTTCAGATGCAGCAGGCGCTGCTGGCGAAAGACGCTTGGATTCCCCGTAAAGGGATTTCCCAAGGTGGCATGTTCAAGTATGTGCATGGCCACGAGTACCACGCTTACAACCCTGATGTCGTGATGACCCTGCAGGCGGCCGTGCAAGAAGGCAGCTACGTCAAGTGGAAGAAATTTGCGCAGCTGGTCAACGAACGTCCGGTCGCTACCATTCGCGACTTGCTCAAGCTCAAGCCTGCGGAAACGCCGATTGCGCTGGAGGAAGTTGAACCAGTTGAAGACCTGCTGCCACGCTTTGACAGTGCGGGTATGTCGCTAGGCGCGCTCTCACCGGAAGCCCATGAAGCGCTGGCCCAGGCCATGAACGAAGCGGGTGGGCGTTCTAACTCCGGTGAAGGCGGCGAAGACCCGGAACGCTACGGCACCATCCGTAGCTCTAAGATCAAGCAGATTGCCTCCGGTCGCTTTGGCGTCACCCCGGCGTACTTGGTCAATGCCGAAGTATTGCAGATCAAGGTCGCCCAGGGCGCCAAGCCTGGCGAGGGTGGTCAGCTGCCCGGTGGTAAAGTGAATCAGTTGATTGCCCGGCTGCGCTATGCAGTACCCGGCGTCACGCTGATTTCACCGCCACCGCACCACGATATTTACTCTATCGAGGATTTGGCCCAGCTGATTTTCGACCTCAAACAGGTCAACCCTGAGGCCCAGGTGTCGGTGAAGCTGGTGTCTGAGCCGGGTATCGGCACGATTGCTACCGGTGTGGCCAAGGCCTATGCGGATTTGATTACTGTCTCTGGTTACGACGGCGGCACGGCGGCTAGCCCGCTGACCTCGATCAAACACGCCGGTTCTCCTTGGGAATTGGGCTTGCCTGAAGTGCACCAAGCGCTGCGTATCAACGGCCTGCGCGACAAGATTCGCCTGCAGACCGATGGCGGCCTAAAAACCGGCTTGGATGTGGTGAAAGCCGCGATTCTGGGTGCAGAGAGCTTCGGCTTCGGCACCGCGCCGATGGTAGCGCTGGGCTGTAAGTACCTGCGTATCTGTCACCTTAACAACTGCGCCACCGGTGTCGCGACCCAGGATGATTTCCTGCGTGGTGAGCACTTCCGTGGCACGGTGGATATGGTCAAAAACTACTTCCGCTTCATCGCCGAAGAAGTGCGCGAACTGATGGCCATGCTGGGTGTGCGTCAACTGACCGACCTGATCGGCCGCACCGATCTGCTCGAAGTGCTGGAAGGCAATACCCCTTCTCAGCGCAAGCTCGATCTAATGCCGCTGCTGGCTAACGATTTCGTGCCTGCCGATGCGCCGCAGTTCTGCAAGGTTAGCCGTAATGTGCCTCACGATCCCGGTGCCAAGAACCAGGAAGTGCTGGCAGCGCTGAAAGACGCCATTGAAAACCGCTCGGGTGGTGAATTTGATTTCACCATTACCAACTGCGACCGCAGTGTGGCGGCGCTAACGTCGGGCGCGATCGCCAAGCGCTATGGTGAAGAAGGCCTGGAAGATGCACCGATCACCGCCCGTTTTACCGGCGTAGCGGGCCAGAGCTTTGGGGTGTGGAATGCCCGCGGCCTAAATCTCTACCTGGAAGGCGACGCCAACGATTACGTCGGTAAGGGCATGAACGGCGGTAGCATCGTGATTGTGCCGCCCAAGGTCAGCCAGTTTGAGAGCCACAAAACGGCCATTATTGGCAATACCTGCCTTTACGGTGCAACGGGCGGTACCTTGTTTGCTGCCGGTACTGCGGGCGAGCGCTTTGGGGTGCGTAACTCCGGCGCTTCAGCGGTCATCGAAGGTGCTGGCGACCACTGTTGTGAATACATGACCGGCGGGTTGGTCTGTGTACTTGGTGAAACCGGGGTGAACTTCGGCGCCGGTATGACCGGTGGGTTTGCCTATGTGTTGGATGAAGAGCGTACCTTCGTGGATAAATACAACCACGAGCTGGTAGAGATTCATCGCGTCAACACAGAGGCCATGGAGGCGTATCGTCGTCACCTACGTGAAATGATCGAAGCCTACGTGGCCGCGACGGGTTCCGCGCGTGGGGCGGCTATTTTGGAAGACTTCAGCGACTATGCGCGCCACTTCTGGCTGGTGAAGCCAAAAGCGGCCAGCCTAGGTAGTTTGCTGGATCAGTCTCGGCGTCAGCCGCAATAACTCGCTTATGCCCCTCACGCTGACAGGAGAGAGATCATGGCTAACCGTTTAAATAACGATTTTCAGTTTGTCGATGTGGGTCGTAAGGACCCACAGAAAAAAGATGCCCGCGCTCGTGCCAAAGAGTTCGCGGAAATTTACGAGCCTTTCAAGCCTACTGATGCGGCGAGCCAGGCGCACCGCTGCCTGCATTGCGGTAACCCGTACTGCGAGTGGAAGTGCCCGGTGCATAACTACATCCCCAACTGGCTGCAGTTGGTGGTGGAAGGCAATATCATCGAAGCTGCAGAGCTTTCGCACAAAACCAACTCGCTGCCCGAGGTGTGTGGCCGCGTGTGCCCGCAGGATCGTCTGTGTGAGGGCGACTGCACGTTGAACGACGGCTTTGGCGCGGTGACCATCGGTTCGGTGGAGAAGTACATCACCGATACCGCGTTCGCCATGGGCTGGCGCCCGGATATGTCTCACGTGACCTGGACCGACAAGAAGGTTGCTATTATTGGTGCAGGCCCAGCGGGCCTGGGCTGCGCGGATATTCTGGCCCGCAACGGCGTGAAACCGGTAGTGTTCGACAAGTACCCGGAAATCGGTGGCCTGCTGACCTTTGGTATTCCCGAGTTCAAGCTTGAAAAGAGCGTGATGGAACGCCGTCGGGCGGTCTTTGAGGAGATGGGCGTCGAGTTCCGCCTCAATACTGAAATCGGCACCGATATCGAGTTCGAAACCTTGATGCAGGAGTACGACGCGGTGTTCCTGGGCATGGGGACTTATAAATACATGGAAGGCGGCTTCCCTGGCGAAGATCTGCCGGGCGTGTACAAGGCCCTGGATTTCCTGATTGCCAACGTCAACCGCTGCCTGGGCTTTGAAAAAGATCCCAACGACTATATCTCCATGGAAGGCAAGCGCGTGGTCGTGCTGGGCGGCGGCGATACGGCGATGGACTGTAACCGTACGTCCATTCGCCAGAACGCCACCAGCGTGACCTGCGCGTACCGTCGTGACGAGGGCAACATGCCGGGGTCGCGCCGTGAAGTCTCCAATGCCCGTGAAGAGGGCGTTGAGTTTCTGTTCAACCGTCAGCCGGTCGCGGTCGTTGGTGAAGAGAAGGTCGAAGGCGTGAAGGTAGTGCGCACGCGCTTGGGTGAGCCGGATGAGAACGGCCGTCAGCGCCCCGAAGTGGTGCCCGGCTCTGAAGAGATCATTGCAGCGGATGCTGTGGTTATCGCCTTCGGCTTCCAGGCCAGTCCCGCGCCGTGGTTCGACAGTTCGAATATCCAAGTCGACGAACGCGACCGCGTTACTGCCCCGGAGCACGGCCAGTACGCTTTCCAAACCAGCAACGAAAAAATCTTTGCCGGTGGCGACATGGTGCGCGGCTCTGATTTGGTGGTCACGGCAATTTACGAAGGCCGCCAGGCAGCTGAAGGTATTCTGGATTACTTAGGCGTGTAAAACGCTGCCTTTATAGGCTTCATGTCATCGCGAGCGAAGCGTAACGATCTGGGTTGGATTGCCGCGTCGCTGCGCTCCTCGCAATGACAGGGCGCGATGCTTCAGCTAAATGTCATCGCGAGCGAAGCGTGGCGATCTGGGGTTGGATTGCCGCGTCGCTGCGCTCCTCGCAATAACAGGGCGCGATGCTTCAGCTAAATGTCATCGCGAGCGAAGCGTGGCGATCTGGGTTGGATTGCCGCGTCGCTGCGCTCCTCGCAATGACAGGGCGCGATGCTTCAGCTAAATGTCATCGC
>NZ_DFBS01000011.1 GCF_002366715.1 Halomonas sp. UBA3074 | reverse complement strand
CAGGCCAAACCGTCTGGCCAGCGGGACCGCGATCACCGCCGCCACCAGGTATATAAACGCCTGAACAAAGTAGTCAGTCATCAGAGTCCTCAGTCATGTCCGTGGGCCGAAAAGCAGATATCCCTCTTCTAACCTTAGACCAACGGCTGCATTTCGCTTCCGGTCACCCGTCGAGCATGCACGATGAGCGTGGCGGCGACTTTCAGCCCCTGCTCGCGGAGTCGCATCAGGCAGGGCAGGCCGTGCAGATATTGTAATCTAACTAATAGCTCTAGTTCGTTCCGGGCCTTCGCCCCTCCACCGGGCGGCCTTTTCTCCGCTTCGCTACGTAAAGGCCGCTGCTGAATGTAGGCGTTACATCAGGAAAGTCTCAATGGCGGCTTCTGGCCGGATAGAGAAATTTGGGCTATGCTATCCAAAAAGCTTGAAAGCTGACGGTCTCACTAACATCTTGAAAAAATAATATTTTTCTTATCGTATAATTCAGAATTAGCATTAGGTCAACAAATGCTAATGTTATTTGGTTGCTAACCCATAAAAGAGTTTTACGAAATGAGAGCATTGCTAATAATTATGACATTTATTGTGGCGCTTCAGGGATGTGCTACCGGCGAAAAGATTCGGAATGTAGGAGAGGGGATGACAAAAAACGAAGTTGTTTCTAATCTTGGGCAGCCTGATGGGTACACTCGGAACGGTGATTATGAGGCGCTTCAGTATACTAATCGGTTGATAAGTGGTTGGTCTTGGGATCGTGCGGACTATACAGTGATTCTTAGGGACGGGAAGGTTGTTGAGTATGGCCCAGGTGAGGTCCGCCAACGTGACTCGAATACTAGTACGTTGATATTGGCGCCCGTAAGATAGAGCTAATTATATAAACTATGCTGCGCTTCGTTGTCGTCCATTACCACTGGGCGTTATATCCGGCCTTACTAAAAGTACAGTTATGGCTGTATGAAAAATATTATTCTATGTTGATGAATGGGATTCCTCAGTTGAAGATCTAAGCGGTCATGCTGGCAAAGACTGAATGCTCGCTCAAGTCAATAAACGAGCTAACTACCCAACTACCTATCAACCTATTATGTGCAATAGTTCATGAATAGAGAATTAGTAGTAAGAGAACTACAAGCCGTCTTCAAAGTCCTTTCAGAAGATATCGAAGGAATACGGTTGTATGGCCAAGAGCATCCTACTGACTTAGCACACCGCACGCTCCTCCGAACACACTTTTCTTTTATTGAAGGCATGGCTTATCAGCTCAGGCAGGTTGCTCTCTATTCAGCGTCAGAGCACCTAGGTTTTTTCTCACCTGAAGAGCTGGCAATATTAAAAGAAGAAAAGTACGGCCTCAATAAAAAAGGTGAGATTGAAGTCCAAGGTAATTTTCAGAAGCTAAGGCCTGCGATCCTATTCTCTATACGATGCTACTGCAAAATCCATGGGGCAGAGTTTGAGCCAGATACCAGCAGGCACGGCTGGGATGCAATTGGGAAGTATCAGGTAATTCGAAACCAGCTAGCGCACCCCAAGTCCACCGCAGATCTGAAAATCACTGACGAGAAGTTGAAGTGTTCTCAGGATGCAGCGGAATGGTTTAAGGGAACGCTTCTGGCAATGTTTCACGCATGCGACGAAGCCGACGCAAAATACGAAGTATTGAAAAAAGGCACATAACAATGCTACGCAACAACATAAACACTGCGTTGTGCTCCGAGTTTGCAGCGTG
Source organism: Halomonas sp. UBA3074 (assembly GCF_002366715.1). Classification (GTDB taxonomy): domain Bacteria; phylum Pseudomonadota; class Gammaproteobacteria; order Pseudomonadales; family Halomonadaceae; genus Vreelandella. Next base: position 135,377 of record NZ_DFBS01000011.1, on the reverse strand, counting down.
TGAGCCCCGCTGATATCTAAACGGCCGCATCTGGCCGAAATAGGAATGCTCGTGCATAAGGTGCTATTGAACCAAAGCGGCCCTTCCGGCGAAAGCGGCATGCTGTTTCAGCCGTGTATGCAGCCGGCACGATAATCTATGCTATGCTTCCTATTTATACTTAATTTATTTTAATTTCAATAGGATAGATCGTGAACAAAGGGTTATATAAACTGAATAAACGCGCCGACGGGTTCATTGAGGTTATGTAGAGGGGTGTATACTCACTGTTAGCTTGGGGGGGCGATGAAAATAAGTGTGTTTATCGATAATAATGTCTGGGATGAATTATTTAGCAGGCAAATTGACATCAGGACTGCGCTCCCGGAAAGCGAGTTTGAACTATTCATCACGCGGGAAGCGGAATTCGAAATAGAATCAATGCCTGAGGAAAAAAAGCGCTATTCCCTTGAATCAATAGATAGCGCGGGTATAAAGACAGATAGGATTTTCGGTTTTTACGATGACCGCTACTCACGTGATGAGCAGCGGGTGGGTGGATTTGGAGACAAGTTCAACTCATCAAAAAATGCTGGTCGTTTTGTAGACAAAGACGAAGCTCGTGCAACAAGCAAGGAAATTCATCTGCTCGGGAGTAAAAACCCAAAAACAGGGTTATTAAAGCACGAGGCCGACATAGCACTAGCGGCAAGAGCAGTGCACTCCGTGGTTTTGACCTTCGACAATAGGCGATCATTGAAGCGTGCAGCGAACGGAGGTCGAGTGATCAGTTTAGCTGAGTGGGATAGCTCGGTTTGTTTGTCTGATTACATTAAGCAGAATGCAAGCCTATAAGCTAACCATGCCAGTCACAGCGACGGTTACTACATTGCGGCTTCGCCTCCATTCCATAACCGCGCGTGCTGAGCGGCGTTATATCAGAGACGACTAAAAGGCAGCTTTTGGCCGATATCGACCGTCCAATCAGGATTCTTCGTTTGTCTGAATAAAGTTTCTGCCAGTCAGACCTGCCATTTAAAAGCATCGCCCACTTCTAGCCCAAAATAGCTAACATCGGCGGGGTAGACGTGCCGACCCTCACGGGCCGGCGTTGTCGGATAAGTCTTCTAAGGTTAGCGAGCGATGCGGGTGCTGGCGTCGGTAAAGCCAATCAGCGAAATATCGACATCCATGCGTTCGCCGCGTGGGCTAATCATGCTCAGGGTAGCCGTGTTGCCACTACGGAGTTGTTGCAGCATCGCTGGTTCAATGGGGGCGTCAGCGCGGCAGCCTTGCTCTTGGCAGACCTGATAGGGGAACTGGATGGGTTCACCGTTATCCACGACCAATTGCAAGCCCGGGGCCAGGCGTACGCCCAGCGGCACGTAGAAACTCATCACTGGGTCATCGATCTGGGGCGGATAGTCGAGCACTACCTGCATCAAGGGCTGGTTGCTGTCAGGTTGCGTGACCAATTGCGCCATCGCACACGGTGTCGGGCCCTCGCTATTACGCTGGCAGCGGACTTCCCAATCCTGGAACGACTCGGTAGTGACATCATTACCAGCCGCCCCCGGTTGTTGGCTGAAGGCGCTGGTAGAAAGCGCTAAGAGCGATAATAGCCCCATCTTGCATAGGTTTTTAGACAGGTTTTGAGTCAGATTGTGCGGCATTGGCGTACCCTCCTGTTGGTTCGCTGATGGTGAATAATAACACTCACCATGCCTGCTTGTTCGCTTGAGGTCGAGCCCCTTAGGTTAACAGAGCTAGGTTAGCAGAGCGTAGCTGGGCGGTTTACTTTCCTGTTTGGGCATTAAAATGAAATTCAATTCAATAATGCGCTTAGAAAACATTTAGCGGACATCATTGGTCAGATAAGCTTGCGGGCATGTTTATCCGATTATAAATAGGGCAAGCTAATACCTGTTGATGATTTATCGTTCTAGCATGAAGCAGATTTTATGAAAGGCATCGGCACGTTGCCTAAGCGGATATTTAGGGATTTCTACGATCTTCCGTGTCGCTATGATTTTGTTACCAATTCCACTCGCTATGCGCCACGGCATCATGCGCATGAAGGCTTTCTGCATGCACGACCTTGAGTTTTAATGCGGCCACTCCTGGCGCCTTACGCAGTGATCGATCAAGCCTTCTCGCCGCGTCTTCACAGAACATCAGGTTCTGGCCATTGGCTAGGGCAAAGGCCTGCTCGTCGATACGCTTAACGGCCGTTTGCAACGCGGTACCGAGCGTCTTTTCAATGCGATCAATCGAACGCGATACAAAATCATCTAACTGCAGTGTGTTGTCATCCTCTTCTGCAAGGCGCAGCGTGCAGTAAACAAAGCTGCGCTGACTGTGAGGCGTCGCCAAGATTCCCTCTTCACTGCCTAGCCATGCCGATACCGCGGCTTTGGTTAACGGGATTTCCGCAAAATCTTCATCAAAGGCTTGTTGAATTAACTGCCGTGCCAGCGCCGCCGAGCAGGGGCAGGTGGATGAGTAACCCACCTCAAGATCAATATCAGCTTGGAAGCCAGTCGGCGTTACTTGGCAGCGCACCGTAAAGGGGTAGCTTTTCCACCCGGCCAGTGGGCTAATCAGCGCCTCACGTTTAAGTGGCAATTCGCCTTTAAAGGTTAGATAGGCATGTTGTGAAAGCCCTTCGTGGCTTGCTAAAAACGTACTCAATAATGCCTTTATTGCTGGAAGCGTTAGCGCCTTCTCTTCTAACGTTTCCAGCGCCAGATAGAGGCGGGACATATGGATCCCGCGTGCGTCAGGGTTCTCCAGGCTCACCCCGGCATTGATCTTGACAGTCACGCTGCGGCTACCGAGCCGAACAGGTAGCGCGATACCTTCCATGCCCACCCACGTTAATGCCCCTGGTGAACGAGTGGTTTGGCTTGCAACATCGGGCAAGGTGAAAACGGTCATTCCTCTACCTCTTGGGATGCGTTTAAAAAGTTGTACAGCTCAGCGACTAGGCCGGATCAATGCTCATTAAGAGCCGCTTGCTACCATGTTCAAGCGCAGGGCTTCTATGCACCAAACCGCGCTCTTCGCAGCCTTCCCAGCCGCTCCCTTTGAGTAACGCTATGTCTCCCGGTGAAAGACGTTGAATAGCGCTGGCATCGGTTGCGATGTCGGGTCGATTGGGGTGTGGCGCGCCCAAACCGTCACGGTTAATGGCGTGCTCCGGCAACCATTCGCTGCCGGGACCGAAATAGGTGGTCACCATGCGCGCGGGAAGGTTGTCGCAATGAAAGCGCGGACACATGGCACTGTTGAGCAGGCGCACCCGGATGCCGACGGTATGCGTGTCGAACAAAAAAGCGATTGCTTCAGCGATGGTCGCCATATCGTCGATTAGCGGGGTAGCAGCCTCCGGCGCCGGAAGCCGTCGTCGTAAGTCAGCAATGAACATCTCATCGGGATGACCGAGCCAGCTATATTGCCAGGCGCGGTCTGTTTGGCACTGCGCCTGCGCGCTAAAGGCGATATCGGCGGGAAGAGGGCGCTGAAAGATCGCGATATTAATGGCGTCTTCAAAGATACGCGGTAACACGCTGATGTCGTTATCGATGACTGCATGCTCTGGCAGCACTAAGTGAGTAGCGGGTAGCAAAGACATAACTGGCTCCATAAGCGATGGAAAATGGGATATAAGTATTCAAGCGGTAAGCCTGCGTAGCTCGGTCAGCCACCGCGTTGGCATAAAAATCGCCAACTTTGGGTCACGAGCATGGCAAGAATAAACAGCACTGCGGCCAGAGAGACGATGGTTGGGCCTGTCGGTGTATCAAACAGGTAAGCGGCGCGCAGCCCGCCAGTCGTGGCTGCCATCGCCATCATGGCGGCAATAAGCGCCATCTGTTCCGGCGTGCGGCTGAAAGGTCGCGCCGTGGCGGCAGGGATAATCAAGAGCGCAGCAATCAAGAGTGCGCCGACCACCTTGAGGGCGACGGCTACCACAATGGCGAGCGCTACCGTCAACACCAGCTGTTCACGACGCGGGTTGATGTGGCTGGCATAGGCGAGTTCTTCATTGAGGGTTGCGGTTAAAAGCGCCTGCCAACGCCATACCATCAGGCTGATGACGAGAACGGCCCCCGTCCAGATAACCGCCAGGTCGATTTTGCCCACGGCCAGGATGTCGCCAAACAGGTAAGCATGCAGATCAATACGCACGCTGGAAACAAAGGAAACGGCCACCAGCCCAATGGCCAGGGCGGAATGCGCGACCACCCCTAGCAAGGTGTCCATGGCATAGCCTTTGCCGCTCAACGTCGACACACAAAAGGCCATCAGCAGAGCAACGCCCATCACACCGGCGAAAATGGAGAGATTCCATAGCAGCGCCAAAGCCACCCCCAGAATAGCCGCATGGGCGGTGGCATCACCGAAATAGGCCATTCGCCGCCAAACAACGAAGCATCCCAGTGGCGCGGCTGCTAACCCCACACCGAGCCCTGCCAATGCAGCGCGCCACAAGAAGTCATCCAGCATGACGCAGTCTCTCCTTGTCTTGCGGGCTCGCATGTTGGTGACGATAGAAAGCCAGTGTGCTAGCCGCTTGGTCACCAAAAAGTGCATGGTACTGAGGCGATGCAGCGACTTTCTCGGGTTGTCCTTCACAGCAGACATGCCTGTTGAGGCAGATCACGTGGTCTGCCGTGCGCATGACCACATGTAAGTCGTGGCTGACCATCAGCACCGCACATTGGGAGCGTTGGCGGATCTGCTCAATGCGTTGGTAGAACTCGGCAACACCTCGGTGATCTAGCCCTTGGGTGGCTTCATCCAGCAACAACAAAGAGGGGCGTGATAGTAGCGCGCGAGCCAATAGCACTCTTTGCAGCTGGCCTCCAGAAAGATGATTCATGGCTGCATTCAGCAGATGTTCGGCTCCCGCCTGCTCTAGAGCTTCGGCAATGTCATGGCTGGCATGCCGTTTGGGAAGATTGATAAAGCGATGCACCGTCATTGGAAAAGTAGGATCGAGATGCAGGCGTTGCGGCACATAACCGATCTTCAGATGCTGAGAGCGAATAATGCGACCAGCGGAAGGTTTGATAGCACCTATCAGCGCCTTGACCAATGTTGATTTGCCGGAGCCATTTGGGCCAATGAGGGTGACAATTTGGCCTGGTTTTAGCGACAGGTTGATGTTTTCCAGGGCCGGCTGTTGTCCAAATCGAACCGTCAACTGATCGGTTCTCACCAACGCATTGTCTGTCAACGAGGTGCAGGATTCCGGTATGCCTTTTGTTGAGAGACGCGAAAACATAACAAGCTCCGAGTTGATTTATTGTTATGTTATAACATAAATTGTCCGAGTGCCAAGAGGTTAACGAGTCAGCAAAACGAAACAACTTAAAAAGGAGCGCATGAAATGAAAAAACCACTTACCCGTATGACGTTGCCGATACTGCTGGGCTTTCCATTGGCCGCCATGGCCGATGTGCCGAAAGTTGCAGTAGACATACCGCCGGTGCATTCGCTGGTCAGTAAGGTGATGGGGGAGTTGGGGGAGCCTATGCTGTTTATGCAACAGGGCGCTTCTCCCCATGGGTACTCGCTGCGTCCTTCAGAAGCACAAGCGCTGGATGACGCTGAACTAGTGGTCTGGGTTAGCAATGACTTAACACCGTGGCTTGCTAGCCCACTGACGTCATTAGCGTCAGATGCCGAACATTTGCAACTGATGGCGTTAGAAGAAACGCAGGTGCTGAATTACCGCGATCGATCGATTGATCTCATGGGTGTTCATGACGATCATGATGGCCATAATCACCACGACCACGACCACGACCACCATCATGATGGGGAAGACCCTCATGGTTGGTTAGACCCGCAAAATGCTCGCCTCTGGCTAGATGCCATTGCTGGTCGTTTAAGTGCGATGGATCCTGAAAACGCTGAGACCTACCATAGCAACGCCACCCAGGCCAAAGCCGATGTGCTGGCGTTGCAAATGGCACTGGAAAGCCAGTTTGCTGAGCAACCAGCACCGCGTTTTGTGGTTTTCCACGATGCCTACCAGTATTTTGAGCAGCGTTTTGACGTTTCTTCCGCAGGCGCTATTTCACTGGGCGATGCCTCTGATCCCAGCCCGGCGCGCATTGAAGCTCTGCAGCAGCATGTGCGGGAAAATGATATTCACTGCGTATTCAGTGAGCCTCAATTCAACGCTACGATGGTGAAAAATGTCTTTGGCGATACACCGGCTGTGATGGGCATTATCGACCCCTTGGGCGTTGAATTGCCGCTCGGGCCAACGCTGTACGACCAGCTGCTGCGTCAGCTAGCCGATTCGCTTGAAAAATGCAGCGTGCATAAGGAGGCATAGTTATCGTTGCATTGCGATCGTTACTATAAAACAGTAAAAACGTCACAGGGCGGCACTTAATGGTGCCGCTCTGTTGTTTTATGCTACCAGGGATAAAGAGAGGACACGTTAGTGCTTTTGCACGGTGTGGCCACCCAAAGTAGCATTGAACTGTAGTCTCCCCACCTAGCTATTTTCTTCGTCGGTAACGTTCTGCAATGCTCATAAAAAAAGGACGATTGCTCAAAATTGGCACGTTTCTAATGTTTTAGACTGACAAAAAATAGGTGGCCTCCCTTGCTTGGCAGCATCTGGAATGATTCTCTCCACTCGAATAAGCAAAATCAGCTTGGATGACATCTATAATGCTGATGTTATCGGATTTTTATGGTGTACTTGCCGTCTAATACTATTTATTTGCGATGAGTATTATAATTTTAAATTATTGCTGACTGTTTCTTGATATTTTCTAGTAATAGAATCTTTACAGGCAATTAAAATGGCTTTAGGTCTCGACGAATCCCATCAGAATGCGTTGAATTTGCTAGCCAAGGCAGCAGCTTACTCGGCAGATTGCCCAAACGGGTTTCTGGTCGGCGGTACTGAGGCTGATTGGAACCTTTTAGCTAGCTACGGCGGTGAGATACCGTTTTCGATTAATACGGCCATTGAAAGATGGCTCAAATCGAGCCTAATAAATCAGCAGCCCATTATCATCAATGACGCCTTAGGGCAATCTATTCCTGACTATTTTCACCAGCTGCGAAGCCTTGGGCATAAATTCGTTGTTGGGGTAGCGATATGGGGTGAAGAAGGCAAAATTATAGGGGTGCTATTAGTAACCAGTCCCTCACTGCAACAACGATTGAGCACAGCACAAGTGTATGCCTTACAGACGCATGCTGCGCTGATTGGGCAAACCCTACAATTACAATCAGGGTTACTCCTCCCGAAGCAAAAAACGTTCATCGAACGCCTCCGCTTGCTCGAGTCAGTGGTGGTTAATGCGAAAGACGCGATCCTGATTACAGAGGCTGAGCCCATTGATGAGCCTGGGCCAAGGATCGTTTATTGCAATCCGGCTTTTTTAAAGACGACTGGATATACCTTATCCGAAGTGATCGGGCAGACGCCGCGCATACTTCAATGTGAAGAAACAAGCCGTGCAACGCTGGATCTCATTCGAAAGGCGCTTTCAAGCTGGCAACCAATTGAAGTAGAAATCCTTAATACGCGCCGCGACGGCAGTAAATTTTGGGTCGAGTTAAGCATCGTTCCCGTGGCCAACGAGAAAGGCTGGTTCACGCATTGGGTATCCGTGCAGCGAGATATCACTGAGCGTAAAAATGCTGAGCATTTAACCATACAGGCTCTTGCTGATCGTGAAGAAAAGGTCGCATTACAAAGCCGATTAGAGGAACGGGAACGCATTGAAGCCGAGTTGTCGTATGCCGCTTACCATGATGATCTAACGACGCTGCATAACCGGGCATACCTGATGGCGCTTTTGTTGGATCGCTTCAATGATAGCGATCAAGAACCGTCACCGGCCGCCACGGTGCTTTGTCTGGATATTGATAGATTTAAATTTGTAAATGACAGTTTGGGCCACCGTGCGGGCGACATACTTCTGAAAGAGGTTGCCCGCCGCCTCGAAAACTCTATTAGAGAAGAGGACGTATTAGCCAGAGTGGGCGGAGATGAGTTTGCCATTCTGCTGGTTGGTGAGCATCAACAAGCTTTAGCAAACGCGCTTGCTCAGCGTATTGTCGATCAATTTAGTTTCCCGATTGTGATTGATGAGCAGGATATTTTTACCTCTTGCAGCATAGGCATCGTGACTGCTGATGTAACGCATGCTTCGCCAGATGACCTGCTTCGAGATGCAGACATTGCCATGTATGTAGCCAAAAAGCAGGGACGAGGCCGATGGGCTTTGTTTGATGTCTCGATGCGTGAGGCAGCTATCGATGCGTTAGTGATGCAAAATGCGCTAAAGCAGGCCTTGGCAAATAATGAATTTTCGCTGGCTTATCAGCCAATTTATAGCATCTTTACAGGCGAGATATCTGGTGCAGAAGCGTTAATTAGATGGTGTCATCCAGTGCTAGGTCAAGTGTCTCCAGACCGCTTCATCTCTGTCGCTGAAGATATTGGCGTCATTCACGAACTGGGTCACTGGGTTATGCAAGAAGGATGTTCAGAACTAAAGCGCTGGAAGACTGCGTTTCCCATGATGAAACTACACCTAAACGTAAATGTGTCAGGTGTTGAGCTTAATCGGCCAGGGTATGTTAACCAAGTAAAAGCGATTCTTGCTGAGACGGGTATTGATGCGCAAGATCTTCAGGTTGAAATTACTGAGTCTGTTTTTCTTCACCAACCCGAAGCCATAGCGCAAGTATTGGAGAGTATCCGAGAGATCGGTGTGCGTATCGCATTGGATGATTTTGGAACCGGCTACAGCGCACTCGGCTACATTGATCGCTACCCCATTAACGCCATAAAAATCGACCAGTCATTTGTCTCCAGAATGATGACGTTTCATCGCAGCGACGCTATCGTGATGAGTATCTTGTCTTTGGGTCGAGCGTTGGATATTGATATCACCGCAGAAGGTGTAGAGACTCAGCCTCAATTACAGCGTTTAAGCGAAATGGAGTGTCCTTTTGCGCAGGGATATTTGTTAAGCCACCCCGTCAACGCCAAAAAAATGCTAGCACTTCTACAATCTCAAGCAGCTAATTTAATATCAGACAGTTAATGCAATTATCACCATCCAAGTCGGCTTCCAGTGCTTAAATATTTGTCGCTGGGATTACTTATTGGCTTCAATCTCCCCCGCAACAGAGGCGTGATATGCCAAGAATTCCGTTACTCATTATTTCCTTGTTTTTCTTTGCTGGTGGTTTTGCTCATTTTTCTTTTACTGATTTTTTTGTAATGGCAATGCCTGATTATCTGGATTATCACAAAGAGTTGGTATGGATTAGCGGTGTGTTTGAACTAGCCGGAGCCATTGGTATTCTGGTACCCAAAACTCGTTTGTGGGCCGCATGTGGTTTAATCGCCTTAATAGTTGCGGTCTATCCTGCCAATATCAATATGGCGTTACATCCTGAGCAATACCCAGAGTTACACAAATTGTTGTTATATGCTCGCTTACCTTTACAGTTTTTCTTGGCTTGGTTTGTTTGGTGGTCAATTAAACCAGAAAGGTTGGCGCGTAAAGTGGCTGTTTAAATGATGAGTGGGGCGGCGAGGTTGATTTAATATAATCGGTGCCTAGACAATATCGCATGTTTGGTAATAGTCTTGGCAGGGCACCGGGATGCTCAGCTTGCTAAGCTGGTTTAATTACCTAGCACATTTTTTTCGCTTTTCTTTGATGATTTTGCAGCTTTCTTTTCTTTAGCTGTTAAAAGTGGTTTCTTCTTAGTGTTTTTTTTACTGTCTTGGCCTTTGCTCATTATATTTGCCTCTATAAAATAATTGTTTGACTTATTAAGCTGTATGAAGGCAGCTTTCGAGGGCTGATATTAGCGCAAAAAGTGTCAGGGCGCATGATTATATTGATGAGCCTACTTAAAAGTAAAAGCTGGCTCTTCCTTGGTCTGATGAAATCACCAGGAAATAACAAGGTGACTGACAGGCTGAGCCTGTTTCCGCTGCAAGTTTATCCTTTGTATCTAAAGCGTTAGGCTTATTTTTCAGCTTTAAAATATCATTATATTTTTAGCGGATAGATGAACCGTAACGGCTGGCTAGCCTAAATGTCATCAGCACCTTTTGTTGGCTACAAACAGAAGATTCCTTCTTGCAGATGGCTGGACAACATCCACTGTGTTGCCCAGCGCTACTTTAGCCACGTTATTCAGTGAAAGAACTGCTAACGCCTGTCTCTACCTGCCCGCGCCGCTGCATCCAGCGCATTACGATCCAGCACAGCGCTGCCCAGCTTGCTCCGGCTGTCCAACCGGCAAGAACATCAGTTGGCCAGTGGACCCCAAGATAGACGCGGCTTATGCCGACCAGCAGGGTCAGTAATATCGCCAGAATCAAAAGGTAAGCCTTCAGCCTCAGTGCGGGCTGTACGCGGGTGAGTAGCGCGGCCAGGGTGAGGTAGGTCACCGCAGACATCATTGAGTGGCCGCTGGGAAAGCTTGCGGTGTAAACCATGGCTTCATGTGGCACCAGATCCGGGCGAGGGCGATCAAAGCCCAGCTTCATCACGGTGCTGAGAAGTATGCCGCCGGGTACCGCAATCGCGGCAAAAAGGGCCGCGCGATAGCGTCCGGCGAGTAACAGGTAGCCCAGGGCGCCCAGCGTGATGAGTACCAGTACGCCGACACCGCCAAGCGCGGTAAAGTCGCGCCCCATTTCCTCGACCCAGCCTGGCCCGATCGGGTCGCTAAGATCGGCGGGATTACGAAGGGCGAGCAGCAGGCTCTCATCGACGGTCTGGGTATCCCCCTCAGTGACTTCATCGGCCAGCGCGACGAATCCCCACACCCCGCCGGAAAGTACCGCAACGCAAAGCAGCATGGCGAGCTCATAGCGGCCAAGCCGAGCCAGTAAAGAAAAACTATGGCGCCCAATTTTTCCAAGCCTTTCACGGTGCTTCATGTGCAACTCCCTTGCTTTGATCCTGAATTTAACGAATAAATGATACGTCACGTCGATACCGGCGATCCTATTGTGCCTATGTTATCAATCGTGAGAAAAACTGCTTACTTCTATCGCGGAATGATGTTTTGTGAGGGGCGTTTGGCAGGGACGTTAGGCGATGTCGCTGAAGGTTTTGATTTGGTCGCGGGCGTTAATCTGTTGGCGCTGATTATCAAGCAGCCTATAGAGTAGTTGTTTGAAGATGACATTAACCCCCAAATATTTGGAACAAACCATGATCAGAGACGCTGAAAAGGGTGATTCAGACGCTATCGCACACCTTTACAATCACTACATCGAAAATACCGCTATTTCGTTTGAAGAAAAACCGGTGCCGGGGGCAGTGATCCAACAAAGAATAGAGAGTGTGCAAAGCGCAGGTTTACCTTGGATCGTCGCAGTGGAAGACGACACGGTGATGGGCTACGCCTACGCGACGAAATGGAAGGAGAGAAGTGCCTATCGATTCGCAGTGGAAGCCAGCGTCTATCTTGCTAAACAGGCGCATGGCAGAGGCCTGGGCGCATCGTTGTATGAAACACTCTTTGCCAAGCTCAGAGAGAGTGGTATTCAGACGGTGATTGGCGGTATCACGCTTCCCAACCCTGCCAGTGTCGCTCTGCACGAGAAAATGGGTATGAAAAAAGTGGCCCAATTTGAAAAAGTTGGTTTCAAGTTCGGACAGTGGCATGACGTGGGCTACTGGCAGCTCAATCTCACCAGTTGATGCGTGATTGATGACATGACCGGTAAAGTATTACCTTAGGGGGTCGGTACCGGCGTTAATCGGCTGTGTGTGTTTTAACAAGTGTCATATCGCCGTGGGTTGAATGAGCGTTTCTAGCCGAATCAAAAACTTTCCTTCATATTAACGGCTGGGTCAGATCACGATCCGCTAACGCGCACACGTTAGCCACCCATGTAGCGACAGCACTCAAGCGAGAGGATTGCACCAATGACAGGGACTCATAAACCATCAACGTTAGCATTGTTGCGCGATAATCGCGTCAGAGTGGTCTTGGCCATCGCGGTCATTGCGTTGGTTTGGGCTGTGGTGGCGCACACCATCGCCGGAACGCGTCAAGACAATTTACAAGCGCTGGAAACTCAGTTGGCAGAAACCGAGCGCAAGCACCAGCAAATTCAGGCGGAGATGTCTGAAGTGGAAGCCGCCGAGCTGGATTTGGCCACTCTGCAGCAGCGAATGAACGCCCTTGAAGTTGAGCAAACGGAAGCTGAGGCTGAACTTGCTTCAACCCGCGCCGATATTGCCAATGCCCAAGAAGATTTGACTGCTTTACGCGGTGAGCGTGAAACCCGTGAAGAAGAAATAGAAAGCCTCACCGAGCAGGTAGATGACAGGCAGAATAGCCTTGAAGCGTTAAATGAAGAGTACGCCGAAGTAGACGCCGACAAACAAGAAGCTGAAGCCGCCCGCGATGCTGCTCAGCAGGCGCAGCAAGAAGCAGAAGAGGCCCGTAGCCAAGCTGAAGCTGACCTTGAAGCGTTAAACACTGACATCGAAGAGGCAGAAGCCGCTCGCGAGGCCGCACAGCAGGCGCGTCAAGAAGCGGAAGAGGCCCGCAACCAGGCTGAAGCAGAGCTTGAAGCGCTTAACACCGAGGTTGAAGAGGCCGAAGCCGCTCGCGATGCCGCGCAACAGGCCCGTCAAGAGGCAGAAGAGGCCCGTAGCCAGATTGAAACGGAGCTTGAAGCGTTAAATGCCGACATCGAAGAGGCCAATAGCCAACTTGACGCGGTCGGTGATCAGGTAAGCGAACTAGAAGAAACGCGGAATGCGCTCAGCGTTGAAATTACGTCGCTGCGAGTGGCCCGCGACGAAGCGCAAACGCCCGAATGATCGCCTCGCTTTAACGAAAGACACCTCTATCATTGCAAGCTAGACGATCTCCCCAGTCGTTCAAACGGGGGAGATCGTCGGCAGTTTCGGCCAATGTGACTGTTCAATACTTCCCCGCCTAAATGACTACTTCTCTTTAGATAGCTATTAGATTTTCTGCCCGCTGATACTGCGAGTCAGCCTTCACGTCGTTCCCTACCAAACCAGCAATGCCTTCCCGATCCCAGTTTTTAAAGAGCGCTTGGTTACTCCTTTCGTCACTAGGCACTGTATTTCTATGTTGTTAGTTAGCATTATATATCTTCAAGTTTGGGATTTAGTAAAATACGTAATATATGCAGCTAAGAACATAGCAAAACAGGTTCGTTTCTAAGATTAAAGAAAACGAGTTCATCGAGGCTGTTTGAGCTCTTTGATTGGCAATAAATTTTCAGCTTCTTGCTGGCTTTGTATTCACGATAAAAAGTTCAGACATTAACGGCGGGGACCTTATGGCTTCATCTCCACATCGCCTAGTGAAAGATGCGAGCGGCGCGCTAGGTGATTTAGGGACGCTCTTGCCACTCAGCCTAGGGGCGATTGGGGTGGCAGGGTTGGCGCCACTACCGGTGCTGCTGGGGTTTGCTGCGTTTTATCTCGCCACAGGTTTTTATTATCGGCTGCCGATCCCGGTACAGCCGATGAAAGCCGTCACCGCCGTTTTATTGACCACTCAAGTGGGGGCTGGGAGCCTCGTGGCAAGTGGCGTGATGATCGGCGCTATATTACTGCTACTCGGCGTAACGGGGTGGGTTAATGGGCTGTCTCGGCTTGTGCCCAGGTCGGTGTTGAGCGGCCTTCAGCTGGGGCTGGGGTTGTTACTTGCCAGCATGAGTTTAGAGCTGATCGGGACATCCTTGCTGGTGGGGCTCATCACCTTGGCGGTACTGGTCATCGTCTTGCGGGCCATGCCGCACTTTCCTGCAGCGCTGCTGGGGTTATGTGTATCAGTTGCTGTCGGTGTTGGGGTGGGGGCGCCCGATTTAGCGCTCAATATTGACGATTCATTTACCTTTGCGTTGCCTGCACTGCCGGATCTGAACGCTTGGCAGCAGGGGTTTTCAACGCTGGTGTTGCCGCAGTTAGCCCTGACATTAACCAATGCCATCTTGCTGACTGCGCTGATGGCAGAAGAGTATTTTGGGGAACAATCGCAACGCGTGACGCCTGCTCGGCTTTCTATTAGCTCTGGCTTTGCTAACCTGTTGCTAGTGCCGCTAGGGGCGTTACCGATGTGCCACGGGGCGGGATAGCGCTGATAGCGGCTATTCCGGCGGCGGGTCTTGGTGCTTTGCTGTTAGTGGCTGCCGTAGAGCTGGCGTTTACGAAACGCCTTCGAACAGCCAAACCGTCTTGTTGGCCTGTCATCGGGGTCACCGCGCTGGTGACGTTATGGGCCGATGCTTTTTTAGGCTTACTCGCCGGTATGGCGATCGAAGCGATTCGAGCGGCGTGGTTGCGTCGCCAGGCGGCCAAGGTGTCTTAAAACCGTTAGGCGGGAGCGGCCAAAATGATATGCGATGCCTTGATAACGGCTGACGCGCTCACGCCTGGTTTTAAGCCCAGCTCTTCAACGGCATCGCGGGTGACGATAGAGCTCACGCGGCTGCCACCGGAGAGTTCGATGACGACCTCGGCATTCACAGCACCATCGCTGACGCTAATCACGTTGCCTTTTAAGCAGTTACGCGCGGAAAGCCGTATACCGTCTGCGTCGGTCATTAGCATTACCCAGGGTGCCTTGATGAGCGCAATGGCTTCGCTGCCGGGCGCCAAATTCAGGTTTTTAACACTTTCGCAGGTAACTACTGCAACCAATTGCTCGCCACCCGGTAGCTCCATGGTGACTTCAGAATTGACGGCACCGTCGTTAACGGTGAGTACCGTGCCTTTTAAAACAGTGCGGGCGCTAACTTTCATAGGTGTCTTCCTTTCTGAATAATTGAATCCCGCCGCAGCGTAAACGAAGTGTGATGACAAGCCAAACCATTCTAGCCTTACGCTTGCTGGCGTAACTTCCCTAGCCTCAGTTTAATAGCCAAGCGCTAACCTCTTAGCCATCGTGGGAAAATACCGACTGGCCCGCTGTTTGCGTAACGCTACACTGTAGAACTCAATGCAATGCGTAAGGTGGGTATTCATGACGGAGGTTTTATTCTGGGTACTTGTTGCGATAGTGGCGACAGGGGTTGTGTGGCGTGGCAGTGGCTTGTTGGAGCGCTCCAGCGAGCGGCTGGCGGCTTATTATCGGTTGCCCGATATCGTTCAGGGAGCGGTCGTAGCAGCAGTGGGATCGAGCTTTCCAGAGCTCTCGACCACCGTGATTTCTACGCTTATCCACGGTGAATTCGAACTCGGTGTAGCCGCTATCGTTGGTTCTGCACTTTTCAATATATTAGTGATTCCTGCGTTAGCCGGGTTGGTAAGCCGTGAACCGCTTCAGGCCAACCGAGATTTAGTTTATAAAGAAGCGCAGTTTTATATGATTGCGGTGGCGGTTCTTACGCTGACTTTTTCTTTTGCAGTGATCTACCAACCGTTGCCCAGTAGTACCGAAGGCGTTATCCGCGGTGAGATGACGCGCTGGTTGGCACTCTTGCCGGTGGCGCTCTATGGGCTTTACCTGTTTGTTCAATACCAGGATAGCCTCGACCATAAGACAGACACGGATGATCGCAACATCCGCCCAGGCCGGGAATGGTGCTTATTGGCGGTCTCATTAGTCGTGATTGTGATCGGTGTAGAAGGGTTGGTAAGGGCTGCTATCAACTTCGGCACCCTCTTTGGCACGCCAAGCTTTCTCTGGGGCATCACCGTAGTAGCCGCAGGCACCTCGATCCCGGATGCCTTCGTGTCCATCCGCGCTGCACGCAGTGGGCGGGGGATTGTCAGTATTGCGAATGTGTTGGGCAGCAATACGTTCGATCTGTTGGTATGCATTCCTGCCGGTGTGTTGATCGCTGGCACCGCGGCTATCAACTTTTCCATCACGGCCCCGATGATGGCGGCACTCACGGCGGCGACAGTGCTGCTATTTCTGATGATGCGAACAAAAATGATCCTCTCTCGGTGGGAGTGTGTAGTACTGCTAGTGGTTTACGCGGCTTTTGTTGTATGGATAAGCGCTGAGACATTCGGCGTTCTCGATTGGGTACCACACTTGCCGCCTGCCACGTGAAATGTGGTGGATCACAATAGGCGTATTGAGGTAGCAGCTTTGACTGCTTCTAGTCTTTATTGTTAGGGGATTGGGCGGGCCCGTTTACCTACTCTGAGTGTACGCCTTGCATGCTGTTTATTGAGATTGCCCCTACGGAGTCGAGGGAGAGTAACGCAACAAAATTAAAGAACCCACTCACCACTTCTGCCGTCAACGTTTCAACCCATTGCCCCAAAAGCAGGTAACCATTCTTTATGCAGTCAGTACTGCTTCTACTGCTCGCTGACATTATCCTTATTTTCCACGTGCTGTTCGTAGCCTTCGTAGTGGTGGGTTTATTGGCAGTGTATGCAGGTTATTTTCTCAACTGGCGGTGGGTGCGCAATCGCGTTTTCCGCATCGTTCACCTGTGCGCGATTGGCTATGTGGTGATCCAAGCCTGGTTGGGCGTGGTTTGCCCGTTAACCGCTTGGGAAATGGCGCTAAGGGCAGAGGCGGGCGCTGCCACCTACTCGGGCTCATTTATTCAATATTGGCTACATAGCGTTCTTTATTTCGAGTTGCCGCCGTGGGTGTTTGTGGTGGTTTATACCCTGTTTGGCAGCTTAGTGCTGGCAAGCTGGTTGGTGGTGAAGCCTTATCGGCGTGGCAGCTTAACGTAACAGGCCAGCCTTGCTGGCATCACATACTCAATATATGATCCATATATGATTTGTAATCGTTTCATATATTAGGTGCTGTGATGGGTATCGTAAAAATCAATGACCAGTTACACGAAGATATTCGCAAAGCGAGCGCGGTAATGGTGCGCTCAATCAATGCCCAGGCGGAGTATTGGATCAAGGTCGGTATGCTGGCTGAGGCGAATCCAGGAATGACCTTTTCTGACATTATGCGCGAGCAGATGAAGCAAGCCGACGTAGACGTCAGGAAGGTGGTCGGTGAGTGAGGTAACGCTGAAAAGCGAGGAAGAGTTGCGCTTAATGCGAGAAGCCGGTCGGTTACTCGGATTGGTGTTCGGCCATCTTGACCAACGGATTGCGCTTGGGGTCTCCACCATGGCGATTAACGATTGGGCGGAGCGTTATATCGTCGATCAACTGAAGGCTCGCCCGGCCAGTAAGGGCCAGTACGATTACCAGTACGTATTGAATGCCTCCGTGAATCATGTGGTGTGCCACGGCATACCCTCCGATACGCAAATCCTCAAGTCGGGCGATATCGTCAATGTCGACATTACCCTGGAGAAAGACGGCTTCATTGCCGACGCCAGCAAGATGTACCTGATTGGCGATGTCACTCCCTATGCAAGGCGGCTGGTTGATAAAACCTATGAGGCCCTATGGCAGGGGATACGAGCAGTGAAACCTGGCGCAACGTTAGGTGATGTCGGTTTCGCCATTCAGCAACATGCCGAATCGCATGGCTACTCCGTGGTACGCGAATATTGTGGCCATGGTATAGGTCGTGAGATGCATGAAGAGCCCCAGGTGCTGCATTACGGCAAGAAAGGCAGAGGCTTGGTATTAAAAGAGGGCATGGTGTTTACCATCGAGCCCATGATCAACCAGGGCAGGGCCAAAATTAAAACCAAGCGGGATGGTTGGACGGTGGTGACCAGCGACAAAACATTGTCAGCCCAGTGGGAACACACGGTGGCGGTTACCGCTTCCGGGGTCGAGGTACTCACGCTTCGGGATGACGAGTCTATCCCCGCTGACTTCAACCAATCTGGCGAAGATCCTTAGGTGCGTTAAGCTGAAAGCTCGAGTGGCTGCATGAGATGTGTTTTGCCTTTGAGAGGCAAATACTTGAGCAGTCACGCATGAAAGCCAGGGAAATGGAGGTCAACCATGGCGAAAAAACCGACAGGCCGCGGAAACGGTAATACCCCTTCAGGCAACACTCCTTCGTCTGCCACCGTTTCATGTAGCACTGAAAAGTTGCTGTTAGCGGCCCTGGAGCGGGGTGGCAGTTGCCTGGAAACAGGCCGTTTTCTAATCAGCTTTCGTGAAGGATGGGTGGAAGAGGGCATCAAATCGTTAAAAGCCCAAAACTTTCGGGTAGCCGATGCCCGTGACTTTACCGATCAGGCTGTCACCCTGGAAGACGCTGGCGATGCCGAAGCGATGGTGTTTGCAGAGCTGGGCGTGGCGCTGGTGGGCGGTGATGCCTTAGAGCGCCACGGCATGAGTGCGCTGGATAAGGTGTCCGTAGATAGCCCCATCGAAATCATCGAGCCTGAGTACTTTGCGTTTTCTGAGAGCTCTGGTTTTAAAAACCCGGATTTTAAAAACGCTGGCTCTAAAAACACGGATCCTAAAAGCGCAGAGTATCTGCGTGGCTTCTTGCGGGCAGCGAGCGCCATTGCGCGTGACCTGGGAGTTGAACTTGATCTAGATGAAACCGAAGAGGAGGCAGAGGCTGATGCCCAGCAGCCGACATGGGGGTTAACTCGCTGCAAGGTACCGCAGAGCCACTGGAGCGGCGCAGGCATTAAAGTGGCCGTGCTGGATACCGGGATGGATCTTGGCCACCCAGATTTCGCTGGCCGCGAGTTCGTGACACGCTCCTTCGTTGGGGAGCCGGTGCAAGATATGAATGGGCACGGGACGCACTGTATCGGCACCGCCTGTGGGCCTAAAGCCCCCGCTGAAAACACGCAGCGTTACGGGATCGCGTACGAAGCGCAGGTATACGTCGGCAAAGTGCTGACCAACTCCGGCAGCAGTACCGGGGCGGGCGTTCTGGCTGGCCTGAACTGGGCCATCGCCAATCGGTGTGAAGTGATCTCGATGTCGCTGGGCAGTCAGAGCCCGGTGCAGGCTGCCTACACCCATGCGGGCGAAGCGGCGCTGCGTAACGGTTGTCTGATTATCGCCGCAGCAGGAAATTCAGCGACCAACACCGGCGCACCTGCCAATTCGCCTACCGTGATGTCGGTGGCGTCTCTTGATCCCAGCCTAAAGCCCTCCAATTTCTCGAATTATGGCAAGGTAGAGATTGCCGCGCCTGGGCGCGATATCTTCTCCTCATGGCCACGGCCCACTCGCCATAAGGCAATCAGTGGTACCAGCATGGCGGCGCCACACGTAGCAGGCTGCGCAGCCCTGTGGGCTCAGTCCGATCCCTCATTGCGGGGAAACAAGCTATGGCAACGACTGCTGGCTTCCGTGCAAGAACTGTCATTGCCGGAATCTCGCGTCGGGGCAGGCTTAGTACAAGCACCTTAACGGTTGATGAAAGTAAAGCTACTGCCGCTACGCGCCCACCGGTTGAGCTGGCAGTGGCGCTCACTGGAGGGATAGCATCAATGCCAACTATTGCGCTCTGGATCATCACGATCTCCAGCGACCAACCTATTCAAGACATGGCCGCGCGGCTCAGTGAAGAGGGGTTGAGCATCAAAGACATCCTTGAGGAGATCGGCTGCATTACCGGCTCAGCCGATGACGCCACGGCTGAACGGCTAAAGCATGTACAAGGTGTAGTGGATATTGCGCCGGATATGCAGCTTGATATCGGCCCGCCAAATGTTGATGAGACGTGGTGAACAGGGGAAAAATCGATGCAGTATGCAAACGCATTTAGTTATAAAAAATGGGCCAACAGCGAGCTTCTCGCTCTTGGTGAGCGCCAATTGCACTTATTACCTGTCGACGATGTGAATTTCTTCATTCGCATACTGAATCATACTGCCGTGGTCGATAGCTTATTTATTAGCCGACTTTCAAATACGAACGAGCAATTTGCCGCTGATAATACGGTCGAAACGCCCACGCTTTCTGAACTCAGGGAGAGAATGGAAGAAAGTGATGCATGGCTTGTGAAGTTTACCGAGTCAGCCTCCTCAACCGAATTAGAGCGTGTCATCGCCTTCCGATTTACTGATGGCGATGATGGGCAGCTATCTATCGATGAAATCCTTCTGCATTTATTAACCCATGGCAGCAATCATCGTGGCATGGCGTCACGTGTGTTGGCTGTAAATGGGCTAGAGCGTCCCAAGGATACCTTTACAAGATTCTTGCATGAGTTAGAACCGTTTCGAAGAAAGGCTGCTGGTGGGGTTGGTGCCTAGTGTGCAATCCTTAACCCGAGCGATTAACGAAGAGGTGGCGCTTTTGCCCTATGTTGCGCCTTGATCAAGCCTATTTGAGAAAGAGCGTGACCGACTACAAGAGCTCTTCCCTAGTGAGTTTTTGAAAATTGAGCACATCGGTAGCACCGCTGTTTTAGGCCTTGGTGCTATGGGTAATCCTCGAAAATCAGAATACTTTAGTGGCACGGCAGACGATGCGGCGTCTTAGTATTCACGAGCATTATCAGCTTAATAACCGTATTAATTTCCTATAGCTGGTTGGGGGAAAGACGAGTTTACTTAGAACAATTCACCGTTGGTTTAGCGTTCGCTCTCGTTAATTGAGCGGGGCATTCAATGTCAATGATCTCAAAAGACGTTCAGTTTTCCGAACTGATGAATCAGCTTCGCCATCTTGGCGCTATTCGATTTGTCATGCTGGGGGTTTGTGCGGCCTTAACCGTTGGAATGCTAACCGCGCATTACTCTTTGATCGGGCTGGGCGTAGAGAGAGTTTCCTATACTCGCCTTATCGGTACAGCTGTGGCTGTGCTGTTCGCTGTCTTCGAGATTTTGGCTAGCTATCACTACAGGCAGTTCGCTAATAGAGCGGTTGAGCTTGAAGGCGCCAATGGTGCCATTTTCGAAGGTAAAAAAGTCCGTGTCTTTGGGCCCGTAACACTACTCTCTCTGGTTATTTATGCGCTTATTTTGGTGATTTGGTGGGGAAGCTGAAGTACTTTTCACTCTGCTTAAAAATTGTGCTTTTATCACCAAGTGAGTGAAACAAAGTAAGCTTTATTAGTCAGCTTCTTTACCTTTCAGCTTCCCTTCCTGTTGGTTCGCTTTCCTGTCGTTGTGGTGCGGCTTGTAGTGTTTTTTTTGCTAGCAGTCCTTTTTCTTCGGGTGTTGCTCTTTTGAGCAGTACCTCTGCATTTTACAGTCGCTCAGTTCTCACCCTGTGCGCTCTGCAAACTCTGCCTAAGTTTGGCTGCGTCGCTGTGGGTCAGTAAGCCACGTAGATCATCCAGCAGCGCCTGCTGAAACGCGCCAGGGTCGTCTTGCTGTTCGGAAATCGCCCGCAGGCGCTGTTCCCATAGGGCAGTGCGTTCTGGCGTGCTGACGGCGCTGGGCAGGGCGGTGATCAAGGCGGTGCCGAGTTTGGTGGCGCGTAGGGCTTTTTGCTGGCGCACCAGATAGCCACGCTGTACCAGCGTTTCAATAATGCCCGCCCGGGTGGCTTCGGTGCCCAAACCGTCGGTGTCGCGAAGGGTGCGGCGCACATCGGGATCGTCGACGTAGCGGCCTATGTTCATCATGGCCTTGATCAGGCTGGCATCGGTGAAGGGTTCCGGCGGGCGGGTTTCCTTCTCTTCAACGCCTGCGCCTATTGCTTGGCAGGGCTCCCCTTCGGTGAGCGGCGGCAGCGGTGGCGTTTCATCGCGGGTCGTGAAGAGTGGCTTCCAGCCGGGGTCGAGAATGCTTTGCCCGCGGGCGCGGAAGGCTTCGTTTAGCAACGTAAACTCCGCTTTGACCTCAAATGTGCGCAGCGGGCGGTAAAACTGCGCCATGACGTTGCGCACGATTAAGCGAAACACATGGCCTTCAGTGTCGGAGAGCTGGCTGAAATCCGCCGGTTTGCCGGTGGGGGCGATTGCATGGTGTGCGCCCACCTGCTTGTCGTTCCACGCTTTAGAGCGCAGCGTAAAGTCTGCCCCATTGAGCCACTGCTGTAGCGCTGAATCGTTTTGGCAGGCGCTAGTGAGGCTGCGCTGGGCTAGTTGAAGATGCTCCTCGGGCAGGTAGCGGCAGTCGGAACGCGGGTAAGTGATCAACTTGTGGCGCTCGTAGAGCCGCTGGCAAATATCCAACACCATCTGCGCGGATAGCCCGTGGCGGCGGGCGGCGTCTACCTGCAGGGCCGATAGCGAGTAGGGTAGCGGCGGCGCTTGGCGTTTCTCCTGCTGGTCGAGCTTGGTCAGGTGCCCTGATGCGCCGGGTAACTGAGCCGCCAGTTCATCGGCGGGCCTGCGGTCAATCAGGCGGCCTTGATCATCAAGGGGTTGGTGCTCTTTGGGTGCCCACCAGGCGCGCAGTTGGCCCTGGGCAACCTTGAGATCTACCCACAGCGGGTAGAATGGATGGGGTTTGAAATCTCGAATGGCGTTATCGCGGCGCACGATCAGCCCCAGCACCGGGGTTTGCACGCGGCCTACGGACAGCACGCCATCGTGCCCCGCTTGGCGGCCAGTGAGCGTCCAGGCGCGGGTAAGGTTAATGCCATACAGCCAGTCGGCTCGCGAGCGCGCCTGAGCCGCCTGAAAAAGCGGCTGGTACTCGGCATTGGGGCGTAGCTTGGCGAGGGCGCGGCTAACGGCAGGCTTGTTGAGGTCGCTGATCAATAGCCGCTGTACCGGGCCGCGATACTTCATATATTCGATGACTTCTTGAACCAGCAGTTGGCCCTCGCGGTCGGGGTCGCCAGCATGTACGACATCGGTGGCTTGCTTGATCAGCTTTCGTATCACCGCGAGTTGCCCCCGCGCTTTCGGGCGCGGCATTAGTTTCCACTGCTGCGGCACGATGGGGAGTCGATCCAGCCGCCACTGCTTATCGGCGGGGTCGTAAGCTTCCGGGGGCGCTTGCTCCAATAGGTGGCCGAGGCACCAAGTGACCGTTGTGTCACCACATACCATGGCGCCATCCTGGCGCTTTCCCGCCCCTGGGAGCGCGCTCGCAATGGCTTGGGCGAGGCTGGGTTTTTCGGCAATTATCAGGCGCATAGCAGCGAAGCCTTCATCGTATCCGTTGATGGCGTCTATGGTAGCAGACGGCGCCCAGCATTGGTGTCAGCGGAAGCTGTTCAATATAGTGATGCGGTAAGTGATTATTGCTGTTAAGTTGTACAGATTGTGTATAAATATTTTCAGTGAGGGCAATCGACTTGATAGCCATGGGCTTGATAAGCGCTTTGCTAATTAAGGGGCGTCTATAATGCGTGATCGAGGCAGAACGCGGCGTTTAATGGGGTTGGGCGCACGCACCGGTGGGGCGCTGTTGAAAACGCGGCTAGGCGGTCAGGCGGATTGGCGTGCCCTGGGTGAAGCGTTATTCGAAGGGCTTTCTGAACTGAAAGGCCCCGCCATGAAGCTTGCCCAAATCATGTCGCAGTGGGATGACTTGCTGCCGCCTGATCTTGCCGAAGAGCTGTCCCGCCTGCAGCGCCAGGCCGAGCCCATGCCGTGGCCGCGTATCCGGGAGGCGTTGGAATTACAGTATGGCGACATTGATCACTATTTTAGTCAGATTGAAGAGCGTCCTTTTGCCAGCGCCTCCATGGGCCAAGTTCACCGAGCGACGACTCACGAAGGTGAAACGATCGTTCTCAAGGTGCAGTACCCAGGCCTTGCCGATGTGTTAGAAAGCGACCTGATCCAGGTGCGTCGTATCATGCGTCTTGGCCGCTGGTTCAAAGTGCCGCAAGCGCGGCTGGATGCGCTATTTGAGGAGCTCGCCGAAAGCCTGTGCGGGGAGTTGGATTATCACGCAGAAGCCGCTGCGCTGGCCCGCTACCGTGAGCGTTATCAGGATGATCCGCGGCTGGTGATCCCCGAGCCGCTGCCCGCGCTTTCCGGCCAGCATGTGTTGGCCATGCGCTATGTGCAGGGCACGCCGCTGCGTGAACTTGCAGAGGCTGATGATGCCACGCGCCAGGGGATCGCGCAGGCGTTGGCGGACTGGATTACCCAGGAGCTGTTTACCCACGGCGAGCTGCACGCGGATCCCCATGCGGGCAATTTTGCCGCCGATGCCGAAGGGCGACTAGTGATTTATGACCTGGGGGCGGTCATCAGTGTGCCGGAGGGGCACATTAAGGCAATGATGCAACTGCTCGACGCCACGCTAAAACACGACCCCATGGGAATGGATGAAGCGCTAATGCAAATGGGCGGACGCCAGGGGCAGGGGGCGCCGCTGTCGCTCTATCGTGAATCCGCTGACTGCATCGCGCCGCTGTTTGAACCGGGCGAGCAGGATTTCGGCGATGTGCGGGTGCACCGCCAGTTACGTGAATTGACCCCGAAAGTGTGGGCGGCGATGGATCGTTTGCAACCACCCGCGGACACGTTGCTGCTTTCCCGAGCGCTGAACGGCCACTACTGGAACCTGGTGCGATTAGGCGCGCGGTTGGATATGCATGCGCGCACGCTGCCGCTATTAACGCGCGCCCACTAACGAACAACCGATTGCCGCTGCGATGCTGTCTGCCTTCGTGATAAACTATGCCGCTTTCATTTTAGTCATGGTTATTGGCAGACATCGTTTAACGCAGTGGAGACGGCAATGCTGGCGGTATGGGTCGATCAACTGCTGGGATTCGCCTCCGGGGCACTCTCGGCAATCAGGCAACAAGAACACTATCCGGATTTTATGACCTGGGTGCGCGCTAAGGGTGCGGAATCCTTCGAAGGCGATGTGGCGATGGCACAGGCGCTGGCGCCGGTATTGTGGTCGCAAACGCCACTAGAGCGGCTCAGTTTCGCCTGTGAGCCCCTGGCCACGCCGGGTCGCAATGAACCGTGCTGGTGTGATTCCGGGCGTAAATTCAAGCAATGCTGTTACCAAGTCGAATTTCCCACCGACATCCCCGAGCAGATGATGTGGATGCTTTCGCTGCGGGAATGGAAAGGAGCCACCCTGAAAGCGGCGTTGGATAGCCAGCATGCACCGCCTCAAGCGCTGCTGGAAGCCGGCCTTATCGCCGCTGAAAGTGGCCAGACGGGGCGGGCGATGCAAATTCTCGAATCGCTGTTCGATGGCAGCGATTGGTCGCGCCTGCCTGAACAGGCCGAGCCTGCCTTTGAAATCCTGCTGGATATTTATCAAGAGCGCGGCTTCAGTCGCAAACGTGCCGACCTGCTCGACGATGTAATGGAGCGCGGACCGCTGTTTCTGCGCGGCGTAGCGCTTGAGCGTTTGTGCTTGATGCACCTCGATAACGATGATTTGGACAGTGCTCGGGGCGCTTTTGTCAAAGCCCAGCAGGCGCTGCCCGATTCCCCCACGCTGGCTTACATTGAAGCCATGCTGTTACTCCATGAAGGCCACGAGCAGGAAGCCAAAGAGCGCGCTAACTTCTGGTACCGCCGCCTGGTTCGCCAGGGCGAACTCGAAGAAGACCAGTTGGATTTCCTGGCCGCGCTAGCGGAAAATCCGGGCGCCACACTTGCCGATCAACTGCTCAGTGCAGAAGAAGATCTAGCCACGCCGCTGGTATCACTTCAAGCGTTGCTGGCCGCGTTGCCTACCGCGCCTAAAATCGATATTCAAGCCGACCCTGACAGCGACCGATTGCTGTATAACACCAGCGCGCGCGAAGCGACGCTGTTTGCCGCTTGGCATGAACAGTTTCAGGTGCTGGTGGATGAAGATGTGGCGCTGGGGTTTCGTGACGATCCCTGGGGCAATGCCATTGAGTGGATGTCGGCCCTGTGCGCCCACCCCGAGTGGTTGGATGCCCCTCAGGTACTGCAGGATTTGACGCTGGCGCTCACCAGCCGCTTTGGCAGCCTGCCCTGGATGGCGCCGAGTTTACTGGAACCCTTGGCGCTGCGCCTTTCCCGTTGGTTGGAACAGGCCCGTGCCGAAGGGGACGGCAACCTGTGCTGGGACGATGCGGATAACGCTATTCTGCTGCGCACCGGTTTGGCGTTAGTGGTGGGCATGGAGCGAGGCGCGCGTCAGCACTCCCGCGAACTGGCGGAAGAGCTGCTGCTGATCGACCAGGAAGATAGCTTGGGGTTGGGCGAACTGGTACTGGATCAGTTGCTGCGCGATGACCGAAACGAAGAAGCTCTGGCGCTGGCGGAAGAGAATGACGATGACGGCTCGCTGGTACTTGGGCTGCTCATGGGAAAAACCTTGGCGCTTTATCGTTTGGAGCAGCGAGAGGCGGCCGAGACCGCCCTGGGCGATGTGCTTGGCCATAATCGCTACGCTTTAGAACTTATCTGCGCTGAGAACCCGCGACCTTCCATGCCCCACCCAGATGGCCAGGTTGACCCTGGCTCACGGGCAGAAGCCTGGCAGTACCGGACGCTGATGCGCGACCAGTGGCGCACGACACCCGGCGCCCTCGACTGGTTGGAAGCGCACCGTTAGCCGGTAGGATTAGCACTTACACTTGTCCCTAGCCACTTAACGTGGCTTAGGGGCAGGCACTAGCTGCTTGTCTCGGCTGATCCAAACCGCCAATAGGATGGCCGGTAGCCCCAGCAGCGTGGCGATCACAAAAAAGCTCGGGTAGCCCTGGGCCGTCACCACCAGCCCGCCAAAACCGCTCAAAAACTTTCCCGGTAGCGTCATTAGCGACGAAAACAGCGCGTACTGTGTAGCGGTATACGCCCGAGACGTCAGGCTGGAAAGAAACGCGATAAACACGGCGCTGGCCAAGCCGTTGGCGAGGTTGTCGCCAATAATCGTGACCACCAGCATGGGCAGTTGGTTGCCTACCACGGCCAGTGCGGCGAACAGCAGGTTAGTGAGCATGACCAGCCCTGCTCCAAAAATCAGCAAAGGGCCAATGCCATAACGCGCCACAAACAGCCCACCTAGCATTCCCCCGGTAATACTCATCGCAATACCAAATATATTGGTCACGTTAGCAATCTCGGCCAGTGAAAACCCCAAATCTATATAGAGCGGGTTTGCCATGGAGGCCATCGCCAAGTCGCTGATTCTAAACACCGCAATAAAGACCAAAATCCACAGCGCTTTTACCCCATAGCGGCTGAAGAAGTCGGTAAACGGGCAGACCAACGCGCCAATGCTCCAGGCGCCCAGGCGGCGTAATATCTTAGGCTTGCCGCGGCTGGCGCGAATAAAAGCGCGTACGCGCGGTTCGTGAATCAGCTGAATAGAGAGTGAGGCCCGTTTGGGCTCAGGGCGAATCAACACGGTTAGCACCCCAATGCCCATCAGCGCCGCCATGCTGAGATACGCCACGTTCCACGACGCGGAGGCGGCGATATACAGCGCCCCAGCGCCAGCGGCCAGCAGGCCTCCCCGGTAGCCAATAATGTAGGTAGAGGCCATGGCAGCCTGGACATCATCGTCGGCGGACTCAATGCGGTAGGCGTCAATGGCGATATCCTGGGTGGCTGAGCCAAACGCGACCAAAAGCGCAAACACGGCGACCCACCCCAGGTTCCCCACCGGGCTTAAACCGGCCAGCCCCACCAGGCCGGCCGCTATCATCCCTTGCGCTAATAGCATCCAGCCGCGGCGCTGGCCAAAAACGCGGGTCATCAACGGAAGCGCTAACCGATCCACGACCGGTGCCCAGAAGAACTTGATGGAGTAGAGCATGCCGATCCACGCGAAAAAGCCGATAGCTGCCACTTCCACTCCATCACTGCGCAGCCAAGCGGAAAGCGTCGAGAACACCAGCAGAAAGGGCAGGCCAGCAGAAAAGCCCAAAAACAGCATGGTAATCACCGGGGCACGACAATAAACAGCCAGCGCAGCAAGCCAACTGCGCTGGGGGGTGGGGCTGGGCATTAAGCGCTACTCCTGGGAAAGACGTTAGCAACGGCCAAGTGGTAAACTAGGGTATGTTTTATCACAACGCCGACAGCTTACCGGAGAGGAGTTTTCCATGTCGATTACGGCGCATCAGGTCGTTACGCTGCACTATGTTCTTCGCGATGTGCTAAACGATGGCAGCAGGCAGGTACTGGATGATTCCCAGGCGCGCGATAAACCGCTGGAGTATTTGCACGGCCACGACAATATTGTCCCCGGGTTAGAGAGTGCGTTGGCGGGCCAAACTGCTGGCGCCGAGCTAAGCGTGCAATTGATGCCCGCCGAGGCCTATGGTGTGCGCAATGAGGCCTTGGTTCAGGAAGTCAGCCGTGGCTCCTTTGGTAACGCTGAGTTGGTGCCCGGTAGCCGCTTTCAAACCGAAGGTGAAGCCGGGCCACAAATCGTCACCGTGCTGGAAGTCAATGGTGATCGCGTTACCGTGGATACCAACCATCCGCTTGCCGGGCGCACGCTTAACTACCAAGTCACTATTTTAGAGGTGCGTGACGCTACCCGGGCAGAACTGGCCAAAGGCCATCCGCTTCCGCCCGGCACCGAGCACAGTAAAGTGGAAGACCGCAAAGTGCTTTAAGTGCTTTAGGCGGCAAAAATTGACGCGCATCAACTTTCTGCTCAGCCGCATTTCCTCGCCCCGCGTAACTTGATCCAGGTCAGCATTCTTCTGCCGTTGTGTGGCTATTATGGGCGCATACATCACGGCGGGAGAATTCACCATGTATTGGGATGACACAGTTGTATTCGGTTTGGCTACCGTCGCGTTGGTTATCGCTTTTATGGTGGGCTGGGTCGGCTTCGTCATTCGCGATCATCTGCGTAAAGATGAACGCAAGAAATAGCCGACCTGTTCCGCATTGACCGCGTCAGGGGAGGGGGTTTGCGTGCTTAGTAAGCCTCCTGTTGCCAGCCCAATACGGGCTGGCTTTTTTATGTGATTGAATCACCGGGCGTTAAGTCACCGAGAGTTGAATGACATCGCGTCCGTTGAAGAGCAATAGCGTGCATGCTCTGGTAGAGTTCGTTGAAGTAACGAACACATCAGGAAACTTTGCCATGAATGCATTTGCCTTACCGCGCAGCCGATGGGTTAGAGCACGAGACTGGTTGGCGTGTGGGCTGATGTTTCTCGCTATTGCGCTTCCCTCGACGGCCTTTGCGCAGACTGTCAAGTTGATCAATGGCGACGTCATCCAAGAGATTCCCTTAAGTGACTTGCGCGCTATATCCGACACATCGTTCACCCTCTACGACCCTTATCAGGGGCGCGATGTCGAGATGAAGGGAGTGTCGTTTCGGCGCTTTTTGATCGATCAGTTTGGCGCCGTGCCCCCCGCCCTGCACTTTACCGCTTGGGATGACTACGAGGTAACGCTGGATGGGTGGGACGATCCCAACTGGTATTTAATAACCTTCGAGGATGGCGACCCATTAACCATTCGTACCCGAGGGCCCGCACGGTTAGTCGAACGCGCCTATAGCGGACGTGATATACATAACTTGCGCGATTTTAATGATTGGATATGGATGATCCGAAGCATAGAGGCGAAGTGGTGACATCCAAGACTAAGTCTGCTGAGCGGCGTTCCTTGCAGCCGCGCACTTTTACTCGCCAACACCGTTACGTTACTTGGCTGTCATTGAGTTTGATGAGCTTTTTGGCGCTAATGGTACTGATTGTTTATGAGTCGCGCTGGGTCTATCCCGAAATACAGGCTTACTTTAGTCAAACGGGTAATTTGACCGGCCAACAGCTGGCCACTCGCTCGCGTGTTTATTTGCAGGATGCCCAGGTCGAACTTTTAAATGACCAGCCAGAGCAAGCCGCCTACGAGGCCGCGATGCTCGACATCGAGCTGGCGTATGGGTTATTCGATATTTATGTCTACCGCCGTCAATACGAGTGCACCGAGCCAAGCCTGATGGATTTAAACCGCTTGGTGGCATGGCTGGAAATGAGCGAAATTGATCGTGTCGCTGCCGTCGAGGAGTTGTTTGCTCCTATCGAGTGCTTAACGCGTATTGAGATGCATCAGTTAGATCAACGTGGTGAGGCGATTAATAATTTTTCTGAGAGTACCCGGCAGCATAATTTAGTGCTGACCTACTCTAGCCTGCTGATTTTTATCATGGGGCTAGTCTTTTGGTGGCTGCATGAGCGCCAGCTACGCCGCACGGATCGGGCGACCCAAGAGACTTTTGAGTGGATGCAGCGCGCCATGCGGGACCCGCTGACCGGGATCGGCAATCGCAGTGCCTTGCATCAGGATGTGATGAGCCACCAGCATCAGAAGTTAGGGTTGGTGATGATCGATATCGATTTTTTCAAACAGTACAACGACGCTTATGGCCACCCCCAGGGCGATACACTGTTACGCCAGTTGGCCACCTTGATTAGCCAAACACTCCAGCAGGAAGCGCAGCTCTACCGCTTAGGCGGCGATGAGTTCGCGGCGCTGCTCCACTGCCCAGACGTTGAAACGCTCAAACGCTACTGCCGACAACTCATCGAAGGGGTGCGTGAGGCTGACTTCGCCCACTCTGCTCACCCCGATAAAAAGAGCGTCACGTTAAGTGTCGGAGCCAGCTGTTTTACGGCAGATGAGCGCTCCTTTGCCCACGCCTACGAAGCCGCGGATAAAGCCCTCTACCGAGTGAAAGCGGTCGGTAGGGATGGCTGGCAGGTTACTGAAGACGCATGACGTCGGCGTACATAGGCGCCAGCCTGCCCAGTAATTCATTGCGATTTCCCAAGGCAATCCCTTCCTCTTCCATCGCGGCGTCAAGGTGTTCCACTAATCGATTAAAGTGAACATCCGTCAACCCCATGTTTTGGTGGGCACGATCCATCGGTGGGCCTTCATAACGACACGGGCCGTCGCTGACATCGCATAATTGGCTGGCCAGTGATTGGGCAAAAAAGTCGATGTTGGTGTTAGCAAAAAAGCCCACCATATCGTCGTCATCGGCGATTCGGTAGAGGAAGTTTTCGACCACCGCATCGATGGTCGTTGCGCCACCCAAGCGTTCATAGAGTGGTGCGGAGGTCGTCGTCAGTGCAGTCGATTGATGCGCGCAGCCCATCAGTGTCAACGACACCACGGCAAACAAGAGCGCTATTAACGAGCGGCGTGAAGAGGTGCTTCGTGGCTGAATGATCATAGCGTTCCACTTAGTAAGCTGCTTGAAGAGAGAGATAGCCACCGCGCTGAGAGGGTAGGCCAGCGATATCGCCTAAATCGAGCCATGCGCCCGTTAGCGATAGATGCTTATTGAAAAAATAGGCACTGTAGAGACTCTGCCAATCGTCCTCTTTGGCCACGCTTAGATTATCGGGTTTCTGACGATACTCGGCCCCCACCACCCATTGAGGGGTGATAAATACCCCCACGCTCCCTTCCGCGACCCAGGTGCGGTTACCCTGATCGCCCCCGAAGCCGAGTAGGCCGCCTTGGTTGGCATCGGTATTACGGAAGGTGGCGTTGAGCAGTACATTGCGGCCCGCTACTGCGCTGAACAGCAGTTTACTCGCGCTAAGATAGACATCGGTGCCGTTTGTGTCGCTGGCGCCAAGCGCAGTGGGGGTGGCGCCATCCACGAGCCGTTTATGCTGTACCCCCATGCTCCAGATTCCCCAAGGGTGGTAAAGCACATCGCCCCATAGGCGTACTTTAGCGCCATAAATATCTTGGTCCAGCTCGCCCCCCAGCGTTTCTAAATCCAGCGTTTGACGTGCCACAGAAAGCTCGACTCGATCATAAACATTCAGGCTAGCGCCGGTGACGGTTAGCCGATAGTCATCTACCCAGGCGCGCGTGGCAGACGCGGTAGCGCCCACTTCCTGCTCGCTTGCCGTGCTGGTTAGTACGGCCCATGGCGACAAGCCACCGCCTGCCGCACCTTCGATAGCACTCACTCCCCCCGTGCCTAAAATGCGGCTACCGGCAAAAGAAGAATCGGCAGTAAGTGCTAAACCGATCGCTAGGCAGCCGCAAAGGGAAGGCCGCAAAAGCGAGCGGGACGATGAAAAAACGGGTAGCAATGACTTCATGGCTTTCTCTGCAGGGTCTTTATGATGGACGACATAGGATGGGGCAGTGACAGCGTCGTAAAATTATCCAACCACGCGGGGATGTCATCAGCAGGCATCGGTTTAGCAATCCAATACCCTTGCAGATAGTCACAGCCAAGCTTGCTTAATAGCTCGGCGCTGGCGCGATTCTCGACGCCTTCGGCCACTAAGCGCAGGCCTAAACTGTGACCCATCTCGATGGTCGAGCTGACAATGGTTAAGTCGTCTTTTTGAGAGTCGATGGCCAACACGAATGACTTATCGATCTTGAGTTCATCCACGGGCAGGCGTTTGATTTGCGCCAAAGAAGAGTAGCCTGTGCCGTAGTCATCGATGGCAATGCGCAGCCCTAATTGGTTGAGTTCCATTAGCGTTTCCATCGCGGCATCGACATCCTGCATCACAGCACTTTCAGTGACTTCGATACTCAGCCGGGCAGGTGTCAGGCGATAGCGTTCCAGTAAGCTGGCGACGTAAGCGGCTAGTTGCCGATCCACCACGTCACTGGCGGAAAGGTTAACGGCCACCGATAAGTGATACCCCCGTTGCTGCCAGGTATGCAGCTGAGCGCAAACATTGGCTAACATCCAGTGGCTAAGCATGCTGATACTTCCCGAACGCTCGGCCAAGCTAATGAACTCATCGGGTGGTACAAAACCCAGCGATGGGTGACGCCAGCGCATCAACGCTTCGCACTGATCGACACGGCCGTTACGGGTGTCTACTTTGGGCTGATAGGCCATCCACAGTTCACCGTTGCCCACCGCGTCCTGGAGATCCCGAATCAAGGTGAGTTGACGCAAGTGGTGCTCATCCTGACCCTCTAAATAGCGCTGGTGTGAGTGCCGGTGACGACGCGCCATGTCCAGGGCGATATCCGAACGGCGCAATAGCAATTGTGGGCTGTCACCATGCTCGGGGTAGTTGGTTTCACCGGCGGAAAGGGACGGCGTAATGGGGGATTTATCGAGATCGATCGGGTGATGTAGCGTAGTGAACAGCCGGGTACGCCAGGCAAAGTCGCTTCTCGATTGTTTGACGAGCAGCAGTAGTTCGTCGCCATCCAGCCGGTAGGCAGTGCTCTCCGTGTCATCCAAATGCTGCAAGCGCTTGGCGAGTGTGACCAGCATGTGGTCCCCCAGCGCATAGCCAAAGGTGTCGTTAATGTCACGAAAGTTGTTAATCGCGATGCGCAACAGGGTAAACGGGTCGCCGCGTTTGATTAAAAGGTCCACATCCTCCTGTGCGCTTATGCGATTGGGGAGGTCGGTGAGCATGTCGTGGCGAGATTGATGATGCAGCGTTGCTTCGCGCTGAGCGATGCCTTCCTGCATGGCCATTAGGGTAGACGCCAGCAGCCCGGTTTCACTGCGCCCTGTACCGACCGGTATCTCGGTGAAGCGCTCTCCACGACCAATGCGCTGCGCCGCTTTCGCCAGTAATATCAGTGGCTTGCTCATGCTTCGCGCACTCCACATGGCAACCAAAATGGTAAACACCACAATCAATGCAATGATAGCAAGTAGCTGCCACTGTAATGAGCGATAGGCCCCCAGGAGGTCATTGCGGGAAAGTTGCAGCAGCGCATAGGTTTGATTGGCATCATCGGCGTAAAGCAGGCTGGCATAGGAGAGATACTCTGCATCCGGGGTCATTTGGCTGCCCGACAGATAATCCCCCTTCAACAGCTCATCGCCATTCCCCCGCATTAATTGCATGGCCAGCTGTTCTTGGTGAGAACTGGCGAGGTAGCTGATGTCACCATCATGGCGATAGTTGACCACGCTAATATCAAGCCCCGTTAGCGCATTGATCTCTTCCGTGACCGCCTCATTGATTAAAAAACCCATGCCCACCCAGCCAATCAGGTTAGGTGCGCGCACGGGTAGCAGGGCAAATTCATACGGTTTCCCCTCAGCGATGACCACGCTCACCGCTTCGCCTTCTTGGCGGGCTCGCTCGAATAGCTGGGGAAAGGGCATGGGACTATTTTGCGCGTGGTGGCTGCTAGCCAAAATATGCCCATCCAGGCCGCTGAGTAAGACGATATCAGCCTTGGCTCGGTCGCCATGATTGGCCAGCACGGAGTAGAGGGTCTCCGTATCCTGAGTCGAAACGGCACTCTTAAAGCCAAAATCATCGGCGAGGATGGAAACGTTATCGCTCAACTGTTCGCCGCGTATATCCAGCATTTGCTGTAATACGTTGGATCCCACCTCTAACCGTTGGGAGCCTTTGGCAATGACATCGTTTTGGGTCGCGCGCAAAAAGGCCAACCCGGTCGCCAATTGCGAGAGAATCACTACCGTAAGCAGTACTAGCATCAGGCGCGTTTGAAAGCGCATAGCGACCTCAATAAAAAACGGATCAACATCCTATAGCCATGCTGTGTGTTTAGCTGGCATCCCGGAACCGTTGCTGAAGGGGGGACAGGTTTCGCGCCGGTGGTGGCAGCGCATTCAGTTCTAGCCTGACTTCTAACTGGTCAGCATTGTTAATATCGCCTTCCCACCAGATTTCTTGATTGTTATCGAGGCGGGGATGCCAAATACGCAAGCGGTGCTGGCCAGGCGGTAGCGTGGGCAAGGCCAACATGCCTTCTGCGCCGGTGGTCGCTGCGTAGGGGGCATCGCTGACCACGATAAACGCCTGCATGTGATCATGAATATTGCAGCCCAACACGACAACGCCCGCCTGGTCGAAATGCACGGGCGGGGGCGTTTCCTGTAAGTAAAGATTTAAATCAAACGTTTTAGCGGGTGAGAAAGAGTAAACGTGATGGCGAGTCGTGTCTTGATTGGGAAAGGCCACATAGCTGCCGGTCGGTACCGTTAGTACTTTGGGATGAAAGGCAGCGTTGCGTTGATAGATATTCTCTTGTTCAGGTGGGCTTGTCTCGGCGTCATAGTAAACCTCAATGACGGCATCCTTTAACGGTAAGCCATCGCTGTCGAGCACTGTTATCTGAGCGGCGTTAGCGGTAAGACTAAACACAAGCATCGCCAGCAATATCAGCGAGCCAGGGCAGAGAGTGAGCATTGTATTGGAAAGGCGGCAGTACGTATTTTTTGTTGGCATCGAGATAGCGTTCCACTGAGGGCTAGTAAAGCATCGGGATTAATAGTGAAAGGATTATGCAAGAAAGTCATGCTTTTGGCTTAACGGTAAGCCAACACTTGCAAAAAAAGAGTAAACAATGGGGAAACAGGCTCGCCAACATGGCGCTCACTGGGCGGGGTGGTTAAAGTGAATACTGAAACGGTGTTCGATAACTACGGAGAAGTGATATGAGCACTCAAGAAACCACCCCGAAAGAACCGACCCCGAAAGAACCGACCACTGCCTTGCTTAAACAACGGCGCTCGCGGCGACAGGTACTGGCGAGCCTTGGTTTTGGCGCGGCGGCGCTGTACGTCGCCCCAACGTTACTGTCGATGGGGCAAGCTGAAGCCCACGACCGTGGGCATTCGCGTCCAAACGGCCACCACCATCAACGGCCAGGCCGGGGGCGTGCAAAGCACAGCCATTCACGCCCCAGCCATTCTCGACCAAGCTACTCTCGCCCTCATTATGCAAGACCTGAGTACTCGCGTCCGGACTACTCCCGTCCTGAATATTTGCGCAATGGCTATTCACGCTCGCCTTATCCTCACCACGGAGATTCACGGCCCTATCGGTACGACGAGCGCCCCCGCTGGGAGCGGGATGGCGTGATTGAACTACGTATCAGCCGTTTACTTCCGCATCGCTGGTAAAAAATCGATGACGACGTTTAACACCATGACAAGCGATTATGCCCTAGCCGGACTTGGCCCTTGCTTACGCTTAGCCAATGCCCAGCCGCTGCTGCCGATACTGCAGGCAGCGATGCCAAGCTGGCCGTTAACCGAATGCACGCTTCAGCAACACCAGCCTGCTATTTGTGTTCGCCAGCAAGACGGTGGTTATTGGCAGCAAGCGCCCGCACTCCCCAAAGGGGGCATATGGCTCGAGACGCCAGTGAGCACCGCCTGCAGTGTGATTGCGGACCTATCGGGTGCCTATTTACGTCAGCACCCGGACATTATTGGCTTACACTGCGGCGCGGCGGAGATAGAAGGCCAGTTGATCATATTTCCCGAGTCCCACCGGGCTGGCAAAAGTACGCTCACCTGTGCCTTTGCCGCCGCTGGCTATCGTGTCTTTGGAGACGATGTGGTGGCGCTCACTGCTCAAGGCAGCGGCGTTTCGCTCGGGATCGCACCGCGGTTACGGTTACCTCTTCCATCCTCGCTTGCGACTGAGCTCAAGGACTTTATTGGCCAGCATGCAGGGCCAAGTGATGATCGCTATGGCTATGTGGCGCTGGAGGAGACGCTAATGGCTAGACATGGCGAACAACGCCCCATCAGTGCCATTGTATTGATTGACCGCGATCCCAAAGTGACCACGCCACAACTGACGTCACTTCAGCATGGGGAAGGGTTATGGCAGCTGTTAAGGCAGAATTTTGCCGATTCATTGACTGACCAACAGCTGATTGAGAAATTCTGGCCGATGGTGGAAGGAATGCCTTGCTTCCTGCTGCGCTATTCGGACGCCTACGAAGCGGCAGCGTTTGTAGGGCGTGAGCTTAGCTCAGCACTCAATGATCAACCCGCCCTCTACACGTCTCCTTCCCAGGCAGCGGCAAAGCCAAAAGCGGCGGCACTCGATAGGGGTGATCAGCGCTATTGGCGTGCATGTCAAACGGCGCATGAGTACCCCTTGGGTGATGAACTGTTTGTCATTGTGGAAGAGGGCGGCGCAATTCATCGGATGAACATGACCAGCCGGGCGGCATGGGCTCTATTGCAGCATGAAGCGCTGACGATGGAGGAGTTAAGCCAAACCCTGGTGGCGTTTTTTATGCCCGTTTCTCTTGAGCAGGTGCGCCGAGACATGGCCGAACTGTTGGGTCAGTGCTTGGCGGTGGGGTTGATCGAGCCTAGTGAACCGCAGGATTAATGCCTCCCTGGCTGGCGCCACGTATCGCGCCAGGCATGCATTACCTGCTCCGGATACCAGGTTTTTCCTAAGCTGCCGTTATAGCGTGCGAGGGCGCGGGTGAAGTCGCCACGTTCGATCGCTAAATAGTGCGCCAAGATGGTACAGCCGTAGCGCAGGTTACGCGGCGGATGGGTTAAATCATCGATTGGTAATCCCAGCTCGCTAATCCAGAAAGGCATGATTTGCATCAAGCCCACGGCGCCGGCCGATGAGACCGCGTCAGCCTTGAATGCGCTTTCCACTTGTATCAACGCCAAGACTAAATCGGGTGGCAAACCTGCCAGTCTGGCTTCCTGATAGATGCGCGTGAGAAGTAACTGCCGCTGCGCTGGATCACCGATAAAACGCGCCAGTGGCGTATCCATTTGTGCCCGCCATTGGCGCGCTGCCCACTGTTGTTGAGGGGTTTGGTGCTGCTGGTTCGCCATTTCAAGGGTAGGGCGCAGGCCCGGTGGCAGCGGCTGCGCTGCTGCGGGCCCGGTCTGGCTGAACAAGAGCACGCCCAGTGCCAATGTGACGCTTAGCCACCGCGCGGCACTAAACAAGCTAATGTGCGCGGTGGCTGACTCGGCAGTGTTAGCGTGTTTGCTCAAATAGTTAGCGAGTTTTCTCACGCAAAAAGTCGACAATTTGATCGGCAGGTACCATCGTTGCCTCGCTGTCCCGGCGGCCTTTGTACTCCAGCTCGCCGTTATCCAGGCCGCGGTCGCCGATCACTAAGCGATGCGGCACGCCCATCAGCTCCAGGTCGGCGAATTTAACACCGGGGCGCGTATCACGGTCATCCAACAACACATCCATACCGGCGGCGCTTAGCGCTTGGTACAGGCGCTCGGACTCCTCGCGAACACGTTGGGACTTGTGCGCGTTCATGGGCACCAGCGCTACTTGAAACGGTGCGATGGCATTGGGCCAGATAATCCCGGCGTCGTCGTGGTTTTGCTCGATGGCGGCAGCGACCACACGCGTCACGCCGATACCGTAACAGCCCATCCAGGGATGGCTGGTTTTACCGTTGTCGCCTAATACGTTGGCATTCATGGCCTGGGAGTACTTTTGACCCAGCTGGAAAACGTGGCCGACTTCGATACCACGCTTGATCGAAAGCGTGCCCTGGCCATCCGGCGAGGGGTCGCCTTCCACCACGTTGCGAAGGTCAGCTACGTCTGGCAAGTCAACGTCACGTTCCCAGTTAATCCCGAAATAGTGCTTGTCATCGACATTCGCGCCCGCGCCAAAGTCGCTCATGAGTGCCACGCTGCGGTCGATAATCACCGGAATCGTGAGCCCGACCGGACCCAGTGAGCCGGGGCCTGCGCCTACCGCTGCGCGAATTTCCTCTTCGCTGGCCATGGTCAGCGGCGCGGCCACCTGAGCCAAGTTTTCGGCCTTTACTTCATTTAGTTCATGATCGCCACGTACCAGCAGCGCAATCAGGCCGCCCTCGGCGGCATGAACCATCAAGGTTTTGACGGTTTTCTCAATCGGTAGATCGAACTGTTCCACCAAGGTAGCGATAGTTTTGGCATCGGGGGTATCGACAAGGCGCAGCTCTTCGCTGGGTTCCGCACGGGTAGCCTGGCTGCCCAGTGGCGCGGGCAGCGCCTCGGCTTTCTCCATATTGGCCGCGTAGTCGGAGGAGTTGGAGAAGACGATATCGTCTTCACCGGAGTCGGCGAGCACATGGAATTCGTGGGAGCCGGTGCCGCCGATCGAGCCATTATCAGCAATGACCGGGCGGAAATTCAGCCCTAGACGCGTGAAGATACGCGAATAGGCGTCATACATATCCTGATAGGTCTGTTTTAGTGAGGCTTCATCGAGGTGGAAGGAGTAAGCGTCCTTCATGATGAATTCGCGCGAGCGCATGACGCCAAAGCGCGGGCGAATTTCATCGCGGAATTTGGTCTGAACCTGGTAGAAGTTGACCGGTAACTGCTTGTAGCTGGCGATCTCTTTACGCACCAAGTCGGTAATGACTTCTTCGTGGGTAGGACCAACGCAGTAGTCGCGGTCATGGCGATCTTTTAAACGTAACAGCTCAGGACCGTACTGCTCCCAACGGCCAGACTCCTGCCAAAGCTCTGCCGGTTGAACGGCGGGCATCAAGACTTCTTGAGCACCGGCGCGGTTCATCTCTTCGCGCACGATGGCTTCGACTTTGCGCAGGGTGCGCAGGCCAAGTGGCAGCCACGTATAAAGCCCTGAGGTCAAACGGCGAATCATCCCGGCGCGGAGCATTAGCTGGTGGCTAATGACTTCGGCATCGGCCGGGGTTTCTTTCAGAGTGGCAATCAATAGTTGGCTGGCGCGCATGGGTTAGAGCATTCCTTAGAGCTTAAAATAGTGTTGAGAAGAACGGGTGCCGGGAAGAAGCCTTATTCCCCTTCGGGGATTAGCCCCATTAGCGTTGAATGAGGCCATTGTACGGCCTAGCGGTTAAAGCGGCAAAATAGTGGTTAT
This sequence comes from Halomonas sp. UBA3074, assembly GCF_002366715.1. Taxonomy (GTDB): domain Bacteria; phylum Pseudomonadota; class Gammaproteobacteria; order Pseudomonadales; family Halomonadaceae; genus Vreelandella. The sequence goes on along the minus strand of NZ_DFBS01000011.1, from coordinate 96,096 downwards.
CGCTAAATCATCTATGCTTTTGGCAGGCTGTGCTAGACTACGCTGGTTTAGGGCGCGATGGTCGGCATTGAATAGTCATAAAAAAACGCTGCGCCACAGCAGGTTAGGCCGACTATAGTTACTTTTCTGATTGAGGGATCTCTCCATGCACCAAGCAGTTCGTCGCTGGTTGACAGGCGCCGTAGTGGGCGTTTCGATCGTGTCATTAAGTGGTTGCGGTACGCTGTTTTACCCTGAGCGGAAAGGCCAGATGAGCGGTGATATCGATCCGGTTGTCGCTATTGCCAATGGGGTGGGTTTATTGTTTTTTATCGTTCCGGGGGTGATTGCCTACGCCGTGGATTTCTCTAATGGCACCATCTATTTACCAGGCCGTAACAGCGCCTCCGTAGATGTTCACCACTTAGACGACGCTATGGATGTGGCTTCCCTGGAAAAAATACTCTCCGATAAGGCTGGCCAGCCGGTGAGCTTAGAGAGTGAATTGATCATGATCGAAGAAATGGACAATCTTGACGAAGCGCTGGCCATGGTGCGCATGTCGGGCGTGTTGGATGAAGAGAAGCTATCGGCGATGTAATGTCGACGCCTCTATGCAGGCCACTTGGTATGCATCGAAAAACCCCAGCCTAGCTGGGGTTTTTTGTGGGTGCTCATCACTAAATCGATAAACCGTTAAGCGTGCTGGGTAGGATTTGGGGCGCTGGGAAACCGCGGAGGGTGCGCTTCCATATAAGCGTGGCAAGCCCGTAGCACGCGGATGTCATCAAATTTCCCGCCCGCGAGTTGAAAGCCGACCGGCAATCCTTCATTGGTAAACCCGCAGGGCACCGAGGCGGCAGGCTGCTGGCTGAGATTGAAGGGATAGCTGAACGGGGCCCACTCTTCCCAATCCTGCATGCCGCTTCCCGGAGGCACTTCCTGATTGATCTCAAACGGGCTGACCGCCACCGAAGGCGTCATCAGCAAATGATACTCCTGGTTAAAGTGTTCAAGACGCTGGGTCAACGCTGCGCGATCGGCGAGAGCACGAAAAAGCTCAACGGCTTTTCAAGGTTCTGCTTCGCGGGCATTTGCCACCATGCCGGGGTCCAATAGGGCGCGTTGATCTTCCCCCGTTTGCGACCACTGCTCTAAAGAGGCGGTGAACCACAGCTTACGGAAGGTATCCAGTGGCGATGAAAAACCGGGATTTACCTCGACTATTTCTGCCCCTAGCGCTTCCAGGCGAGTTGCCGCTTCACGCACACGCTCGGCAATCTGCGGGTCTACATTGGCATAACCCAGGTCTGGCGAGTAGCCAATCCGCAGCCCGGCTAGGCCTTTATCCAAATCGACTCCCCAGCACTCAGGCTGCCCGCGTGTGGCGTAGGGGTCGCGATAATCGTAGCGGCCAATCACGTTCAACATGCTGACCGCATCGCGTACGGTGCGGGTCAACGGCCCCAAGTGTGAAAGGCTGGGCTCTTTAGCGGGTGGCCACTGTGGGGTCCAGCCGTAGGTGGGCTTGAACCCAAACACCCCCGTAAACGCCGCGGGAATGCGTATCGAGCCGCCTGAATCGCCGCCCTGGTGAAGCACACCCATATTGAGTGCAGCGGCCGCCGCAGCGCCACCGGATGAACCGCCGGGGGTTAAGCGGGTATCCCAAGGGTTGGTGGTGGCGCCAAAAACGCGGTTGTCGGTCACCGCTTTCCAGCCGAATTCAGGGGTGTTGGTCTTACCCAATATCACCGCGCCTGCTTCGCGTAGCATGCGTGCAGGCGGGGCATCGGTGTCGCATAATGCCTCAGAAGCGGTCAGCGATCCTTCGCGGCAGGGCATGCCCGCTACCTGGGTCAAATCTTTCAGTGATACGGGAATACCATCGATGGGGCTTAGCGGTTTACCTTGCCCCCAACGCCGTGCTGAGGCTTTCGCCGCAGACTCCGCGCCTTCGGCATCCACATGAACATAGGCGTTGATAGCGGGGTTGAAGCGATCGATTCGTTCAAGGGCGGCGCGGGTCGCCTCCAGAGGAGAGGCCTCACGGCTTTTAAACAACTGAGCTAAGGTCTGGGCATCGAAACTGCCAAGATCGGTACCGCTCATTGCGAACTCCTTACGTCGGCTGGGCTTGGGAAAGGAGTTTAAGGGTAGGCAAGCATCGCCTTGCGCGCAAAGACCCCGCCTCGACGGCAGCGCTTATTCGATGGGCGCTTTATCTGCCTGGGCACGCAGCCAACTAATTTCTTCAGCCCAAATGTCGGGTTCGACGGTTTCTAAAATCATCGGAATCGCGTTGATTCGGGTGTCCTGCATGATAGTGGTAAAAGCAGGCAGGCCGATATTGCCTTTACCCAGGCTGTGGTGGCGATCCACGCGGCTGGCAAAGGCACTTTTGGCGTCGTTCAAGTGCATTCCGCGCAGGTAGTTGAACCCTACTACGCTGCCCAGCTCATCCAGGGTGGCTTGTGTGGCGTCTGCGCTGCGCAGATCATAGCCCGCGGCAAACGCGTGGCAGGTATCAATACATACACCCACCCGGCTTTTATCATCCACTTGATCGATGATGGCGGCCAAATGCTCGAAGCGCCACCCCAGGTTGGTCCCTTGACCGGCGGTGTTCTCAATCACGGCCGTCACCCCTTGGGTATTCGCCAGCGCCTCATTCACCGACTCGGCAATACGCTTTAAACAGTCGCTTTCGCTGATTTTGTTTAAATGGCTGCCCGGGTGGAAATTGAGCAGCGTCAGCCCAAACTGCTCGCAGCGCTGCATCTCATCCAAAAAGGCCGCTCTGGACTTGTTCAACCCTTCCTGTTCCGGATGGCCAAGATTAATTAAATAGCTGTCGTGAGGCAGGATCTGCTCTGGGGCGAAGCGGTGTTCGGCGCAGGCCTGGCGAAACGCTTGGATAGCTTCGTCGGTGAGCGGTTTACCCTGCCATTGGCGCTGGTTTTTGGTAAACAGCGCAAAGGCATTGGCACCGATTTCCACAGCACGATGAACGGCTTGGTCTGCGCCACCGGCGGCGCTCACATGGGCTCCCAGGTATTTCACAACGGCCTCCTTGTCACGGTTTGTTCAGCGTCATGCTACGCGGGTCAGTGGCTATCGAGAAAGCGTTTGAACGCGGCGGGTTCGTCGGTGATCACACCGGCGATACCCCATTCCCAGCGGCTATGGAAGGCACTGGGGTCGTTGGCGGTATAACACAATATTTGGTAACCATCACTCTGCATGGCATCTGCTTGAGCGCGTTTCAAGCGTGGCCAGTCGGGGTGCACACTGAAAGCCTCAATGGCTTCACACTGCGCGCGCCAATGTTTGGGGACGCTGCCGAACAGCACCCCCAGCGCTAAGCGCTCTTTATCTGCCAACTTGCGGCAGTGGGTAAGGGCGTCGTTATTGAAGGAGGAAATAATCAGCCGCTCGCTGGGCAACGTATCCAGCATCTCTGGCAGTGCGCGCTCCACCAGGGCAATGGGGTCACGACCGCGGTTGACCTTGATCTCCATGTTGACGCCCATTTCCAGCTCGTTAAGCAGTGCCAGCATCTCGTCCAGTCGGGGCATTTTTTCACCGGCAAAGCGATCGCCAAACCAACTACCCGCATCCAGCGTTTGCGCCGTTGCCCAGCTCATCGATGCCAAGCTGCCTCGTCCGTTCGAGCAGCGCGACACATCGGCATCGTGCCAGATGACCGGTGTGCCATCTACGAGCAATTGAACATCCAACTCTACCCAGGTCGCTCCCGCTTGATGGGCGGCGCGCACGGCGGCCAGCGTGTTTTCGGGAGCGGCGGCCGAGTAGCCGCGGTGCGCAATCAGAGCGGGAACTTGAATAGCGGGATGTGTCATGACAAATCTCTACGCTTTGGACGATAAAAAGGACGCTATTTTAGCATGGGTGTATGACAGCGGCGTTTCATCACGCTAGCTGCCGCGTCCACAACGCCCACTCACTCAGTTAAGTCACTAGCGTGCTCGCTTGATTTAAACGCGGTGACGCGCTTGTATAACGACACCTGTTGTCTTGTCTATCATTCATAAACCCAATAATGAAAGGAAATCTCCATGTCTAAGCGTATCCAATTTGCCCAGACTGGCGGAGCCGAGGTGCTTGAGCTGGTCGATGTGACGCCCGCTGAACCCGGCCAGGGCGAAGTGCGTATCGCCAATAAAGCGGTTGGCCTCAATTTCATCGACATTTACTTTCGCACCGGCCTTTATCCTGCCCCGGCGATGCCTTCGGGCCTTGGCACCGAAGGCGCGGGCGTCGTCGATGCCGTGGGGGCTGGCGTGACACACCTGGCTGTTGGTGACCGTGTGGCTTACGCACAAGGACCCTTGGGCGCCTATGCCGAGCTGCACACGCTGCCAGCGGCAAAAGTAGTCAAACTCCCCGACTCCGTTGATTTCGAGACGGCAGCGGCCAGTATGCTCAAGGGGCTCACCGTTCAGTACCTGCTGTGCCAGACTTATGAGCTCAAAGGCGGCGAGACCATATTGTTCCATGCCGCCGCCGGTGGGGTAGGGTCGATTGCCTGCCAGTGGGCGAAGTCGTTGGGTGTCAAATTGATTGGTACCGTCAGTTCCCAGGAAAAAGCAGACCTGGCCATGGCTAACGGCGCCTGGGCGACGATCAATTACAGCGAAGAGAACGTGGTCGAGCGAGTGCGGGAGCTGACTAACGGCGAAATGTGCGATGTGGTGTATGACTCGGTAGGCAAGGATACCTGGGAAATGTCGCTGGACTGCTTAAAGACACGTGGCCTGATGGTGAGCTTTGGCAACGCTTCTGGCCCGGTGGACGGTGTCAATATCGGCATCCTTAACCAGAAGGGCGCGCTTTACGTGACTCGCCCGAGCTTGAACGGGTATGCCGATACGCGCGAGCGTCTGGAAATGATGTGCCAGGCGTTCTTCGCCATGCTGGAGAGCGGAAAGGTTAACATCGATATCGCCAACCGCTATCCGCTGGCAGACGCAGGTAAAGCCCAGGATGCCGTGCAGAGCCGCAAGACCACCGGCTCGACTATCCTGCTGCCGTAATTACTATTTTAGGTCGGCATACGCCGTCTACCTTCCCGTACGTCCTTAGCAGGCGCATTCGGCTATCAGCGCTTGTGACAATATCTACAAGCTGGCCTGGGTGGAATGCCTACGCACTGGGCCAGTACTGCTGACGCCATCATGGCAATCGTCAAAGCTCGGCTTCGCCGAGCTTTTTTGCTTTTAAAGTTATGTATTTATGCGTTTAGCGTATGCAGGGTCTATACGTATGTATAGTAAACGTCTAATGTGCGTAAGAAATAGCCATGCTGAAAAGGGTGCGTGGATCGATCGTGTGCTGTCGCTAGCAAGCGGTGGCAAGGAAGTAGGAAAAGGATGTCGGTTGAGAACATAGTGGGTGAAAACCTTAGCATGGACACGTTAGGCCTAGGTTGGTTGGTGTTAACACCGAGTACGTTGGTGTTTATTGTGCTTGGACTGACCCTCGTCGCGTTTATATGGGGGCGATTTCGCTACGACTTGGTTGCATTGGCCGCCTTGCTGGGCTCGGTCATGCTTGGGCTGGTGCCAGCCGAAGACGCCTTCACCGGTTTCGGTCATCCAGCGGTGATCACCGTTGCTGCGGTGCTGGTGCTTAGCCGCGGTTTCGAACGCTCCGGAGTGGTGGATATCATCGCCCACCAAGTACTCAAAGTGGGTGAAAACCTACTGCTGCAACTGCTGGTATTAGTGGGTACCGTCGTTCTGCTGTCGGGAATTATGAATAATGTGGGCGCCTTAGCGCTGCTACTGCCGGTAGCGATGCGGTTGGCCCGTGAACACAACACGTCACCTTCTTTACTGTTAATGCCGCTGGCCTTCGGGTCATTGCTTGGCGGCCTGACCACGTTAATAGGCACACCGCCGAATATCATTATCTCCAGCTACCGGCGTGATGTGACTGGCGATGCGTTCAGCATGTTCAGCTTTTCGCCCGTTGGCATCGCGGTGGCGTTGGCGGGGCTTGCGTTTATCGTGCTGGTCGGCTGGCGCCTGACGCCCAAGCGCAGCGGCCAAGCTTCTACTGATGAAATGTTCGATACCGCCAACTATTTGGTGGAATTGAAGGTAGGGGAAGAGTCAAAAGCCAAAGGGTTAACGTTACAACAATTGCGCGACGAGCTGGACGAGACCATTCCCGTGCTAGCGGTCGTTCGCGATGATAATCGTCGAGCTGGCTATAACTTTCACGGTGCACTGGAAGAGGGCGACATTCTTCTCTTGGAAGCAGGGCCCGACGAACTCCAGCTGCTGGAAGACAAAGTGGGGCTGAGCGCCATTGCCGAACTCGAAGAGGAGGCACCAGACGTAGAGCCTACCGCCGATGGTGAAGCGAATGCCGATAAAAACAAAGCGGCAGCGCAGGATCATCAGCCCGTCGATACCGAGGGCCTGCAACTGATTGAAGCCGTCATTCGTAATGACTCCATGATGATCAACCGTAGCGTACGCCAACTACGCTTGAACCATCAGTTTGGCCTCCACCTGGTCGCTGTTGCCCGCGATGGGGGGCGCTTGAAGCAGCGTCTGCGCGATATCCGCTTCAAGAATGGCGATGTATTGTTGCTTCAGGGCAGTGAGAACGAGATTTCAGAGAGTTTGGCTTCACTGGGCTGTTTGCCGCTAGCAAGCCGTGAACTGCATCTTGGTCAGCCGCGTAAGCTTGTGATGTCGGTGGCGATATTTGCCCTGGCGATCATTGCCATGTTGTTTGATCTTCTGCCCGCCGCCGTAGCCATGAGCACGGCAGCGCTGATTTCGTTACTGATTGGCGTATTGCCATTGCGCGAAGGGTATCAAGCCATCGATGGCCCTGTGATCGTGCTGCTGGCCGCCATGATACCCGTTGGGGAGGCGTTGGAAACCAGTGGTGGCGCCGACCTGATTGCCGATGCACTGCTACGCTTTGGCAGTGATTGGCCGGTCGTGATTACGATGGTGGGGCTGTTTCTGCTCTCCATGTTGCTCTCGAACGTGGTCAATAACGCGGCGGCAGCTCTGCTGATGGCGCCGATCGCGGTAAGCCTAGCCAATGGGTTCGATGTCTCGCTCGACCCGTTCCTGATGGTGGTGGCTGTAAGTGCGTCCTGTGCCTTCTTGACGCCGATCGGACATCAGTCGAATACGCTGGTGCTGGGGCCTGGCGGCTACCGGTTTGGCGATTACTGGAAATTGGGGTTACCGCTTTCATTGGTGGTATTGGCGGTCGCGATTCCGCTGATTCTTTTGGTATGGCCGCTTTAGAAGACGACTAACGGTTCGGCCTGTCGGTGTGATGGAAATGTAGCACTTGATGAGAGCTATTAGATTTCGAAAATTTTGCTACCCTAATACGTTCAGAAACCAATAAAAATCGAACAGGCCGGGCTTATGAATCAACAATTTCGCCAGGATGCCATTGTCGAGCTAGTTCGCCAGCACGGCTATATGAGTATCGAACAGCTCACTGACCACTTTGCGGTGACGCCGCAAACCATTCGCCGTGATTTGAACACGCTGGCTGACGAAGGGCGGGTGCGCCGTGTGCATGGCGGCGTTGGCATCGAATCGAGCACCGTCAATACCGCCTATAGCACACGCAAGACGCTCCACCTGGAAGAGAAAGAGCGTATTGCCCGCTGTTTGGCACAGCACATCCCCAACCACGCTTCGCTGTTCATCAACATCGGGACCAGCAACGAAGTGATTGCTCATGCGCTGTTGGAGCATCAAGGGCTCGAGATCATCACCAATAACCTCAATGTGGCCGCCATACTGCAGCATAAAGAAGATTTTACCGTGATCATCGCCGGGGGGCAGGTACGCTCGCGTGATGGCGGGATCATTGGCGAAGCCACTATCGACTTTATCAATCAGTTTAAAGTGGATTACGGCATTATCGGTATCAGCGGTATTGACGAGGATGGTTCGCTACTGGAATTCGATTACCAGGAAGTGCGCGTCGCTCAAGCAATTATTGCCAACTCGCGGCGTATCTACTTAGCCGCAGACTACTCCAAGTTTCACCGTAACCCGGTGGTTCGTCAGGGCAACTTGGAGCAGTTGGATGCATTGTTCACCGATCGCAAACCGCCTGAAGCAATTCAGCGTTTGCTGACCCAGCACGACGTGGCATTGCATATCGCATAGGCAAGCGCTTCCTGGGCAGTTTCATCCTTGAGCATTTCGAGCGGCTGGAGTAGCCTTAAAACATAATAAAGCGAAAGCAATTAAACAAAATCGAAAGACACTACAACAAAGCGAACTCGATATGTCCTCTTATATACTTGCCATCGATCAGGGTACCACCAGCTCACGCGCCATTCTCTTCGACCGCCAGGGTCAAGTGGCTGCCGTTGCCCAGCAGGAGTTTACCCAGCACTTTCCGCATGATGGCTGGATCGAGCACGACCCAGAAGATATCTGGGAAACGGTGGTGGCCACCTGCCGTGATGTGATGGCTAATGCTGACGTTACGCCAGAACAGATTGCTGGGATCGGTATTACCAATCAGCGAGAAACTACCCTGTTATGGGACCGGGCGACCGGCAAACCACTTTATAACGCCATTGTCTGGCAGGATCGCCGTACCTCGGATTTGTGTCAGGCGCTGCGGGATAAAGGCCACACCGAGGTCGTTCAAGCCAAGACCGGCCTGCTGATTGATCCCTACTTCTCAGCGACCAAACTTGCCTGGATTCTGGATAATGTCGAGAGCGCACGGGAGCGCGCCGAACGGGGAGAGCTGGCCTTCGGCACTGTCGACAGCTTCCTGATCTGGCGATTGACCGGCGGCCAACAGCATGTCACCGATGCTACGAATGCGTCACGCACGGCACTGTTCAATATTCATACTCAGGAGTGGGACGACGAGCTGCTAGCGCTGTTCAATATTCCCGGCAACCTACTGCCCGAAGTGAAAGACTCCAGCGATGATTTCGGCACCACCGAGGCGCACTGGCTTGGCGCACCCCTACCCATCGCTGGGGTGGCAGGGGACCAGCAGGCTGCTTTGGTCGGGCAGGCGTGTTTTCAGCCAGGCATGGGCAAGAGTACCTATGGCACCGGCTGTTTCATGATCGTCAATACCGGTGAGACGCCGTCACTGTCACGCAACCGCCTATTGACCACCATCGGCTACCGCCTGAATGGTAAGCCGACGTATGCAATGGAAGGCAGTATTTTCGTGGCAGGGGCAACGGTGCAGTGGCTGCGCGACGGACTCAATCTGTTTGCCGATGCCTCGGAAACCGAAGCACTGGCTCGGGAAACGCGGAGCGGCCACAGCGTTTACTTGGTACCTGCGTTCACTGGTTTGGGCGCGCCGCACTGGGATCCCAAAGCGCGAGGAGCGATTTTTGGCTTGACCCGGGATACCGGCATTGCGGAAATTGTCGCCGCCGGACTGCAGGCCGTGTGCTATCAAACCCGCGACTTGCAGCACTGCATGAACGATGACATGGAGGCACCTCCCGGCACGCTACGTGTCGATGGCGGCATGGTGAAGAACAGCTGGGTGATGCAGTTTCTGGCCGACATGCTCGGTGTACAGGTAGATCGCCCCACCATACTGGAAACCACGGCGCTGGGTGCAGCCTACCTGGCCGGGCTGCGCTTGGGTTGGTATCAGACCTTGGAAGAGATTGAACAGCTGTGGCGTTGCGAGAAGAGCTTTGTGCCCACCATGGAAGAGACCACGCGCGAGCAGCTTTATCAAGGTTGGCTGGATGCGGTTTCCCGGGTTCGCTCCCACGACCAGGGCTCTTAAAACGTTGCCTTAAGGCTATGTCTTAAAACGACGCCTCACGACTTAAGCCTACTATTAAATAACGCAACGTGTCTTATGATAGGGCGGCCAATAACCAGCTGGTCGCCCTTTTTTTGCGCTTTTAGCGCCCCTCTTGAAAGTCTTTAACAACATTATCGCTTATTGCGCGGTTATGTAGTCGAGTTACAACCCTGCCTGCGGCCAATGACGCATTGTTAGCTTTGTGCCTGTGACCCATAGTGAAGTCATGGATCAGGGCGGTGTTTCGTTATCCCGAACTACTCACCTCATCCTTGCTACAGAACCATAGCGCTTCAGTATTACCCAAGTGCTAAAAGGCGAAGGTCTTAACGCTTGTGACCGTTTCGCAGTTACCGAACTGGGCACTTACCCGGCCCAGCATGAGTAGCAACGTCACCATACGTCGTTAACTAAGATGGCTGCTTTCAACCGATTACCGGTTTGGCAGCGGATGACCATACCATGAGGTATTACTAATGAACTGCATCGAACTGAGCCAACAAGCCAATAGCATCGCCAGCTCCTTCAGTAAGCAAGACCTTGCCAGGCTAGTGGTGGCGCTGAAGGGCAACCGTGAGTCACTGCAACATGCAGTTGAGGTTATCGATACAGTGGATAGCCGTTCAGGCTGCACATTGGAAGAGGCCTGGGATGAAGTGCTCGCGGGAGACTCCCAACTTCGTATTGAAGATGAAGAGTAGAACAATTAAAGCGGTTAAATAACCATTAGCCCCCTCATTGAATTGAGGGGGCTTTTTACTTATTACGGTTTAAAGGCTTAACCCTTAGCCGCAGGCGTAAACGGTAACGAGGTATCTCGGTGATGTTCGAAGTAGTCGTTTAAACGCTCATCGGCATCATCGCCAAACAACACCCGGCAAGCCTCTTTTAAGCCCTTTGAATGGCGTAGCTGTTCGTGGGGCACGACCAGTGAGACCTTGGCTCGGCGGCGTAAAAAATCCTCAAGCTGAGTGATCATTTCATGATCACGGGCATGCTCAAGCTCACAGCGAATGTACTCGGTGCCCTCAATTAGAATTTCACCTTGGGCAGGGTCCTGGCGAATTTTCTCCAACATCTGAATGGCCTGGTCCGCATAGCGCCGCCAGAGCCGTGTGGAGAGCAGTTCAGTCGAGGTTGAGGCCGTCATGGCGTCCAGGTTCATGCGCTTGGCTTGATACATAAACTGCTGTTTAACAGCGTGGGGAGGCTCGCCGTACCAGTGGAAGCTAGGGTCTGTCAGGTTAACGCCCAGTTGGCTAATTTCTTCGGCAATCTCATCGCCTACGTTCAAGCAGTCGGTCAGCTTGCCACCAAAGATACTGATATGCGCGCTGTCGGCGTTGGTATCGACCACGTGCTTACGCGAGAGCTGCAGGAAGTCGCGATCGTTGCCCTGATTATCTTTGATGGCTAATGGCCGAACACCGCAGCGCGTTGAGATGATGTCGTCCTGAGTAAGCGGTTTAGCCAGCGTCAGGCGCTTATTGATGTTTTCCAGCACAAAGGCGATATCGTCAGCGGTGACCTCCACCTCTGGATGTTCCATATGGGTATCGGTCGTCCCAATGCAGGTGCGGTTGCCCATGGGGATTACAAAGAACAGTCGACCATCGTCTGCAAAAAACGCCAACACTCGCTGTGTATCGGTCAATTGGGGAACGATGAGGTGAATACCTTTGGAATAGAGGTGGTGATGGGTGGTTTTTTGCCCCGTCAGCTCATTGTGTTGATCGACCCACGGACCAGCCGCATTGATGAGCACCTTGGCGCGAATATCAAAGGTGCTTCCATCCATGACGTTACGTGCTTTGGTGACCCAAAGGTCACCTTTTCGCTCAGCGCCGAGCGACTCGACGTAATTGGCAGCAATTGCCCCGTAGTTAAGCGCTTGGCGTACAAAGTTGAAGACAAACCGAGCATCATTATCGTGAAGGTAAGCGTCGGAATACTCGAAGCCGCCCACCGCGCCTTCAATATCGATGATGGGCTCTTCTTGCTTGATTTTATGGGGTGAAAGCAGACGGGGCAGCTTAGTGAAGCCATTGCCCATCAGCCAGTAAAGCCAGGTGCCCGCCCACAGGTAACGAGGGGAGTGGCGGAAACCTTTTGAAATAGTGGTGAGGAAACGAATTTCCTGAACCGTGGAAGGGTAACTTTTGATCAAGTGATTGCGGCTTTTGCACAGTTTGCGAACCAGTGCAAAATCCTTGCTTTCCATGTATTTAATGCCACCCCATACCAGGTTGGAGGAGTGCATGCTGGTACTGCCAGCGAAGTCGCCACGGTCGATCAGGGCTACTTTTGCGCCTTTACCCGCCAGTGCCGCTGCGGTGGCCGCGCCATTGATACCGCCGCCAATGATCAGGGCATCAAAGGTTTCAGTGGGTAACTTCTCAATATTTCGATTTCGCAGTTTCATAGCGGATCCAATTAACCAATCAATAGCCCGGTTGCAGTGGGTGTCGTCTCTTTAGCTCTGGCATACCGCCAATGAAACCCTTGGCAGGGCGAGCCTGAGCCCGCCCTGCAAGTTTTGACGCGTCGTTACTGGTAAGCTCGATTACTCTTGGCGCGTACCAGCTTCCATCCAGGCTTCCATCATTTCATCGTAAGGAACGGTGGTGCCTTGCGGCATTTCGTTATCCAGCTTGGGTTTTGGGGCGCCGTCCTGGTCCAGCCAGTACTGCGGGTCGCGCTCTTCGTTAAGTACTGGCGCGTAGCTGTCGAACACGTTGGCGCGGGCCAGACGATTCATGGTGCTGTCTAGGTCTGCCGCCAGCTTGTCGAGTCCTTCCTGAGGCGTCACTTCACCACTCATGACCGGTGCAAGGTTCTGCCACCACAGCGGTGCCATGCGTGGGTAGTCAGGTACGTTGGTACCGGTAGGCGTCCAGTTGGACTCGTTGGGGCTACGGTAGAATTCCACCAAACCACCCAGCTTGGGTGCCATTTCTGTCATCTGCTCAGAGAAGATGTCAGATTCGCGAATCGGCGTTAAACCATGCATGAGTTTTTCCAAAGACACGGTTTTAGACACGGTGAACTGACCAAACAGCCACGCCGCGGTGCGGCGGTCTTCGGGGGTAGAGTCAAAGAAGGTCCATGCGCCTACGTCCTGATAGCCCACTTTCATACCTTCTTCCCAGTAAGGGCCGGTCGGTGAAGGAGCCATGCGCCACAGTGGGTTGCCTTCATCGTCGGTCACGGCCACAGAAGGGTCGGTCATGTCGGCGGTAAACGCGGTGTACCAGAAGATCTGCTGAGCAATGTGGCCTTGCGCTGGCACGGGGCCTGCTTCACCAAAGGTCATGCCCTGTGCTTCTTCGGGGGCAAAGTCCTGTAGCCAATCGACGGCTTTCTGCATCGCGAACACAGAGGCCGGTGAATTGGTGGCACCGCCACGGCTGACGCTGGCGCCTACCGGCTGGCTATCTTCGTTTACACGAATACCCCAATCATCCACGGGGTTGCCAGAGGGTACGCCGGGGCTACCCATACCTGCCATAGAGAGCCAGGAGTCATGGAAACGCCAGCCTAGCGACGGGTCGCGACGACCGTAATCCATATGGCCGTAGATCTTGGTGCCGTCTATCTCGCCTACATGCTCAGTGAAGAACTCGGCAATGTCTTCATAAGCGGTCCAGTTGGTGGGTACGCCTAAATCATAGCCGTAGATTTCCCGAAACTGTTCCTGAAGGTCTTCGCGCTGGAACCAGTCATAGCGGAACCAGTAAAGGTTGGCGAACTGCTGAGTCGGTAGCTGATAAAGACTGCCATCCGGGCCGGTGCCGTATTGCAGGCCAATAAAGTCATCCAGATCCAGCGTGGGCAGGGTGTAATCGGCCCACTCGTTCTCCATCGCTTCAGAGATATTGATGGTCGTGCCGTAGCGGATATGCGTACCGATGGAGTCAGTATCGTTGACGAAGCCGTCATAGATGCTGTTACCCGACTGCATTTGGTTCTGCATGGTGTCCACGACATCGCCTTCGCCGATGATGTTGTGGGTCAGGTTGATGCCGGTCAGCTCACTAAAGGCTTCCGCCAATACTTCACTTTCATAGACGTGAGTGGTGAGGCCTTCGGCGACGGTTTGGATATCCATACCGCGAAAGGGCTCGGCTGCCTTGGCAAACCACATCAGCTCTTCGATCTGCTCTTCGCGGCTTAGGGTTGAGTTCTGGAAGTGCTCGTCGACCAAGCGTTCAGCAATGGCGCGGGCATCCTGTTCCTGCGCTGACAGTGACCCCGATGCCAGTAACAGACCAGCGGCGAGGGTTGTCAGTTTGAACCTAGTCAGTTTGAACTCAGTCAGACTGGACTTGTTGTAGTGCTTTTGCATGGTGACCTCGTTTTGTTGTGTTCTTCCATGATGGCTTGGCCGTCCTTGATACCGTTAAGCGCTAGCGCGCCCTTTACATCGCTCTAAAGCGCTGTTGCATACGCTTTTCGAGTGTTTCCCAAGCGCTATCCCCAGCGCATCAACACCAGCAGCCATACCGCGGATACCGCCAGTGCAATCCAAATGGATAATGAGGTGAAGCCAATCACTCCCAAGTGGATAAAGGCCGCCGAGAGCAGGCCGATAAACAGCCGGTCCCCGCGAGTGGTCGCAATGGGTAGAAACCCTTTGCGCTCTATGGTGGGAGATAAAATCTCCCATATCGTCATCCCCGCAAGCATGGCGGCGATAGATGAAAAGAATATGGCGGTGGGCATGGTCCATACCATCCAAGACATGATGTGCTCTCCTCAGGTACGGCCCAGGGCGAAGCCCTTGGCGATATGGTTACGGACGAAATAAACCACCAGAATGCCGGGAATGATGGTCAGTACACCGGCGGCGGCCAGGGTGCCCCAATCAATCCCTGAGGCGGTTGACGTACGTGTCATGATCATGCCGATTGGCTGGGCATCTGTGGCTGTTAATGTGCGCGCCAGCAGTAATTCCACCCAAGAGAACATGAACAGGAAGAACAGCGTGACGCCGATCCCCGAGCGGATCATGGGGATGAAAATCTTGACGAAGAAGCGCGGAAAGCTGTAGCCGTCGATATACGCTGTTTCATCGATCTCTTTGGGCACGCTGCTCATAAAGCCTTCCAGAATCCAGATGGCCAGCGGAATATTAAACAGGCAGTGGGCTAGTGCGACGGCGATGTGGGTATCGAACAGGCCCACCGAGTAGTAGAGCTGGAAGTAGGGCAGCAGGAAGACCGCCGGTGGCGCCATCAGGTTGGTCAGCAGCCAGAAAAACAGGTGCTTGTCGCCGATAAAGGTATAGCGGCTAAACGCATAGGCGGCCGGGAGTGCCACGCAGATCGTGATCAGCATGTTCATGGCCACATAGAGGATGGAGTTGACGTAGCCCATGTACCAGCTTGAGTTGGTGAAGATGCCGATGTAGTTGTCAAAGGTGAGGTTTTGCGGCCACAGCGTCATCGAGCCAAGAATTTCGCTGTTGGTCTGCAGCGACATGTTGATCAGCCAGTAAATCGGCAGGATCATCAGCGCCAAATAGAGACCGAGCAGAAGCCGTGAGCGCAAGCGGGAGCGGGCAGAGCGGTTACGCCGCTGAGCCGGTGTGACTTTGCTGTAAATCGTGTTGTATTTCTCGCCACGCTGGGTGTTTTCGAGTTGGTAGCTCATATCAGGCACCTCCATGCGGTGGCTTGTCTTTCTGCATGTTCATGATGGTGGTGTAGAACACCCAGCTCACCAGCAGAATGACCAGGAAGTAGATCAGCGAAAACGCGGCAGAGGGCCCCAGATCCTGTTGGCCAATGGCCATGGTGGCCAGTGACTGGCTCAGGAAGGTGGTCGAACTGCCGGGGCCGCCGCCGGTCAGCACAAAGGGCTCGGCGTAAATCATGAACGAGTGCATGAAGCGCAGCAGAACGGCGATAACGAGCACGTTGGTGAGCTTAGGCAACTGGATATAGCGGAACACCGCCCACTTGGAAGCGCGGTCGATCCGCGCTGCCTGATAATACGCTTCAGGAATCGAGCGCAGTCCGCTGTAGCAAAGCATCGCCACTAGCGGCGTCCAGTGCCATACATCCATCAAGACGATCGTCACCCAGGCGTCGCTGGCATTACCGGTAATGTTGTAGTCGACGCCCAGTTGACGGAGCCCCCAGCCCATAAGGCCAATGTCGCCACGGGTAAAAATTTGCCAGATGCTGCCCACGACGTTCCAGGGAATCAGCAACGGCAGGGTAATCAATATCAACACCGCCGAGGCCTGCCAGCCGCGCTTGGGCATGATCAAGGCAATCCCTATTCCCAACGGTATCTGGATAGCCAGAATAATCAGTGAGAATGAAATTTGGCGCAGAAATGCGGACTGCAGCGCCTCGTCGTTGAGCATGGTTCTAAACCACTCGGTGCCCGTGAAAAAGCTCGCGTTGGGGCCTAGCACATCCTGCACCGAGTAGTTGACCACGGTCATGAGCGGAATGACGGCGGAAAATGCCACCAATACCAGCATGGGAAGCACCAGCAGCCACGCTCTGTTGTTGGGTACCTTGTTATTCATGGCCGGTCTCCACGAGGTATTCATCGATATAGAGGGCGAGTTTGGCCGTATCGAACGCTGCAAACGCCGCGTCTCCCACGGGGGGATGCCCTTCAGGAAGACGCGCCTTGAAGGTTTGCCCATTGAGCCGATAGGTCAGCAGGGAATACGTGCCGAGATCCTGCACACTGATGACCTCGACGGGCACGCTTTCAGCGCCCGGGCTTGCGCTAATGTCGATAAACTCGGGACGGATACCCAGCTTGATGTTGTGACTGCTGGCATGCGCTATGGCGCTTTTGATCGGTTCACTCACTGGCAGTGATTGGTGGCCGAACATGACCTGTTCATCTTGATACTCGACGGCCATGAAATTCATGCCGGGACTGCCGATGAAATAGCCGACGAAGGTGTGGGCCGGGCGTTCAAACAGCTCCCGTGGCGTACCGAACTGCACCACTTGGCCGTCATACATCACGGCTATTTTGTCGGCGAAGGTCGACGCCTCCAACTGATCGTGGGTGACGTAAATCATGGTGATGTTGAAGCGCTCGTGAATCTCCTTGAGCTTGCGACGCAGCTTCCACTTGAGCTGCGGGTCGATCACCGTCAGCGGTTCATCAAACAGAATGGCGGTCACGTCGTCGCGAACCAGCCCACGCCCCATAGAGACTTTTTGCTTCTCATCGGCGGTCAGGTTCTTGGCTTTGCGGTTCAGCAGCGGCGTCAGCTCAAGTATATCGGCGACTTCCATTACCTTGGGCGTCACCCGGTACTCGGGCGTGTTCATGTTGCGCAACGGGAAGGCGAGGTTATCGAACACCGTCATGGTGTCGTAAATCACCGGAAACTGGAAAACCTGGGCAATATTGCGCTCTTCGGGAGGCAGCTCGTTGACCCGTTGGCCATCAAAAAGCACGTCACCCTCTGAGGGTTCAAGTAGACCGGAAATGATATTGAGTAGCGTGGATTTACCGCAACCCGAGGGCCCCAATAGCGCATAGGCGCCGCCTTGATGCCACACGTGATCCATCTGACGAATAGCGTAATCCGCCGCACCCTTGGGGGTTTTTTCATAGGAGTGCGCAAGACCTTTTAAGGTAATCTCAGCCATGGGCAGCTCCTCCCTGACGCGCAGGAATATGCACTGTGTGCCCCTGTTTATCGAAGGCGTAAAGTTGGTGGGTAGGGAAGTAGACCTTCAGCGGTTCGTTAACGCTAAACTGGTGAATACCGGCCAGATGGAGCACGAGCGGAAAGCGTTCGTGGTGAACGTGTAGAAAGGTTTCAGAGCCACTGATCTCCGCCACGTCTACATGCACATCCAAAGCGAGATCATCGGGCTGCTGCGGTTGCAGAGTAAGGTGCGATGCGCGCACGCCAAAGTCATAATCACCGGGTTCCAGCCGTTTCAGCTTTTCGTCACAGGGGAAGTGCAGCGTCTGATCAAAGGTAATTTCAGTATCGGTGAGCCGTCCAGGAACGATATTGATCGGCGGTTCGGAGAACATCTTGGCGCTGAAACGTCCGTTCGGCTCGCGGTAAACCTGCTCGGTGGGGCCATACTGAAGTAATCTGCCTTCATGCAGTACGGCGGTGTTTCCACCCAGCGCCAGCGCCTCATTGGGTTCGGTGGTGGCATACACCGCGATGCAGTTGCGCGCTTTGAACAGTTCACGCAGCTCGTCACGCAGCTCTTCGCGCAGCTTGTAATCCAGATTGACCAGCGGTTCGTCAAACAAAATGACATCGGCATCCTTGATCAAAGCCCGCCCCATGGCGGTGCGCTGCTGCTGGCCACCGGAGAGCTCTTGCGGGTAGCGGTTGAGCAAATGCTCGATGTGCAGCATTTCGGCAATTTCACCTACGCGCTTCTCGATATCACTTTTCGGATGTTTGGCGAGGTTGAGCGGCGACGCTATGTTGTCGTACACCGTGAGGCTCGGGTAGTTGATGAACTGCTGATACACCATGGAAACATTACGTTTGCGAACGGAGACGTTGGTGACGTCCTTACCATCCATGATGATCTTTCCGCGGGTGGGAGGTTCGAGCCCTGCCATCAGACGCATGAGAGTGGTTTTTCCGGCCAGCGTTCGCCCTAGCAGTACATTGAATGAGCCTGGCTCAAGCGCTAGGTCTATTCCACTGATATGAGGCACACCGTTAACGATGTGATCAATATTTTGCAAATGTAAGGACATGCCGATCTCGCTAGCGTCATTGTTATTGGATCTTGCTATTGGAAAGGCGACAAAAAGGTGAGGTCGCTTTCGTTTACGAAAGGCTAGTTGATCACTTGCGAACTTGCAACGCGTTTTTAGGCGATAAGACTAGGCATTTAGGCGTAGAAAGCGAACACAAAAAAGCCGACTACTGGCTCACAGTAGTCGGCTATATTTGACAGTAACTTATTGAATTATATAAGTTACTTAATGCTTTCTTCTGCCTGTTGCGGTGCCGTGGCAGGTTTGCCGTTGTGATCGATTAGCGTTGACTTGTCTTTGGCAAAGGCATCGTAGGCGAAGTCGTCTACGGTGAGCATCTCCAGTACCTCGGTTTCGAAGGTACGCATGAAGTCGGCATCCTCTGCGCTGATCAGGCCTTTTTCCAAGCCGGCCTCAACGCGTGCTTCAGGGTGCAACGCTGTCTGCGGGAGCTCACCTTTGGCATACGCTTTGTTCAACGTGCGGTAGATCGCTTCCGCACGGTCATAATCGACCAGCAGGGCGTTGTAGCGTGCCAATGGGTTGCGCTGTTCACCGTCATCGGCGTCCCAAGTGTTTTCTAGTAACTTGGTGCGTAGGGCGCTGTGGGTAGAAACACGCTTAGCGATATCGCGAGCCAGGTCATCGTGCGGTTTGTTCCAGCGGCGACCGGTCGGCATCACGACGGAGTTCAGTGTCTTACCTAACGCGCGGTTGGGTAGATTATCGAAAATCTCCACAAACGCCTGCTCCGCGCGCTGTAGCAGGAATCGGCAGCTGTAATGCAGTAGGGCTTCTTCGCCTTCTACCTTGCTACCCGCCTGCCACTGCTTGAGCACCATTGAGGTCAGATAGAGATTAGAAAGTACATCCCCCAGCCGTGCGGAGATCATTTCGCGTTTCTTCAGCGCTGAGCCCAGGCTTGCCATGGCCGCATCGGCACACAGGCCAAAACCAGCGGAGAGGCGGGCAATATCCTGAGCATAAGCTGCGGCCGGGCCATCGAAAGGTACGCTGGCTTTGCAGATACCAAAGCCTAGGGTAAAGGCGCGCGCGGCGTTACCAAAGATCAAGCCCGCGTGGCCGAAGAAGGCCTTGTCGAATGCCTTCATGTCGTTGGCGTCTTTGGCGGCCAGCTCATCAAGCACGTAAGGGTGACAGCGAATAGCGCCCTGACCAAAGATCATCAGGTTACGGGTCATGATGTTGGCGCCCTCCACAGTGATCGCGACCGGGTTGGCACTGTAGCCGATGCCGAGGTAGTTGCGCGGCCCAAGCGTCACTGCCTTGCCACCGTGTACGTCCATGGCATCGCTGAGCAGCACGCGCTGGAATTCGGTCAGCTGGCTTTTCAGAATCGCCGAGGGCACCGCCGGTTTTTCGCCATGATCGATCATGTTGGCCGTTTGATACACGGTGGCCTGTGAGATATAGGCCAGCGCCGCCATGCGGGCGAGAGGCTCTTGTACGCCTTCCATTTCGGCAACCGGCACATTGAACTGGCGACGCACGCGAGTGAAACCGCCGCTCCAGCCCAGAGCATAACGCGCGGTGCCGGTAGCACCCGACGGCAGCGTGATGCAGCGACCAATCGAGAGGCACTCGACCAGCATTCGCCAGCCCTGGCCAATCATGTCCGGCCCGCCGATGATGGTGTCCAGCGGAACAAAGACATCTTTACCGATAATCGGGCCGTTCATAAACGGGCTGCCGATAGGGTGGTGACGGCGGCCGATTTCCATGCCATCGGTATCGCGAGGAATCAACGCCAGGGTAATACCGCGATCTTCTTCTTCACCCAGCAGTTTTTCAGGGTCGAACAAACGGAAGGCCAAGCCAACGACGGTGGCGATGGGCGCCAGGGTAATCCAGCGTTTTTCGAAGTTAAGGCGTAGGCCAAGGACTTCTTCGCCGTTAATGGTTTGCTTGCAGACAACGCCGGTATCAGGCAGCGACGTAGCATCAGAGCCTGCGCGGGGGCCGGTGAGGCCAAAGCAAGGAATCTCGCGGCCATCGGATAAGCGCGGCAGGTAGTGATCTTTCTGCGCTTGGGTACCGTATTTAAGCAACAGCTCGCCAGGGCCCAAGGAGTTAGGTACACCCACAGTGACCATCAGGGTTTCGTTGGCGGAGAGCTTCTGAAGTACCATGGACTGTGCTTTGGCCGAAAAGCCCAAACCGCTGTACTCCTTCGGAATGATCATGCCGAAGAAGCCCTCTTTTTTCAGGTAGTCCCAAAGCTGCTGGGGCAGGTCAGCGCGCTCTTGGGCGATATCCCAAGCGTTACACATGCCCGCTGCTTTCGCGCACTGATTGGCTAAGAAGGCTTTTTCATCGTCGCGTAGGCCGTCATCTTTAAACGCCAGCAGTTTTTCCCACTGGGGCTTGCCTGAAAACAGCTCGCCATCCCAGGAGACACTGCCTGCTTCCAGGGCCGTGCGCTCGGTAGCAGATACTTTGGGCGCCACTTTTTTAAAAGTGGCGAAAAGGCGCGGTGTTAGCCACATGCGACGCAAGGCGGGCAAACCTGCCACTGCAACCGCGACGGCGCCTACCAGGAGCAGCACGCCGATCACTTCGGCATCAAACAGCAGGCCAACAAGGCCCAGTACGCCAAGCACCGCTAGCGCCGCGGGGGCGCCTGCTTCGCGCCGCATTACCACCAGCAGGCCGGCGATGGCGAGCACAATTAGGAGTAGGGTGAGCATAGGAGTTCTCTCTGTTTCAGGCCTTGATATTCAGCCTGCTGTTGTTAATAAGCGCATCAATCGAACACTTGTTTGAATATTGGCAGATGGACGCCGCCTCGCGCAAGTATTTAGGCATGTTTAGCGAGGTAAATGTGATCCACTGGCTAAAAAAAGCCATATGTATGAAATGATCGTTAATCGCCCGACCATTTTAGCGTCTCTCCAGCAGTGGTTTTTACGAATGGAGCGTTCTGCTTTTTTCAGCGGTTGCCAACGCTATTACACGGTATGCTTTTGTTATTACTATATTCGCTGTTTGGTGGCGATAAATAAGGAAGGACACATGTGGCAAAATAGTCGCAGCGGATGGGGATTAATCAGTATTCTGTTCCACTGGCTTAGTGCGCTAGCCATTATCGGGCTGTTTGCACTGGGCTGGTGGATGACGGATCTGGGCTATTACGACCCTTGGTACAATCAGGGGCCTTGGGTACACCGCTCGATTGGCATCCTGCTGTTGATGGCTACTTTCGTGCGATTGGTATGGCGCTTCGTTCAGCCAACGCCCCACCCAGAGGGGAGCCGATTAGAAACTATTGCTGCCCATGCCGGTCATATTGCGCTCTATGTGTTGTTGCTAACCGTTATGGTGAGTGGCTATTTAATTTCAACGGCCGATGGCCGGGGGATTTCTGTTTTTGGCTGGTTCGAAGTACCAGCGGTGCTGTATGACTTGCCCAATCAAGCGAGTTTAGCGGGTGAGATACACTGGTACAGTGCCCTGGCATTAATGGTTTTAGCGGCGGGGCACTCGCTTGCTGCTTTTAAGCATCACTGGTTAGGGCGGCATAAAACGCTGGTACGTATGCTAAACCCAGCGCATAGCCAATCAGGCCATCGAAACGTACCAAGATAATGACGTTGTCTGAATACGATTTTACTGAACACTTTTTCAAAACATTTTTTCTAAACACTGCGGGTAAGATAATTGACAACCGCGGTGCCTACTAAGTAAAGCAAGGAGCAGTTCACTATGTTCAAAAAGACCGCATTTGCATCCGCGATCGCCGCTGTAGCGCTGGTACCGTTGAGCCAAGCCCAGGCCGCCGATTACCAAATCGATACCGAAGGTCAGCACGCCTTCGTCCAGTTCAAAATTTCTCATCTAGGCTTCTCTTATATCCTCGGCAGCTTTGAAGAGTTTGAGGGTCAGTTTGCCTATGATCCTGAAGATATCGATGCTTCTTCTGCCGAGATCGAAGTACAGGTCGATAGTTTGACTAGTAACCACGCTGAGCGCGATCGTCATATTCTCAGCGACGACTTCTTGAACGCCAGCGAGTTTCCGACCGCTACGTTTACCTCGACGGGCTTTGAATCGACGGGCGATAATGAAGGCGTGTTGTCAGGTGACCTGACCCTGCACGGCGAGACCCAAGAGATCGAAATGCCGGTTACCCTGCTGGGTGAGGGTGAAGACCCTTGGGGCAACTATCGCGCTGGTTTCGAAGGCAGCACCATGCTGACGCTGAGCGATTACGGAATCGACATGAGCGATTTTCCTGAATCCATGCATGAGCTCGAGCTGTATGTGACGTTTGAAGGCATTCGCCAGTAAATTTTTACGGCGGGTCTTACGCCACTGCCCTTCATGGGCGGTGGCGTTTTACGTTACAAACGATGAAGAGTTAACCACTAGATAAGGAGAGCGTGCTTGGCAGCTGTCATGCAACAAAAAGAGTTGGCAATAACCCTATGGCGCCAAACCTGGCCAATGGCTATTGGGGTATTGGCACTATTGGGTTTTCAACTTGTCGATAGCGCCTTTATTGCCCGCCTGGGGACTGCGCCATTGGCCGCTCAGTCGTTTACCTTTCCGCTTTCGTTTCTGATCATCGGTATCCAGGTCGGGATGGGGATTGCGATAGCCGCCTTGATTTCACGCGCCCTGGGAGCCGGTGAAGAGGCGCGTGCAAGGCGTTTAAGCAGTTTGGTTCTCATGGCGGGGGGAGGAGTGATCGGCTTCTTGGCGATCATCTTGTGGTTATTTTATGTGCCCATTTTTCAATTATTGGGTGCAGACGAAACCACGCTCTGGTATATCCGGATTTACTGGGCGCCTCAGTTGCTATCCGCCTGGTTGGGCGCGCTGCTCTATTTCAGTTACAGCGTATTTCGCGCGCATGGTGATACCCGCTTGCCGGGTAAAATGATGGTGCTGAGTAGTCTTATCAATCTTGTGCTCGATCCGTTGCTGATTTTTGGTGTCGGTGATTGGGAGGGTTGGGGGTTGCCGGGTGCCGCCTGGGCGACGGTCATTGCTTTCTCCGTGGGCCTTTTGATTACCACTCGTAAGTTACTCTCGCGCCAGTGGGCCTCTCAGCAGGGGCTGTGTCGAGAGGCCAAGCAGTCGTGGCGGCCATTTTCCGGTATTGCCGCTCCCGCCATGGTTAGCCAGTTGATGCCGCCTTTGGCTGCCATGCTGGCCATTTCAGCGGTGGCGGGCTTGGGTGAAAGTGAAGTGGCAGCCTGGGGCTTGGCAAGCCGATTGGAGACGCTTTCACTAATGGTGATTCTGGCCATGACCATGTCGCTTCCGCCCTGGCTAGGGCGTTGTTACGGCGCCGGTGATTGGGGGCAGATCCAGCAACTCATGCGCCTGGCTATCAAGGTCGCGCTAGTGTGGCAATTGGGGCTCGGCGTGATATTGGCATTGGGAGCGCCCTGGCTGTCGATGGCGTTGGCGGGCAACCCCGATGTACAAAGCGAGCTGACACTGCTTATTCGGTTTCTGTTGCCTAGCTACGCAGCGCTAGGGGTCTGCATGTTGGTGGTTTCGGCAGGTAATGCCTTGGGCTGGCCGTTGCGCGCCATGTTGCTGTCCAGCGCTCGGCTGTTTATCTGTTATTTGCCTTGTTTATGGTTAGGCTCGCAGTTCTTCGGCTGGTGGGGGTTAGCGGCGGGTGCTGCCATCGGCAATGTGCTGGCAGGCGTTCTGGCGTGGCAAGTGATGCGGCGTATTCTTTCCCGCCCGCACCGGCAGGCGGGATACGTGAATTAATGCTTGTATGAGCCTTCCTGAAAAGAGAAATACATAAACAGAAGCGCCATGCCCAAGTAGCCCATGACAAACTCAGGGGCGGCATTGAGTGACAGCTCTGGGGCGTGCATTAGCCCGACGAATGAGAATCCCGCGGCAACGGCTGCAAAAGCGGCGGCGCGCCTGAATTGATGATCGATCACCGACACCGTCATGGCGCCGAGCAGTATGGCCATAAACATGGCGCCTTGGCCCATGACGACAATGGCACTGGAAATATCCGTGACCACTTCGCCCGCACCGCGATTGAAGCGTGTCATCACGTAGTTAGCAAAGTAGGGCAGCATTGCCAACGCCACGGCAGGGTAGTAGCGCGTGTCGTTGGCTTGAAACGCCGTCGCAATCATCGACATACCGACAAAAACCAAAATTGGTGCCACCACTGAAACGGGAATAATCGCGGCCAGGGCGGCAATCAAGCCGAACATGGTGGCCAGCGCATAGACAGCGCCGTTGAGTAGGCTGTAACCACGACCAGCGCCCATCCACTTTGCGCCCACGGTGGCGATATAGACCGTAGTAGGAAAAACCCCGCCAAACAGGGCGCCAATCATGGTGCCTGCGCCATCAACCGCTTGGCACTCTCGCACATCGTACTTATCGCCAGCGGCTTCCATTGCTTCCACGTTATTCATGGTTTCAATGGCATTATAGAGCGTAATCGGTAGCACCACGGTGAGTACGGCGAGCATGCTGGTCAGCAGTAACCCCAGCCCTTCATACCACGCTAGGTTGGGAAGCAGCGGATAAAAGCCCAAGTGAGTGAAGGCATCGCTAAAGCGTTCGGTGCCGGCATCGCCAATCAAATAGGCCATGGCGGTACCAACGATAATGGCAAATAGCGAGGTGGGCAGTTTGAACGGCATGCTCACTCGTGCCACCAAGCCCACGATGATAATCGCTAACACCAGCAGGCCAATAATGGGCATTTCGAGGGTTTTAAACAGCATTTCACCGGCAATAAACGTCAGCGCGACCCCTGCCACGGCGCCCAGCATGGCGGCACGCGGTAGGTGGTACTGTACCCAGCGCCCAATCAAGCTGATGGCAGCTTCAATGGCACCACTAATGAAGCAGGCGGCAACGGCTACTTTCCAGGCCATTTCGGCATCACCAGTGAGCTGTTTAGCAGGTAATAACACACCAAACAGAAAGACGAACATTACCGGCGTTGAGATGCCGTAAGAGAGTGCCGTCACGTCGGCACGGTTCTCTTTACGCGCCAACCTGGCGGCGCTCCACGCATAGTAAAAATTACCGACCATTACCGCGACTGCCGCACCGGGCAGCACTTGTCCATAGACGATGGACGAGGGAAATCCCATGCCCAGCATGGTGATGGCGATGATGACAAAGTTAGCGATGTTGTTTTGAAACAGGGCGAAGAACGCGTCGGTGTCTTCTTTTTTGTACCAGGGGTAATAGGTGCTGGCAGCCGCCATGTGAGGCCTCTTGATTATGGTGTGTTGTATACAAGGCAACGCTGAGTGTGCCCAACGGTTGACTGATCGGTCAAGCGCCATGCACACAAAAACGCCCAGGTAAGCCTGGGCGTTGGAAGTGCGGCAATGCTTGCTAGCTAGTCGTTGACAGCGGCGATCGCTTTGGCGAGGTAGGGCAGATTCTCTTGGGAAAAGCCCGCTACGTTGGCACGGCCTGAGCGTACCATGTAGATACCAAACTCATCGCGTAGACGGTCAACCTGCTCCGGTGTTAAGCCGGTATAGGAGAACATGCCGCGCTGTTCGGCAACACAGGCATACTTTTCGTCCAAGCCATAAGGCTTAAGCGCTGCGACGAAATCGCGGCGAAGGGTATTGATACGGTCGCGCATTTCGGTGAGTTCTTCACGCCATAATGCGGTTAGCTCTTCATCGTGGAGGATTTCACTGACGATAGCGCCACCGTGAGCAGGCGGGTTTGAATAGTTTTCACGGGCAACGATAGCGACCTGAGAGCGAATGTTGTCCATCTGCTCGCTATCTTTGGCGACCATGATCAAGCAACCGGTACGTTCGCAATAAATGCCGAAGTTTTTGGAACAGGAGCTGGTGATGATCGCTTCATCGAGGTTTTCGGCCAGCAGGCGAACACCATAGGCGTCTTCATCCAACCCTTCGCCAAAGCCTTGGTAGGCAAAGTCGATCAGCGGCAGCAGTTTGCGCTCACGAACGATGTCCAGCACTTCCTGCCATTGATCATGGGAAAGATCAAAACCGGTTGGGTTGTGGCAGCAGGCGTGTAGCACCACTACGTCGCCTTCCGGAATGTTATTCAACGCTGCGCGCATACCGTCAAAATCGAGACGGTTATCAGGATCGACATAGGGGTACTTGTGTAGCTCGATGCCTGCCGCAGTGAAAATACCGTGATGGTTGGGCCAGGTGGGATCACTGACCCAGATATCCTTGCCTGGTAGCTGGGTAGCAATGAAGTCAGCCGCCAGACGCAGAGCACCGGTACCGCCAGGTGACTGTGTTGCGCTGGCGCGGTTAGCTTTCAATACTGACGACTCGGTGCCAAACACCATAGGCAGCACGACTTCGCCATAGCTCGGGGCACCATGGGAGCCAATGTACGTTTTCGTCGTTTCATTCTTGAGCAGGCGAGCTTCTGCTTCCTTAACGGCGCGCATTACCGGCGTATTGCCTTGGGTATCGCGGTAAACACCGACACCTAGATCCACTTTCTGTGGGTTGGTATCTTTTTTGAAAGCTTCGATCAGCCCGAGAATGGCATCTCCTGGGACTCGCTCAATATGCTCAAACATTTATTCGGCTACCTCGTCGGTTCTGGCGGCAAGAATGAAGTCATTTAGATGCAGGCCGTTAATGGCATGCGTCCACCACGTAACGGTAACGCTGCCCCACTCCGTCACGATGATAGGGTGATGGCCAGCCTGCTCTGCAATATCGCCAACGGCTTGGGTAAACGCCAATGCGCTGACAAAGTCACGAAATTTAAAACGCCGCGACACCTTCATGATGCCATCGTGATCGAGAATCTGCCACTGGGGGAGGCTTTTTAGCTGTTCCTGGGCGTCCGCTTTACTCAGCGGCTGGGTATCTTTACGGCACGGTTCACAGATAGAGTCGGCTAGCATGGTCATTGTTTGGCTCCTGCGCTTAAGTGCTAACCCTTAGCGTAGAAGGCGAACACAGTCACGACCAACGTCTTTGGCGCTATAGAGTGCTTTATCGGCCCGTTCGATCAGGCTATGAAGGGGTTCGCCACAGCGGTACTCGGCGATACCGATGCTCAACGTTACTTGACCGGCGCCAACGCCAAAATCGCGAGCGCTGATCACTTGGCGTAAGCGGTCGGCGAGCGTATGGCATTGCTGCAACGGAGTGAGCGGCAACACGACCATGAACTCTTCGCCACCCAAGCGAGCAATCATGTCTTCTCGGCGCAGTAACGATAGTGCCTGTGCCTCCAGTTGCTTGAGCACATCGTCACCGTGTAGGTGTCCCCAGCGGTCGTTAAGGCGTTTAAAATGATCGATATCGATCATCATAATAGAAAGCGGGGTGCCATGGCGGGTGCTCAGTGACGCCACATTGGTTAAGTGCATCATCAATTTGCGGCGATTGGGCAGCTCGGTGAGCGGATCCGTATCGCACAATTTGCGCAGCCGCTGTTCCTCGGACACCTGATCACTAATATCCATCATGATGCCGTTCCACTGAACACCATCGACGACGGGAGCAGGTTTGGCACTCACGGCAATCCAGTGTGGCTTCTCCTTAGGGAACGGTAAGCGGAAGCGAGTCGTGAGTGGCAACATCCAGCGTGCCGAACGCTCGATTGCCGACATGATTTTAGGATGATCTTTGCCCGTTAATTGCTCGACTAGCTGACCTGCGTTATGCGCAAGCAACTCTCGGTCAATATGTTGAAGTGCCACACCGCCGCCCTCTAGGTAGGGAAAGCGCATATGTCCATTGCGGGCGCGGTGCAATTGAAAGATGACACCAGGAATGTGAGGGACAAGGTGATCTGCACTGATTCGCTGGGGGGCGTCTATATCATTCACGGGCATGCGTGAATCTCCAAGCATATGCCAATT
The DNA here is from genome assembly GCF_002366715.1 of Halomonas sp. UBA3074. Taxonomy (GTDB): domain Bacteria; phylum Pseudomonadota; class Gammaproteobacteria; order Pseudomonadales; family Halomonadaceae; genus Vreelandella. The sequence continues at coordinate 67,706 of NZ_DFBS01000011.1, read as the reverse complement.
AAATTTCGATCGTGAAGATTAGCGCTATTTACGTAATCAGGATGTAAGCCATTGCAGACAAATTGCCGAATATTTATACTTTTTTTTAAATAAGGTTATGCGTTTTATGCATATGGAAGATTAATTTTTTAACCAGCGATAAGGCGATACCGCTATTTAATGATAAAATTAATTACTTTTTCGAATATTAAACACTTTTTTTATTCCTGAGGTGATTCCTTGGAAGCAGGACAAGCGCTTACATCTACACCGCATGGTCTGGTCAGTTTAGTGGGAGCCGGCCCCGGCGATCCAGAGTTATTAACGCTTAAAGCTTACAAGCGGTTGCAGGCCGCAGAAGTTGTCTTATATGACCGCTTGGTCAGCGAAGAAATTGTCGCGTTTATTCCCCAGGATGCGCAGCGCTTTTACGTTGGTAAGGCGCGCTCTCAACACAGCGTACCTCAAGACGGTATCAACCAAGCCTTAGTTCAATGGGCGCAGCAAGGTAAGCGCGTTGTACGACTTAAAGGTGGGGATCCGTTTATTTTTGGTCGCGGAGGCGAGGAGCTGGAGGCGTTGGTGGCCGCGCACATCAGCGTGGAAGTCATTCCTGGGGTGACGGCGGCTTCGGGGTGCGCGGCCTATGCGGGGATACCGCTCACGCACCGCGATCATGCGCAGTCGGTGCGTTTCGTGACTGGCCACTTACAGCAAGGTGAGTGCGAGCTTGACTGGGATGCGCTAGCGCGGCCAGGGCAAACGCTGGTTTTTTATATGGGGTTAGGTAGCGTTAACGTTATTAGCCAGGCGTTGATGAAACACGGCTTAGCACCACACACGCCTCTTGCCTTGATTGAGCAGGGCACAACGCGCCAGCAGCTTACCCATGTGGGGTGTTTGTCAGCGCTGCCAGCGGCATTCTTGGCGGGGACGATTAAACCGCCTACGCTGTTAATCGTGGGTAGTGTCGTGTCGCTACACACCACGCTTCGCTGGTTTGAAGCACATGAAGGGCAGGCGTCGGGCTTTCACGAAGGTAAGCATCCCGCTTCGAGTTAGCGCCTTGCAAAACAAGGGGTGCTGGTAACGTTACAGTAACATTTATATACGATTTTACTAACAGACTGGCTAGATACACTGAGCTGTGTATGCTGAAAGGGAGTTCATCCACGGCTAGCGCATTTCATCGTCGGCTGATGACCGTTAGCTTGGGCAAACGTTAGTTGAGACCATTGAGGAATGCATAATGACAGAAACAAATCATTCGGATAGCCCGACACCTGCCAAGAAGCCGGAGCCGGCCAAAAAAACGGACATGAAGACCCTCTTTCAAGATAATCGAGTGAAGGCGATTGCCGGTATCGCGGCGATTGCCGTTATCTGGGCCATCATGGCGCAATCCAACGCAGGGTCTCGTCAGGAACAGGTGGATCGGCTGGAAGAGCAGCTTGCCAGCGCTGAGCAAGATAATAGTCAAATGAGCCAGCGTATTGCAGAAATTGAAGAAGCGGAAACCAATTTAGCCGCGCTTCAAGAAGAAATGGCCGCCTTGGAAGCACAGCAGGAAGAGGCCAATGCATCGCTTGAAAGCGCCCAGGGAAATGTCACTGACGTTCAGTCCCGCCTTGAAGAGCTTGAAGCGGAGCGAAGCTCGTTAGAAGAAGAGATTGCGTCTCTGAACGAGCAGGTATCAACCGCTGAAAGTGAAATGACTGCGCTGCGTGAAGAGCGCGACGAGATCACCAGCACACGTGACGAGGCGGAGAGTGCTCTTCAGCAAGTAGAAGAAGCGCGTTCTAGCGCTGAAGAGGCGCGTCAGGAAGCAGAAGCCGCTCGCCAAGAAGCCGAGGAGCAGCGTCAGCAAGCGGTTGAAGAGCTGGCCAGCATGGAAGAAGAGCTGTCCGGGCTAGAAGAGCAGATTAGCCAGTCAAATGAACAGCTAAGTGGTTTAGAAGAGGAAATCTCAACTGCCCAAAGCGAGCTTGATGAGCTTAAAAGCGAGCGAGACTCCATCACTAGCGAACGCGATGAGCTGCAAAACGAAGTTGATTCGCTAACGGCGCTGCGCGAAGAGGAAGAGCAGAGCTTGAGCGATGTGCGTACTGAGCTCGATGACGTCATGGTCGCTTTGGAGATGGGGCGCGAGGAAGTCTCCAGTGTTGAAAGCGATATCGAAGAGCGTGAGAGCCAGCTGGAGCGTTTAGAGGGCCAGTTAAGCGAATGGCGTGATGAGCTGTCGACGTTAGATAGCCGTTTAGCCGATGCGGAAGCGTCCGCTGGGGACGCGGCTTCATCCTCACAAGAGAGTGAAGGTGGTGCCTCTGAAAACGGTTCTTCTGACGCCAGTTCTTCTGAAGCCAGTTCTTCTGAAGAGAGCTCTTCACAGAGCAGCTCCGCTGATGAAAGCGCTAACGATAGCGACGGTGGCAGTGAAGATGCGCAGCAAAATGCTGGCTAACATGTTGGCCAGCCATGGTTGGAAGCTGCAGCCGTAATCGCTTAGCGATCACGTGAAGCGAATAAGAGCGGATGTCGGGCAGCCGACATCCGCTTTTTGTTTGTTGGTTTATGATTGAGCCCCCGAGGAGTATCATTCACGCAACGTTACCGATTAGCCTAAATGAGGAGTGCCATTGAATGGATGGAGTTAAGCATATTATTGCAGTGGCATCGGGCAAAGGCGGCGTGGGTAAATCCACGATTACCGTCAATTTGGCGTTAGCCCTGGCGAAGCAAGGCTATCGTGTAGGTGTATTGGACGCGGATATTTACGGTCCTAGCCAAGCGCAGATGTTAGGGGTAAAAGAGGGCGTGCGCCCCCAGGCGGCGGCCAATGATAAATTCCTACCGCTAGAAGCGCATGGTATTCAAGCTATGTCGATGGCCTTTATGGTCAATACTCGCGAGCCGATGGTATGGCGTGGGCCAATGGTAGTGGGCGCGTTCCAGCAAATGTTGACGCAAACCCAATGGGACAACCTCGATTTTCTGTTGATCGACATGCCCCCCGGTACGGGCGATATTCAGCTGACGCTGGCCCAAAAAGTACCCGTGGCAGGGGCGGTGATCGTGACTACCCCGCAAGATATTGCCTTGTTAGATGCCCGTAAAGGGATCGAAATGTTCCGTAAAGTAAACGTACCGGTGCTGGGTGTCGTGGAGAACATGAGCCTCTACCACTGCGAGAATTGCGGCCATGAGGCGGCTATTTTCGGCACGGGCGGAGGCGACAACATCGCACAGGAGTACGATACCCAAGTGCTTGGCCGACTCCCCTTGACGCTCTCCATCCGCGAACTGACCGATTCGGGGCGCCCTAGTGTCGTATCTGAGCCGGAGGGAAGTGTGAGCCAAACGTTTGCCAGTATCGCCCAAAAAGTCGCTGAATCAGTCAACGCGAATCAAGGCGATAGCCCTACTATTTCTTTCAGCGAGTGAAGACGACATAAATGAGTATCAAATCTGATAATTGGATTCGTCGCATGGCAAAGAGTGACGCGATGATCGAGCCGTTTGAAGCCGAGCAAGTGCGCTATGTCAATGACCAGCGTGTGATTTCCTACGGCACGTCCAGCTATGGCTATGACGTGCGCTGCTCAGATGAATTTAAAGTCTTCACCAATATTCACTCTGCCATCGTTGATCCCAAGGCGTTTGATGCCAAAAGCTTCGTCGATATTAAAGGCGATGTGTGCGTTATTCCGCCCAACTCATTTGCCCTGGCACGTACAGTCGAGTACTTTCGAATACCCCGTAATGTGCTGACGATTTGCTTGGGGAAATCCACTTATGCGCGCTGCGGCATTATAGTCAATGTGACCCCACTGGAGCCCGAGTGGGAAGGTCATGTGACGCTTGAGTTCTCCAATACAACCAATTTGCCGGCGAAAATCTATGCCCATGAAGGTGTCGCGCAAATGCTGTTTTTAGAGTCGGATGAAGTGTGTGAAACCTCGTACAAAGATCGTGGCGGAAAGTACATGGGTCAGCGTGGCGTTACCTTGCCGCGTACCTAGCGTTACCGTGCTGTAAAAAAACGCCTGACGGTGATAAAGCCGTCAGGCGTTTTTGTTTCCACCAAGTGAAGCCTTGCGACTTACAGTGTGCTTTCAGTCCTGCTGGTCGTCGTCCAGCTCCTCATCCAGCTCTTCAGCAGCATCGGCGTGAGAAAGCCGCATGCCGTGTTCAGGTAACCGATGACCGTCCATCTTGGCCCCTTCAGCGCTAAACTGCAGTCTGCCTTCCAGAAACCACTGCACCGCAATCGGGTAGATCAAATGCTCGCGGGAACGCACTTTTTCCTGCAGCGTCTCCACGGTGTCATCAGGGCTGACCTGGAGTTCTGCTTGCAGCACCACAGGCCCGCCATCTAGCTCTTCGGTGACAAAGTGGACGCTGCAGCCGTGGCTGGTAACACCCGCTGCCAGCGCCCGCGCGTGCGTATTCAGTCCTTGGTACTCAGGGAGTAGAGAGGGGTGGATATTCAGCATGCGCCCCAAAAAACGCTGAACAAAGCGAGGTGTCAGAATGCGCATGAAGCCTGCCAACACGATGAGGTCGGGTTCATGACGTTCGATCACTTTGATCAAGGCGCCATCATAGGCTTCACGGCTATCGTATTCGCGGTGGGGCAGGGCGACCGCTTCAATGCCCGCTTCGTGGGCACGCTTTAGGCCGTAAGCATCCGCCACGTTCGAAATAACGGCAACAATCTCCCCGCCGCCGAGGCGGTCATGGGACTGCGCATCTATCAATGCCTGAAGGTTGCTGCCGTTACCCGACACCAGTACCACGATGCGGCGAGCACCGAGGGGGTCTGGGGTTATATCTTTAATGGTATCGCTTTGGTAGTCCGTATTGGTCATGCCGAGAGATTCTCCAGAATGACGGCTTCCCCTTGGCGCTTGACGATCTGGCCAAGACGATAAACGGATTCGCCTTCGCCCTGCAGATGAGCGATAGCCTGCTCGGCCTGTGGCGCAGGCACGACAACGACCATGCCAATGCCGCAGTTAAGCACGCGATGCATTTCGGTTTCGTTGACATTGCCCTGGGCCTGTAGCCAATCAAAGACGGCCGGGCGCTGCCAGCTATTGGTATCGATATGCGCCGCAAGGTCATCCGGCAGAACGCGCGGGATGTTTTCAAGCAAGCCGCCGCCGGTAATGTGGGACAGGGCATGAACAGGAATATCACTTCCACGCATTAATGAGAGCAATGATTTGACATAAATCCGGGTGGGCGCCATCAGTGCATCACCCAGGGGCTGGCCGTCCACGTCGGTGGTCAGCGGTGCGTTACTGACCTCGAGGATTTTGCGAATCAACGAATAGCCGTTTGAGTGGGGGCCTGAGGAAGCAAGTCCTAAGATAACATCACCTTCGGCCACGTTGCTGCCATCCAGAATCTCCGCTTTTTCCACGACGCCGACACAAAAACCCGCTAAGTCGTAATCGCTACCTTCGTACATGCCCGGCATTTCGGCCGTTTCACCGCCCACCAGGGCGCAGCCAGCTAGCTCGCAGCCAGCGCCTATGCCGGTGACGACGTCAGCGGCAATATCCACATCGAGCTTACCCGTGGCATAGTAGTCAAGAAACAGTAGCGGCTCGGCGCCCGCCACTATCAAGTCATTGACACACATCGCGACTAAATCGATCCCAATCGTGTCGTGTTTGCCCAGATCCATCGCCAGGCGCAACTTGGTGCCGACGCCATCGGTGCCCGAGACGAGCACGGGCTGGCGGTAACCCGCTGGAATTTCACACAATGCACCAAAGCCGCCAAGCCCACCCATTACTTCTGGGCGAGTGGTGCGTTTGGCGACATGTTTGATGCGGTCAACCAGGGCATTACCGGCATCTATATCGACGCCCGCGTCCTTATAGCTGAGGGAAGGAGTAGCCGAAGAGGAGGAGGTCTCGGTCATGACAGATCCTGTGAAGCAATTAGCGGTGCTGGTAGTGCTGGCGACAAGGCCAGTGCTGGGCTTAACTTGAGCGGATTGTAACACTCAGAGGCCCGACTCGCACCGCTGTCACGCATGATGAAAAGCATGCGAGCGGCTTTTGTGAATTTGCGGCATAGTAGAGGTAAGTAAAAATAGTAGCGTTTAAATGAATAGTGGTGGATTGAATCCACGTTTGAGAGGGAACTATGCGCAATTCTTGGTGGGGTGTCCTGTTTTTAGTCGTGATCGGCGGTTTAATTTATTTGTTAGACGCCGTATTGATGCCCTTTATTGCAGGGATGATTCTTGCTTATTTAGCCGACCCGTTAACAAACCACTTCCAACGCTGGGGTATGAACCGGCCGTTAGCGGTAAGCAGTGTGTTTCTGGTGTTGTTGATCGTGCTAGTGGTGAGTTTGTTGATCTTGATTCCGCTCATCGTCCAACAGCTCAAACAGTTAGGGGAGGCCATCCCCAGTATCTTTAATTGGGTAGAAAATATTCTTGCCCCGCAGGTGCAAGAGTGGACGGGTTACGATGTAACGGCAGAACTTACCAACGTGCGAGAAACGCTGGCGGAAAACTGGCGGGATGCCGGGGGTTACTTGGCTCAAGCCCTGGGCCAAATTGGCCGTTCGGGCATGGCGTTTGTGTCTTGGATTACCTATGTCGCCTTGATACCCGTCGTCACCTTTTATTTGCTCTTAGACTGGAATCGATTACTCGATAACATAGCTAACTTGATTCCTCGCCAATGGGCAGACGATAGCTTTCGCTTAGCACGCCGCTGCGATGAAGTGCTTTCATCTTTTTTGCGTGGTCAGTTGCTTGTTATGCTTTGCTTAGGGGTTATCTATGCGGTGGGGCTAACGCTAATGGGGCTCAATTTTGGCCTGCTCATTGGCTTTGTCTCAGGATTAGTGAGTATCGTACCGTTCCTGGGGTTTATCGTCGGCTTAGTGATCGCCCTGGTGGTTGCGCTTTTCCAATACGCCACTTGGTGGGCGGTGCTTGGGGTCATTTTGGTATTCGGTATTGGTCAAATGGCAGAGAGTGTGATCCTTCAACCTAAGTTGCTGGGTGATAAGATTGGTCTTCATCCGGTGGCGGTCATTTTCGCTGTTTTGGCGGGGGGGAATCTCTTTGGTTTGACCGGGGTGCTATTAGCATTGCCCGTCGCGGCGGTTATCTTGGTTCTCTTGAAAGAAGTGAAGGTGCGTTACCAGCATAGTGAATTGTACGACGATAAAAACACCGATAAAGGGTCAGCGATCATTGAAGTCAGCTCTTCTTATCATGAAGAGCCAAACCGTGATGCGCGTGGCCGTAAGGATTTTGGGGAGTCACCATGAGCCGACCACCGGCACAGCTTCCACTGGGCATTGGGCTTCGTGACGACGCTACTTTCGATAACTATTATTCGGCGCGTTCTAACGCGCCGCTTTTAGAACACATTACCCAGCAGTTATCGCCCCAAGGGGAGCAGTTCTTGTATCTATGGGGCGCGCCGGGTGTAGGCCGCAGCCATTTGCTGCAGGCAGCGTGCCATGCCGCTTCAGATGCGGATAAGCGAGCGCTTTATTTGCCGCTGGAAGATTTAGGCCATTTTCCGCCGCTAATGCTCGAAGACATCGAGCGTTTAGACCTAGTGGCCATTGACGATTTGGAGTGCGTCATTGGGCGTAAACGCTGGGAAGAGGCGTTATTTCATGCGTTTAACCGGCTACGTGATGCCGGTAAAAAGCTCGTCATTGCGGCGAGCGCTTCTCCGCGCCAATTGAATGTGGTGCTACCTGATTTGGCGTCTCGACTGACCTGGGGAGTGACTTTTCACGTTCATCCCTTAGACGACGATGCTGAGCGTTTGGCGGCCTTGAAGCTACGCGCGAGCGTAAGGGGTATGCAATTGCCGGATGACGTCGGGCGCTACATTTTGCACCGTGGTCCGCGTGAATTGGGCGAGCTTTGCCGAGCCGTGGAAACGCTGGACAAGGCCTCCTTGTCGGCCAAGCGCAAACTAACCATTCCCTTTGTTAAATCGGCGCTTAACTGGTGAAGCAGGCAATGAAAAATAGAGTGTGCAGAAACCAAAACGCCACCGCAGGCGAGGCTGTCGGTGGCGTTTTTAGCGTCATGCTCAACAGAGCATACGTCTAGCGTAAACCTTAAGGGTTTAGGCAGTTTTGGTCATTTTGATAGCGGCAGTTTGTGCCTGCTTGACGTTGTCTTCAGTGATTTTCTGGCTTTTCTGAATAAAGTCTTGCTGCAGAGATACAACCTTATCTGCATCACCTTTAGCGCGCTCAGCAAGGTCTTTAGCGACTTTTTGCTGGCTTTCCATATAGCTACGCAGGCCTTCGGCGTCTTTGACATCCATCATCTGACGCATCTGGGCAACGCCAGTGTCGAAATAGGCTTTGCTGGCATCCATCTGCGCATTGACCATTTTTTCAGTGTAATCGACGCTCAATGCCATGTAGGCGCGCGCCGGTGCCATGAAAATGTTGTCGAATTGCTGAGTCATTTCATTAGTATTGAATGTACGCATCGTCATACTCTCCAGGTTTTAGTCTTGCCAGAAGCAGCTATCCAGAGGTTGGCGCTGCTATGTCAATGACTAGAATGGTTAGCTCAACAAGCACTCTCTGCTTTCGAGCTATCTTGCGTTGCAGCATAGCAAGTCTCTTTGTGCAGTGCAACATTTTCGCCACCCCTGGCCGAGTGATGAGCGACAAAAAGCGCAATGCAAGCCCTCGGTATTTACCCTTGCGTGCTTACCAGCTAGCTTGAAGATAACGGCGTGAACGATAGCCACTGAGCTAACTGCTTTTGTTCGAAAAAGCAGCCTTACACAGACATTGATGGGAGTAATAGCAATGGCAACACGGATGGAGCGCGATAGCATGGGCGAGCTGGAAGTGCCTGAAGAGGCCCTTTACGGCGCGCAGACCCAGCGTGCAATCAATAACTTTCCCGTCTCTCATAGCCCAATGCCGACGGCGTTTATTTATGCCGTCGCCCGCATCAAATTGGCGGCAGCTCGGGCTACTCAAACGCTGGGAGGGCTCGATAGCGAGCGCGGCGAAGCGATTCAAAAAGCGGCGCGTGAAGTACTGGCGGGAAAACATGACCATCAGTTTCCCATCGACGTTTTTCAGACCGGCTCCGGTACGTCCACCAATATGAACGTCAACGAGGTATTGGCGACATTGGCAAGTCGTGAAGGGGTCGAGGTAACGCCGAACGATCACGTTAACATGGGGCAGTCGAGTAATGACGTGATTCCAACGGCGATCCATCTTTCGTCGGCGATTGCCGTACATGAATCGCTGCGTCCTGCGCTCATTCATCTGCGCGACACGATTGACCAGCGCGCTAGCGAACTCACCCATGTGGTAAAAACCGGCCGTACCCATTTGATGGACGCGATGCCGCTGCGCATGGACCAAGAGCTTGGCGCTTGGTCGAGCCAGATCAATCAAGCCATTGAGCGTTTCGATAGTGCCATGAAGCGGCTATGCCGACTAGCGCAGGGCGGAACTGCCGTGGGCACCGGTATCAATGCGCCGAGCGGTTTTGCTGAGCAGGTTGCACAAGAGCTTAGCGAACAAACCGGCTTAATGTTCACACCTAATGATAGCTTTTTCGCCAGCCTCTCGTCACAAGACGCGGCGGTCGAGCTTTCCGGGCAATTGAAGGGGCTGGCCTGCGTTATCATGAAGATCGCCAATGACCTGCGCTGGATGAACTCCGGCCCGTTGGCAGGGCTGGGGGAAATCGAACTTGAGGCATTGCAGCCTGGTAGCTCTATTATGCCGGGTAAAGTGAACCCTGTGATCCCTGAATCCGCAGCGCAAGCGGCTGCCCAAGTCATTGGCCTGGATACGGCGATTACCGTTGCTGGGCAAAGCGGCAATTTTCAGTTGAATGTCATGCTGCCGCTGGTGGCGTCTAATTTGCTGACGTCGATCAGCTTAATGAGCAATACCGCCCGGCTGCTGGCCGATAGGGCGATTGCGACCTTTAAAGTTCGCGAGGAGAATTTGACCGGGCCGCTAGCGAAAAACCCCATTTTGGTGACGGCACTCAACGGGGTGATTGGATATAACGCGGCTGCAGCGATTGCAAAAGAGGCTTATCAAGCGGGCAGGGCAATTATTGATGTGGCCGAAGAACGAACCGACCTGGACCGTGAAACCTTGGAGCGCCTGCTTGATCCAGCGGTGTTAACTCAGGGCGGTATCCCTGAGTAACACGGCGCTATTGAGAAGGGGTGGTGATCGGAAGTCTAGGTCTCTTGTTCTTCCGTTTTACCTTCTTGGATGGTGTCGTTGGCTTCACTGCGCTCTTCAGCGTTTGCCTCTGGCGTTTCGGCTTCGTCTTTACGCGAGGGGCGGTAGCAAAATGTTGCTAAGATCGGGAAATGGTCGGAGCCGTAGTAATCAAGCCGTTTCATGCCGACCAGCGTGAAGTGTTCTGTAACGAATATGTGATCCAGAGGCCAGCGCAGCATTGGGTATTTGGCGTGAAAGGTGCTGAACAGCCCACGTCCTCGACGTGGGTCAAGCATGCCGCCAATCCGGCAGAACAAGCGGGTAGTGCGAGACCACGCCACATCATTTAGGTCGCCAGCGACCAACGTGGGCTTTGGATCTTCGTGTATCTTTTTCCCCACCAGCAGCAGCTCGGCATCACGCCAAAGCGATTTTTCACTCTCGCTGGGCGCCGGTGGGCGTGGGTGAAGGGCAAAGAGGCGAATAGAGTCGCCGTTAGGCAGTGTCACGTTAGTGTGAATAGAAGGTATATCGTCTTGAATTAACCATTTAACCGATGTGTCGGTAAGCTCAAGATGAGAATAGAGATGCATGCCATACAGGTTGTCTAGCGGGATCTTAACGCTGTTCGGCCACTGCTCTGCTAGCGCTGGGTCTAGCTGGTCTTGCCACCACTGGTCAGATTCCAGCGTGAGTATGACGTCAGGCTGATGCTCTTTGATCATATCGATTAGCGGTTGAGCATGGTGGTTGGGCGTCAGTACGTTAGCGATCAGTAAGGTAATGGTTTTGTCATCGTCATTGCTCTTTGCCGTTTTGACCTGTATCGGCCATAGGCGAGTAAAGGGCATGATGTAAAAAGCTTGGACCAGAAAAGTGATGCCTGAAGCGATTAGCGCTACCCACTGCCATGGGCCCGTTCCACCAAACAGGGCTGCCAATAGCCCGGTTACAAGCGCCAAGAAAGCAATTTGTAAACGTGGAAACTCAAAACTGCGAACCCACCACCAGTGCAATTCAATGCGCGCAATCAACGTCGCTAACAATAACACGATGGCTATGCATCCTAGCAAAATACCCAGCATGGTTTATCACCCTTGATAAATATCAACCTTATTAGAGTAACCAGCCTAGCGCTATAAAGATTATAAAGATAGAAAGGGGCGCTAAACGGCGGCTTTTTTACCTGCCAATAGTCGAGAAACGGCATCGCTGGTGAGCGGGAAATAGCTTGCAATTCAGCCATGAAAGCGTATTATATGCATCCGTTGCTTAGCGGCCGCTATTCCCCGCTACTGCTTAGCTTAAACGACTAGTTTTAACAAGTGACTAGTTTTAGCGGCAGGATGTGATGGCAAGCTAATGACTTGTAGATGTAATAGGACCATAGCTCAGTTGGTTAGAGCGCCACGTTGACATCGTGGAGGTCGGCGGTTCAAATCCGCCTGGTCCTACCAGCCGTTACCAGTACCTATTTCCAGGACCATAGCTCAGTTGGTTAGAGCGCCACGTTGACATCGTGGAGGTCGGCGGTTCAAATCCGCCTGGTCCTACCAGTTATCGTTAAAAACACCCCAGTGCTCACAGCCTGGGGTGTTTTTGTGTGCGCCTTACGCGGTAGCGGATCGTTAAGTCAGGGCGCCGTTAAATCGGGCAGCTCGGTTTGGCGCATAAACGTGGCGACTAGGGCTTCAATGCCAGCTTGATCTTGTAGGGTAAAGCGGGCATTGAGCGGGCTATCAAGATCAAGGACGCCCCATAGGTGGCCATTTACTACGATAGGTACTACCAGTTCAGAGCGCGAGTTAGCATCGCAAGCGATGTGGTCAGCAACGGCATGAACGTCGTCGACCCGTTGAGTCGTTTGCTGGCGGGCAGCAGCGCCGCAAACGCCCTTGCTAAATGGAATCGGGTGGCAGGCTGGCTGCCCTTGGAAAGGGCCCAGACCCAAAACGTTAGGCTGGCGCTGAACGTAAAAGCCGACCCAGTTAAGGTCACTGATCTGCTGATTGATAAATGCGCACGTTTGGGCGCTGTTGGTGAGCCAATCTCGCGTGTCGAGCAGTGCTTCGAGCTGGCGATTCAGAAGTGAGTAGTCGACGCTGTCTGACATGAGGTCTCTCTTGGTGCTAACGCAACAGGCCGGCACTTTTTGCAAGGGGGTTACCCGTGCGTGCCGGCCTGATGCTATTTATCGATGATGGCGTTGAGGTTTTATTCGGTCCAGCCGGGCACTGCCGCGCCTTTGAACAGCTCTTCCGCTTTTTCGATCACTTCGTCGCGCTGATAAGCGTCGACCAACTGGCGGATCTCTTCACGCTCTTCGTCACCGCCGCGCACTGCGATCAGGTTGACGTACGGCGACTCGGGGCCTTCTTTGATCAGGGCATCATCCAGGCTCAAGCCGGCTGGCTGGGCAAAGGTGTTGTTGATGAAGGCCATATCCACATCGGGCAGAACGCGTGGCAGTTGGGCGGCCTCGATTTCGCGGAAACGGAAATCGTGGGGGTTTTCCGCGATATCGATCGGTGTCGATTCGAGGAATTCTGGGTCGTTAAGCGTTATTAAGCCTTCATTATGCATGAGGATCAGCGCACGACCTTCATTGGAAGGGTCGTTGGGCAGCGCAATTTGCGCGCCGTCTGGCAGGGCTTCGATGCTGTCGTATTTTTCTGAATAGGCGCCAATCGGGTACACGAACGTATAGCCAGCAATCGCTAGATCGTAGCCACGATCTTCTACCATCGACTGTAGGTAAGGTTCGTGCTGATAAGCGTTGGCGTCCAGGCTGCCGTCGGCCAGTGCGGCATTGGGCGTGACGTAATCGGTGAACTCGATGATTTCAACGTCCAGGTCGTACTCTTCTTTGGCAATACGCGCTGCCACTTCCATGACTTCTGTTTCGGGGCCAGCAACCGTACCCATCTTGATGGTTTCAGCGTTCGCAACGTTCACGGCCAGGGCTAACGCGGTAAGGCTACCGATAATCAATTTTTGCATGTGTCTCTCCAGTAACATGGTAAAGAATGGTGCAATGATGAGGCAATAAGAATTCGTTGTCTAATGCGTTTTGGTTATAACGAAGATTTTCGTTGTGGTGCTTTTATTTGCGGTCACTTTTGCGTACCAAGTAATCTCCCAGGCTTTGAAAGCCCTGCACCATCACGACCAGAATCACCACCGTAATCAACATGATGGTGGGATTGAAGCGGTTATAGCCATAACGGATGCCCAGGTCGCCCAGCCCACCACCGCCAACAGCGCCTGCCATGGCAGAGTAGCTCACCAGGGTGACGGCGGTAATCGTCAAGCCTGTCATGATGCCGCCACGGGCTTCGGGAATGAGCACTTTGCAAATGATCTGCCAAGGCGTCGCGCCCATGGCCTGTGCCGCTTCGACTAACCCTGGAGAAATTTCGTTGAGCGCGCCTTCCACTAACCGAGCAACAAACGGAATCGCCGCAATGGTCAGTGGTACCGAGGCGGCGTTAATGCCAATCGAGGTACCTACTAACATGCGCGTAAAGGGAATGATCGCGACCATTAAAATAATAAACGGAATTGAGCGACCCACATTGGTGATGATGCTCAGTGCCTGATTGAGTACCGGTTTCGCCAATATTTGCCGCGGACGGGTGACGTACAGCATCACGCCTAGCGGTAAACCAATGAGGGTGGAGATGAGCCCGGAAACGGCCACCATATAAAGGGTATCCAGCGTGGCCTGTAAAATAAGATCAATCATTGCGCTGGACATGGCCGAGTACCTCTACCTGTAGTTGATGAGATTCAAGATAGGTCATGGCTTGCTGAGTTTGCGCTGGGGTGCCCAGCAGTTCAGCGATCATCAGGCCCAGGGTGCGTTCCTGAATCGACTCTACCTTGGCTTGCAGAATGCTGACATCGACCCCGCACTCCCGGGCGAGCCGAGAAATCAGCGGGGTGGAGACCGCATCACCTGAAAACGTCAGTCGAACGACCGGGTGGGTGTTTTCGCCCGGCGCATCTGTAAGCCTTTCGATGAGCTCTTTGGGCGGCGTGAGCTGAAGGAAGTCATTAAGAAACTCACGGCCTAACTGTGTACGCGGGGCGGTGAAAAAGTCACCAACTTCTGAGTCTTCTACCAGTTCGCCGTCCGAGATCAGGCTGACCCGGTGGCAAATCGATTTCACCACTTCCATTTCATGGGTGATCAGCAGAATCGTGATCCCCAATTGATGATTGATGTCGCGCAACAGCTCGAGTATCGAGCTGGTAGTTTGCGGATCTAATGCTGAGGTCGCCTCATCGCACAGCAGCACCTGTGGCTTGCTGGCCAGCGCCCTGGCGATGGCAACACGCTGCTTCTGGCCGCCTGATAGCTGGGCAGGATACTGATTGGCTTTGTCTGCCAAGCCGACCATTTCCAATAACGGAATGACGCGATCGCGAACGGTATGGCGTTTTTGCCCCATGAGCTCAAGCGGTAGGGCAACGTTGTCGAATACCGTCCGCGTGGTTAGCAAATTAAAGTGCTGAAAAATCATCCCGATGCGATGGCGCGCCCGATTGAGCGCGGCATTGCTGAGCCGGGTCATCTCTTGGCCATCTACTGTAACGCTGCCGCTGGTGGGGCGCTCTAAGAGATTGACGCAGCGAATGAGGGTCGACTTACCCGCACCAGACAAGCCAATGACGCCATGAATCGTCCCTTTGGGAACGATGAGATTGGCGTCTTTCAGTGCATGAATGGCATTCGAGCCGCTGCCCTTGGCGTTGGTATAGTAGGTTTTACTGACGTTGTTAAGTTCAATCATAGCGTCTGCCTTAACGGTAGGCCGAAGACGGCGTGCGGAGTGCAAGCATTGGGCGGGTCAGTATAGGGTGGGCCAGCATCGAATGAGAAACAAAAAAGGCCACCCTATTGGGCGGCCATCAACGCTGGACACACCCGTTTAGCTGCACTTCGCCGGGTCGATGACTCGGTGGACGCCCGCAATCTGGGTACAAATCGGCGTCATTAAATTTGCGGCGAAAGCTTAGAGACACACCACTATTTTGTCAATTATAAGGGTCTGATTTTATGGTCTAAGTGGGTAAAATAGCCCTTTTTTCTACTGTTTGTGTTTTTTTGAGTGTTTAGTGCTAGTACGGCGCCTGCAAAAGCGCCATCGACATTATAAAAGCCATATAAAAGCCATGCTGAGTGAGACGACGTATTTACTCGTCACGTAGAATAGACAGACAACGCTTGCATGGCGGATGCCTATCCGCAACGGGGCCACCGATGAGCGCGCGCATCAAGCGCCAGGAGTCGGTTGGCCCGGGTCGAAGAGTAATGTTATTGACCAGCGTTTAACGCACTTAGCTTTTATCAATGAGGAGAATGAGCCAAATGTTTACTGGCATTGTGCAAGGGGTTGCTAAAGTCGTTGCCGTGCGTGAGCTGGATGACTTTCGGGTGCATGTGGTTGAAATGCCGCCCGAGATGCGTGAGGGGCTGGCGTTGGGAGCTTCCGTTGCCCATAACGGCGTCTGCTTGACGGTCACCGCTATTGAGGGGGATAGCGTTAGTTTTGACTTGATGCGTGAAACGCTAAGATTGACTAATCTTGGTGCAATCGTGCCAGGGCAATGCGTCAATATAGAGCGTGCGGCGCGCTTTGGTGATGAGATTGGCGGGCACTCCATGTCTGGGCACATCATTTCCATGGCAGAAGTCGTGGCCATCGAAGAAGCGCCTAACAACCGTCGACTGTGGTTTTCCTTGCCAGAGCGATTAGGTCGATTCGTGTTTGAAAAAGGCTATATCGGAGTGGATGGGATTAGCTTGACCATTGGAGACGTGCGACAAGCGGATAGCGGCGGCGTTGAGTTTAGCGTCAACTTAATCCCTGAAACGCTGGCACGTACCACGCTCCAAGACCGTGCACCTGGCGACTATGTGAACATTGAAATCGATCCGCAAACCCAGGTGATCGTAGAGACAGTAGAGCGCGTGCTCTCGCAAAAGCGGGGGTAGATCAACGCTAACCGTTAGCGTCATCGCCTTTTGGGTTGACCGATCGGTTAGTTTCTGGCCTAAAGATTGCTTGGTATTCAGCGACGGGACGCCTTCCGTTTCCCTTGGTCGCCAAGCTGAGGCGCTCGCATCACAGTGAGCGTTTCGGTACTATGTGCGGCTTTTCTCAGCACCAGAACGCATACTCGTGCGCCGTTATCGCTAAGGATAATAAAATTCATGAAACGTCTGGATAACTACTTCAAGCTCACCGAGCAGAAAACCAATGTAAAAACCGAAGTGATCGCCGGGATTACCACCTTCCTGACGATGGCCTACATTATTTTTGTTAACCCGAGCATCTTGTCTGAAGCGGGTATGGATTACGGCGCGGTATTCGTGGCGACCTGTGTCGCGGCTGCGATCGGCTGTTTCGTGATGGGGTTATGGGCCAACTATCCGATTGCCCAGGCACCCGGTATGGGCTTGAATGCCTTCTTCACTTACGGCGTTGTGTTAGGAATGGGATACACATGGGAAGCCGCATTAGGGGCTGTGTTCTTCTCGGGCCTAACGTTCTTCTTGCTGAGTATCTTTAAGATTCGCGAGTGGATTATTAACTCTATCCCCATGACGCTGCGGCTAGGGATCGCTGCTGGTATTGGCCTTTTCTTGGCAATGATCGCGTTGAAAAACGCCGGTATCGTGGTCGCTAACCCCGCTACCTACGTTTCACTCGGTGATCTTTCTCAGCCCCCGGCCATTTACGCGCTGTTGGGCTTTTTCGTGATTACCGCGCTTTCTTACTTGCGGGTAACCGGTGCGGTAATGATCGGTATCTTGGGCGTGACGGTCATTGCCATGGTATTGGGCCATAATGAGTATGGCGGTTTGATGTCGATGCCACCGTCGATTGCGCCTACGTTTATGGCCATGGATTTAATGGGCGCATTAGACGTTGCGATGCTTAGCGTCATTTTTGCGTTCCTGTTCGTAGACCTATTCGATACCTCAGGCACACTGGTCGGCGTTGCTCACCGGGGCAAGTTGTTGGATAAAGATGGCAAGCTGCCGCGCTTGGGTCGCGCCATGATGGCAGACAGCACCGCGTCAATGGCCGGTGCCGCCTTGGGTACTTCTACGACCACTAGCTATATTGAATCAACCGCAGGCATTGCCTCGGGCGGGCGTACTGGCTTAACTGCCGTGGTCGTGGGAATTCTTTTCCTGGTCAGCTTGTTTTTTGCACCGCTGGCAGGCTCGATACCGGCGTACGCAACCGCGGGGGCGCTGCTCTATGTGGCGGTATTGATGGCAGGCAGCTTGGCCCATGCCAACTGGGAAGATCCCACCGACGCTGCACCTGTTCTGATTGCTGCGCTGGCGATGCCGCTGACGTTCTCGATAGCTGAAGGAATTGCGCTCGGCTTCATTAGCTATGTCGCGATCAAAACGCTATCGGGAAGATTTAGCGACCTGAATCCGGCCGTCATCATTTTGGCGCTGCTGTTTGCGGCAAGGTACCTCTTCCTGGTTTGAGCGGCCTTTGCGCACTTACTACTTAAATTTATTACCCAATGAGAGACGCGATGAGCATTTACGGCGACTACATTAAGTCCGTTATTCGCACGGTTCCTGACTGGCCCGAGAAAGGCGTGAATTTTCGTGATATCACCCCTTTGCTGCAAAATAGCGCTGCCTTTCGCAAGCTAATCGATAGCTTCGTGCACCGCTATCAGGAAATGAACCTGGATGCTATCGCGGCTATCGATGCCCGTGGTTTCATTATTGGCGCACCGCTGGCTTACGAGTTGGGGTGTAGCTTTGTGCCGGTGCGTAAGAAAGGCAAGCTGCCGTTTAAAACCATTAGCGAGACTTATACCTTGGAGTACGGGCATTCGGAGGTTGAGCTGCACTCGGATGCTTTCCAGAAAGATGACCGTATCCTGCTAATGGATGATTTGATCGCCACCGGCGGCACCATGCTGGCAGCGGCTAACCTTATTCAGCGCAGCGGTGGGCAGGTAGTGGAAACGGCCACGATTATTGATCTCCCCGAGCTGGGTGGGTCACAGAAAATTCGCGATGCGGGTTACAGCGTATTTGCTGTTTGTTCATTCAACGAAGACGAGTAATTCCCATGAGCAGCGACCGTTATCACCAGCACTTTACTGTCTCCTGGGATCAACTTCACCGTGATGTGCGCACGCTTTGCCATCAGATGATCGAGCGCGATTTTAAAGGCATCGTGGCAATTACCCGCGGCGGTTTAATCCCCGCCGCACTCATAGCGCGGGAGCTTAATATCCGCCTGATTGATACGGTGTGTATCAAAAGCTACGATCATATGGATCAAGGCGGACTGGATATAATGAAAGGGGTCGATCATGACGGTGACGGCTGGCTGTTAGTCGATGACTTGGTGGATACCGGCAAAACCGCGCGCGCGGTGCGCAAAATGTTGCCTAAGGCCCACTTTGTCACGATCTACGCCAAGCCGGATGGCCGTCCGTTGGTCGATCAATACCTAACGGAAGTAGCCCAGCAGTGCTGGATTCAGTTCCCTTGGGATATGGGCGTTGCCTACGTTGAGCCACTCGTCGATCAAATGAAGAGGTAATGATGGCTAACCCACTTCCTAATGATTGGAGTCAGTGGCTGGGCGATGAATTTAACGCTGACTACATGCTGTCGCTAAAGGAGTTTTTGGCCCAGCAGAAGGCCGCTAAAAAAGTCATTTACCCCCACTCGTCGCACTGGTTTCGCGCCTTTGAGTTGACTCCTCTCAACGAAGTGAAAGTCGTCATCCTGGGTCAAGACCCTTATCACGGTCCCAACCAGGCACATGGCTTGGCCTTTTCTGTACAACCTGGGGTGCCAATACCGCCGTCGCTGGCCAATATGTATAAAGAGCTGGCTAGCGATGTGGGCTTCAAGCCGGTTAAGCATGGCCATTTGGAAAGCTGGGCAAAGCAGGGGGTGCTGATGTTAAACACCTCGCTAACCGTGGAGCAGGGCAACGCCGGTTCTCATCGCGGTAAAGGGTGGGAGGCGTTCACTGACCGTGCCATTGCCACCATTAGCCAGCATGCCTCGCCCAGCGTGTTTCTTTTATGGGGGAGTCATGCACGCCAGAAGAAGGCATTGATCGACCAGCAGCGCCACTTGGTGCTGGAAGCCCCGCACCCTTCACCGCTCTCCGCACACCGGGGATTTTTTGGTACTCGCCATTTTTCCCAAGCGAATCAGTTTTTAGCATCCCAGGGGCGAACCCCCATTGAGTGGCAATTACCGGAAACCCCTTAACCTCATAAGCGGTTGCGGGTAGAATGTGCGCAATTTTGCGCCTAGCGATACATCCAGGTTGCCATTTTGAATCCCCCCGCAGTGAGGAAGTCCCATGAGTGTTTACGCCATTAACCATCCGCTTGTTCAACATAAGCTGGGACTGATGCGCGAAGTCGATCTGAGCACCAAGAGCTTTCGTGAGCTGGCAGGAGAGGTCGCTAAGCTATTGACCTACGAAGCAACCAAAGGTCTTGAGCTAGAAGATCACGAAATTCAGGGATGGAACGGCGAGCCGATTGCGACACGTCGGCTCAAGGGAAAAAAAGTGACCGTCGTACCGATTCTGCGTGCAGGCCTGGGCATGTTAGAAGGGGTAACCGACTTGATTCCCAGCGCTCGCGTCAGTGTGGTCGGCCTTTACCGCGATGAAAAGACGCTGCAGCCAGTGCCGTATTTCGCCAAATTCGCCAATGATATTGAAGAGCGAATGGCCATCGTCATTGACCCAATGCTGGCCACGGGCGGCTCGATGGTGGCGACGTTGGACATGCTTCGTGAGCGTGGCTGTGAACATATGAAAGTGATTGTGCTCGTGGCTGCCCCGGAGGGTATTAAACGGGTGCAGGACGCCTATCCCGATATCGAAATTTACACCGCTTCTGTCGATGATCGGCTCGATGAAAATGGCTATATCGTCCCCGGCTTAGGTGACGCTGGCGATAAGATTTTCGGAACGCGCTAGGCACTCTGCACAATACTGCCCCTTACGCTTTGCGTCGGGGGCATTTTTTTGTCTAACCCACCTCTAACAACTACTGGGAATATTCTAATGCGTGATGCTGCCAGCCAGGCTGAGTCGTGGCCTAAAGTCGTGTTAACCGGTGCACAAATGCTCTTTGTCGCTTTTGGGGCCTTGGTATTAGTACCCCTTTTGACAGGGCTTGACCCGAGTGTCGCGCTGTTTACTGCCGGGGCGGGCACGTTGATATTTCATGCCGTGACCAAGCAGAGTGTGCCTGTGTTTTTGGCCTCGTCGTTTGCCTTTATTGCGCCTATTCAGGGGTCGGTCGCAAGCTTTGGGGTGCCGGCCACCATGGGAGGGTTGATGGCGTCTGGGCTTGTGTACGTGGCAATTTCACAAGCGGTGCGTTTGAAAGGTACCGCTTGGCTGCACCGGTTGCTCCCGGCCGTCGTGGTCGGGCCGGTGATCATGGTCATTGGTTTGGCGTTGGCGCCAGTGGCGGTCAGTATGGCGACCGGTGAAACCAGTGACAACATCGGCTATGGCCCGGCCATTTTCCTCTCCATGGCCAGTTTGCTGGTAACACTGTTGCTGGCTGTGTTTGGCCGCGGCTTGCTTCGCCTAGTGCCTATTATGGGCGGCATCGTTACCGGTTACTGTTTGGCGTTATTAATGGGCTTGGTGGATTTTACGCCGGTACGCGAAGCGGCTTGGCTCTCGGTGCCCAGTTTTACCGCGCCCAGTTTTCATTGGGCGGCTATCCTGTTTATGATTCCGGTCGCTATCGCGCCGGCGGTGGAACACATTGGGGATATGGTGGCGATCGGTTCGGTGACACGTAAGAACTACCTGGAAAAGCCTGGTTTACATCGCACGCTGCTAGGCGATGGCTTGGCGACCAGCGTGGCGGCGCTGTTCGGCGGGCCGCCGAACACTACCTACTCGGAAGTGACGGGCGCCGTTACGCTGACCCGCGCGTTTAACCCCACCTACATGATCGTGGCTGCCATTCTGGCCATTGTGCTGGCCTTCGTGTCCAAGCTTGGGGCGTTGCTGCAGACTATTCCCGGCCCGGTGATGGGCGGCATCATGACATTGTTGTTTGGCTCTATTGCGGTGGTCGGTATGAATACGCTCGTGCGCGCTGGCCAATCGTTGACCGCGCCCCGCAACTTAGTCGTGGTCTCGCTCATACTGGTGTTTGGTATTGGCGGTATGCAGTTTGGGGGTGGCCAATTTACGCTGCAAGGCGTTAGCCTAGCCGCATTGGTAGGCATTGCGTTGAACTGGTTACTACCCCGCGAGCAAGAGGGCGAGTAACGTCTTACGTATCAGGCAGTGTGCGCCTTGGAAATGGTAAGTAGGAGTGTTGCCAGTATGGAAAACGAACTAACGGCTTCCTTTCCCGTGTTGGGGATTGCTGCCTGGAGCGGTACCGGCAAAACGACGCTGTTAGAGAAGCTGCTGCCCCAATTAGCGGCACATGGCTTGAAAGTGGCGGTCATCAAGCACGCGCACCACGCGTTTGACGTCGACCAGCCTGGCAAGGATAGCTATAAGTTGCGCACGGCGGGGGCGGCTCCTGTTTTAGTCGCTTCCCGTCAACGTTTTGCGCTCATGCAAGAAACGCCTGACCAGCAAGATCCTGATTTAGCCGAGCTGATAACCATGATGGTGCCGCACCACCCTGATTTGGTCATTGTCGAAGGCTTCAAGGCCTGGCCGTTCCCTAAGCTGGTGCTTTATCGCGACGGGGTGGGCGATTCGGCCATTTTAACCGGTCCTTGGGTCGAGGCAGTCGCGCTGAGCGCGCCGTCGCCAATCGCGTTAGGCAACGTAGCCCAGTTAGATCTCGATGACAGCGCCGCCATTTCGCGCTGGATAGTGGCCTGGGTAAACGCTAAAAAAGAAACCATCGCGCCAAATGCTGTGCCTTCACACACTGTGGCTTCAAATAAGGAAAGGTGACCAACATGCATCTAACCCACCTCAACACTCGGGGCGAAGCCAACATGGTCGATGTTGGCGATAAGCAGGAAACGCGCCGCGAAGCCGTCGCCTCGGGTCGTATTGTGATGTTACCTGAAACGTTGACGCTGCTCAGCGAAGGCGGGTTGCCCAAAGGCGATGTTCTGGCCACCGCTCGCATTGCGGGTATTCAGGCAGCAAAACGCACCCATGAACTCATTCCACTCTGCCATGCGTTGGCGTTATCAAAAGTATCGGTTGAGTTCGAGATCGACATGGCGGCGTGCTGTGTTCATGTGACGTCGCTATGCCGTTTAAATGGCCGCACGGGTGTCGAAATGGAGGCGCTGACGGCCGTTTCAGTCGCCTGCTTGACCCTTTACGATATGTGTAAAGCGGTCGATAAAGGCATGCGCATCGAAGCGATCCAGCTCGATAGCAAGCAGGGCGGCCTAAGGGGGGATTATCAGCGTCAGAACATGTCATCGCCTATCGTGACCGGTGATGGCATGTCAGGGGAAGTCAGCTTGGGAGAGCGTTGTTCTTCGCCCTGCGTGCGGGTGAAATTCCTGGCCGAACTGCGTGAGCGGGTAGGCGAAAGCGAAGCGACAGTGGGGCTGGATCAGCTTGCCAGTCGCGATATTGGCGGTTTAAAAGCGGCGCTTGCTGAGCGCGATGACCGGTTTAAGCTACTTACTGATCAGCGTACGTTATGTGCAATTAATCAAGTGATGGCGAACGACGACGCATTAGTGACCGATGATGACGAAGTGGCTTTTTTCCCACCCGTAACAGGGGGTTAATGTTGGACATTAACGTGGCGGTTCAAGCAGCGCCTTTTTCAATGGACTATGGCTATAGCGAGGCCTTAAACGGACGTAGCGACATTGGCGCGGTGGTGAGTTTTACCGGGTTGGTGCGTGATTTCAATGAAACGCCCGATGTAACCGGGCTAACATTAGAGCATTACCCGGGGATGACCGAGCGCTCCCTAACGGCGATCGGTGAGCAGGCTTGGCAGCGCTGGTCGCTACAGGCAGTGCGGATCATTCATCGTGTGGGTTACTTGTCGCCTGGGGATCCCATCGTTCGCGTGCTGGTGGCCAGCGCCCACCGCCGAGAGGCGTTCGAGGCGTGTGATTTTATCATGGACTTTCTAAAGACTCAGGCGCCATTCTGGAAGAAAGAGCACTCGACTCAAGGCGAGTATTGGGTCAAAGAGCGTCACTCCGACCAGCAGGACGCAGCGCGCTGGGATTGAGTTCCAGCGTCACTGCGTTTTGATTTGGCAATAAGGTAGCCGTCCTAGCGATGGGCGGTATTGTCCAGGCTGATGGCCTCGGGCATTTCGGCGGCCATAATTTGCAGGTGTACATCAGGCAGATGCTGCATATGCTCTGCCAGCCAATGTACCAGGCGCGGCTGCAGGGCGTGGCGCAGGTCTGCCAGTGTGTCAGCCGCAATTTCTTCGAGCTGCTCATCCAGCCAATCGCTAAAGCTATCCTCGTCTAGCGGGCTTGCGCCTGTGGCATCCAACATTAATCGGCCAATGCGCGCCCACCCGGTATCGGTCGCGGTCACCGGCAGGGCGAGGTATAAACTACCGCGGCGTGCCGTGCCGGCATCTTTGACGTCTAACCCTGGATGAGGCACCACGCTGTTTTGGCTGACGATGCAGGGGGGCTGAGGGTAGCGTGCCTCGCAACGCAGCCCTTGGTTATCGAAACTAATTAAATCGCCGTTAACGGGCGTGATAGGCGCACTAATGCCTAATTGGCTGGCAATGGCCTGATGTGACTGCTGATGCCGCGCTTCGCCGTGGACGGGAATCAAGTGAGCGGGTTTGATCCACTGATAGAGTTTCACCAGCTCATCCTGCGCAGGATGCCCTGTCGCATGCAGCTCGGGATGATTGATTTCGTCGTAAATCTGCACCCCTAGCTGTGTAAAGCGCTTCTTGAGCTGTTCAATGGGGCGCTCGTTGCCCGGAATGGCTTTGGCTGAAAAAATAACGTTATCGCCTGGCTGCAAATCTACGAAGGGGTGCCGACCTTGTGCAAGGCGCTGTAGCGCGGCCCGGGGCTCCCCTTGGCTGCCTGTCGCGATGATCACCACTTCATCCGGGGGCAAATAACCAAGGTCATGGTTGGGTACCAGCGGCGGTAGGTCATCCATATAGCCAAGCCCACGCGCAACGCTCACCATTCGCTCCATTGAGCGGCCCATCAAACTAATGCGTCGGCCACATTGATGCGCGGCGCGGCCAATCGCCAATACCCGCGCAAGGTTACTGGCAAAACATGAAACAACGACACGGCCCTGGCAATGGCGAAGCGTTTTGACCAGCGCTTTCGCCACATCGCCTTCACTGCCGGAATGGCCTGGCATAGGCGCGTTGGTGGAATCGCCCACCACTAAATCGACCGGGGCCAGGGCTCTAAACTGCGCCGCGCTTACCGGTGTACCAATCAGTGGTTCAGGATCGAGTTTCCAGTCACCGGTATGCAACACACGGTAGCCGCCGGCCATCAAGAGAATGGCACAGCTTTCGGGTATCGAATGCGTCAGCGGCAAATAGCGCAGCGTAAACGGCCCGCTTTCAAGTGCTTCGCCTGGTTCGATGACATGAATCGCTGCACTGCTCAGCTGATGCTCCGCGAATTTGAGTCGTAACAGTCCCGCCGCTAATGGGGTGGCGTAAATAGGGCAGTTCCACATTGGCCACAGCCAAGCAACGGCGCCAATGTGGTCTTCATGCCCGTGGGTAATAAAGAGTGCTTTGGGCACGATGCCAAGTGTTTTTGGTGTATCGAGGTTAGGCACTTGCAGCGGTGAGTTAGGAAGATCTTGTCGAATCATCATGCCGCAATCGACGGCAATCCAATGATCGTCATAGCCATAGAGCGTTAGATTCATACCAATCTCACCGCAGCCCCCCAGCGGCAACATGCGCAGCGGTGGACGACGACGGGGACGAATTTGAACGCGTGTAGAGTGCATCAGTTATGAAAAGCCTAAAAAGTAGTGACTTAACTATACGGTAAGGCGGGGTCGGCTAACAATGATCCACGTCCTTCCGATACACTATGCAGACCAAGCCATTGGTTGTCATAAATACCTTCGAAGTAGGTCAAGAGTCGCACATATGTCCCATTATTACCGTTTGGTTGTGTCCTGCCCTGATCGGGTAGGTATTGTGGCCCGGGTATCGAGTTTTATTGCTCAACAGAACGGGTCTATCACCGAAGCCAGCCAGCACTCTGATTTAGAAACAGGCTGTTTTTTTATGCGTTACGAAATTCTGGCGGATTCGGTGGGTATGTCGGTAGAGGCACTGCGGGCCGCCTTCGAACCGGTGGCCAATGAGTTCGATATGCAGTGGTCGTTGGTGGATACGCAGCAGCGTCGCCGTGTGGTTTTGATGGTATCCCGCGAGTCCCACTGCTTGGTGGATTTGCTGTATCGCTGGCAGGCGGGGGAGTTGGATTGCGATATCGTTAGCGTCATTTCCAACCATGACGATATGCGTTCATTGGTAGAGTGGTACGGCATTCCTTACCAGCATGTGCCCGTCGACGCCGATAACAAGCAGGCCTCGTTTGCCAAGGTACAAGCCGAAATCGATTGCGCCCGGGCGGATTGCGTCGTGCTGGCGCGTTATATGCAAATTCTTCCGCCTGACTTGTGCGCGCGCTATGCCGGCCGAGTGATTAATATTCATCATAGTTTTCTACCCTCATTTGCAGGCGCTAAACCCTACCATCAGGCTTACCAGCGTGGGGTTAAGCTGATTGGCGCGACGTGCCACTATGTGACGGAAGAGCTCGATGCAGGCCCGATCATCGAACAGGATATCCATCGTGTGAGCCACTGCCACACGCCGACTGATTTAGTTCGCTTTGGCCGTGACGTGGAAAAGTCCGTGCTCGCTCGGGGGTTACGCTGGCATCTAGAGGACCGTGTCCTGGTGCACGGCAACAAAACCGTCGTGTTTAGTTAACGTCCGATAAGATGAGAGGCCGCTATGTCATTTGCGCAAAATGTATTGGCGCCCTCGGCGCTGATACTCACCTCGCTACTCTCGCTAAGCGTCGTAGTGTGGGCGCTTTGGGGGCGGCCTTGGCAGGAGTTGATCGACGATACGGCGCTTCAGCACCGGTGGCTGGGCGCAACGCTGGCCGTGGTACTGATGTGGCAGCTACGCGCTCAGGCGGTAGACTGGTTAACGTTACATCTGGTCTTTACGGTATTGATGACGCTGGTGTTTAAAGCGCCATTAGCGTTGATCAGCAATGTCCTTATCAATGTGGCAATGGTGGTTATTGGCCGCAATGAGTGGATGCTGCTGGGGCCGAACGTGCTGGTGACGGGGATCATTCCGGCGGCCGTTACGGGCACGGTTTGGCGGCTGGTAGATCGCCGCCTGCCGGATAATCTTATGGTGTTTCTATTTGCCTGCGGTTTTTTTGGCGCAGCATTGGCAACGCTGGTGGCGGGGCTATCAGCCGTGCTGCTCATCACCGTTGCCGGCACCGATCCTGACGCTATTTACCTGGCCCAAGAGTATGCTCGGTTCTTGCCTCTATTGATGCCTTCCGAGGCCTTTATCACCGGCATGCTGCTGAGTATTCTGATGGTCTATCACCCAGATTGGGTGGCCACGTTTAATGACCACCGCTATATCGATAAGCAGTAGCGACCTTTGCGAGCGTCTATTAGCCAAGCGCTTGGCCATTGCCCCCGCGAATGACCCCTACGCCGACACCTTCGATGTCCAAAGACTGTGAGCGCAGGTCGATCTCAATGGGCGCAAAGTCCGAATTTTCCGCAAATAGCGTGACCTGATGCCCTTGACGCTTGAAGCGTTTGACGGTCACTTCATCGTCCAGGCGTGCGACGACGATTTGACCATCGCGCACTCGCTCGGTGCGGTGAACTGCCAGTAAGTCTCCTTCCAGGATGCCGATGTCCTTCATCGATAGCCCGCGCACGCGCAGCAGGTAATCCGCCTTGGGCGTGAAGTATTCGGCGGGGAGAGGGCAGTAGCGGTCGATATGCTCGGCGGCCAAGATCGGGCTCCCCGCGGCGACCTCCCCAATCACTGGTAGCCCCGTTGGCGCTGGGTCAAGCGTGGCAGTGGGTGATGTAATCAGGGAGTTGTCGATTACCTCTTGGGGCTCTTGGTTGGGCAGTCGAATGCCGCGCGAAGTATTACGGATGATGCGGATAACGCCTTTGCGCTCGAGGGCGCGTAGGTGCTCTTCTGCTGCGTTGGGTGAACGGAAACCCAACGCTTTAGCAATTTCAGCGCGGGTCGGAGGGTAGCCAAATTCGCCCATGGTTTTAACGATAAAATCAAAAACGTGCTGTTGGCGAGCGGTTAGCGGACGCGACATACCAGACTCCAAAAAATAGTGAATAGACGGTGACTGTTTAAATGACGACTTAATCGATAAGTGGTTAAGTATACAGTATGTTCCTCTGTCCAGTATATGGCTTGTCAATCCCTGGTTATCAACTCAGCCAAATTTTGATAATCGTTTTAAACTAAGTTTCTACTTATTTAGACAGCCACATTTCATCAGAAAATCAAGCGTTGAGCCTACCTGCGTTATGGCATAGTATTTTGCGATGTTTAAAACATCCGTTTCCCCGGAGAGCAGCATGGCTCAATCTGATACGGTAACTCGAATACTCGACACTGCGGAAGTGCTGTTTGCAGAGCGTGGTTTTGCTGAAACCTCGCTGCGCAACATCACTAGCAAAGCGCGGGTCAATTTAGCCGCTGTGAATTACCACTTCGGTTCGAAAAAAGCCTTGATCCAGGCTGTTTTTTCGCGCTATCTGGATCCCTTCACTCAGCGCTTTCACACGGCACTCGATGAGCTGGAAGCCCAGCATGCCGGGGGTGTCATTCCGCTTGAATTGCTGCTCGAAACAATGGCGAATACCGTGCTGGCGGTGCCAGCAGAGCGCAATAGCTTAAAGGTGTTCATGCGCTTGCTAGGGCTCGCCTATAGCCAGGCCCAGGGCCATCTTCGGCGTCATATCCAGCAGGAGTATGGGGATGTGTTCACGCGCTTTACTGAGCTAGTGCGACAAGCCACGCCCGACTTGCCTGACGCTGAGCGCTTTTGGCGACTACACTTTATGCTCGGCACCGTGATTTTTACGCTTTCAGGGCTCGATGCGCTTCGCGATATCGCCGAAAAGGATTATCACGAGCAAGTGACCGTGCGTGATTTGGTTCGACGCTTGCGCCCGGTCGTCGTTGCTGCCATGAATGCACCGTTGCCTTCAGCGCTTGAAGAAGGAAAATATGCGAACGCCCAGGCTCGCTGAGCTACCTCCTATAGAGAACATTTGGTTAGAAATCGATACGACTCAACAGCGGTTACGCTGCTGGCGAGGGCCAAAAGTGCTGCATGAGTGTGACATATCCTCAGGTGTTGCCGGTGTCGGTGAGCGTAACGGTAGCGGTAAAACCCCCCATGGCTGGCACTATATTAGGGCGGCGATTGGCGAGGGGGCGCCTGAGAATGCGGTATTTCGTGGTCGTCGCTGGACCGGCGAGGAGTTTTCTCCTGCGCTCGCGAAGGCGCATCCCGAGCGTGACTGGATTTTGACACGCATCCTGTGGCTGTGTGGGTTAGAAAAAGGCGTTAACCGCGGTGGTCAGGTAGACTCCCAGCGGCGTTATATTTATCTGCACGGCACACCCGCTGACCAGCCTATGGGCGTTGCAGCTTCTCATGGCTGCATTCGTTTACGCACCAATGATTTGCTGTATATCTTTTCATTAGCGCTGCCAGGCACTCCCGTTTGGTTGCACGGCGGTCGTCAATCGTTTGACTGATCAGTTTGGACTCCGCTAGACGATCGTCTAGAATCATCGCCCCTTTTAAATGGACCTGTCACGATGACTCAACCGCTTGGCCCGGTCATGCTCGACCTCGAAGGCCCAACATTAACGGCTGCAGAAAAGCGTTTACTGCGCGAACCGAGTGTAGGGGGCGTCATTTTATTTGCCCGCAATGTCGAGAATGGTTATCAAGTTCGCAAACTATGCAGCGATATTCGCCGGGTACGAGCGGACTTACTGCTTGCCGTTGATCAAGAAGGCGGGCGCGTGCAGCGCATTAAAGAGGGAATGACGCGCTTGCCTGCCATGGCGCGTATTGGTGAGTGGTATCACGCCAATCCGGATGACGGCCTTGTGCTGGCAAAAGATGCAGGCTGGCTACTGGGTATGGAAATGGCGGCCTGCGGATTGGATTTGAGCTTTGCGCCGGTGCTCGATGTGGAGAGCGGTGTCTCGAGCGTTATTGGTGACCGCAGCTTCAGCCGTGACCCCCAGCATGTGGCGCAACTGGGGGGCGCTTTTATTCAAGGGCTCCACGAAGCGGGTATGGCCGCGGTAGGCAAACATTTTCCCGGCCATGGCGGTGTCGCCGCAGACTCTCACGTAGCGCTGCCGGTGGACGATCGCCCATTAGATGTGATCAAACAGCGCGATCTTGTGCCCTTTACCCAGTTAGCAGCAGCATTAGACGGGGTAATGCCTGCACACGTCATCTACAGCGCTTTCGATTCCCGACCGGCAGGCTTTTCCCCTCACTGGCTGGGGATGCTGCGTGAATCGTTGGGCTTCAAAGGCTGCATCTTTTCGGATGATTTGAGCATGGCAGGTGCCCACGAAGCAGGCGGGCCCAAACAGCGTGCCCAGGCTGCGCTAGCGGCGGGCTGCGATATGCTGCTGGTGTGCAATGATCGCGCCGCCGCGCTGGAGGTCATCGAAGCCTGCCGAGGTATCGAAACGAAGCGCCCCGCCAAGCTCCGCTACAGCCGTGCACGACCTGATCTCGACGCTTTAAGTGCGCTGGGACGCTGGCGGCGTGCCCACGCTAAACTCGAAGCACTGGCTGATAAGCCGAAACCCAATACGTTGTGAATATTCCTGTTACCGCGATTAACGCTTTCAACCCGTCTGGAGTTTAGATGTCAAAGCTGGATAAAGAAGCATTAGAGTCGTTGGACTCAATGCGCGAATTGATGGATAACGCCGATTGCCTTATCTCTCAGCAAGAAGTAGAGAAAGCGCTTGATCGTATGGCGGAAGCGATCACACGTGACTTAGGCGACAAACTGCCGGTTTTTTACTGTGTCATGAATGGTGGTTTAATCACTACCGGTCATCTGCTGACCCGGTTGGGCTTTCCGCTGGAGGTGGATTATTTGCACGCCACCCGCTATCGCAATGAGCTACGCGGCGGTGAGCTGTTTTGGCGGGTTTCTCCTGAGGTGCCCATGGCAGGACGCCATGTGGTCATCGTCGATGACATTTTAGACGAAGGGGCTACGCTGGCGGCGATTTTAGCCTACTGCGAAGAAGCCCAGGCCGCCAGTGTGACCACGGCCGTGCTGGTCGATAAGCAGCACAACCGCAAAGCAGTCCCCGGGTTGAAGGCCGACTACTGCAGCTTGGAAGTCGCCGACCGCTACGTGTTTGGTTTTGGCATGGACTACAAAGGCTACTGGCGCAATGCGCCGGGCATATTTGCCCCCAAGGGGATGTGAAGTAGCCGTGCTAAATGTTAGCGGGGCGAAAAGCGCCTCGCTAAACCCGTCTCAGCAATCATTCGCGTTGATATCTCTTCTACCGAGAAGCGCGTCGCATCAATAAAGGGAATATGCATGGTGCGGTATAGCGACTCTGCCTGTTCTACTTCCTGAAGGCACTGGTCGATGGAGCTGTAACGACTATTCGGCCGACGCTCATTGCGAATCGCGGATAAACGCCGCGCATCAATGGTGAGTCCAAACAGTTTTTGACGGTGGGGCGCTAGCGCCTTGGGCAGCTTCAGCATGCCATCTTCGTCTAAATCATCTTCCGTCAGCGGATAGTTCGCCGCGCGAATGCCAAACTGAAGCGCTAGATAAAGCGAAGTGGGGGTTTTACCGCAGCGTGAAACGCCAACTAGAATAATATCGGCTTTATCGTATTGATGCGTGCGCGCGCCGTCGTCGTTATCAAGTGCAAAATGCACCGAGTGGATGCGATCCATATAGACATCATCGCTACCGATCGAGTGTGTTCTTCCCACGCTGTAGGAGGAGTGAGTATTGAGCTCCTGTTCCAGTGGCTCCAGAAAAGTAGAAAAGATATCGACTTTGAACCCCGACGCCTGGCGAATGACGTTACGGATCTGTTGATCGACGATAGTGTCGATAATGATCGGACGCTGCCCGTCGCGGTGAGTGGTTGCTTCGATGATCGCTGCTAGCGCCTGGGCTTTTTCCAATGTGTCGATATAAGGCTTGGTCTGCATGTCGATTTCGACATCGCTGAACTGGGCCAGCAGGCTGCGCCCCAAACTTTCTGCCGTGATCCCGGTACCATCAGAGATAAAAAAAGCCGTACGTTTCATAGTGACATCCCCAGGTAATTAACGGCGCCATTGTGTGCTGAGACGCCAGCTAGAGCAACTGGCGATAAAGCGTGGTGAGTTGGGCGTCACAGAGCTGACTACACAAATGTGTTCAAAACGCTGAATGTTGTAAAAATCCTCCCTGTCCTTCGCTATTAGACCAATGGCGAATACATTAGCGCGGTGCTAGGGTGTCTTCATGAATAATCCATGATCCTGGCTCTAACGGTCATTGCCAGTGATCATGTCGATATCTTTGAGCGAGGGGGTTACGTGGAAGAGTACATTCTGTGGTTCGATCAGTTGGGTATGTCAGACGTCGAACGCGTGGGTGGTAAAAACGCCTCGCTAGGAGAAATGATCTCCAATCTTTCGGGCGCTGGCGTAATGGTGCCTGGCGGTTTTGCCACTACTGCTCACGCCTACCGCGAGTTTCTCTCCCACGAAGGGCTTAACGAGCGCATCAATGCAACGCTTGCACGCCTGGATGTAGACGATGTTAAAGCGCTTGCCGAGGCGGGCCGTAACATCCGCCAATGGATCATTGATACGCCGTTGCCGCCAAACTTTGAAACCGCCCTCCGCGATGCTTATGGTCAGTTGCAAGAGCTACACCCTCAGTTGAAGGTAGCGGTGCGTAGCTCGGCCACCGCCGAGGATTTACCCGATGCTTCCTTTGCTGGGCAGCAGGAAACCTTTCTCAATATCGAAGGTTTCGACAACATTAAGCGTGCGGTGCATGAAGTCTTTGCCTCGCTGTTCAACGACCGCGCTATTTCCTATCGCGTGCACCGCGGCTACGCCCATGAAAACGTCGCTTTGTCTGCCGGCGTACAGAAAATGGTGCGTTCCGAGATTGGTGCCTCGGGCGTCATGTTTACCCTGGATACCGAGTCCGGTTTCAAAGATGCCGTTTTTGTTACTGCCTCATGGGGGTTGGGTGAAACCGTCGTGCAAGGCGCGGTGAACCCCGATGAATTTTACGTCCATAAGCCGACCTTGGCGGCAGGGCGCCCGGCGGTGCTGCGCCGTAACTTGGGCTCCAAGCTGATTAAGATGGTTTACGGCCAGGAGACGAGTGCTGGCAAGTCGGTTGAGACCGTCGACGTGCCGCATCAGGATCGGGGCCGTTTCTGCCTAGACGATGAGCAAATCATGGAGCTGGCGCGTCAGGCCATGACGATCGAACAGCACTACCAACGTCCGATGGATATTGAATGGGCGCTGGATGGTGACGATGGCGCGTTATATATCGTACAGGCGCGTCCTGAAACGGTGGTCTCTCAGCAGGAGGGCGGCAAGCTCGAACGTTTCCAGCTGCGTGAAAAAGGTCGCACCTTGATTACCGGGCGAGCGATTGGTCAGCGCATTGGTCGAGGTACGGTCAAAGTCGTACTGAGCCCAGATGACATGGACAAAATTCATGATGGCGACATTCTCGTCACTGATATGACGGACCCGGATTGGGAGCCCATCATGAAGCGTGCTTCCGCCATCGTGACTAATCGGGGTGGGCGAACCTGCCATGCCGCCATCATTGCCCGTGAGTTAGGTATTCCCGCTGTGGTTGGGTGTGGCGATGCGACGACGCAGCTGCAAGAAGGTATCGATGTGACGGTGTCGTGTGCGGAAGGCGATACCGGCAATGTCTACGAAGGCTTGCTTGAGTTTGATTGCAAGGTTTCCAGTGTCGATGCCATGCCGGAAATCCCTTTCAAGATCATGATGAACGTGGGCAACCCAGACCGTGCCTTTGGTTTTGCCAGCTTGCCCCATGCTGGCGTGGGTTTGGCGCGGTTGGAATTCATCATTAACCGCATGATCGGCGTGCACCCTAAAGCGCTGCTGGAATACGCTACGCTGCCGGTGGATTTGCAGCAGGTGATCGATGTACGTACCGCTGGCTATGCCGACCCGGTTAGCTTTTACGTCGATAAGCTGGTGGAGGGCATTTCAACGCTGGCAGCAGCGTTCCATCCTCAGCGTGTGATCGTACGTCTGTCAGACTTTAAGTCCAACGAATACGAAAACCTGATTGGCGGTAAGCTCTATGAGCCGGGGGAAGAGAACCCGATGTTGGGTTTCCGCGGTGCATCGCGCTATATCTCTGAAGCATTTCGGCCCTGTTTTGAGCTCGAGTGCCGTGCGCTGAAAAGAGTGCGCGAAGAGATGGGCTTCGAGAATATCGAAATCATGGTGCCCTTCGTCCGTACCACCGATGAAGCGCGTGAGGTCGTGGAACTGCTCGCAGCGAACGGTTTGGAGCGGGGCGGCCCGACGGGGCTAAAAGTGATCATGATGTGCGAGCTGCCCGCGAATGCGCTGCTGGCTGATGAGTTCCTCGAATACTTTGACGGTTTCTCCATTGGCTCCAATGACCTAACTCAGTTAACGCTAGGGTTAGACCGTGATTCGGGTATCGTGGCACATCTGTTCGATGAGCGTAATGGCGCCGTTAAAAAGCTCCTTGCCATGGCGATTCAAGCCTGTAAAGCGAAGGGTAAATACGTCGGCATTTGTGGTCAGGGGCCCTCAGACCATCCCGATCTGGCCAAGTGGCTGATGGAGCAGGGCATCGACTCTGTATCGCTCAACCCCGATGCCGTGTTGGAAACGTGGTTTATGCTTGCAGGGCAAAAGATCGAATAGGCAGGTTGTTTCAAGCGTGCCACCTGCGCCCGGCCATTGTGCCGGGCGTTGCTGTTTTTATAAGCTACTCTTGGGTAGATAGCGATGTGGCTGGTACTGGCTGCTGCACATATTGATAGCCTGCCCGCTGTACATGGCCTTTTTGTGATAAAGCGTGTTTGGTAGATCGTTGTTGATAGGTCGTTTTTAATAGATCGTTTGTTGTTTCACTAGCCGCAGGAGAGCGCCAAGATGTCCCCAAAACGGATTAGGTTTGTATTGCCAGGCTTACTGGTATTACCGCTTTATAGCTGGGGGTTTAGCTACGAAACGCCCTCAATTTCGCCAGAAAGCGAGTCTGGCTATGAAGAAAAGCCGGGTTGGTCCGCTGAGTCGTTTGCGGTGGCTGCGGCCAATCCGCTTGCCACGGATGCGGGTTATCAGGTGTTAAAAGCGGGTGGTAATGCTATTGATGCCGCCATTGCGGTGCAAATGGTGTTGAACTTGGTGGAACCCCAGTCGAGCGGCATCGGGGGCGGTGCTTTTCTGATGACTTACGATGGCGGCGAAGTGCGCGCCTATGACGGTCGTGAAACCGCCCCGCAAGCGGTTAACAGCGAGCTATTTTTACAAGATGGTGAGCCGCTCGAGTTTAACCAAGCGGTGGTGAGCGGTCTTTCAGTCGGTGTACCGGGCACGCTGCGGATGCTTGAAAAAGCCCATGCGGAACAGGGCGAGCTGGCTTGGGCGGAACTGTTTACCCCGGCGATCACGTTGGCTGAAGAGGGCTTTGCCGTCAGCAACCGCTTGCATACCAGCTTGGCCAACGATGAGTTCCTGCGCCAGGACCGGTTAGCTAGCCAGTTTTACTATGATGCGCAGGGGGAGCCTATTGCCGTCGGTGAAACGCTAAAAAATCCGGCCTTGGCAGAGGTGCTTCGTCGCGTAGCCGCTCAAGGTAGCGCAGCCTTTTATGAAGGAGACGTGGCTGCAGATATCGTTGAACGTGTTCAGAATCATCCTGAGCGGCCAGGAGCCTTGGCAGTTGAAGATCTGAGCGGTTATGAGGCGCTGAACCGTGAACCGCTGTGCACGCCCTGGCAGCAGTGGGAAGTTTGCGGATTCCCACCCCCGTCGTCGGGTCACCTCACTGTCATGCAGATTTTGGGCATGCTTGACCAACAGCCGCTGCTTGAAGCCCCGTTGGATAATGGCGCTTCAAGCAGCGGGTGGTTACATCAGTTTCTTGAAGCATCGCGACTTGCGTTTGCCGACCGTGGCCGCTACATCGCTGATCCTGATTTTGTCGAGGCACCGGGGGGGGATTGGTCATCGATGTTAGCGCCTGACTACCTTGAGAAACGCAGCGAGCTGATCGATGAAATGAGCATGGGCGAGAATGCCGAGCCGGGTAATCCGGGTGAGCTGGCCGTGAGTTGGGCCAGTCAGCCCGAGCAGCCTGAATACGGCACCAGCCATATCAGTATCGTGGATGATGAGGGCAACGCTGTGGCCATGACCACCACGATTGAGCAGGCGTTCGGCTCTCGTATTCTCTCCGATGGTGGAACCGGATTAGCGGGTGGTTTCTTGCTCAATAATGAATTGACAGACTTCTCCTTTGTGCCTGAAGTAGACGGTGAGCCGGTGGCGA
This sequence comes from Halomonas sp. UBA3074, assembly GCF_002366715.1. Taxonomy (GTDB): domain Bacteria; phylum Pseudomonadota; class Gammaproteobacteria; order Pseudomonadales; family Halomonadaceae; genus Vreelandella. The sequence goes on along the minus strand of NZ_DFBS01000011.1, from coordinate 31,812 downwards.
ATCGCGTTGAGCCTGGTAAACGCCCGCGTTCCAGCATGAGTCCGACGTTAGTCTTTGACCAGGAAAGCGGAGAATTGGTGGCCAGCCTGGGATCGCCGGGCGGTGCAGCGATCATCCATTACACGGCCCGAACTTTAGTGGCGCTGCGTGACTGGGGGTTGAGCGCTCAGGAAGCGCTGAATCTGCCGCACGCCATTACGCTGGGCGGCGATGTCTACGTTGAGGAGGGCCGTTTCCCTGAGGCAACGATGGATGCGCTGCGCGAGCGTGGGCATACCGTTAGCGAGCGTGAGCTGACCAGCGGCCTCCAGGCCATTATGCGGCTTAACGATGGCTCTCTGTTTGGCGGTGCCGACCCGCGGCGTGAAGGCGTGGTGATGGGTGACTAATCGGTTTTATTGACGGAGCCAGTTGCGTAGTTTTACCAGCATCAGCGCACCATCGCTCAACGCGCGGCGGTCTTGGATGAGTGCGGTTAAACGATCTGGGTAGTCGGTGATAATGGCATCGACACCCAGGTCAATCAGCGTCGACATCCTGGCGCGGTCATTCACCGTCCACGCGTGTATTTCGTATCCGTAAAGCCGCGCTAGGCGGATTTCTCCCTCCGTGATGCGGTTATGGCGCAAGCCCAGTGCGTCAAAGCCACGCCGATTCAGAGTGCCGGGAAGAATCAGTTGTGCCAACAAGGTTACCCGCAGCTCGGGCGCCTGCGTATTGATATGCTCAAGCAGCAATGGCGACATGGTCGCCATGCGCATATCTAACAAGGCATTAGGAAAGCCGCAGGCCGTATAGCCATTGAAGGCGTTTTGCTGGGTAGCCCAGCAACGATAGCGTATGTCGCTCTCGGCGTTTAAAGTGGCGATCACCGCATTGGCGAGCTCCTGTTCCTGCCCGGGTAATGGTTTAATATCAATCATTAATCCCGCTTTGCCTCGCACACGCTCGAGCGCCTGGTCGAGGCCAGGAATCGCTTCGCCTTGAAAGGCATCCCCAAACCAGCTGCCCACATCGTATTGGCTAAGCTGTTCGCGGGTTAACTCACCAAAATCATCTTGACTACCTGTTAGGCGTGCCATGCTCCGGTCATGGTAGAGCATGACCTGCTGGTCCTTGCTTAAGCGCACATCGATTTCAATGTAATCGGCGCCATCGATCAGCGATTGATTTAACGCCGCGAGTGTATTTTCAGGGGCGACCATTGAGCTGCCCCGGTGGGCGATCACGGCGATATTATCGCGAATCTCAAAGCTGTTAAGTATCCACCACGCTTGAAGCCCCGCGAAAATAAGCACGCTGAGTTCTACTGCCCAGGCCCATTTGCCAGCGTGGGCTTCTTCAGGCGGAGGCGCTGGGCGATCTTCACGGTGCGCCAACTGCATATATAAGCAGGCGGAAAGAAGCGCATTGGCCGCAATACCCAAAAAGGTAATGGCCAGCGTGATCAGCACATAGCCCACCAAGTACGTCAACATGGCCGGAATGAGGACAGCGTTGTGCTCAGGTAGCCACCACAGTAGCGGCGTAAAGAGACGATCGAAGAGCAGCGTGACCAGTAGCGGCAAGCAGATAATAATGACCAACAGTAGCAGTACCGCCGCGCCAATCGAGCGCCGCCAGCCGCGCGTTAGGCCCACGCTTCGCTTCAATGCCCGCCAGGGGCTGCAGTTTTCTAATGCCACCAACGGTAGTGCCAACAGCCAGCGCAGGTAGAGCCATGATGCCGCCCATACCCAGACGAGAATCAGCGGTAGGGCGCAGCCCATGAAATACCAGAGCGAAGGAGGGCGCACGCGCTGTAAATAGTAGGGGTCGATTCCGCTAAGCCAGAAATCGTATAACCAAGCCAGCCCGGCCATGAAAGGGGCCAGCAGTAATAGGTGCGTACCTACCTGTAGGATGACCAGGCCCGCTAGGGCTGGTAGTCGGCGAGTGCTGAGCCAAAGTGCTTCTAGGGCTAAGCGATAGTGGTTGTCGCGGGGTCTAGTCGCGACTTGCAGCATCCCTGCCTGTTGCCAATAAATAATCAAAAACGAGAAGCCAAGCCCGACCAACATACCCACTAACCCGAGTGGGCTAAACAGCAGGGCAATTAGTTCATCATTGGTAACCACGGTGCGGTTTAGTTGGGCAAGTAGTCCGCGTATCACCCAGGTAATCGCGGGTAGCAGCAGGGCGGAAGCGAGCAGCGTAAAAAACAGGTGATAAGCGATCAGCGGGCGAAGGTGATCGCGCAGCGTGCGCAGTAAGGCGGAGCCAAGGTAGGTCAAAGGCTGCATCGTCACTAAACGGTAAGAATGAATCACCAGGGTGGCAGCAAGCACCACGCCTGGCAAGCGGATCGTTACCTCGCTTTAGGGTGAGCCAAGAAAAGCTCAGGAGAGCGGCAGCTCATGCTTGGCCACCAGGATGCCGTTGTTATCTGCATAGAGCCACTGGTCTGGTTGAAACGTGACACCGGCGAAGGTGACAGCGATATCGCGTTGTCCTTCGCCATGCTTTTCGCTTCGTCTTGGGTGGCTCCCAATGGCCTGAACACCGATGGGCAGGGCAGCCAGGATATCAACATCGCGCACACAGCCATACATCACCACCCCCGCCCAGCCATTGGCCACGGCTTGTTCAGCGAGCATATCACCCAGCATGGCGCAACGATGCGAACCGCCTGCGTCGACCACCAGCACTGCGCCGTTACCAGGCTCGGCGACGGCTTGCTTCACCATGGAATTGTCTTCAAAGCATTTGATGGTGCGAATCGGGCCGTAAAAGGCATCTCGCCCGCCATAATTGGCGAACATGGGTTCCAGCACTGCCACTTCTGGGTGCGCATCGCAGAGATCGGGCGTCACTATATCGATCGAATTCGTCATTACTCGCTCCTAGGTTTAAACGCATTGGGATTGCCGCTCAGTTTAGAAAGGTAGTGCATAAAAAACGCCCCGCCCTGTAAAACAGTGGCGGGGCGTTCGGTCATCGACTCAGAAAATGCAACAAATCACATCTTCTGCGATGGTGCGAGCATCGGCGATGGGGCGGCCTCAATGGCTAAGTATCAACTAAGCTTCTTGAGCGACCGGAATCACGTTCGAGGCGATCTTTTGGTACTCCTCGATCTCGTGAAAATTCATATAACGATAAATCTCGCCCGCCATGGCGTCAAACTCACCCATGTAACGTTGGTACTCTTCAACGCTGGGTAGGCGTCCTTCTACCGCGGCAACGGCCGCCAGTTCCGCTGAGGCAAGGTACACATTGGCACCATCGCCCAGGCGGTTCGGGAAGTTACGTGTAGACGTAGACACCACGGTGCTCTTGGCAGCAACGCGGGCCTGGTTACCCATACACAGTGAACAACCCGGCATCTCCATTCGAGCGCCTGCACGGCCATAAATGCCGTAGTAGCCCTCTTCGGTCAACTGGTGTTGATCCATTTTCGTCGGTGGTGCCAGCCACAACCGTGTTTTCAAACTGCCGGCCGGCTGCTTCTCAAGCAACTTGCCCGCCGCACGGAAGTGACCGATGTTGGTCATGCATGAACCGATAAAGACTTCGTCGATTTTTTCACCGGCGACATCCGATAACAGGCGTGCATCGTCTGGGTCATTCGGCGCACACAGAACCGGCTCTTTAATTTCAGCCAGATCAATTTCAATTACTTCGGTATATTCGGCATCCTGGTCGGCCCGCATTAGGCTAGGATTCGCCAACCAGGCTTCCATCCCTTCAATACGACGGCTGATGGTGCGCTCGTCACCGTAACCGTTGCCCATCATCCACTTCAGCAGTGTAATGTTGGACTTCAAGTATTCGGTTACGCTCTCTTCGGAGAGGGTAATCGTACAGCCAGCAGCCGAGCGTTCGGCAGAGGCATCGGAAAGTTCAAAAGCCTGCTCAACAGTTAAGTCTTCAAGACCTTCGATTTCCAACACGCGGCCCGAGAAGGCGTTTTTCTTGTTGGACTTATCAACGGTCAGCAAGCCTTGCTTGATCGCATAAAGCGGAATGGCGTGAACCAAATCGCGTAGCGTTACGCCTGGCTGGCGCTTGCCTTTGAAGCGAACCAATACCGACTCGGGCATATCCAGCGGCATGACGCCGGTGGCCGCGGCAAAGGCGACCAAGCCTGAACCGGCAGGGAACGAGATGCCGAGCGGGAAACGGGTGTGCGAGTCACCGCCGGTGCCCACAGTGTCAGGCAGCAGCATGCGGTTTAGCCAGCTGTGAATAATGCCATCGCCCGGGCGCAGCGAAACGCCGCCACGGTTCATGATGAAGTCGGGCAGGGTGTGGTGAGTATCCACATCTACGGGTTTCGGATAAGCCGCGGTGTGGCAGAATGACTGCATTACCAAGTCGGCCTGGAAGCCAAGGCAAGCGAGGTCTTTTAGTTCATCGCGCGTCATCGGGCCGGTGGTGTCTTGTGACCCAACGGTGGTCATTTTGGGCTCGCAGTACATGCCGGGACGGACGCCGTCCAAGCCGCATGCTTTGCCGACCATCTTCTGCGCTAGGGTAAAGCCTTTACCGGTATCTTTAGGCTGATCAGGAAGGCGGAAAACGTCAGAGGCAGGTAAACCCAGCGACTCGCGTGCCTTACCGGTAAGGCCACGACCAATGATCAGCGGGATACGGCCACCCGCGCGCACTTCATCCAGGATCAGCTGCGTTTTGAGTTCGAACGTAGTGATGACGTCGTCGCTATCGTGCTTGCACACTTTACCCTCATAAGGGTAAACGTCGATGACATCGCCCATGTGCAGGTTAGTGACGTCCATCTCAACCGGCAGAGCGCCGGAATCTTCCATGGTGTTGAAGAAGATAGGTGCAATTTTGCTGCCGAAGCAGAAACCGCCAGCGCGCTTGTTGGGCGCGTATGGGATATCGTCGCCGAAGAACCACAGAACCGAGTTAGTGGCTGACTTGCGTGAGGAGCCGGTGCCGACGACGTCGCCGACGTAAACGACCGGAAAGCCTTTCGCTTTCACGTCTTCGATCTGCTTGAGCGGACCCGTTGTGCCGGGAACCACAGGCTCGATGCCATCACGCTCATTTTTAAGCATGGCATTGGCGTGCAGCGGAATGTCAGGACGCGACCAAGCGTCTGGCGCCGGCGACAAGTCATCCGTATTGGTTTCGCCAGGTACTTTAAATACGCTAAGGGTGATCTTTTCAGCCAGCGCGGGCTTAGAAAGGAACCACTCTGCTTCTGCCCAGGATTGAATGACCTCTTTAGCTACGCTGTTGCCATTTTTGGCGCGGCTTTCGACATCGTGGAAGGCATCGAACATTAGCAGTGTGTGCTTGAGCTGCTCGCCAGCTTCACGGGCAAGCTCTTCGTTATCGAGAAGTTCGACCATGGAAACAATGTTGTAGCCGCCCTGCATGGTGCCGAGCAGTTTGACCGCATGCCCCTTATCGATGAGCGGAGAGCTGGCTTCACCTTTAGCGATGGCGGTAAGGAAACCCGCTTTTACATAGGCGGCTTCATCGACACCGGGAGGGACGCGGTTGGTGATTAAATCGAGGATAAACTCCTCTTCACCAACGGGTGGTGTTTTAAGCAATTCAACCAGTGAGGCGACTTGTTCGGCGGTCAGGGGTTTGGGCGGGATGCCCTCAGCTGCACGTTCCTCGACATGTTGGCGGTAAGCTTCAAGCACGTTGGGGCCCTCTCATCTACGTTCTCATTTACTTTATGGTGACGGCTTACACATAAGCATCCTGATGGCTGCGCAGTGTTGGGAAGTGGGCCAATCACATATGACATACGCTTGACAAACAGCATATGGTTGGTTGGCTGGGATTCTACGGCAAACTGTCGACAATGTTAAGCTGGCAAGGTGAGACATACCTTGTACTTTATGTTGACGCCGCGACATAAAGGGCTCAAAAAAGCGCGTTTTTTAACTGGTTAGCAAGAATCCAGTAAATATTTTACCGGATTCTAATTTAAACTCGGCGTGTTTGGGTGTGATTGGCGTTACAGCGCGTTACCATAGGCCTTAATTGATAACCTTAAAAACTTCCTACTACTGGCGTGCCTATAAAGTGTGTGGAGCATTTTTGAGCGTATGACGTCTTTAGTCATCGACGAAAAGTTGATGCCAAGAGGGAGAAACACCAGGGACAAAGCGCCTTGCGCGCTTATATGTTGTACAATAGTGAAATACAAGATCGGTAATGGTGTTATGTTGATACAACCTAGTGCTTCAAAAGACAGGACTTTACAAACCAGCGAACCATCACCGGCGGGTCATGCGTTGAAAGCGGATGATTTGCTGCCAGAAAGTTTGCATCAGTTTTTAGCCTGTGAAACCCCTAAGGCATGGCTGCAGTGGGCGCTGGAAAATCCTGCCACGCTATTAATTGACCATGCGCAATGCGAAAAAAAAGCGGCTTCCACCGCCATGAGTTTGCTCTATCGCTATGTGGATCAACCGCTACTGCTCAGTAAAATGTCGCAACTGGCCCGCGAAGAGCTGCTTCACTTCGAGCAAGTGGTCGCGCTCATGGAGGCTCGTGGGGTTGCCTATCAGCATTTAACCGCCTCACGTTACGCTGAAGGGCTTAGGCGGCACCTGCGTAGCAATGACCCCGAGCGGCTAATCGACGTGCTGATTATCGGGGCGCTGATCGAGGCGCGCAGCTGTGAACGATTTGCCTGTTTGATTCCTTACTTGGACGAAGAGCTGGCCAAGTTTTACCGCACGTTGGTGAAGTCAGAAGGCCGTCATTTCGAGGACTATCTCTTATTGGCGCGCCAACAGACTTCAGATTCGATCGATGAGCGAATCGCATTTTTTGTTGCGCGTGAAGCGGAACTGATTACTTCGCCCGATACGGCTTTTCGTTTTCATAGCGGCGTACCAGCGTAAGCCGCTTAGCCTGGCAGGATGTTCAACATGCGCGATGCCCGAGAGACTGACCAGTTAACTCTATTTGGCCACTTTTCGCTTACCCAGGGTGAGGATGTATTAACCCACTTTAGCTACGACAAAGTGAAGGCGCTGCTCGTTTATCTTTTGCTGCATCGTCAGCCGGTTAATCGGGCAGCATTAGCCGAGCTGCTATGGCCTGATCAAGGGTTATCGTCAGGCAGAACCAACTTGCGCCATGCGCTCCACTGTTTGCGTCAGTCGTTAGGGGATAGTGCCGATCAAGTGTTGAGCGTCTCTCGGCAGACGATTGCTTTCCAGCTTCCCAACCATTGGCAGGTTGATCTGCATACGCTGCAGCAACTCTTAGAAGGGCCGCGCGATTTAGACACGCTCGAAGCCTTGATGCGGTGCTACCAGGGCGACTTGATTGAAGAGCTGCAGTTAGCCAACTGTAGCGAATTTCAGCGTTGGTTGGTTCAGGTGCGGAACGAGTGGCGTCAACGCGTCATTCGCTTTGCCGAGCAAGTACTGGAAGCTCACACCGATGTACCCGACCCCATTTTAGAAACGTTGGTGAGTCGCTTCTCAGGTTACGGCCCCTTCCATGAGCGTTTGGTTCGCCAGCTTGCCGAGCAGAACCAGATGGCTGCCGCACATGAGCAGTACAATAGCTATTTACAGTTATTGGCCCTCTCGGGCCAACAGCCCGAACCGAGCTTTTTACAGTTAGCTAGCTTCTGGTCGGACGGTCACCACGACCCGCGCATGATGAGCCCGCAGGGCGCTTTTTCGCGTGCCCTCGCCGCGGATAGCAAGCCACTGCGTGAAGACGAAATAGAGCTGCGCCAGCTCTCCGTGATGGCGATACGCCTGCACTTAAAAGGGGAGTGGCAAGATCGCGCAGCCACTCGCCACTGCTTGACCCTGCAGTTGGAGCTACTGCGCTGGCTAGAGCAGCAGTGCCATCATTTAGGCGGTTTTTGGTTGCCGGGCGCGACAGGCGGTTTGGGTTTAGCCTGTTTCGGTACTCATGGCCCCGCTCATCAATTAGCCGAGCTGGTGGCGCTTTATGAGCATTGCCGACAGGCGCTTCCTCAAGAGAGCCTTCGCCATTGGTCCGGTGAGGGAGATGCCCCGCACTTTGAACTCGCTGCTGGCTTGCACAGTGGCCGTGTCGTATATCTACCCGAGCGCCAGTTGGCAGACCCTCTGGGCCAAGTCACCCAAATCTCCTTAGAGTTGATGAGCGCTGCCGAAGGGAGTGAGTTGGTCATTTCCCAAGAAGCCAGTCAGCACATGCCACCAGCGTTGGATTTACAGCCGCGGCTGGTGTCGCGTTTGGTTGCCAGCGATGGGCGCGTGCGCTTGCGCGCTTTGGTACTGGGGGAGAACGAAGGCGGTCGGGATGCACTGCCACCCAGCTTGGTTGGCCGGGAGACATCGCTGAGAACGCTGCGCGATGCGCTGGCGCGGGCGGGTATTGGCTTGCGTCAAAGCGTATTGGTACGTGGCGCATCGGGCATGGGAAAGTCAGCGTTGATGGTTGGATTCCGCCAATTGGAGCTTAGCCGCGATGCGGCGATTTGCTGGCAACCCACTACGCGCCTCTCGGTGTTAGACCCTTATGGCGTCGCCCGAACGCTGGTGGGCTGGTATCTCAAGCAATCGCTGACCGTTGAGTCTATTCACGAGCTTCAGGCAATGCTTGGGTTCGATCAGCTCATCCCCGAGCGACAGCATTTGCTAGAGCAAGCGCTTGGCGTTCACGAAGTGCAGGAGATTACCCAGCTTGCCCAAAGTGGTGAAGCGGTCGAACTCGTCGTGATGCTGTTACACAGACTCATCGAGCGCCAGGCGACCACCCACACGCTGGTGCTAATGATCGATGACCTGCAGTGGCTCGATGAACCCTCATTCAAAGTATTAGCCGGATTGCAGGCACGTTTACCGATTAATACCGCCTTTATGCTCGTTGCCAGTCACCATGGCAGAGAGCAGTTGCCGGTGAAGCTGCACTGGGATCAGCAAATTAGTTTAGGCAACCTGGATGCGCTGCAGTCGTCGCGGCTCTTGTCTCAACTTTCCCGACGTTACCGCATTCATTTAAGCCCACGGTTGCGTAACCAAATTATTGAGCGCTGTGATGGCGTGCCGCTGTACATGCAGGAGATTTGCCGTCGTTTGGATATGGATCGCCGCGAAGGGCGCAGCGTGCAATTTGATGAGCTGCCAAAAGGCCTGTTAGGGCTATTGGCAAGCCGCATTGATCAATTGGAAGGCGACCGGGAAATCGCCCACGTGGCCGCCGTGCTGGGTAAACGCTTCCGTTTGGATTTTTTGCTGGAGTGTAGCGGCTGGGATAAAGGCCGACTCAATCAAGCGCTTGAGCACATGCGCGCGCTGGAGATCGTGGAGCCAGTCGATAAAGAGAGTGGTGACCATGAGTTTCAGTTTAGCCACCAATTGCTGCAGGAGGCCGCCTATCTATCCTGCCCAAGGGACGTGCGCGTCCAGTTACATCAGCAAGTCGTCACGTTGATAGAAGAGCGGTTCCCCGTTTGGATTAGCCGTCATCCGGGCGATTTTGCTACTCACCTGCGCCGCAGCGGCCACTACGCTCGCGGGGCGCGCTACTTCGAGCTGGCTGCCCGAGAAGCGCTAAAAGTAAGCGCCAACCGAACCGCGCTGCGCATGGCCGATTTTGGCTTAGCCAGCTTGCGCCACGTTGAGCATGAAATCGAGCGTGAAGTCAGCCTGCTTACCGTGCGCGGGCAAGCGGCCTTTTCATTAGAAGGTCACGGTTCGCCAACTGCCCACGAAAGCTTTGTACGCGCCCGAGAGCTGTTGAGGGAGTCAGGCAGTGACAGTCTCGAAGACCCGGAAGATTTAGAGCAGATTTTCCTCGTCAAATGGGGGCTCTGGGTTGGGCGTAGCCAGCGCTATGCCCATGCGGATGCGTTTGCCTTGGCTTCGACGCTCGCCGATATCGCTTCGCGTCTCGAAGACCCGCGTTACCGCCGTTTAGCCGACTACGCGCGGGCTAATTGCGAGTATTGGGCAGGGCGCATTCAGCAGGCGCACGATCACCTGGATGAAATTGACCCGCTCAATGCGCAAATGATGATCGAATGGCTCCCATTCTCTGATCATCCGCAAGTCTCAGCAGCCTGCTTCCAGGGGTGGGCGCTCTGCCTGCGTGGCGATTATCAGCGCGCAGAGCGTCAAGTCTCGGCGGCGATTCGTCTGGCGGAGAAAATTGCACACCCGGGCACCCTGGCCATGGCGTTGCTGTTTGCCGCGGCGCTTTATCGTCAATTGGGGCATGTTCACCTAGCTGCCCGACACGCCGAACGGGCGGCCAGTATGACCGGCACGCCGGATTTGCAACTGTGGCAAATTTCCACACAGAGCATTCTCGGCTGGCAGCGTGCGATGGCTGGCGATACCGCCGGGCTGACTCAATTGCGTGATAGCTTGGATCAAATGGCCGAGTTAAATGGCCGTGACCGCTATCAGCGGCCAGTCCTTTGGTACTCGGATGCCTGTATTGAACTGGGCGAGTTAAACGCTGCGCAAGACTACCTTGAGCAGTGTTTGGTGATTGCCCGCGAAAGAACAACGCTGTTTTTGCCGGAATTAGCCACGCAGCTCGCCAAGGTAAGGGACTTGCAGGGGCATCCCGCCCATGAGGTCAAAGCGCTGGCAGAAATGGCGATCAATCAATCTCGTGAGCATGGCAACCGCCATCAGGAACTGGCGGCACTTGAGCTATGGCTGACGCGTATTGAGCCTAACGACCAACAGGCCAAAGAGAGCTTCCGGCAGCTGCTCAGCGAGGTCAGTCATAGCGATGCCCCGGTACTAACACGCTGGATCAGCTTGCTGGATCGCCGCTTGCCCCACCCGGTCAGCATCGAAAACTAGCAGCGATAAACGCTGCTAGTCTGCAGAGGAGGACAGGCGTTTTTAACGCGTATCCTCTTCTAGCCAAGTCAGCGTGGCGAGCGCCTCGTCGCGGTAATCGCCACATACGCTGGCATCAAAGTTGAACCGTTCGCACACCTGTGGGCGGCTTGGGTCGCCAAACAGGCGGCACAGGTTGTGCTCATCCAGTTGCACACAGCGAACCCCCGCCGGCTTGCCGTCTGGCATGCCGGGAATGGCCGAGCTGATGGAGGGCGCGATGCAGCAGGCGCCACACCCGGCACGACACGCTTCACTCATAGGCCACATTGGGTGAAAATTCAGCTATAGCGCCTTTGTTGATGCCTTCAAAGGCTTGAACACGCGTGGGGTGTCCGCTTTGCGTGGCCACTTTTTTCGCCAGCCAGGCGGCGATATTTTCCACCGTGGTAGGCCCCGGTAGAACGGCGCAGAGTGACTGGGGCATGGTAATCGAGAAATCACCCTGAGCGGCGCGATAGCGACAGGTGAGGAGGTCTTGATCGCGTGCCGCGATGTCGGCTTCCTCCAGTAGGTAACGATTATCCAGCCAGCTAGCCCACTGCTGTTCCAGCTGCGGTTGCTGTTTTCCCTGCTGCCAAATGGCCAGCCGTGACCGATGGCCATGAGCAATGCGCTGGCAGTTACCGGCATGTCGTTTCAAACCATGACTATAGCCATAGGCAGAACCGTCGTCAGGCTCTTCGCTTAGCGTCAACGTCACTTGATGAACGTTAGTAGGGCGCTGCTCAGTGAGTTGCTGGCTTAAATGCTCCGCGATCTGCTCAAGCGTTATGTCGTGCCACGGCAGTAGCGTAAAGGCCTCTTTGGGACCGCGTACCTTCATTGGGTAGGGCAGCGTGGTGGTGACACATACGCCCTCAGGACAATCGGAGATACTGATGCCAGGGGCATCCGTAGGCACCAGCAGGGTATGGTCGAGCCCGCCGTCCAGGGTGCGCTTGATCCATGGCTTCACCTCGCCAAAATCGAACACCATGCCATCTTCACCCAGCTCGCCCTCCAGCACGGCGTCTACCTGCCAGCTACAGCCGACCAAGCCACGCTGGGAACACCAAAGAGAGACGTCGATATGCGTCAGCTGTTTAACGAATAAAGCCATTATTCAAAACCTGCTAATTTGTGCATTTGCAGCGAAAGACGCCATTGCGGGTTGGCCATGCAGTAGGCGGTTGCTTCAGCGACGGTGGTCTTGTCTTGGTTTAGCGGGGCAAGGTCCATCGGCTGTAAAAAGAAGTGGCTAAAATCCAAGCTTGTAAACTGTTCTGGTGGGGCATCGGCTTGGGGGAAGACCAGCTTTAGCTCATCGCCCTGCGTGATCGTTAACGAGTTATTGCCCTTGGGGCTAACACAGAGCCAGTCGATGCCAGACGGCGGGGTAAGCGTGCCGTTGGTTTCGACCGCCACCTCGAAACCATGCTGGTGCAGCGCGGCAATCAAGGCGGTGTCAAGCTGCAGCAATGGCTCGCCACCGGTAAACACTACATAGGGCGTCACTTGAGAGGACGTCTGTGACATTGTGTTGGGTTTTAAAGCGCTGCCATGGTTTGGCCACAAGGCGACAATGTGCGCCGCAAGGGCATCAGCGGTAGCAAATTTCCCACCGTTGACGCCGTCGGTGCCAATAAAATCGGTGTCGCAGAAGGTGCACTTAGCGGTGGCCCGATCCGCTTCGCGGCCCGACCACAGGTTACAGCCGCTAAAACGGCAGAAAACGCTCGCTCTACCGGCTTGCGCGCCTTCTCCCTGCAGCGTGTAAAACGCTTCTTTAACATGATACATCAGCGTTCTCCGGCGGGAGCAGGGGCATACGCTAACGGGTCAGTGACACCGTTTGCAGCAAAGGCTTCCAGCCGCTCGCGGCAGCTGCCGCAAACGCCACAGGCAAGCTCTCTGCCTTGGTAACACGTCCAGGTATGACGGTAGTCCAAGCCCATCGCCAGGCCTTCTCGTAGTATGTCGGCCTTGGTCGAGGCGAGGTAAGGGGCGTGTAGCGTGACGGGTTCGAAGTTGGCAATACCTGCCACATGATTCATTGCTTCGACGAATTCGGGGCGGCAGTCTGGATACAGCACGTGATCGCCGCCGTGAGCACCGTAGTCGACGCGTCCGGCGCCAATGTTGACCGCTTTGGCAATCGCCAGAGAGAGTAAAATCATATTACGATTAGGCACCACCGTGGCGCGTAAATTATCCGTAGCGTAATTGGCCTGCGGCATGGGCTGTTCAGAATTAGTCAGCGCCGAATTATCGATGAGGCCGTGTATGGCGCGAATATCCACAACTTGATGGGGCACACCAAGCGTGGAACAGACCTGACGCGCAGTTTCCAGCTCGCGGGCATGGCGCTGGCCATAATCGAAGGAAAGCGCATGCACGGTCAGTCCTTCATGCAGCGCGCGGTGAAGCACGGTATAAGAGTCCATTCCACCGGAATAGATCACGACAGTCGTGGCAGTGTTGGTTGCCACTGGGGAGTTTGATGACATCAGAAGACACTCATTGTCGGAGAATTTTTTAATCGCGAGCAGCATTTCGCTGGTGCGGCGTTCCGGGGTCCGGTCCGGAAGGACGGCAGTTTACGCAATCGCCGTTAATCTGACCAGCGCTGGCGCGTATTGTGGTAATCACGGCATTGGCGGGCAGCATTAATATCAACATGCTACGCTAACCATCCACGCTGTTAGAGGGCAACCAATGGCTACCATTGAACACAGTGAAATTGTTAACGCTCCCCCTGAAAAGGTGTTTGAGCTACTGCGCCGCGTCGAGGATTTTGCAGAGTACTCAGATCTAATTCGCTCCATTGATATACTGGGCGAGAACCGCTATCGATGGCACGTGCGTGCAGTCGGCATGGATTGGGCGTTTGATGTGATGGTCACCGATATCGAACCGCCCCATGTGCTTGCCTGGGAATCGCTGGATGGCGTTAAAAACCAGGGGCGATACCGGCTTCGCGAAGTGCCGGAAGGGACGGAAGTGGCGCTGACGCTAAGTTATGAAATTCGCAACCGCCTAATGGAGAAGGCCGTTAATAAAGCGGCCAAGCCGCTGGTGGGAAAAGTGAGCCGGCAAATTCTTGATCGCGTTGAAGCACGTTTGAACGGTTAGGGCGCCGCTTTTTTGACGGCGCGCCCAACTGGTGGCTGCCGAGATTAGTGAGGCTTATGCATCGAAGCGTCAAGATGATCCACGACTTCGGCCCAGTCGGCATCTTCATCCACCGCCTCTTTTAGAAATGCCGCTTGGCCTTCGTTCCAACAAGGCGCGTCTGCCAACGGCATTGACTCCGGCAACGGGGCATTACGCTCAATGAAGCGCTCGATAGAATCTGCGTCAGAGGCGAGGCCAAGCTGCTCAAACAGTTCGCTGAAATGATGCACTGGTTTTTCCATAATCTGCTGTTCCTTCAATCGGTTAAGTTGACTATCTAAACCATAGCCTGAATTTCAAGGGATGCCAGCACTGCCTGTCATTGGGCAGGCTAGCGTTCGCCGACAAGCGGTGTTAAAAAGCGCTGGCGCTGATCCTCTAGTGAGAGCGGTTGGGCAAGTATATGCACCAGTTTGGTGAACGCGGCTTCAGGGGTCATCGCATCGCCTGCCAGAACGCCCGCATCGCTGAGGCCGTGGCCGGCAGCATAAGCGCCTAGTTGGACGCTGCCCTGCGGACACTGGCTATTGGCAGCAAGCAGTTTGCCTTCACCGCTGGCGCTCGCGAGAACGTCAAGCAAGTTGGGGTCGGCGGGTAGATTGCCAGCTCCCCAAAGCTGAAGTAAGGCGCCTTTCACCCGTGCATCACCCAGCCAAGCCTCCAACTGCCACGCTGTGATGCCCGGCCAGAGGGTGATTCGAACCACTTCCCCTTGGTTGACTAAGCGGTAGTCGGGCAGTTCGAAACGCGGCGCTCCCCGTTGTTGCACGCCGAGCCCACGGCTGGGGTAATAAACGAAGTCGTCGCCCACTCGCTCGCCGAGTAATGGATAGTTGGGGCTAGCGAAAGCATCGATCGCATCACTGTGATGTTTAATGGCGCGGGCGCCCCGTAACAGCTGCCCGGCAAAGTAAACGGCCACTTCCTGTAGCGCTGGTTGGGCAGCGAACTGCAGTGCGCCATGCAAATTATCTAGGGCGTCACTGTTGGACGCTTCCAATGGTTGCATGGCGCCCGTTACGATCACAGGGCGGTCCAGCCCCTGCAGTTGATACGCCAAGCTGGCAGCCGTCCAGCTTAAGGTATCCGTGCCGTGAATGATGACAAAGCCTGTATAGGATGTTAATTGATGGCTTATATCGCGGGCAATCTGCTGCCAGGTAAGCGGCGTGGCGGCACTCGAATCAATTAAGGTCGTGTAACTAACCACATCATAAGCTGGCAGTGCCTGCTGGTGAGCAAGCGGCAGCTGAGTCAGCGCTGTGGCCATTCGAGCGGCAAAGTCGCCGCCGGGGGCAAGGCCATTGGCATGCTGTTGCATGCCAATGGTTCCCCCAGTGTAAATTACCAGCACGCGCTCCTGGGGAGTGAGGCTGCTTGCTAACGGGGAGTAGGGGGGCATAACCATCTCCTGGAGTGTTTTTACGCTACCTGTTAAATCAATAAGCGTGTTTGGCGCGCTCTACCACCAGTGTGCCGCTCTGGTCGTCAAGATATCGATTACGCCCAGCCAGCAATGCAAAGCCACCGCATACGATGATCAATGCAATCAATAGCCAGGCGATATGTGAGGTGCTGGCACCGGTTTGCAGCATTATCCCCACGCCGAAAGGTCCTAGCGCGGCCAAGGTATACCCGCCGCCCTGCACCAAGCCGGAAAGCTGCCCGGCAAGGCGCGAAGTAGCCGTGCGCAGTACGAGCAGGCTCAGCGCCAAGCTAAAGCTTCCGCCTTGGCCGATGCCGAGCAGGGCCGCGCCTGGCCATTTCCACATCAACGGTGCGATGAGTAGCATCCACAGGCCAACGCCGGTACTCAATAGCACCAACAGTAGCGCGGGACGCTGATCTCGCCCCAGGCGTGCCAGCCAAGGCGCGCCCAGTGCAGAAGCGAGCTGGCACATAATCGACACCGCCATCGTCCAGCCTGCATCGGCCTCGTTATAGCCCCGGTCAACCAGCAGTGTGGGTAACCAACCAAACACGATATACGCCATGGAGGACTGAATCCCCATAAACAGCATAACGTGCCAGGTAAGCGGCTGCTTCAGCAGGCGTAACAGGCCACTTTTGGGTAAATTAGGCGTGTTCAGTAAGATGGCGCGGGGCATTTGGAAATGCCATAAAACAAGTGCAAACAGCGCGAGTAGCGACCAGCTCATCAAGCTGGCCTGCCAACTGCCGAGCCACTGCGTTAGCGGCACGCTCAGCCCAGCGCCTAAGGCGCCTCCCAGGCAGAGTGCCATGGTGTATAGGCCGGTGAGAAGGTCGGCGCTTTCGGGCAATTCACGTTTCACCAGCGCGGGCAACAGGGTGCCGCCGATGCCAATTGCGCAACCTGCCATGGCCGAGCCGACGAAGAGCACGCCAGGCAGCGGTAAGCCGCGTAGGACAAGGCCGGCGGCAAGAAGTATCAATGCCGCGCTCAGCGCTCTTTCACTGCCTAGACGCTTTGCGAGTGTTGGGGCTAACGGGGCCGATAGCCCTAAAAAAAGCACGGGAAGAGTGGTCAGTAGCCCCGCAGCGGTGGCTGAAAGGCCCGCGCTCTCTTGTAAGCGCGTTAGCAGCGGGGCAACGGAGGACATGGCGGGGCGTAAATTTAGCCCTACCACGACCATCAGTAGAATAAAGGTAACGGGACGATGGGTTGCCATATCGATGCTTGTTTTACGCCAACGTTTATTTGAGGTGAGGGCGCAAGTCTCCGCGAACGGCATCGAGTAGCGTGATGAAATGATAATCCTGAGAGGAGTCCAGGCTATCTACCCTGACATTAGTGCGCATGCCTTTGTCCATCAGCAGCTGGTCAAATATTTCTAACGTCAGCTTGCGCGCAGGTTTATCGCCCGGCGCCATAATGCCATCTTCCAGAGTAAACGTTTCCAGCAGGGTGACACGCACACGGGTACTGTTACCTTCACTCAGAACGCGACGCACAAACAACCAGCCTTCGCAGGGTAGTGCATGGTTATCATCGCGCTGGCGTAAAAAAATCGTGCGGTAACAAGCGCCTTCCACAGACGCCTTTTCAGCCATGCTGCGATAAGCCTGGGAGACTTGATTCGCTGAGGCTCTTGCATCCTCTAAGCGCTGCACAATTCCTTGATGTTCGCGGCTGAGCTGCTCTTGACGTTGAAACGTCAGCCATTGGCGGTAATCGGCCATAAGTTGAGAAGACGCCATAATCACTCCATGAATAAGTTGTTCATGCCTAACGGCTAAAAATAGCTGCTCGATAAAGGTGGGAATATGCAAAGGCGACACCTTCGCATATTCCAATATATCAGGCTAGCGCCGGGCGCGACGTTTGCGCTCGCCGCCGGTGTTAGCGCTCTGGCCTTCGGGTTTACGCTTGGCGCGAGGCTGGCGCTGATTGCGACGGCCATTCTCGATGGGCTCAGGTTTTATGCTCGGATCTGGCTCAAAACCCGGCTCGATATGTTTCGGGAGGGTCTGTTTGATCAGTCGTTCGATATTGCCGAGCAGACCGTCTTCATCGACACACACCAGCGAGACGGCTTCGCCATTGCTGCCCGCACGCCCGGTACGCCCAATGCGGTGTACGTAATCTTCTGCAACGTTGGGTAGGTCAAAGTTGACCACGTGGGGCAGCTCGTTGATGTCTAGCCCACGGGCGGCAATATCGGTAGCTACCAATACCTGTAGGTCACCACTCTTGAACGCCGTTAGTGCGCGGGTACGCGCCCCTTGGCTCTTGTTGCCATGGATCGCCATCGAAGGAATATCTTGCTTGCTGAGCTGTTCGGCAAGGCGATTGGCGCCATGCTTGGTACGGGTAAATACCAGAACTTGAAACCAGCCATGCTGCTGAATTAAGTGAGCGAGTAGCTCGCGCTTTTTCTCACGATCTACGCGGTAAATTGCCTGTTCGATTTTCTCCGCGGTGGTGTTGCGCGGGGCGACTTCAATCATGGCCGGGTTATCGAGCAGCTGTTGGGCTAGCGTTTGGATTTCGTTTGAGAAGGTTGCCGAAAACAGCAGGTTTTGACGCTTTTTGGGCACCAGGCGCAGAAGGCGCTTGATATCATGGATGAACCCCATATCGAGCATGCGATCAGCTTCGTCCAACACGAGAATCTCAACGGACGAGAGATCCACATGGCCCTGCTGATGCAGATCCAGCAAGCGCCCTGGCGTTGCCACCAGTACATCTAAACCGGCTTTTAGGGCATCGATTTGTGGCTGTTGACCGACGCCGCCAAAGATAATGTGCGAGCGCAGCGCTAAATGTTGGCCATAGGTGGTGACGCTTTCGCCTACTTGGGCGGCAAGCTCACGGGTTGGGGTTAATACCAAGGCGCGAACCTGACGTTTGCCCGGCCGCTTGCCTGTGTTTAATCGTTGCAGCATGGGAAGTGTGAAACCAGCCGTTTTACCGGTGCCGGTTTGGGCACTGGCCAACATGTCACGTCCTTCGAGCACGACGGGAATAGCTTGTCGCTGTATCGGGGTCGGGACGGTATAACCTTGCGCTGTTACAGCGCGCAATAAATCGGCGTGCAGGCCAAGTTCAGAAAAGCTCATGCGTTCTCCGCAGTCACCTAGTGAGTTAATACCGGTGAGTGGTTATTCACTAGATGTAATGTTCAAAAAGCGAGGTTGATTGATCTTCGCGGCAGCGAAGTGTGCCAGATATCTCAACGTGCCGCGATGGTCGTTAGTTAGCCGTGGGTGACCGTGACAGGAGACGTGAAGACGACAGCGCTAAAAAAGCACTGAGACCGATGTGCACGGGCACATCAGGAAGCTTACGTATCAGTAATTAGCCGAGCAGTGTAACACGAATATAGGCCGCCAACCTGTTTAGCTGGCTCGTGTCAGCGTAGCGTGCTGAGCATGTAGGGGGATCAATCGGGCCAGGGTGGTCGGAGGCAGTTGAAGCTGTGCTACCTCACCCGGCGTTAACATGAAAAGTTGTTCAGGTGTGTAAATCCCTAGCTGAAAAAGCTGATGCGCGGTTGCTGGCCCTAACCCGTCTAAGGCGAGTAGGCGTCGTGCGAAGAGTGATATAAAGCGATTACTTTGCTTGTTATCGAGACTCTCGATAGCGCTTTGATAGTAGAGGCCTGCGTGTTGAGTAATAAATTGCTCGATACGCTCAAGCGCCGCTAGCGTTGACGCGTCAAGTGAGTGAATGGCTAACTGGTCGAGTAGCGCATCGTGACTTTTCAGGGCCGTTTCAAGGGTGGCAAGCGATGCTTCACCTTCCAATAGGGTAGTCACGGTGTGCATGAGCGCATTGACTGCATCGCGCAGCTGCTCAGCAGGCAGTTCTGTTGTGTTATTTGGTTGATCTGTCATAAGAACGTCCCTGAAATGGCTGATAGTAAAAGTAGTTCAGCAAGCTGCGCTTAGGAAGCCTTAAATTAGTAAAAATAATTGCCTTGGCTTATTTCGCTGGCGATTGCCTCAGCCGCTTGATCCCAGCTTTGACTGAGCGCACGGACGAGTGCTGGGTAGCCATCTGCTTCCAGCGTGGTTTCAGCATGAAAGTTCTCCATTACTATCAACTCACCGGCGCTATCGACTAACTGCCATTGGCCGCTGGCGACAGCTACCCCATCGAAGCGGCCTTGGAATTGATCAATGGTGAGACGTAAGGTCAATGCATCTGCGGGTTCGCTTTCTGCGCGCATTACACGGAGGGTGGGTAGGGCGTGAGATAAATTAGCCAGCATTCGACGCGCTAACTGCCGGTCTAATCCTTCTGCCCACTGGTGTTCGCGTGCCGCATTGAGGGTAATGTCATCTAGCTGCATCACGATGCCATCCACATCCAGGTAATGCGCCAGTCGTGGGTCACTGACCACGAGCGTGCCCTCTGGTTCGGTGGCCGGGCTACTGATCGAATCGCTGGGCAGCATATAGCGCGCAGGCGGTGAAACGCTGCTGGCGCATGCCGTCATCATTGTGCAAAGCGTTAACAGCAGCGCCCCCTTGACCCACGTCACCTGGCGTTTCCCTGCCTGCGTCTTCTTTCCAATCAACATAGTGGGCTCCTTAGTCTCGTGGTGCACGGGGGATGGGGTCTTGAGCATCCAGGTTATCGAACAGCAGTGCCCGTGGATTATCGTTCAGCGTGCGCGTAAGCGGTTGCAAATCACGCATTAAGCGATCCAATCGTTCGATTGCCGTCGTCAATTCCTGATAGGCAGGCGAAGAGGGTGATAGCCCCTGGAGTGTGCTGCGTAGCTCTTCCAGCGTGCCATTTAAATTGCCACCAATGGCGCGAGTTTCAGGATCATTGAGCAGTTGATTAATCGAAGCGCTTACCTCACGCACTTCGTTGAGCACGCTTTCCGATGCCTGCAAGTTGCGATCAAGGCCTGTCAATAACGGCTCAACCTCTAGCCCATTCAGCTTCTCAAGTAGGTCGGTGACTTGTGCCTGTATCTGCGCAAACCCTCCAGCCACCGTTGGAAATACGGTGCGCTCAGAGAATCGCTCGGCGACATACTCGTCGGCAAGGTCGCGCTGAAAGTTTAAGTCAACAAACAGTGCGCCCGTCAGCAGGCTGCCACTTTTCAGTGACGCGCGCAGCCCAAGCCCAAACATGCGCTCAAAACGCGCTTCCCACTCATCGAGATTAATATCGCTATTTTCAATGCCCAAGCGTTGGGGCTCTATCCTAATCAGCACGGGGATGGCAAAGCGTGCGCGCGAGTCGGGCTGGGGAGCAGTGAAATTCCAGGGGACAGCAGCAACGGTGCCCATGCGCACGCCACGAAACTCCACTGGGGCTCCTTTTGAGAGTCCGCGAACCGTTTCATCGACCAGCAGTACATACTCCAAGTAACGATTGAAAGTGCCTTCTCGTGCCGCGTCCTCGTCGGCATAAAGTGTGAAGCGCGTGTTGGCCTCGACGGGTTGCCCCATGGGCAGGTCCTCGGGCACGCCAAACGTAACGCCGCCACCCAGTAGCGCTTCAATGGATTCCACGTTGACGCGCACACCATCTGCGCCCAAACGGAAATCCACGCCACTGGAGGTCCAGAAGCGTGTGCTGTCGGTCACTAAATCGGTATACGGTTCTTCAATGAACACTTGGTGCTGCATAGTGCGTGATTCTGGCTCAAAGCTATTCTCTTCGATACGCCCAACGGTGTAGCCCTGATAAGAGACAGGGTCGCCTACACGCAGGGAATTTCCCAGCTGACTGGTCAGGCTAAGCCGTAACCCTGCTTGGCCTGCAGGGGCGACGGGGGGAATATCACTGACCGGGAACTCGCGTCTGGGCGCTTCTTCAGTGCCGGGCTCAAGCTGAATATAAGCACCCGAGAGCACAGTGCCCAAGCCACTGATCCCTTCACGCCCTATGCGTGGTTTGACCACCCAGAAGCGACTGTCTTCACGCAGCATGTCTTCGACTTCCGGCTGGATGCGTGCGGTTAACACCGCATGAGAGAGGTCGTCGGAAAGACGTACACTCTGCACCCGGCCAATCTCGACATTGCGGCTGCGGATCAGTGTATTGCCTGCTTCGATACCTTCAGCATTGTCCATGGTGAGCGTTACTTCGGTGCCACGGCTGGTGTAGTTGTCGTAAACCAGCCATAGACCGATGGCAATAGCCACGATGGGGACGACCCAAATAGGCGACAGGCGCGTTTGGCGCGAGGTCTTCGCCTTGCTCAAGTCCTGTTCGTTGTTTGCTTCTGTGCTTGATTGGTCATCAGTCGGCGGTGTTGTTTCATTAGCCATCAACAGGTTCCTTGGTGGCCGTTTTACGGCGGAGAATAGGGTTGCGAAGAGCGTTTGGAAGAGAGCGTCGACGTGGGGAAGAGGGATCCCATATCAAGCGCGGGTCGAAGGTCATCGCTGCCAACATGGTTAACACCACGACTGAGCCAAAAGCGAGTGCCGCGGGCCCCGGTGTAATCGACATTAATGAGCCCGCTCGGATCAACGCTACTAAAATGGCGACCACAAAAACATCCACCATCGACCAGCGGCCGATGAATTCCGTTAAGCGATAAAGCCGCGTGCGACTTTGTGCATTCATCTCACTGCTTCGTCTCACTACCAGGCATAGCCAGGTTAAGGCCATTAGCTTGCCTACGGGAACGATAACGCTAGCGATAAAAATAATGGCGGCAATAGGCCAGGAGCCCATCTGAATGAGTTGAACCACGCCCCCTATAATGGTCGAGGGTGAGGAGCTGCCCAAGCTGGTGGTCGTCATAATAGGGTACACATTGGCAGGGATATACATAATCGCCGATGCGCCCAGCAGTGCCCAAGTGCGCTGCAGGCTATTAGGTAAACGCTGATGAAGTTTTTCATGGCAGCGCACACAATACCCCCGGCCGTTGGGCGAGAGCCGATTAATAAGTCCGCACGTTGGGCAGCCGGTTAATCCTTGGCCAGAGGCTGGCAGCCCCGTTTGCGTTCCGTCGGGCGCCAAGGGCTCTCCCTCTAGTGAAAACCACATCCAGTCAGCATCGATCGACTGCGTTGTCAGCAGTAGTAAAAACGCAAAGGCACAAAACGCCCAAAAGGAAATACCTAGTTCGACGTCGGCTAATCCCGCTATTTTTATCAGACTTACCAGCGCACCAATAATAAACACATCCGCCATCATCCACGGCGTTAGGTGCGCTAATGTGCGGGCAATATCGCGGCTAAAGGGTAGTGGATCATCGCGCAGTAGACCAAATTGAAGCCAGAGTACGCCAATTAAGTAAACCGCAGGCAACACCACAATGGTCATGATGATGGCGATGGCGACAAGAGGCTGATGAAAGCCAATCAATGTGGTTGCCGTTTGAGTCAGTTCAATGCGGTTACTAACCCCGCTAACCGTGAAGCTTATAAACGGGAAAGACACTGCGACGATCAGCGCGATTAACGAGGCGATAGCCAATGCCATACTGCGCTGCGCTGGATAGCGATGACGATTCACTAAAACATGCGAGCAGCGTGGGCAACTGGCTTTCTCACCAGAACTCAGTGGTGGTAGGGCTGAGACCCAGTCACACTCATGGCAAGCACGCAGGCGCCTTCTCTGAGTTCTTACCTCAGGCGGCGAGCGGTCAACGAGCGGGGTGTTAACCGGTAATGTGGGGCGTTTGATTAACTTTTGTGGGGGCAAAAACCAAAACTCTCAGTGCGAATTCCTAGCTAAACTACTAGGATGTGGCGAATTAAGCTGGTAATTGAGCATTAAAGCAAGTCTATGTGGCTGAAATAATACTCGAAAACAGGGGCAAGCCGCTTGACCGTGACGTCAGTTTAGACAACGATGCTGCGGCGCAACGCCGTGCAGTGGCGGTTGAATGAAAACACCGTTTGCTTCCTGCAGCATAGCTCTCCAGCAAGAGGTCGCAATGTGTTAGCCAATATTGCGGATAAAAGCAGCTTACTGTCACTGCGATGACGTAGCGCTAAAATATAAAGTTTTGATAGTCGTGCCGATCATCATGCCATGAAGGAAAGGAAATGTTGCTTCCCACATTAGCGGTTGTGTTTGGATTGATCTTGTTGGTTTGGAGTGCTGAAAAGTTTATTGACGGCGCTGCGGCAACGTCTCGTTGGCTTGGGCTTTCCCCCTTGTTGATTGGTATGCTCGTCATTGGCTTTGGCACATCGGCGCCGGAAATGATGGTGTCGGTGCTGGCTGCCATCGATGGTAATCCTGGTTTGGCGGTGGGTAATGCTTACGGCTCCAATATTGCCAATATTGGTTTGATTCTGGGCTTGGTCGCTCTTATTGCACCCTTGGCCGTCCATTCAAGCGTTATTCGCAAAGAAATGCCGCTACTAATGCTGGTTATGCTGGCAACAGGTTTGATGTTGCTGGATGGCTTTGTGGCACGCTGGGAAGCTGTCTGTCTGTTATTGGCCTTGGTGGCTTTTATTGTCGTGAGTATCGTCCGCTCGCGTAATCAGGCTGACGATCCGCTAGTAGCAGAAGTGGCTGAGACTCTGGATAGCAAGCCGATGTCACGGGGTAAATCTGTGATGTGGACGCTTGTGGGGCTGGTGCTCCTTATTGCCAGTTCGCGCTTGCTGGTGTGGGGCGCGGTTGAAATTGCAGTGCGCTTCGGTGTGAGTGACTTGATTATTGGTTTGACCGTGGTAGCCATTGGCACCTCGTTGCCAGAGCTTGCTTCGTCTATCAGTGCGTTGCGTCGTAAAGAGCATGACATGGTGTTGGGCAATGTAGTCGGCTCTAATTTATTTAACAGCCTTGCCGTTGTTGGCCTTGCAGGGGTGATTGCGCCTATTGAGTCTGGTCGGGAAGTATTGGTGCGTGACTGGAGCGTTATGACCGCCATGACTCTGCTGATGATTCTATTTGCCTTCTCCTGGCGTGGTCGCCCGAGGCGCATTAACCGTGTCGAGGGCGGTGTATTGCTGGCGCTGTTTATCGCTTACACCGGCTATATGGTCAGCGTGGTCATTATGTCGCGTTAACGCTTGGATCCCTGATAGCCCAACGCTATGGGGCTTGGTGCGTCAATGAGACTCATCATAGACGTTGGGCTGGCAAGGTATGATGACGCTATTAATAATCGTCAGTTAAAAATTAACATAGTTAAGAAATAAGCTTAGTGCTTATAACTAAAAGTGCATGGCCATAAAGGCTCAACTAAGCTTGTGTTAACCCATTGATGGGATACTGATTCAGGTCTTAGGAGAGTGAAATGGAACTTGATCCGCTCGTATTATCGCGATTGCAATTTGCATTCGTTGTGTCGTTTCACGCGATCTTCCCCGTGTTTACTATTGGGCTGGCGTCCTACATTGCGCTGCTTCATGGCCTATTCTTCAAGACCAACAATCCCGCCTGGGATCGTCTCTCACTTTTCTGGACAAAGGTATTCGCCGTTGTATTTGGGATGGGGGTCGTATCCGGCATTGTGATGTCGTTTCAGTTTGGTACTAACTGGAGCAATTTTTCCCAAGCCTCTTCCAACTTCCTCGGCCCTATGTTGAGTTACGAGGTGGTGACAGCGTTCTTCTTGGAAGCAGCTTTCCTAGGTGTGCTGCTATTTGGGCGAGGAAAGGTTCCTGAAGGCGTTCACCTCTTCGCGGCTATTATGGTGGCAGTAGGCACCTTTATTTCGTCCTTTTGGATTTTGTCGGCTAATAGCTGGCTGCATACGCCGGCAGGGGTCGAGCTGATAGACTTCCGTTTCCATGTCACTTCTTGGACAGAGGCGATCTTTAATCCGTCTTTCCCTTACCGTTTTATGCATATGGCCGTTGCCTCTTTCTTGACAGGTGGCTTTGTTGTTGCAGGGGTGAGTGCATGGTTTCTTTTGCGTGACCGAGACCCAGAAGCTAACCGCCGGGCGCTCTCAATGTGCCTTTGGTTGCTGCTGTTTTTGGCGCCTACTCAGGCCGTTATAGGCGATTTTCATGGCATCAATACGTTAGAACATCAGCCAACTAAAGTGGCGGCCATGGAAGGTCATTGGGAAACCTCCGGCAACGTACCACTGCTGTTATTTGCTATTCCTGACCAAGACGCGCAAACCAATCACTTTGAACTGGGTATTCCTAATCTTGCCAGTATCATCTTAACCCACTCTATCGATGGGGAGGTGCCGGGTATCAGTGAGGCTGTGCCTGAAGAACAGCCGCCTGTATTGATCGTCTTCTGGGGCTTCCGAGTCATGGTAGGCATTGGCCTTCTAATGATAGCAGTGGCGTTAACCGGGTTAGTGTTGCGCCTTAAAGGAAATATCTATGATAAGCGACTATTTTTAAAAGGCTTAACTGTCATGATCCCAATGCCATTTGTCGCTGTATTGGCGGGTTGGATTGTGACTGAGTCTGGTCGTGCGCCCTGGCTCGTTTATGGAATGATGACGCATGCCGAGGGCTTAACTCCTTCACTAACGGGGCCTATGGCGTTATTTACTCTGATTGGCTATGTCTTGGTTTACGGCGTGGTGTTTTACGCGGGCATTTATTACCTCACACGAGTGGTGCGCAACGGCATGCTGCCAGAAGAAGAGCGCGATACAACTGATGAGAATTTCAAGCGGCCCATGCGCCCCATGTCTGCTGCGCATACCCCTTTTGACGATGACGTTGACCCGGTGAGGAGCTAGACATGGAAATGTTTGATCTGACGTTAGTTTGGGCCTTCATCATCGGTTTCGGCATCATGATGTATGTGCTGATGGACGGGTTTGATCTGGGGTTGGGGATTCTTTATCCCTTTGCTCCCGATGAAGATGCTCGTGATGTGATGATGAACTCAGTGGCGCCGATATGGGATGGCAATGAAACCTGGCTGGTGTTAGGAGGCGCCGGATTATTAGGCGCTTTTCCGCTGGTTTATTCTGTTTTCTTACCGGCCTTATATATTGGCGTCTTCTTGATGCTGGCGGGGTTGATCTTTCGGGGCGTAGCCTTTGAGTTTCGTTTTAAATCCAGGCGCAATCGACGCTGGTGGAATCGTGCTTTCTGCTGGGGGTCGGCCATTGCCGCTTTCGCTCAAGGGGCTGTTGTCGGAGCATATATTCAAGGGTTTCCGGTAGAAAACTTCGCCTATGTGGGCGGCGCCTTTGACTGGCTGACCCCTTTCTCGGTGTTGACAGGATTTGGGTTAATGGCAGGCTACGCTCTATTAGGGGCCACCTGGTTAATTCTAAAGTCAGAAGGTCATGTGCAAGATTGGGCGTACAAAATTACCCCAATGCTGCTGGCGCTGGTGCTATTTGTTTTTGCTGTGATCAGTTTGTGGACACCTTTCATCAATCCACTCGTCTGGGAGCGTTGGTTCGGCAATATCCAACTAATTTGGGTTTTCCCAGTGTCTGCATTGGTCTGTGCGCTTATCGTCTTTCGCTCGGTTCAAAAGCGTCGCGAAGGTGTACCTTTCCTAGCCACTATTGGTATTTATGTCTTTACCTATTTAGGGCTAATTGTAAGCAAATGGCCAGTTATTGTGCCGCCAGACTATACGCTGTGGGATGCAGCGTCTTCGCCTGAATCACAGCTATTTTTATTGGTGGGGATGGTCTTTGTTATCCCGATTATATTGACCTATACCGCTTGGACCTACTGGGTGTTCCGCGGCAAGGTGCGTGTAGGCGAGGGATATCACTAATCGCATGGTAACTGAAGAGTCGCTCTCCCTGACGTCGCGTGATTGGTTGAAAGCACTCGCTACGGGGGAGCGCAAACGCCTGCTGGGTTCTGCGCTTTGTGGCGTGCTGGCAGGCAGTCAAACGATCATCATATTGGTTGGCCTTGCCTGGCTTATTGATCAATTGATCGTGCATGGCCAATCCCCTTCCTCACTACTGTCGATATTTGCCTTGCTGGCGGGCTGTGTATTGTTACGCGCTGCCTTTCAATGGGGCCATGAAACCTTGAGCCTGGAAGCAAGCCTTCGAATACGGCAGCGGGCCCGCGCTCAGCTGCTGGATAAATTATCCGCTTTAGGGCCAGTCTGGTTAACCAGCCAACACAGTGGTGCTTTAGCCAACCAAGTAGTCGAGCATATTGACGCGCTGGAAGGTTATTTTGCGCGCTTTTACCCACAGCTGCGTATCACGCTCTGTTTGCCGCTATTGATATTGGCGGTAGCGGGATGGTTGGACTATCTAGTGGCGCTTTTTTTACTGCTTTCTGCACCGCTCATCCCGCTCTTTATGGCGCTGGTCGGTATGGGGGCTGAACGTCTTAATCGCGACCAGTTCGTGGCCGTCTCTAGGCTGTCCGCCCACTTTATTGACCGGGTGCGCGGAATGACCACGCTGCAACTGTTTGGTCGCACGAAGACGGCGCAGCAGGATGTCTGGTATGCCACTGATCATTACCGTCGCCTGAGCATGCGTACGCTTCGTTTGGCCTTTCTCTCCTCAGCGGTGTTGGAGTTTTTTTCCTCGGTAGCGATCGCCGTTGTGGCTATGTATGTTGGCTTTGGGCTGCTGGGCTATATTGAGTACGGGCCGTCGTCTTCGCTGACGCTTTTTTCCGGCTTGACCGTGCTACTGTTGGCGCCGGAGTTTTTTCAGCCGTTGCGCACCCTGTCTCAGCATTATCATGATCGTGCCGCGGCGCTAGGGGCTGCAGAAAGCGTGGTGAATATATTGAATCAGCCCGCCGTTGTGGCCAAAGAGAGCGATCTGAGCGTTTTATCGGCGTCATCGGCCATTGTGTTAGTCGATGCTAGCGTTGCCTATGCTTCGCGTGGGCACGTGATTGGCCCTATTAGCCTAAGGGTTCTTCGCGGTGAAGTAGTGGCGCTTAGCGGTGCATCGGGTAGCGGTAAGTCGACCCTGTTGGCCCTGCTGGCGGGTTTTGTTGCGCCCAGCACGGGAGAGTGTCGTCGGCAAGTGAATCATCAGTACGCTTGGTTAGATCAGCAACCTTGCCTTTTGCACGGCAGTCTAATTGATAACCTAAGATTGGCTTCACCCGCCGCTACTCATGAGGAGATGATTAGCGCCCTGAATCGCGCAGGTTTTGGGCCACTGTTGGCACAGCTGCCTGAGGGGTTAGAGACATTAATCGGTGAGCGCGGGGTAGGTTTGTCGGGAGGGCAGGCGCAGCGCTTAGCTCTCGCGCGGATTTATCTTAGTCAAGCACCGCTGTTGCTCTTGGATGAGCCGACGGCGAGATTAGATCTCGACACAGAGCAGTTTGTCATAAAGGCTTTGCTTGAGCTTGCCCATGAAGGCCGCACGCTCGTCATTGCCACTCATCATCCTGCCGTGATCGCTGTTGCGCGGCGACATTTTACGTTTGAGCAGGGTAAGCTGGTTGAGGTGCTCACATGAGCGCTATTTACCGAGATTTCCGTCCCTGGCTGCTGCTTTTAATTCAGCGTCGTCGGCGCTTCGTGCTTGGCGCATTGTTGGTATGGGTCACGCTGCTGGCTGGCATTGCGCTGTTGGGGCTCTCGGGTTGGTTTATTACCGCGAGCGCCCTCACCGGTATCGCCTTAGCCGCGGGGATCCCTGCGCGTCTCGATGTTTATGTACCGGGTGGCGGCATTCGCTTTTTTGCCTTGGTGCGTACGGTCGCGCGTTATATAGAACGTCTTTATAACCACAATACGGTGCTAACACTGCTAGCTGATCTGCGTTATCGCGTGTTCGGCTATTTAACGCAACTGAGTGACGCGCGCTTACACGGTGAACGAGCCAGCGATTGGTTGAGCCGATTAACCGC
This sequence comes from Halomonas sp. UBA3074, assembly GCF_002366715.1. Lineage (GTDB taxonomy): Bacteria > Pseudomonadota > Gammaproteobacteria > Pseudomonadales > Halomonadaceae > Vreelandella. The sequence goes on along the minus strand of NZ_DFBS01000011.1, from coordinate 2,656 downwards.
AGATATCGATACCCTGGATAATTTTTATCTACGTATCCTGGTGCCGCCGGTGGTCGCGTTGCTTGGCGTGATGGCGGTTTCGCTTTTTGTGGCGATCTGGTTGCCTGGCGTTGCCTTGTTGATGGCGGTAGCGCTAGGCTTGCTTTGGCTGCTAGTGACGCTCCTTGCGGCTGGTTGGGGTTTCTCGCAAAGCTTTCAGCAGGTGGTGGATCAACAATCGTTGCGGCGCTTGGTGGTCGACCAAGTGCAGGCCTCTGCGGAGTTAATCAGCTATCAAAGTTCACGCTGGCACCGAGCATTGATTACCCACCAAGAAGCGCAGGCGTTCAGCAATCAACGTCAGTTAGGGCGCAAGGCCGCCTTGTTAAATTGCCTGGTCACTAGCGTAAGTGGTTTGCTGGTGGTGGCGGTGTTATGGCTCGGCAGTACGGCGTTTAGTCAGCAAATGGTCACAGCGCCCATCGCTGTAATGGCCGTGCTGATTGCCTTGGGAATGAATGAAGCTTTTATGGCATTGCCTGCTAGTTTTGTGAAACTTGGCGCAAGCTATGCAGCGGTTCGTCGGCTAAATCAATTGACCGATGAGCCTGATGCCTATACGCCAACCGCTGAGTTTCCAGGCAACGCAATGCCTGCCATTTGCACCCACCAGCTTTCTCTGCACTACGCACAGACGCTGCAGCCAGCATTAAGTAACATTGATTTTAAGCTGCCAGCGGGTAAGCGGGCAGTGATTACCGGTAATTCTGGTGCTGGTAAATCTTCATTGGCCGGCGTGTTAATGGGCCGCTTAAAAGCTACTCAAGGCGAGGTGGGGGTGGGCGGTGTCACACCCTGGCAACTGTCTGCCGACAGTCGTGCCGTTCACTTGGCCATGCTTACTCAGCAAGTCGATCTGTTCGATGCCTCGTTAGCTGAAAACCTGCGTATTGCCGACCCAACCGCTAGCGATGTAACGCTTTGGCAAGTATTGGGCGCAGTGGCGCTTAATGAATGGGCCGAGCAACTGCCGCAAGGCTTGTCGACAGCCGTGGGTGAGAAGGGCCAGCAGCTTTCGGGTGGGCAAGCCAGACGATTGGCGCTAGCGCGCTTGCTATTAACCAACCCCCAGGTGGTGATCCTTGACGAGCCATTTGCGGGTGTTGATTTAAAAACAGCCCGACATATAGCCGCTTCTCTCGATCAGTGGCTTGCCAAAAGAACCGCTATTTTCTTTATTCACCAGGTCAGCTCGCTTTCGCTATTACCAGGTGTCGAGTACCACTGGCATCTTTATGCCGGTAAACTTAACCAATGTCGGTTTAATGATTAAATAATGAGCGGCACTGATTAATTGATAAGGCAGCAAGGAGCCCTTCATGCACGATTTTTTACGCGCCCTTCCAAAAGTAGAGCTCCATTTGCACATTGAGGGCTCGCTGGAGCCAGAGCTGATGTTCGCTCTGGCGAAACGTAACGGGATCGAATTGCCCTACGCCACCGTACAGGAAGCCAAAGACGCTTATCATTTTAGCGATCTGCAAGGGTTTCTGAGTCTCTATTTTCAAGGTATGAATGTTCTTCGTCATGAAGAAGATTTTTACGATCTGGCAATGGATTATTTCAAACGTGCGCGCGGTGAGGGAGTTGTCCATATCGATATGCACTTTGATCCTCAAGCCCATCTTCAGCGTGGCGTGCCGTTGGAAGTAGTAATGACGGGGCTATTGAAAGCCAAGCAAGAGGCTGAGGATACGCTTGATCTCTCTATTGGCATGATCATGGCTTTTCTGCGAGATCGTCCTGCCGAGGAGGCGCTGCACGTGCTTGAGCAGGCCGCTCCCTATTGGAAATTACTCGACGCTGTTGGTTTAGACAGTGCTGAACAAAATAATCCACCTGCAAAGTTTGTCGAGGTGTTTCAACGTGCCAAGCAGTTGGGGCTGGTGTGTGTAGCGCATGCGGGGGAAGAAGGGCCTGCCGACTACATTAAAGAAGCCCTTGATTTGCTGGAAGTGCAGCGTATCGATCATGGCGTACGCTGCTTGGAAAGCGCTGAGGTGGTTGAGCGTCTGCGCAGTGAGCAGATAGTCCTAACGGTCTGCCCACTTTCTAACGTGAGCCTGAAAGTAGTGGAAGAGCTTTGTGACCATCCGCTCCCCAAGCTGTTGGAAAAAGGACTCAAGGTCACGATTAGCTCAGACGACCCTGCCTACTTTGGTGGCGGTATGCTGGCCAACCACTCCGCCTGTGCGGAAGCTTTTGGTTGGGACGAAGCGGTCTTTCGGCAGATGACGCGTAACGCTATTGAAGAGGCGTTTGTTACTGAAGCGCGTCGCGATCAGCTATTAAGTCGTTTGTCCGCTTTATAGTGCTGCGCGTTACTGTCGGCATTATGCTGATGCAGTGTCAGGTTTTTACTCGTAATCATGTTTTTAATTATAAATAGTTAAATCGCTGTTGACCTTGGGGGAGATTCGGGTAGTATACGCACACGTCAACGGGGCACAGCTTCGATGACCAGCTCTTTAACAATTTGATCAGGTAATTCATGTGGGCGCTTGCTGGTGTTGGTGACAAATCACCAAATATCAAGGCAAGCGACTCAAGCAATAAGGTTTTAAAGGATTCGTCCTTTGAAATCTGTTTTGAATGAATTCGTTTGAACCTTGAGCCA
>NZ_DFBS01000034.1 GCF_002366715.1 Halomonas sp. UBA3074 | reverse complement strand
GGTTGGGACAACGGACAGCCGCTGATACAGGCATTACCTCCTTTAGGGGTGGAGGATCACACCATGACCGCTATATCAGATGCCATTTCACGCCTTGAGCAACGCAATGCAGATGGCGTTAGCTTCGATTACGAACAGCTTGGCGATTTACTAGCATTATCCAACGGGCTTATCGAACCTCTGTATCCGAAGCCGGAACCGAGTAATAAAGAAGACGACAATATCAACAGTGTTTATGAAGAACTGACACTTCATTCGTCGTGAATGTCGATAAAGACAAGGCAGAGCGTTTTTTCAGCCCTTTGGAGAACAACGGCTTGGCTACCGTCAAACCCTTAATATTCGTCGTGTGTTGTTGATTGAGCTCTTCCATCACTAGCGTAGAAAGAGCTAATGCGATCATCACAACGTTGGTAGCATCCACTTTCGGTAGCACTGAAGTGTGACGAAGAGGATCTATTCTAAGCCCCTTCCACTGGCTGGCAGGGGCTTTTCTATACCTAGGCAAAGTGATAAATATTATTTCCCTATTAAGATTCATTTATTCCAGTGTTTGTTTAGTGGCTGATGCTCTGGGTTCGCCTTATCAATTGCAGCACCGATAGCAGCATAGGCGTGTTGGTACGTCTTATAGTTTTTCTGATTGCTGTAATACACGTTAAAATCAACAAGGCTTCGCACCACTGCCAGCAGGGTTTCTGGCTCACCATCACGAGTGATAACGTCAATAGCGTCGGTCACAGATTCATCGTAAACGCGCATAGCTATCTCGGCGTGAAACGCCTCTGCGTCGTGTTTAATCTTTGCCAAGTTCATTCTCCTTATATGCGTTGCTAATCACTGTACTTTCAAAGCCCGCTAACAGCCTGGTGGTTCTACGCGCTGCCGCAATAACACCAGCTGATGTCAGCCCTGTCCAATGGATGTGCCCAGTTTTTTTCTATTGTTGTTTCGCCTGCTTGCGTAAGAGGTCGCAGAAATCGAGCCAGCCGTAAGCTCGGAATATATCGGCTACGCCCATGGCTTTGCTGTTCTCACAGGACAACAGTAAAAGGTGATGGCCATCCTGCCGCGGCGGGGGTGCTGAACAGATGGCGAATGGGATCTGCGCAGCCTCCATCCGCTTCATAAACGCTTCGTTCATTGTGTGGTGCTCTGGCTCGCAAAAGATGTCGAAGGCGCTGAGAATAACTTGGGCGACCTCGGTGTTCAGTTCATGCCTGGTCAAGGGAGCTTTTATGCGCAGCTCAGGATCGAGGAAGCCAGCAATCAGACAAGCTGTAGCGAAGTGATGGGCGCCACCCTGGTTGTTTAGATGGTATCCCCAGGGCCGCCAACTGAAACCTTCTACTGACTCTTCAGCGCCAGAACCGCCATGGAAGCGGAGTTCATGCCAGTTGGGCAAAGGTTCGATGCTGGCACGGTTGTTGTGAACCAATTCGCGACATTCGCCGATAGCATAGGCGTCGAGAGTGGCGTAGCCGACGAGATCGCCTTTCCCAGACGCCAGGGAGATGATGTCTCTGATCGAGCAGCTGAAGTTGTCATCGTAGGTGGTCGATGTGAGTCCAGCGGCCGCTGGATAAGGCAAGCGCTGACATTGCAGCCCCGTTCGCCCTGGTCGCCAGTAGGCAATATCGTCCCCTAAGCAAAGCGGCCATCGGTGCCATTGGATGATGCCGAGTTCGCTGGCGCTAGCTGCTGGGAGCGTTACCCGGGCTGCTAAGTGTGAAAATTCAATAGCGTGCTGCACGGCTGCTGGGCTGGCCCAGTGAGCATGGCGCAGCCAGCGGACCAGTAATGTGGTCGCCAGCATAATATGTTCCCCCAAACCCTAACCGTTACGGTCACCCTCGGCTCTATCTTGGAGTGACATTCTGATTTTATTCTGGAGCCCAGGTGATAATGTTTCAGCGTCAACAAAGGCTTGTGGGATTCGATCGGCCCACGACCCGAAAAAGTATCCGCATTTTGGCGCTTTTCTTGATTGGCACTGCTCTAATCACGGGGATGATTCTTCGACAGGCCACTGCATTTTCCTCTGGTGTTTTGCACGCTAAGGAAGGCCGATATTCGCTCATGCTTGAGGTGGCATCTACCTCGCGCCAGCGTCGCAATGGCCTAATGGAGCGTGACTCAATGGCTCCCGATGCTGGCATGCTCTTCGTCTATGATGAGGAGCAGACAACCGATCATGCTTTCTGGATGTACCAAACTCGTATACCGCTTGATATTGCCTTCCTCGACCATGACGGAGAGATCCAGTCGATCACCAGCATGGCCCCCTGCACGAGAGAAAAAGAAGCCTGTCCGCGTTATCCAGCTGGCACGCGCTTCTGGATGGCCCTGGAGGTAAACGCTGGCTACTTCAATGAGCATGGTATAGCCGCTGGAGATCGCCTAGAGGTCGACCCTTTACAGCACCCCCCCTCTTAAAACCTGTTCTACTGCAGGAATGAGAGAGAAGCACGTTAATGAGCACACCCGTTTTTTCACCTCAATCGGGGCCAATCTAGTTGGCGGAACAACTGCTCCTGTACTGTCAGCCATGCCACCTTTAAGCAGTTTCTACCTCAGCTGTCATTGACGCGTGTAGCGTTACGCGCTACACTTCGAGGGCGTTTCACAACAAGGGAGCAAAGCAATGCGATGATAAAGAAGATCAAACACAAAGGGCTTAAACGTCTTTATGAGAAGGGAGAATCCCAAGGAGTACAACCAAACCATGTAGACGATTTAAGAGACATACTTGCTGCACTGGACGCAGCCACTAAGCCAAACGATATGAATTTGCCAGGATTTGATTTTCATAGTTTGAAGGGTGATAGAAAAGGCTTTTTTTCGGTGCATGTAAACGGTAATTGGGTAGTGATATTTACGTTTGATGGGGAAGATGTACACCTTGTTGACTATTTAGACTACCACTAACCCCGGCGTTCCTTGATAACCGGCTCGGTACGGTTATCAAGGGCCACCGAGAAAGATGGCCTCGCAGACGTAGCCATGAATGCAACACCTCAAATATGCGATACACAATTTGTGTAGAGAGAGAGAACTGAAACATGACCATGATGAACCCGCCGCACCCAGGTAGCTTATTGCGCCGTCGGATCGTGCCAGCGCTGGGGCTGAACGTCACTGAATTTTCCAAAAAGTTAGGCATGTCTCGTGCAGCAGTTTCACGCGTATTACATGAGCATGCCGCTATTTCCCCCGATTTGGCCGTTAAGTTAGAGCATGGCGGAATTGGCAATGCCAAGCACTGGCTAACGATGCAGGCAAACTATGAGCTATGGCACGCCGAGCATAAAGAACAGAACCATATTGAAAGATTTGCAGCTGTTTGAATTAGTAAGATATTAATTCGGAAAAACCCAACGTACCGCGACGTTGGGTTTTTTGTATCCAATTAGCCTCGCTAATTGAGACGCAAAAACCCGGCTTATTGCCGGGTATCAAGGTTTAAATATTGGCCATTATGAAAAATCTGCTTACCCATTCATGCGAACGTAGCAGGTAATAGCACCTAATTAGAGGTCGTCTTCTTCCTCTACATATTTTGGCACGCAGTCATTACAAAGCAATAATTGGCGTTCCTGGCCGAACACCACAGCTGGTATATTGTGAACTGCTTCTCGCGCGCATGGCGTCTCATCATCCTTCATGCCTTCGCACTCAATCACGGTGCTACCTCATCGGTTTTTTGTCTGACTAGAATTAACCAGCAGCTTCGCTAAAAGCCCTACTCCTATTAAACCACTAGGCCTGCATTTCGACACCCGTCGACATAGGTGTTATCTATATTCTTTTAACAGGTTAAAAAAACGTCGTATAGGGCCGGACTTTTGGTGTTTGATGTTGTGTCATGCCATCTGGATGTAGAGAAACCCGGCTGGCAATTCTTCGCAGCGTGTTACTTCTTATTCACGCGGTGGTAAATTTCTTCCTCTAAGACGAGCTTAAACGCCTCTCCTTCTGCTTCAAATTCATCCCACAAGCATTCTGGCAGCGATGCAGCGTCCAGATCGAGTTGGCCCGGCTGAGCGCCGTATTCTATTTCATTGACGATATGGGGTTCGCGCTGGATAAATAACGTGGCCATAGTGTTGAGCTTTTCGACTTCACGCTCTTTCTGGTAGAGCCTAATTTCATCTAGCGCCGGGCCTTCTGGCCAGGACTCTTTTCCTTCCATTCGACGTTTTGCCGTGTCAATCAGCTCGCCGAAAGCGCCCAAAGCCCCTGCTGCTGAACGATGCCCGTACTCATCGGCCGCCAAGATTAAATCTTGCTCTTCATAATCGCGCACAGCCACGCGAAAACTAACGCCATCACAATGCAAGACCGCGTAAGGCATGACACTGCTTTCGGCATCAATCCATTCGGCAATACCTCGTATAGTTGCTTCACGGTCAAAAATGCGTCGTGGGTAATCGTCCCAGCCATCGATAGCGTCGAGAATCATGCTTCCCCCTGTGGATGCTTATAAAGTTTACTAAGATAATGTCCAGTCGCTTTTCTATATTCATCTTGGTGTATAGGTAAAGTACTTCCAACCAAACATGTGAAATTCGATGAATTTTATACAGGCTATACGTTGGATTCCGGTGCAACATTCCCCCTATAGCTGCCTTTTACTCCTCAGACAAAACGTACAACTGCAAGTAGGCTAGTCCTGGCCAAGGTTCATCCTGGGCCGAGCACCCATTACGGATAAGAAACAGCTTAGATTGGCATGGGCACAGTAGAAGTCTACTACTGCAAGTGGACTTGTATCAGCCAAGGTTCCCCCTGGGACGGGTACCCATTCAAGATAGGAAACAGTCTAGATTGACACGAGAACAGTAGAAGCCTACTATTTAAGATAAGAATAACCCCCACGCCTCACAGGATTCGTCCTGACTGCGCACCAGGGGGTTAGTTTTTTTAGTGGTAAAAGAATGTATGGGGCCACAACTGCAACCACAACTAAACTTCACAAAACCCGCAAAATCCTCTTACGCCCACCTTCGTCATCTTCGCGCCAAGGGCCTCATCACCAAAGGTCAGCAATCACAAGCACTTAATGTCCTTCAGTTTGTCGGGTATTACCAGCTGCTCATTTATACGCGGCCGCTGCAGGATGATCAAAAACGTTTTTATCCGGGTGTAAGGTTTGACGATATTCTTGCGCTTTACGAGTTCGATCGTAGTCTTCGGCTAGTGCTCCTTGACGCTATTGAACAAGTAGAAGTCGCGTTCAGATCCGCCATAGTTAACGCTATGGCCAATGACAAAGACTGCGGCCCCCACTTCTATCTCAAAACCAAACATTTCAAGGACATGGAAGCGCACCGCAATTTCATGAAGAACGTCTTGGATTGAGACTTACCAACCCCATTAAGCACTATTACCACACTTACCATACGCCGCCTTATCCGCCGATCTGGACAATCTTGGAGGAGTTAAGCATTGGCCAAATGTCGCGGTTGCTTGCCAGTCTTGATCGCGAACATCGGAGGCGAGTGGCTACACAGTTTGGCTACGATGAAAAGGTCATTGTGTCGTGGCTCAAAAGCACAACCATGCTGCGTAATAATTGTGCCCACCATAGCAGGGTCTGGAATAATAATGTCGGCGCTGACAGCCCTCAAAGCGCGAATGCTATCCACTCCGAGTTTCCAGGCAACCCTGATCAAGGATTTTTCTTTTCCCGGACCGTCGCGCTCCAAGCACTTTTGAAAGCGATCGATCCATCAACAACTTGGCAGGATCGCTTCAAGACAGTTATGAGAACATTGCCAGTTGCGACGCTCTCAAAAGCCGGCATCACACCTCAGTCAATAGGGATTCCCTTTCAGTGGGAAACACGACCGTACTGGAACTGAATACAACCCGAAGCTAATTTTCAGAGAGTATCCTGAAACACCTTATTATCCAGGGAAAGGTACGATGTTACGCTGCCTGGGAGTTGCAGAATACGAGGCCTTGGCGAAAGTAGCCGGTCGTTTGCGCCTCACTTGGATCGAAGTCCCTGTTGAAATGGAGGGTAGCTGGGCAAGACTGACTGTCTGAATCGCCAAACTGTTGCCAATCTAAGTGAGTTAGGTGCCACATCCAGCTGATTTAAGTTTAAACAGTAGCTTGTAATAGGCCCTACCAATGATCACTAACATTAATGAGTACGAGGCAGAGACTGCCTTTGAACGTTTTGCTCTTGACCGGTATTTACCTCTGACAGCCCAGACATCTGGAAGCTACATCGATATACGTCCCCTAATTGATGGAGGAAAAAACGTTATACAGAACGGGGCGAGCCACATTCAAGCCAATCGAGAGGACAGCCTACGTGCAGCTTTCTTGCCATTGGCGTTTGGAGCAGCCTGGAAGGTGCTTGATCTTACGATCGAGCTTGCGCTGGCGGAACAAGGTATAAAACCTCAGCGGGAAGCTAAGCTCTGGCCAATTAAGGAAAAGGCTCGTCTCGCAATGAGCGGTACGCTGAATGGCGTGATCCTAACCGAGGAAACCTGCACCTGGGAAGGAATGCTGACTTGTTACGTGTCTACAATAGAGTATCGCCATAGCCTGATTCATCGACAAGCTCAGTTTGTGGAAACCCCCCTCACCTTATCGGGCTATGGTAGAGACGGTATGCCTCTTCCACCGCTAGATGAAGCTACGCTTAGAGCCTTAATCGCGTTATCACAACTCATCGGGGAAGGGATCATCAACAACGGGCTGAATCGTCGTCGTCTCGACAACGTGAATTTTCTATTGAATAGATTATTGTGCTTCGGGGTTAACTCAGTACCGAAAGGCGTCAGGATGAAGCCTATCGAATATTATTGGATGAAACTTCGACGAAACCCTCATGGCCAATGGGTGGCCCCCTTCTCGGTCGTTCGAGAGCAGATGCGATGCAGAAGACAGATAGGACACATTGACGTTCGCATCGACTTACCGGGAGAAAGCGGTCGCCAGCTTGTCGGTCAGTGCGAGGAGCTACCGGACAGGGATGTCACAATCGATTTCAACCAACCCCCAAGCTACCTAGCTTATCAGTAATGCTGCCTAGACAAGATAGATAAAGGAGAAGTGCTGAAATAGACATTTTACTCAGGCGGGCGCCGCTGGGGCCGCGCCATGGTGGGCACTGCGATTACCGATCGCGAGACATTGAAGCGATACCTTCGGGCGCTCACCGCCTGTGAAATTGATTCTACTAACGGCAGCTCGAAATAAGATCATGGCCGCCAAATCCTGCCTATCCAGCCTTCCCTCAACTGAGCGAGATTGTCGGTTGGGGATTATTTTTTCCGATATTAACTTCCCAGATGTCACCCATGTCCCTATCTTATTGGCGAGGCCGTTCATTGAACGGTATGGGAAACGGAAATTGCTAATCACGATGACCTCTAAGGTTGATTGTCAGGTTGTTTCGACAAGGCCCGCGGGCTTTTCGGCTATCACGCAAGGGCGCTTACGTCAGCAGTCCTGATAATAACCTCCTTGAGGAATCCCTGTGGCATTTCGCTCCAGGTAAAGCTGTCTTGCACAGCAAATCTGCAGCTTTCAGCTGATCAGATTCAAGGTTTTTACCTTCAAGCCCCTTCTAGTTCGCTAGTTGGGGCTTTCTCATTCTGTGTCATTGCCATCCCTAACTCCCTATAACCAGCCATTCATGAGCCTGGGGACAATAGGGGGGATCGCATGCAGCAACGTGTTGAGCAGGTGGATCAGGCCGGCGAGACGCTGGTGACACACTATCTGGATAATCCTTTTTCTCGGTCGTCCGTCATTGGCGAGGCTTGTATTCGCCTGTCATGGGATTGCTCCCATCCTAAGTACCCCCAACGCGAAACCCTGTTGCGATATGTCGCTGCCGCACAAGCCCTGGTGATCGATACCCAGCAGCACATCAATCGCCTGGCTTCACGAAAGCGATCTCGCTCCGCGGCCGTCGAGTATGCGATGAGGATTCACCTCGCAGGACGAGTTCGCGAGCAAGCCCTCCATGCCCTAACCAACCGGAATGAGATAACCAATGATCACTAGCATCGAATATACAAGTCGACGTGACATCGAGCGCCGGCAAGCAAGCGCCGATACTGTAGTCCTGTCCATTCGAGGGCTTGACGAGCGTTCAACTCGCTTGGCAAAGGGGGGGGATGATGTTCTCTTAATGCAGTTTGATGATGTCGTTCCCGGTGAAGGCTTCGGCTGCGAAGAACCCATGACGCTCGAGGATGCACAGAGAATTTCTGGGTGGATTCGCCAGTGGTCCAGCGATCGCAGGCCGGTGAAGCTGGTCATTCACTGCACTGCCGGGGTGAGCCGGTCTGCTGCTGTGGCTCTATGGGCTGGCGCCTCACTCAATCGACCTGCCCAGGGAGTCGAAGGTGATGGTAGGGATGCGAATCCGCACGTTCGGTCAATGCTCGACCGGGCGGCTGCGTGAAACGTCCATGTTTTATACTGTAGCCTATCGACTGGTTGCGGCCATCTAGCACTCAAGGCCTCCAAGGGTCACTCTGCGCCCTACCAATGATGAGTCCTGCAACGGGCAGGAATGACTAAGGAGACCGTATGAAAGAGTTCGAGGGCTGCTTCAAGGGTTACATGCTCAACAGCAGTATGGATGGGATGAGCCTCCCAGCAGGGGCCACTGAGCAGATTTATATCGGGTTGTACCATATCGATGGTGGGACAGCCGGGGAGTTCTGCATTCAGTGGGGTAATCACTCCCCTTTATTGCATGTTTATCAGGATGATTGGAAAGCCCTGTACTCTATGCAAGATGTGCTGAATTTACTGGCTGAACTGGATGGCAAAGAGATAACTCCAGAAAAGTTTATTAAGAAACTTAAAGCCTTAGGGTTTCGAGAGAACCTGTAGTTTCATTGAGGCTTAACGAGATTTTATTTCATCCTGAAGGCCCCTCAAGATCGAGGGGCCTTTTTCATTGCGCTGCACAGAGCCTCACCAGTTGTGTCAGTGGAGTCCCTATCTCTTCTTGAGACCTGCAATTCAGCAGGAATGAGAGAGAGGAACGATCATGGAACTTAATAAATTTGACGGCTTTGCAATCTGTGGTGACACCGTTACAGGTACGAATGGCCACTTAACCGTCACACTGATGCTCGACAATGATCCAGTGGTGACCCCGGACTTCTTCGATAGGTACTCAGATTCCGATAAGGAAGCTTTTGCTGAGCATAAGTGGTTCTTCGGTATGCTGTCCGCCAAGGTCGAAGTAAAGATAGGTAGCCAACCCGTGCTTTTGAGCGATGTTGAATTCGCAAGAAGTGGGGTTGAGGTCAATAGGGACGATAATAATGCCCGTCTTAACGCTAGTGCTTTTGAGCTGGCTCAGAATGCACTGGCTCGCGGCATCGAGCTTCTTGAAGGGATCGATACCGCCGCTGATAACATTCCAAAGCTCGAAATGTTCTGATGAGCTTTTCCTAGACCCCTCTCTTTTGAGGGGTCTTTCTCTTCACGCTGAACAAAGCATTTCTCACATCTTTAATTGCTGCTGTGCAACGTTCCCCCTCAGCCTCAGCCGCCAGGCAGGGCTGTTTCTAGGGGCTGACTGTGCAATATCCCCCCCTGCCCAACAACGTCATTAGCAAGGCGCTGGTGTCATTTTCAACAATTGCTGCGACTAAACAATAATTGCTGCGACAATCTCTATGTTGAGTTTATATAGAGCGCGCCCTTGTGACCGTTTCTCTGAAACAATGCAAGCCGCACGTTGGAAAGCACTTGGCGTTGCCAAAAGTGTTGATACGGACGCTCCTGAGCGGCTCAGGAGCAGGACTCCCCAAGGGGGGCGTACATTCCCAGATAGAGATAATGGGTATCAAGTGGCGCTATAGTTATTGATGCTGCTACGTGCAGCCTCGGCGGGACCTTCTGCCGGTTGTCTCCTAATTCACCTTACCAGCCCCACAATAAGGATCGGCATCACAAACATGGCGGATAGCGGCATCTTCGGGTTGTAGGGTGCTGTGCGCAATATCGAAGCGCTCCCGCAATATCGTTTGCAGCTGCGGCAGTATCTCTTCCCATCGCTCCATCGCTTCCACATCGATATGTGCCACTAGAGCCTGGCTGTTTGATGACAGGCTCCAAATATGCATGTCATGGATAGCGCAGACACCGTCGACCCGGACTAGAGCGCAGCCGACTTCATGCGCATCAATTCCTTTTGGCACGCCTTCCATCAAGACATGCGTCACCTCACGCAGTAGCCGAATGGCGGACACCAGTATCAATAGGCTGACGAAAAGAGACAGGATCGGATCCGCAATGGGCGGCCCGTCCAGATAAATGACCGCCCCAGCAACCAGCGCAGCTACCGAGCCCAATAAGTCTCCCATTACGTGCAGAAGCGCTCCGCGGACGTTTATAGTTTGCTCTCCACGCATCAGCACCCAAGCCACTACGATATTCACCAGCAAACCGAGCCCGCCTATCGCCAAAACCATGCCTCCGGCAACGGCGGGTGTATCTGCCATGCGGCGGATCGCCTCGTAAGCGATGAATACGATCACCCCGAACATAAACAGCACGTTAAACAGAGCGCCGAGGATTTCAGCACGCTTGAGTCCAAAGGAGTGCTGACGCGATGCTGGCTTCTTGGCCAGCCAAGCAGCGAAGGCACCAATCCCTAGCGACAATGAATCGGTTAGCATGTGGCCTGCGTCCGACAACAGGGCAAGCGAATCAGCTATCAGGCCACCGAACACTTCGACAGCTGCAAAACCTGTAGTGAAGACCAGTGCGAACAACAAGGTCTTGCCGCCACTATGGCTATGATCGTGGTCTGACATTTATGTCTCCTTCGTTATTAGCCCACGAGACTTCCCGCGAGCCACCCCTACCCTCTATCAGGCCATTGGGTCGACAGGTTTTTTCCGCGCTAATATAAGGCAGGTTGTACCTGCCACATTACGTATTGGATATATTCATAGGAGCATTCTTGCCAAGAAGGTGGCGAAGAAGAACCAGATAGCGATAAACACGCCAGCAGCTATGCGGCTTACCGGGCGTTCAGAGGCTGCGTCAGCGGTTGCTCGGTGCTCGTTCATGACCTCTGGTGGTGTAAGCTTCACCACCAACAATATCCCGAGTGGGACAATGATGATGTCGTCCACGTAGCCGAGTACGGGGATGAAGTCGGGGATCAAGTCGATAGGTGAGACGGCATAGGCTGCGACAATCATTGCCAACACCTCTGCAAACCATGGGGTACGTGGATCGCGAGCGGCAAGCCAGACGGCGTGTACATCCCGTTTGATCGTGCGAGCCCATTGTTTAGCGTTCGAGATTAGTTCTGTTGTCATCAGGGACTTTCTCTACTCAGTACTCGTACCAACAAGAAGCAAGGCCAGTTCCTCAGTGCTGAAACACAGCAAGGAAGCCGGAGCGCATAACTGTAATCGCTTCATGGTAGAAATCACCCCAGGCGTAGGTGATGGTCGTACCGCGCCAGGGCCTTTGATCCTTTTCTTCGAGCGGGTGGCGGCCTTGATCATTGCTCTCATCCATATTGAATATTCTGTGTGCCAGGCTTCTTTCTCTCCTACTTGAGGTAGGACTTGATGACCTGTAGCACCGCGTCCAAATCTTGTTGCCGCTGCTCCAATTCGGGCTCCCTGACGATGTGATCAGTTAGGTGTCCCTCTATTATGGCTGCCATCAGCCCATTGACCGCCCCGCGAATCGCGGCAGTCTGTTGCAGCACGGCAGTGCAATCCCCTTCCTTATCAAGTTGCCTTTCCAGTGCGGCTGCCTGCCCCTGAATGCGTCGAACACGAGTTAGCAGCTTCGCTTTGTCTTTGATCGTGTGCATGTGGTCGTCTCTGTGGAGAAGGAAACAGTACAGGAGGTAGTATAGATACTAGGGGGTAGTATGGCTTGCTTGCAACAGAAGAAAGTTATGTGAATCGTTCATCCCAGCATGCCGCCTGTAACCGACTGCAACACATCGAGGAGGGCCCCGTGCTCCAGGTGCTGGCTCATCGTATCTATCGTCACTCGTTCCTGGCCCAGGTCACCGCCCTCGTCGGCAACGGTTTAACGACGGTCGCCCTAGCGCTGCTGGCCCATGACTTGGTGGCCGGGCAGGCTAAGATGGTGGCCTATGTGGGCATCGCGTCACTGGTCGAAGCCTACGCCTCGCGTCTGCCGCGCTGCTGATGGTGATGAGCTTCGATGTGCTGTTCCTGCTCAATAGTCTGGCCTTCCTGGTCGTCTCGGTGGTCCTGCTGTCGCCCCAAACTGCGGATGACGAAGCGCTAAGTGACTGGCGCAAGGTCTCCCACGGCATGCGAATCTACTTGAAAACGCCCCGGCTGTGAGGGATGCTTGCCCTGAACATAGCGGTTTCGGTCGCCGGGGCCATGCAAATCGTTAACACCGTGGTCTATGTCCGCTCCGGGCCTGGGCGAACAGGCGCTCGCGACCCGTCTCTGGCCGTCACGGGTTCCGGTGGCGCTCTAGCATGACCATGCTCCTGTGGAGCACTCCCATCTGCACTACCATGACGACCATCACCAGCATGAACATGAGGTCTGGGAGGGGTCTGAACCGCATCGCCATCCTCACCATCACCCGAGGGGCAGGCATCGACACATCTTTGTAATCGATTTGTCATCACACGAAATGGACGTCGTGACATGACAAAAAGGCACAAGAAACGTTTGTATGACCATTTTGGCTGACAACATCCTTCACTTACTGTAATACCGCATCCTGGGCACAAAGACGAAAGAGCATGATCTACACTTCAGCTCGAAGCTCCGGTTCCGGTGACCTGCAAGGAAAAGCATCAGTAGTTCGATTCTGCGTTTATGCTACGTGAACAGTCCTCTTTCCCAGAGGGTTGCTACGCATATTGCTTTAACACTGTCTCTGGATGACACAGATCAGGAAAGATCAATTAAAAAAAGCAGTATGTTCGGCTAACACTCCCAGGCCAATACCAATTAAAACGATCCCACCGATCAGCTCAGACCAGTGGCTAACGTATTTGCCAAATTGGTGACCCAATAAGGTGCCAATTGATGCCATGACAGTAGTGGCTAAACCAATAGCTAAGCTGGTAGCGATGATATTGGCATCAATAAAGGCAAGGCTTGCACCAACGGCCATGGCATCAATACTCGTAGCAATAGCCGTTAATATCAATAACCACAGTGTTTGCTTTTCTTGGGCTATTTTGTCTTCTTTGCATAGGCCCGAATACACCATATGTAAACCAATAACCAATAAGATTGAGAACGCAGCCCAGTGATCCCAAGCCTGCACAAAGCGCTGCGATGCTACCCCGGCCAACCAGCCCAGCAAGGGTGTTATGGTCTCGATAGTACCAAATATCAGCCCAATGCTGATGGCGTGCCGAAACGAGGGTTTTTGTAGCTCAGCGCCTTTGCTGATGGAAGCAGCGAAGGCATCTGCCGACATGGAAAAGGCCAAAATCAATATGGTGGCAAATGTCATGACATGGTGTCTCTAGCTGAAAATCCGACGCTCTAAACCAAGTCACCCAAAATTACTGCTATACTTAAGTAAATTCGTCGGGTATTAAAAGGCTCCCAACATTATCATTTCCGGCTAGATAAACAAGTCAAAACGTTAAAAATATAGTTCGTCTTGTATAAGACACTTAGCATAGGCTAGCCATGTTTCCTCAGTCTTTACTTTTAGCCTAGTTGCATTAATAAGTGAATTTTTTTTCAATAGCGTACATTAAGTGTGTTAATCCAATAGATATAAAATTATTAAGGTTCCAACTCCTGCAGCTCCTAATGCGTCGAGCGTATCTATCAAATCATTTTCAACTACTTTCAATACACTGATAGAATAATAACGTCCAAGTAACTGTGACATACCACTTGACGTTACACTTAATATGGCGATGATGATCTCGATTCTTTCTATTCCCGTTAACCACAGCAGAGTCGATAGTAAAGTAATTAAAACAACACTGGCTCTAAAGGAAAGCCATTTAGCAGAATGTATAGAGGTATTGACACCGTCTACCAAGCCCCCTGCTGTTGCCATTTTTTTGGGTAGTAGCCGTCTCCAAAAACCTTGGTTGGAGTCCAATAGATGCGATAAAACCATGTGCATACACCAGGATAGTTGAGCAGAGTGGAGAGCAGCTTGACATGGAATACTTAACGATCACTTAAGCATTCATTAATTGGCGAGGCTCCGGCACGTTTGGCTAATATCTTCTGCCTGCTGATATACGTCCGTTGCTACGCCAAGCAACCCCAGCACGCTGTGAAATAAGTTATCGTGGGAAGCGGCTTGATCAGAGACTTGGCGTAAGCACTCCGTATCGAGTCCTCGCTGCTTTGAAAATGAGTTGGAAAGCCACCAAACCATAGGCACATGGGTCTGTTCATCGGGAGCAATGGCATAGGGAATGCCGTGCAAATATAGGCCTTTTTCACCCAGTGATTCACCATGATCAGAGAGATAGATCATCGCAGTTGCGTAGTCATCCTGACGCTTTAACATCTCAATCACCTGATCCAACACAGTGTCGGTATACAGAATGGCATTGTCGTAGCTGTTGGTAATGTCGTCTCTTGAGCACTTGGCTAAATCAGCGGTGGTGCAAGCGGGAACAAAACGTTCGTAGTCATCAGGGTAGCGTTGGTAATAGCTGGGGCCGTGGTTGCCTAGCTGATGCAGCACAACAACCTGATCAGCTGAGGTACCGCTAATTTGCTTGGTCAAGGCTTGAACCAGTGCTTCATCCAAGCATCGCCCATCTTGACACAAAGAGGCATACTCTTCTGGCGATAGCGCTTTTGTCGTCACTCCGTCGCAGACACCTTTACAGCCTGACTGGTTATCAAGCCAGGTGACCTCTAACCCGGCGTGGGCTAATACGTCCAGCAAGGATTCATATTGCTGAGCATACGATTTAGCGTAATCGGCACGCCCTGGTAATGAAAACATGCAGGGTAATGAGACCGCTGTGCTTGTACCGCATGAGGAAACATCTGAAAAATTGATAACGTCAGGCTGCTGGGCAAGTTTGGGTGTGGTTTGGCGTTCATAACCATTTAACCCCCAATTCGCCGCCCGTACCGTTTCGCCCACCACGATGACGAGCAGTGTGGGTTTGTCACCCGCTTGTGAACTGATACTGGCGTCCTCACCCACCGGGGAACGCACCGTATTCGCGGAAGCGTGTTGGCTCGAAAGGGCCTGCGCCATCGAAACAATATAATTACCTGGGGTCACCAAGTAGCGTAGCTCTTTATTGTTGCGCATGAGTGACGACACTTCTTGGTAAGATAAGAAAATTGCTAACAGCAATATAGCAGTGCTGGCAAGGCAATAAGCTAAGCGACGCAACACTGCCTTCTTCCAAGTTGACTGTGTGATTTTAACGCGCCAAATCATGATGGTTGGCAAACAGAAAAAGAGCATTAAATGAATCAGTAATCCGGGTGTAAGAAGCTCCTGTGCCTCGTTAGTATCCGTTTGAAGCACGTTGTCTAACATTGAAGTATCAAAATAGGTGCCGTAATAGCTAGTAAAGTAACTGACGAAAGCGGCAATCAGAAAAAGTAAAGTTAATAATGGCTTTACCAGTGTTCGAAAAGCAATGCTAATAAAGGCTAAATAGTTAAGACAGGTCATCACCAAAAACATAGTGGCAAAGGTTAGCCACGTCTGGACGGCAAGAGGTTCATAGCCAGCAAAGGCTTGTTGCCAAAAAGGGACATTGTAAAAAACACTGAATATGACAACGGCCCATAAGACAAGCTGCTCCGTGCTTAATGTGGGGCGATAATGCCAAGCGGTGCCAACAGCATTTGAAGGCAATGATAGCAAAGTACGCATCGAAAAGATCTCTGAATGAAAAGATTAATGAACGCTGGGGTGTAATAAGAATCTTGAAAGGACAAAGCTTACGGTCCAACAAATCATGACGGTCCAGAGGTCGTGGGAGAGAAAGTGCGCCCCGCGGAACTGTTGAGTGATCCCAAACGTAAGGCCAAGCCCTAAACCCAGAGAAAGCCCTGCCCATCGCCAATGAGGCCGTATGGCGGCAAAAAAGAAGTAGAGGGCTATCCACGTATAGCCTGCGCTGGCATGCCCGGCGGGAAAGCAGGCGGATGCTGGCATGGAGGAAGGCCGTGTATTGAGCAAGCCAATAAAGTCTCGTTCCCCGCCATAGCGAACTAAATCCCAAGGGCATTCCATGTTCACAAGTTGTTTAAGCGTTGCGACAAGCAGCGTAGAAAGAAGCGTTGCGGAAAAAAGATATAAAAGCGGCATGCGATACGCTTTAAAACGAGTTACAACGGTGCTTAGTATCAAAAGGAGGAGTGTGACTAAACCCATCGCTAAGCTTAGCCATTTACCGCCTGTGTGAAGAACATCTTGGGTAATCAAGGCATCTTTCCACGTCCAGGCATTACCTTGAAAGCGATATATAACGTCAGTTATCGTAAAATCTATGTTTAAAATACTGAAGACCGACATGACGATTAGAAATAAAAGCCATACGGATGCTACGGATTTGAGAACATTTAGTAGAGCAGCACGCATAGCCACACACCCATCATCATAAAAAGGGTCATCATGACGGCGGCAGCCCCCATGTCTTTAGCACGCCCGCTAAGTTCGTTATGTTCTAGTCCAATACGGTCAATGGTGCATTCGATGGCGGAGTTAATGAGTTCTACTATCACTACAAGGGTGAGTGAAGAAAACAGCAATGCTTTTTCTACGGAAGTGGCATTAACAAAAAATATAAAAGGGTAAAGGACGAGGCATAGCATCACCTCTTGTCTAAATGCAGACTCATTTATCCAGCAAGCTTTTAAACCCGATACTGCATTAATAGAAGCGCGGAAGATGCGTTTGACACCCGTGCCATTAGGTTTTGACGTCGTTGAAATAGGCAAGACAGTACTCTCGATAACGTAACAGTAGGGTCACTGTAAAGCGCAAAACTTAACGAACAGTTATGCGCTTTAATTCAGTAGCTAGAATGCAAAGGGGCAGCGCTGGGTGGTGTTCTAACCCACTGTGTTGGTTGGTTTGTTGCCGAGGCCAGTTGAACGGGAGCGGTTGCGTTTTGTCCGTCAAGATTAGCGCTGATAGCGTCTATTACCGTGCTGATCTCTGGGCGCCACAGAATAGTGTCATAGGCTTCTCGTGGTACGAAGGCGAGTGATTTTTTCTGGCGTACTAGGGAAATGGTGGCGACATCGAGTGCTGCCGCTAAGTGCATAGGCCCTGAGTCTGGTGTCACGAGTAACCGCGCTCGCCCTAGAACAGCGGCAAAGTGACGAATAGGAAGCGGCGGGCATAAGCTACCATACAGTGATGACATCAAGCGCTGCTCAATAGGGGCTAGAAGCCTAAACTCCTCCGGTCCAAGGAAAACGACATAACGTATTTTGCAGGCTTCCATGGCATCGATGAGCATTAGCCAAAATGCCAACGGCCAACGTTTGTTTTGATGCCCGCCTACGAAGATCGCAATAAAGTCTGTATCTGATGAGTGGTCGCTATGCAGACTGAATAGCTGTCGTATCTTCGTCATGGCTTGATAGCCTTCCTGATCCGTTAGCTGGAGCAGTGGCCGATTATGGCAAGCAACGCCGAGCGGGCGTGTCAAATTGACGATGGCATCATAGGCATGTGATGACTTACCTTCCGCCTCAATGTTGTACCAGCGCTGGTGACCTTTACCTGAACCCATGCTGTACCGTGCTCCTATTAACCGGGTCACGATAAAGCCGCTCGTTGAACCTCCGCTCACTTGTACCGCTAGATCATAGCGTTGTGCCCGTAAGCGTCGTAATAGCGTCACGCACTGCCAGGGACGGAGAATGGCGGTTCTCGACAGTAAATGAAAATGATCAACAGGACGTTGCTGCAACAGTGGCCATGTTTTATCCGTCGCTAAATAATCTATGCGCGCGGAAGGAAAACGTTCACGAAAAGCATCGATGACAGGGGTACTGATTAGCGCGTTGCCCAGACGAAAATTGGGGCGAATAATGAGAATTTTTTCTATGCCCACAAGGTTATTAATGGTTTCTGGTGCAGGCGCTTTGACGATATACCGTATACCTCCGAGTAAAAATCGCTTCATTCTTTTTTCTACAAAACGGGCCATTATTTTTAAATAATAGTTTGTTCTAATCAGTGTTAGTAAGTGCATACTCTGGCGCTCTATTCAGTTAATAGAAAATGACCTGCCCGCGGTAGCGACAGGGCAGATTCAAAATGACCGCCAGTGAAGGCGCTGCTTTGGCTTTGCCCATGGCGAAAGAAGCAGCTTGAGCCTAAGTAACTTAAAGAAGAGTTAAGCTGCGTAAAAGGTTTGCAAAAAAGGGTGGCTGACTTACAGGTTGAATTCAGATGCGTATGCTTTGTGGGGGATACGTTGCCGTATTTAAGAAAAGCTTAAGTTTTAGTGGCGAAGATAGCGGTTTGTAGATTGGGGGAGCAGCATGCGTGCACTGCTAATAGAAGATGATCCCTTGCTTGGGGATGGCATTAAAACGGCGCTGGAACGCGAGGGGTACACGGTCGATTGGTTTATGCTTGGGCGCGAGGCAATCAGTGCTATCGGCAGCGAGACCTTCAGTGTGATTATTTTGGATCTTGGACTGCCCGATATGGACGGTATGCAGGTACTGCAGTTACTCCGTCAGCAATCCACTCTACCTATTCTGATTTTGACGGCCCGAGATGCGATGGAAGACCGTATTGGCGGTTTAGATGCGGGGGCGGATGACTATGTGCTCAAGCCTTTTAATTTGCAGGAGTTACTCGCCCGTTTGCGTGTCGTCATGCGACGCGCTGAGGGGCGCGCTTCGCAGATATTGACACTGGGAGCGCTGAGTATTGATGAGGCGCGTCATGCGGTGAGTTGGCGGGGCAAAGACGTAAAGTTGGGCCGCCGGGAGTATGCTCTATTGTTAGAGCTAGCCAGGCACCCCGACAGAGTGCTGTCTCGTCCCCGTTTGGAAAATTTGCTTTATGGTTGGGGCGAAGAGGTCGAGTCCAATGCGGTGGAGGTTCACATTCATCATCTGCGTAAAAAGCTTGAAAAGCATCTGATCATTAACGTGCGCGGGATTGGCTACCGTTTGGATAGCCAAGCGCGATGATCTCCATACGGCGTTATCTACTCCGTACGCTCGCCATTGCCCTGGTTCTCGCCGGGGGCGTTGCGTTTACCGCTGCCTACTTAATTACCGATCACGAGCTAGAAGAAATTCTCGATACACAGCTCAGTCTGCATAGCCGGATTGTAGCTGGCCAACTCGACCCAAACGCGACCATTGACGACTATGCTCGCCTGGCTTCGCACCTGGGCCTTCCAGAATATCCGGCCCAGCTATATCGCGACGGTATCGCAGTGCCCGTGAACAGCCCTGAATCAAGTCCCAAGCTTTACCACGAGGAAGAGCTTAAATTAGTGCTGGGTTTTTGGAATTCAGATGGCTCACCCAGGTTGTTAGGGGGCAAATGGAATGATGCAGGGCCTTTCCCCGCTCCTTTAGAGGAGGGATTTCGCTGGGAAAGCTACGATGGTCATCGTTGGCGGGTTTTCAGCATGTTCGATATTACCACCGATACCTGGATCAGCATGGGGCTGCGAGGTTCGTTTCATGATGAAGTAGTCGAGCGCATCACCTGGAATAATTTATTGCCGATGCTTTTTTTGCTACCTCTTCTTCTTTGGCTGATGAGCCGTATTATCCGGCGGGGGATTGTCCCTATCCAAGCGCTTTCTAGTCAGGTGCAAGGCCGCTCTGCCCGCGACCTAAGTGAAATCGATAATCCTGTTCCTCAAGAGCTTAATGGATTACGTCAATCGCTAAACGATTTTATCGCCCGGCTGAAAGAAACGTTAGAGCGCGAGCGGCGCTTCACCGCAGATGCGGCCCATGAATTACGCACCCCTTTAGCAGCACTGAGGATTCACCTAGATAACGCGCAGGCGGGAGGAGAGCAATCATTACAAAAGGCTTATATAGGTGTGGAACGGCTTCAGCGGGTGGTAGAACAACTGCTTATTTTGGCTCGATTGGATCAAGTGGCCACAACCTCATCGGCCACTATCGATCTTTATCCTATTATTGCTGAACTGGTAGCTGAGCTGTGGCCACTCGCTGAAGAGCGAGATCAGCACTTGAGGCTAACAGGCTTAACCCGGCTGGAGGTCCGCGCCGACGAAATCGAGGTGGGGATTCTGTTTCGTAACTTATTGGATAACGCCTTGCGCTATACGTCAGAAGGCGGTCAGGTAGAGGTAGAGTTAGCGCTTTGGGAGGGCTTGCCTCAGCTCACGGTGAGAGACACGGGCCCCGGACTCCCCGAGGCACTTTTGGATAAAGTCACTGAGCGCTTTAGGCGCGCGTCTGGCCAGGGCACCACCGGCAGTGGATTGGGTTTATCGATTGTCTCGGAGTTAGTCCAGCGCCAACAAGCCATTCTTACCCTCACCAACCGTGAACCTAGTGGGCTTGAGGTTAGCGTGAGGTGGGAGCGTGTGTATGCCTGTGCATCGTAAGCTCCGACTCGATCACTTCAAGACAAGGGAAAAGACATGTGGCTCACGGAAATGATGGCATCGCTGACGACGTATCTCGAACAACACCAGTGGGTTGCGGTCATTGCGGCTTTCATGCTCGCGGCTTCGGAATCGATCATCGTTATCGGTGCCCTCGTTCCCGGAACCGCCTTGCTAGTTGCCTTGGGTGCCGCCATTGGTCTCGGGCATCTTGCGCTATGGCCAATTCTGATCGCCACGACCCTTGGGGCAATCGCAGGAGATGGGCTGTCCTTTTGGGTCGGTCATCATTGGCGCGATGGTATTACTACGGCATGGCCGCTAAGGGGGCGGCCAAACCTCATCCATACCAGCAACGCCTGGCGGCAAGAGTATCCTGATCGCTCGTTTTACGCCGGGCGTGCGAGCAGTGATACCCGTCATGGCAGGAGTGTCGGGCATGGCCCCTGTTCGCTTTCTGGCGGCAAATATTACTTCAGCAATCATATGGGCTCCTGCTCACATCCTCCCCGGTGCAGTGGCTGGCCTCGGGCTCAGCTTGGTAGGGCATGCAAGCATGCGTTTGGTGGTGCTTGTCGGCATCATCTTCGGAGCTGGCTTCGCCATTGTGTTGTTGATTCGTCTGATGCTGACCAGGGGCGTGCCAGCCCTTGAGGCTCTGCGTTTGCGGCTTATCGGGCGATTGCGGAAAAGTGGCGAGGGTCGTGTCAGCACTTTGGCAATGTCACTTCTCGCGCCCTCGCATGACCTACAACCGCTCATCCTGATTGGTGTCCCGCTAGCCTTTGTTGCCGCCGCTTTGGCGACTCTGGCTCAAGAGGTGGCCGAGCGGAGCGGGCTGGCGGTCGCCGATCAGTCGATTAGCCTAGCCCTTAGCCACCTGCGTACCGAACCGGGCGATAAAGTCGTCGCCTTCCTCACCGGCTTCGGTGACGCTTATGTCATCATCGCTTCGTCTGCAGCGGTCACTTGCTGGCTACTGCTGCGCAGGCAGTGGCACCTCGCCCTAGGGGTTGTACTGAGCATCGCCATTGCCTCAGGACTTGCCACGCTCCTCAAGGCGGGACTGGCGATACCGCGTCCGCAGGCACTTTACGAGGGCGCCCAGGTCTTCGGCTTCCCGAGCGGCCACGCCACGGGGGCCGCGACGCTGATGGGACTGCTTACCTGGTTTGCTTGGTTCGGCTTACCACAACCTTGGCGCAGGGTGATGCCCATGGCCTTCGCCGCGGTCGTGGGCATCATCGCCGCCTCGCGCCTGTATCTCTCGGCCCACTGGCCATCGGATGTCGTCGGCGGCATGCTGCTGGGAACCGGGCTTACGCTATGCTTTGCGCTGGCCTTTCGTCGCGTAGACCTACGCAAGGCCCGGCCAGGTATGGCGATCGCGCTGGCCTTATTCGTTTTCCTCGGATTTGGAGCCTGGCACTCATGGCGCGCTCTGCCGCAGGCCGTGGCCATGTACACGCCGCCCCCGACACCTGTGCAGGTCATTTCCCGCGATGCCTGGCTTACCGCAGACTGGCAAACCCTCCCGGTGCGTAGAACCGACTTGGTGGGTGAAACGGAAGAACCCTTCTCGCTGCAATGGACGGGAACCTCTACTGCCTTCGAGGCAGCTGCGAGCACTGCTGGCTGGGTCCGCGCCGATGGCCTCACCTTGCAGACCCTGCCACGCTATCTCGATCCGGCAGTCTCAGCCGAGGCGCTGCCGGTGATCCCTCGACTGCAGGATGGCCAGTTTTCGGTATTGACCATGGTGCGGCCCGCACAGGACGGCAAGAGTCGCGAGGTCCTGCGCCTCTGGAAGTCGAACACGGCGCTTTCCGACACAGGCAGGCAGACGCCGATCCTACTCGTGAGCGTGGAAACCGAAGTCATTCGTCGCGCTGTCGGCATGATCAATTTGCCAGTGGTACATGAGGTTGCCTATCCCTCTCGGCACGATCTCCGGCTGACGGGCACACTGCGCAGGAGGGAAGATGGCCAGCCTGTGCTGCTGGCACCAGCCGATTCGGCGGGGTGAGAGGACTGAAATGACCACCCTATTAAATCGTGAAAGACTATAATTGTATAACCCGCCGACTCTGTATGTATCCAAAAATCAGGAGCGCAACCGGGTGATGTTAGCGACATGAAAAATCTCGTCATGAAATCCACTATATGGCGCGGGTCGAAGGCAGCTTGTTGCATCCCGATCATCGTATGGACGCAGAAATAGATCGCAACTGCCCTGATTGGAGCCAACATGAACACCGAGCACAAGTACCTTGTCCGGCTTGCCAGACGCCTACGCAAGCAGCGCCAAGCCCTTGATCCGGAGGAGGTGACTTTTATGATAGGGATACACCGCCGGGAGCCTATCAGACGCGACGCCAAGACTGTCTCCGCTGAGCATTCGGCGCTTGGAAAGCGCCACTCCGACAGTGTGGCGGCGGTCGGCGGTACGTTTGAATATGAAGGTGGGTCAGCCCATCGTGCAACGACTCGACCGGATTGTTGCTCAGATAGGTGCCGATCACATTGATGTCGCCGACCCGACAAAAGACCTGCCGCAACGCCATAATTCGAACGGGCTACTCCTCAATCTGAGCCTTCAGGTTTTGGCTCACATCGCTCAAAGGGTTAACTCATCCCGTTGTCAGTTTTCTTTGGATCAGTGAGACAGCTGGGGTTCGACTGTAATGTGTACTAACGACGGGCATCGAGCTTGAATGCGCTGCAGGTAAATATCAGGCGATTCTGGGCTGTGTGAGACGAGCGCGACAATCGCCGCGTGGATATTGGGGCCAATCGACCAAATGTGTAAGTCGCTGATGTGCGTTTGCTCGTCCTCCGGACTCCCCGAGGCACTTTTGGATAACGTCACTGAGCGCTTTAGGCGATTCTGGCCAGGGCACCACCGGCAGCGGATTGGGTTTATCGATTGTCTCGGAGTTGGCCCAGCGCCAAAACGCACGCCTTACGCTTAGTAATCGCACGCCCAACGGTCTAGTGGTCAGTGTGACGTGGGGGTAACACCACACCAGCAGCAAGATAGCTGAGTAATTGGCTGGCCACTGCCCAGGGATCGCCGATACGTTCAAGCACCTTAAGCCCAAGAAGGAAAATGTTCCCTGCGAAGCTTCTGGGGTGAATGCCTTCAGTAAAGTAGGCATCACCCGTAGTGATTTAACCTAATAGGCATCTATTAACTTGTCAGCCTTAATGTGTCACGAAGGCCATCGTGTATGGTGGTTATCAATGACAAATATGTGCCGATGCACATTTCTGGGATGATGGTGGGGATGGCTATGAGGTTCCGGCCCCTCCCACCCTTCATGCTCGTGTTGATGGTGTTCATCGTGATAGTGAAGATGGCTATGACGTATAGGCGAGTGCTCATGCGCAATCTCTCTTGAGTCTCGACGAGGCCAAGTAAGCATCGCAAGCCCTGTCGCCGTTAAAGCTACTGTCCCGAGCAAAGCGAACGTTCCCGTCAGACCCAGGTTTATCCCCAGCCAGCCTGCCAACGGATAGGTGATCAACCAGCAACAGTGTGACAACGAGAATTGGGCAGCAAATAGCGCTGGACGATCCTCCGTCTGGCACGAACGCTTGAGCAAGCGCCCTGTAGGGGTCATGACCATCGAAGCGCCTGCACCCAGTAGCAACCATAGCCCGACAAGTCCCGCAAACGATGGGCCTAGCCAGCCCAAGTAGAGACTGAGCGCCATGATAACGCCACCCAACAGCATGACTGGTCGTTCAGGCAATCGATCCAGTACCTTAGGTAGCAGTACGGCCACCAGCATGGAGCCCCCACCTGCGGCCGCAAAGGCCAAAGCTACTTCTTTCTCGCCAAGCCCCAACATAGAGCGAACAAGCACTACCGTATTGACGATCTGCATCGCTCCGGCGGCTGAGACCGCCAAGTTCAACGCCAACAGACCGCGAAGGCGAGGTGTTTTTAGATAAATCCGTATGCCGTGAGAAACGCGACGCCAAACACCGGGAATTTCCTCTAGTGGTTGTGGCTCAGGTAACATCACCGATATAACCAGTGAGGCAGAGATCACGAACGCCAGGGCGTTGAGTACAAACAGGACATCAAAGCTCATCGCCATCAGCAATGCCGCGGCCACCATCGGGCTAAGAAGATTCTCTAAATCGTAGGCAAGGCGTGACAGGGATAATGCTCGTGTGTATTGCTCTTCGTCTTCTAGGATGTCCGGTATTGTCGCCTGGAAAACGGGAGTGAAGCCTGCTGAGCAAGCATTGAGTAGAAAGATCAGCACATAGATTTGCCACACTTCGGTAACAAAAGGCAGTGCGCAAACCACGGCTGCTCGCAGCAAGTCGAGGCTAACCAACAACGTGCGTCGAGGTAGGCGTGAGGCGTAAGCACCCACCAGTGGAGCAATGCCCACGTAGGCGACCATCTTAATCGCCAGCGCTGTGCCTAGTACGACACCCGCCTGCCCCCCAGCAAGATCATGAGCCAGTAACGCTAGGGCAACGGTGGTCAGACCGGTGCCAATCAGTGCAATGACCTGAGCGAAAAAGAGATGGCGATAGACGCGATGGGCGAGTACATCGAGCATAGAGCGTTCCTCAAGTGAGGGGAGCTTAGATGCATTTACAGGTAGCGGGCAATGGCCTTGAACTCTTCAGTCCGCGCCCGCTGCGTTTGATCCTGAGAGCCCAAGGCATCTTCTAGGCAGTGATCGATATGATCTAAAACCAAGGTACGTTTGGCCTGTTGAATAGCTTTCTCAACCGCATGAAGCTGCTGGGCAATGTCTAGACAGTGGCGACCATCCTCTATCATCTGCGTCACGCTCGAAAGGTGTCCCCGAGCCCGGTTTAAGCGCTTGATGATATCGGGATGTGACTGGTGTGTATGTATTGTCATTTTCTTTTCCTTATTCTATTCCTATCCCCCTGGAGGGGATGATAATCTATTGGTGCTATGCGGAGCTACAGCGTAAGCAAATTGTTATCTACATTTTTTATCGTCAATTTTTGTCTTGGTTGCTCTAAATGCTCAATCGGCTGCGCCACCGTCTTGGCTATCTGACCCTGCTACTGCTGTTTTTGCCTAGCCTGGTGCTTACCAGTGTGGGCGAAGCGAGTGCGCATGGCGCAATGAGCATGGTTGGCGTTGAGTCATCTCACCATGAGAGTGTTCAGAAGGGCCATGGGCATACCCATGGGCATGAACACGATGACGGTCGACACCTCTCTCATGAGAGCGGCAGTCACTTCCACGAACAAGCGGATCGCTTGGGGGCGAACATTGCCATCGCACCAAACGTTCGTCATGCCATGCGGCTAGGCGAACGACGCGCTTTTCCCCTGCGTCGTGTCTACCGCTTGGAGCGCCCTCCACGGCCAGTCGTCGCTTGATGACTGGGGCCATCCATCCGATGGCCAACACTAATGACAGACCCGTGGAGGTTGCATGTTTCCATCCCAAGTAAGGGGTGCGCTCGGCTTGCCTATGATGGCACGACGCCACGCCTTAGCCTTTCTAACACTGTTGTTCATGCTGCTGGGTGCCAGTGGCGAGGCCTTTGCTCACGCGGTTGCTGAGGGTGACAAGGGCTACATCCAAGAGATCTATGGCGTTAATCTGATCTCGTTTATGTATCTCGGTGCCAAGCACATGGTAACGGGGTATGACCACATCCTGTTTTTGTTAGGGGTCATCTTTTTCCTCTACCGAATGCAGCATATCGCTATTTACGTCAGCCTCTTTGCCATCGGTCACTCGACGACCATGCTTCTCGGGGTCTACTTCAATATCGGCATCAATAGCTATCTGATCGATGCCATCATCGGGCTATCCGTTATCTACAAGGCGCTCGATAACATCGGTGCGTATCAGCGCTGGCTCGGCTTTCAGCCCAACACCAAGGTAGCCACGTTGGTGTTCGGTCTGTTTCATGGCTTTGGCCTGTCGAGCAAGATCATTGAGTACGATATCTCGCCCGATGGTCTCGTCCCTAACCTTCTGGCATTCAACATAGGCGTAGAGATCGGCCAGCTACTGGCATTGAGCGCCATTCTCATTGTGATGGGCTTCTGGCGACGCACTACGGGCTTCTTACGCCACGCCTATACCGCCAACGTCGCCATGATGTGTGCTGGTTTTATGCTGGTAGGTTATCAACTGACCGGCTATTTCATTGCCTAATTGAAGGAGTCCCCAATGTATAACACTGATCTTCCAACCCGTGCCGAACTGCCGTCAACGGGTAAGTTACTTCGCTCTACGTTGATGGCAGTCGTTATTGCCGTCGCTTTGCTGATCAGCGTCGTGCTACCTGCTGAGTATGCCATTGACCCGACCGGCGCTGGGCGCTTGTTGGGGCTGACGGAGATGGGAGAAATCAAGACCCAGTTGGCTGAGGAAGCCGAGCTCGACCAAGCCAGTGTCCAACAGGCTTCTGAACCCGCTGCACCTCAAGAGGCCGTTAGTGATAGCCAACCTTCGGCTGCAACCGCTACTGCTGCGCCAACTTCAGACGTAGAGACGGAGCAGGTAGCCGCTTCGTTACCAGAAGACCAAGAGATGGTGCAGACTGAAGCAAACGTAGCGCTTGCTGACGCTCCTGCCGCTGAGGAGACACCTTCCCAGGCAACTGAAGAAACTGCGGCATGGGGTGATGAGGTGACCTTCACACTCACGCCGGGTGAAGGTACCGAGTATAAGCTAACGATGGAAGAAGGTGCTGTCGCGACATTCGCTTGGGCGTCCGACGGCGGGCCACTTAATTTTGACACCCACGGCGATGGCAATGGGAACTCCATCAGCTACGAGAAGGGGCGTGGCGTACCCGAAGATGAGGGAGAGCTGGAAGCTGCTTTCACCGGCAACCACGGCTGGTTCTTCCGTAACCGCAATGACAACGACGTGACCGTGGTCTTGCGTGTTGGAGGAGACTACGGGGAGCTAAAAGGTATGCTTTAATTCCCTTAACTGAACCGCTCCGGCCAAAAGGCCGGGGCGGCCCCCATAGCGCACCTAACGACAAACAGCAGAGCTAACGTTTTACTCTTATACAATAGGCAGCCAGTAGCTCACGCCCTCCATGCTAACCCGAACCCCGTCTCCTGAATGCTCTATGGTCTGTTGACGGAGTGCTTTTTTAGATACTTTCTTGTCATGACAGTATTCCATGGTAGTGACGATCCATCGTTCCTTCCACTCCTCCCCTTGATCAGTACACTTAGCCATTTGAATCATGGTGCGAGCCAACTTTTCTTTTCGCCGTTTTCTTGCCCGTTTCTCATCCACCCTAGGGGTCAGTGTGGTGGCATGCTGGCGATTTAAGAAATTGGTAAACCCCGTCACCAAGGCTGCTTGTCCGGGCACCGCACTCAAGTAACTGTCCACATCGCCCTGGTTAGGTAGCCGCTGTCCCTCTCTGTCAGTATTGAGTAACAATGCGGCTGCCGCGCTTAGTGCAAGTCGTGCGGAGGTGTGGGACGTTGTGCCCGCCTCTATACGGGTTTCCAATTACAGCCAACAGGCTTGCAGCACTTGGTCTGATAGCGAAGCGGACGGCATAGAACTGAGACACGCTTGTATACGTCTTTTCTCTGAGTCGATCCGCTTTGCTTGGTGATCCGGCTCTACCCCTTGCTCTTCATGCAACCATCACATAGGGAGCCTCACACGCCGCAATCCCTCTGCCCCGAAGTGATGAAGCAGTTCCGTATAGCTCGGTATGCGTGACCATGCTTGGTCGAGTTACTGCTGGGCCAAGTAGTGGTGCATTGTGCATTTCGTGCTGTGGCCCGCCTCATTGGCAACTGCTTGCAAAGTATTAGTGAGCAGGACAAAGCTGCCTGGCAACAGAAGTGGCTCAAGACGCATTCCGCGGCTTAGCCACACACTGAACGACTAGGCACCCTTCAAGCCCCTCTCCGATTAATCGGGAGGGGCTTTTCTCTGTATAGGACTTCCAACTGCCATTGTTTCGCATGCGGAACATTTTTATTTGGTGGCAGTGTCTCCCCTACCTCTTCATAGCCGTCACTGGTCGCCCTATCTAATTGTGAGATCCGGGTGACCGGAAATGAGAGAGGAGCAGATCATGAGGAATAGCAACAAGTACGAAATTGCTGATGTGAAGCGTGTCGCGGAAGGTCAATGGGATACGGTCTTTCAGGCACTGTGCCCCGAGCTGGAGCATGCAATTGCCCACCCGGGACATCACATCGATTGCCCGATACATGGTGGCAAGGAAGACTTCCGCCTCGATCGCGGCTTCAAGCAACGGGGTACGGCCATTTGCACTTGCGGTAACTGGGATGGTTTTAGCCTGTTGAAAGAGCTGAAAGGCTGGGCTCTTCCCGAAATACTGGAGCAGGTAATGGGGGCTCTCGGTGAACAATCCGTTGAGCCGCTGGCGCCTACAGTATCACGGCCACCGCCACGGCAGGTCGAGGAAAAGCAGGACATCCGGCCAACGCTGCGCAAGCGCTGGGAAGAAGCTCTACCCCTGGGAAGAGGCGAAGGTCGCTTCATGCTGGCGAGCTACTTGCAGTTCCGCGGGTTGCCTGTAAAGCCGATGCTTAGCGTTCTCGAGACGGAGGCACGCCTCCACCCTAGGATGGCCTACATCGAGAAAGGCAAAGTGGTTAGCTACTACCCTGCACTGATAACCATTGTCAGGGATGCGGCTGGAAAGCCTGTCACGATGCATAGGACGTATCTCAACCGCACAGAAAATGGTGTGGTAGAGAAGGCGCCTGTGAGCAAGGCTAAAAAGCTGTTCCCTGTGGTGAAGGATGGTGATGTCCACGGTGGTGCTATTCGCTTAGGCACAGCTACAGCCGGCGTTATCGGTGTGGCTGAGGGTATTGAGACCTCGCTAGCTATTCGGGCTGCTACGGGAATGCCTGTCTGGCCGGTACTGTCAGCTTCCCTAATGAGGTCGTTCGAGCCGCCTGAGGGTGTCACGGAAGTCGTTATTTGGGCTGATCGTGACCTACCCGACAGGAAAGGACGCAAGGCTGGTCAGGACGCAGCGGAAGTGCTCCAGGCTCGGCTTTTAGAGAAAGGGATTCGAGCTTCGATAAAGATCCCTGATGCATCCAGCTCAACTGATGTGAGCGTTGATTGGGCTGATGTGTACACCAGTAGTGGGCTCACGGGATTTCCCCGCAAGAGCAAAGCTGCTTAACCCTTCAAACCCTTCTGACATCCATTGTCAGGAGGGTTTTTCATTTTCAGCATGATGGGATTCGGGAGGAAGGATGCATTTTTATATATTTGCTGAATCTGTTTGGGTCAAGCAGCTACTGATCACTTAGGTCATTTCACTCTACCTCGCTTGAAGCGCATTTCTGTGGCATTGGCGCTTTTTAGCGTGGATAGCATGCCTCCGGGCGGTGATTCTGTGCTCAAGGCTCTGAGCACAGGGTCCAAAGTTACCGCCCTATCTGTCATTCCATAACAAGCCTTGCTTTTATTATCTGTTATTCGTTCTGAGACTAAGGTTATATGGGGCCTAGGGAATGATTCTAGTTCCCTTGCGTGGTGCATCACTTCTCCCTACTTTCTTTTAAATTAAACGTTTGTTTGATTTATCCGCTGGATCGTGTCACTTCAGCGGCGTTGCCACTCCTCTCGGTAATCTCAATACCACCTCCCGTTTGTCTGTCAGTAGCGCCCCTACCCCTCATGAGACCCCGATACCTGGGGGATGAGAGGAGAGCACGTTATGAATCGCAGTGACTCGATCGCCAGAATCGGCAAAGCCCTGGCTTCAGTGCAGGCTGAGCTTGGTGGTCTGATCGCACCGGATTCTACGAATCCGATGTACGACAACCGCTATGCAAGCCTCGCAATTATAATCGGCAGCATTCGTGCCGTCTTGAATAAGTTTGAAATTGCACTGGTTCAGGCACCTGTGCCCGGAACAGTGGGGGCTATGGTGATGGAGACCATGCTCATTCATGGTCCTTCTGGGGAGTACATTGGCTCTTACTGTGAGATGCCCGTTGAGACCCTTGATAGCCATGGTGTGGCGTCAGCCCAGACGTATGCACGTCGCTATGGGTTGATGGCTCTTCTAGGCCTTGCTCAAGGCCCGGACGATGATGGAAATGCTGCCTATAACGCCGCTGTGGAATCCTCAGTGCTTCTCTCTCGAGGAGAGCCTGAGCCATCAGAGCAGCGGGTATCGAACGGTCACCGTTTGGCATCGCGCGAAGCGATTCTAGCGGAGATTGAAAACTCAGATGTTGAGCGATTGGTTTCGGCCGAACGCTGGGTCAATAGCGCTCAACTGGATGCACACCTGTCAGCTCGGCTCAAGGGAGCGATCGCACAGCGACGCCGAATTATCCAGCGACAGCAATCCCAACATGCTTAACGTTCCATAGCCCCATCCCTTTGTGGAGTTGGGGCTTTTTCGCGTGCATGACACAGGTATTTGGAGGCAGCTTGACCGGGAACGCTCATCGATTATTCGGCCTGGCGCTTGGCGCATCGGCTGGTGCGATTATGACCCCCTTTTATGGCGGGATGTCTGCGCTGGCGGTGGCGGCGATGGCGCTGCCTGGATCAACGGCACCTGACTGGCTGGAGATCCGCATTGGTCCAGCCACGCTCATACCCCATAGGACTGTGACCCACTGGTTGCTCCCTTGGCTAGGGCTGGCAGTGGCATCGGCCGTTTGGCTACCTGATGCGCCATTGCTTGCCGCCCTTCTCTTAGGTTTCTCGGTTGGTGGGCTCTCTCACGTCATTGGAGATGCTGGCACCCCTTTGGGAGTGCCTGTGTGGCACCCCGCCAAACGCCATTCCCTGAAGCTGTGGGATGGCGGCACTTCAGAATTTTGGCCCGTGCTGTTGGCCTGGGCCATTGCCGCGATATTGATACGGAGCCTTGTGCTATGAAACACATTACCGCTGGCCCTTTGCCGGCGCCATTTCTGCGGCTAATGCTGGCGCTTTTGCTAACGCTGAGTTCGACCGCTATAGCCCAGCCTGGTGGAGACCGAGGGCAAGCCTGCCTTGATAGCAATAATGCTCGCGAATGCGGTTGGTTCTGGGGGCACTTAGATGATGATGAGGAAGAAGAGCCCGAAGAGCCCCCAGTCGAGATACCGATGGCCAAGGCGCCTGAAGAGGAGCTGGATTGTACGGACCCAGAACAGTGGGAGCCCTCTTGTGGTTTTGTCGACCCAGAGGGGAGCTTCGAGTTTCAAGCCAAGCAGCGCGACATGCTGCTTAACCAGTCTGTGATGAACCCCAACAATCCAGAGACAGTCGAGGCCTTTCAGCGGTATATGCGATGGGCCGTCGACCAAGCCATCACAATGTCGAGGATGTGGGAGTGGAATCAGATCCAAAACCAGGACCTCAACCCCCTCGTACATAGCCCCGTCTCCTCCTTTGGGCTTCGTGCAGCGTCACGAGCACGCGATGGCAAGCGCAATGCGGTCATGGAAGAGATAGATGACCAGAATGGGTTTCTCGTCTGGTTTACCCGGTCTAGCTGCCAATTCTGTCATGACATGCAACCAGTTATGAAGCAGCTCGAACGACGTACTGGGCTCACCATTTACAACGCCCCACTTGATGGGGGGTGCATGCCAGAGTTCTCGAACAGCTGCGATACCACAGGACGCTCAGTAGAGGCTGCTGGCCACCTTGCCGTCGAAGCGGTACCGGACCTCTGGCTTTACCTGCCACAGGATGATCTTTGGTTCCGCGTCTCCAGTGGTGTTGAAGCAGCGCAGCGGATTACCTCGAGGATTGAGGTCTTCTTTGGTGCTATCCAACGAGCAGCAGAAAAGGGCCTCGAGGCGGTTGGTGATGGCACGAGTCCTCCCGTTGATTTCAGCGTTCCCGACATGCTGGAACGGTCATCCGGTGGCCTCGGCGCCGGCATTCCCCAAGGAGTTGAGTAATGTTCTCCAGAAACAAATTGGTAACCATGGTGGCAACAGCCGTGATCAGCGGAATGTCGATAACGGCCACCACAAGCCTGGCTGAAGCCAACGCACTCGAAAATGCGTTTGACCGGCTATCCAGTGCCGGAGGCGGCTTCAGTAGCTCAAACAGCGCAGCGTCGTTTGAGACCAGGACACGGCATGGATACACGGCCGGGGGGTTGACCATGCGGTTTTCTCAGAACCGCTACTCGCTAGTCAACATGGACCCGCCGCGGCTAGACGTAGGCTGCAATGGCATCGACGCGCATTTTGGTGGCTTCTCCTATATCGACAGTGAGCAGATCCAGCAGATGTTGGAGCAAATCGCCCAAGGGGTTGTAGCCCTCTCCTTCCAGCTCGCGCTCAAACAGCTCTGCCCTATTTGTGGGGATGTGCTTGAGTTCGCACAACGCATGGCACAGGCGGCGGCGAAACTATCCCAGGACAGCTGTGAGGCTGCTACCGCACTGGTTGAGGGGTTCCCTGACTACTCCGGCGAATTAGGGAATCTCTGGTGTAGTTCGGTAGGGATGTTTGAGGGCGTGGAAAGTGACTGGCTGGCAGCCCAGAAGGACACTTGTGATAGCAAATCGGATTCGGGCCGCGAAGTGCGAGACCACCTCAGCAACAATCCCGGGGATCGCGCACTGGCCTTAGAGCTTGATGGCAACCGCACATGGCTAGGCCTTCAAGAAGCAGGTATTGCCCCTGGGCGAGATGGCAGGAACAACATGGGGGCAGAGAACAAGATATTTGCCGAGCTATTGATGAGTTGGATTGGTACTGAGGTTCGCAACAAAGGGGGTAGTGGCGACTCGAACACCTTTGCGCCAACCATCGAAACTGCCGATGCGATGCTGGACATATTCCTGTGCGGAAGTGATAAAGCCTCGCCGACCGTCATTGAATACGCTGACTTCGTGAACAGCTTTTGCGAGGACAAGATATGGTCAGGCGCCTCAGGCCAGGCCACCGAGATTTATACTTGTAGCAACAGTGATCTGAGAGACTGTTGGAACCCGAACAAAGCAAAGGTTGAGGATATATCACTAGGCCACGGCTTTTTGACCACGGTGATTATGGAATTGGAAGGTGCGGTTAAGAACGTTGCCAGTGGCACCCCGCTGACCGCTTCTCAAAAGGCCATTATTGCTGCAGCGCCCTTCCCGCTCTATCAAGCAGTTAATGTTGCAGCGACCTACCCGGACCTTGCCTACGACCTAGTAGTTGGTAACTCGACCATTCTGTCTTACATGATCTCCATTGAGTACATTCGCTATGCCGTCCAGGCAACGGCTAAGACATCGATGACATCATCCGTGCCGGGTGAGATCTTGCGCGAATTCCGCGAGGCCCAGAATGAGCTAGTTGTCATGACCTCCCAGAAGGCTCAGCAAATTAACCTTATGGCTGAGACTCAGGAAAACATAATGAGCCAGGTTGACAAGATCAACCGCGCCACGTTGCGAAATCTTCATGCCATGGGTCTATCCGGCATGGATTTCGCTCGTGATATGGTTCGGGAGATGGACTGATGAAATGGCTTGTTCCTGCCCTTATAGCTATTGGATTGGTCGCTGTTCCGGGGTTAGCAATCGCAGAGACCATGACGCCTGCAAGTGGTGACACTTGGACATTTTATGGCTATGGCAATGGTTATGCGCTGGCGCAAATACTGGAGGCGATTAAACGCCTGACTGACCCTGACTCAAACCCTGGGTTCAGGAACTTGGCGCTGTTCTTGGCGATGGCCGGCTTCCTTGCGATGTGCTTTACGGGAATCCTGGGTGGAAGTCTGCAAAAGGTGGCCATGTATTTTGCCGGCATGATTCTTACTGTCTACATGCTGTTCTCTTTGAAGGTCGATATTCTTATTGAAGACATGGTGTGGGATGGCGTTGGGTCGCCCCAATTCATTCAACGAATTGAAGGCGTTCCGGCAGCCATCGGTCTTCCTGCTGTTGTCATCTCAGAGATAGGGATGTGGGCTACAAACGGCATTGAAACTAACTTCACGACGCCAAACTTCGAAAATCTACGTATTTCAGAGGGGGCTCCCATTGGCATGGCGGCAAGCATGTTGAATGACATGAAGAAGATTCGCCTGACTGATCCGTACCTGCGATCAAGCATTCAAAGTTTCATGAATGACTGTGCGTTGCCGAATATTTTTAGCGGCAAAATATCCCCGGTGACGCTAATTACCTCACAAAATGCATGGGGGGTTTTAGGCAATAACCTGAACCGGGCAGTTTATACCGTCGTTTATGACTCGACCGATCCAAATGGTGGCATGCAGGCTTGCGATGAGGCCTACGCGAGCATTGACAACCGTTTGCAGACTGCAGCTCCCGCGCTATTGAACGGCATGAGGGAAGCTTCCCCGTTCTGGCTTCAGCAGGCAGCAGGTTCAACAGCGCTGGCACAAGCCGCTCTGGATGATTCGTTTCGCTGGGCCTCAGGGGGAAGTGCCGTTCAGGACGCCACAGGGCTTGCCACACAAGCCGCAATCGCAGAAATGTACTCAGGCACCTATGAATACGCAGCAATGGCCACAGGCTCCAACGAGCTGATCTCAGCCTTGAATATGGAACAGGCTCGACGTGCCCAGCAATCTGGATGGTATAGCACAGCTATTCTCTTCCGGGATATGGCGGGCTATTTCTTCGCGATCCTTCAGGCATTCGTGATTGGGCTGGCGCCGATTGTGTTTGCTGCGGTGTTGGTCCCCGGCTTAGGCAAGAAGATGGGCACCTCGTATGCCCAGGTGATGACCTGGCTCATTTTATGGTGGCCAGGGCTCGCTATCGTGAACTACATCATGATGCTCTATTTCCAGGGGCAGACAGCGGGATACCTCGCTGATGGTCTCACCATGGCCAATATGAGCGCAGTCAGCGAGATGTCGGACAAGATGGTGATGGCATCAGGTTTTATGTCCACCTTAGTTCCCGCCATCATGTGGGGGCTAGTATTTGGCAGCGGTTACGCCTTCACCTCTGTCTTGGACAGGGCATCTGGTAGCCAACAAGCGGCGACAGCCGCGAACAACATGTCTACAGGTGCAGCTTCGGCTGGCCAGGTAAGTATGAACAACGCGAACATGAATGCTCACCAAACCTCTCACCGTTATAGCTCTGGGGAAGAAGTATCGGCCCACCATGTAGGGGTTGGAGCTTCTACTGTGACCAGTATGAGCGGCCAAGATATGAACGTGGGCTTACGCCCAGCTGACTTTAGAGCGAACTATTCGGCTTCGCAATCATACTCAGAGGCTACACAGCGCACTCAAGAAGCCAAGGAGTCGTTCTCACAGCAGTCTCAAAGTATGATGACCGATTCCCTTCGAGGTGCTACTCAATACGCCCAAGACAATGGCTATATGCAAGACGGTTCGATTGATTGGTCTCGAATGAGTCAAGACACCCAAGGTCAGAGGTATATGAGTGAATTGGGTGCAACCCGTCAAGTGATGGATCAAACAGGTCTTTCTGAGCGCGAAATAAACGATATGACCATGCACGCAGCAGGTAAGGTGGCAGCTGAAGCAGGTGTTAAAGGCGAGCTTGGGCTTAGCCTTAGCAGTGGCATAAGTGGTTATTACCGAGGCTCGGCGGCTGTTGAGGCCGGAGTGCGTAGGTCCCAGTCGGATCAAGATGCGCGCGAAGAAACCACCAGTGTTGCGCAGGCAGATACTGGAAAGCTCGTTTTTGGTGAAGACGGCACGCTAAGTGTTACAGGACAAGATGGTAGTCGTTACTCCCAGAAGTTTACCGAAGGGGAATCACGTCAGGTTCTTGAAAGCCGTGCCGGTGAAGACCGAGCATCAATGCTCTACGCGGCTTCAAATGATTACCAAGAGGCCGTGCAGGTTCAGCAACGAGCAAGTGAGGAATACACAACTAGCCGTTCAGGCTCGCTTCCTACAGCTGCAAATCCTCACGCTGTAGCTGGCATACAAAGTGATTTTGATGTTGTCCGGAGTAAAGTAGAAGGACAAATGAGTGAAGATGTAAAAGACATTTCCGGCCGAGGGGCCCTTGTCATGGGGACAGTAGGGGCCAACACCGCCGATGTTAATGAAAGGGCAAGTCATGCAGACGCCACTACATCGCCTATTGGTGCTATTGGTGTCAGCGGGCTATCTGTTGATTCGCCTACGCAATTGAATGATATACAAGCCAATGCCCAGGCTCCTGTTGTTCGTCCTGATAGTTACCATGTTATAGACACAGGTGAGAGCTTTACTGTTGCTGATCGCAGGGATCTAGCGGCAGCTGATGCCAGCAACGCTGACGCCATGATCACGGGTGGCGATAGAACGAATATTCAAGTCGGCAATGATATGTTCGTACCCGCGCTTTACACCCAAGATGAGAGTGGTCATGGGCAAGCAATCTATGCAGTCGAGCGAGAAGACGGGCATGCATATTACCAATATGGTGGCGATGGCACTTTTGAGCCGGTTGATGTCGAAGCCCCGCCTAGTCAGTCTCAGATTGACTCCCAGGCCAGAAATGGACCCACCTTGAACGCAACTGAAGCAACGATAACAAGGATACAGGTCCGTTCAGGGGGTTCTTCATCAGATTCATCAAGCAATGAATCGATCCCTTCCCCTGCCCAAGGCGAGGAAATTGATCCTCGGGAATTTATGCTGTCTCGATAAGAGGAGCCATATAGGCAAAGCCCCTGCCAAGGCAGGGGGGTTATGTGTTTCGGATGAGCTGCTTGTAGCGTTTCAGCATAGCTTGTTGTGCTAGGAACAAAGCGATGAAACCCGCCCAGATAAACGGGACAAATTTGCTCAGCCCACTGTTTGAAGTGTACGCGGTGAAGAATAGTAGAAACGCAAATATCACTGCATTAACCGCATAGATAAAGATAACGTTCTGCCTGGCTCTCCACTTAAAAGCCCTGACTACATCTTCTTCATTAGCACCGATCAGTTGGTGCAGCTCATTTGCGACGAAAGAGCCCTGGGATGGCTGAGCGGCATGTTGCCGTGCTGCGATCGCACGTTGGCGGCGAGCTTTGCGATTCTTGTTAGCCATTTCGACCTCCGAACGATCGACGCAATCACCTTGCTGTTATCTAATAATACCATACGACGATTTCAAATTACAATAAGAAGCGGCTATTTTCTCATCTTTTCTGCTGGGTCAAAGTATGAGCGCTTATGACATGAGTGGGTAACAAGGTCGATATGGGCATGAATTATCGTCTTGGCAAGCCAAAGAATATACCCACCGGCAAACTTCAATACCTCTATGGTTCCCTTGGATAAAATATCCATGAGCGGTCTAAAGACTTCCTTTACTCCCGGAAGAATTCCTAAGAGCAACATAGCGAAGATGGCGATTGTTGCCCAAAATAACACTGTAATCATAACTACCCCCTAAACAGTTGCTGTAAGAAACTCGTTTAGTCGTTCCTCGAAGTTAAGCGCCTGTTTGTCGGCAGGCATCTTCATCTTGCGTTTTATTACCTTAAATGAAGGAATGTGTTTGGGGTAGTTGATCATTGGCGTTCTCAAATGATACATGCGAGCGCCCATCATCATGACCGCTTGCCCCATATCCATGGCTCTCAATTGATCCGGTGTTACCCTGAACTCCTCAACTTCGCGCCAGCTTTCACCCATGCCGCCGCCATCGGACATGCTGGATTGTGGGGTGGTTCTCAAATACTGCGCACTCTCTCCCTGGTTAGCCGAGACTGAGACAGTACGTTGAAAACGCTTGGTTTTACCTAGTATTTCTGCGGCCTCTTCAGGGCTGTCTTTCGCACCGAACTTGAAGAATATTTTGTTCCATGTGTTCTGTATCACGATGTCTGCAAAGTCTGGCGAGACTCGATTAAGCTGGCTGAAGGACTGGAAGGCTGGAATCAGTGCGATATTGGCCGATCGCGCCTGCTCGAAGAGACGCCCTACCCCTTCCATTACGTAAGCACCCATTTCATCCAGAAGTGCGATGAAATGCTCTGGCCTTTCGCCCTTGGGTAAATCCTGAATATAGGCAACAGCAGAGCGAATGTCCGAGACGATCATTTTACCTAGGTTGAGGGCTGCGGTGTCCTTTCCCATCGTCGGAAGCGAGACATAAAGCATGTGGCCCTTCCGAATAATCTCCGTAAGCACGATTTCCGGGGCATAAACGTTGAAGACCTTTCCAAACTTACCCTGGGCGAACAGTGCAATCCGGCCTGCCATCCCGCCCAGCGTTTGCTTCATGCGGTTGAGGTCGATTTTTGTCCCTTCCTTGGTACGGGTACGGAACTGATCGAGGAAGATCGATAGCGCCCTCTTCTCAGGCCCTTGAGGAGTCATTCTCTCCAAGTTTTCAAGGGCTCTATCGGACTGCAATAGAATTGATAGATCGCCGAAGTGATATAACTGACCGGAGGCTTGCAGAGCGGCAATGATGACAGTGAGTGCATGATTGGCGGATTGCCTGTAGTGATCGGCGCCTGGATTGTTCTCCGCAGAAGGAATGAGGTTCATCAGCCGCGATGCCACCTCATCAGGATCGCCGTGGAGAACAGGGTTATAGGTATTGGCGTTATCGGGGTCTGACACGTCGATAATGTAGAGTTCATCTTCGCGGCCTGTCACCTTGGCCATGTACGCTAGGTGATCCCGAGTGTCCCGATCGATCTTGGCGTCAATGAATAGCCATCCGCGCCCACGCGCAGTTTGCTGCCAGAGGATATATTCACCAAGAGTAGTCTTACCCACACCAGACTGACCCACGATCGCAGTGTGTCGCTGCCCGAGGATGTCGGGCATGTTGATTCGAGTATTTTTGTCGGTGGTCAGGCCGATATGTAAGGAAGGCCCCTTATCATCTACTGGCTCGTCTGAAGGCAGCACGAAGCCCTCTCGGGAATCCTCGTCGTACTGGCGCAGCTTGGCCATAGCCTGGCTCCATGTGAGCTGCGCCATCCCCAGCGAACCCAGGACGCCAGCAGGCCATGCTGGGAAGGTGCCGACAGCCCAAGGTGTAGCGGCCGCAACGCCGGCTGCAATGGCGGTAAGTGCCAGCGCATCCATTCTGCCGGCTATCATGGGCAATCCTCCAGCGTCACGCTATCAGCACGGAACATCCCGGCTGCCCATGCAGAGGGGGCGATGTAGCTACGGCTGTCGGGCAGCGGTGCCTGATGGCAGCGAATCATCAAAGATGAGCTGTCGTCCAGAGGATGAAGGCTTATGAGGTGTCCTGGGTAGGACGCGAAGACTAGAACTCCGATATAGCCTTGGGGCAAATCTTCTGGTGGATTGCCTCCAAGGTTCAGCGACCAGGCATTGAGCCAATCTAGCTGGCTGGTCACCATAAGCGACTTGCTAAGTAGCGCGCCAGCATCATGACCGCCGTAAAGCTGATGCGCGGGTTCATTGGCGCCTTCCTGAGCATTGGCAAACAAAGGCATGGTTGTTGCCACCATGATCAGCGCAGCCTTGAAAAGAGTTTGCATTATTTGTTGTTCCTATCAAAGAAGCCACTGGGCAAACGATCCCTGCCACCAGCCCCACTAACGCTCGGTAGCATGTTGTTGGGTAGCGATCTTCCTCCTGGAACAAGCGAGTCAAGAAAGGAATGCCACATGCTATATTGAAATTGCTCGGTATATGCATTGCCTGAAGTAGTCACGAACGTAATCCTGCCGGTATAGACAATACTTCCATGAGGTGTAATGGCACCCTCCTTATTGCGGTGGCCATACGTATGGTAGGCGGGTGTGCCAGGGAGCACTGTGGTCGGACTTGAGCCGTCACCCCAGTCGACAACTGCTTTTTCAACTCTTCTAACGTTCTGTCCACCGTTCTCAAAGGACGTATAAGTGAGCGATACATCTAGCTGGGTTTCTAGGCCTACATACCCATTATTGGGCGTGAACATGAAAGGCCTCTGCCCCGCGTTCTGCACAACTTCCTCTGAACCGGCTGCACCCGATGCCAGCGCTTCAGCTTGGGCAGTGATTCGGTCTACTGGGCTCCCGAAGGAGCCAGTAGATGCCAATACCATCACCACACAAGTAGCTTGAATTAAAGCTATCTTGCCCATGTCTGGTTGAACTCCGATTGTGCTTTTTCCGACAACGTTTCCACGTACTCCGAGAAATCCATATCGCCGAGATCAAGTGCAAGGAACTCGTCAATAGTGAACCCGGTGCAGTCTGGCTTGTACTGACGATCGTAAGTTGTGGAGGCCTTTGTCACACAGCTACCCAAAACCTTTAGCATGCACGGCTCGTATTTCTTTTCTGAGTAGGTGTACCAAGGCTTAGCTGTAAGATTGACTTCAATTGAAGCTCTAAACTCACATTCCTCAACGGAACATCCACCAGTGAGAGTCACTGGTGGACTGTTGCTGACATAGTTATTCAAATTAGTAATGTCATTTTGGATGTTGACTTCATTCCACGCCGCATTGTCATAGCATTCATATGATGAACCGATACACATGCGCAGCCCTCTGGAAGGGGATTCTGAACCTAGAGGGTTTGTATATGCCTCGAAGTGAACATTGTTATGCGCCCAAGAAAACTCGCCCCAGCCATCATTAGGAAAATTGATTGGCCACTTCATATCTAAGGGAATGCGCATCTGACCACCAGCGCCAGCTTTCCAAGCGTGAACTTTGTATTCACAGCTGCCATCTTCAAAACACCCACCTTCTACTACCGAATATCGGTTGATCGCACGGGTGTGATGATCCTCTGCTGCTAAGCGATGGGTTTCCCAGCCTGGGCTAAAGCCATAAACAGGGTGATCAGGCGGTGCCCCGCATGACGATTCAGAGCAGACCGCTGCATAAATGTCTGGGCTTGAAGGGCAATCGTATCCAGATAACATCGAATTGGTAAAGCCTTCATCGGTAGAGCATTCCTCTTTCCACTGCCAGAACCGCACTCGATTGCTGTTGGCATTTAGCTCGTTCGACCATCCTCCGGCAGAATTGTAAAAAGGAAACTCAATGCGCTTGGTAACAGCTCCACCTGCGTTTTGCGAAGCCAACTCGGCAAGCTGTTCTCGACCCTGTTCTTGAATTATTCTGGCAAGCATCGAGTCAAACTCGCACCAGCGTTGGTATCTATCCACCTGAGTTTGGGTGTTCGCAATCGACCATGGCCTTGTCCAATGTGCGCATATTTGCTTCGCGTAGGACATGTCACCTTTCGCAGGCGCGTTGTAAATATAATTTGCGAACGTGCATAGCGTATTATTGGTGGGAACAAAGCCGGGTGTAACTTGGACGGCT
This sequence comes from Halomonas sp. UBA3074, assembly GCF_002366715.1. GTDB lineage: Bacteria > Pseudomonadota > Gammaproteobacteria > Pseudomonadales > Halomonadaceae > Vreelandella. The sequence goes on along the minus strand of NZ_DFBS01000034.1, from coordinate 19,915 downwards.
CGTTTCGCCATGCGAGCAGCAGCAAGCTCTACATCTTCGAGGTCACAGTAGTCAGCACCGATTCCTGTAGCCATAGAGATAAATGAGCTGGTCAAAACGACATCTTCTGGGTCTTCCTGACAGCATTGCATGTGCTCAATAGCATTTAGAATGTCTGCCGAAGCAGTGCCAGCCAAGACAGCTCCAAGCGGTCCTCCAAAATACGTTGCCAAAACGGTTGATACGGTTGCGTTAAATTCCATCATGCGGCGGAAATCGCTTGTAATCGCTTTGCACTCGCGCTCCATGCCAGAAAAGATCCGCATGTTTTCATCTAACCCACCCTCGGCAGCGATCATGTCCATGACACCTGCCGCTGCAATAGCGTCTGAGAAGGCGCCTTCATCATCGCTAACTTCAGGCATAATTTCGTAGGAACTAGGATCGCATTTCCCATCTTCGCGACATGTATATGTCTGTTCCTGCCGAACGCATAAACCGTCTTGCTTTCTGGTGCAGTCGTAGCTCGTTATGTTGCAGTTCGGGTCGTTATTGCAACGTGGTGTCTCGCCGATGTAACAGCGCTTAGTTACTTTCTGGCCGACAATATTTCCAGAAGCATCTTTTATATCTGTCCTGCTTATATCTGGGCCACAGCCATACGAAGTGTCGGCACTACATGTGAACTCGCTCTTTTGCCATTCTTCGATCCAACTGTCAGGAAGAATGCGTGAATATTGCGAATAGGTCGCTGGATATGTTTCTCCAAATGTGTTTACCAACTCCCAGTCATCATCGTTCTGTAGTGCTTCGAGATTGCAAGTGTGGCTATATGGATCGCCGTAACATCTATAAGTAACAGCATATTCCCAGCATTCTCGTCTGACTGTTTCACCCATTATTGTTCTAGGGGCAGAATCAATACATGTTTCTCCGACCTTATAGCACTCTTGGTAGTCGCTTAAAGCTCCAAAGGTAACCTGAGGTATTATTAGATAAATTAATAAAGTTGCTAGATGAATATATTTCATAATTTATAACTCAGGTCGTCTGCTTTCTAAACCAGTACATTCATCGATCACTCTATCTGTGAATTCGATTCTCATTGGTATAGGGAAGCTATTTGAACCTGCATAGCTTATGTTCTTGCAAGGGTTTTCAAAGTAAGCTGTGACGTTGCAGGTAGTGCCATTACAGTTCTGCTCGTAAGCTACTCGAAAGCATTTACTTCCGCTGAAGTCCTCTATAACAGTTGTTTTAGGTACATTAGTATTTAACCCGCCGCTGACAACGTTTGAGTGAGGGCCAGTCCGACGTGAACCATCTGATTTATTTACAGTGTCATAGACAACTCGGTATCCTTGCTCTTGGCAATAAAAGTTATACCTGAGGTAATCGACGCAACTAGGGCAGGGGTCGCTTGTTATAGTTAAAAGGTGATCGCCATTATTACATGTCGGTATTTTTATTCCCGTCACCTCAAGTTTTCTAGCGCAGCTAAACTCTGCGGAGTCTCTTCTTACCTCACACTCCCGAGATTCAGGCTCACAAGTAACGAGTCTTGTTGGTATATCGACCACGCAGGAATCGGTTGTGATTTTATCCGGCTTGCATTCTCCACCAGCATTGATGTCAAGAAAATCAATTGTCCTTGGGTCGTTGGGGTCACATGAAACTGGAATATCACCTTCACTGAAAAGTTGGTTTATTTGATTGCCGAGACACTTTGAACGATCATCAGCAAAGTTGCTGCCACGTTCAAAAGTAGGGTTGTCGCGAACATCACTAATTGTATTTGACGGGTGATTGGGATCTTGATTGACTCTATCATTCCCTTTCTGACGCATATCGTTGCCGCCCCATGCATCCCCGTGAAGTTGGTGCATAGTCATGGTGCAAGACGATGAAGAACATTCAGCCTCGACTCGATATGCTCCGTACAGGTTGCCTCCGCTGAAGGCGGCTTCTCCCCCGGTCGGTATTTCTCTTGTGACCGTGTAGCGGTCCTCGCTACACCGTATCCCCTGAGTTAGTGCGTCACATACGGACACACTGATCCGCTCAAGCTCACCATTGTCGCTTTGTTCACACTCTTCGACCAAAACTCGAATGCCGCCTGCAGTGAGGCGAGCCCCGTCGCGGCATCTAAAGTTCCGCTGCTGTTTCTGTTTAACTTGAAGCCCCACCTCCCCTCCAAGCTCGCCAGAGGTTTTTGTATCCTCAAGACCCAGGCTCGATGTAGCTGAACGGAAGGCATTGTTTGGGTTGAAATCTCGAGCCCAGGCTCCCCCAGCATTCATTCCCGCTTGGTTAGGGGTGGCCATTGCCACGTCGCTCAAGGGCGCGAGGGCCGCAAAAGCGGCCCCCATGGCAAACAGTTTTAAGCAAGAGCCCTTCGGCATGTCACTCCTCCCAGAGATGATCAATATTCTGTCCCGCGGGACCAACGGCCGGCCCCATTGGCGTGTCGTAAACTTCGCGATCAGTGCCTTGATAGCGCTCACGGAGTCGTTGTGCGTTGCGCTCAGCTAGCTCGTCGCTCATCGACTCCCACTGTGCTGACGCAACGCCTCCCTGCTCAGGAGCGCTTTCGGCGCCCTCGCCCTTGAGCGCATTGATGTAGACCTCGGCATTGCCGGCACCGCCTTTGTTGAATTGCTCTAAGGCATATAGGGCAGTTACTGACCCTTCAGCCTTCCAGTAATTGTCTGGGTTGCCCTTAGGGCATCCCTGGTACTCGAGCTGCTGACCATCGATTTCGCCTATTTGGCGCTTGGCGGTCTGACACACGCCCATGGGATCTTCCTTGGCAAGGACAATCGTGGGTACGGTCTCGATCTCGTAGGTATCGAACAGTCGCGGGTCGATCTGGATCGGTGCTGTCATGCCTCCCGGGCGTAGTACCTTCAGCAAGCGCTCCATGGTGAAGTCACGGAGCGTTATACCCGGCTCCACTCCGCGCAGAACCAGCTCGCCTCCTGCTCTGGCTGCATCAAGTGCATAGCCACGAATCAAGCTTTCGGGCATTGAAAATGAGATGAAGAAATACAGTCGATCCTGTTCACCTAGGTCTAACGAATCCCTCAGTGCTTGCCATTCAGCGGCCATTTCAGGGTCTGCGATCCCCCCGGTCTGACCTTGGGCCCGGACGTTTCCTAGCATCTCAGAGCCGGCTGCTTGGCCTGCGGTTGATCCGCTTGTGTTCGCGCCCATCGCCTCCAGGATTGCCTCAGGGCTCTTCTGGCCAGCGAATAGGCCACTAGGTGCCTGTGACCCTTGAAGAGCAGAGAAAGCGTCTTGAGCGGCTTGTACGGGTGTTTGTTGGCTTAACGCCGATGTGCTGAATAGCGTCAAAGTAATAGCGGTCAGAGTGCGCAGCATTGCTTACCTACCCAGATCAAGAATGCGGAATCAGTACGAACAGCGGTGTTGGCGGGAGGCAGCATCCCCCAGCGGAACTCGGACATTCCAAGAACAGCAGTTTGGTTGCTGGCAACAGGGGCCACCGGGTCAATACGGTATTGGCTGCGAATCATGTTCGGCAGGTAAACGGATTGGCATTCAGCCCAAGGGCCGGTCGTTGATAACAGGCCCGCCATGCGTGTCTTACGCTGCATGTACTTGCCAAGGACGTGGAGATTCCCACCTTGGGGGGAGCTGTGAGTGGTGCTTGAGCCAGTGAGGGGATACACGACGCCCTGAGAGCCCTGACACCAGAACATCATGTCTAGGGGGCGACCCGCTGCAGAAGCTACGGCGTCAGGGATGCACGAGAGAGCACCAACTGGATTGGCGAAGAGAGCTGACTCTGGAAATGCGATGGATGTCCAAGTGTCATCCTGCCAAGTGGCGTCGACCTCAGTGAGGTCTGCAAGGTTAAATCCGGAGGTATTCATGCACCCCAGCGAACTCATCATGTTGAGTACACTGAACAGAGGGTAGATATACCAGTGGATTTGCATCCTGGTAACGCTGCTATCTCCACGTCCCGAGCCATACGTTTGGTTAGAAGTCAGGGAGTCGTATCCGGTTAGTACCTGCGTGCCACCGAGCGTCGACATACAGCCAGGTGTTCGCGCCACTTCAGCGAGGAACGTTGGTTCCCAGAACGTCATGCCGATCCCTGGCATGTCGATGCCATAGGGCCCAGGACACAAACAGATTGAGTCCATGTGCATAAGGGAAGGATTAGACCCACCCCCCATGGAAATTCCAGCTACCGTTACCGGAAACATGTTGTTCCAGTTCGCGTCGTTGATGGGATTGAAAATCTCTCCCCGACATGCGGCAGAACCCGATAACGGGGATGCGCTATAGGCGCTCCCCGTTGTGAGAGCTGCAACAGTCAGAACAGAGAGTAGTAACCTCTTCATGGCAGGTGTTCCTCCAGGGTGGTGACATCGTAGGGATAGGCGAAATGGGTCACTTCGATTACGTCAGGATGACTGTCCCGAACGCCAGCTAAAGAGGGGGTATGCGTAATGCCCAGCCGATCGAAATGCCATTCCTCTGCGAAGTACACGGCTTGGCCAAGATCAGACGCCAAACTACCTGGGTCTCCTGCTGTGACGATTACTGTTAGGTTGGCTGGGTGTCGGGCCTTTAACGTCATGGCCAGTTCACGCTGATCATCGGCTCGAAGATCAACAACGAGGAGCCAGTTCTCTGGCTGTATGTGCTTGAGGGGGTTGACCTTGGTGCCGGCCTCATAGATGACTCCCCACTGGTATGTACCATCGGATTGCCGCTTCAAGGCTTCGATGTCTTCACCTAGCGTATAGGACGGATCTACGAAGTGAGTTTCGGTATGCTCGGCAATCGGGACGAACCAATCGGGGATGTCTCTCGTATGATTTTGAGCTTGCCCTGCTAGGTGCTCATTTACGGAGTCCCAGTCGACACCATGCGCCTCTGCCACGATCGCCAGCCGCATGTCGGGCTCTACGATTTCCCAAGTAGGGCCAAGTACACCTAGGTCCTGATCAGAGGCAAGTGCGGTAGTGGATAAAGCAGCTCCTAAGAGTGCTACCGATAACGCTGCAATTTTACTATACTGTACTACGGTTTCCATGTTTAAGGCGTTCCAATCTGCGGTATACGCTGCGCTCGGTCATGTTCGCTGCAGCTGCGATCTCAGCGGGCGAAAGGCCTTCGCAGTGAAGGGCCAACAAGTTTTCATGAGACAGCTCAGTTCGAGCTGAGCGTTTGGGTAGGTCGATGAGGTGCGCTGAAGCCATCGAAGTGGTCTCAACGAAAGCCTCAGGGTCAATGTCGATTTCGTCGTTGAACTCTTCAGTGAAACCAGGGATCTGTTCAGCCATCAGATCAAACTGCTCAGCCCTGGGTTCGCTATCAGCCTGACCGGCTTTATGAACGGTCACTGGTAGGATGGTATGGCGGCGCCATGTGCTGACCGCGAGGAAAGCCGCCTCACCAGCATATTTCATGATCGCATCATGGGAATACGAAGGGTCATATTCCTTAGAAAACCAGGCAACGTATATTTCCTGCTTCATGTCCTCCTGCCATTGCCTGGGGATATGCAAACGGGCTGCCGTCCAACCAACAAGTCGCTGCATTTCAGAAGGCGGGTGACTTGCCAAATATTCATAGAGGTTAGTCATGCGTGACGCACTCCTGAACGACCTGATCAACACGCTCGAGAGGCATGGCTGCGAAATCAAGATCAGCATTCCGACAACCCGTGGGCGTGCTGAACGCAGCAAGACCGACAGTGACTTGGCTCGACATATTGCTACTCTGCGAGACGATTACGGCATGACTCTGGCCAAGATCGCAGAGCACCTGACGGGGAAACTTGGATGCTCGATTTCCGTGGCATCCATTCATACCTGGACAGGGGGAGCGGTCCCTCGAAAGGTCGGATATGACAAAGTGCTCAATGCTCTTAATGAAATAATGTCCGAGCACGTCGCTATCGAAGGCGGTGCTTGGGTCGATTCCAAAGAGATCAAAGCTACTGTAGAGCGCTGGATGGAAGTAATGACCCCACGCCAGATAGCCGTGGCTGCTGACGAGGCTGTTACCTCTGTGCGCAGTTGGGCTACAGGCAATCACCGTGTTCTGCGTACCAAGTGGAGACGTGTTGTTCCCCAGGTAGAACAGATGTGTGAGATCATCCAAGCGCAGCATATCGAGACCTAGTACCCTTATGCCTGGTGCTGCTCACGCTGATGGCTTTGTGCCTCAGCGTGAGATTCGGTTTCAGCTTCACCAGCTGAGGGGCTAGTTCCTGTGCCTCGTTCCTGTTGTTTTGCTTCCAGTTTTTTCTTTCGTTCCTCCTCTCTCAAGAACCGCTTGAATTCACGGTCTCTATCCATGACATTCGTGAGCATTAGGTCCACGAGATCGTTATTTGCAACTTTCTCGCCGAATGTCTGCTGATAAAGTTCTTTGTACAGTTCAAGGCGGCCAAGCGTTGACTCCGGCAACTGCAGCGGAAAGTGTTTTTTGGGATCGTGTTCAATACGGCCGATGAGCATTGCTTACTCCTGGGTTAAGATGTAGCGATGCAATCTTGCCGCTGAGCGTGCGGCGCTGGATAGGCAATAAGTATTAGAATTTGTTATCCGGTATAGTTCTATTTGACTAGATGACATGCTGACGTCATATGGGGAGAAAAACTTGGATCAGGGAAAAAATGATAAAGACCTACAGAAGGTCATCGACGCAGGAATCCGTAAAGGGGGTTCAGGCCCTAAGGATGGACAGAGGGGAAAGCCCAAAGGACCAAGAACTGACTACCTGCAAATCGAGCCCGAAACGCCTGGCTATAAGTTGGTTCAGGTTATCTTCGAGAGAGCTGTTGGCGAAGGGCTGGCTTCCACAGACCTAGCCGACCACCTTGGCATTGCGCCGAGCACTCTAAGCCACTTGAAAACTGGACGTAGGCTTGCCAGTAGCCTGGGCCGGGATGTGATTGAAAAGTTTGCAGAGTTTCTGAACTATCCGGTGCTTGCGGTTTTGATCCTGGCCGAGCAGGTACATCTGTCTGACTTTTACTCGCCCCGAAATGATCTGGATCGTGCCATTGATCGGGCACTCCAGTTTATGGCTGACGATCCAGAGTGGGGAGGGATGATGCCCAAGGACCTTGAAGGCGCCTCAACGCATATGAAGTTATGGAGTGTGTGGATGTATGAACGCGCTACAAAGACCCGCCTTATTACGGGTGGGGTAGATTACCTGGACCTGCTCAAGAGCATGGATGAATTCAGGGGGGAATATCCCAGTCAGGAATAGGGTCTTCCCTTTCCAAGAAAATGATGCAGTTCCCGTGGCAGTGGTGAGCGTAGCTTTGAAACCACGGTGACTAGGCATGCCTTAGGCCAGGGACAGGGAACATCCCCCGAACTACCCTGATTTGATTATAAGGCCGTGAATCGTTCGAGTTATACGGCGCGGTAGCTCCGGCTATCTTCGCCCATCTCAATAAAAGATAGTTTACGAACATCTCTGGAATTGCATATAAACGACTAATTTTAGGCGGTATTCTGTGTTAGCGCGTATCTATTTTAGAAGGTTTTTCTACAACTTTTTGAATGGTTTTATGTGCTGCTTGGTGTGCTTTCTTGTTGTGTTCACCGTTGCAGTTATTTGTTGAGTCAACGAGAGCACATGAGCCGCTACGCGGCTGAATAAGAGCCAGGCCACGACACGCCTAGATTTGCTATAGTTAAAGCCGGAAAAACGCCCCAAGTCACTTCGTTTTGTTAGAGCAAGCAGGACTGCTGTGGGAGAGCAAGCGATCTTTCTTCTGCTGTCCACGAAAAGCACATGGGCCGCTTCGCGGCCTATCACGAGGCAAGCCTCGAAACGCCTAATATTTGCGATTTCTAATTCCTTAAACCGCCCCGATTCAACTTCGTTCTAGCCCGCTATTGTCTCCTCATGCTCACGCATCGAAGGCGCCAGCATAGAGCGCGGTGGCATGGCCTTCCCACACCCCGACAAGGACGTTTTCACCGTTGCTGCTCACGCATCGAAGGCGCCAGCATAGAGCGCGGTGGCGTGGCCTTCCCACACCCCGACAAGGACGTTTTCACCGTTGTTGCTCACGCACCGAAGGCGCCAGCTTGGTCAGCAATGGCGCGCTTGGGATCTCATATATAAGGGAATACATATTGTATTAGGAGGTGCTTTCATGGAGGTTGATTCCCGTATGGGGTATTACCTCTCCCCCACCCTCTCATACCTACCAGCGCGGTCATTTAGTAACTGTCATCCATCCCCCGTACAAGGATACCCAAAGGGTGGTTGCCCATGGGTATAGCTCTCCGTAGGAAGGAGTAACGCGCATAGCGAGTACACATATAATGGGTGAGATGCATCATGGTGCGTTCACCATTACGGTGAACATCTAAGCCCGCTTGAGGCCAGTTCAGCGTCTCAAAAACGGCTTGTAGAGTGACACTCCCAGCCATAGAGGAATCAGTTGGTGCGCAAAAAAAAGAGCGTCTAGCTGTCCTCTTTGCCGCCATGTTGGCCTAGCTCTGGTCGATAGTGACGTGCAGTACCAATGGCCTTATTGATGCGCTTCAAATGGTCGATGAAGCGTGCCCTACGTTCGATCAGCACGAGAGCTTCTGCTATCAGTTCCCGTGCCTCTTGAGGTACAGATTTCGCTCTTGCTGCTACCCCTGGTCGCTGTATTCTCACAGCATGCCAGGTTGATGGAGAATGCCGGCTATGCTGTTGTCGGTTGACCCATTTACGCCATACCGGGTGAGGGCAACCGAGGCATCCATAACCACACCGACTAACATCTAAAAGTACCGCACCATGGGTGCGTGGTTGGGCTTCTCTGATGCGTTCAACGATGTCCAGTAGCTGCCTTGTGTACTCCCCCATAATTGCATCTATATCTGCCGTCAGTGCGCCGACCATTAGCTCGGCCTCGTGAGCTAGTACCTCTCTATCAACTGTACGGCGTGAGCGACGTTGATTAGTGCTTTCAACCAGTAGTTCATCGTCGTCTTGGTGGGCTTCATGCATAACGGTTCCTATCGTCTCCTATCAATCTTAAAGGATATTTTCTGTGTGCTTTAAAGGTGGTGAGCGGGTACGTCTGGCAGGTGTTAAATTGAACGCCTTCCTTGGCGAGGGATTGTCTTGTTCGGTAGCTTTTGATGTGATCGTACTTGTGCCCTTGCCCCGCCCAAGGGGTGCCCGGCCTACCTCTCGGCGCGGCTAGCGTGGGTGCTCGTTGAGGAACACGCGGCACTCTTGTATTGAGGTGCGGGCAGCCTCGGGTAGCGTTACTTTGTAGCGCTTCGCTGCAGACTCAGCAGCAGCTATCATTCTCGCGGTCGGTGCCTGGATCTGCATGTACTTGTCGATGAATGTTTTACACTCCCTGAAGGAGGTCAGCTCTCCATTCAATGTCACCTCATTCTCATCCGCTAAGCGCATCGCCAAGGCCTTCATCTTGTCAGTTGGTGGCGGTGTTTGCTGCATTACTTCGTCCAGAAATGAGCGACACAGCTCGAAGCTCTTTTCGATGCCTTCTGGTAGCGTGAGACTGCGAGCTGCAGCTAGCTTTCGTGCAGCAGAAACCATGTTCTCTGTGGGGCCATTGGCCGTTGCCAAAACAGCCTCGGGTGCATTGTCCATGATGTCGATTGCCTCTTTGATACGGGTGGTGATGAAGTCGCGTTGAGCGGTTATAAAATTGTCACGGGCATGCTTTGCCGCTGTGTCGTTGGGTGCGTTCTGGATCGCATCGAGCTGGCGCTCCCAGGCGGCTGTCACACGCACATCGGAGAGTTCGGAGGGGGTGTTATCGATGAATGCGCGGCCTCGCGGGGTGGAGACAATAAGCAGCTGTTTGCCCTTACGCTTGGTGGTTATGTATTCACGATCAAACAATGTCTGCAAAACGGTATCCCGAGTGGCTGGAGTGCCTATCCCTTCAGCTTTTCGGAGTGCTTCTGCATCTTCACCATCGACGTGCCGGCCTGCATTGAGCATTGCGCTCAGTAAGTCGTGCAGCGTGAAGTGTTTGGGCGGCTCTGTGCGTGCCTCATGAAGCCTTACTGCCTCGACGGGAGTGTTAGCGCCGGTCACCAGTGGCGGCAGGTCTTTCTGCTCTTTGTGGGCCTCGAAAGCAGTCATCCAGCCGGGGTCAATGATGCGTTTGAAGGTGCCTGCAAACAGCGCTGGCTGTCGCTCAATCACGTCCTCAACATCTATGCTGGCGCGGACACTCAGGGACTCGACGGTAGCGGCTGGTAGGAGGGCCTGGATGAATTGTTTTGCGCAGGCCAGGTAAACCTTTTGCTCGGCCTCAGTGCGTTCTGACAGGTTCGGTGTCTTGCGCGTTGGGATGATCCCGTGGTGGTTCATGGGCTTGTCGGTAAAACAGCGTGGACGTGGCGCCTCGGCACCCTCCATGCAATGCCGGCGTCCAGCTTGCCGAGCTGGCGTCATGAGCGTGTCATCAGCCTTTGCTGCGCCTCCCAAAATGGCCAACAGATCGGTCCGGTTATAGAGGCTTGCGGGCAATTCTCCATGCTCTGTTCGGGGGTAGGTCAGGTAACCATCGCTTCGCATTGAATCGGCTGCTTTCAGCGTCTGTGTGGCCGTGAGGCCGTACTTTTTTGACATGTCTCGCTGAAGCGCCGTGAGGCTGTATGGCAGCGGTGGATGTTTGGCTGTTTGCTTTGTCTCGGCCTCCAGAATGGCGGCGTTATCGACGGTCTCTAAGCGCTTGGTGAAGGCCAACATGGCTGCCCTGTCCAGGAACATTGGCTTGCCTTCATCCTGCAGTTGGATGCTGCTGGCGCCAGCTATTGGGGTGGCTGGAGAATAGGTCAGCTCGCCCCCGCCCAGGGTAATCTTTGCCTGGTAGTGATCGACTGGAATAAAGGCTTCGATTGTGCGATCGCGGGTAACAACTAGCCCAAGGGTGGCGGACTGTACGCGGCCGGCCGACACGAGCCCAGCCTTGCCCTTGCCTTTGGCTAAATCGCTACCCATAAGGCCTAGATGAGCGGTAGCCGTGTATGCACGGACAAGGTACTGCCAGAAGCCATCCGCGTTGGCGCGGGCCTGCTGAGCCCGCCAGAAAGATATGGTTTCTCCGGCGTTCCTGAGGCGCTTGGCCGCGGCCTGAACATCGGCCGCTTCCATAGAGCCGGTCAGCCACATCCGCTTCACCGAACCGCGGTACTTAGCGTATTGCAGGATCTCGTACCCGATGGCTTCGCCTTCGCGGTCTGGATCGGTGGCCAACCATACTTCTGTTGCTTGAGAGAGTTCTTTTTTAAGGTTTCCCAGGTATTTCTTACCGCGGTCGGTAGGCGTCTGAGGAAAGGCGGTAGGTAGGGGCAGAAGACTGCGGGGATCGCGCCAATTGGCCTCTGGGCTCACCTCGGAAGGCTCAACAGGCGCCAGCAAATGCCCAGCGGCCCAAACTAAGGTAAGTGTTATGCCATTCCAGGTGCCGGTGTAGGCGTTGCCGCTGCGCGTAAGACCTAAAGCAGGGGCTATTTTGTCGGCCTGGTCGGAGTGTTTCTCACACAGAATGAGTGCTCTTGATGTCATCCTGAAGGTCGTCCTTCGGTAGAGGAAAGTAAGCGGAATAAGCACCGCTCAGAAGCAACCGACAATACGATGTCTTTCATCTCTAAAGTGTGTTGTATTCTTAAAAAATGTCGTCTAGTATAGTAACACATAGTAAGCAGAAACAGCTTAACAACCCATCGCCGAACGAATTAAGCGGATTGCGTCCGCTATCTCCTCTCTCCCCTGACACGGCTTCGGGGATGCGCATTAGCCGTCTGGTCGTCTCGGTAACGGGGCTACCGGAGAGCCCTCTGAGTTAGCCCTGATCCGGCTTCTCTCTCACTCTCAACTCAGAGGGCTCCCCAGTAGCAGATCCAGAGTTTGAAGTCGGGCGCGGCCCGGGCGTGCTGACAATCCACGCTCCCCAGTAAGAGCCTGTTTCCCTGTACCTCACCCGGCCTCCCCAGCCGGGTTTTTTTTATTTGCGAGGGCGATCCATGGACAACCTTGAGGAATTGATCGGCGTGATCAGTGCCGTTCGTTTCGTAGGTGATGAGAGATTTCAGATCCTGACTGTGCGCGATGCTCAGGAACAGGAGGTAACGCTGGTGGCTGTATGTCAGCCGCTCAACGAGGGGGAGTCTGTGCAGGCCCGCGGCACTTGGGGCACGCATCCTAAGTTCGGCAAGCAGTTCAAAGCCGATCGGCTCATCACGCAAATACCTCAGGAGTCCAAAGCGCTGGGTGCATACCTTGCGAGTGGCAAGGTGGCCGGCATTGGCCCCAAGTTCGCTGCGCGGTTGGTCGCCCATTTCGGTGATGGGCTGCGCGACGTACTCGGTGACGAAGAGGCCTTACGGGCTGTGTCAGGCATCGGTAAGAAGAAGGCAGTGGGGATAGCGGCGAGCTGGAATGAGTACCAAGATGCGCGTGATGCATTGATCTTCCTGCAGGGGCATGGTCTGGGCGCTTCACGTGCAATGTCGGTCTTTCGCCAGTTGGGCCAGGAGACCATTGCGAAAGTATCCGCCAACCCCTACCGCACCTTATTGAAGACTCGAGGTATAGGGTTTCGTATAGCCGATGCTATGGCTCAATCTCTTGGCTTCGAGTTGACCCACCGCGATCGACTCATTGCGGGGCTTCGCCATGTCGTTGATGCACGATCAGCCTCGGGGCATACCCTGGCAACCTCGGATGAATTGGCCTCGGAAGGCGCGCAGCTCCTCGGGGTCGACGTAGCACGCATGGCCTCGGTTGTTGAGCTGCTGCTGGCGCATGAAAAACTTATAAGTGTTGAGAGCGGGCTAGTTGGCCTGCCTTCGCTGGTGGAAGCCGAGAGAACCATCGCCACAGCGTTGCTGGCGCGTGCGGTGCTTTGGAATGGCTGCAACCAAGCCCGTGTTAATGGTGAGCTGTCGGATGGCCGGGTGCTCAGTGATGAGCAGCGCCAAGCATTGGAGACCTGCCTTGCGTATGGGGTGGCTGTGCTTACGGGTGGGCCGGGGGTGGGGAAAACCACGGTGACTGAGGTGCTGGCGCAAACACTGGATGATGCTGGCCTTGAGCTGGCGCTGTGTGCGCCAACTGGCCGTGCCTCTCGGCGAATGTCGGAGGCAACCGGGAGGCCGGCGTCTACTATTCATCGTCTCCTGGGCGCTGGCGCCAGCGGCTTTGAGTTTAATGCTAGCAACCCGATCGAAGCGGATGTAGTGATCATTGATGAAGCATCGATGGTCGATGTGCTGTTGTTTCTGGCTCTGGTGGTGGCGCTGCCTGACCACTGCCGACTGTTCATCATCGGTGATCAGGATCAATTGGCCTCGGTTGGGCCGGGAAACATTCTTCGCGATGTGATCGGTTCGGGTGCTATCCCAGTGGCACGTCTTCAACAGATCCGGCGACAGGGGCCTGGCTCGCAAATTACTGTCCAGGCGCACGCCGTCAACCAGGGCAATACTCCTCAATCGGTGCCAGATAGCGACTTTGAGATTGTCGAAGTGCCGGAAGGCGGTGACCCCGAGCTGGTGTGTCGTGTGGCATTGCGGGTGGCCACTGAAGACATGCTGGCGCGTGGCTTCGATCCTCTTTATGAGGTGCAGGTGTTGACACCCATGCACGGTGGTCCGGTCGGAACCCGTGCTCTCAATGAAGCGTTTCGAAGCTATCACGTCCCGGGCGATCGGGGCTCGGTGACGATCCATGGGCGCCAATGGGCGCCAATGGGCGCCAATGGGCGCCAATGGGCGCCAGGAGACAAGATCGTGCAGACCGAGAATGACTACAACCGTGATGTCTTTAATGGTGATCTCGGCTATGTAGTGTCGGCAGACGCTGAAGACAAAACCGTGCTGGCGCGGTTTGAGGATAGAGAAGTGCTGTTCACCAGTGACGCGCTCGGCAAGCTGCAACTGGCCTATGCAATGACCGGCCACAAGGCGCAAGGGTCCGAATTCCCGGCCGTGGTCATTCCTCTAGTGCGATCGCACTGGCACATGCTTGAGCGACAGTGGCTTTATACAAGCCTCACTCGTGGAAAGCGCCGTGTCGTACTGGTTGACCACCCTTCTGCTATCAAGCGAGCCGTCAACCATGTCACCGGCCAGCGCCGGCTCACCTCACTACCGATTTGGTTGCGCCAGCCAGCCCTATCAGTATCACCAACCCATAAAGGAGAGAGCTATGGCCAAACGAGCGCTTGAAGTCGCACAGCAGAATAGACGTGTCCCCCAGGATCGCGGCGAGCCAAATACCGCCTGCATTCAAGGCTGGCTAAACCGCAACTCCCAACCCGGGAACGCAGAGGCGACTTTAACCGGAGGTGTGGCATGAGCAGCTTCATCGCCATTCTCTGGGTCGGCGCTCTCGCGTATGCCGTCTTCCTCGCTGTATTGCTCATTCTCGGCCGGGGCAATCTCAAAGATCGTCGCTTTCTAATTCACTGGATGGTCGCTTGGTCGGCGCTGCTGGCGCTGACGATCGGTATACGAATGGCTGCGGCGGAGCCTGACCAGCCGCCTCCCTCTGCGCCGCAGTTGGGAACGCCGATGGCCGTGGTCACCTCGGCAGGCGGTGAATCCGAACCGGAGACGGACTAGAAAAGCTGTTTACCCCTGCCCTCTTGGTGAGGGGGCTAGGGAGAGTCGGCAGTGTGTGAGCTTTGTGGAGAGTCAACGTAATGGGCAATCAGTCACCGACAACACGCTTCATTGAGATGGTGCCACCTTTGCTGGTGCTTGCCGGCGCGATCGCGCTGCTGCAGGTGCATGCGATTCAGTTTTGGACGGAGTTTGTAGGTCCAATGGGCTGGGCCTAGGCTGTTCTCCTAGAAGTCGTTGCATTGTGGCTCTGGTATCAGCGCCAGCTGGCGCGGCGAATGCTGGCCATGGTCGCCAGCGTGCTTACGCTTACCGGCCCCATCTATATGGTTTGTGAGCCTCTGGTAGAGGAATGGCTGTCGGCATCTCACGTCGACGCTGGCCGGGAGCTGCAGCTCGAGCGGCTGGCCCTAGAGGCCTCGCGTCTTGAGGAGAGCATCGATACTTTCTGGGCAAATAGTGAGGCCCGGGCGGGCTGGCTCGAACCCATACAGGTAGCACAGGCTCGTCTCGCCGAGGTCGACAACCAATTGGCAACTCTCGTGGCGGCGCCCCCCTGCCGAGTGCTCGACCTGGCGCCAGCAGGCCTTGATCGGGATGCAAGCGGTGGCGCTGCTGATCTTCCAGCTGGCCGCGGTGCTCGCTATCACATCTCTATCCAAACTGCGCCAGCAAGCAATCGCCGAGGGTGTCACCCCGCGCCCTACCTCCTCTGGTGACAGGTTGCACGAGGAACCGCCCGAAATTGGGCAGAACTTGGTTGTAGCAGGTGCGCTACACACCGAGGCCGGTACATGCAACCTCGAACCGGAGCTGGGTGTGCCCAGTATGAGTGAAGCGAATAATGACAGTGAGCTGGGAAAGGGAGGGTTCGCGTATGCCGATATTGTCGTACTTCGTGATGCCCTGGAGCAACTGCTCAAGGACAGAGAAATGACACAGGCAGAGTTTTGTTGTGAACACGATTTCTCGCCAAGGGATCTTTCGCTGCTGCGCCGACATGAGGCGCGCTGTGCAGCGGGAGAGCGGACGATCTCCATCACAGCCTTAGATCGGCTGGCCGAGCTTCTTCGGCGCCAGACAGCCAGCTGTGCTGCAACGTAGGGGGTAGACATGGGCTCTGCACTCCATGAAACGAACAAGCAGGATTTGCTCGCAGGCAACGCGCTTGTGAGTGAACTTCATGATTACCTGCGTCATCGTGCCGTTATTGAGCAGGATCTGCGGCGTGTTGGCATCACTGATACCACCCCTCTTGAATTGGCCGATCGCATCATTGCCGATGCGATGCACTCAGCCTATGCCTGCATGCTCAGCGCCCACAAGCTGACTCATGCCGGTATTGCCAAGGGGAGCGAACACAATCACAGGAGACAAAGCGATGGCGAAACCTAGTCATTGCAAGGGCGAGCTGGTAGCACTCTCTAGCGGTGGGGCGACCCATTACCAGTGCAGCGGGCTATATCGAGCACTTGTTGACTTCAACCTGGGCGAGCTTGCCGAACAGTATTGCCTGCAGGCCCCTTATCGCGAAGCGACACTAGATAGTCTCAATAAGGGCATCGTAACCATTGACGACATTAATGCGATGGAGGCTTCCGGTGCCTATGCGCATCGGGACATCTCGGATCTAGGCTTTGGCCAATACTTGATTCATCGCGGCTATTTACAACTTGTGATGATCAATGAAGTTCACTGTGGTGCCGGCTTTTCTCCCGACCTTGTGCGGGAATCAGCCAATGCTCGTGCACAGACGCTGAGCCAGCTTTCGGGTGGCCATGCATGAATGCCATCGCCCCGCCCCCCATTCACTTTGATATGCCAGATAGCACCATGACCGAGCGAGCCTCATGCCCAGTCTGTGCCTGTCAGGACAGTCCAGACTATCTGAAAAGAAACACCGACTGGTTTCATGCGCACTGGCTGGTGTGCCAGCGGTGTGGTTACCAGACCACCACACATTCTTCCTACGAAGCGGCCGAACGTGACTGGGACAAGGCTTCACTCGGTCGACAAGCAGAAGAGGCAGGGCTGCTTGTACCGGCCATTCAGGTCTTTTCGATGCGTGACCTGGAGCTGTTGGAGTCGCTTCAGAAGGAAGCCTCAGAGGGTGATTGTGCGCGTACCTATCTTGTCTCCCGTGACTCACTGGTGCGGTGGAAAGAGATCGCCCGCCTGGGTCGTGACGAAGTAGACGAAACACTGCAACCAGCAGTCGCGTCTGTCGAGCGGGAAATAGCTGACTTACTTCAAGCTCAGTGTGACGAGGACTGATGTCACCGCGCTGTTGCAAGGAGTGACCAATGCATATTCATTTGCGGGTTCGAAAATAGGCTACCTAGCGAGGCATGTAAGCCTTCAAGGGTGCTACCTACCCGCACCGGCGCAGGCCTCAAGTCGGAGCTAGTTTGTTTGAGTACCGGTAGGAACTGGCAGACCTTTACTGGCCATACAGTTGCGCCATGCTGACCCTGCAGACGAACCATCAAGATATGTTGACTCAGCAACTGGGATTAGTTGAATAATAGAATGCTGTGAAGTAGCGATATCATACTGACTGATATCGATTTCATCGAAAGGAACAGATTTTAGGGTGATCATTCCACCATTTTGCTCACGCAAAGGCTGTGAAGTTATGACAACTTCATTAGAGCATTCTTGTGCCCCATCAAAGAACTCGCCCAATGTTGGTGAGTCTGCATAAGTGTTCGCTGATACTAACAAGCTGAATAGGGCTATAAGTCCGATTTTATGCATTCAAAGACCGTTACTGTATGTCAGAACTAATGTATTACGGCTGAACATCAGGAAACTTTAATACTATTCTCTTCGCCACGCCCATGCGGTATGACGCTATGCATAGACAAAACAACGCATAAGTGAGGCTACTACAAATGAATCACCCGGGTTTCGTAGACACCTCCAGGCCTTATACCTAAGTCATCTAGGAGGAACCATGAGCCATCCCCGTTGAACTGAAGAATTTAAAATCGAAGCCGTCAATCAAGTGGTAGAGTGCGGCCATCGTTTTGCCGAGGTCGATGAGCATTTAGAAGTGTCAGGCCACAGCTTGTACTATTTGATCAAGCGTTACGATAAGCCGGTAGATCAGCGGCAAGAAGATGATTAGCTCCAAGCTTAGAACCGTTGTAAGAAGGCTGAATCCAATCGTGTATCAGAAGAGCGAGAATATAATATAAAAGGCTACCGTCGGCATGACGCTCAGGACTTCTCCATAGAGTCCCACGGGGGGCACGCGTTTATTCAAAAGCATACGAGACAATATCCGATATGGCGCTTGTGCCGCATGAGAGCCGTTCACCCTAGCGGCTCATACCCCAGACTGGCTATTGAGGACGTCCTAGCGAACGCACTCGGGCAGAGAGGTAGGAGCAGGCTCGAATGTAACCAGCATAGCGGTGTCGAGGTTGATCGCTAGGTTCATGGAATGCCTTAAAGTCGTGATACTGATGGCCTTTGTAATAGAGTACAGTGCACACTTTATAATTAAGGCGCACACTTTTTATTAGTTACTATTGAGCTGACTTACCGAACTGCGGAAGCTTAAAAGCCAAGTGTTTATCGTGGATGGGTTTTAATGCCTAAATATTTCCAAGCATTGCAGATGTGTGCATTGCACATTAAACTATTTGCAGCACCTATTAAAATAGATGCCAAATGGTGAACCTCATGGCATCAACCGTGCAGATCGAGACGATCAAATAGGACCCTGAGATCCAGCGTCTGATTCGCGACAATGAGTTCGTTGCTGAGTTGGAGCCTTGGTCTGCCATAGATATTCACCAAGCAGTCGATTTGCTAGTGGAAATCGACCTTGACTTATGAGAGTCCACGCTGTGTGGCGCACTACACTCCCCTGGTCTTGCAGAAGCGCATACACAGAAGAGTGCCAAGTGTCGCGCTAGGCGCTGCTGGGGCTTTGAGGCGTAGTCTTCACCTGAATGCGCTTTAAGGCGCCATACATGAAAGAGCGTTGCTGGTAGGCACAGTGGCGATATATAGAGAGATATTAATGAGCACTTCAGAGAAACCGACGAATGAAGCTCTCCGACAGCTGATGGAGCGGCATGGCTTGAACCAGAGTCATGTGGCCACCTTGACTGGGTATAGCGTGGAGACGGTGAAGGGCTGGTTCGCCTCGCCTGATTCTACCCGCTACCGCGCAGTGCGTAAGCCGGTGTTGGAATCGGTGCGCCGCGCTATAGAGCTAGGAGAGCACTACACTCTGGAGGGAGTGAAGATTCCCAGGGTGAAGTAGTAAGAGCAACACCAAGCCAAGGAAATATATTGATTATGTTGATAACAAGAGTGGCAGTGTTGGTTCTTGCAGGAATAATGTCATCTACCACGCTCGCAGATGACCTTGGGACAAAAGAGCCACAGCCAGGCCTTTTCGACGGCATGGCCGAAGACATGCAACGCCGTCTTGACGAAAACCACGCCGCTAGGCAGGCAAATGGCAACAACCCCGGCCCAAATGTGGATGCCCAGCCAGGCCTCTTCGACGGGATGGCCGACGACGTGCAGCAAAGTCTTAATGAAAACCACGCCGCTAGGCAGACTAATGTCGAATAAGAGGAAAAGAGGAAAAGAGGAAAAGAGGAAATAGCTCATAAAATGTCTACTTCGTTGCAAAGATGCTCCCGCTTTAGGTGTGTTGATCGTGTTATCAATCTTAGGCGCCATCATCGGCATTTCTGTGGGCCTCAACGTGGTTTGGAGAATGCCATGAACATTTTTCCTGGGCTGCTGGCTGCAATTGTGATAATAATTTTACTCCAACACCATAACCGCTAGTACATGCCAAATGATTTTACGAACCGATGCAACGCAACATATTGCAGAAAAGCCATTCAGTCTGAAAGTTTATAAATTTTTATCACAGGCACTATGTTGAAGTTTGCTTGAGCAAATATAAAAATATAGAAAGGAAAGCCTTTTGAAATTATACCACTACACGTCAGTGCTTCAGGCCTGTGACATTTTTCATTCTGGTTTATCTTATGGTGTATATCGAATGGAGCTAGGTAATGACCTTGCTCCTGTAGTCTGGTTAACCACGAGCCCAAGTTGGAAGAATCATGGACTGCCAGAGGGAAGTTTAATAACGGGTAAGGGTGATTTAGATTTAGTCCGTCAACGTGAGGGTGTATCTAGTAAAACGTTATACTCAATGGATAAAACAAAGATCAGAATAGACCTAGATGATACTTATCTTCAAACGCTAGACATAAGTGCATACCGCGGTACCGACCGACAAGATTGGAGTGGTAATCCCCCCATTTTCAGAG
>NZ_DFBS01000010.1 GCF_002366715.1 Halomonas sp. UBA3074 | reverse complement strand
CATCGCTCCCGCCGCAAAGGCCAATCCCCAGGGAAGCAACGCTTGTGACATGCTGACGACCCCAGCGCCTAATAAGCCACCCAATGGCTCAACAAGCCCCGTAAGGGTGGCAATCGTCCATGACCGCCAACGTGAATAGCCCACGCTTGGCATTCTTGCACATCAACCCATTCGGCGGGACTGACCTGGGGGGAAAGTGAATATTTCTGTCCACGATTAGGTGCACCGTAAACAGGGGCTGCTTCGTGGGTCAGCACGACAGGGGCTTTATTGGAGAGCTGTACATTAGCCTTGTGACACAACCCCTTCCAAGCCTGCCGATACCAGAACGAACAGGACAAAGCCGCCTATGAAGGCCAGCGGCGAGACGTGGGTATCTTCTCCGCTCTCATGAGCCTCGGATATCATGTCCTCGATGGCAGCGACCGTGAGAAGGCCTGCCGTGAACGTCAATGCCGCTAGCTTGAACGCTTCCGGTAGGTCCCTGAGCACGAAATAAGCGAAGATGGCTGCCGAGAGTACGGGAACCGCCAAGGAGGCAGAGATCAGCAAGCGCTTGCTGCGGGGAATTCCTTTGTCTTTCATGTTGGCGATCATCGCGAACCCCTCAGGGCCATCCGCGAGCACCTGCCCCGCCGCCAGTATTATCGCGACCGACGGTGAGACCGCCGACCCCGCCCCGATCAGGAGGCCATCGCTGAACAGGTCGATGGACACGGCGATATAGATCATCCAGACACTCGTCTGACTGCCTTCTTTCTGCTGACCTTGCCGCTTCTGGAGACTCTCAACGAGCTTCTCAAGGCCTACGTAAACAATGCCACCCAGCGCGAAAGCGAGGGCGATTAGCCAGGCTGAAAGGCTCTCCAGCACACGTGGCATGATTTCCACCGCCACCACCGCAATGACGAGGCCGGCAGCACCGTGAAGGGCGTAATTGAGACGGCGCCCTGTCGTTCGGGAGGCCTCCGCAGCAAGCCCGCCGCTGAAGTTTCCCAACGCGGGCAACAGCGCCAAGCCGAGTACCAGCCAAATACTATCCATCATCTTCCTTCCTTGGTAGATTCCTAGATACGCTGCCTTACTAGTTCCGGACCTCACGCTACTCGTAGTCGTTCAGGCCTAGCGCACTTGTACAGCCACTTCGATTAAGTGTCCCAGGCATCGATAGCTGCATACCGTGCAGCCTTATGCCTTGAGCGCTAGGATGCGCCGGGCGCCGTTGAGGACGATCAGGCCCACGATGGTACCGATAATCAGGTCAGGGTAGCTAGACCCCGTCCAGGCGACCAAGGCACCGGCGGTGATGACGCCCATATTGATCAACACATCATTGGCCGAGAATATCCAGCTTGCCTTCATATGCGCGCCGCCCTCGCGGTGCTTGTATATCAACAGCAGACAACCGGTATTGGCGATCAACGCGACGAAGGCGATGGCCATCATCATCAGTGATTCGGGCTCACTGCCGAATACAAAGCGTCGCACCACCTCGACGAGCACGCCGATAGCCAAAATCAGTTGCAGTACCCCAGCCAGATGCGCGGCACGTACCTGCATCTTCGCACTGTGCCCTACGGCATAGAGGGCCAGGCCATAGACAGCTGCATCGGCAAACATGTCCAGGGAATCAGCGATCAAGCCGGTAGACTGGGCGATCAGGCCAGCAGTCATTTCCACCACGAACATGAGCGCATTGATGCCGAGCAACACGCGCAGGGTGCCAGACTCCTGCGTCGCAGAAGCCGCCGAGCTCTCAGCGGCCCTAATTGTCTCTGGGTCGGCAATGACAGTTTCCTGAAGAGAAGCACCTAGCCCCAAGGTTGCCAGTTTCGCGGTAATGGGCTCAGCCTCACCATCATGCAAGACCTCCAACCGGCGGTTCGACAAGTCAAATGACAGCGTTTGAATCTCATCAAAGCCATTCAGCGCCAAGCGGATCATCCGTTCTTCTGAAGGACAATCCATCTTCGGCACGGCATACACACTGACATACTTCCCTGACGCTTCGGAGAAGACCGGCATATCGGTATCCGTTGCAGACGTTGCGTCGCAGCCACATGGGCCTCCACAGGTTTTACGCACGGTACGGCTCCAGTTAGCCAACATAGTTTGTCATCATTTAAAACTATATAGTCACTATAAGGTCAATAGGACAGATGATCCGTTAAGGAGTAAGCCTGATGCGCATTGGTCAGTTAGCCCAGATAGCGGGTATCGACACGCAGACGATCCGCTTCTATGAAAAACAGGGCCTGTTGCCGCTGCCAGACCGCCAGCAGAATGGTTACCGCATTTATAACGAGAAGCATGGTGAGCGGCTTGCCTTTATCCGTCACTGTCGAATCCTTGATCTGTCACTGACAGAGATTCGCGAGCTACAACGCTATCAGGACGACCCTCACCAGCCGTGTACTGCCGTCAACGCAATGCTGGATGAGCACATCTCTCATGTGCAATCGCAGATAACCGCTCTGCAAACGCTTGAGAAACATCTCATTTCACTGCGAGCATGTTGCAATGATGATCGAGAAATTGAAGCGTGTGGCGTTCTTGCCGGAATTAGCGAAGGAAATATGTACTCACAGTAGGCTCAAGCATCAACCAGATATTCCGATGAGAGGTCGGTTTGCCTCACTCTCATGCAATGGTGACACCCACCATTTAATCCACTTATCTAAATTTTATTGCTCGTTAAGTGAAATCAGAACGTAAATAGAAGCCGTACCGATAGCTTGTTCTAAGCGATCTCTTGCCTCGTAAAGTGACGCTTGATATTCACTTTGAGTCGGCTGTTCGCCTAGCATGATGCGTTGACCTTGACCAAGGGGATCAACAGGCTGGTTATTGACTCTCACTTCGTAATGCAGGTTGGAGCCCGTGGCGACCCCGGACGAACCTACCTCTCCGAGCGACTCTCCCGCGTTGACTAAATCCCCAACCACTAGCTGTGGGGAGATTCGGCTAAGGTGTGTGTAGCGACTAATGGCCCCTGTGTCGTGCTCCACCTCGATCACCTGCCCATATCCCCCTTGGCGACCCATAAAGGATACGCGCCCAGGTGCGGTGGCAATGACCGGCGTTCCTGTCGGCGCAGCCAAGTCAATTCCATTATGAGGACGCATCCCTCCATACACAGGATGTCGCCGATTCCCAAAGCGAGACGTTAAGCGGGCACTAAGCACGGGCAACCGCAACGTGCCTAGCAGGGTGTCGCTTTTGAAAAGAGCTACGTCCCCCTTTTGGGTGACCGGCCAAACGACCTCCAAGGGCTCTGCCTGATCAGGCAGAGCTGCATAACTGAGGCGTGGTGGCCCAACACGGGTGCCGTCCTGGCGTCGATCTTCCTCCCACACTAATTGAATACGTTCACTGCCAGAAAACTCCAGCGGCGCTGCGATAAACTCGCTGAGCAGTATTTCCAGTTTACTGGCGAAACGCGTAGGGACACCTTCTGCTGCTAAAGCCTCGTAGAGGGTGGTATCAATGATGACATCACGCCCAAAGGTTAGGGTATCAACGCTATCAAGCGGTAATGTGCCTTCTTGCTCGCTAGTCGCTTGTAACCTGACAGGGCTAAGTTCAGACGGCGGCAACGAAAGATGCGTTTGCCAATTGGCTTCGGCTAGCAAGGGGTAAAAGCCCACCAAGCCTAGTAACCACCAGCGCTGCATCACTGGCCATCCTCTTCCCCAGAGATCTCCGCTACTTCACTCTCGACGGCATCAATCAGCTCTTGCATACCAAAGGGGTCTAAAGGCTCGCCATTGACAAAAAAGGTGGGTGTTTGGCGAATCTGATTGGCTCTGACATCCGCCATGTCTTGGTCAATCACCGCCTGCACCTCAGCAGAAGTCAGTTGCTCTTCGGCAGCCGCTAAATCAAGGCCCCCTTGGCTCGCGATATCGAGGATAGCGGATTCATCAAAACTGCCATGTGAGGCCCATTGATCCTGGCGAGCCAGCAGCCTCTCCAGTACCGGTTCAAAGACGCCCTGACGACGAGCGACTTCTAATACCCGAATGGCCTTATCAGATACGTCGCCGTGGAAAGGAGTGTAGCGCACGATGAGCCGCACTTTTTCTGGGTAGGTTTCCAGAATACTTTTTGTCAGGGGATAGAAAGCACGGCAGGCTTCGCAAGCCGGATCGAAGAATTCCACAATCGTTACCGGCGCGTCTTCTCGCCCCAAGATGGGGGAGTGTGAACGCACCAAGGAGTCCTCAGCCTGGACACCGCTCTCCTTTGCTGCCTGAGCTTGCATATCTAAGAGGGCAGGTTTTGATACGGCGACGATTGCAGCGGTTAGCATTAACGTACCGGCTAATATAAAAGACGCTTTTTTGAACATGTTTCTCTCTCTGTCTCAACGATGGGGTGGAAAAGTAGGGTGGAAAAATAAGCCAATCGCTATGGGAGTAAGTCGCTCGCTACCTACCTGAGCCGGGAGTCGGCCTCGGTCTGTCACTCGTGCCCATATAGATTGGCATTTTGATGCGCGTGATCACTATGCTCAAACTCTAGGCTGGAATGAGCAATACTGAAGCGCATTTTAAGCTGCTCCTTGATCTCTGCTTTGACGGATTCAAGCTGCTGCCAGCCGGTTTCTGTCAGAACCACGTGGCAGTCAAGGGCTGCCATGTTTTCCTGCATCTGCCATAGATGCACATGGTGAATATCCTGGACTCCCTCGATATTTCGGACGGTCTCAATGACTGCCTGCCCGTCAATGTCCGGTGGAGATCCCAGCATTAGCGTACGGATAGGGCCACCAATTTCAGAGAAGGCAAGGTAAAGAATATATAGCGCAATCCCTATCGTGATGGCGGGGTCTACCCAGCGCATGTCGTACAGTAAAATAAGCGAACCACCGATAATCACAGCGATGGAGGCAAACGCATCCGATAAGTTATGCAGAAAAAGGGCGCGGATATTGACACTCTCTTTTTGCATTGACCACGTGAGCACGGCGGTAAGGGCATCGACGACAAACGCGACGCCACCAATAATCACGATCGTCCATCCCTCTATCTCAGGGGGATCGATCATCCGCATAGCGCCTTCGTAAATCAGGTAGACGCCGACAATAATGAGGGTGGTGTAGTTGATGAGTGCTGCCACTATCTCGATGCGGCCATAGCCAAAGGTCATGTGCGCATCGGCGGGCCGTCTGGCGATTTTACGAGCAGCAAAGGCAATGACTAACGCTGCCATGTCTGAAAAGTTATGTAATGCATCAGCGATCAGCGATAAGCTTCCCGCCATAATGCCACCGACGATTTGAGCGATGGTTAAGAGCCCATTGGCCCAAATGGAGATGCTGACGCGCCGGTCGCCAGAGGCAGGATCAATGTGGGGATGATCATGATGATGTCCCATCTGTTACCCTCTCACGAATTATCTGTTCTTGGTACTATAAAACCTCTAGCAACTAAAGCTTCAACCCTTGAGCATTGTCTATTTGCATCGCTGGATTGGGAAGAGCGTCCCTTGCTCCCAAGCAAGTCATGGCGTGCTGGGCCGAAGTGATCATGTTTTAGATACGGAGCTCAATCCACTTCAACCGGTAACGTCCAATCCACCATGAGTAGATTCATTTATTTTGTCGAGGCGCACCTTGTCTGGTTTGTGATGTTCGTCGCGGGGGTAGGCTTACTCTTTCCGGCCACCGGAATAATACTTGAGTTCGCGATTGGGCCATTACTGGCATTACTGATGTTGATCATCAGCCTCACATTCGATGCGCATGCAGTGCGCATCGTGTTCCGTAAGCCGTCACGGCAGTTGTTGGCATTGGGGCTGGTCTATGGGCCGATGTCGATTGCCGGGTGGCTGACGGGCCGTCTATTTTTTGGAAGCGGCCCGCTGGCTGCTGGCCAAACTTTGCTCGGCACTCTGCCGACGGATGTGTCCTCTCCTCTTTTGGCACTAATGGCGAAAGGCAATGTGGCGCTTGCCGCTGTTTTCAACGCAGTCAATACCGCGTTATGCCCGTTTATTGTGCCCTTCCTGTTTTTATGGCTCACCGGCCTCCAGTTAGACGTACCGCTTGGATCAATTATTCTTGAATTAACACTGATCGTGCTTGTCCCTACCGTGATTGGGGTCACCTTGCGGACAAAGTTTTCGGCTTTCTTTGCACGGCATGATTCAGCGTATGCAGGGATAGGGTCAATTCTGTATCTGCTGATCCTACTCGCCGTGGTCGGGCCGAATGCCTCCACGATCATTGGCTATGGTTGGTATGCGTTTGTGATTGCGGGGGCGGCCCTGTGCCTCAATTTGATTGGATACCTGGTAGGTATGTCCTCACGGTTACTCACCTCCGATCGCAAAGAGGTGATTACCTATCTTTTCACGGTCAGTAAAAAGGAATTCAGCATTGCCGCAGCGTTTGTCGCTGCTTCCGGTTTGCCATCAGAAATCGCGATTCCAGCCGCTTTTTTTGCCGTGATTCAAATGATCACTTCGCCCATCGCAGCGAAGATTCTCGCCCGCCACTGAAGGTTGGCAGTATCGGTTCTCCGTCAGAAAAGGAGACTATTGATAGGCTTCTGCTTAATGATCAGAGTTCCGTCTGGGGATGTACACAAAATTCGTGAAGCCGAGATTATCGACGAGTTCGTTGGGCTGCTTTCGGTGAGACCAGAGGCAAAATCGGTTGTGGACTATCCCTTGCCAGGCCGCTGCATGACAGTTCTAGACGCGATTACTTGGGCAAAATGTAGAGCGGAGGATGCTAGCCAGCTTCTCGAGCTTGGCTCAGAAGCTCTTACTATGTTCACAGTTTTCAACTGTTTGAGTAGGTCAACACTTCGCAGAACTTTATCGAATGGCTAGGCTACCCCAGTGTCGCCAGGGAAGGAAAAAGGTCGACCATGATACTGGAAAGCCGCGTCATGCTACCTGAGACGATGGCGATACCCATCAGAATCACAACCGTGCCCGCGACGGGGCGAGCATAGGCGCTCCACCTTCCTAGGCTTTTCCGGTGCAGAGCGAATCGGTTAATCAGTAAAGTGCTGGCAAGAAAAGGCAGCGCTAGGCCAGCCGAGTAGGCACTGAGATAAATCATTCCAGACTGGGCACTAGCAGCGTTAGACGTGGCCATCAGAATAGCGCCCAGAATAGGACCGATACACGGTGTCCAACCGATGGCGAAAGATACCCCGAATACAGTCGCCGACAAAGGGGAGCCACCCTGGACACTGGGAGTGAACTGAAGGGTACGCTGGAAAAGCGGCAACCGGAACACCCCGGTCATGAAGAGGCCCAGCACGATCACCGCCGAGCCAGCAACCCAGTTGAATTCTTGGCGATACCCTCGCATCAGTTGTCCGATACTACTGGCGCCGAGCCCGAGTAGGATGAACACGATGCTGAAGCCGAAGACGAAGAAGGCACTGAGAGTCAATGCCTCTAAACGCCTGTCGGCTTTACCGGCACTACCGCCTGTGACCACCGACAGATAGGCCGGTAACAGGGGCAGCGTGCAAGGCGAAAAGAAGGAGACCAATCCGCCGATAAAGGCGCCGACCAAGCCGATGGAAGAGAGAGATTCCAATGTGTTATCGCAACTTAAGTTATGGAGACAGCCAACAAGGGAATTGATACCAATTCCATGGTGCTACCTCATATCATGTCCATTTTAGCGCCATAAGAATTTTAAGGCTTACAGTTGCTTTAAGGTCAACCTTTATTGGCAAATTATTTGCCTCCTACCGAACTGCAAATATTACACATCACGCTTGACCTTAAAGTTGACTTCAAAGTTATGGTGGCTACTCAATGAATAACATGAGGACATTTCCATGGCGCTACAACTGGGCGAGACAGCACCAAACTTCACGATCGAATCTACACAAGGTACGGTCAACTTTCATCAATGGCTTGACGACAGCTGGGCGGTGCTGTTCTCGCACCCCGCTGATTTTACGCCAGTATGCACCACAGAACTGGGCGCGTTTGCCAAGCGAAAGCTCGAATTCAACCAGCGAGGAGCCAAACTGGTTGGGGTTTCGGTGGATCCACTTAGCTCTCACCACGACTGGGCGAGGGATATTGAACAGACCCAGGGCGCAGCTCTGAACTACCCCTTGCTGGCTGAC
>NZ_DFBS01000044.1 GCF_002366715.1 Halomonas sp. UBA3074 | reverse complement strand
TTCAGGTCGTCGTTGCCCGGCCAATAGCGGAAATTTAGTAAATTTTGATATAATGGATAACTTGAGCGGTTTGGCTGCTCCGCGCCTGCTGTAATATTTAGCTAGGCAACTATCAAATAAGCCAAGAAAAAACTTGTTACCTTTCTCTGTTCACCCTTCGCAAGTCGTCAATACCTATAGATAGCAGTAATCACAGCGGTGGCTCCTGGATCAGAATGCTAACCAGCTAGTGGTTCTATCCGGAAGGTAGCCGTCCAGAGCTTGAATAGACGCTCAGTGCAGCCACTGTGACTAGTATCAATCCCATACCCAGAATTTGCGGCCCTACCAGGGTTTCGCTTAACACCACGACGCCGAACAGCGTCGCGGTGACCGGTTCGACCATTGCTACAACGGAGGCCACGGCCGGGGCAGTATGATTCAAGCCGATGATATAAAGAACAAAAGACAAACCTGCGCCGAGCACACCGAGTACTGCGAATAGCGGCCAATCCGGCGTGCTCAGGACAGCAACCGTCTGACCAACATCACTCGGCCAAATAAGAATAGTGGCAAGTACCGTAAGCGCTATAGAGAGAATAGCCTGCGGGCTACCGTGTGGCGCCGCATACTTGAAGCCGAAAATGAATATTGCGTAGGACAGTCCGGCAAGCAGACCAGCCCCTACGCCCACCGCCGTAACGCCACTCGTACCGACGTCATAAATCCGTGTAAGCAACACGACACCAAGAATCACTACTGCGATCGCGGCCCACTTCAGCGGCGTGGGACTTTTGAGCCTTAGAGCGAAGGAGACGAGATATACGAAGACTGGGGCGCTGTACATCAACGTAGCCGCAACAGCAACGCTACCGTGCGCAATGCTTAAGAAATAGAACGAGAAGTTACCCGCTACGCCGACACCGGCGATGACAGACCAGAACCATAACCGGCGTTTTGTCAGGCCACTACTGTGTGGACGCAGTATTAGCCAGAGGAGGACACACAGCAGTCCGATCGCACCCCGGTAGAAGGAAACCACGAACGCGTCCCAACCGTCGGCCATAAGGATCCCGCCGATCCCGCCAGATAACCCCCAGAAAAGCGCCGCCAGCACCACAAAATAGTACTCGCACCCATCCTGTAACCTCGCTTTTTCGTGTTGAACTAACATAGTTGACGGCGGATAGAGGCTTCATGGGACCCTGCTCCGGGCCGCTGAAAGCAGGACATCGGTCACTGCCCGAGTGTCAGATAGGGCCGTCTGTACGCCAAACAGAGCCACTGTCGTATTGCTGCCTTCCAGTACCACAAAGAGGCGTCGCGCCAGGCCGGCGTGGTGATCCAGCCCGTCGCGTGCCACGCCAGCCTCAAGGCGTGCCAGAAAATCGGTCTTGGCGGACGTCGCTAGGGTATGGATCCCGGTGTTGTGCTCGGCGAACTCGCCCATCGCCTTGACCATGATGCAGCCTTGCTGGCTGTAGCGTGCCAGCCAGCGGCCATGCGCCTCGACCATGGCCAGTGTCACCTGCCCTGGCAAAGCCGAGGCCGCCGCCGCATCGA
Source organism: Halomonas sp. UBA3074 (assembly GCF_002366715.1). Lineage (GTDB taxonomy): Bacteria > Pseudomonadota > Gammaproteobacteria > Pseudomonadales > Halomonadaceae > Vreelandella. Next base: position 15,556 of record NZ_DFBS01000044.1, on the reverse strand, counting down.
GGCTGGCAATGAAGCGCGCATGGCGGGCTTTCAGTACGGCCGTGATTAGAGCTTCCTTGGAAGAGAAGTGATTGTAGAGCGTCATGCGCACTACGCCAGCGGCAGCCACGATGCGGTCAATGCCGGTGGCGTGGAATCCCTGCTCATAGAAAAGTCGCTCGGCGGTGGCGAGCAGCTGGTCGCGCTTGGAGGCTGGCATTGGCGGCAGTTCCTATATAGACCGATCTATCTAAATACAAGTCACTTTGCGATGTCAACGACGTCGCGGACAATTCTTCTGTCAGTACGCGTTATGGGAGCTGATGCGCGCGAGACGATTGATGAATTTCGCGACGCCTTTTGACAGTTCGTAAGCATGCGTTTGATATATATTCGAATAATTACTATCGTTGAATCATTCTGGTCTAACGGAGCAACCCACCATGCAAACCTATGCTGAATCGACAGGAAACCCAGTGGTCGCCGGTTTCTTCGATCCACGGACATCCAGCATTCAGTATGTCGTGAGCGACCCCGCGACTAAACGCTGTGCCATCATCGATCCAGTGCTCGACTTTGATGAGAAATCGGGGGCTACCGCCACCCAAAATGCTGATGAGCTACTGGCGTATGTTGAACGGCAGGGGCTGGAGGTGCAGTGGATACTCGACACGCACCCCCACGCCGACCACTTCTCCTCGGCCCGCTATTTGAAAGAAAAAACCGGGGCGCCTACGGCGATAGGGGCTTATGTCAAGAATGTGCAGACTATATGGAAGGCGCTGTACAACTGGCCCGACTTTCCGGATGACGGTCGCCAGTGGGACCACCTTTTTGTAGAGGGTGATACTTTCCACGTGGGCGAGATAGAAGGTCGGATTATGTTCTCGCCCGGCCATACCAAGGCGTCGATCACCTACGTCATCGGCGATGCGGCGTTCGTGCACGACACGCTGTTTCAGCCGGATGGTGGTACGGCCCGTGCCGATTTCCCTGGGGGCAATGCTCACAAACTGTGGGATTCCATTCAGGCCATCCTGGCACTGCCGGACGACACTCGGCTCTTTACCGGTCACGACTACATGCCCGGCGATCGCGAGCCAGAGTGGGAAAGCACGGTGAGTGTCCAGCGCGAAACCAATATTCATCTCCAAGACAGCCCGACAGCGGAAAGCTTCATCGCTTTGCGTAACGAGCGCGACGCCAAGCTGCCCATGCCGAAACTGATCTTGCACGCTTTGCAAGTCAATATCCGGGGCGGCGACCTGCCAGAGCCAGAGGATAATGGTCGTCGTTACCTGAAGATTCCCCTCGATGCTCTACCGGGGGCCGCCTGGGATGAGGCGCGCTCCTAAAACGGCCAAGGAGGTAACCTATGGATATCAAACCGCTCGATGATCGCCTTTATGTGACAGCACAACCTCGCCTCGACGAGCTTGAACAGCTCGCCGAACAAGGGTTCCGCACCATTATCTCCAATCGCCCGCGCGGGGAAAGTGATGACCAGCCGGATCCCGATGCTCTAAAGGCTAAGGCAAAATCACTGGGCATGGCCTGGCATGAAGTTCCCGTAAAGCCTGGGGAATACGCAAAGGCGGACATCGACGCCTACGCCGATGTGCTGCATTCTGCAAAGGCCCCCGTGCTCGGCTTCTGCCGAACGGGAAAACGCGTGGCCCATCTGTGGGCATTATCACTCGCCCCGCAGCGGCCGGTATCTGAGCTGATCGCATCAGCCAAAGCGGCTGGCTATGACTTGGAGCCCTTGCGCGACAGGCTTGAACAACAAGCCCATCAGGCAAAGGGTGAAGCTAGGACCTAAGCGTGCTATGGCCAGCCTGAAGCATTATCTGCCTATACTCCAGTGGCTGCCCGGCTATGGACGCGATAAGTTGGTCAGTGACCTGTTGGCAGCGGTAATCGTGACCGTCATGCTGATCCCGCAGTCGCTGGCATACGCCATGCTGGCGGGCCTTCCCCCCGAGGTGGGGCTTTATGCAAGCATCGCTCCGCTGTTCGTTTATGCGATTTTCGGGACCAGCCGCACCCTTGCCGTAGGGCCAATGGCAGTGGTCTCACTGATGACAGCGGTGGCCATCGGTCGTGTCGCCCCGCAAGGGTCGCCGGAATACTTGGGTGCTGCACTGGTACTGGCACTGATGTCTGGTTTGCTTCTCATCCTCATGGGGGTTGCGCGACTGGGCTTCTTGGCCAATTTCCTCAGTCATCCCGTGATATCCGGATTCATCACCGCCTCGGCGCTGCTCATCGCGATCGGTCAGGCCCGCCACTTGCTGGGGGTGGAAGCCTCGGGTCACAACATGATCGAATTGCTGGGCGACCTGTGGGGAAACGTAGGAAGCCTCAATGGCATTACTCTTGCCATCGGTTTAGGTGTGCTGGCCTTTCTTTATGCTGCCCGGCGTTGGTTGAAACCAGGGCTCCTGTCGCTAGGCCTGCCGTCACGCTCAGCGGATATGCTGTCCAAGGCAGCACCGATTGTTGCCGTGGCGCTGACCACCCTCGCGAGCTGGGCCTGGCAGCTCGACCAGCACGGCGTAGCCATCGTGGGCGAAGTACCGGCCGGGCTGCCTCCGCTTACCTTACCAGGTTTGGACCTTGGGCTATGGCGTGAACTGTTAGTAGCTGCCTTGCTGATAAGCGTGGTCGGTTTCGTGGAGTCAGTATCGGTAGGTCAGACCTTGGCCGCCAAGCGTCGGCAACGCATCGAGCCAAACCAGGAACTGATCGGTCTTGGCACTTCGAATATTGCGGCTTCCTTCTCTGGCGGCATGCCGGTGACGGGTGGCTTTGCCCGCTCGGTGGTCAATTTTGATGCCGGCGCTCAGACGCCAGCGGCAGGTGCGTTCACGGCCATTGGCATCGCACTGGCCGCGTTGCTGCTGACACCGTTGATCGCCTACCTCCCCATCGTCACGCTCGCCGCAACCATTATCGTCGCCGTCCTGTCATTGGTGGATTTGGGCGCGGTGCAAAAAAACTGGGTCTATTCCCGCAGTGATGGCGTAGCCATGTTGGTAACCATCATCGCCACCCTGGGCCATGGGGTGGAAAGCGGCATCCTGGCCGGCGTAGGGCTATCGCTCGCCTTGCATCTCTACCGTACCAGCCGTCCCCATAGCGCCGTGGTCGGCCGAGTTCCAGGCAGCGAGCATTTCCGAAATGTCCTGCGCCACGACGTTGAGACCGATAAGCGTCTGGTCATACTCCGCATCGACGAAAGCCATTATTTCGCCAACGCCCGTTACCTTGAGGATACCGTGATGGCCTTTATTTCCCGGGACTTCGAATTGCAGCATATCGTGCTGGCGTGTCAGGCAGTTAATACCATCGACGCCTCGGCCTTGGAAAGCCTTGAGGAGATCAACGCTCGGTTGAAGGATGCCGACGTGGTGCTGCATCTGGCCGAGGTCAAGGGGCCGGTTATGGACAAGCTTCGTGGCTCCGATTTTATGAAAGCGCTCGGCGGCGAGGTCTTCCTCAGCACCTACGATGCTTGGCGCAGTCTGCATCAAGAGGAAACGTCGTTGGCTCAGGCAACCAACACCCAACAGGTTCACCAAACTAAGGAGTAAGTGAAGTGGATTGGACTTCAAATCTGCAAGGATTGGCCGGCGGTATACTCATCGGTATTTCCGCCACCTGGTTGATGGCCACGCTAGGACGTATCACCGGTATCAGCGGCATCGCCGGCACGCTGGTGACGACGCGTCCAAAGCGCGACAGCGCTTGGCGGGCCGCGTTCTTGGTTGGCCTGGTCACCGGGCCTGTTGTGCTCGTTCTGGCGGGAGGCGGTCTTGGAAACGTGGTGGGACAGCCCAATGAGGTTATTGGTGATCCCGCCGGTGGCGTGATGCTGATGTTGATTGCGGGGCTGTTGGTGGGTGTCGGGACAGGGCTCGGCAGCGGCTGTACCAGTGGTCATGGGGTATGTGGCCTGTCACGTCTATCGCCGCGTTCGATGGCGGCTACCGTCACGTTTTTGCTGAGTGCCATGGCAACCGTCTATATCACCCGACACGTGATGGGAGGTGGAGCATGAGAACCTTAATGGCTTACGCCGCAGGGCTTTTGTTCGGACTCGGCCTCGCCATTTCAGGCATGACCGATCCGGCGCGTGTGCTCGGCTTTCTGGATATCGCCGGCGAGTGGGATCCTACCCTGGCCTTTGTACTGGGCGGGGCCGTCATCACTACCTTCATCGGCTACCGGTTGGTATTGCGTCGGAGCAGCCCTTTTTTTGGTGATAAATTTCAACTACCAACCAAGCGTGAACTCGACAGCCGCCTGCTCGGTGGGGCAGCGCTCTTTGGTATTGGCTGGGGGCTTTCGGGCTACTGTCCAGGTCCTGCCATCGCCTCGTTCGTCGGACTGACCACGCCTCTCGTCGCGATGCTTTTGGCAATGATTGGCGGTTGGTGGTTAGCAAAGCGGTTCTCAGGCAGCCGCTGATCGGCGCTTGAGCTTCAACCATTGTTTGCTACGATTGAAGTACAGGTTTCGAAGTGTAGTTTTAGGTTAACGAAAGATAACTAGTGTCTGAAGAAAGGATGACGTTGGACAAATTAAATTAGGAAAAGGAGGTCGTATGCTCCCTTCAACGACTTCACGCGTTGAGCAGAATACTGCTGACAGCATCAACCAGCATATCCGGCGGCGCACCGAAGACAACATTGCGTACTTCGCCGAACACCCCCATGAAATTGAACAACGGCTGCACGAACTTGACCATGAGTGGGACATTGAACGCACTCTGGAAGCGAATGCGGCTACCCTAAGCCTGGCTGGTGTGGCCCTTGGGGCGTTAGTCGCTAAGCGTTGGCTTCTGTTGCCTGCGGCGGTAACCGGTTTTCTTCTGCAACACGCATTGCAGGGCTGGTGTCCACCCATCATTATCTTTCGAAAACGTGGTGTACGCACTTCAAAAGAAATCGATCAAGAACGCTATGCGCTTAAAGCATTACGTGGAGACTTTTCCCACCTAGTAAGTACTCCGCCAGCAAGCCCACGTGATCGTATGTACGAAGTGCTGGACAGAGTAGAACGTTAAGAACGCATTCGCTTATCTAAGCGAATGCTCATCAGGCCAAGCAAGTCCTACCCTCAGTGGGCAGGGCCGATATGTACATGCCAAATCAACTCTCTGCTCTCCTTTGTTAAGAGAGCGGAGTTTATTTCTGCGCGCTACACCTCCCCCCAGCGACTTTCAGTCCGCTGAGTAATGTACTTACCCTGCTCAAGGTTTACGTTTACGTGCTAAGACAGCTGTTCCTGGCAATTAGGAACAAAAAAAGAGGGTGCTTTTGGGACTTGATGCCGCCTCCTTAACGCAGAGTTAATGCCCGTTAGTCATGCTGACGGGTAATAAAAAGGAAACTGCTATGCACGTTTTGCTAATTGAAGATGATCCGCTTGTCGCCTTAGGCATTCGCTCCGGATTAATGACATTCGATTTTGTGGTGGATCACGTATCAACCCTTAAAGCTGCCCGTCAGGCGCTGCAAACGGTGTCCAGCGATGTGGTCATCCTTGACCGCGGCTTACCCGATGGAGATGGCCTGCAATTATTATCAGAGTGGCGTGAGCAAGGGATCGATGTGCCAGTATTAGTGCTTACAGCAAGAGATGCCGTGCGTGACCGAGTGGATGGATTACAAGGTGGCGCCGATGACTATTTGGTTAAACCATTTGATTTAAATGAATTAGTGGCGAGATTGCAGGCTCTATTACGCCGGGCTGCTGGGCGCAGCCGTGTTTTGATTAACCATGGAGAGCTTGCGCTAGACCCTACGGCACGGGAAGTTTACGTGGCAGGCCAACTGATAATGCTTTCACGCCGAGAGCTGGTACTGCTCGAAACGTTCCTTCAGTCGCCGCGTAGCGTACTTTCCGCAGACCAGCTTAAAGATAGCATTTATGGCATGAATGATGATGTCGAGAGTAATGCACTCAATGTGCATATTCATCATTTGCGCCGCAAGTTGGGCAGTGGCGTCATCGAAACAGTGCGAGGGTTCGGCTACCGATTAGGTAAGGCAGAGGCGGTGCATTTAGCGGGTACGCCCTATAAGGGTCAGCTATGAGTTTACGTGCCCGTTTGTTGCTCACGCTGGGTTTCACCCTGGCCCTACTATGGGGTATCGCCGCTGCTTGGTTAATGCGAGACCTAGAAGAAAAGTTTGTCGACACCCTGGACCAGCGTTTGGCCCAATCGGCACGTATGGTAGCTGGTTTAGTTCTCCAACTGCCGATTGAAGTATGGCAGAACGCCGAGCAACCGGTCCTGTCCATCCCCTCCATAGAAGGACTCGCCTGCCAAGTACACTCCCCCGCAGGTGAAATTATGGCGCGTACTCATGCCGATATGGACAATATTCTCGCGCCGGGCGAAAAGGGACATGCTTACCGACAAGCAGGGGGCGTGACGTGGCGGGTCTTTACCTATGAACGCGATGGTATTGTCATTACCACGGCTGATCGTATGGATGAGCGCAACATGTTGCTCAACGATGTCGTGCGATTAGCCGTCGTCCCCTTCATCGTTGCACTTGTGGGCAGCATGATAGCGTTGTGGTTAGGAATTTGGCGAGGTTTAGCGCCACTGACACGGTTACGCGAGTCTCTCGCGAATCGCCATCCTGATGCGTTGGCCCCCATTGCTACCTATGGCCTACCCAAAGAGATTCGACCGCTGATTGACACCCTTAATGGTCTGTTGGCCCGAATCCAACAAACCATTATCCGCGAGCAACGCTTTACTAACGACGCCGCTCATGAGTTACGTACGCCCCTCACTGCGATCAAAACTCACCTTCAAGTGGCTCGTCGCTTAGAGGGAAGCGCAGCAATGGAATCACTCAGCCATGCTGAAGAAGGTGTGGGCCGGTTGAACTCAACGCTAGATCAATTACTCACCTTGGCTCGCGTGGAAGGACGTATACGCTTTGATGATGGAGAAGCGAGTCATGTGGCGGAAGTAGCTGAGAACGCGATAGCCGATACTCACGAACCTCACCTAGAGCGTTTTGTTTTACCGCCGCGATGGCCGGAAGCCACACTCGCCATGCCACGGGAGCTGGCGGTTACCGCCTTACGAAATTTGCTAGATAACGCTCTGCGGCATGGATCATCAGATATGCCCATTACGCTGGAAGTGCAGTGGGAGCCTGGTGAGAGTTTCCTTACGTTTATTGTTAGTGACCAGGGGCCAGGCGTGGATGAAGCGACGCTTAAGCAAATAACGCAACGCTTTTGGCGCGCCAGTAAGCAGCAAGGGAGCGGGCTTGGGCTAGCTATAGTGACGGCAATCGGCGAGCGTTTTGGCGGTGAAGTTACCTTTATTAGCCCCGCTGAAGGAGGGTTTACCGCGCGCTTGGTAATGCCTGTGACGATGCCAAAAACGACCAAGCCATAGGCGTCTGGGTAGTGTTTCTATTCAATAAGGTGTTAACAAAAGACAACGATAACGTCAGAAGGAAAATCACGATGAATAATAACTACCTGAGAAGGTTTGGTCTGTTATTGGGGGCTGGCCTGGTGGCCGGAAGCGCGCTCGCAGAGCAGGGTGATGCAGGCCGAGGCCTATTGGCAGCTGCCACTTGCACCGCCTGTCACCAAGCCGATGGCAGTGGGCTGCATGTAGAAAATGGCGAATCGTGGCCCCGCTTAGCGGGTTTAGATGCAGCATATATCGTTAAGCAACTGCATGATTTTAAAGAGGGTCGACGCCAAAGTGCTACGATGATGCCATTTGCCAATATGCTTGATGACCAGCAGGTACTAGACGTAGCGGCGTACTACAGTCAGCTAGAAGTTACCCCGGGGCAAGGCGGTGATAAGGCGGACGAAGCACTTCTGGCGCGCGGCGAGCAGTTAGCTAATCGTGGTGACTGGGATGCCTATATTGTGTCGTGTAAAAGCTGCCATGGACCAGGGGGTATGGGCGTTGGTAGTGACTTTCCGGGCATCGCCAGTCAACACGCTGGCTACATTCAAGCTCAACTACAGGCTTGGAAAGATGAAGAGCGCTCTAATGATCCACAAAATTTAATGGGATCGATAGCTAAGCGTTTAAGTGATGATGATATTCAGGCCGTTTCGGCGTGGTATGCCCGCCAAAACGCTAGCCAGGCAGCGGGAGAATAATGATGACAATGCATAAACGCACTCTTGTCCTGGCAATCGCGACCACCTCACTGGTTGCCGGATTGGCTATGACGGCATATGCCGCTAATGGGGAGTCTGAAAGCGAGGCGATGCCTTATCAGAACCTTACCGAACTCGGATATCCTGCACCCCAGGAGGGCGAGCTGGTCCATGTGCCGCCGACTATGGAAGACCTGGAAGCGGCGGATATTCATCCTGAGTTAAAAAAGGTCATTCGCTACGGCTACGAGCTATTTACGGATACTCAGCAGCTGCGCGATAAGTATGTTTATAACGATATGAATTGTTCTAGCTGCCATCTAGGCGAAGGTCGTCAACCATTTAGTGCGCCTGTTTGGACGGCAGCAGTAACACTACCTGATTTTCGCGGTAAAAATCAGCATGTGAATAGCCTTGAAGAGCGTATCGCAGGTTGCTTTGCCTACTCTATGAATGGTGTGCCTCCTGAGTATGGCAGTGATGAAATGTTGGCACTCAGCGCCTACCATCAGTGGTTGGCCACCGGTGCGCCGATGTATCCAGACAAACCGATTTATGGACGTGGTTTTCCTGCGCCGGATGAACCTGAGCAAGCTCCTGACTATGCACGTGGTGAAGCTGCCTACCAAGAAAACTGTGCAATATGCCACCAAGAAGATGGTTCAGGGCATTACGAGAACGGCGAGTATGTTTTTCCTGCTCCCTGGGGTGATGGGTCGAACAATTGGGGAGCCGGTATTGCTCGTTTAGACACTGCGGCCGGTTTCATTCAAAATAATATGCCCTTAGGCCAACCTCACTCGCTCTCAGACCAGCAGGCCTGGGATATTGCCTATTATGTAAGCAGCCAAGAACGCCCTCAAGACCCCCGCTACACGGGTGATGTCGCTGAGACAGCCGAACGCTTCCATGGTCGCTCACTTTATGGCAAAGCCCGCGAGCATGATGATCATGTGCTCGGCGATCACGATAACTTTGGTGACAAAGGCGACGCACAGCCATGGAACGTAGGGATGCCTAGATTTGAGAACCTAAGCGAGGATTGATACTGGCTCTACTCCACCGCAGAGTTAAATTAGCATGCGGTGGAGTTTTCAATTGACGTGTTAGGGCGTTTCACTGCCCATCATTTCTATTAACCGTGATTCGCTGGGCATGCCTTCTATTCGGTCGATTCGAAGAGTGCCGTTGTCTGTCTCACGTTGGAAGGCGCTTGTCGGCGTAGCGTATAACCCCAACTCTTCAAATAATTGGTTATTGGCATACACCTGTTCTTCGATCTCACGAGATTGAGCGCTGGCCTCTATCTCTTGGTCGCCGCTTTCATGTGCATGTAACGTTGCGGAAGGATCATCGGCACCTAAGATAGCAGCTGCTTTGCCGGGGCTGTCAGGGGCTAAAATACCTACCATGATATGACGTAGCTGTACCTCACCGGCTTCGACCCAAGGACGAACGGCATGCCAGAGTTGACGACAGTAGGGGCAGTTTGGATCCGTAAAGGTATAAATGGTGCGCGGTGCATCCACGTCGCCATCTTGAATCCAGTGGCTGGCCTCGAATGCCTGCCAGGTTTCAGCTTCCAAGGGCGCTCTTACGTGCTCATCCAACTGCGCTTCAGTAAGATCATTGCCTCGGCTATCCATTAATGTGCCGATAATGGCATGTTCTTTATCGGGCGTCAGGTAGATCGCCATGTCACGGCCCTGGACACTAGCGCCATAGCCGCGTAACCCGCCAGGGGCATCAAACTGTCCGTGAATTTCTATCCCTTGGTCGGCGAGGGCCTGAACGGGGGCGGGTAAGTGATCGGCGTGGCTAGCTGAAAGGCCACTAAGCCCTGCCAGTAGGAGAAAACTGCTAATAGAAGCGTGTTGATTTAAGCGCATTACTACATCCTGTTTAAGTGGGGCATTTTCAATTAGACAGCAGAGGTTGAACGATATGCATGCGGGTCAGCGCAAACGTTCCAGGCTACGTTGCAAGGTAGCGCTGGAAAGCTCGCCAAAGTGCGTATTGACCAGTTGCCCATCGGCATCATAAAAAAGTGTGGTTGGCATGGCGTGGGCACCGGTGGCTTGGCCAATGGCATTGCGGGGGTCTAGCCAAACATTATCTAGCGTGAAATCATGTTTGTTCATAAAAGCATCAATGTGTGTCGGCGATTCTCCTTGGTTGATAAACACAAAGGTAGTCTCCGCTTCATTCCTTAGAACTTCTTCAAATACAGGCATTTCACGAATACAAGGCGGGCACCAGCTCGCCCATAGGTTAACCACTAATGGTTGTTGGCTAGTTTGTGATATTTGCGGCAAGTTGATGGGATCTCCATCAAGGGTGATAAGTGGAGCCTTAGGCAGTGGGCGTGATTGTTGCTCCATCAATAGCATGCTGCCAGCAGCTAAGCTCCATACAAAGCCACCTGCCAAGAGTGCTCCACTTAGCGGGATGCGCTGGCGAGGAAAATGCCATAAAGACCAGCTGGCATACGCAAGGCCAATTAAAATCCCCCCAATAATATCAAAGCCTCCATCACGAATATCTAAGCGGTCTAATAAGCCATCATATTCACCCCAGTAGCGCACTACGAAAACTAAGCGCGCGCCGAGAATTGCAACAAAAAGTAGCGTAAATAGCGTATCACTCACGGGAACATGGCGGCGGCGGCCCAGTAGTGCACCGACAAGGAGGGCTAACATAAAAGAAAAACCAATCAATAGCTGGTGAAGGCTGAAACCCATCGGCCCAATGGCAATACTTTGTTGCAACATAAAATAATCTGTCCCTACGATAATGTTGTACAGCTATGGTGGCAGCACAACATTATTTGAAGATTATCTGTTGCCCGCATAGGGCGTTATGTCGCAACTCGCTCGGCAGGTTAATCTCAATGAGTAAGTAAAAAACCTGATTCGTAAAACACCTTGGAATAAAGGCAAGTTGGTTGGGCAGAAAGCTCCACTGCGTCTTAGAGATATTTGGGCCATCCGTGTTCGCCTACAGCTTGCGAAAAAGACTAGAGACCTTGCCCTCTTCAATTTAGCCATCGATAGCAATTTACGGGGCTGCGACCTTGTCAATTGACGAGTGCGGGATATAGCCCATGTTGCATGCATATCTCCACGAGCTATTGTGATGCAGCAAAAGACGCATCGGCCTGTCCAGTTCGAAATTACCGAGCAAACTCGCATCACTATTATCGACTGGATACAGCTTGCTCAGCTCCGGAGCGAGGACTTCTTGTTTCCCAGCCGAATCAATAGTGCAAAGCATCTTTCAACGCGCCAATATGCCCGTATTGTGAAAGCCTGGGTTACCGAAATAGGGTTAGATGCATCAGTTGATGGCACGCAAACGATGCGTCGTACAAAAGCTTCGCTGATATACCGTCGCACGAAAAACTTGAGAGCAGTGCAACTGCTCCTGGGTCACACGAAGCTGGAAAGCACCGTCAGGTATCTAGGGATAGAGGTAGATGACGCGTTGGAAATGCCAGAACAGACAGCAGTTTGATAAGGAGAAACGACGGCCTATTTCGGGCCGTCGTTGTCCGGCCATGAGCAGACGTACCTTCACGCGTCACTTTCAAAAAGCGACCGGCATGACGGTCGTGGAGTGGTTAGTGAACGAGCGGTTACGACGAGGGCGCGAACTGTTGGAAACCACTTCCTTGTCGGTGGAAGCGATTTCAGAGAGAGTTGGTTTCCACACAGCGACAGCCAGTAGCGAACGTTAAGCAAAGCTAAGTTCTAACATTCCAAGTAACGCCCAGTAGATAAATTGATTGTTATTTATCTATACGTCCACAATACTAGACATATGGAAATAAAAAACGTCACTGCCAGTTTTAGCGCACTTTCTCAAGAGACTCGTCTCGAAGCATTTCGTCTCTTGGTACGCCATGAGCCCGAAGGCCTTCCTGCGGGCGAAATTGCGCGTCAGTTATCGGTGCCACATAACACTATGTCGGCGCACCTCTCGGTGCTTTCACGGGCCGGATGGGTCATATCCCGTCGGCAGAGTCGCTCAATTATCTATCGCGCCAATCTTGATCATATGCAACAAACACTAAGCTTTTTGATTCGCGATTGCTGTGCAGGCCATCCCGAGGTTTGTAAACCGTTTATGGAAGGCTTCAATGAATGTTCCACCAATGAAGATAAGGAGTGAGAGCACTTGAAAACGTCTATTTATCACAACCCAGCCTGCGGCACCTCGCGTAATACGCTAGCGATAATAGAAGCGTCCGGAGAGACACCACAAGTAATTGAATACCTAAAAACACCTCCTAGTCGCGAGCGGCTGGTCGAACTGATCTCGATGATGGCGATTACCCCAAGAGAGCTACTGCGCCGCAAGGGCACGCCCTTTGAGGAGCTTAATCTCGATAATCTAGCGTTAAGCGATGATCAACTGATAGACGCCATGATGGCGCACCCCATCCTGATCAACCGTCCGATTGTGTTAACAAATAAAGGCGCACGGCTGTGCCGTCCTTCAGAACGCGTTCTTGAGATACTGGCCAACCCGGTAACGACGTTTACCAAAGAAGGTGGTGACGTTGTGCACATCGATGGGGGTACCAATGAGTAGCCCTAATAGTGTCGACGAGCTACCCAACATTGACCCACAAAAGTTGCTCCCGATTGATGTAGATGCGCTGGCAGGACCCGATGCACTGCGTCATCCACCCAAAATTCTGGTGCTTTACGGCTCACTGCGCGAACGCTCTTTTTCGCGCCTGGCGTCCGAAGAGGCTATGAGGTTGCTACGCTGGTACGGTTGTGAAGTCCGCACCTTTAATCCGTCGGGTTTACCGCTCCCCGACGACTCGGAGGCTGACCACCCAAAAATCCAAGAACTACGCGAACTGGCCCAATGGTCCGAGGGTATGCTGTGGGTCAGCCCCGAACGGCATGGTGCGATGACAGGTGTAATGAAAACCCAGATCGACTGGATTCCGCTATCGCTGGGCGGCGTTCGACCTACTCAGGGTAAAACGTTGGCGGTGATGGAAGTGTCTGGCGGCAGCCAGAGCTTCAATGCCGTTAATCAGATGCGAATCCTCGGACGATGGATGCGCATGATCACCATCCCGAACCAGTCCTCTGTACCCAAGGCGTTCACCGAGTTTGACGATGCCGGACGCATGAAACCGTCACCGCTCTATATGCGTATTGTCGATGTGTGTGAAGAGCTTGTGAAGTTTACCTGGCTGACGCGAGACAGGTCCGCCTACCTTACCGACCGCTATTCAGAGCGTGTCGAGAGTGCTGAAGAACTCTCGCACCGCGTTAACCAAAACACTCACTGAGGCTAAAGTCATTTCATGTTGGCACTGGCTATTTTTGTCGTCACTCTGGTTCTGGTGATCTGGCAGCCCAAAGGGTTGGGTATCGGTTGGAGCGCACTGGGCGGCGCGTTAGTGGCACTGCTCATGGGCGTGGTGCATTTAGCCGATATTGTCGTGGTATGGGATATTGTCTGGGACGCCACGTTTACGTTTGTCGCGCTGATCATTATTTCGCTGATTTTAGACGAGGCAGGATTTTTCGCCTGGGCCGCGCTGCATGTGGCGCGCTGGGGCAATGGGCGTGGTCATTTGCTTTTCCCGCTGGTCGTCATCCTGGGCGCTGTCATTGCTGCCTTCTTCGCCAATGACGGTGCAGCCCTACTGCTGACGCCCATTGTTATCGCTATTCTCCTGCGCCTTAATTTTGAGCCGCCTGCGGCGTTGGCGTTCATCATTGCGACCGGGTTTATCGCCGATACCGCCAGCCTGCCACTGGTAATCTCTAACCTCGTCAATATCGTCAGCGCCAACTACTTCGATATTGGCTTTGACCGTTACGCGGCGGTCATGGTCCCGGTGAATTTTGTCTCCATCGCCGCCACCTTGGCGGTGCTTTGGATTGCGTTTGGCCGTCGCATTCCCAAGCGCTATAGCGTCGAGAATCTCGACCCACCGGGCTCAGCCGTTAAAGATCCTCTAGTATTTTGGACAGCTTTTCCGCTGCTGGCTACGCTGCTTATCGCCTACTTTGTGACCGCGCCACTCGGTATTCCCATCGCCTTTGTAACGGGAACAGGCGCCCTTCTACTGATGGCTATTGCAGGACGCTGGTGGAAGGCGGGACGTGGCGCAGTTGTCTCTGTGCCGGGCGCGCTGCGCAGCGCCCCTTGGCAAATCGTGCTGTTTTCGATCGGTATGTATCTTGTTGTTTACGGGCTCGGTAATGCGGGCTTGACCCATTACGGTGCCATGGTGCTTGAGTGGCTGGCACTACAGAGCGACTTCATCGCGACCATTGGCACCGGTTTTCTTTCGGCCATCGTGGCGTCCATCATGAATAACATGCCTTCGACGCTGGTCGGTGCGCTGGCTATCGATCAGGCGAATGTGCCTGCGGTAACCCAGGAATTGATGATCTACGCTAACGTCATTGGTAATGACCTGGGGCCCAAGTTCACTCCGATTGGCAGTCTCGCCACCCTACTCTGGCTACATGTGCTAGCGGGCAAGGGGTACAAAATTGGCTGGGGCCAGTATATGAAAATCGGGCTGCTGATTACACCGCCGGTACTGCTGGCCACGCTGGTCGCCTTGGCTTTCTGGCTACCAGTTTTATCACCATCCGCATAGACTCATCAGTGCGACAACAAGGGAGATCATTTATGAAAATACTGATTTTTTATAGGTTCAATAAGAGGGAGTCAGCCGCCGAAACCACCGCGTTTGGGAGCCAGAGTGGTCAACGCCTTGCTTTCTCTCTTCAGGGAAGAGTATGCAGACGGTGAAGTTGAGCTAATTGACCCGCTGGCTTACCCAACTGGTAAAGTGTTCAAAACGTATTTCGCCTATGGCGCTGGTAATGCCCCTCAAAAACTTGACGCGCTGGCTGACAAAAATTCAGCGCGCCGCTACTGTCTTCATGGAAATGAAGATATTGATCCCCACTATTACCATTATAGAAAATGACTGACGCTCTAAATACGGTCGTGTTTCAATGGCAACTGTCGGCCAGAAGCCGCCATTGAGACTTTCCTGATGTAACGCCTACATTCAGCAGCGGCCTTTACGTAGCGAAGCGGAGAAAAGGCCGCCCGGTGGAGGGGCGAAGGCCCGGAACGAACTAGAGCTATTAGTTAGATTGAAACAATATCTGCACGGCCTGCCCTGCCTGATGCGACTCCGCGAGCAGGGGCTGAAAGTCGCCGCCACGCTCATCGTGCATGCTCGACGGGTGACCGGAAGCGAAATGCAGCCGTTGGTCTAAGGTTAGAAGAGGGATATCTGCTTTTCGGCCCACGGACATGACTGAGGACTCTGATGACTGACTACTTTGTTCAGGCGTTTATATACCTGGTGGCGGCGGTGATCGCGGTACCGCTGGCCAGACGGTTTGGCCTG
>NZ_DFBS01000016.1 GCF_002366715.1 Halomonas sp. UBA3074 | reverse complement strand
ACCCTGTGAGAAATCCAGGCTAGCTATCCCTCTCGCTAATCGCAGTTCACTGATTCCTATCTCGTATGCGTTACCACGGCCTAGCCCGCTTCCTGTTAGGGCGGGCGACGAGTGGTTTGTATTGATACTGATTAAAACTCTATGAGGAAATTATCATGGCACATCTCGTTGAACACATGGCTTACGTTGGCGATACCCCTTGGCATGGCCTGGGGCAACAGCTGTCTCGTCATCAACCGCTGGAGGTCTGGCAGCAACAGGCCGGTATGAACTGGCATATCGAAGAAGCGCCGGTGCGCTTTATCGCCGAAGGAGCTAGCCACCTTGGCAGCATTCACTCGTTCCCTGAGCAAAAGGTGCTCTACCGCTCAGATACCAAAGCACCGCTATCGGTGGTGTCTCAGCGCTATAAGGTGGTACAGCCTGAAGAGATCCTGGAGTTCTATCGCGACCTGACGGAATACGCCGGGTATGAGCTGGAGACAGCAGGCGTGCTGAAAGGCGGACGTAAGTTCTGGGCGTTAGCCCGTAGCGGCTTAAGCACGTCGCTCAAAGGTCAGGATGAAGTCAATGACTACCTGCTGTTGGCCACTTCCTGCGATGGCACCCTTGCCACCATGGCCACACCCACCACGGTGCGGGTGGTGTGCAACAACACGCTGCAAATTGCCGTCGATGGCACGTCGCAAGCGGTGAAAGTGCCCCATCGTTCAGAGTTTGATCCGCGTGCCGTGAAGCGTCAGTTAGGCATTTCGGTGTCGCAATGGAATGACTTCATGTACCGGATGAAAACCCTAGCGGAGCGTAAAATTACTCGGCAGGAAGCACAGCAGTATCTTCAGTCGGTAATTTGTGGGGCCGAGAAGCCGCTGGACGATCCCTCCAAACTGCCCAACTACCGAGCGCTGAATAAGGTGCAGAAGCTCTACCACGGCGAAGGGCGTGGCGCTCACTTGGTGACCGCCAAAGACACGGCCTGGGGCTTGCTCAATGCCGTGACTGAGTACGTCGATCACGACAAGCGGGCACGCAGTAACGATACCCGTATGGACTCAGCCTGGTTTGGTCAGGGGGCACAGCTCAAACAAGAGGCCTTAGATGCCGCCCTTCAGCTGGTGTCTTAACCATCCATACACCCACCCCCACAAGCGATTCACCTAATGATCATCCTCACCCTCACGGCATAGACGCCCAGCCCCTGAAAAGGCTGGGCGTTTTGCTGTGGGGCTTATGCCGAGAGGTAACTGCATGAGCTTTATTTCCGACGCCATTGAGATGGCGCTCACTCGACTAACCAAACAACTGCTAGAGCACGACGCCCACAACGCAACGTCGCTGGTGTGCGCCCAGGGCGAGTTTTATCGCGCGGAGATACGCCTGGAGCGTATCGATCCCGCTGACATTGCGCGTCACTTACCCGACGTTCCGGCGCTCGTTAAATGACACACCCCATGAACAGGGCTGACTAGCCCGCATTTCTCTATTCACATAAAAGGAGGTGCCCCATGGCACAGCGTACTCATGTAGTAAATGCGTCTCCCCAAAAAGGCCCAGTACCTTCCATTCCAGCAGACGCCAACGCTCAACATTCCCCAAACTCAGCGGCGCTAGAAGCGCATCCTACTGCTGATAGCACCGCTATTATTCAGGTCATCGAGCGAGCAGCTCTTAACCCGGATGTCGATATCGACAAAATGGAGCGCCTGCTACAGATGCAGGAACGGGTGATGGACCGCCAGGCCATGATGGCCTACAGCGCTGCTATGGCAGCGATGCAGACCGAGTTGCCCAGCATTGAAGAGCGTGGGCAAACCAACAACAGCTGCTATGCCACGCTGGAGGATATCGTCGATACCGTTCGCCCCATCCTACAAAAGCACGGCTTCGCAGTGAGCTTCCGCATTCAGACACAGGAACGCGGTATTCAGGTCACGGGCGTGCTGATGCACAAGGACGGCCATCGGGAAGAGACCAGCATGCTATTGCCTGCGGATATGAGCGGTAACAAGAACGCGGTACAGGCGTTTGGTTCGTCCACCAGCTACGGCAAGCGCTATGTGCTGTGCGCGTTGCTCAACATCACCACTCGGGGGCAAGACGATAACGGTCAGACCAGCACACGAGCAGCTGTAAAGAGAGTCACGGCCTTTCAGGCGGGGCAGATTCAGCGTTTGATCAGCCAATGCCCAGTCGCTACCCAAGAGTGGTTCAGCGGCAAATACGGTGCGGCGGTTCAGGTGCCCCAGGCTGACTTTGACAAACTACGGGCATCCCTTAC
Source organism: Halomonas sp. UBA3074 (assembly GCF_002366715.1). Lineage (GTDB taxonomy): Bacteria > Pseudomonadota > Gammaproteobacteria > Pseudomonadales > Halomonadaceae > Vreelandella. The sequence goes on along the minus strand of NZ_DFBS01000016.1, from coordinate 18,772 downwards.
CAAGCGAGCCGTGAAATAGCGGCTCAGACCGACCACTCATCGCCCACAGGAGGCGTGTATGCAGATACTCACCATGCCACAAGGCTCGCCCGAGTGGCTGGCGGCGCGTCTTGGGCGCGTCACCATGTCAGAACTCAAGGCATTGCTGGTGAATGGTAAAGGGCCTGGTGGGTTGGGTACCGGAGCCATTACCTACATGCACCAGTTGATCGGCGAGCGTATGACCGGTGAGCTGGCCGAGCCGTTTCAAGGCAACGCTCACACCAAGCGGGGGCAGGAGCTAGAGAGCGTCGCCCGCTCGCTGTATCGCGATATGACCGGCGCACCGAAGCCTAGAGAAGTGGGCCTGATCCTCAACCACAACGTGGGCTACTCACCGGATAGCCTGATTGGCAGAAACGGCCTGTTGGAGATCAAGACCAAGCTGCCCAAGTTTCAGATTGAGGTGCTGCTCAGCGGGGAAATACCCGACGAGCACGTGCCCCAATGCCAAGGTGGGCTCTGGGTCAGTGAACGGGAATGGATCGACTTTGTGAGCTACTGGCCCGGAATGCCGCTATTTGTGAAGCGCGCTTACCGAGACGAATCCCTGATTCGCACGATTGCCGAGCGGGTTGAGGCCTTTCATGAAGAGATGGAGCGGCGCATCAGTCAAGTGATGGCCGCGTGACTCACCCGCTGAACCACAATACACATCCACTATTAACGACATAGATGCCGGGGCCACCACCCCGGCATCTTTATTTTTTTGGAGCTCATCATGCCCCATAACAAACTCAAAACCGGTGAAGTCGCGGGCACCTACTTAGTCACGTCACCGGTCACGGAAACTGACATCATCGCCATGGCCAAGCGCTTCGCACGCCGCAAGCTCGCCAAAGGCCGCAAGATATCCCAGCCCTCGCAGGCGTTTGAGCACCTGCAGCTGTTGCTGCAGGACTATGAGTACGAAGTCTTCAGCGTGCTGTTCCTCGACAGCCAACACCGTGTCATCCGCTTTGAAGAGCTGTTTCGCGGCACCATTGATTCAGCCAGCGTGTACCCACGAGAGGTACTAAAGGCAGCGCTCGCTTACAACGCCGCCGCTGTGATCCTCGTTCATAACCACCCTAGTGGCGATCCTGAGCCTAGTGATGCGGATCGGCGTATTACCGAGCGACTGAAAGAAGCGCTTGGCTTGATGGATATACGGGTGATTGACCACGTGGTGGTGGGTAGTGATGGGTGTAAGTCGTTTGCGGAGATGGGGTATTTGTAAGTGGATGCTGATATAAAATGGAGCTGCCATCATGGCAGCTCCATCCGTCAAACTGGCTTTATTTTTTCGTTACTTCAGCAAACAGCCAAGAGCGGATGTTAAAGAGTTTTCAGATTAATGATGTTCACAACATCTATTCCATGCCCCCTTTCCTAAAACGCGGAGCGTAGCGGGCTGGGAATGTCAGTTTCCGTCCTTGAATTTTGCTTTGCAATTGCCGCTCATGCACATGGTACAGTAGTGCTCTCTATCCTCATGCTGGGTACCCTCAGCGATGATAATGCCGCAGCCGTTGCAGAACAGGGTGCCAATCCCGTCTTCGAATTTCACAACTGCATGTTCATAATCCATAAAGTTCTCCGCGAAGACCCCATCCTGCAAGAACGGGTAGTAATAGCTTGTCAGCAAAAGCCGACCTTTATCTGATATTTCCTTCGATGGCGCTATCAGGCGTCAGTTCAATTTCCTCTCGACCATCAGGTTGATACAGATAATAACAACACACCTAAACAGCACAGGCTAAGCAATTCTCTCCCTGGCAACAGATGCATTCAGTGCCATGATTCTCGGATATGCAACTCTGCATCACCAAAGTTGGCTTGGCCGCTATCGGCCAAGAGCGGCCATTCAGCGTGGACTGATATATCGCATTTCCCTCGACCAATGGAAGACGCGGATTTGGTGGCCCGAAAAAGAAACTCATCGTAGCCGATGTCGCCAGCTGCCAAACGTTTGCACAATGCCCAGATAATGCTTCCCGATCCGATACTTTCATTACCGCGCCATCCATTGAACATGGGGCCGCCCGAAAGCATGATGGCGGGAATATTGACGGTTGGCGCCGCCATCAGGCAGAACAGGGTGGTCTTTTCGCAGCCGGTATCCAGCACCACGCCGTCCAGGGGGTAATCGTGCAGGAATTCGGCCGAATCCCAGGTAAGCCAAGTTGCGTTCCAGCGCCGCTGTCGAACGCCGCACTTTCTCGCGAAAGGGGTGCATAGGAAACTCGAGGAGTTCCCTCCTGCTTCACGAATACCATCCTTGGACTGCCCTATGTTCTCCGGACACTTCTAGCCTATTATTGCGATCATGGAGCATAGCGCTTCTCCTAACCAAGTCGAATTGTTAAGACAAAAGTTGTTGAGGCAGGTTCGTGCCGACAGCCACTGGCTTCAAAACGATCGTTCGGCCCCACGATGAAAAAGGCGGGCTCAGCGCAGTAGAAAAAAATGCGGCCGATTAGTTCTATCTCCTGGGGCTTATCCCGGTGCGTAGTTCCAATCTGTCGGCCACCGACCCCGCGCAACCTGACAGGAGGGAAACACTGTAGTCCCGTGTGCGGTGACCTGTTAGGTGTTAACTTTCAATTACTACTAGCTATTAATATATTCCGAGTAAGCATCAGCCAGTTTGGCTAGGTTCGTCTGAATATAAGAGAGATGAATTTGCATGGCATCTAGCGCCTGTGCCGGTTCGCGAGCCTCAATAGCACTTATCAAGGCAGCATGCTCACTGATAATGGATGGAATACGCTGCTCTTCAAGAAATAGCATCCGCACCCGGTTGATATGTAGACGTACAGGATAAATAACGTCCCATACTTCACTATAACCGGCTGCTTCCGCTATTTTTGCGTGTAATTCTTCGTCAAGGCGCTCGATATCAAGGTAGGTCTTTCTACGACAGGCAGCTTCCTGCTCATCAAGATTTAGCTTCAGATCAATGATCTGCTGTTCAGTACATTGCCTAGCTGCATCCTGGACTAGGGCACACTCAAGTGTGGAACGCGCATAATGCGCCGCCATCACAGTATCCTTCTTAATTGGCGTGACGTAAGTACCCCGCTGTGCAAGGATATCCACGAAGCCATCATACTGGAGCCGGATCATCGCTTCCCGTATCGGCGTCCGGCTAAGACTGAATTCATCAGCAAGCTCTTTTTCCGAAATCTTTTCTCCCGGCTTCAGGGACAGGTTAATTATCCTGTCACGTATAGTGGCGTATGCGAAGCTGCTCGTAGAGACTGCTTGATTGCTCTTCATTATATTCATACTCAATATTCCAGCAGGGCCATAAATTCACCTATATCAGCTTCGCTTAAGTGACTATAGCAAGCCACTCAAGTACGAAACGAAGGCTATCATCAATATCTCACTAGTTAGTTAACCGGCGTTATTAATGGCAACCCATTGAAATGGCAGCGCAAATTTTCAACCACCAAATCACGCATGGAAAAACGGGTCTCCCAAGTTCCACTTCCGGCGTGTGGCTGCAGAACGACGTTTTGCATGTGTTTTAGCGGTTCAGGCACATGTGGTTCGTTGCGAAAGACATCAAGACCTGCCGCCCCCAAGGCTCGGGTCTCGAGAAGCTCGATAAGACTATCTTCATCAATCACACTGCCTCGTGAGACATTGATCAGACAGCCAGTGTTGCCTAGAGCAAGCATGACCTCACGGTTTATGATCTTGTCAGTGTTAGCACCGCCCGGCAACGTCACGATTAGAATGTCACTCTCCTCAGCAAGTCGAACCAAGTCACTATAAAAGCGATATGGCAACTCAGGTTTTTCAGTGCTTGCATAATATTGCAAAATACACTGAAATGCCTGAAGCCTGCGAGCGATAGCCTTGCCAATGCGCCCCAGGCCGACCAGGCCAACACGCTTGCCATTGACCTGAGCTGAGAGCGCCATAGGGCCTTGCCTTTCCCAGGAGCCGTCACAAACGTATCTGTGCGCAGCAACGATATTACGCCTTACCGCAAGCGTTAGCCCCACTGCTAGATCGGCGACATCTTCAGTCAGTACATCCGGCGTGTTAGTTACGGCAATATCACGCCGGGAGGCCTCTCCGACATCGACACCGTCATACCCCACCCCAAAGCAGCTTATGACTTCCAGCGCAGGCAGCCGCGACATAAGTTCGGCGCTTACTTGCTGTTCTCCTGTATTCACCACGGCACGGAAATTGCCTTCACAAGCTTCAAGACACGCCTCAAGAGAGCCATGCAGCCAGTAGGCGATAGGATTCGCGAATTCGCTTATTGCCTCAAGAATATCGGGGGACTTGGGGCCAAAAACAAGAACATTCGGAATGTTTTGAGTATCCATAACTAGTTCCATTCTGATGGAAAGTGGGCAAACATCAACGAGACGATGACACCATTAGAGATGCAGAATCGAGTTCCGAGAGGTCGTTACAGCCTAGGAGGCCGAGTATTCGATCCATCTCCTCACGGATGATGTTCAATGCATGCTCAGCGCCCTCCTGGCCACCTGCCCCTAAGCCATAGAGTGTGGTTCTGCCGAGTAACACAGCGTCGGCTCCCAATAGCCGGGCCTTCAGGACATCGCTGCCACGTCGGAAGCCACTGTCGACGAGTATGGCGAGCTGATTCCCGACTTCTGCTCTGATATCGGCAATTAGCTCCATCGGGGAAACGGAGTAATCCAACTGACGCCCGCCATGGTTCGAGAGTACGATCCCGTCGACACCGACTTCTACTGCGGTGGCTGCTTCTTCGACAGACAGAATACCTTTTATGACAAGCCGGCCCTTCCACTCGTCCCGGAGCCAACGGATGTCATCCCAGTTAAGCGAAGGATCGAGCTGTTGGCCTAACACAGCGGCTGCGCCCTTTACCGACGTCTCGCCAGGAGGCAGCAGGTCGCCAAGATTCTTGAATTGAGGTATGCCATCGGGAATTAGTACATCATTGAGCCAGCGCGGCTTGGTTAACACGTGCAACTTATTTCTCATAGTTAGCACTAAAGGTCGTGAATAGTTTCTTCTGTCCCACTCACGGTTACCAAATATAGCACTGTCGGTAGTAACAACGATCGTATCGTAATTGGCCTCCTTGCAGCGCTCGACTAACTTCTTAACGTAATCACGATTGCGATAGAAATAAATCTGCATCCAATGCCATAGGCCATCTATCTTAGAGATGTCTTCCAAGGAGGTGGTCGAGGCATTGCTGAGGGTAAAAGGAATACCGTAGTGTGTCGCTGCCCTAGCTAACTTCGTATCACCATCCTTAGTCACCATGCCATTGAAGCCGGTAGGCCCGATCAGCACTGGCATAGAAATTTTTTTACCAAAAATTGACGTCTCCAGGCTGCGCTGCTTGCTAACCTTCGTTAGCGTTCTGGGAGTAAAGTAATACTTGTCGAAGATCGCACGATTACGCTCAAGAGTCACTTCATCGTCTGAGCCGCCATGAATATACTCATAGACAAAATTAGGTAGACGACGCTTGGCAATCGCACGTAGCTCCTCGACATTGACAGCCTTGCGGTAATTCAATCCTGAGTAAGCACACCTATCCATTTTATACCTGCTATATATTGGTTAATTCTGATCAGTTGATTAGTGCTTACCTACTTAGACAACCATTCCATGGGAACAGTAACTATCTGCGGGAAAAGTATGAAACTGATCAATACCGCAAAATACATTGCCAACATCGGCCATATACCTTTCGTTATATCTAACAAACTTATTTTACTTATACTGCAGCCCACATAGAGCACAGTTCCTACTGGCGGAGTAATTAATCCGATAGACAGGTTGATAACCATGAGGACACCGAAATAGACCGGATCGATGCCCAAACTTTCAACTACAGGAATCAGCACCGGCGCAAAAATTAGAACTGCGGGAGTCATATCCATTACGCAACCGACAAGTAGCAGGAAGGCCATGATAATCAGCAACATGACGGTCGGGTTTTCGGTCATACCTCCAAGTACTGTTGCCAGTTCCGCAGGTACACGGGCCACCGTAATTGCATACGCAGTAACAATTGCAGCAGAGGCGATCAACATCACAATTGCAGTTGTTTTCGCCGTCCCGACCAGTACATCATAGAGTTGACTGACCTTGATCTCTCGGTAGACGAAGCTGATAAGCAGCGCATATACGGCGGCGATCACGCCAGCCTCGGTCGGCGTGAATACGCCGCCGCGCAACCCTATGATAATAATGCCCGGTAGCAATAGCGCCCAGAAAGCACGCAAGAAATAGTGCAGGCGCTCGCGTCCGGTTGCCTTCTCAACACGGCCGGCTGTTGTCTTTCTTGATAACAGATACCAAACCAGCATCATGCCCATGGCCATAATGAGCCCAGGGACGATGCCCGCCATGAATAGTTGAGTAATAGATACACCACCCACTACGCCGTACAGAATCATGGGGATACTGGGGGGAATGACTGTACCAATGATGCCTACCGACGCCACTAAGCCCGTAGTACTATTTTTATTGTAACCTTGAGCAACCATCATAGGGATCAGAATAGCGCCCAGTGCAGCGGTATCGGCAACGGCCGAGCCGGACAGACCAGCAAACACAACACCGGCAATGATTGCTACATAACCTAGGCCACCGCGGAAATGCCCCACTAAGGAGGAGGCAAAATCGACAATTCGCTTCGAGACACCTCCCGCGTTCATGATTTCCCCGGTAAGGATAAAGAACGGTATCGCCATAAGGGAAAAGCTGTTGGCACCGGTAATAAGATACTCTGCCAATGTGCTCGTGTTGAAAATACCTACGAGAAACAACATGACCGATGCAGCAATCATCATAGCGAAGGCAACAGGCATCCCGATCAGCAGCAACGAGAACAGTACCAGCAAAAACTGCCAGATCATGACTCTTCCTCCATAGCTTTTTCCGTCTCTTTATGGTCGCTGGGCAAATTTGCCCATGGCGGCGCACTCTTGTTGAATAAAACAAAACGTACCGTATGGATCACAAAGATGATCGACATGAGTACGACAGAAACTGCGCCAGCGTAGTAATAGGTATTCACTGGAATATCAGATGTCGGGCTACCTATCCCTGCGTTCAATTCGATGAGCCCGAGCAAGCCATCAAGCGCAAGAGCTAGCACACCCACAATTAATACTGTCGAAACTGTATATAAAATCTTTTGCACAGACAGGTTAAGCTTGCTGACGAGGATGTCTACGCCAAGGTGGCTCTGTTCCTTAACGGCGATCACCGAGCCCAAAAAGATGATCCACACAAATAAATATCGAGCAACCTCGCCCGACCAGGCCAGCCCGCTATTGAACATGTAGCGCAGAACTACGTTCAGAAAAACGAAAATTACCATCAGGGCTAGCGATACGAAAATCGTTCCCTTGAGTAGATGCTCTAAAGCATTCAATAACTTAAAATTCATAACGGCTTCTCGGGGATGGGGGGACTACTATTACGAAGCCATGCTTCAGGCATGGCTCCGCACACCGTTACTGCTCCGAGTAGGTTCTTACCTTGTTTACCAGGTCTTTAGCCCAGTCATACTCTTCATAAAAATCTTCGTAGAGAGGATCCATGGCATCGACCATGTTCTGGCGGAAATCATCGCTCGGCATATGAATAGTCAGGCCTTCCTCTTTAAGCTTGGCCTTGATGTCTTCTTCAGACTCCTGCATGAGCTGCCATTCCATTTCCATCGCTTCTTCGGCAGCTAGCTTGATGACATCCTGGTCCTCTTCGCTCAAGTTATCGAAGAACTTCTTATTCATGAGGTAAATATTGGGGCTGAACATGTGCCGGCTTTCAAGAACGTTGCTTTGAACTTCATACCAACCGGAATTGTAAAGCGTGGCATAAGGATTGTCCTGACCATCAACGACCCCCTGCTCCAGCGCCGTAAAGATTTCCGAGAAACCCAGCGTTTGCACGTTGGCGCCCAGTGCCTGGCCAACATCTACATACATTGCAAGGTTAGGCATCCTCATACGAAGCCCTTCGAAGTCCTCCATGCTAGTGATCGGACGATTGCTCGAGACCACTCGGAAGCCGTTCGCTGTCCAACCTAGCGGTTCCGTACCTAGCTTGCGGAACAGCGGCTCGATTTCGTCACCGACTACACCATTTAGCAAAGTGTTGGCCTGATCGTATGTTTCGAAAAGAAACGGCCATTCGGTAAAGCCAATCTTGGGTTCTGCCGTTTGGAGACCCATGCCAGCAACGACCATCTCAATAGAGCCGTTTCGCACGCCATTAGTGTACTGGCGCTCATCTCCCAGTTCGCTATTGGGAAATATCTGCACAGACATGTCGGAACTCTCTTCCACTGATGTCTTGAAATGTTCCCGCAATGCGACGTTTTGTGGATGATCTTCGGCAAAGTAATTTGCAACCTTAATTGTGGCTGTGCTTTGAGCCTGAGAATCCAAAGCAATCATCATTGCGGAAGCCGTGACTAGCAGGACGAATCCTTTCTTTGCCTGCACCAAATTACACTCACTCATGCTAAGACCCTTAATTTTAAATTGATATTATCCGATGCCTATGCCTGACAAGTTTCAACTGGCACTCAGCGCTGCAACGTTCACCGGATCGATCGGTTGAGCTTATTTCACAATGAGATATACTAGTATACTAGAATCTATTTTCATCTAGACTTTAGTCATAACCGATGAGTCTTCCGTAGGCCTTTTGGCCTTGCTTGGCTGATTCGGCATCGACGCGTCATTGAGAACCTAACCAACGGAGGTCGCATGCGATTGATTCAATGTGTATATCAAGGCCAGGTGCATGCCGCCCAGGTCGAAAGTGACAGCCAAGTTCGGCTGCTCGATGCAGATACCTACAGCCTGGCCCGCCGCGCCATCGCCGCGGGGTGCTCCTTGGCCGACATCGTCGAAGCCGCAGCGACCGAGACCCGGCTCGACTATGCCCAGTTGATCGACGAAAAAGGCCTGTTGCCCCCGCTGACCCATCCGGACCCGGCTCACTGCCTGGTCACCGGCACCGGACTCACCCACCTGGGCAGCGCGGACACGCGCTCGGCCATGCATGCCAAGACGCAAGTCAGCGAATCCGAACTGACCGACTCCATGCGCATGTTCAAGTTGGGAGTCGAGGGCGGCAAGCCCCAGGCTGGCACCCCCGGTGCCCAGCCGGAATGGTTTTACAAGGGCGACGGCGCCTGCGTGGTGGCCCCCGAGGCCGAGATCCCCGTGCCGCACTTCGCCGAGGACGCTGGCGAGGAGCCAGAGCTGGCCGGGCTCTATGTGATTGGCGATGACGGCCACCCGTGGCGGGTGGGTTACGCTATCGGCAATGAGTTTTCCGACCACGTCACCGAGCGCTTCAACTATCTGTGGCTGGCCCACTCGAAACTGCGGGCCTGCAGCTTCGGCCCCGAACTAATGGTAGGTGAACTGCCTGCGCATCTGGAGGGGGTCAGCCGTATCGTGCGTGACAACGAGACGGTATGGGAGAAACCCTTCCTCACCGGTGAGGCCAACATGGCGCACAGTCTGGCCAACCTCGAGCACCATCACTTCAAATACGTCGGTTTCCGTCGGCCCGGCGACGTGCATGTGCATTTCTTCGGCACCGCCACGCTGAGCTTCGCCGATGACATTCGCACCCGCGAGGGTGACCGTTTCGAGATCAGCCTCGCCGATTTCGGCCGTCCGTTGCGCAATCCACTACGCTTTGAAGCGGACAGCGCGCCTATCGACGTGAAATCGCTTTGACAGCAAACAGCAAGGAGTTCGACATGACCCTGGAAGGCAAGTTACTCATTGGCCAGGACGCCGTCAGCGGCAGTTCCAAGCCCATCAACGCCATCAACCCGGCCACCAACGAGATCCTCGAGCCGACCTACTTGGGTGGTACCAAGGCTGAGGTCGAGCGTGCCTGTGAGCTCGCCGAGACGGCCTTCGCCACCTATTGCGAGACTTCTCTCGAGGAGCGCGCGGTATTCCTCGAGACCATCGCCAGCGAGATCGAGGACATCGGCGATGAACTGATCGAGCGCGCCATGGCCGAGTCCGGCCTGCCCAAGGCCCGCCTGGAAGGTGAGCGCGGCCGTACCTGCGGCCAGCTGCGCCTGTTCGCTTCCGTGGTGCGTGCCGGCGAATGGCTCGACGTGCGCATCGACCCGGCCATGCCGGACCGCCAGCCGATGCCGCGCGCCGACCTTCGCCAGCGCCATATCGGCCTGGGCCCGGTCGTGGTGTTCGGTGCCAGCAACTTCCCGCTGGCCTTCTCGGTGGCCGGCGGCGATACCGCCTCGGCCTTGGCCGCCGGGTGCCCGGTGATCGTCAAGGGCCATTCCGCCCACCCCGGCACCTCCGAACTGGTCGGCCGTGCGGTACAGCGTGCAGTGAAAGCGTGCGGGCTGCCTGAAGGCACCTTCTCGCTGATGTTCGGTTCGGGTAGCGAGATCGGCCAGGCGCTGGTCGCCGACCCGCGTATCCAGGCGGTGGGCTTTACCGGCTCGCGGAGCGGCGGTACCGCGCTGATGAAGACCGCTCAGTCGCGTCCGCAGCCGATCCCGGTATATGCCGAGATGAGCTCGATCAACCCGGTGTTCCTGATGCCCGAGGCGCTCAAGGCACGCGGCAAGCAGATCGCCGAAGGCTTCGTCGGCTCGCTCAACATGGGTGCAGGCCAGTTCTGCACCAATCCTGGGCTGGTGATTGCGGTCAAGAGCGCCGAGCTCGATGCCTTCGTCGAGGCCGCTGCAGAAGGCGTGAAGGGCAGCGCGCCCCAGACCATGCTCACGCCGGGCATCTACGATGCTTACCAGCAGGGTGTTGGCCAGCTGTCCAACAACAGCAAGGTGCGTGAAGCCGCACGTGGCCAGGTGGGCGAGTCGCCCAACCAGTGCCAGGCGGGGCTGTTTGTCACCACGGCGAACGACTTCCTGAACGAGACCGAGCTGCAAGAAGAAGTGTTCGGTTCTACCTCGCTGGTCATCGAGTGTGCCGACCAGGATGAAGTAAAGCGTGTCGCGGCCCAGCTCGAAGGCCAGCTGACCATTACCCTGCAGATGGACGACGGCGATCTGCAAGCGGCCAAGGCGCTGATGCCGGTACTCGAGCGCAAGGCCGGGCGGATTCTCGCCAACGGCTGGCCAACCGGGGTCGAGGTGTGCCACGCCATGGTTCACGGCGGGCCGTACCCGGCGACCTCCGACAGCCGCACCACCTCGGTAGGCAGTGCTGCGATCTTCCGCTTCCTGCGCCCGGTGTGCTACCAGGCGTTGCCGGAAGGGCTATTGCCCGAGCCGCTCAAGGACGGCAACCCATGGCAGCTGTCGCGCTTGGTGGATGGCAAACGCGAAGCGTAAGCAACCCCGTGGAAAGCGGCCTACCTCGCAGGCTGTCAGTAGAGGGCGGCCATGGGCTGCCCCTTGTTTTATCAGAGTGCGCGAAAAACCCCGCACTCTGATAACCACCGCTAAATAAAGCCAGCCTTCGTACGTTCGGATGTAAGTGATGTCCGTCACCCAAGCAACATTTGGCGCTGTTACTTCAAACTGATGGTCTAAATGGTTGAGTGATACAACAGCTGGTTTTCCACCGCCATAGCTGCCAGGGCGTCGTTTACCTTCACCCTGGCGCAAACAGGCAATCAGTTCCTTCTTGAGCGAGCCGCGCGGCAAGAGGTAAAGCGCCTTTCAAAACTGTCGCGTGAGTCGCTTCAAGCAGATCAGGGAGCAGCCCAGTAAAGTGAACGCATAGTGGATGTCAGTACGCCGCTCATATCGTGTTGCGAGCCGACGCATCTGTTCCAGCCAGGCGAAGGTTCTTTCAACCACCCAGCGATGTCGTCCCAGTCGCTGAGTATCTTCCACACCACGTCTGGCTATACGAGCCTGAATATGGCGTCTACTGCAGGCACGGCGACAACGAGCAAAGTCGTATGCCTTGTCGGCGTGAAGCTTACGAGGTCGCTGGCGAGGACGACCCAGACGACCTGCGACGGGGGTACCTCGTCTAGCAGGACAGATAGGGGAACACTGTCATGCATATTGGCCCCGGAGAGAACGACCGCCAGCGGTGTTCCCTTTCGATCCGTCAGTAGGTGCCGTTTAGTTCCGGGTCGCCCACGGTCTGTCGGGTTTGGGCCAATGGCTGATCCCCCTTTTTTGCCTTGATGGAGTTACTATCCATGCAAGCACGATCCCAATCCAGTTGATCAGCTTCTTGCAGGTATTCCAGCAACGTCTGATGAAGCTTTTTCCAGACACCGGCTTCATGCCAGTCACGCAGCCGTCGCCAGCAAGTGACGCCGGAACCGCATCCCATTTCTTGAGGTAACATCTCCCAGGGGATACCTGACTTAAGAACAAACAGGATGCCGGTTAAGGCGGCACGGTTGGAAACACGTGGCCTGCCACCATCAGGCTTGGGTGGTTCAGGTGGCAAGAGCGGCTCGACAATTTTCCAGAGTTCATCAGGTACAATCTTCTTAGCCATATTAGCTAAGCTAGGCACGCAGGCGAGCTATTTCAAGGGTTTTGAAAGGAGCTCTTAGTCGTGGATTCATAAAATAACAGCAGTACATGATTTTCGGTAATGAGAAGCCTCAGGCTCTCTATACCAAGGTAGTTGCTCGACGCACCATCGGATACTAATGGCGGCCCAAGCGAAGTTATTTATCTCGGCGTCATGGGCAGCATGATTTGGCAATTGTCGCTCATCGTCAGCTTTGATGTTCATGGCACGCTAGGATTGGTACACGCGAGGCTGCAATTACCAGCTTTTCCGTTTTGGGTCGTCATGTGCCCTGTTATTAATATGGAATAAGATTCCTAATCCGGCCAAGTGCGGTCTTTTAGTCGACACTGATATAGCGCGAAAACGAAGCGGCGCTTCTCACGCGTCCGCCATACGACCTACCGAGACAAAGGAACGATAAGCACATGGAGATACTTAGCACTATGATGAGAACATATAACCAGTTGATAGGTTTATCTATATCAAACTCAGATAGTGAATAACCGAGGAGCAGAACCCAAAGCAAACAGACATACAAGCTTATGAGCTGATTGATCTTTGATACAGAAATCCTACCTGGACCAGTAAGAACGTCTAAACATTTTTCCGGATAGAAGCAGGTTTATTTCTTGCAAGAATGATTTTGTATAGAGGGCCAGTTACCTTGTCTTCCAGCTGACCTACGTGCTTCTCCCAGTTTTTTTGCCAGAATTTACTACCGCGATTTGCACAAAACCAAGGGAAGAAAATACCAGGTCCAAGCTAGCTAAGATAATTGCCAAGTCTTGTTTATTGGCAAAGCCGGACGCCTGTATAGCGATAAAGCCAGCTAAACTTGCTCCGATAAACGTTCAGAAATAGGTAGCCTTCTCCAATAAAGATCTATCTCGAATTTTCGCATATCGAGAGCTTGCTCCAGCGCCTCAGGTTCTTTGCCGGCGAAAGCCTCTCCGTATTCTTCTGGTGTCAATTCTTCCGTCGTACTATCCATAAACTTCCATCACAAAGTCAGCTAATGCCCAAAACACCGGAAACCTGGGGCAATTCATCCGGTGGAAGCCCGATAGGGCCGGAGCGTTTTTGATGCACTGGTTATGTTTTTTTGACCAGATACCTGTTTGCCCAGGTTAACTTGTAACCACAACCAACGTGCCGCAGGACACCAGAGTTACAGAGAGATTTGCAATTCAGGACCTCTGTGGCCGTAGCTGGTTCATACGTGCGCCCCGACGCAGCAAGAAACCTGTTGTGAAGGAACATGAAATCTTCATCTCGAAGGGCAAGCGGGTTCACTGTCTCACCTAAGAACGTTGGGAAATACCCGGCCCCCTTCCAGACCAATGCACCGAACTTCACGGTGCCACCAACAGCTTTCAGTGCTGACAAAATGCAGGTCAAAGTAGTCATTTTTAGATCTCCGCTTACTCAATAACTCCGAGTATGACTGGACCATAAATGCTTTTCTGAAATTTCTTCAGCTCCGCTGCCCCCTAGTCCGGCACTGTTCGGGCCGAAAACATAATCCCAGGGCTCAGCGGCCCGATTTGAAGGCTCAACGCACCGAAAAAGTGGCCCGCTGGAGCCCCTTGTTATGGAACCAAAGATAATTCAGCCTTTTCATTTGATTAACAAATTGGTTAAAGGCCAACGACGCAAAACTGGCTTTTTCCCATGCGTATAGGCCACTATCAGCGCCTGAAGCTCAATGCCGGTACAAAACGGAACTTCATGCTCATAGTCCTGGTTCAATGGTCAGGATTATAAGCATTGCGAAAACTTATGGCGGCTTTGAATTAAGCAAATCGAGCGGCAGGTTTAGCGCACTGCTGAAGATGCACAATACAAGCCACTCTTAGCAGTGAAGTGAGATTTGAAACTTCTCCTTTGGATAACAAAACTTCGTTATAGAGCTTGGTAATAAACTGGCCTGTGGAGAGATGTTGATCATAAGCGAGCTGATCCAGCACCTCCCAAAACTCATTCTCTAACCTCACGCTGGTGACTTTGCCTTGTAAGCGCACAGATTTGGTCACGCATTCATAGCGCTCTGGATCGGTTGAAGCGTAAATATGGCACATATCAATTCTCCCTTAGCACCAGCGAATCCATGCTGGCACATTGACGTGGCTATCAAGAATACCTTGCCGTTGAGTACATACGCTCTCCATTCGTACTAGACCATAGTCGATGTAGTAATCCACTGTTACCCACCGTTCTTAGAATGAGTCTAGTATCAGATATAGATGCTCGCGCAAATCAAGCATCCAAGCACAACAATAATTAATGTGTGGGGGCTACTTAACCTCCATGCCCACAGGAGAAATTAGCGATGAGTTCAACCGCTATCTCGCGTCGCGTTTTCCTTAAAGGAAGTGGCGGCGTACTGGCTGGCACCCTGGCTTTTACCAGCGGGCCTATCGCTCTACTCGCACCGTCGACTAGTTGGGCAATGCCTCTCGACTCTTTAAGCACCCGGCAAGGTGAAATCCTGCTTGCGGCTGTGAAACATATTTTTCCTCACCCAGATCTAGAAGATGCTGTCTATGCTCATGTTGTACAAAGCCTGGATAAAAAATCAAAAAGCGGCGAGTTTCATACTCTATTGCATGATGGAATAAAAGTTCTAAATGATCGCTCAGAAGGCGACTGGTTAGCCCTCAACGAAGCCGAGCAGCTAGAACATTTATCATTAATGTCCAATACTCCTTTTTTTCAGGCAATCCGATCTGATGCGGTAGTATCACTTTACGACAACTCTTTGGCATATGCTCACTTCGGTTACGGTGGAACCGAAGGTGATATCGGCTATCTCCACAATGGCTTCAACGATCTGACCTGGCTTCCCGACCCTCCGAAACCAGAGGGTGGCTACTTACCAACTGAGACGGCCGGCTAGTAACTGCCAAAGCTGCACAACAATAATAATTTTTCGGAGACACTCAGATGACAATGATAGATGAGCAACGAACTTTTTCTTATGACGACAACACCGTCGCTGTAGTCATCGGTTCCGGAGCTGGCGGTGGCACCTTGGCCAACGAGCTAGCTCAACAAGGTATTGATGTAGTGGTCTTGGAAGCAGGTGCACTGCATACACGTAGCGATTTTTTAGCCGATGAATGGGCTTCTTTTGCACAGCTGGCCTGGCTGGATAATCGCACAACTTCAGGTAGCTGGCGTATAGCCCGTGATTTTCCAAATCTGCCAGCTTGGATCGTAAAATCAGTAGGCGGTACCACAGTGCATTGGGCTGGGGCCAGCTTGCGTATTCAGCCCCACGAATTTGCTGCACTAAGCACTTATGGTGAGATCCCAGGGGCAAACTTACTCGACTGGCCGATAAGCTACGATGAACTGGCCCCATATTATGATAGAGCCGAGCGACGCATGGGGGTTACTCGAACTAACGATAATAAAGGTCTTTCTGGCAATAATAACTTTAAGGTCATGCACGCCGGCGCAAAGAATATGGGGTACTCCTGTAATACTGGCCATATGGCGATTAATAGCGAAAACCGTGATGGGCGTCCGGCCTGTCAGCAACGTGGTTTGTGTTTTCAAGGCTGTAAAATGGGGGCTAAATGGTCAACTCTCTATACAGAATTACCCCAAGGAATCGCAACCGGCCATCTTGAATTACGTCCCGAAAGTCACGTTACCCGCATAGAGCATGACGACACAGGCAAAGTAACTGAAGTCGTTTATTTCGATGCTGACGGTAACGAGCAACGCCAGAGAGCACGCATGGTAGCAGTCGCAGGGAATTCAATTGAAACTCCTCGTCTACTGCTTAACTCGGCCAGCGATATGTTCCCAAATGGCCTTGCCAACGGCTCAGATCAAGTAGGACGCAACTATATGCGCCACATGACAGGGTCAGTTTATGCCACCTTCGACGAGCCAGTGCATATGTACAAGGGCACTACCATGGCAGGTATCATCGCTGACGAAGCTCGTCACGACACTTCAAGGGGGTTTGTAGGCGGCTACGAAATGGAAACCGTATCGTTGGGCCTGCCCTTTATGGCGGCTTTCCTTGATCCAGGTGCGTGGGGGCCGCGCTTTACTGGCGCGCTAGATCAATATGACCATATGGCCGGTATGTGGCTAGTTGGCGAAGATCTACCCCAAACAACCAATAGAATAACTCTAAATGATAACGTTAAGGATCGCTTTGGCCTTCCTGTAGCAAATGTGCACTATGACGACCATCTTAATGATATCGCCATGCGTGACCATGGCTACCGCCAAGGTGCCGATCTCTACCGCTCAGTAGGGGCAAAAGATATTTATGAGGTGCCGCCCTATCCCTCTACTCACAACCTTGGCACCTGCCGTATGAGTAAAAAGCCCGATGAAGGTGTTTGTGACGGTTATGGACGCTCTCATGAAATTCCGAACTTGTTTATTTCCGATGGCAGCCAATTTACGACCTCAGCAGCTGAGAATCCGACCTTAACTATAGTCTCATTGGCCATCCGTCAGGCTGAGCATATTGGACAGCTGATGCGAACCGGCGTGGTTTAAATGAGTGTAGTGCCTAGCATTTACTGGGAGCTGGGCAAAGCTACTAAAATTGGCAGTATATTTACCATTTAAAAGAGGTGATTTATGAGTTTTGAAGGCGAGAAGCATCCCGGCATACAGTCCCCCACTGCCAATTCAGCAGGTTTTTGCCTTAATCATACGATGCTGCGCACAAAAAATCCTGACACAGCACTTGCATTCTATTCGCGGGTATTTGGAATGCAGTTATTAAGACGACTCGATTTTGAAGAAATGCAGTTTACGCTTTATTTTCTGGCCAACCTACAAGGTGATGAGGCAGTGCCAGAGGATAAAGGGGAGCGTACCGTATGGACTTTTAAACAACGTGGACTGCTTGAACTGACCCATAACTGGGGGACTGAGCAGCAGGAAGATTTTAGCTACCATGATGGTAACGCTGAGCCTCAAGGTTTCGGTCATATTTGCTTTAATGTGCCGAACCTAGAAGCAGCTGAAGAATGGTTCGATACAAACAATGTCACCTTTATTAAGCGCTCAGACCAAGGAAAAATGAAAAACGTTATTTTTGTGAAGGATGCCGATGGCTACTGGATTGAAGTAGTCCAAGCAGATCGTTTAGCAGAGCTTGGTGATTAATAGATAAATAGTCCCACTATACAACCCATATATTACGTCCAACTTTTCAGGCTGGACGTAATTTTTTATGAATGGCTAGATGACAGCAACGTAGCTGAGCATATGACGGTGGGTCATCGTAGGCGCCTATTAATTGTACGTTCAAGCGGCGAATTTTTAAGCGATTTGAATCGACCCTAGTTTCGTAGGCACTCGACGACCGCTTTTGGCCCGACTGTTGTCTATCACGACTGGCCGCTTTGGGTCGAGCCCTGACCATGAATTAACCTTAGCACATGACGAGCGTGAATTGAGCCATTCTTTGACCTCCACCTGATGGAGGATCATGCTATGAACTTTCCGACTGAAATCTCATTTACACCTTGGAATAAAGGCAAGTTGGTTGGGCAGAAGGCGCCTCTGCGCCTTCGAGATATCTGGGCCATACGCGTGCGCCTACAGCTTGCCAAAAAGACGAGAGACCTTGCCCTCTTCAATTTAGCCATTGATAGCAAGTTACGTGGCTGCGACCTTGTCAATTTACGAGTTCGGGATATAGCCCATGGTACGTGCATATCACCACGTGCCATCGTAATGCAGCAAAAAACGCATCGACCTGTCCAGTTCGAAATAACCGAGCAAACCCGTAACGCTATTGAGGACTGGATACAGCTGGCTCAACTCAGAAGCGAAGATTTCTTATTTCCCAGCCGAATCAATAGCGCAAAGCATCTCTCCACGCGCCAATATGCCCGTATCGTGAAAGCCTGGGTAACCGAAATAGGTTTAGATGCTTCAATGTATGGCACGCACACGATGCGTCGTACAAAAGCTTCGCTGATATACCGTCGCACGAAAAACCTTAGGGCAGTGCAACTGCTCCTGGGTCACACAAAGCTGGAAAGCACCGTCAGGTATCTAGGAATAGAGGTAGATGATGCGTTGGAAATGGCAGAACAGACAGAGGTTTGATAAGGATAAACGACGGCCTATTTCAGGTCGTCGTTGCCCGACCAAGAGCGGAAATTTAGTAAATTTTGATATAATGGATAACTTGAGCGGTTTGGCTGCTCCGCGCCTGCTGTAATATTTAGCTAGGCAACTATCAAATAAGCCAAGAAAAAACTTGT
>NZ_DFBS01000018.1 GCF_002366715.1 Halomonas sp. UBA3074 | reverse complement strand
AGGCGGCAGGCAATGAGACGATCACAATTTAGCAAACGCTAGTCAGCATGATGTACATAGCCCGTTACGCCTGACGACCATAGCACGCGTGAACCACCTGATCCCTTGCCGAACTCAGAAGTGAAACCGCTTAGCGCCGATGGTAGTGTGGGGTCTCCCCATGCGAGAGTAGGTCATCGTCAGGCACTTATACCGTAAAAAGCCCCGAGCACCCTATGTTCGGGGCTTTTTGCTGGGCGGTAGAAAAGTGACCGTTCAAGATGGACGCGCTGCGCTCGCCATGACAGCGCTAGCGGTAGTGCGGTTGCTGTCATGGCGAGGAGTGCAGCGACGCGGCCATCTCAAGCCCGCGGCCACATCGCCCTGAGTCTGCGTGACTGCGTTCGCAATTAAAAAAGCTCATTGGCAATATTAAAGCAGTTGTTTTAAATATATCGATAACAATAGCTTGTGTATTTACGGTGGTATTGTTGCTAGGCAACATCTAGTATGATGTTGCAAGTACCCTATGTAAAAATCTCAGGAGGAGAAACGATATGACGACGGAAATAGCCAAAAAGTTAGCAATTGCTCTATTCATGGCTTTAATGGCAGGCGGGTTGGTCGCTTGTGATGACCAGGGCCCTGCCGAAGAAGCGGGTGAAAATATTGATGAAAGTGCAGAAGAAGCCGGTGAGAGCATGGAAGAGCTCGGCGAAGATATGGAAGAAGCTGCCGAAGATTAAGTGAGCACCCTCTGCATTTTGAAATTAGCAAAGCAGCCGCTGAAAAGCGGCTGCTTTGTTTTTGTAGCGTGACTATTATGATGCTAATAACGATAAAAACGAGGTAAGAGCATGCAGCTACAACGGGATAAAAGCTTGCTGTTAATGGTCGATTTTCAAGCGGGCTTACTGCCTGTCATTGAGGGAGGGCATGAAGCCGTCGGCGAGGCGGCGTGGCTAGGTGAGCTGGCTTGCTTACTTGAAGTGCCGGTGTGGTTAACAGAGCAAAATCCAGACAAGCTAGGGGGGATTGTTCCTTCTCTCTTAGCCGCACTAAGCAACTATCAACGTTGGCAAAAACAGCATTTTGGCATCATGGCAGAAACTGATTTCGTCACCGCTTTAAAGGCCACTGCAAAAACACAGATCATACTATGCGGTACAGAAGCGCATATTTGTGTACTGCAAACGGGCTTAGGGTTGTTGGCAGCAGGCTATGAGCTCTATTGGCTCAGCGACGCATCAGCCAGCCGACGACCACAAGAAGCAATACTTGCCCGAGAGCGGGCCAGCGCCAGTGGGGCGGTGGCTGTAACGGCGGATATGGTGGCTTATGAGTGGCTGCATCGCTGCGACACGCCACTGTTTAAAGAGGCGCACCAGCGACTCTTGAAGCCGCGCTCTTCACGCCCCGTACTTTTTTTCTAGGCCGCCGATCAAGTTAACGGTCGGCTTCTTTGCGCGTAAACATGAAGGTATCGCCCTGGGAAGATGAAGCATCAAAACGATAGCCTGCCACATCGAAATTTTTGAGTTGCTCAGGCTTACTGATCTGGTGCTGAATGAGCCATGCGCTCATCAATCCCCGTGCTTTTTTGGCATAAAAGCTGATGATCTTGAACGTCCCGTTCTTCTCGTCTTTGAATACCGGCGTAATTACTCGTGCATCGAGTTGCTTAACATCAACGGCTTTAAAGTATTCATTTGAGGCGAGGTTAACCAGCACCTTGGAGCCACTGTCAGCGATAGCTTCATTGAGGGCGGGCGTTAAAACGGGCTTCCAATAGGCGTAAAGATCCTTGCCAGCTTGGTTAGCCAGCTTAGTGCCCATCTCCAGCCGGTAGGCTTGAATCAAGTCGAGGGGCCTTAGCAGGCCATATAAGCCAGAAAGAATACGCAGATGCGATTGCGCATAGCGGTTCTCAGCCGCACTAAAACGTTCCGCCTGTAGGCCGGTGTAGACGTCGCCTTGGAACGCCTGTGCTGCGGGTTTGGCATTGCTCAGAGTGAAAGGAGGCTGCCACTCTTCAAAACGAGCGGCATTCAGGCCCGCTAATTTATCGCTGATGCCCATAAGCTCACTGATCTGCTGCGGCGAATAGTCGCGTAAAATGTCGATCAGCGCTTGGCTTTGCTCTAGAAAGGCGGGTTGGGTAACCTGCTGGGTGGTGGATGGGGTTTCAAAATCCAGCGTTTTGGCGGGAGATATAACGCTCAGCATTGCATGCTCCTGGTCGTGCCCTGGTAAGTAAAAGCCGCTTATAAGTGGCCTTAGTATACCAAGCCTCGGCGAAGGCCGAGGCTATAATGGCGATAGCCTGCCAATAACCCCACTGGCAGGCTAGTTGAGCAGCGATTTTAAGGGCAGGGGTTGGGCATGCGGCGATGAATATCGTCGATGGCCTCTAGTACTTCGTCATCTAGCTTGAGGCTTTCGCTGGCTAGGTTGCTTTCCAATTGTTCCATCGTGGTCGCGCCAATAATGTTGCTGGTCAGGAAGCTGCGCGAATTAACAAATGCCAGCGCCATCTGGGCAGGATCTAGATCATGCTGCTGGGCCAGCGACACATAGGCTTGCGTAGCGCTTTCTGCTTCGGGTGAGGTATAGCGCTTGAAGCGCTCATAGAGCGTCAGGCGGCCTTTCGGTGGCTGGGCGCCGTTAAGGTACTTGCCAGAGAGTACACCAAACCCTAGCGGCGAGTAGGCAAGTAGCCCTACGTCTTCACGGTGCGCAATTTCAGCCAAACCCACTTCAAAAGAGCGGTTGAGAAGGTTGTAGGGATTTTGCACCGAGGCGACCCGCGGTAGGCCCAGCTTGTCAGCAAGCTGCAGCGAGCGCATCACCCCCCAGGGGGTATCGTTAGAGAGCCCAATGGCCCTTATCTTGCCCGCATCCACCAGCTCTTTTAGGGCTGAAAGCGTTTCTTCTAAGGGAGTCGCCTCTTCGTCTTCGCTATGCACATAGCCTAATTTGCCGAAGAAATTCGTTTGGCGGTCAGGCCAGTGTAGCTGGTAGAGGTCAATATAGTCGGTATTTAACCGCTCCAGGCTAGTGTCAATTGCCTGATGGATATGCGCGCGCGTTAGGCGTGGGCCGCCCCGAATATGGTCAAGTCCTGGACCTGCCGCCTTGGTCGCGATGATGAGATCATCCCTGGCGCCACGCTGTTTTAGCCAACTGCCAATATAGCGCTCAGTAAGGCCCTGGGTCTTGGCCATGGGGGGCACTGGGTACATTTCAGCGGTATCAATAAAATTGATCCCAAAAGCCACGGCACGGTCAAGTTGCTCGTGGGCTTCGGCTTCGCTATTTTGCTCGCCGAACGTCATCGTGCCTAAGCAGAGTCGGCTGACTTCCATGCCGGTTCTGCCAAGTGGGCGCGTTTGCATTTTCATCTCCTTGTTTAAGGCGAAATTGCCACAAGATAAACTGCTATTACCAGAGTGGTTTAGGGCGTATGTAGCGCATGTTAACGAGGCGCTTGGAAAGCAGCAAATTAATGGGGTTGAGTCGTCGCGAAGGCAGGCGTATGCTTGCCAGCCCATCGACCGGCTAAAGGCCGGTTTCTCGTGTGGTCGGTAGCAATAATAGAAGTAGCTACTGGCCCAAGGTTCCAACAGATAGGCAGGGTGGTTTGCCATGCTGCAGGCATCAACGTTGTTTACTCGGCTAGAGTTTCGCCTAGCTGAACGGCTGTTTCATAATCGCTGGTTGTTACCGCGTTCTCCGCGTACCCAGCGCTTAACGATGCGCTTGTTTAAGCGTTGTGCGGAGGCGGGTCACCCTGACGCGCTCTCCGTTTACGGCCATATGCTCTTTCATCGCAGTCAGACGCCGCAAGATAAGGCGCGCGGTGCGCGTTATGTGCTGGAAGCCGCGCATGCTGGAGACGTAAAGTCTCAGTACCAAGTAGCGCAAATCCATGAGCATGGCTGCGTGCAATACCCGCGTCGTGAAGATTACGCGGTGACGTGGTACGCACGTGCTGCTCAGGCAGGGCATTTTTTAGCCGCCGAGCGTCTTGCCCGCGCCTATCGCCTGGGCGAGCTAGGCTTAACGGTGGACGATGAGCGAGCCGCTTACTGGCAGCGACAGGCCGATCAGCAGACGCTAGATGACGTGGCCGTCGCATAAAGCGCGACCCACGTTCTGATTGAGTGAGGAAGGTTGTGTCCGAGACGCTACCCACAGTACTAGATATTGAAGCGTCCGGGTTTGGGCGTGGCAGCTATCCTATTGAAGTAGGCATTGCACGTGCCGATGGGAGCTGTTGCGCCTTTCTCATTCAACCGCTAGACGAGTGGACGCACTGGGACCCCAAGGCAGAGTTGTTGCACGGTATTTCCCGAGACCGCCTTATTCAGGAAGGTTACCCGGTTCGCCAAGTCGCCCACTGGCTGAACGACGAGTTGCGTGAGTTAGGCAAGGCCTACAGCGATAGCTGGGGTTACGACAATACCTGGCTTTCACTGCTGTTCCATCATGCGGGTATGCTGCCCCGTTTTCGTCTTGAAGCGCTCAGGATCCTGCTCAGTGAAAAGCAGCAGGCGTTATGGAGCGACACCAAAGAAGCGATGATCGCTGAACGTGGTATTCACCGCCACCGAGCAGGCGAAGATGCCCGCTTGTTGCAATTGACCTATCAACATACCCTCCGGCTGACCGGTCAAGCACACTCTTAAGCGGCTGTCCTGGTGAACGTTATAACTCGGCTTCTAGGGCATCCAGCAGTTCATTGGGTGTCGAGGCGTCGAGCAACATTTCGCGTGTCGCAGTGGCTAAAAAGCCGTGGCTAACGGTATTGTCTAAAAAGGTGAGAAGCGGCGTGTAAAACTCATCGATATTGAGTAGACCCATGGGTTTTTCATGCAAGCCCAGGTAACCCCACGTCCAAATTTCAAAGAGCTCCTCAAAGGTGCCAATCCCGCCAGGTAAAGCAATAAAAGCGTCGGCGTTAGCTGCCATGGTGGCTTTTCGTTCGTGCATGTTACGCACCCGAATCAGCTCGCTTAAGCCAAAATGTGCCTGCTCTCGCTCGACCAGGTGATCAGGCATTACACCAATCGCCTCACCGCCCGCATCGAGTGCGGCGTTAGCCAGCGCGCCCATCAAGCCGATACGGGCACCGCCATAAATCAATGTATGGCCACGTTCGGCGAGCGCGCGCCCCAACGTCGTCGTTGCTTGACGAAAGGCTGGGCTATTGCCTTCTCGAGAGCCGAGATAGACACAAATTCGAGCCATTCGTTTTACCCCCTAGTGATTTAAGATGAAACATGCTTACGCCGCTCTTAGGGCAGGCAGCGATCGACATGATGATGTTGATCCATCCACTGCCCTATCACGTTGTTACCGCATAAATGGTGAGCGTACTGGGTGTGTAGGCAGCGCACTTGGTGCCAGTTACTAATACCGCCAATGCCGCGTTCGGTCATCACATCGGTGTAGCCCAATTGCGTAACGTCGTGCCGCTGTGCATCGCTCATATAGTCCCAGCGAGCGGCCACATAATCGCGGTGGCTTTGCAAATAAGCCGCAAGGAAGTCTGGCTCTTCCTGAAGCTGCTGTTCAAGCGCTTTGATAACGCCGACGGCTTCAATGCGGGAAATCTCTACCTTGAGCACATCGGAGCAGAGCCAATACAGCGTAGGGAAAGGTTTGCCATCGACGATGGGAGCCATGCGCAGCACTAACGGGGTGCCTTCACCATCGGTGGCAGCCACGGCTTCGATCCCGCGTGGTGCGCGGCCAAGCTGTTGGGCAATAATAGCGAGCTGACGTTCGTCAGGCGCCTGATTGGTGCGTATCACCATCGGGTTGGTCTCTCACAAATTTGTTAGAGCGGCCAACGGCACGGAAAAAGCAGCGGTTGAGCTGTTCGGGCGACGCGACATAGCACCACGTCCGCTCACAGTATTCAGCGGCTCGTGCCATTAGCACATCATAAAGGCGGTTGAAGGGGGCATCATAATCGTAGGGGTCTGCACCAAACAAGCGGATATGCGGATAGTCGGCGAAGCGCTCAATAAAGTAGTGCTCAAGATCCGCCTCAACGGCACGGTGTTGGGCAACGTTGTCCGGGTCTATCCAAAGGTTGTAGCGGATGGCCATAAGCGTGGCTCCTATTGCCCCGGTAGCGTGGGTCAGCGTCAATCAGGCGGACTCGGGCGCATCTTGCAGATGCGACGTTAGCGCCTCGCGTAGGTCGCCCTCGATAGGCATGGCGCACTTGGCTTGGTGGTCGTACTGCACCATGACAGTGTGACCCAGGTTAGTGAGCTTGCCGTGCTGACGGGCTTCTTGGGTCACCGTAAACGAACTATTGCCCAAGCGCGTTAAATACGTACGTATTTCGATGTCGTGACCATAAAACAGTTCAGCGCGATAATCGACTTCCATGCGCGCCATGATCAAGCGCCACTGCTTGGGGTTTAAATCAGGCGTAAACAGTTTGAATAAGTCGTTGCGGGCGAGCTCGAACCAGGCCGGTAGGCGCGTATTGTTGATATGGCCGAGGGCGTCGGTGTCGTAAAACGCAGGCTCAATGGTGCGCGTAAACATGGCGTGTCCTTGTTTTTGACGAAAGGTGAGTCATAACGGCTCGTTAATGAACGGGGTTAGCAGCCGCATTCAGGATTAACCCAAGCAAGTGCTTGGTCAAGTAATACGGCGTCGATACCAGGCGATCAGTTGCATCCAGCCCAGTAGCCACAGCGTTGCCGCCGCAAACCCTGCCAAGCTGCCCCATAACAGGCCTAGCGTTGGGTAAGTGAAGGAAACACAAAGCGTATAACTCAGCAATGAGCCAAGCCCCATTGGGTAGTGTTTGATAACCGTAGCCACAGGAGCCGGGCCGTGATTGAGATGCAGGATCAGTAAAAAGGGCAGCATGGTGACTGGGAAGGCGGCCAGTGTTCCCGCCCAAGCGGGCGGCAGCCAATGCGCTAAGCTCGTGATGGCAAAGATGATCGCGGCGGCAAGGCAGGCCCGGGCAGCAAGAGCAGAAAGCGAAAACGAGCGACTCGGTGGGCTTTTGACATCGGGAATTGTACGGAACAGACCACTAAATGCGGCAATCGCTCCTAGGGTGACCAGCGTGCCGCTGAGACGAGTGAAATCAAACTGAGCGAGTAACGTGCTGGCGGCCAGCCACGCAATGAAACCACCTAATAAGCCGCTGATCATGCCTTTAACACCGGGTTGGCGTCCTGCTAACCAATAGCCCGCGCCTAACGCCATTGTTGCGGTAAACCCAGCCAGTGTATGGACTGCGCTTTGAGTCGCAAAGGCGGGCGAAATTTCTAAGCCGATAAAAAACAGCGCCAGTGCCGTGCCCAGTGGGTAGCCTGCCAGCAGCCCGGCCATGCGCGGGCTGGCACGCACGGCAATGGCCCCTAGGCCCAGCACCATGCTGATGGAGAGGCCGAGCTTTGCTAGCTGCCAGGTGAGCGGAATTTCTATCATGCGGCGTGTTCCTTAATGTTATTGTTTTGATGCTGTTGGTACATCGCTGTTTTATAAAGCTATTGGGCGGTCTCGAGCGCGTTGGCTTTTGAATAGCGCGTGTAGTGGGGTTTAGACTAAACGCAGCCCTTGCTGGTCGCGCCAAGCGGCTTCGAGCGCCTCTTGCAGGGGCATTTTTAAGTGTGCAGGAAGCGCCTCTTTAGCGGCTTGAAGGGAATCAAAGGTACGGTTACGCAACCAGCAGTAGGCCCATGCGCAGGCTTCAGCGTCGCTATCCGGCGTTGGGCGGGCAGGCATCTGATTCAGTAAAAATACCGCGGTTTTGGGCGCCCATAGGGGGATTTCATCGGCGTTAGCCGTACTCCACTTATCCAGTGTTGCGCCGCTGGGCGTTGCCTCGGGCTCGCCTAGCTTTGCCACCCGGGCCGTCTCCGCGAGAATCAACGCCAGGCGATCAGCATCGGCCTGACCAAGTGCACGCCACTGCCGCAGCAGCGCCGGCAGTCCCGCCCGCATCTTGGTATAAAAGTCATCTTGCGGCATGCTTGGCATTACCTCTGTTCAATAAGTGAGATTTTCATGGCCTATGATTTTGCCACGCCTGTGGAGCGACGCCACCCAGAAGGTGGCTGGGCATCGCAAAAATGGCACCGCTACGCTAGCGATGTGCTGCCGCTCTGGGTTGCCGATATGGATTTTCGCTCTCCGCCAGCGGTGGTAGAAGCGCTGCAGGCAAGGGTAGCGCATGGTGTCTATGGCTATGGCGAAGTGCCTGCTACGTTAACAGAAACCCTATGTCAGTGGAGCGCTGAGCATTATGACTGGCGCATTCAGCCCGAGTGGCAACAGTGGCTGCCGGGGGTGGTGCCGGCTCTACATTTGGCGGCGCTCGCGCTGACCGCGCCTGGCGATGGTGTGTTAACCGTTGCCCCCATCTATCCGCCATTTCTGGCCGTGGCAGAGCGCACAGGACGGCTGCCCCAGCAAGCAATGCTGAAGGCGCCCTCATCGCCCAATGAGGATTGGCAGTTGGATATTGCCGCCTTGGAGGCAGCGATTACGCCGCGTACTCGCTTGCTACTGTGGTGCCAGCCCCACAACCCAACAGGCCGTGTATGGCGGCATGAGGAACTGGCGGCAATGGCAGAGTTAGTCGAGCGCCATTATCTTTGGGTGGTGTCCGATGAGCTTCACTGCGACCTTTTATTGGATGAAGATGCGCGCCACCGGCCTTTGGCAGCTGCATTTCCTACCCTTGCCAAGCGCACGATCACGCTATGGGCGCCGTCTAAAACGTTTAATCTAGCGGGTTTAACCAGCGCCTGTGCCGTTATTCCCGACCCTGAATTGCGCCACCGTTTTGCGACCGCGTCGAAAGGGTTGCTGCCCGATGGCAACGTGCTTGGCTTAGTTGCGGCGGAAGCGGCTTATCGTGACGGGGAGCCCTGGCGACAGGCATTATTAAACGTACTCCGCGAGCACCGCGACACGTTAGCGGCACGCATCGCCCATTGGCCAGGGGTTCATTGGAGTACTCCGGAATCGACGTACCTAGCGTGGCTGGATATGCGTGAAGCCGGATTGGGGGCGGCGCCGTATAAGACGCTGTTAAAAGAAGCGGGGGTCGCGCTGTCTGACGGGGCTGCCTTCGGCTGCCCCGGCTATGTACGGCTTAACTTTGGCACTACCGCTTCGCAATTGGAAGCGGCGTTGTCACGCATGGATACAGTGCTAAAAAGGCAGTAAGCCTGCTTAGTAAAGCATGGCAAACAGTTTACGGCGGTAGGTAACGGTGAGCGGGTGATCGGCGCCGAGTGCGTCGAACACCTGCAGCAACGTTTTACGCGCCGCGTCATCGTTATAGGCGCGGTCCTGTTTCATTAGCGCCAGCAGTGCTTCCAGGCCTGCATCGTACTGGCCGTCGGCCACTTGTCGCAGGGCGCGCTGGTACTGTGCTTCGCTATCGGTACGCTCACCGAGGGCCGCGATCTCATCAACCGAGAGCGCCTGTTCGCCAAACTCAATGCTGGCCCGAACGCCCCGCGCTGGCGCTGCATCCCGCTCTTCTGGCGGCAGGTTATCGAGCACTTCACGGGCCTCGCTACCGCGCCCTTCCGCCACCAGCACCCGGGCGAACGCGACTTGATAAGCGTAGTGTTCCGGGTATTGGGTCATCAGGGTTTGATAAATGTCTCGCGCGCCTGCGATATCGCCTGCTTGCAATGCTTCTTCTGCCTGCTCTTCCGGGGTGGGAGGTGCTTCACCGGGGGCGGGGAAGTAGCGATTCAGCCACTCACGCACTTCCTTCTCCGGCAGTGCCCCCTGGAAACCATCGACCAAACCGCCTTGGCTAATCAGCTTCACATCGGGCACGGAACGTACGCCGAGCTGGCCGCCAATTTCCGCATTTGCTTCTATATCGAGCTTGCCGAGCAAGAAGGCGCCTGCGTACTCCACCACTAATTTTTCGAGTAAGGAGAGCAGGGTGCGGCTGCTATCGGTGGAAGGCGAATAGCAGCCCATCAGTACCGGCACCTGCATGGAGGCTTCCAGCACTTGCTGAATATTGCCTGCGTTCAGCTCGATAATGACATCTTCAGGGCGTACCGCCGCCTGCTCACCGTTAGGCGCAGGAGCGTCGGCATTTCCGGTATCCGTCGTAAGCGGCTTACCTGAGCGTGGATCAATAATCGACATGGGAGACTCTGCATCAGAAAATGAACAATAGTTCCCCATGATATGCAGGCATGAGCCGACAGATTCAAGGAAAAGGAGGGAAATAAAGCGCCCTAGGCGAAAAAAACCGTAAGTTATCGATAACGGTTTTTCAGGGTGCTCTTTATATAACGTGCGGACACAAAAAAGCCAACACCCATAGGGTATTGGCTTTTTCTATATTTGGTAGCGGGGACCGGATTTGAACCGATGACCTTCGGGTTATGAGCCGGATTGATTTGATTTTCTTAGTGCTGCTTTATTTGTTGTTATTTGTCTAAATAGCCTGCTATATAAGGGTTTTCGTCGGTTTTTGAAATGCTGTCTAGGTAATTTAAGGTCAATCTAACACGCTAAAGAGTGTCACAAAATAAAATGTAAAATTTACAGCATAAATGACCGTTAGGCTGCTGCTGAGGTCGGCAGCGGGTTAGCCGGACTCTGAAACCGGCGAGACTGGCATCATAGGTTTTGTCAGAACGGATTGTTTGGTATGCCAGTTCCCGTGAGATGGCGCTGGGCGGATGTTCCAATT
The DNA here is from genome assembly GCF_002366715.1 of Halomonas sp. UBA3074. GTDB lineage: Bacteria > Pseudomonadota > Gammaproteobacteria > Pseudomonadales > Halomonadaceae > Vreelandella. The sequence continues at coordinate 10,254 of NZ_DFBS01000018.1, read as the reverse complement.
GTCGGGCGATGGTTCGGATTTAGTAGTGAACCCGCATCTGCATGATGGCGGCTCGGTCTTCAGTAGAGAGGTCGCAATAGCAATGAGTCGTGGCAAAACCATACCGGAGGGTCAGATATTGCATTTGGTCATTGAGACCGCCAACCCAAGTGCGAATAGTCAACGGCATCTTATTGGTGATACGGCTACAGTGGAAGCAGCTTGAAGCATTCGATTGATGAGTTTATTATATCTAAACTGATATAAATTTATGGCAGTTAAGGAGCCAGCGTGGCGCGCAAGAAACCTGTTGCATTCGTTGGAGACTCGAAGGATCGGCTGCGCGACTTCTCTCTGGACGCCAAGCGAGAAGCGGGGTTTCAGATAGACAAGATTCAGGCTGGAGGCCAGCCGGACGATTTCCGCCCAATGCCAAGCGTTGGCCCTGGTGTCATGGAAATCCGCATTCGGGAACACAACGGCGCCTTTCGGGTCTTCTACGTGGCCAACCGGGGCGACGCGGTATTTGTGCTCCACTGCTTCCAGAAGAAAACCCAGCAGACCGCCAAAAAAGACATCGACTTGGGCAAGCAGCGATACAAGGAGCTGCCCTGAGCCCAACCACCAAGCGAGGTTAGAAAATGGCCATCGAGTATTACGACAGTGTGTGGGACGCCATCGAGGACACTCCTGAAGAGGCGCTGAACATGCGGCTGCGCTCCGAGCTCATGGCGAGGATTGCTGGCCGTGTAAGGGAGTGGGATATTACTCAGAAAGAGGCTGCACATCGTCTGGGAATCACCCAACCCCGCCTCAACGACTTGCTGAACGGCCAGATTAATAAGTTCAGTCTCGATGCTTTGGTCAACCTGACGGGGCCAGCTAACTTCCATCTCGAACTGGAGATTGAAGACGAGAAGGAAGTAGCCGCCTGAGAGTGACCAGATAAACTGGGTTCAGCTAGACAAGTGAAGAAATTCTTGGCCTCAGTTCACTTGATGAGCTTTTAACGACTGACTGCCTCTCAAAGGCTAAAGCAATCTGGTTTGCCCGGAAGCCATAAACTTATACCCCATAGCCTTATAGCCTTTCTCACGCTTTCGGAACATTCGCTCAAGCATAGGCAGGCCAGTATCCAAGTAATCATAGACAGTGACTTCTAGTTTGCCTTCGGTGTCTCGATGGAGTCTGCCTGCATACTGTGACAGCGTTCCTTTCCATGCGATGGGCAGAGCTAAAAACAGGGTGTCCAGTCGAGGCAAGTCAAAGCCTTCTCCAATGTATTTCCCAGTTGCAACGATGACTTGAACCCTATGCAACTCTTTTTCTGCCAACTGGCGCTCTTTGACGCGCATCCCACCACGTAAGATAACTGACGATATGGATTCAGCATCCAGCAGTGTCGCCAAGGTCTCGGCATGTTCTCGTCGTTCCGTCAGCACAAGGCAATTTGCTTGGTTGTGCGCACAGCTTGCAACATCCTGAACAATGGCCTCATTTCGGGCGCTGCTCTGGGCAAGCCAATGGTAAACCGATGCGATATGGGGCCGCACACTAGGCTGGCAGATGTGGGTGGGTGGCGTTTCGTGATGCTCTCGAACAATGACGTGTTGGATAAATCGGTTACTGTGGTGCGCCTGGGCTTTGTGACGAATGGGCCCTGCAACCATCAACATGATTTTTTGGTGGCCATCCTGACGATCAGGCGTTGCTGTCAAACCAATGACGTATCGAGCGCTGACCTCATTAAGCAACATCTCGTAACGTGGCGCTGAGATATGATGGCATTCATCGATGATGACTTGCCCGTACTCCTTGACCTGCTTCGAGACTGTATTGTCTTTCTTATTGATCAAGCTTTGGTAAGTGGCAACGTCGACCTGCCCAGTAGGTTTCTTTTTACCGCCGCCAATTACACCGATGAGCGCACCCTCAAGGAAGGTGTCGAGTCGCTCCTTCCATTGATCAAGTAGCTGACGACTGTGCGTGAGGATCAGTGTGTTGACTTGCCGCCTGGTTATCACGCCAATAGCCGTTACGGTTTTACCGAAAGCGGTCGGTGCATGAAGTATTCCGGTATCGTGTTGGATAAGTGCCTGCACCGCCTTGTCCTGGTCGCTACGCAGCGTTGCTTTTAGGCTGACTCCAGGTAAAAACTGGCCTGATATTCTACGGTCATCAATGTCCACCGTGATTCCCTGTTTCAGCAGCAGATCTTGAAGCTCATCCAAGCAGCCTCTGGGAATAGAAAGATAACCTTGCTCAATATGGGCGCATGATATGTAGCGAGGGATGCCATGCGTCGAGAAACGAAGCGACTGTGTTTTGAAAAATACAGGATTAGCAAAGCTGGCCATTCGCTTTATTCGTGTCGCCAATGTTCCTGGAATGCCTGATAACTTTATATAAATGTGACTGGTCAGGATGAGCGTGATGCTTTCAGGACATCCAGAAAGCTTCCCTGTATCAACCGGTAACGTTGACTCCCACGGCAACACAGTATCTACAGTCACACCGGAATTAGCCTCATTGCCGATCAGCTCTTCAAGTTGAGCTGATGCAAGTGTCTGTTGCTGACTGAGCAGTGCCCATTGATCCGGGTATGGCGCAAAGTTGTCGTCGACGAAGACGGTGCATCCGCGACTTCGCGCCTCGTGTTGAAGCGGCAGGGCAATCAGATTGCCAAACCCACCATCAGGCATGGTGTCTTGGTTGGGAAATAGCCGGTCATAGGAGTCGAAGGATAAGCCTGGATGAAGCTCCATGGCCTTATCCAACAATTTGAATCCCAACCTCCTCGCTGACGAAGCTTGAACAGCTTCTGAAAAGAAAACCCATAGATGGGCACCCGCACCGGACCGAGAAACCTCCATAAGATAGGGTACGCCTTCACCACGACAGGCCTGGGCTAGTGCACGAACATTCGCTTTCCAGTCCCCCTTATCAAAATCCGCCGCCAGCAAGTAACAAGAGCTATCCGGCAGTAAAGGGTAAAGGCCGGTCACATGTTTGCCAGACAGGTGGTCATAAACTGCATCAAAATTGAGGGGCTTGAAATTTTTGTGTCGACATTCTCCGCACTTGATCCTTGGTTTCTGACAGATGACCGGCATCCACTCGTTCGCACAAGCGACAGCATAGCCGGAACGACCGCCGGAACTCTGCCAGCGAACCGCATAAACATCCTGCCTGCCTCGAAAGAGTTTTCGGTATACTTCAACTTTCTGGCCAGGGGTGAGTAGCGGTAAATCATGTCGGTTTGCAGAGCGATACAGCTCTTGCTTTCGAGAAAGGAGAGCAGCCTTTTCTTGTTCAAGCTCTGATAGTCTCAGCTCAATAGTGACGAGTTCTTGATCTGTGCGGATACCTACCTCGTGCCCAGTAAAGCTATAGGGGTCTACGGTTTAACAGGTTAGAGACGCTTATTTGTAGTCTAGCTTATCGTCAGCACTCGGCTGACCACACTCGTCACCATAAAAATTTACGGCGATCTATTTTGATATAATAGTAATGCATTGGACTGACAACACTGAGGCATGGTGTGACAAAGTTGGTAATATCGAAGATCAAACCCCCTTCCGGAGCGCTCGCTGAGATCGAGCGAGTCAACATTAACATTGCCAATCAATTGCCCGTGTCGTCATGGCTGGATGCTGAATTAGCCGATACCTTACTTGCCTACCATCCCGTTTCTGTGCAAAAGGTATCGAGGCATTACGAAGTGGTCAGTGGATTTCGCGCGTTTCATGCCGTTAGTGCCTTGCTGGATCCAGAGGCTTCCATCTCGGTAGGCATCACAGATGCTCACGAATCTGATCTGGTCAGAGGAGCGTTGTTTGAGCTTATTAGCCATAGCCTGATGCACTGTCCTGAGGCTGTGGATGCGAAAGAGCGCGTCTATCGACAGTTAAAAGAGCTCTCCATTACGCTGCGTAAGACGCACGGCATCAAGGTGCCTAAGAGTCTGTCCACACGCAATCTAAAGGCATTAATGGGACTAGAAGAGCGCCGCATCACGCATTCAAGGAAGCGAAAATCAGAACTCCAGCGGATCATGGAGTCCCAGTGACATGGTGATGCAAGCAGATTTGGAGAAATTGGCAACTTTGAGTAGCGTGGAGCTTTCCAGAATAGAAAAGCTGCTTGCGCTGCTGAAAGCGCCGGATGATCTAACCCACCTTCTCCTAGTTATGGAAAACTTGAACCGTGCTTTACAAGCAGTTCAAAGAAGCCAAAAAATTCGGGAGGATCTTGATGATGCGACCGAGAAAAAGGAGGAGAAAGGCCTCTTTCATTACCTTCCTGTCATTACCCAGATTATCGCCGTGCTGAAGGGATTTGATCGCGAAAGCTGCCCAGAGACGTGGTTAGATCAGTCGGGGAAGCAGCGCGGCATTATCAATGACCACCCTGAATGGGCGATGCTGATTCTTACCCCCGATGCTGAGTGCTATGGCAATGATGCGTATTGGCAGCATACCGGTGTAGTTATGGCGTGCTCAGCCGTTCAGCGAAAGCGGCACCAAGCGCATATTGGTTCCGAAATCACCGCTGCTTGTCGTGATATCCGGACGATTGGCAATGGCAAGAAGTCTCTCGGGCTGTTGGTAGAGATTGAGATGGACGCCACGCTCAAAAGCTACCGTCAACAATATTTGCTAAAGAGCGACGAGATCCTCGAGCCGCTGTCGGGTATCGAGCTGCTCGTTCGAAAAGTACTCGACCATAAGGGAAAGACGAGAGACGGTGGAGGTGGGGGTGGCCACCCGGCCCGAACGATCGAGCGGCGCGTTGATGTGTCGGATTCGGATGACGAGGAAAATGAGGGGCCAGAAAAGTCGATGCAACTGTTGGAATCGGCCGGTGACGAGCAGGCGCAGGGCCGTCAGCGTGCCGCCGGTTTGCACCCCAAAGAATCCCAGACACTGCGTGCTGTTTCCTTCACGGAAAGTAAAGCATCACCGACATTAGGGTTTGATCTAAGGGACTTGATCCGGCGCCAGAGCAGCCGTATCCAACATATCAGCCAGTCCAACCAGAGGCTTCCTTTTCGCTACGCCAGCTTAAGTCGGGTCGAGCTATCGCTGGCAGCGAAAGCAGCTTTCGAGCTATTTACGGGCCGAGGCCGCTTTGAAAAGCGTGATGACGAAGATGTCTATGCCGGTTTACTGCTGCTGTTGATGATCTGGCTTGGACGTCCCGTCGAGCAGATTCTGGGGATGCGGGTCTATAACCATCGACATGAGCTACCGAAACACCGCAAGGACGTACTCGCTTTTTTGATTGAAGAGCACGCCTTTGTGCTCCCCATTCCGTCGCCGGAGTGGCGTAACAGTCTCCAGGACGACGCAAAGAAACTGCTCTTTACAGCCGGTGGGAGCACGCCTGCATTGGTGGATGAGGTGGTAGTGGTCGCCAGTCCCGTGCGGATGGGGAAGTTTATCTCGCGTCTCAGCTTGGTGCGGAAAAGTCGGACAAAATATCGCGAATTGTTTCCCGAATGGCGTCATGGCGGCATTGAGGAGGCAATGCGGGTGGCGGTTTCAAAGATCAACCGCACCCACCGTATGCGGCTGACACCCCGTCGGATCAGTCAAGCGCTATTCGATGAGATCGTCGGCCACTCCAGCGATTGGGTTGATGCTTACCTGTTGACCGGGCACCGTTTCACCGTCGCTGATGTGGCCGCACATTATTACAGCGTGCCGGCTGGCTATCTTGAGACACTCTATCATGCTGCTGCTGTTTCGCTGCGTAACAGCATCTATCAGTACCTTAGCGTGGAAGAGAAGCATTACTACGCCTTCAAACAAGTCGTTCAAAACAAGGGTGACCATGGCAGTAAGCTGAACCTCAAACCGATATTGCTGACACGCCTGGTCAAACACTTGAAAGGCGAACTGCGGGCAGCTAGGCGTCTTCAGCCTGGGGAGGAGAGTTGGCGACAAACGCATAATCACTACGTGGCTTATATCGCTTTCTGGATACTGTTCGCGACGGGCTACCGTGCTGTCAATGACTTGGTTTTTCGCTGGCGGGAAATCGACTTTGCGTCCGGTTTTCTGGCCATTTCCGACAAGGACGACGAAGCGATGAGTCAGGCACGGGTGGTTTGGCTGTTGCCGGAGTTGCGTGATCAAATACGCCAGTATGCGAGCCACTTGGAAGTGCTACAGGCCCGGTTTTATCAACGTGCGTCTCTTTACGAGCACCTCGAAGCAGTGTTGAGTGAGCCTCAGCCAGACGTGCCGCTGATGTTTTTTATCAGTGACAGCTGGCAGATGGTTCAGCTTTCTCCAGAGAATCTGCGGCGCCACGTACCGCTCTTTACGCTGCCAGTCAACGCAAGTCGGCACTATCTTCGCAGTGCTTTGCGTGCTGAAGGGGTTCGTGGCGAACTGGTTAATGCCTTTATGGGACACGCTCAACAAGGGCAGGAGCCGTTTGGCGCTTTCTCTACCTTGACCCCCGTGGAAATGTTTCGGGAGCTAGCGCCTGTCCTCAGTAAAATGCGCCGGGAAGCGGGATGGACAGTGCAGCAGGGGCTAGCGGATGACTGACTATGTCGAGGAAGTTTGGAGCGGCTGGAAGCTAATACAAGTTCCGGAAGGGGCAGGTGGTGCCGAGGCACGCCATCGGCAGCATCTGCTAAATAGGCGCCGTCACCAAATAGCAGTACTGGAACTGCTACAGGAAACGCACCCTGGCCTTGTCCGCGGTGAATCGGATGTCAGCGTGCCGACGGATATCGCCCAGCAGTGGGAAGAAGCCCTACAAACCGGTGACAACCGTTCAGTCGTCGAAATTCGCAACAAGGTTAACTTCTTATCACTGGGGTTGTCGCGTGGGCAGCGTGAGTTGGGGTGGGACGTGCGCGTTCCAGCGCCGCTGCACCTGGTCAGGCCAGCGGCGAGTCCTTTTACGCCCTTATCCTTCAAAAATTTAAGCGATTACCGTGACTGGTGCCAGGATGCCGATCATGAGATTCAGCAGCCAGACTTTCAGGCGCTTCTTTGGCACGGCAATGGAAAAAAGGGACACCGTCGGCTTGAGCCTGAAATGATCAGTTGGGGGCTGTTTCTTTATTGTGTGATTGCCAATGACGGCCTGCTGGGCAGCAAGCACCTGAACTCACTACCATTGGCCACCACTACATTGGCAGTGCACGGGGCTTCTGCCTGGTTGGTGCTGCATGAGACAGTACCGGAAGGCATGCCAAAATCGAAACGGGTGTTGCCACGTAGCCGTTGGCTGTTGGGAGTGTCGGCCTTAGCGGTGTTGATGCGCCACATTCAGCATTTTGGCCACCCTGGCGAGAAGTGTGGCGGTTATCAGCAGGCGAGGACTTATACCCAGACGGCTTGGCTGCATTTCTGTGGCGCTTTAAAGACTGAGCCGGTGTCACTTCCGACGTTTAGCGAGCATGCCTCGACCGCCTTTCGCTTACATGTACCGGCTTATATCGTGAACAGCGCACACGGCAAACACCCAAGCACGTCAATTGCTGAAGAGCGTTGGCATCAGCTGCTCACCGGTGGGTACGTAAAGCATGCCAAGCCAAAAGCCGAGCAGGAGGATGTGCTTCCAGGAGAAGGATCCGGGCTAACGCCAATGGTGACCGAGCGTTGTGAGCGGGACCAACCGTTATATGAAGGGCGTGCGCTGCTGAAATCGTTACACGATACGCTCTATAAGCGTCGTAACCAGAAACGCCTCAGGTTTCGAGACCTTTCTCGCGAGCTGGAAAGTGCCATTGTTGCTTCTCAGCGTATGGCTCCCACCGTTGAATGCCTGTGTCGCTGGCTGCTGTTCTTGCATCAGAAGCAGAAGCGAAAGCAGTCGACGCTGTACAAGTATCTCGGTGTAAGCATGCCGCTTCTGCAGGCTTTGGGGGAGACGCCGGTTGATCAGGACCGGATGGATGCGCTCATTGAGGCCTATCAGTTCGTGGTCGAACAGGCCAAGACCGAGAAAAACCGCCACTACCGTTGGGCGGTGTTGCGCTCATTCCATTCTTTTCTCGTGATTGATCAAGGACTGGCCAATATCTCTATGGTGCTTGTTGACGGTGGGATAACTGTCGCGCATCACGCCGATGCCAATTGTCTGTCAGAGGATGAATATCGTCTGATAGCTAGCTTTCTGGCATCCCACTCGGCAAACATCATGGGGCAAATTCGCTATTGGATATTTGTGCTTGGATTTCGCGCTGGTCTCAGGATAGGAGAAGCACTTTCCATTCAGCTAGATGATGTCTTGCTCCATCAAGAGGTGCAGGATACTGACGTTACTCTTCTGGTTCGTAACAACGAGTATGTGGGGGTTAAGAGCCATGATTCACGGCGGCAGCTTCCGCTTCATTATCTGCTGACAGACAGCGAGCTGGAAGCATTCAAGGCCTTCATCGCCAATCGACAAGAGGTGACCCTTCACGGTCGTGTCATGCTGTTCGGTGAGGGGAGTGGTTCGGTGGCACCGCTACACGATGATGAGGTGCAGGCAGAGATCCACGAAGCCATGCGACGTATCACCGGGGATTACAGTCTGCGCTTTCATCACCTGCGTCATTCACTGGCTAATTATCTGTTGCTCTCTTTTCATGGGGTGGAGATACCCTGGACAGCGCCTTCCCATCATGCTTTTCTTTGGGACAAGGTCGCTGAGGGTCCCACGCGATCAGGGCTGTACTTTATCGCGCAGCTGATGGGGCATGCGTCCCCCGATGTGACATTACGAAGCTACTTACACTTTACCTGCCTGCTCCTTGACCATTATTGCCACAAGCAGTCCTCCTCGATGGAGAGCTGTATTCCGAGCCACGCAATTGCTCAGTTGGAACCCTTGGCCAACGTGCTCCAAATCAAGCCGGCGACCCTGCGTAAATGGAAAGAGCGTTTCGGGGGAAAACCGCCACGTTGGCTTAAAAAGGCCTTTCCCAAATGTTCTGTGATAGACGTAGCTCAGCAGGCGCTAGCCCCCTATCCTGAATTGCCAGCCAAGATACTGCTTGAGCGCCAAGGTCTGAGCCAGCTATCGCTGGAGCAGGTCGCCGCTGCGCTGGATGCTTTGTATCAACGCGATTTTGACGACGTTGAGCATATCTTTAATTTGTGTAAAGGCGAGGCAGAGCGGCTAACGTCTTGCGCGCGGCGGGTTCTAACAGCGCGCACGCGGCAGGGGATGAGCGCGTTTCGTCACTACCGGATGACGAAAGGTAAGCAGTCAGCACCGAATGATTTTGCCCACCCACGCCTGGCAATGCCGCGCTCGCTGGCGGAACGCCCAGTGGCGAATGCGATGTACCAAGCCATCTGGTCGTGGTGGTTTAGCCATCATCCGGATGAATTGCGTAGGCATCTTCGTTTTTTCTACCGCTACCACCGTGCCACCGACGGTCATGTATGGATTCGCGATGCCGATGATGGCTTGGCCTTTGTGAGTTGGGTGCTGGGTCTGGATGCTCGCATCAGAGCAGTCGTTGAGCTGACACCCAGTGCGCGATCGTCCCTGTCTGAGAAGCAGCAGCTGAGTGAATGGAAGAAGCGGCTTCCCTCACATCAACATAAGGTGGAATGGCAAGCTAAGCGTCCAGGCAACCGTTTTTCAAAACCGCTGGGCACGGGCAACGTTACTTTCTATGTAGTCAATGAGAATAAGCGCTCTCGAAGTGGCTACCCCGTGCGCTATGTGCTGGTAATGGCTTGTATCGTTATGGCGGCGGTGGCCAGAAAAACATGATCGCATCATGCCGCCGATCGTACTGCACAGGCCAACCAGCTTCGCGTGGGGAGTTGATACTTGACAATTTTGCCTGCTGAAAGAAACGCACTATAGCAAGTGTAGATATAGCGATTCCTACCGGAAGGAAGTATGCCAATGACTGACAATTTGATATGTAACGTTTTACCTACCAGGCGGCACGGATAGATTCTGACTAATGTTCCGGCGTTGCATTGGGCGGAGGCTTTTAGCGAAGGAAGATAAAGCCTAGCAACCATTGCAGTGCCACGTAAATCATCGAGAAGGGCAGCGGTAGCATTGCTTGGAGTGTAGGTTCAGCAAGGATTATATCCCACGGTCCCGGCTCCATTTCCACGAGATGCCCACCGAATCTGCTAACCTGCAAGAGGAAGGCATTGATGTGTCGGGGTGTATCGGCCACGTACCTGAGTTTGTCAGCACTTGACCGTGCTGGTTGGCGAGGTGCGGCAGGTGACACAAGTCAGCCCTCCTTAGTTGGCCCAGCACGGCGTGAACCGCCCCGGCTTTACCGGA
>NZ_DFBS01000043.1 GCF_002366715.1 Halomonas sp. UBA3074 | reverse complement strand
GTACTATGAGAAATCCAGGCTAGGGTATTCTGCGGGCGGTAGTCGAAAGGTGTGGCCACACGCGCGGCACTCGATGTTGTCGAGCACCTTGGTATCTAGCTCCTCCCCCAACCGGGCACCGGCCACACCGCCTGCTGTACCTCCCACCAACGCACCGAACAGCGCACCGGCTAAGGTGCCTATCGATACGCCGACCGGGCCTGCGACAGCACCGACCACGGCACCGGCTTTGGCACCGCTCAGCGCCCCCATGGCACCGTTAGTACCACCGGACACAACACCGGTGGTTGCCCCCACATGGCGGCCTAATTGACGTGGCATCAGCTGCGTTGATGTACAGCGTGGACAGTGGGCGGACATACGCCACCTCCTTGAGTGAAGTGAATCGAAAGCGCCCAATCGGTAGGGCTTCACTCAAGTAATACGGGGCTGACATCTTTTTAAATCGGTTCTAAAAGTCTGATGTAGTTAGCTACTCGTTGGACTATGTGGCGATAAAATTAAAATATACAAAATGTTACAACAATAGTTTACTGTCCAATGCAATCCACTTTAAACCGAGTGAAGATGAACTTTTATAATAATCAATATTTCAATATTTTCTAGCATTGTGTTCGAAAATTAAAGTGGTAATATCGTTTTCGAGGTCTTTAGCAGAAGTCATTATGCTGAGGGTTAGGGGTTAATTTTAAACGATAAAAGAGGTAAGTATGTACGACGATATTTCTGAGGATACACGTCTTTATTTTGATGAGCTCGATGAAAGAGAAGCGATTGAAGAGCAGTGGCAAAAAATTATAGAAGAAAATGAAAAGGAGTATGAACAATGGAGAGAAAATTGGTATAACCAGTATGGCAGTTGGCCATGCGAGTGGATGGAGATGGAGCGATATGAAGCAGAAGTTGCGGCGGGTTACATAAATTGACCGAGAGATTTTTACTTTAAAAACCGCTGTGAAAAAGAAGATTTTAAAATTTCGTCACTCTTGCTTATTGTTTTAAGGGCTGTATTTATAGCTGGTTGTTTGGATGATTCATGAGCAAGGCTTTGGAAGCTTTAAGTGTGAAAACTTTTTTCATTGTCTGCTCGCTTTATTCGCTTTATTGGCATGTTTTTTTATCGTAAAAAGGCATCTTTTCATTTTTTTATAAAAAGTTTTTTCCGGTAAATAGTAATATGCCAGCAAGTGGTTTCGAAATATCAAATAAATACAATGGAGGTGTGTGGTGTGAGAGCCGCCAATAGGCAGGCTCAATTATCTTCTTAGTTGTTTGTTTGAATGATAGTGCTGCTGTCCTTAAAAATAGCTAAGTGGTTTTATGGGAGAGGGAAATGGTCTATCGAATTAACAGGCGTAAGCGTATATCCCAACGCTCACACCTTCATGCTTATTGGGATAAGCATTTTTATGCATATCCGGTACAGCAAGATGTTTTAAAAGGGGCGCAAGTTAAAGAGTATCTTGAAAGTACGCTTGAATTTCTGGCGTATATGCAACATCAATACAACCAATGCTTCGCATTGCGCGTTGATCTTCGGTTTCCACAAGATACGTGGTGTCCTTCCTGGGTGGAGAGTAATACGGCTGTGCAACTATTTCTTAACCATTTAGATTATGAAATAAGCCAGGCTAACGGAAAGCATTCACGAAAATTACATTATATTTGGGCCCTGGATTCATAGAATAACCGCAGCACTTTGGATCACACAGTAGAGGAAGGAGGGCCAGCGCCGGTACCCTCTCGACTTTACCGACCAAAGTGAAGCAGAGAATGGGATACCGACAACTGACCCAGGCCCAACGATACCAAATTTTCGCTTACCTTGAGACTGGCATCAGCCAGCGACAGATAGCCAAGGCTATTGGGGTTCACAGCAGCACCATTAGCCGGGAGATAAAGCGCAATGGGCTTACTGCTGGCTATGCGCCTGAGCAGGCTCAATTGAGAAGTGATCAGCGTCGACGCAGCGCCTGGAAAGTGACGAAGCGACTGCCCAGCCTAATTCGATGGGTCACTGATCAACTGATGGACGAATGGAGCCCCCAGCAAATTAGTGGCTTCATGGCGAATGCCAACGGCGTTTGCGTAAGCCATCAGTGGATCTATGCGTTAATCTGGGACAACAAGAAACACGGCGGCGAATTATGGAAGCGACTCCGCTTACCACACCAGCGGCGCTATCAGCGCCGATTGGCCAAGCATGCGGGATTGGGCAAAATTCCACACCGGGTAGGTATTGAACAACGTCCCGCCGAAGTGGAAGAAAGGCGCCATATCGGCCATTGGGAAGGCGATACGGTGCTCAAGGGCCACAAAGAATCCGGCTTGGTGACCCTGGTCGAGAGACGCAGCGGATACCTCTTGGCAGCGCGCCTGCCGACGATCACGGCCACAGGAACGGCCAAAGCGATGACCCGGTTATTAAAACCACGCCGAGGTGCAGTGCAGACCATCACCTTGGATAACGGTTCGGAATTCGCCGAGCACCGACAGGTTGCCAAGGCCGTCTCGGCCAAGACCTATTTTTGCGACCCGTACCGCTCATGCCAGCGTGGCACCAATGAAAACACCAACGGACTGATTCGCCAATATTTCCCGAAAGGGACGGACTTCCGAAAGGTGAGCGACTCAGCACTGAGGCGAGTCGTTGCCAAGCTGAATAATCGCCCCAGAAAACGCTTGGGGTATCGGACACCGGCACAAGTGTTCCTGGGAGAGTATTCAGGAGCGCTGGAAACCGCGGGTGCTGCGCTTAATGTTTGAATTCAGGCGATTACTACTATGCGATAGTTCACTTTTTAACATCCTTAATAAAAGCGATAAGAGAAAGAGATTTTAAATATTCCGCTAGTTAAGTACCCCGTATCGTGGGGCAACCGGCTTTGCCTATGCCTCCTGATAAACAGTCAACTCGGCCCGCAGTAGCTGACCCCATGCCAGCGTTTGCGGGTTAGAGCTAAGGAGGGCGGCATATCTCCGCTGCACTGGCTTATTGGTGGAGGTAAACCACGCGCAACCCCGAGCCGGTGTGCAAGCGGTCAGGCGCGATGTTGCTCATTCAGAAAGGGATTTCATCATCGAATGTATCGTACTGCGATGGATCGGGCGCGCCATATGGCGGCATTTGTTGCTGATTGTGTGGCCCCTGGTTAGGTGGCGGCTGCCGATATCCTCCGTTACTCGCTGGTGGCTGCCCGTTGCCTTGCTGCCGGTTCGGCTTGAAACATGAGATCACCACACTGTCGCGGTTTTCGGGATTGGGTAGCCCGGCTGCGTTGAACCAGCGGTGCATGATAATAAACTCGCTGCCATCGTCGTTCTTCATCAAAGCGCCGACATTTTGCCAGCGGCCTTTCACTTGTCCGGATTGACGGTCTTAGTATTCGCCCGTTTTGACGGCGATATCGCGTAACTTCTGAGCCATGTGACCTCCAAAAGAAAGGGCCCGAAGGCCCTCCGTGCTTAAGTGATGTGGTTAGGGCTGGAAGGTGCCCAACAAGCATTCGCTCTCCGGTAAGCCGTTCGTCAACAGCTTGGCGAACTCGGCGGCGATCTCTTCTTTAGCGGCGTCCAGCGCGATAGCGCGTAACCCAAACGATGGCCCGCCTTTGGTCTTGCTGGACACGCGCATTGCCAGGGTGCGCTCTGTTAATCCTTCATAGGGAGTGAACTTCCAGTAAATCACCGTGGGCAGCCGGTCAGCGTTCTTGACGGTGCCGCTATTCATCACGCCCACGCGACTGGAATGCTCCTGTTTGTCGTTTTCGATGCTGGTCAGGTCATCCAGGCTGACCTTACGGAAATCATGAATGACCTTGCCGCGTTCTAGCGTCTCGCCATTGCTGTTCTCAAACGTCAGTAGGTAGCCCCAATCTTCCACCAGCTCGACCATTTCCTCCTGCCCGAAAGTGCTGTCATCAGCATATCGATAGGCGCTGAACTCTCGAGTCTTGGATAAATTGAGGGTGGCGGAGTGGTCGCAGTAGCCACGACAGCCTTTGTAACGGGTGGCGACGCAGCTTTCTATTTATAGAGGCTGCTACGGGCAAGCTACAGCCTGTTACGTTATTACAGCGGCAAGTTTCGCACGCACAGCTATTAATTTTTGTAATCATTAGCGCCGTTGGTGTCGATTGGTCATTTGAAAGGCCTGAGTGACAAACACTCACAATATTAGTTAATCTTAACCCCGCATACTCAAATAAAAACTGGGGAACAGGTTATGAATGAAGGATTAATAATTGCTATTGCGCTGCTTCTACTGGCTCTTCTAGGATGGCCACTTTTTGGGGTGGCCTCACTAAAAAATAAGAAAAAAAGTAAGACTGTCGCCAGTTTGGAGAAAACCCTAGCCGCGAAGGTTGAGGAAGTATCCAGCCTGAGGGGCATGGTTGAAAGCCTGCAAAAATACCAAGCTATTGAAGATGCTGAGGCGGAAGCGACTAGGCTAATACTTGATGCCAAAAAAGAAGCCGGTCGATTGTGGCAGGTATCAGACGACGAGTGTAAACGGCTACTGAGTGAATCTCGAAGTGCTCGTGAAAAAGCAGATTTAGATGCTGTTAGTACGCGGCGAAAAGCAGGCGAACAGTCTGACAAGATCATCGCTGATGCACGGGAAGAAGCAAAAGCTATACGTGAGCGGGCTAAGAGCGCTGATGGCAAGGCTCAGGAAGTGCTTTCAGGCGCACATGATCGTGCAGAAGAGATTATCGCAAATGCTCGTAAACAAGCTGAGGAAACTGCCGGTAACGCTCTTAAAGCAGTAGAGAACGCGAAGCTTTACGAACGCACGGCTCAGGCTATGAAGAATATCATTGAGGGGTATCACGACGATTATATCGTGCCTAATGCCAGCCTCCTTGATGATCTAGCGGAAGACTTTTCCCATAAAGAGGCTGGGCAGCGACTAAAGCAGGTTCGAAAGCAAAGCGCTGACATGGCGAAAAATGGCCGCGCTGGGGATTGTGATTATGTTGAGCGTATCCGACGCGAGTATGCCATTCATTTCGCGGTCGATGCTTTTAATGGAAAGGTAGATTCGATACTTTCCAAGGTGAAGCATGACAATTACGGAAAGCTTCGGCAGGGGATAATGGATGCCTTTGCATTAGTGAATCACAACGGGAAACCTTTTAAAGATGCGCGTATCACTGATCTCTATCTACAAGCCAGGCTTGAAGAGTTGAAATGGGCTGTCGCGGTTATGGAACTCCGGCGGATTGAGCTAGAGGAGCAGCGCGCCATCCGAGAACAAATGCGTGAGGAGGAAAAAGCGCGTAGAGACTTTGAAAAAGCTATCAAGGAAGCTGAAAAAGAAGAGCGTATGCTGGCTAAAGCGATGACCGAGGCGCGTAAACAGCTTGAAAATGCTTCTGAAGCTGAGCGTTCACAATATGAAGCCCGACTTGCTGAGCTTGAAATGCAGCTGGAAGCGGCTGAATCTAAAGAGCAGCGTGCAATCTCAATGGCTCAACAGACGAGACGCGGACATGTGTACATTATCTCGAATGTAGGCTCCTTCGGTGAAAGCGTTTTCAAAATAGGTATGACTCGCCGCTTAGAGCCGCTTGATCGTGTGCGTGAATTGGGTGATGCAAGCGTTCCTTTCTCATTTGATGTACATGCCATGATCTTTTCTGAGGATGCACCTACGCTTGAGCGAGACCTTCATAAGCACTTTGCTGCCCATCAAGTGAATCGCCTGAATGCCCGCAAAGAGTTTTTCAATGTTCCACTGACTCAGGTGCGTGAAGTTGTAGATAGCCAGCAGGCCGAAGTTCACTGGACGATGAAGGCTGATGCTTGGGAGTATCGCGAGTCTCTTGCTGTTATCGAAAGCGAGAATAAAGAGCAAGCCGCTATGGCCCAGCTAAGATCTGGCACGGCGTAGGGGAGCGAGGTGGCTATGCGCGCGTCACTCGAGCAGCCCTTAACAAGGTGGGTTATCTAATAAGGCAACACATGTGGCATTAACTCCCGGCTGTTCTACCGTGCTTCTAAGCTGGTGCTTAATGAAATTAGTCACCACATATCACCAAGCCCTGCCGGTCTACCTGCGCGGCTTGTTGTATAGCCGACTATCCATATTTCGCTCCGATGAGTCTTGAATCTCCACTATCCCAAAATAGCGGCAGAGATCGCCGCCATTCTAGACACACTGCCACTAACGATGAAGCGTAAGCATCCTGATTTAGAGACACGTCACCTAGACACTCTGATGCGGGAGCTAGCGCGCCCGTAATCAAGCCAGCGCGCTCGATACTCTTTTGCCGGCGTTGTTTTTTAATGAGTGCGAGAGAAAGTTCCGGGTAAACCATCGCTTTTCACTCTTACTGCTCTCTAGCTATTCAAACGTCTAGGGCTTGAGGGTGACCTCTGCGAAGAGGGCATTGCCTCCCGCTGAGGTACTCCTCAGAGGCAAGTGGCACCTCTTCAAGAAACTCCAGCGCACGCACCGGCATGGCGAATTGGATATCCCGCTGCCGGAGCTCTTCCAAGAGCGTGAAGTTGATCGCTTGTTGTATATCCATGTAGAGTTTGTAATCTGCGCTCAGAACGTAATAAACCACTTCGTATTTAAGCGCATAATCATCAAACATCAGTAAATGTGCTCGATCAAAGCGAGTGTTTTCCACTGCCTCGATGGTGTGTTGGACGAGGGGCGGGATCTCGCGGGCTTGCTCGGTGGCTGTCCGAAAGGAGATAGCCAGATTGAAAACTACGCACCGTTCGCTCATTCGGCTGTAGTTGTGAATTCTTTGCTGAAGGAGTTTTGTGTTCGAGCAAATGGCCCACGCCGATCTCACGCGGCCTGTTCGCCATGCGGAGCAATTGGCCAACCTGCTTGCCTATCGCTTAGGGCGAAAAGCGGCATTTACTTGCGCTCGACGTTGGCCAGCGTTATTGAGCGCAGCGGCTCTGCGAACGCGGATAAGGTTTTAAAACCCTACTGACGCGTGTCGTTCGGGGTAAGGTCACTATCAGGTTGCGAACGGCTGCCTTCTTGAAGTTGATCGATGGATGTTTTGCCTTGCTTGGCCAACGTTGCCAGACGTTCGATCTGCTCCTCCAGCCGGGGCAGCGCCTCCTGGCGATAGCTTGAGAGATCGTCGATCGCGCCCATTACCTCACGGAAGGCTTCTTCGAGTATTTGCATGTCGAGCATCGCCGAAGAGGCGCGTTTCTGTATATCCACTCCTTGCTGGCGCAGGGCTTTTGCGGTGCCGCCAATCATTTGTGAGGTGGTCGTATTGAGTGCTTCGATACGATCCAGCACCAAGCGCTGATTGGCCATCGCCATGGCGACCGTCACTGCGACGGTTAGCGCCGAGACGGTGACGTTGATGGCCCTGTCGACCCCGCGCATCAACTCCCGGTTGTTGCGTATGATGACCTCGATCGCCAGCACGCCTTGCTGGCTCACCGCTAACTGCTGCTGAAGGTCAACAATGCGCTGGCGTAGCGGAAAGAGCAGCTCTTCCTCGATAAAGTGACGGCGTGGGTCATCAGCATCACGCGCGGCGATTTCATCTTGTAAGCGACGGTCGATCAAGCGACCTAGCGTAATCTGACGATCTAATTCGGTAAGCATGTGCGTCAAGGCTTGCTGGTCATCGTTTAACGTGAGGTTGTCACGCTGCAGCATATCGTGACCACTTTTTAGCTCGTCAATGATGGCGTCCAAGGCCTGCTGGGCATTCTCGAACTTACGAAAATAGCGCTGCAGGCGGCTATCGAGGCCGGGAATGATGGCCATTACGCGATCTAGTGCGCTTGGCGCCAACCGGTGGCGAGTAGGATCAAGCCCTTCCATGCGCCCCCGCAGGTCACTTAGCGCTTTGGCGACCGGGCCTCCCTCATCGCCCTGGTGGGCCAACTGGTTCAGCGGGGTTTGCAGCATCGCGCTGCGATGGGCGGCCTGCTGCTGTAATTCAAGCCCCATTTCGTCTACCGCACGGCGCTGGCGAACCCTGGAGGCGTCTTCACCCTCAGCGAGAATGTCGTCGATAAAGCGGTCGGCCATGGCTTCTAGCTCGGCGTCAGCTGAATTCGCTTGGCCAGTGCCCAGTTGGCTTGCGATGTCGTCTACCGGCGGTAGGGAGAGGGGTTTATCACCGGATGGCTGCGTCATTGAAATCTCCTGATTACTCTTTGCGGGCATAACGATCGGCGCCTTCGACGAAGCGGCGCAAATCGTCCAGTGCTTTTTCAGTGGTAACGGCAGCCTGTGGGCGCGCTGTCTCGATACGCGCCATAGCGACAGCGGTATCGTCGAGCACGGTCAGGGCCGACTCAATACGGGCAGTAAGGCCATTTAAATAGTGCTCGGTCTCTACCAAAAGATCCAGACGCCGCACCAGGGCCGCGCGCTCTTCGTCGCTCAGCCGCTTACCTTCCCGGGTTAGGCGTTCGCGCACGTATTGGCCGTCTACGCTCGCTACCCCGCGTGCGTGGGAAGCCATGGTCGTTAGGGTATCTACCCCGCCGAGGCAGACCTGAGCCACTAGGCCGCGGGAACGCTTGAAGGCCAGTTCGCCGGTATGAAAACGGCTACCCAAGACCTCCAGCACATGGGAGTAGCGACTATAGAGGCGGTCCGCCTGGATGCCCAGGTCGGGACGCTGGGCATCGATCAGGCGCTGTTTTACCCGACACATCGCGAGTACCAGTTCATCGGCGCCTTCGGGCGGGTGAGCTGGGTCGAGTACCCTGACCCCCGATTCATAGACCTTCCGCTCCTCCTGTGCACGCTGCTTTTGCACCGCGTCGGCTCGTTGGGCTTCCTGGCGACGCAGACGCCGTCGGGCCAGCCAACCGCGCAGCGTTCGTTCAACGGGTAGTGCCACCGGAATGGCGACAATACCTGCTAACCAGCCCAATAAACTGGGGCTGAAACCGCCCCATAAGGAGGTCAGCCATGCCAGCACGCTAATAAAAGGCACCAGTAGGCAATAGCGCAAGATGACCTGCAGCCTGTTGGGCGCGAGGCCAGGAAGCGCCAGCGCCGGGTTAAAAAGGCCGACCAGGAGCCAGGGCAGGCAGGTCATAAAAAGGCCATAGGAAAAACCCTGCAAAAATCCCAACATGAAGACGGCTATCCTTCCTTCGTTCATAGAGTGCCAATGTCGAGTGTAGAGTAACCGAGCGGGGACGCTAAGCGCTAATTAGGGGGGGCTGTCAGTCGACTAAGCCATGAGTGCTTGGCAGTTCTCCTAGGTGGGGACTCCTATCCAGATCCCGATAATTTTCCCCCTAGACGGTGAAAATAATTTGTACGCAATGGAGTTAAGGGAGCCATCAGAAGTGCCTCGTGGCGATACGGGGAACACTAGCAAGTGCTCTTCCTTGGCTATTTCTCGATTAATCCGTACCCTTATGCGGCTGCCAATGGGCGCACCCTACGCTGAATTTGCGCCATAAAATGCCATTGCCTAATGCCCGTGGGACGTTAAACGAGGCTGGCCTTTGCTGTGTCAAACAAGAAGTCGTCGGTGAATTTGCCCATTAGATAAGTAAAATACACAAATCGTAACCATATTGACGGCAACCTAGTTCACTATGCCCGGGATTCCCCCGTTCGCCGTCGCTGCTTTTGAGAGGTTTCATGTTTTTAAAGCTCCTGCTCTGGGCCAGCCGTGTGTTGGTTACCTTAATGGTAGTGGTATGCCTTCTGCCCTTGTTACCTAGTGGTGCGTGGTGGATCAGGCTGTGGGATTTCCCACGTTTGCAGTTAACTGCCGCGTTGGCGTTTCCGCTTCTTCTGTTAGCTACCCATGCATGGTTCAAGCGCCCACGAAAAGAGCATGCCGGCTGGGTTGCCGTTATTCTGGTCATTGCTGGGTGGCACCTTTACCACATTTTGCCCTTTACCCCCGTTTGGCCCACTGAGGTGCCGTCGGCGGAAATGCGATCCGATGATGACCGGGTAGCGCTAAAAGTGCTGACGGCCAATATTACGTTCAAAAACGATCATTACTCCGAGTTGATAGAGATGGTGCGGCGTGAGGATCCCGATCTCTTACTGTTGATTGAAGTTGATAGCGCGTGGGAAGAAGGGCTGGCTCCGCTGGATGACGATTACGCTTATCGGGTGGGAGAGGTGCGTGATGAAGGCCGGGGACTGGTGCTTTGGTCGCGTTATCCGTTTCTGGAGGAGCAGGTGGAACACTTGGTTTCTAAGCGCAGGCCGTCGGTTTTCGCGACCTTGGATGTGCCAGGCATGGGTGCCGTGCGGTTTGTGGGGGCTCATCCTGTTCCCCCTGGCCTTGAAGAAGACATCAAAAGCGAAGATACCGAGGCAAGACGGGACAGCCGTGAACGCGATGCAGAACTGATGCTGATAGCCAATCATGTGCAGGAAGACCCGGATAATCGCTGGATCGTCACCGGCGATTTTAACGATGTAGGCTGGTCGCATACCACCCGGCTGTTTGCCGATTTGAGCGATCTAAAAGACCCGCGTCGTGGCCGATGTTTGCTGAGTACCTATCATTCGGAGTACCCGTTTTGGCGCTATCCAATCGATCATTTGTTTGTCTCTGACGGGCTTCATCTTGTTGATCTTGAACGAGTCAAAGTGATTGGATCTGACCACTTCGGCATCGTGACAACGCTCGCCGTTGGGCGCAAAGATCAGGAAAAACCCGACGCGTCAGAGGAAAAAGAAGAGGAAGCACAAGAAATGGTTGAAGAGGGTGAAGAAGACGCCGCCGAACATGATGCGGGCGCTTCAGAGTAAGCAATTGCCTATAGCAAAACGCTGCTAGCGAAAGTGGGATCGCTAGTAGCGTTGAGACATCCTTACCATATTCATCCTTGAGAAGATATTTCAGCGATTAGCGATCGCCACTGTGACTGTTCTTTCCTACTTTCTGCCCGGCCTCGTAAGCTTTATCAGGGCCTTTTGCGAAATTGCAAAGGTATCCACGGCGAGCAGAGCCGAGCTTTAGATTATTGAAGCACACACCGGAGATGGTACAAACCGCAACGGCGGGGCTTGCTCGCAACTGTGTTCATCTGGCGACGCTACTGAAACAAACCCCTTACCCTAACCAGGAGAGTTAATGCTTAGCGATGTTAAGCAGGGCGAGGGGCGAGGAACAAAGCGCTAGCGGGCTTCGTTAAGCAGGTCACCTAGCTGTCGTTCTGATAGTCGCGTATTGGCCATGTAGTACAAAATGTCGCCATCTTGTAGTGGGCGGTCAGTAGCTGGATTCAGCATACTGCCGTCGCTATCATCATTACTATTGGCCAACCCTAAGATGGTCGCATTACAGACCTTTTTCGCCTGTACAAACAGGTTGCCAAACGTGGCCCCCTCGGGCGGGTCAGTGAGTTTCGTTTGATACTGCGTAGCGCCACGATCAACGGCAAGCAGTTCATTGACCACCCTCGAAATCCCGGCATCCGAAGCGGAGCGAACCAGCATTTCTAAGGCGAGCGCTTGGGTGCACTCAATACCGGGCAAAGTGCGACGTAGCATAGCGGCAGTATCCGGATTGGCGCAGTGAGCGACAATATGGGCGCCATCCCCTTTCAGGCTGTAAGCACTGAGTGCGACTGTTGCAACACGGTCATCGCTGGTGTCATAGATGATAATGCGGCTCGCGTGCTCAACGCCTGCTCGTTTGAGCAAGTCCGCATTGGAAAAACTCTCGCCCTTAATGAATTTAAGATCAGCGGGGCGTGGATTGCTCATCTCTTTTGTGACACACAGCACTATCTCATCAGGCAGGCTTTTGTCGGCTTTGAGAATATCCAAAATCCGCTCTGTGGTTTCGCCATGCCAGCCGATGACAAGGGTATGACCGCTCAGGTGGCTAAAATCGCCTTTGCCTTGCATCTGGAGTCTCCAAAAAGTTGAAAGTGTGACCGTGGCTTTACCGATTAATGCCGCAAACAGTGAAATACCGCCAGGGATTAGGTAGAGCGTAGCGATCCATTTGCCGGCCACTGTTTCTGGGCTGAAATCACCGAACCCAACGGTGCTGGCCACCACCACGTAAAAATAAACCCAATCTGAAAGGGAATCGGCCATTGCTTCGCCCACGAGCAAAAAAAGCCCCCACGTCGTCCCCATGTGGGCCAGGACGACGAGCAGAAGAAAGGTCCATGAGATTTGAAGCGTCGAGGCTTTGAGGACACGAAGCAGTCGCTGGATGACAGGCATTGGGGTCCCTTAAAGTAGCGGTAATAGCGTGTATATTTTTAAGCGGGCGCGGACGTCGCGAACTAGCGTTTTAGCATGGGCTAAAAAAACAAAAAGGGCCGCTAGTAGCGACCCTTTGATAGTCATGGGCTGTAGCCATCAAGCAAAGCGCTTGGCAATCCAGGAAAATGCGCTCTCGGTAAGTGATTTTTTACCATGGTGTTCACGGTGCTGGCTCCAAACCATGCCACCGGATACGATTGCAAGGCTCATCAACATACTGGCAAGAATAATTTCATTCATGGCTTACTTTCCTCATCTGAGGTTTTGTCCCGCTCTACGTAACCATAGCCGAACGACCCCACAAAGATCAAGAGTATACCTAGCCCCACGCCCATCCAAACATTATCCGTATTCAAGCTGGGGTTGGTCACCACCCAATCCGCGGTAAAGCAGGTGGCCACAACGATAACGCCCACATTGCGCGTTGCTTCCAAAAACTGCTGCCGGGTGGCGCGAGCGCCAACTTTTCTACGCGCCGCTGCAGCTCTGCGCTCTCGTAAGCTTTTATTGAGCCTTACCCGTAGCGCCTCTTGCGGGTCTTTGCCCTCATGCGGATCCTTCAAACGGCCACCTATAGAATAGCTTGGAGAGTCTATTAGAACCCGGCTTTATTAACCTGTGTGCCGCGGATACAGTCACCGTAGGCCATTGTGTCTCCGGATTCTTCAGCAAGCTTACGGCAATCTGCGGTTCTGGAAGAGGTGGGGCCAGTGCTACAGCCTGCCAGCATGAAGATAAGCAGGCAAAGGGCGGTAAGTATTTTCATTGATGA
The DNA here is from genome assembly GCF_002366715.1 of Halomonas sp. UBA3074. Classification (GTDB taxonomy): domain Bacteria; phylum Pseudomonadota; class Gammaproteobacteria; order Pseudomonadales; family Halomonadaceae; genus Vreelandella. The sequence goes on along the minus strand of NZ_DFBS01000043.1, from coordinate 23,099 downwards.
CTCCTTGTCATAAGCGTTTCCTTAACGAATTTACCATCATCTAAGGCATCGGTGGCGATTAGTCACTGGGAACATCACACCCCTGGAGTGTGTCACAAGAAATATGTTCAACTATCGGGATAAGCATATGGATCGTGTATTTGCCTGGGATCATCACCATAACCGCGTCGTTTACCGTATTCCTGGTCATCATTTTGACGATGGCAGAGAAGACAGTGACCTTTCTCCGGTGTGGCTGCCTGGCGACGTCTCAGATTTGCCAGAAGGAGTGACGGTCGATGATCTGCGTACTGTCTCGGTTAAGGACTAGCACCACGTGCTTGAATTGCTTAGCGCGCCTGTCATGAGCGAAAGGAGGCCAGCGCGGCCTCCAATCTCCTGCTCAAGTGGCGTCATACTGTTGGTTGAGCGCTTGCACTTCTGAATCGGCTTCAGGCTTCGTTGCGCAGCGGTGCCTAACCAGCTCGCCGTCTCTATCACTCGCCTCACGAGTATCGACTATCCACCACTCGGGCTGTGAATCGATCTCCGCACCTTCCTTGACGGCTCTGTAGACAATAAACGTCGACATTATCCTCTCCTTGGGTTTTGAGACACCTTTACTGTAGACCATCTTTTGAATGGAGGTGAGTAATGCATGGAGAGCAGGGCGCCACGTGTCTTTACGCTGTTTGCGTTACGCCACCCAAGGCTGCTTTGCCTGATTTACAGACTGCGAGGCGGGAGCATTTTTGACGCTTAAATAGATTGTGTTTGGCCAACGATGAGCTACTATGCGTTTAACACTACCCCTCAGGAAAAACCGCCATGTTAAAAGGTTTAATCGTCTGTTTTGCGGTGTTATTTGCGCAATTGGCGGTGCTGCATGTAATTGATGCTCGGCTTTATAATTCTCCCCAAGATGCGCGGCAAACGGCGACCACCACCGTCACGCCCCATAAAGAGGAGAAAGATGACGAAGAAGAAATACAGAGTTAGAAGAAAGATAGCGCTATAAAAGACAAAGTAACAACAACACTTTCATTGAACCCTAGTGGCGCGAAGCCCCCGCTAGGGTTTTTGCATTTAAAGCACTTCATCAAGCCAAGCGTTAAAGGTCGCCCATGAGCGCTGATCTGCGCGTTCGTGGTAAGCGTCGCTGCCAAATACACTAAAGGCGTGGGGCGCGCCTGAATAGATGCCTACTTCATACGTCACACCTGCGGTTTCAAGCTCTTCCGCCAACGTCGCCACATCCGCTAAGCTCACCGAGCTGTCCGCACCGCCATGAGCGATGAAGAGGGGAGCCGTTTCACTGGCATACGCTTGGCCTTCCGGTGTGGTCAGCCCACCATGAAAACTGGCGTAGGCAGCGATGTTGTCGGCTTCACCGGAGCGGGCGATCTCTAGCGTTACGGCGCCGCCAAAACAGTAGCCCATGATCACCGTTTGTTCGGCAGCGCCCTGTTCCCTTGCCTGTTCCAGGCCTCCCAGCGTTAGAGCGCGCATGCGTTCTCTATCCTGGTAGAGGCGGTTAGTGGCCGCCCGCTTAGCGTCGACTTCCTGCGGGCGGTTTCCTTCGCCATAAAGGTCGACTGCAAACACGTCATACCCTTCATCGGCCAGCATGTCTGCGCGCTGGCGCTCATAGTCATCCAGACCATCCCAGTCATGAACAATCAATACGCTGCCTTTTGCGTTTTCACCGCCAGTGATGAAATAGCCCTGAAAATCTTCACCGTTGACGTTGTAAGCAATGTCTTGCCCCGCAGGGGTGAATGCTGAAGCCGGCAGCGCTAAGAAGAAGAGTGCTAAAGCGCTGCCTGGGAGTAGAATTTTTTTCATGTTTTTGTGTCCAATCGAATGTTGATAAAGCATAGCCGATGGTGGGTTAACTGATTCAACGTTGAATAACCATTTGTTCGGTAGACTGTGTAAGATAGACAAAGACTTGCGTCTGGAACTCGGCAACGGCATTCTTGTCAGTTGTTGGAAATACCATTAGGGAGCATGAACACATGGCTTACAATGATTCACGTATGGCACGTCCCCAGTCGGGCGGCGTTGCCAACAGTGTCAGTACTAACAAGGTGTTGCGTAATACTTACGCACTACTGGCAATGACACTGCTGTTTTCAGCAGTGACCGCAGGTGCCGCTGTTGCACTTGGCATTCAGCAGATGAACATTTTTGTGTTCTTTATTGGTGCCTACGGCCTGATGTTCCTCGTCCACAAAACCGCGAACTCGGCGGCGGGCTTGTTGGCTACGTTCGCTTTCACAGGCTTCATGGGGTTCACGTTAGGGCCGATTCTTTCTGCTTACCTAACCCTGCCCAATGGCGGCGCGTTGATTATGAACGCCCTGGCCATGACTGGCCTGACGTTTGTGGGTCTTTCGGCAGTCGCATTGACCACCAAAAAAGACTTCAGCTTCCTAAGCAACTTCTTGATGGCCGGTGCCATCGTGTTGATTCTTGCTATGGTCGCTGGTTTCTTCTTTAACATTCCTGCGCTATCACTGATGGTTTCGGCGGGCTTTGTATTGTTTGCTTCAGCCGCCATTCTGTATCAAACCAGCGAGATTATTCACCGTGCTGGTGAAACCAATTACATTCTCGCTACCGTAACGCTCTATGTATCAATCTATAACCTGTTTGTGAGCCTACTTTCCATTTTAGGCATCATGAGCAACGATTGATTCTCGGCAGCATTAGAAGCAACGACAGGCCCTCTTTAGGGTCTGTCTTTTTTTTAGGCCACCACTACGGGGCATCAATTCCTTTTCATCAACGACTAGGTATCTAGAGATGCAGTACGGTTTATTAGTGATGGGCGCGCCGTACAGTAGCCCGGCACCACACTCTGCATTGCGTTTTGCGCACGCCGTGCTATCACGTGGGCATCAATTGGCGGGTGTGTTTTTCTATCACGATGGCGTTCATAATGCGTCTTCCTTGATGGCGCCTCCTCAGGACGAACTCAACCTCCATAACGCTTGGCTGGAATTGAATCAGCAGCATGCTACTCCGTTGGACGTGTGCATCGCCGCCGCACTGAGGCGCGGATTAATGAATGAATCCGAGGCGCAACGCCACGGTAAGCAGACGTACAATGTCTTTTCCCCCTTTGAGTTAACCGGCCTTGGCCAGTTGCATGCCTTACAGCAACGCGCCGACCGGCTCATTACGTTTGCTTGAGAGGAGATTACATGGCGACCCCTAATGCGCTATTAGTGATTATCCGACACGCTCCCCACGGCTCTAATTGGTTGCGTGAAGGGCTAGATGCCGCCTTGGTGGCCGCTGCGTTTGGTCAACCTGTTCATTTGCTTTTTATGGGGCAGGGAATACTGGCGCTAATGAAGGAGCAGAGCAGTGGGGCGCCTGGGCAAAAGGCGACCCTTCCGACCATCGATATGTTAGAAATGTACGATATTGACAAGCTTTGGGTCGCCGAAGAAGCACTGCAAGCGTTTCATATCCCCTCTGACAGGTTGGTGGACGGGGTTACTGTTATCCCTGAGCGGGAGATACCTAACTTATTCCAGCAACACGCCAACATACTCAACTTTTAGTGGGGTAACGATGATGTTACACATCCTTACCAAGGGGCCTCACAGCAGGGCATCTTTCGAAATGCAGCAAGCGATAGGGGAGCAAGATAGCGTGCTGCTAATTGAAGAGGCGGTCACTGCGGCACTTGATCCTACTTGGGTGGCATGGCAACACTATCAGTCGCGCATTTTTATGCTGGCGGAAGACCTCACCTCGCGTGGGCTTACCAGCATGGCTGCCATGCACCAACTGCCGACGATAGAAATGGACGATTTTGTATCGCTTACCGAACAACACCTAAAGACAGTTACCTGGTATTGAAGCATGTCGGAACCGAAAATATACCGTTATCTTGATTCAGAAAAAAAGTATCCGCTCGACCCAGAGGGATATTTAGTTAATCAATCGGATTGGGGCGAATCCGTTGCCAATTTGATGGCTGAAGAGGAAGGCTTGACGCTTACTGCTGAACATTGGGAAGTGATTGATGTGGTGCGGGCCTTCTACCAGCGCTACGAAATGGCACCGGCCATGCGCCCACTCGTCAAGGCAACCAAAAATGCGCTGGGCGAAGAGAAAGGGCGTTCGATCCATTTGATGAAGCTATTCCCTGGCAGCCCCGCCAAAAGGATTGCTCGCCTAGCGGGGCTGCCCAAGCCTACCAATTGCCTGTAGAACGCACTGTTTGGCTAGCTACGCCGCATCGCCACGGGTACACACGGAAAGCACTACTGCATCATCTTGGCTGGTAGAGACCAGTGCATGCCCCATGTCGCTATCAAAATAGATGCTGTCACCCTCTGCTAACAGCAGCGGGGCGTAAAATTCGGTGTAGAGCATGATATCGCCATGCAGCACCATCAAGAACTCTTCACCATCATGGCGCACCCACTGGTGGTACTCATCAAAGCTACGCGCCCGTACGATGGTTTTGAAAGGTATCATGCGCTTTTGCGCCAGTTGATGCCCCAGCAGTTCGTGCTCGTAAGTCGGTGTTGGGTGTAGCTGGCCTTTTCCTTTACGGGTTAGATCCCGCCGCCCCATGGTATAACGCTCCCGCTTGGGCGGCGTCAGCAGCTGGGGGAGGTCGATATTCAGGCCGGTGGTTAGCTTTTGAACCACGCTGAAGGTAGGGGAGACTTGGTCATTTTCAATTTTGGATAGCGTAGAGCGCGCTAGCCCCGTGCACTGGCTAACGTCTTCCAGGGTCCACTGATTGGCCAAGCGAATTTGTTTGAGCCGTTCACCAAGGCGCAGCGGCTCAACAAAGGGTTTGCTTCCCGATGCGATACGCAGTGCGGCATGCTCTTCAGAAGTTGCGGTCATAAGGCTCGTCACGTTGGCGGCGATAGCTTAGGCGTGTGTCGTAAGAAGCGCATGATAGCACAGCCTAGAAGCGGGAAGATGCTCACCAAACAGGTGCCAATGGGCCTTAGCTATGGCAATTCCCCAAAAGGTAGCCCCAAGAGTGCTTTGAGATGCGCCTCTACACCGCTAGCCAGTGATTTCGGGTTATAGCCACCTTCGAGTACCGAGACAATTCGGTTATCCGCATAGAGCGTCGCAATTTCCATCGCCAAGTGTGTGATCCAATAGAAATCCTCATCCTCCAAGCAAACATCGCCCATCGGGTCGTCACGATGCGCATCAAAGCCTGCGGAAATCATCACAAGGTCAGGCTTAAAGGCATGTAGCGCAGGTAACCAATGGCGTTCTACAATGCGGCGAAACTCGTGGCCCTCCGTGCCTACTTCCAGCGGAGTATTCACCACGTTTTGCCACTCGCTGCGCAGGTAGCGCCATGGGTAGAAGGGGTATTGAAAGCTGGTGCATATCAACACCTCCGGGTCATTTTTAAAGATATCGATGGTGCCGTTACACTGATGCACATCGAAATCCAGAATGGCAATCCGCTTAGCCCCGTATTTGGCGCGGGCGTGCGCGGCACCGACCGCAATATTGTTATAAAAGCAGAACCCCATGGCATCGCTGGCTTCTGCATGATGCCCCGGCGGTCTTACCGCGCAGAAAACATTGTCGGCCTGGCGTTTGAAGACTTGGTCAACGCCACGAATGACCGCACCCGCAGCCACTCGCGCCGCTTGCAGGCTATTGGGATTCATCATTGTATCGCTATCTAGGCTAACGATGCCCTCTGTGGGTAAGCACTTCTCAAGCGCGCGCAGGTGACGCAAGGGATGCACGCGGGTAAGGGCTTCTTCACAGGCTTCTTTGGCATCTGCCTGCATGGTCTGCTGTAATAGACCAGCAAGCGATAGGCGAGCGCGAATAGCCTCCAGACGCTGAGGGCTTTCGGGATGTTCCGGCCCCATATGATGCAATGAGCAGTCTGGGTGGGTAAGGTAGGCGGTAATCATTCAAACGCTCCATTATTATTGATGCCACCTTAATCGCCTCCATGCCCTACGCGACAGTGTCAATAAGTCGTACGGTCGCTATTAATGTCAGGGAGACTCATCCGTGAGCACGCGCTTTTTACACCATTTTTTCGAACCTCGTACACTAGCGGTGTTTGGCGCCTCTGAAAAGCCCGCATCGCTGGGTGGGTTGGTGCTGAGAAATATTCAAGAGGGCGGCTTTAAAGGATCGCTTTGGGCGGTCAATTTAAAAGGGTATTCGCAGGTGTTTGGCGTGCCGTGCTTCAGCCGGGTGAGTGAGTTACCTGAAGTGCCGGATCTCGCGGTGGTTTGCTCACCCATTGAAGGTGTCCCTAGCCTGATCAAAAAGCTCGGCCAGCACGGAGTCAAGGCAGCACTCGTGTTGTCCGGCGGTGCCTACCTTGACCGTGATAAAGGCAACAAGGGCTCGATTCGCGAACGCATGCTGAGTGCGGCTCGGGTATCCGGTATCCGAGTACTGGGTCCGGAGTGCATGGGGCTGATTGTGCCGGGTAAAAAGCTCAACGCCTCCTATGCCAGCCAACCAGTGAAAGCAGGGCGTGTCGCGTATTTGGGGCAGTCCGGGATGCTCGCCAATGCAATGATCGATTGGGCAGCGGGGCGCGATGTTGGTTTTTCGCATCTGATTACGGTTGGCGATAGCGTTGATGTGTTACTGCCGGATCTAATCGATTACGTTAACCAATTTTCGCCCGCTCAGGCCATTATGCTGCACCTTGAGCGAATCAGCGACGCCCAGCATTTTATGACCGCCGTGCGCGACGCCTCACGCAATCGTCTGGTGCTGGCGATAAAAAGCGGGCGTACTCCAGAATCGGATATTTCCGGCATGGCACCCACACCCGGCATCGCCAACCGCGATGTGGTCTTCGATGCTGCATTTGCCCGAGCCGGGGTCGTGCGGGTGGATGACTCGGACGAACTGCTCGATGCGTTAGAAACCCTATCGAGGATGAAGCCCCTGAAGGGTGACCGTCTGGCCATCGTCTCGAATGGCTTGGGGCCGGCCATGCTGGCCATTGATAAGCTGATCAGTGCTGGCGGTAAGTTAGCCGAATTCAGTGCCGACACCCAGGCTGCTCTTCACCAGAGCCAGGTGGATATGAGTAAGCCAGGCGAGAACCCGGTGGACTTGGGCGGTAATGCCTCACCAGAACGCTTTGTTCAGGCGCTGGAGATCGTCGCCTCCGATGCCAATGTAGACGCTGTATTGGTAGTTCACGCCCCCACCCGGATGGCTCCTTCGCTGGTGACGGCCCACGCCTTGATCGATAACCGCAAAAAGTTTCGTCGCAATCTACTGACCAGTTGGATGGGGTTAAAAGAAGCGCTTAACGCACGGCATATCTGCAATTTAGCGGGTATCCCGACGTATATTTCACCAGAAAAAGCCGTTAAGGCCTTTATGCATATGGTGATTTACCAGCGCGTTCAAGCGTTGCTTCAGGAAATTCCGCCCAGCCTGCCGTTTTCGACCAGCCCCGTAATTCGTGCGCAGTGCCGCCAGCTGATTAAACAGGCAAAAGAGCAGGGCAGACAAACCTTAACGCACTCGGAAACGGCCCAAGTGCTCGAGGCCTATGGTATCCCAACGGCCCCCAGCGTTTATTTGGCCAACCCGGAAGAGGCGCTTGCGCGGGCTGCGGAGATACCTGGCACCAAGGCGCTTAAAGTCGTTCATGAAGGCAACTGCCGCCCTTATCGCTATCGTAAGCATCCGCATAAAATTTCGGCCGGGTTGCTGCAGGACTTGGACACGCCTGAGCAAGTAGCCGCGGGGGTTCTTCAGCTCGGCGAAAAAGTCGCAGAAAAATTCCCTGAGTACGCCATACGCGAATACTGTTTGCAGCCCATGCAGCGTGGCAAGCACTCAATGCAGATTTGCGCAGGCATCACACGCGACCCTGTATTCGGACCGCTGATTGTCTTTGGTATCGGCGGTTATAAAGTCAACGTACTGGCTGACCGCCAGGTGGCACTGCCGCCACTCAATATGAGCCTAGCGGCGGACGTCGTGGGTAGAACGCATGCTGCTTCGCTGATTCGTGAGCACTCCGCCGACCCTGAACGCGACATCCAGCACCTTTGCCAAATGCTGGTGAAGCTCTCTCAGATGGCCTCGGACCTGGGTGATTTACGTGGGCTTGAAGTGAATCCGCTGCTACTCAATCGCGATGGCATGGTAGCGGTCGACTTCGCCATGGATCTCGGCACTCCCTCGCGGTTTGCCATCATGCCTTACCCGGAAGAGCTGCGTGAATGGGTGACGCTCAAAAATGGCTGGCAAGTAGAGGTGCGGCCGATTCGCGCCGAAGATGCCCACCTGATTACCACGTTCCACCGCCAGCTCTCGGAAGAGAGTATCCGCTTTCGCTACTTCCACAATAAATCCAACCTTACTCAGCGCGATCTATCGATCCTGTCGCATATCAATTATGACCGCCAGATGGCCTTTATTGCCGAACACTTGAGCGAAGATGGCAGCAAGGAGATGCTTGGCGTCGTGCGGGTGTGGAACGACCCGGACAATATCCGTACCGAATTTTCCGTTATTATTCGCGATGACCTGCAGGGACTGGGCATTGGTAGCCTGTTGATGAAGAAGATGATCGATTACTGCACCAACATCGGTACGCTGGAAATGATTGGTAAGATCATGGTCGACAATCATCCGATGCGGGCACTCATGAAGCATTTGGGCTTTAAATCCCGTTACAATATGGAAGAGCAGGTGATTGATGCCGTGCTGCGTCTTAACGAGCCCGAAAGCGAGTGGCAGCGGCATCGCCTGGAGAGTCTGCCAGACTAAGCCAGCCACCCAACAAAAAAGGCCTGCGTCGCTGTTCATCGGCAGGCCTTCGTCACGCATTGGGCAATCATCTTGGCAATTAAGGAGCCAAGCGGAAACGGCTCCATTCGCCACCATCGCGACGTTCAAAGCGCAGCCGGTCATGTAAGCGGCTTGGCTGGCCCTGCCAAAACTCGATCATTTCTGGCTCAACGCGATAGCCACCCCAATGAATGGGGCGGGGGATAGCTTGGCCGTCGTAGGCTTGCTCGAAGCGTTTTTGCCGCTCTTCGATCCAGTTACGATCAGGAATCACGACGCTCTGGGTTGCGATCCAAGCGCCTAACTGACTGCCTCGTGGGCGGCTGGCAAAGTACTCATCCGACTCATCCGTGGTGACTTGCTCAACGGGGCCTTCGATACGGACTTGGCGAGAGAGCGAAGGCCACCAAAAGGTCATCGCGGCATAGGGTACGTTGCTTAGTTCGCTACCTTTGTGGCTATGGTAGTTAGTGAAAAACACCATGCCACGCTCATCAAACCCCTTTAGCAACACGACGCGCGAATGGGGCCTGCCTTGGCTGTCAACGGTGGCAAGCGTCATGGCATTACAATCTTTCCCCTCTTTTTCCAGCGCAAGGGAGAACCACTCATCAAATAACACGAATGGATCGTCAGGTGCCTGGGACTCGTCTAGCCTGCCGCCTTCATAATCACGCCGTATATCGGCTATATTACGTGTCATCGCATGCTGCTCCCTTGAATTTCTTCCATGTTCGCTGGTCTGCCTATAAAGCTCAAGTGATCGCCATCAATGAATGTTTAACGCACTTGTTCATGGCAGCGGTTTCTGAGTTGTCAGTAGAAACACCGTTGCGACTAACTGTCTCGCATTCTATGAGAAAGTCAGAATTAATGCGAAGCTGTCGCACCCATAGGGCTCACCACCGGTTAACTCATTATTGCTGATAGAGGAAAGGGCTATGCCTGATAAGGTAGCGATAGAGGTATGGGATCGATGGATTCGTCTATTTCACTGGGGATTGGTACTGACCATACTGTTCTCATTTTACACCACCAAGACGAGCGCCGCGCCTTTTCTCTTTCCCATTGAAGTGCATGCACAAGCGGGCTATCTGGTAATCGGCCTACTCATTTTTCGCTGGTTATGGGGTGTGCTGGGCAGTGTATACGCAAGGTTTCGAACGTTTTTATACCCACCCACTAAAGCGATGACCTATTCAAAGGCGCTCATCAAGCGAAAACCGAGTGCGTACGCTAGCCATAACCCGTTGGGTGGATGGATGGTGGTCGTGATGCTGCTTTCGCTCAGCTTTCAAGCGGTGAGTGGCTTGTTTTTAAGTGACGATATATTTTTTCAGGCACCTCTCTACACCCTCGTCAGCGACACCACTAGCAGCCAACTGAGAACGTTGCATCAGTGGAATAGCGATTTCTTGCTTATTCTCATTGGCCTGCACTTGGTGGGGTTGATCGTGCATCGGCTACTTGGCGAGCCATTATTAGCGGCAATGTGGGCAGGCACCAAACGCTTTCATCGGCAGCCAGTTGATGCCCGTAGTGAACCCTTGAATGCGGCCATGCTGCGATTACGCGCGCTGGGTTGCCTGCTAATAGCGACAGGCGTTGTCGTATGGCTTTGGTTTTAATTCTTTTAACGCCTTAACTGCCGGCTACGAAAGCGTGCGTAGCCCATGCAACCCGCAAAAAGCGCCATTGAGACCGCCGCTTCCAGCACGCCTCGCATACTTTGTCCGGGAAGCGTTGCCAGCATTACCCCTTGGGTAAAATAGAGCAGGCTGACAAATGCAAGCCACGCATGCCCGCGGGCGCGCTGGCCAATGATAGACGGTAAAAACAGCACCAAAGGCAGCACGAAAGCGACCACTGGACGCCAGTTAAACTCATCGCCTTGAACGAGAAAACCGCGGTAAATCACCAGCAGCAGCAATACGCCAAAGCTGGCTAACACCAATTGGCGGGCTCTTTTTGTGAGTTTATCAATACCATGACGAGCTTCTACATCCTCTAACCACTGCCTCATAACGCCTCCTGACGCATAGCGCGCAATGCCAGCGCGAGTCGGGCGATACGTTTCCCCTGGGCTAAGCACAGCGTGCGCTCATTTTCATCCACCGAGCGGTCGCTGCGTGGACCTGCCAAGTGGCTGGTGCCATAGGGAGTGCCGCCGGTATGCGTCTCTAGGAGCGTAGTTTCGCTATACGGTACACCTGCGTAAACCATGCCATGGTGCAGCAGTGGCACCAGCATGGTCAGCAGCGTACTTTCTTGACCACCGTGCAAGCTTGAGGTCGAGGTAAAGGCGCAGGCGGGTTTATCGATCAGGGCGCCATTCATCCAAAGGCTGCTGGTGGAATCGATAAAATATTTCAGCGGCGCGGCCATATTTCCAAATCGGGTAGGGCTGCCTATCGCCAGAGCGCTGCAATGGCGCAAATCATCCAAGTCAGCGTAGACCGCCCCCTGCTCAGGAATCTCGGGGTCAACGGCTTCACAGGTCGTTGAAACCGGTGGCACCGTGCGCAAGCGTGCCTGAATGCCGGCGATGCTTTCGACACCGGCGGCAATTTGCTGTGCCATGGTGGCCGTTGCACCTGAACGGGAGTAGTAGAGCACCAAAACGTACGGAGTCATTTCACTCATCTTTATTCCTGGCTAAAATCATGGAAACTGTCACGCTAAAAGCACATAACAAGGGCGCCTATGGTACCAGAGCTATGGGGAAGTCCGTGTGCGGTACATAGGTATTTTCTAGCGCGTTAAGTCGCTGGTATACCCAGGCGCGAGTGCCATCGCTGAGTGTGATCTCCCGGCGCTTATAGCGAATACCCAGCCGCTCATAGCGATCCAGACGCTTAAGCTCGGTGGGGTCGACGCGCAGTAGTAGGCCTTCTATGCGGCTTCCTGCATCAGCAGAAAGGTCCAGTCCATTGCGCTCATACCCTTCAAGCACAGCCTGTTTAGGATCACCGAAACTACCCATCACGATCAAGCGAATGGGAGCATAGCGTAGCGTGCCGTAAACAAAGACCTGGTGGGGGCGCTGTTCGATGTCGGCCAGGTCGTTGGGGCGTTCATAAAACCAGGGGCTAAGCATGGTCAACCATAACCACCCTGCCAGGCTGAGAATGCCCACACCACCGACAATAAATAAACGTTTGAGCCACATCTTTTTAGCCACACTAAAGCGCCTCTTGGCGAGAGAAGGAAGTGGCTGCTCAGCTTGGCGCGTCACCTTAACGATGACAAGCGCTATCTTCTAAGCGTTCTTTTTCACGCACTATTTTCTAGTCCTGGGTTATCGACTTATTGTATCTGCTTAAGCAAAGTGGACGTGTTTGCTAGGCTATGTATGTAAACTAGGTGGTTATTAGCCCCTGCCGGAGGAGTCTGCAATGAATCAGCCACTTCGAAATGAAATGGATTTTCGCGCGCTAGTCGGTGATGTCGCGCCCATAGCGCCCAGCAACCGTGCAGATCCTGGCGCTAATCGTAAAAAGCCTTCTGAGTCGCAGCTGGCCCGGCGTGAGTGGGCGGAGGAGGAGATGGGCGCTCGCAACTTTCTGTCCGATGACTTTGTCGAACTTCTTCCGCCGTTCGACCCGATGGAGTATCGCCAGGAGGGCATTCAACAGGGTGTCGTCGATAAACTAAAGCACGGTGGCTATAGCGTTCAATCCCAACTCCACCTGCTTCGGCGACCGCTGAGTGAGTGTCGTCGGATGCTATTTCCCTTTATTCAGGAAGCTTACGCCCACGATTTACGCTCGGTGCTCATCGTGCACGGCCGCGGGCGTGAAATCGATAGCCCTGCCAATGTGCTGCGCTCTTATCTTGCCAAATGGTTAAGCCAATTTGAGGAGGTTCAAGCTTACGTATCCGCGCAACCATCCGAAGGGGGGCTGGGTGCCACTTGGGTGATGCTGCGTAAAAGTGACCGCGCTAAAGCCAACAACCGTGAACGGCAGCAGAAACGCCGAGGATAATCTGCCCGCGTGATCATGAAAAAGGGCAGCCGAAGCTGCCCTTGTATTGCTATACATGCCTGCCTTTTTAAACTACTCGCTTTCGCTCGTGGTCAAACGGCGTTCAAACAGCGCCTGTCGCTCTTCTACATCCGGCTGGTAACGCACGCTGATGAAGCTCAGTGCGCGTAGGGCATCCTCTGGGTCTTGATCATCGCGCAGCGCCATGGCCGAAAACCCACAACGGCGCATGTAGTCCAACTGATCAACCAGCACATCACCCACCGCACGCACTTCTCCTGCATAACCATACCGCTCGCGCAGTAAGCGGGCCAGTGTGTAGCCACGGCCATCGGTAAAGGCCGGAAAATCGACGGCAATTGCTGGAGCTTTACCAATTTGCTGCGCCAATTCTGGCGTCAGTTCGGTATCGCTGGTCAGCAGCGGCGACAGCGCTTCATCATTCTGATTAGCTTGCCACAGCGCCAGCGGTACAAACGCCGGGCGCTGTTCGGGAAGTGCTTCCGCATCGTAGGAGACACACCAAGCGTTTTCTGCCGCTAGCTCGCCGTTGGCAATCAGATGATCAACGTGCACTGGCGTTTGCTCAACGGTTTCAGCGGTTGTCTCACTGGCTTTATTAGGCATAAACACGCTCCTTGAAGGGTTTTAAGCCAATACGGCGATAAGTATCCAGGAAGCGTTCGTCTTCATGGCGCTGCGCCACGTAGACTTCCAATACTTTTTCGACCACATCCGGCACATCAGAGCGGAAAAAGGAGGGGCCTAGAATCTTACCCAGCGACGCATCATCGGTGGAGTTACCGCCAATGGAGATCTGGTAGAACTCTTCGCCTTTTTTATCGACACCCAGGATACCGATATGGCCAACGTGGTGATGGCCACAGGCATTCATGCAGCCGGAAATGTTCAGATCCAACGGTCCCAAATCGTAAAGGAAGTCGAGGTCTTCGAAGCGCTCCTGCAATGCCTGAGCAATGGGAATAGACACCGCATTGGCCAAGCTGCAGTAATCGCCACCCGGGCAGCAGATAATATCGTTGAGTGTACCCACCGTCGGATTGGCCATGCCCAGGGCTTCGAGCTCTTGCCACAGCGCTTCCAGCTCATCGACCGGCACGTCTGAAAGCACCAGGTTTTGCTCGTGGGTAACGCGCACTTCACCAAAACTGTAGCGATCGGCCAGATCAGCGACGGCTTCCATCTGATCGGCGGTCACATCGCCAGGCGCATGCTCACGGCGCTTCAAGGACAGCGTGACGGCTTTATAACCCGGCACCTTATGATCCGAGACGTTGTTGGTCACAAAGCGGGCGAAGCTGCGATTCTCAGCACGTAGTTGGTCAAACGCTTCATTGGCGTTTTCCGCCACAGGGCGACGCTCCGGCTCGGGGAAGTGGCCTTTCGCGGCATCGACCGCGGCTTGATTGAGTGTCTGAGGGCCGTCTTTCAAGTGCGCCCACTCTTCATCGACGCGGCGGCGGAATTCTTCGATGCCTAACGCTTTCACCAGGATTTTAATCCGCGCCTTGAACTTGTTGTCACGACGGCCGAACTGGTTGTAAACCCGTACACAGGCTTCCAGATAGGTCAGCAGGTGCTGCCAGGGCAGGTCTTCGCGTACCACATCCGCAATCATGGGCGTGCGGCCAAGCCCACCACCAGCCAAGACTTTAATGCGCAGCTCGCCATCGGCATCGCGCCATAGGCGCAGGCCAATATCGTGTACCTGAATCGCGGCGCGATCTTGGGCTGCACCGCTGACGGCGATTTTGAATTTGCGCGGCAGATAGGCAAATTCAGGGTGCAGGGTAGACCACTGACGAATTAATTCGCACCAAGGGCGCGGGTCTTCCACCTCATCATTGGCGATACCGGCAAACTGGTCGCTGGTGGTGTTACGGATACAGTTGCCGCTGGTCTGAATGGCGTGCATCTGCACCTTGGCCAGGTCGGCCAGGATATCCGGCACATCCTCAAGGGCAGGCCAGTTCAACTGAAGGTTCTGCCGCGTGGTAAAGTGGCCGTAACCACGGTCATAGCGGCGAGTAATCTCAGCCAGGGCACGCAGCTGATTACCCGCCAGCATGCCGTAAGGTATTGCAATACGCAGCATAGGCGCATGGCGTTGAATATAGAGGCCGTTCTGCAACCTTAGCGGGCGGAATTCTTCTTCACCCAAACGCCCAGCGCGGTAGCGTTCCATTTGGTCGCGGAACTGAGCGACACGCTCATCAACCAGTGTTTGGTCGTGAATATCATAACGGTACATGTGGCACGATCCTGCTAAAAAGCGAAATGGTCACGTTGAGACGGACGTTAATGTAGCGTCACCTTAACGCGGGCGTCATATTCTACAAAAGAATATATAATTATCTTTTTATCTCTAAAAGCTATTTAGATGATAATCAAACAAAGGGCTGGCCAAAAGACCGGCGGTTAGGCAGCGGGGCTAGACAGCCAGCGCGACCCAACGGCGACGATGCCATACCCATAAAAATCCGACTGAATTAATCAAGCGGTAAAGTAGCTGCATCAGCCAGATACCCAGCAACCCGTATTCAAGACTGATGCCTACCCACCAAGCCAACGGTAGAAATAGCAGCCACTGCATCCCCAGGGTCAGAAGCATAACGGTACGCTGAGCCCCCGCACCCATCAGCGCCTGGGCAAGCACCAATGCTGCCGCATCGAATACAATCATCACACCGGTTAACTGCAGCGGCAGGACCCCAAGGGCCACTAGCGCCTGATCGCTGAAAAACAGGCTCAATACGTACGCAGGCAACAGCAGCATGGGTAATGCCAGTAACAGCAGCAGCAACCAAGCGATTGTTAATGCATCCAGGCCCCAGCGATGCGCTTCTTGTTGGGCATCGCGGCCTAGCGCTTCACCGACTAAGCTCATCGCGGCTACCCCAACGCCCACGCCCGGCAAGATCAGTAACAATGACAAATTAACCAGGACATGGCCAACCGCGACACTAGCGTTTCCTAGCTGGCCTAACAGCCAAAATAGTACCGCGTAGCCCGCTGCAAATAAAAGCTGCTGCATTGAATGAGGCACGGCAAGCCGTAGGGTAGTGCGCAGCGTGGTCAGGCTCGGTAATTGGGTCAACACGGATGGCAAGGATACATGCGTTGTCGTCACCCAATACCACGCCATCAAGCCTGCACACAGCGATAGCGTAGTGCCCGCGCCAGCACCACTAGGCCCCAAGGCGGGTAAACGTGCCAAGCCATAAATCAACCCGGCGCTTAGCCCCACATTGAGCAGGTGAACCACCACGATGATACGCAAATAGAGATGTGTCTGCTGGCGTCCATTCCAGTAGCCGCGAAAACAAAGCGTCAAAGCGATGGCCACCAGCGACACGACGCGCCAACGGAAATAGTCGACGGCAACGCTGTGTACGTCCCTTGCGTCAGTGATCAAGCCAATCAGCAGCGGTGCCTGCCACCATGCCCACAGGGAAAGCGGTAGGGCCACGGCAAGACCGACCACCAAGCCTGATTGAAGCGGGTGGCAGAGCCCTGATCGGGCCGCGCCCAAGCGTTGCGCGGTTTGCGATTGCACACTGGAAGAGAGGCCAAACACGACCGCGCTTAACATGAACATGGCGTAACCACCCACGCCTACGCCGGCCAGTGCCACTTCACCCAAATGGCCGACCAGGGCAGCATCGACCAAATTGAGCACGCTTTGCGACAGCATGCCCAACATGATGGGAAAGGCCAGGCGTAATACCCGGCCATGGCGTTGTGCAAACGGCAATGGTCAGCTCGGGTCGTAGGAGAGCACCGGTGAGAGCCAGCGCTCCATTTCCTCAAGGGGCATCTGCTTACGGGCGGCAATAGCCTCTACCTGATCCCGCGTGATTTTGCCCGTTGAAAAGTACTTCGACTGGGGATGCGCAAAGTACCAACCAGAAACAGCGGCCGCTGGCCACATGGCAAAGTTTTCAGTCAACGCCAATCCGGTATTTTCAGTCGCGTCCAGCAGCCGGAAGAGGGCCGCTTTTTCGGTATGATCCGGGCAGGCGGGGTAGCCAGGGGCAGGGCGGATGCCCTGATATTTCTCGGCGATCAGAGCATCGTTGTCCAGCGTTTCATCCGGCACATAGCCCCAGAACTCTTTGCGTACGCGTTCGTGCATACGTTCGGCAAAGGCTTCCGCCAGACGATCCGTTAATGCCTGCACCATGATGGCATTGTAGTCATCACCGGCCGCCTCGTACGCTTTGGAGAGCTCGTCGACACCGTGGCCGGTAGTGACCGCGAAACCGCCGATCCAGTCGGCTTTGCCGCTCTCTTTCGGCGCAATGAAATCGGCTAGGCTATAGCAAATACCATCGCGGCCTTTCGTGGTCTGCTGGCGAATGTGGTGTAGCCGCTCTATCACTTCGCTGCGCGACTCGTCGGCATACACTTCAATCACATCATCATCGACACTGTTGGCTGGCCATAGGCCAATAACGCCACGCGCCTCAACACGTTTTTCATCCACCAATTTGCGCAGCATGACTTTGGCGTCTTCAAACAGATTGCGGGCGGCTTCACCAACCACCTTGTCGTCAAGAATCTTGGGATACTTGCCCGCCAGCTGCCAGCTCATGAAAAAGGGCGTCCAGTCGATGCGCTCGATCAGCTCTTCGAGGTCGTAATTAACGAAGGTCTTTAGCCCCAGCATATTGGGCTCGGCTGGGGTATGAGCATTCCAGTCGGTACGAAAGCGGCGTTTGCGTGCCTGGGTGTAGTCAAGGTCCGCCGCCTTTGGCCGACGCTTGGCGTTCCGCTCACGCACTTTTTCGTACTCTTCGCGGATCTCCGCCACGTAAGCGGCTTTTTGGTTGGGGGCCAGCAAACGGCCTGCGACGCCCACCGCACGCGAGGCATCGGTAACGTAAATCACCGGGTGCTCGTACTGCGGTTCGATTTTCACCGCGGTATGCGCTTTAGAGGTAGTGGCTCCGCCGATCAACAAGGGTAGATCCATGCCACGCCGCTGCATCTCTTTAGCCACGTGCACCATTTCATCCAGGGATGGGGTAATCAAACCAGAGAGGCCGATAATATCGGCATTATGCTCTTTGGCGGCTTGCAGGATTTTGTCTGCCGCGACCATGACGCCAAGATCGATCACTTCGTAGTTATTACACTGGAGCACCACGCCGACGATGTTTTTACCGATATCGTGAACATCGCCTTTTACCGTGGCCATGACGATTTTGCCCTTGGCCTTGGTCTCTTCGCTCTTCTCCGCCTCGATATAAGGAATGAGATAGGCCACAGCTTGTTTCATCACCCGCGCCGATTTGACAACCTGCGGCAGAAACATCTTGCCGTCGCCAAACAGATCGCCGACCACGTTCATGCCATCCATCAGCGGGCCTTCGATCACTTCGATAGGGCGCTCCGCCTGGGCTCGGGCCTGTTCGGTATCATCTTCTATATGGGCGGTAATGCCTTTGACTAACGCGTGCTCGATACGTTTGTTGACCGGCCAGCTGCGCCACTCAAGATCCTCTTTTTTGGCCGCGCCGCTGCCATCTCCTTTGTATTTGTCGGCGATATCCAACAGCCGCTCGGTGCCGTCGCTACGGCGGTTGAGCACGACGTCTTCGACGGCCTCGCGAAGCTCGGTGGGAAGATCGTCATAAACCGCGAGCTGACCCGCGTTGACGATGCCCATGGTAAGGCCCGCGCGAATGGCGTGATACAGAAACGCCGAATGAATCGCTTCGCGCACCGGGTTATTGCCACGGAACGAGAACGACACGTTGGAAACACCGCCAGATATCATGGCGTGGGGTAGGTTGTCGCGAATCCACTGGGTCGCCTCGATAAAGTCGACCGCGTAGTTGTTGTGCTCCTCGATCCCGGTGGCGATGGCGAAGATGTTCGGGTCGAAAATGATATCTTCGGCAGGGAAGCCAATTTCATCGACCAGCAGACGGTAGGCGCGCTGACAAATCTCGGTTTTACGCGCGAAGGTGTCTGCCTGGCCTTCTTCGTCAAACGCCATCACCACAATGGCCGCACCAAAGCGGCGGCACTTGGTCGCCTGCTCCCGGAAGGCGGCTTCACCTTCTTTGAGTGAAATGGAGTTCACTACCGCTTTGCCTTGAACACACTTTAGCCCCGCTTCGATGATCTCCCATTTGGAGGAGTCGATCATGATCGGCACGCGGGCAATATCGGGCTCACCGGCAATCAGGTTAAGAAAGCGCTCCATGGCTTCCTTGGACTCGAGCATCCCCTCGTCCATGTTGATATCGATGACCTGAGCGCCATTTTCGACCTGCTCAAGAGCGACTTCCAAGGCTGTGGTGAAGTCCTCTTCTACGATCAAGCGCTTGAAACGCGCAGAGCCAGTAACGTTGGTACGTTCACCGACGTTGACGAAAAGTGAATCCGCCTCGATGTTGAACGGCTCCAACCCGGATAAGCGGCAGGCGCGGCTGCGCTCAGGAATGATCCGTGGTGCCATATCGCGCACGGAATCAGCAATGGCGCGAATATGCTCGGGTGTAGAGCCACAGCAGCCGCCGATAATATTCACCAAGCCGCTGGCAGCAAACTCGCTGACAATCTCCGACATCTCTTCCGGCGTTTGGTCGTACTCACCAAACTCGTTGGGTAGGCCTGCGTTGGGGTGGGCGGAGACAAAGGTATCGGCTTTGGTAGAAAGTTCTTCCAGATAGGGACGTAGCTCTTCGGCACCCAGTGCACAGTTTAAACCCACTGAAAGTGGCTGAGCATGGCGCACCGAGTTCCAAAACGCTTCAGTGGTTTGTCCCGAAAGCGTGCGGCCCGAGGCATCAGTAATAGTGCCAGAGATCATTACCGGCAAACGCTCGCCGCGATCGTCGAATAGCTCTTCGAGGGCGTAAATCGCCGCCTTGGCGTTGAGCGTATCGAAGATCGTTTCGATCATGATCAAATCGGCACCGCCAGCGATTAGCGCTTCGGCGGCTTCATAGTAGTTCTCACGCAACTCATCAAAGGTGACGTTACGCTTGGCGGGATCATTGACATCCGGCGACAGCGAAGCGGTGCGTGACGTTGGGCCAAGCACACCCGCGACGTAGCGGGGCACGCCGGTTTCGGCGGCGACGGCATCGCACACTTCACGGGCAAGCCGCGCTGACTCGCGGTTGAGCTCCACCACCAGTGCTTCCATACCGTAATCAGACTGGGAAAGCTGGGTGCTGTTGAAAGTGTTGGTCTCGATGATGTCCGCACCGGCCTCCAGGTAGTCGCGGTGAATCCGCGCGACCACATCCGGGCAGGTCAGGGCAAGCAGGTCATTGTTGCCTTTGAGGTCGGAGGGCCAATCACTGAACCGTTTGCCACGAAAATCTTCCTCGCTCAGCTGGGCGTTTTGCAGCATGGTTCCCATACCACCGTCCAGAATCAGGATGCGTTCAGCAAGGCGTTGGGTGAGGGTTGCGGTCAAAGCACTATCAGCCATGGCAGGGGGAATTCTCCAGCGTCACAGTCGTCAAAGGGGAGCTTGTTATCGTCGTGAAAGCAGCATATGTGATTATCAGGCGCGCAATGATAGCAAATGGGAGGGCAAAAGGCGCCCTTAAAATAGCTGACCAAAACAGTCGGGATTGTGTCTGCGCGCCGTTTTGCTTACCATAGACACAAATGACATGTGAAGTGGCCAAGCCACTACCACGGGAGGAAGACAGCCCTCATGACCACGACTAGCGAAAAAGATACGCATACCGATACCCAGGGTATCGATATTACCGATAGCGCCCAGGTTTACCTTGCGGAATTGCTGGAAAAGCAAAACGTTGAAGGCATTGCCGTGCGCATCTTCATCACCCAGCCCGGCACGCCTTACGCGGAGACCTGCTTGGCCTATTGCCGCCCCGGCGAAGAAGAGCCGGCGGATGTGCTGCTGGAGCTCGAGAAGATCAACGTATATCTCGATAAAAACAGCTTGGCGTTTCTGGAAGAGGCGGTGGTGGATTTCAACGCCGATCGCATGGGTGGCCAGCTAACCATCAAGGCGCCCAACGCCAAGATGCCTAAGGTCAATGCCGATAGCCCGCTGGAAGATCGTATCAATTACGTACTATACAGCGAGATCAATCCTGGGCTGGCGGCCCACGGCGGCGAAATCAAGCTGGTTGAGTTGACTGAGCAGCAATACGCTGTCTTAGCTTTTGGCGGCGGTTGCCAGGGTTGTGCAGCGGTCGATCTAACGCTCAAAGATGGTGTTGAAAAAACCTTGATGGAGCGCATTCCCGAACTTGCGGGTATTCGCGACGTGACCGATCACAGCGACACCACCAATGCCTACTACCGCTAAATAAGCGATGGTCAGACGCAAAAGCCCAGCTTGAAACGCTGGGCTTTTTTACGTCTCTTTCCCACGCAACTTGCCTAGCTCCCGAGCGATGCAATGTGGCTTGCGAGAAGTTTGAGGTATAGTATTCATAGGTAGTACCTTTGAATACCGAGGTGGAAACATGGCGACATCTGTAAAATTAGACGATGAGTTGAAAAGCCGGATTCAGCACTTGGCTGAAACACGACATCGTTCATCGCACTGGATCATGCGTGAGGCGATTCGTGATTATGTTGAGCGTGAAGAAAAGAGAGAGTCTTTCAAACAAGATACATTAGGTGCCTGGGAAGCGTACCAGCAAAATGGGTTGCATCTGACGTTCGAGGAAGCTGACTCCTGGCTGGAGAAGCTTGAAGCGGGTGAAGACGTGGAGCTGCCTGTGTGTCACACCTGATTTGGTCACCGCCAGCTCTCGCCGACGTACAGAGGCTCTATCGCTTTCTTGCCATAAAAGATGGCGATGTAGCCCGCCGTGCTATCAAAACACTGCGGGCAGGCGTGAAAATACAAGCGCGCCAGCCGGAGGCAGGGCGTCCAGTTCCAGACATGGATCCAATATTTCGGGAATGGCTGATTAATTTCGGAACTAGCGGGTATATTGCGCTGTATCGTTTCGATGGTGAGACAGCCACCATCCTTGCTGTTCGACATCAAAAAGAAGCTGGATACTAAATAGCTCACCCTTTTTCACTGTTCATTTTCATTGTTTTCACCGCTGTTCCTACTACTCTGCTTTGTCAGCGCATCCGGCAGCGCCGTGAGCTGTGTTTGCAACGCCTCCATGCGATGCCAGAGTTTCTCTTGCCACGCTTGCTGCAGTGCGGTTTCGCGCTCTTCATGCTGTCGAGCCTGGCGATCTAATGCGGCCTTCGCCTCATCGAGCTGCTGGGTTAACGCTGCTTGCTGCTTTTCTAACGATGTGATTTGCTGGACTTGCTCACCAAGCTGCTGCTCGCGCTGGCTGACTTCCATCTGTAGCTCATGCAGCGCTTGCTGTTTAGTCTTTAGCGTCTGGTTCAATGTCTCAGTGCGCTGCTCAGACTGCTGCAGACGTTTTTGGAAATTCTTCTCTTCCTGGGTGCGCGCCTGCTGAGCACTATCCAGCATTGCCATCAGCCTTCCTTCGGCTGCCTCATGGCGCTGCTCCTCTTGTGCTAGCCGCTGTTCCCACGCTACCTGTTGCTCGTTGAGAGCATTGCTGTGCGCATCGCGCTGTGCGTCTGCCTGGCTCTCTAGCTGCTGCCGCACCTGCGTCAGCTTAGTGACTTCTTCTTGCGCTGTTTCGGCCTGTTGCTGCCAGTGGCGTTCACTGCTCTGGCTGGTAGCCAATTCTCTGTTCACTGCCTCTATGCGCTGTTCAATGTGGCGCAAGTGCTCGGCTAAAGCGCTCTCACGCTGCTCGGCGTCGGCGGCCTGCTGTTTGGCATCGTCGGATTGCTGCTGGGCAGCATCTACTTGGCGGTTGGCTTCTTCGCGGTAGTGGAGCAGCGCTTGATTCGCTACCTCCTGAGCTTCACGCCACATCTCACTCGCCATCGTGACGACGACTTCTGGCACGCCTCTCGGCGGGGGAACATCGCGATTCTGCTCGCGTTCGCTGCGCCAAAGGCGGAAGTGATCGCTGATCGTCGTAAAGCTGCCGGTGCCCAGTACATCGCGGATACGCTGCACGCTGGGCGTATCACCGCGAGAGAGTAGTTCATCAATCGCTTGTTGAACATCGCTGTACTGAATGCCGTTGCGAGCCATGGTGTCGTCCTTCCCTGTGAATATGACTAGTCGCTTTGAAGTCACCATTGTCGATAGTTGAAGAGTAAAAAGCAATTATTACATAATACGTATTACGTAATTTTATTTATTGTATAGGTAATAAATTCAAGATTACCCTTATTATCTTGAATTTATAGCGCTACAGCGACACACTTAGCATCAGAAGACTAGGGCCTGTTGACGTTTCACAT
>NZ_DFBS01000047.1 GCF_002366715.1 Halomonas sp. UBA3074 | reverse complement strand
TCCGGTAAAGCCGGGGCGGTTCAGCTCTTTATTGAGCAAATGCTCTTTTTCCGGCTGAGACAAGATCAGGTTCCCACCATCTGTAGGCTTGTTTCCAAAAACCATTTTTGGCGAATCTACCAGAGGCCTATTGCGACTAGATACAATGGTATTCCCACCTTCCAGAAGATACGGACTGATATTATTTACTACCTTCATTCGCCACTCACCTGAAACCCTTTGGTAGAGCCGCTTTTGCGAAGGTTGCTTGCTTAGTCCAACAATTACGACGTGCACGCCAGCGTTGCCTTGGGCACTATTACGCCAAGGAAAGGTTTGATAGCAAAAAGATAATTCAACTCCAGAATCAAGGATGTCTGGCCATAGAGTAGCAACTTGCTGTCCTTGGCAGATTGAATTGGTTGCTACAAAAGCGGCTTCACCTCCGGATTGCAGATAATCCGCCCCTTTTCGAAGCCAACATGCGACATAGTCCAGATATCCGAGGGCTTTTTTGCCAAACACTCGCTTCATATCGCAAATCTGATCTTCATTTCTACCGGCTGTGCCATGAAATGGGGGGTTACCACAAATATAAACCTCAACTTCCCCAGCATTTTGGCAGACATCGTGCCAGTTCAATTGCAGGCTATTCCCAGAAATAAGTTGTCCTGCAACTTTGAGAGGGAGAAGCGGTTCTGTATGGCCGAACTCTTTGGCAAACAACATATTCATCTGATGCTCTGCCAGCCACATAGAGAGCTGCGCCACTTCATGAGCGAAATCATCAATTTCAATACCGTAAAACTGGCTCAGCCGAACCCCACTCATGAACAGCTCATTCTGTTTCTGCTCGCCAACATCTTGTAGCGCTCTAAAAACTGCCATTTCTAGCCGGCGTAGCTCTTTATAGGCAATGATTAGAAAATTTCCTGATCCCATCGCAGGATCGAACACCTTAATACACGATAGACGGTCAAGCAGCGATTCTAACCTCTTGCGATTGCCT
Organism: Halomonas sp. UBA3074; assembly: GCF_002366715.1. Taxonomy (GTDB): domain Bacteria; phylum Pseudomonadota; class Gammaproteobacteria; order Pseudomonadales; family Halomonadaceae; genus Vreelandella. The sequence continues at coordinate 21,579 of NZ_DFBS01000047.1, read as the reverse complement.
TCAGCGTGGTGCAGCTCGTCATATAACTTGTCGAGAAAAAGCGGACGAATCACCTTCATGATGTTAGGCACGGATGTGTAATGCTGACCAAGCCCGTCCCGGCTCTCCTCGTCTACAACCGCTTGGAACATCGAGCCGAAGATGTCTGGATTCACTGCTTCCCATGCGAGCTGACCACACTCGATCATCATCCGACGCCCTTTGCCGCGAATTTCGGGCACGGGCAAGTCATCACGGAACAGACCACCATTAACATAAGGGAACTGGGTGATGTGGGTTGGTAGGCTTGCTGAGCGTTCGTTCTCTGGCTGATTCATAACTCGGAATAGTTGAGCTAGCAGCTCAGACAACCCTTCTCCGTTCTCATCGCTAGCTTCAGTGATGACTTTCGTAAAAGCGTTTTTTGGAAAAATACCGGTGTCTTCAGCGAAGTAGCAAAAGAGTAAGCGAGTCAGGAAAACATTGAGAGAATGAAGCTGCTCTTGTGTGCTGAACTCATTGACCTCTTTTAGTCGGTCGAACAGCCGGCCCATCTTAGCCGCTGCTTTAAGATCGGCAGATGCCTCATCGAATTGCTTGGTGCGCTCCAGGCCTGCCATCGGTGCAAAGAAGAGGTATTGAGTCGCCAGGTCACTAAAACCAACCTCTAAGCGCTCGTCAGTCTTAGTATCTAACGCTGTTAGCTCACTGAAATCAGACACCACCAAGAAGCGACATTTGTGACGGGCAGGCTCGTCTTCGTCTGCAAGCACCTGCAGCGCCTCGTGGATGCTCTCACCCTGACGCACCGGCATGAAGTAGAGCCAGTTCTTAAGCGCTACGTGCCCATCATCCTTACGACTAGCTACGTTACGCTGCCCGCCATTACGAACTTGAGTAATAGTGGCTTTTGGAAATCCGTAGGCATCAAGCAAGGCGTAGATAAATTCGTCAGGTTGGGCATCCGATTGCGTCGCCGTATTGAGTGCATCCATACAATAGGTCTGATCAAAAGCCATTCGCCCAGCACTCCCCTAACTGTCGGCTCTCATTGAGCTGTAATTCATTTTTATTAGAGTCTACTTAGGCTACCTCCACATGTCACTTATACGAAATGACTCATGAAGCAAGCAATCCGCGAGGGGAGACAGTTTCATGCCTTTGTAGGTCAGCGAGGTTGCTAATGAACCGCCTGACCGGTAGATTGGGCAAAAATATTCACGACGCTTGGGTGTGACACTTTCGAAATTGGCTGGCGGGTGTTGTTTTGTAAGCGTTTGATTTTGTTAGGGGCTGGGTGCCGTAAGGTGTGGGAGTTCGAGTCTCCCCATCCGCACCAATTACTTGTTAGTCTTCAAGCAATTAGCTTTACCCCCCTCCTCTTATTTGGTCATTATATAGCCTGCTTTAGGCATATCTAAGCCAGTGTATTAGTCAGCATTTCCCCTTGCTTCAAACACTAAATGGCTCACTGCCATTTTTTTCGTGCTTTGCGTTTGCTGCATCAAATAGTCTTAACAGGCTGACTTGGCTCAAATTTTCCGCTAGGCTTTGCTTAATAGAGTGAAAAAACAGCTATTATCAGCTCACTGCGAGCAGTGGGCGTCACTATGGCTGACCATGACACTCTCCACTCGCTATGAGAAGGATCTCACATAATGGAATGGCTCAACGAAAACGCCCAAGCCATCTCGGCAATCGCCAGTATTTGCACACTCTTCGTATGGGTGTTTTACGCCCAACTGCTTTATAACGGCTATGTTCGCCAGCGTCGCCCTCGCGTCATCATCAATCGTGGTAAAGGCATCGGTGTGGACGCTATTTGCTTAATCAGCAACATGAGTAGCGAAGCGATCTATGTTCAACACCTTGTGGCGGTTCTGCACACCAAAAAACAGAGTTATTCGCTTGATGTCGTCGAATACCAACAAGGAGGCAGTGAACAGCAGGAAGGCAGCTATCGCACCCATCAAGGCCCACTTGCTTCAGGAGACTACCTTAACATTCAGTCGTTTGGCGATATTGTCAATCAGGTTAAAGAGTATTGGGAAATTGACGATAACCTGTTGCATGAGCAAAACATACAATTGGAAATTCGTGTGATTGCCATTTATGGCTCCGAAGATATGCCCACGGGCGCTTCACGCTCGTTTAATCTAGACCTAGACGCATCACCCAATCGCCAGCTAATTCCGGCTAGCGTTGATACAGACCGTCTTAATAGCCGCGGCCAACGTAAGCGTGTCCTTGGATGGGCAAAAGAGATCGAGACCCACAAGGCACGTTAATAGGATTCACTGCAAAGCTGATTTGTAACAGCAAGCACTTTTTGATTTGAGACCACTCGATGCATAAACTCCTGACCTTCTGCTGGCTCGGAATAATGGCTACCTTAGCAACGCAGGCCTATGCCGAAGAGGAAGATAGCGACTTACCCGAGTGGGCGGAATCCCGCGTGGAACCGTTTCGCGAAAGCGTTGGCAACTGGGTGGATAATACCTCACGTCGGATAGATGGCTTTTTCGGCACCGGCGACCACATGCAGGCCAAGAACGAGTCCTACCTGAGGTTTGGTCAGGAAATAGACTGGATGGAGGGGGATGGCACCCGCGGCGACACGTCGCTTCGCTATCGTATTGACCTACCTACCTCTGAAGAGCGCTTACGCTTGGTCATTGAAAGCGACCCAGAGGAGTCACAAGGCACGCTTGAAGAGCAAGGCTCTGGGCGCCTTAATAATGACCAGCGTGACCGACGCAGCTCTACACTGGGTCTTGATTGGCTAGAGAGCCGTGACAAGCGCGAGAACTGGAGTAACCGAGTAGGCGCGGGTATTCGGCTACGTCTGCCATTAGACCCGTACGTACGCTTTACCAGCGAAAGGTTATGGCAGCTGGGCGACGGGCCGTGGCAGCTTGAATCGAACAACCGCGTGTCATGGTTTAACAATGATGGTTATTCAGCCCGAACGCGCTGGGATTTGGGTCGCGCTCTGAGCGAGCGCCGTCACTTAAGATTTATCACGACGGTTCAGTGGCGCGAAGAAGAGGACACCTTGGAATATAGTGAAATCGCCGAAATCAATCATCGCATCAACCGCCGCAGTGCGTTGCGCTACTCGGCGATTGCTATCGGTGAAAGCGCCTCTGATCCGCGCATGACAAATTACTACCTGCAAACACGTTATCGTCGCGACATTCATAAAGGCATTTTATTTGCCGATGTCATTCCCGAACTCCACTTCCAGCGCGACGTTAGCTATGACCCACGCTGGGCAATGACACTGCGCCTGGAGATGTATTTTCAACGTGAAATCAGCCGCGACTATTTTTAGGCCACAGAATAATCACGTTTTGGGCGGACTGATCAGTCCGCCCTTTTATTTGTCTCACGCAAGCGCGCGACCCAGCCAAACCGCTTAATTAGTCACCACCTACAGCCGTAATCCACCATCGCACTCAATCATACGCCCGGTGAAATAGTCATTTTCGAGTATAAACGCGACGCTTTGAGCAATGTTATCCGGCTCGCCCAGCCGCTTAAGCGGCACACTCGATGCAATACGCTCCAACATATCGGGCCGCATAGCAGCGGTCATTTCGGTGGCGACAAACCCAGGCGCGACGGTCCCGGTGCGAATGCCATAACGGGCTAGTTCTTTACTCCAGGTAACCGTTAGCGCATGCACGCCCGCTTTGGCAGCGGCATAATTGCTCTGCCCCATGTTACCGGCGCGGGAGATGCTGGAAATATTGACGATAACGCCTTCATGGCCCGCTTCAATCATCTGCGTGGCAGCTTCGCGACCGCACAGAAAAACACCGGTCAAATTGACATTGATAACGTTCTGCCACTCCTCTAGCGACATGCGCTTTTCAACCCGCCCCTCTTTGGCTTTCACTAGCAGCGCATCTTGCGTAATGCCCGCGTTATTCACGCATCCGCTGATGGGGCCCATTCGCTGCGCAATATCGGCAAATGCCTGGGTCACGGAAGACTCTTCAGCAACGTTCACTACAAAGGCTTGAGCATCCACACCTTCGGCTGAAAGTGATGATACTGCTTGGTCAAGCGCTTCCGCGCTCATGTCCAGCAAAGCCATACGCGCGCCCTGCTTACCCAAGCGCAACGCCATGGCATAACCTAAGCCACGTGCCCCACCGGTGACAGCGATTACTTTATCGGCAAGTACCATTCGTTACTCCCTACGGCAGAAAATTGACGTCTCTTTGTGCATTGCAGCATAGAAGAATGCTGGTGAAAAATCGAGCGACATAGCCCACGTAATGGGCAAAGTTAGCTGCTTGCTATTTACATTTATGTCACCATATTAAACAACTAAGACTGTTATAACGTCGCTTTTATTTGGAGCTAGTCATGCCCATACTGCTGTTTATCTCACTGTTTACGCTACTTGATTTTGTAGTGCTTTTTTCAATCGGTAGTCAAATAGGGCTACTAACGACGCTAATTTTAGTGCTAGGTACCGGTTTTGCGGGGTTGCACCTTATTCGCAAAGAAGGTGTATCGACCTTTGCACGTGCGCGCCAACGCATGCAGGCCGGCGAGATCCCTTCCAGTGAACTGCTCACCGGTGCCGCCCTTATTTTTGGTGGCGCGCTACTCATGGCACCTGGCTTTTTATCCGACGCACTGGGCCTTGCCTGCCTACTCCCCACCGCACGTCAATGGATGTTCAAAGCCCTTACATGGCTTGGGTTGAAAAAAGTAGCTGCTCAACAGCAAGCGCCTCACGCCTCTACGTCCAGAACTAATGACGACCACCACCAGCACTCCCAGGAAGAGGGGCCTATCGAGGGTGATTTTATTAGCCACGATGAACCTCAGCGACGGCGCTAAGGCGTTGCCATGAAAGAATATCACTCAAAAAGCAATTTTTTATGCACCGCCCCCTTGAAAGGCTAACCTCAGCCCCCATTTTTCACCCAGCATACAAATTCGGCAGCGATCTAGACGGTAGCTGCCATTAACAATGAAGACTGTGAGGTCTTCGCTTTTCGTGGGTTAATCTCTCGAGAATATGTTTAAGCTAACCGCCCTACTCGGGCTTCAACTCTACTTAGGAGAACGTGAATGAATATCCGTCCTTTGCACGATCGTGTCATCGTCCGTCGCGTTGAAGAAGAGCAGAAAACTGCAGGCGGCATCGTGCTTCCGGGCAATGCAGCAGAAAAACCAACACGCGGTGAAGTGCTTGCTGTTGGTAATGGTCGCATTCTGGAAAACGGCGATGTACGCCCCTTGGACGTTAAAGTTGGCGATAACGTGATCTTTAAAGATGGCTATGGCGTCGAGAAGCAAAAAATCGACGGCGAAGAAGTCTTGATCATGAGCGAAGCCGATATTCTCGCGGTTGTTGAAGGCTAACTTTCGTCGCAGCTCACCCTTTTAAGGTGGGCGCCTCGAGTATTTACTTTCACGTTTTTGCATTCAATTTAGGAAGTAGCAGATATGTCAGCTAAACAAGTTAAGTTTTCAGATGATGCACGCAAACGCATGGCGCGCGGCGTTGACGTTCTTGCCAACGCAGTAAAAGTTACCCTCGGCCCGAAAGGCCGTAACGTGGTACTGGAAAAGTCGTTTGGCTCTCCCACCGTCACTAAAGACGGTGTGTCTGTGGCCAAAGAGATCGAGCTAAAAGACAAGTTCGAAAACATGGGCGCCCAGATGGTCAAAGAAGTGGCGTCACAGACTTCTGACGCTGCAGGCGACGGCACCACGACGGCCACCGTTCTGGCGCAAGCAATTATTGCTGAAGGCCTAAAAGGCGTGACTGCGGGCATGAACCCGATGGATCTTAAGCGCGGTATCGACCAAGCGGTTGCTGCGGCAGTAAAAGAGATCCAGGCAATGTCTGTACCCTGCACCGATACCAAGTCTATCGCTCAGGTAGGCACGATCTCTGCCAACGGCGACAAGCGCATTGGTGAGATCATCGCCGAGGCGATGGAAAAAGTCGGTAAAGAAGGCGTCATCACCGTTGATGAAGGCCGTGGCTTTGAAGACGAGCTTGAAGTAGTCGAAGGTATGCAGTTCGATCGCGGCTACCTGTCTCCTTACTTCGTCACCAACCAGGACACCATGACGGTTGAACTGGAAGATCCTTACATCCTGCTCGTGGATAAAAAGATCTCCAACATCCGTGAGTTACTGCCGGTACTGGAAGCCGTTGCCAAGCAAGGCAAGCCGCTTGCCATCATCGCTGAAGACATCGAAGGCGAAGCGCTGGCCACACTGGTGGTTAACAACATGCGTGGCATCGTTAAAGTCGCTGCAGCTAAAGCACCTGGCTTCGGCGATCGTCGTAAGTCAATGCTGCAGGATATCGCTATCCTGACTAACGGCACCGTTATTTCTGAAGAAGTTGGCCTAACGCTTGAGCAAGCGAACCTGGATCACCTGGGTACCGCTAAGCGCATGACCATGTCCAAAGAAAACACCACCATCATCGATGGCGCTGGTGCAGAAGGCGATATCGAAGCACGCGTTAACCAGATTCGCGCGCAAATCGAAGACACCTCTTCTGACTACGACAAAGAGAAGCTGCAAGAGCGCGTTGCCAAACTGGCAGGCGGTGTTGCCGTTATCCGCGTTGGTGCTGCCACCGAAGTGGAAATGAAAGAGAAGAAAGCTCGTGTTGAAGACGCGCTGCACTCTACTCGTGCTGCCGTTGAAGAAGGCGTGGTGCCTGGCGGTGGTACTGCACTGGTACGCGTGATGGCCAAAGTACAAGGCCTGACTGGCGACAACGAAGACCAGAACCACGGTATCAACATGGCGCTTCGCGCTATGCAGTCACCGCTGCGTCAAATCGTTGCTAACGCTGGCGAAGAGCCCGCCGTTGTCATCAACCGCGTGAAAGATGAAACCGGCAACTTCGGTTACAACGCACAAACCGGTGAATTTGGCGACCTGTTCGAAATGGGCGTTCTCGACCCGGCTAAAGTAACCCGTACTGCCCTGCAGTCTGCTGGTTCGGTTGCCGGTCTAATGATCACCACTGAGTGCATGATTGCTGAAGACCCGGAAGAGAAAGACGCTGCCCCCGATATGGGTGGCATGGGCGGAATGGGTGGCATGGGCGGCATGATGTAATGCGCCCCTGAGCCCTCTGCTCAAGACTGCTAGCTAAAAGTAGTCACCAACAACCCCGCCTCGTGCGGGGTTGTTGCGTTTTGATAGATCGCTAGACACAGAGCAATGTAAGACGTCTCCACCCCCTCACGCAGCGCTAACGTGGTACTATCGGCGCGATTTTTATAAGGCTATAGGGCGAAATCAGCGCATGTTGCAGCATATTCGTATTGTACTCGTTCAGACCTTCCACCCAGGCAATATCGGTGCTGCGGCGCGGGCCATGAAAACCATGGGCTTAACCGAGCTGCTGCTGGTTAATCCACGTATGTATCCCGATGAAGAAGCCACTCGCCTTTCCGCAGGGGCCACCGATGTTCTGGACAGTGCTCGGGTAGTGACAACACTGGAGGAAGCGGTTAACGACTGCGTTCAGGTGGTCGGTGCCAGCGCACGCTTGCGCAGCCTGCCCTTGCCGCACTTTGACGAACCCGATGATATGGCGGCAGACGTTATTCAGAACGCGCAAACCGCGCCGGTGGCGCTAGTGTTTGGGCGCGAACGCTCGGGATTGACTAACGATGAGATCCGCTGCTGCACGCACCAGGTGAGTATTCCCGCCAACCCTGATTACGGCATTCTGAATTTATCCCAGGCGGTGCAGATTTTGGCGTACGAAGTGCACCGCGCTTGGCGTAAAGGTGAGGATAGCGGCTTCAGTTACCAGCGCCCGCTGGAGGCAACGCCGCCCAGCCGCGAACAGTTTTTACACTTTCAGGCTCATTTGGGGCGTTTAATGCAGGAGAGCGGTTTTTTAACTCAGCCCCACGCTCGTACCGAGGAGCAGTTGCAAGCGCTCTTCGCCCGCGCTCAACCTAGCCGCAAAGAGCTTTCGTTGTTGCGAGGGCTGTTAAGCGCTTTTGAATCTCATCTACCAAAACAGTAACGGGCTAAATTAAAAAAGGGACAACCAGGTTGTCCCTTTTGTTTTCTAAGATAGTCATTTTATAGCAGGGCCGTTAGAGCATCATCGCTGCTAACCAGCCAAAGCCTATTAACGGAACGTTGTAGTGTAGAAACGTCGGCACCACGCTGTCCCACATATGATCGTGCTGACGATCAACGTTTAGACCAGACGTTGGCCCTAAGGTTGAATCCGATGCTGGCGAGCCCGCATCACCCAGCGCCGCCGCAGTGCCAACCAGCACGACAGTAGCCATAGGCGAAAAGCCAAACTGTACCGCCAAGGGCACAAAAATCGCGGCGATAATCGGAATAGTCGAGAAAGATGAACCAATGCCCAGGGTAATAAATAGCCCGACCAGCAGCATCACCAAGGCAGCCAAGCCACGGTTATCACCAAAGATCGCAAAAGCACCCGATACCAGCGCATCAATTTCACCAGTGGTTTTCATCACTTCAGCAAAGCCTGCCGCTGAAATCATGATAAAACCAATCAGCGCCATCATGCGCATACCGCTGGTAAACAGGTCATCTGCTTCACGCCACTTAAAGATTCCACCCAGCGAGAGCAAGGCAATACCTACCAAGCCACCCAATATCATTGAGCCGCTATAAAGCTGCAGACCAAGTGCCGCGACAATAGCCACTCCCGACATCACCAACCCCAGCATATGTGGCTTGGCTGGCGTATGCCCTTCAGCCACATTGGCGGCGATATCTTGCGCGTGGTACTCACGTGGGCGACGGTAGCTCCATAGCAGCGCCACAATTAACCCAAGCGCCATGCCGCCTACCGGTATGGCCATGGCCATCGGCACCATCCCACGGGTGATTTCTAACCCCAATGGCTCACCAGCGCTATTTAAGTTAGCTAATAAAATATCGTTTAGAAAGATCGCCCCAAAGCCTACAGGCAGCAGCATATAGGGCGCGGTTAGACCAAAGGTCAGCGCACAGGCGACGGCACGACGATCCAGGTTCAAACGGTTCATCACGGTCAATAGCGGCGGAATCAACACTGGTATAAAGGCGATATGTACCGGGATAGCATTTTGCGAAGAGATCGCTACCAGCAGTACCGCCGTGAGCAGCAACATTTTGACCCGCGCCTGATGTGCGGCGGTGGTTTCTTTACCTAGCAGGGTTATCAAGCGGTTAGCCAGCATATCCGGCAACCCTGAACGGGAAATAGCTACCGCGAAGGCACCCAAGGTGGCATAGGCCAGCGCCACTTGCGCGCCGCCACCAACCCCTTCGTTAAAGGCATCTAAAGTTTGATCAAGTGACAACCCTCCCACCAGACCACCCACCAAGGCACCTACCACTAGCGCAAACACCACCGAGACACGCGCCAGTGATAGCGCCACCATCACCAGCACCGCAAGAATTACTGCATTCATGAAAATCCCTAGAGCTATTAAGAGGTCATTAACGGCGAAGGGAGCGGATTTTAGCAGATTATGGCGCCAAACCTAAGACTAAGGTTTACCCTCAGTGTATTGCTACTTTAGTCGTTTCACTCTTGCTGCATCGCACCATGCTGCCTACCATCCTATCCTTTGCATAAATTCAGTATTCGCTACTTTAACGTTCGCTTAGGAGCTCGCATGAGCATACTTGCAATAGTAATTTCACTGCTGTTATTGATGTTCCTCGCCTACCGAGGAATCTCAGTACTGTTGCTGGCGCCTCTTATGGCGAGTTTGGCGGTGCTGCTCTCTGGGGACGCTGCATTTTTACTGCCGATCTATACCGATACCTTTATGAGTGCGCTGGGTAACTACGTTATTCAGTTTTTCCCGCTGTTTTTATTGGGCGCCTTATTTGGACAGCTAATGGCCGACTCAGGCGCGGCCCAATCGATTGCCAACGGCATTGTCAAAAAGCTTGGCACTCATCACGTTGTGCTCACGGTGGTAATGGCCTGCGCAATTTTAACCTATGGCGGCGTATCGCTGTTTGTCGTGGCATTTGCCATTTACCCCATCAGTCGTGAGCTGTTTCGCAGTGCCAATGTGCCCAAGCGTTTGATTCCTGCCTCCATTGCACTCGGGGCCTTTACCTTTACTATGACCGCCCTGCCCGGCACCCCTGCGATACAGAACGCGATCCCTATTCCTTATTTTGAAACCAACAGCTTTGCGGCACCTGGCTTAGGTATTATTGCCGGACTGATCATGCTTGGTTTAGGTACTATCTACCTGCAATCACGGGTGAAAAAAGCGGCTTTAAATGGTGAAGGCTACGGCCAACATACCGAGCGTGAAGCGGAGGCAAGTGATGAAACAGCCCCCACCACCTCTATGCCCCTGCTGGTGGCCCTTATACCGATAGGGATGGTCATTGGGCTGAACGCACTGTTTACCTATGGGGTCTTTCCGGCTATCGATTTAGGCTTTATCAGTGAAGAGTTTGAAAACGTATCGCCTGCAGGGCAAAGCGGGCTCTGGGCCATTCTGATCGCACTACTCAGCGCATCGACATGGCTTATTATTACCCGCTGGCAACATTGGCTCGACCTTAAAGAGAGTATTAATAAAGGCTGTTTAGGTTCGCTGCTGCCTATTTTCAACACCGCCTCAGAGGTGGGTTACGGTGCTGTCATTGCCAGCATGGCGGGCTTTGCTATTATTCGCGATTCGGTGCTGACAGCGTCCCCCGGCAACCCATTAATATCAGAAGCCATGGGGATGAGTGTACTGGCTGGGATTACCGGCTCCTCTTCCGGCGGTCTCTCTATTGCGCTAGAGACCTTGGGTAGTGAATACCTGGCTATGGCCCAAGAAGCGGGTATTAACCCTGAGCTGATGCATCGCGTGGCGACACTAGCGGCAGGCGGCATGGACACGCTTCCCCACTCGGGTGCTGTCATTACCTTGTTAGCCATTTGTGGTCTAACGCACCGTCAGTCCTATGCCAATGTGGCTATGGTCACCATTGTGCTGCCGATTACCGCACTGATTAGCGTGATTACCCTAGGCACTCTATTTGGTAGTTTCTAAAAGCGTATAACCCATGCGATAGTAAGCCAACTGTAAGCCTGCAAATAAAGAGAACCTCATGGCTATCGTACGCAACAACGCGCTGCTGCTGATTATCTTAGGAAGTCTGGTCATTTCCACGGCCATGGGTTTACGCCATGGCTTTGGACTATTTATGGAGCCACTCAGCAGCGACCTGGGCTGGGGACGCGGTGTATTTGCCTTTGCCATTGCCCTGCAAAACTTGGTGTGGGGCCTATCGCAACCCTTTACTGGTGCGCTGGCTGACCGATTCGGTGCGGCTAAAATCATCGTTATTGGTGGCCTGCTCTACGCCCTGGGCCTGATGTTTATGAGCCTCTCCACTTCAGCACTGGGCATGACGGTCAGCGCTGGGCTGCTGATCGGATTTGGCCTTTCTGGCACGACGTTCTCGGTGATTCTAGGCGCTGTTGGCCGCGCAGTGGCGCCAGAAAAACGCAGTATGGCCATGGGTATCGTTAGCGCTGCGGGCTCGTTTGGTCAGTTTGCGATGCTACCCGGTACGCTTGGTTTGATCGAATGGTTAGGCTGGGCGGCAGCACTTATGGCGATGGCCGCCATTGCCACCATTATCATTCCACTGGGGGCCATGCTACGCGACAAACCCTCGGCCAAAACCGCCGCCGATTTAAGCCTGAAAGACGCGTTAAATGAGGCAGCGGGCCAAAAGGGTTTTTGGCTGCTCTGTTTAGGCTTTTTTGTGTGCGGGTTTCAGGTAGTGTTTATTGCTGTACACCTACCCGGCTACTTATTCGATAATGGCCTTGCCGTCCAGGTGGGTACAACGGTGCTGGCATTAGTGGGCTTGTTCAACATTGTCGGCACTTATACCGCTGGCTGGATGGGCGGCATTTGGTCCAAGCCCAAGCTGCTAACGTGGCTCTACTTGATTCGCGGCGTGGTGATTACAGCGTTTGTATTTTTGCCACTAAGCCCTATCAGCGCGTATGTATTTGGTATCGCCATGGGGTTGCTATGGCTTTCGACCGTTCCGTTAACCAACGGCATCGTGGCCTCCGTGTTTGGTGTTCGTCACCTCTCAATGCTAGGCGGCATCGTGTTTCTATTTCACCAGTTAGGCTCATTTATGGGGGTTTGGCTGGGCGGCTATTTTTATGACCTTACCGGTCATTACGACACGGTTTGGCAAATTGCTATTGTGCTCTCGGTCGTGGCAGCTGCGCTACACTGGTTTATTAGTGAGAAGCCCCTTGAGCGCAGCACGTTCACTAAGGTGACACCATGAACGCTGCCAAATCATCAGCAAGCGCACTACTATTGGCAGCCGCCCTACTTGGCGGCTTGGCTTTCGCTTGGTGGGGCTGGCAAAACCTTGATCCTTCGCTACTGCTTTTTGGCAGCAGGCTCTGCTAGGCCGCTGTCGCGACTCAAGCTAATCTTCATGCGCAGGCTCAACTTTTTGATTACTCTTTTCTCCTATACTTTCTCTGTTAGGCTCCTGCTCCTGATGAGATAACGCCCAAGCACTAATAGTTAATATTAGCCACTCCCTAACACGCGGAAGATTTAATGGATCTTGTGGCATCGCTTGCCCGTCAATTCAAAGAGAGCCTGCGCGACCTTGCGCCGGTGGTATTGGTGATGGCGTTTTTCCAGTTAGTGGTTATCCGCCAACCCCTGCCAGACTCGCTCGCCTTGATCGACCTGGTCCTAGGCCTGGTGTTTGTCGTTATAGGCCTCACACTATTTATTAAAGGCCTTGAGCTGGGCCTGTTCCCTCTGGGCGAGAACTTGGCGCACGCCTTTGTCAAAAAGGGCTCCGTTACGTGGCTACTGCTATTTGCCTTTGCCCTGGGGCTTGGGTCTACCGTGGCTGAGCCGGCATTGATCGCGATCGCCGCCCGAGCTGCGGAAGTGGTCGCACAAGGCGGCCTGATTGAGGACAGCATCAGTGCACAAAACAGCTTTGCCTTTGTGCTGCGTATGGTGGTGGCTGCCTCCGTTGGTGTGGCGGTAGTGATCGGTGTGGTGCGGATTTTTAAAGGCTGGCCTCTGCACTTAATGATTATTGCTGGCTATGTGCTCGTGCTGGCATTAACGCTGCTGGCACCTGCCGAGATGATAGGCATCGCCTATGATTCTGGCGGCGTCACCACATCGACGATTACGGTGCCGTTAGTGACAGCGCTGGGCGTTGGTCTAGCGTCTTCAATTAAAGGCCGCAGCCCCATGCTGGACGGCTTTGGGCTTATTGCGCTGGCCTCAGTGATGCCCATTATTTTTGTACTACTGTTTGGCATCATTGGCCTTCACCTGTTACCAGGAGCGACCCCATGACCCTCATCATCACTTTTTGGGGAACGCTGATAGATATTTTACCCATAGCTGCGATTATCTTCGGATTCCAATATTTGGTAATCCGTAAACCAGTTAAACGTTTGCCTCAAGTGTTGGCTGGTTTTTTTATGGTTTGGGTGGGACTGTCGTTTTTTCTAGTTGGCTTGGAACAAGCGCTGTTTCCGATGGGTGAGTTAATGGCCACCCAACTGACAAACCGTGAGTTTTTGCCTAGCTTAGCTGAGGGAGCCGAGCGCCACTGGAGTGACTACTACTGGGTCTATATCTTTGCTTTTGCAATTGGCGCCAGCACGACAATTGCCGAACCTTCACTGATTGCCGTTTCAATCAAGGCGGGCGAGATTTCCGGCGGCACCATTGACCCGCTGATGCTGCGCGTTGCAGTAGCGCTCGGCATGGCCTTCGGGATTACCCTAGGCACTTGGCGAATTGTGATGGGCTGGCCGCTGCAGTGGTTTGTTTTCGCCGCCTATCTGCTAGTGATTGTGCAAACCCTTCGCTCACCGCGCTCCATCATTCCGTTGGCATTTGATTCGGGCGGGGTTACGACCTCAACGATTACCGTGCCGATCATTGCCGCGCTGGGATTGGGTCTGGCAACAGAGATCCCTGGCCGGAGCCCGGTAATGGATGGTTTTGGCATGATCGCGCTTGCCTGTTTATTCCCTATTATTACCGTGATGGGTTACGCCCAAATTGCTCAATGGCGTTCAACACGACAATACCCAGCAATGGGCTTAACATCGCAGAGCAGCAAGCAATTAGGAAAAGGAGATCACGATGCGCTTTAAACTCATTGTCGCCATGGTGGAAGTAGAATTAACCGATGCCATTCTTGACGCTGCTCGACAAGCAGGTGCTACAGGTTCGACCGTTATTAACAATGCCCGCGGCGAAGGGTTAAACAAAGCCCACGGCATTTTTGGCATGGAGATTACCGCGCAACGGGATATGCTGCTATTTCTGTCTGAAGAGCACCGTAGTCGGCATATTCTTGAAGCAATAGCACGGGTGGGCGAATTTGATGAGACCCCCGGCACGGGTATCGCTTTTCAGCTCGATGTTGAAGATGCGGTGGGTGTCAAAAATCAAATCAAATCGCTTACGGGTCAAGCTGATCAGCCGCAGGCTTAGATAGTCGAACGTTCAGTATGCCGCTTGGCTTCAGCCCATGCGCCAGCGACGCCACTGGCGCATCACTACACCGTGCTTTGGCGAAAACAGTAGTGCGATAAAGAAACAGCTGGTGGCGACCAGTACAATGGTGCCGCCAGAAGCTACATCAAGCACGACCGAAAGCCACAGACCTATCACCGCTGAGCTAACCCCAACACCCACCGAAATCAGCATCATGGTTTTAAATCGATCTGTGAGCAGGTGCGCCGTGGCCCCTGGGGTAATCAGCATCGCTACGACTAAAATAATGCCCACCGTTTCTAAACTCGCCACGATGGTAAGCGTCAGCAGCAAGATCAAACCGTAGTGAATCACGCTGGTGTTAAAACCCAGCGCCTGGGCCTGCTGGGGGTCAAACGCGTAGAGCAGCAACGGCCGATAAGCGAGCCACACCACCAGCAAAGCAATCACGCTGGCCACTAAGGTCAGCAATAGTGCCGATTGCTGAACGCCCAGCACGTTGCCAAATAAAATATGCATGAGATGGGTGCTTGAAGCGATTTTGCTGATAATCACAATACCCAGCGCAAAAGCCCCAGTGAACATCAACCCCATTGCCGCGTCCGATTTAATCCGGGTGTGGCGCTCAATAGCGCCAATGCCCACGGAAGTCAGTGCACCGGTAATAAACGCGCCAATAAAGAAGGGCCAGCCTAACAGATAGGCAATGGCCACCCCCGGCAGCACCGCATGAGAGATCGCATCGCCTAGAAGTGACCAGCGCTTAAGCACCACGTAGCAGGATAAAATACCGCAGATAGCCCCCACCAACACCGAGGTTAATAAGGCGCGCTGCATAAAGGCGTACTGGAAAGCATCTGAAATGCTAGCGGGAAATAAATTGACAATAACCATGATGGCGGCAATGAGCCCGCTCACCAACGCATCGCCGAATAGGCCAAGTGTTGCCATTAATTCTGCCACGTTATTACCCCTGCGCTACCGTAAAAGAAGACGCTTTATCGGCCGCCATGTCGTACACCGATTGTTCGGTAGAGCTCACCGCCAACTCAGCTAACTTGGCATCGCTGAGCATTTCATCTGGTGCGCCTACCCCACGAATAAAGCGGTTGATCAGTACCACGTGATCCACGTGACGACGAGCACCAGGCATATCGTGAGTGACCATAATGACGGTCCTCCCGGCCTCTCGTTCTCTCGCCAGCACATCTAAAATCAACCGTTCACTGGGAGGGTCAACGCCCGCCAACGGCTCATCCAGCAACAAAATATTAGCCTGCTGTGCAAGCGTGCGAGCCAGTAGAACACGCTTTTTCTGGCCACCGGAAAGTGCGCCAATCGGGCGTTTAGCCAGCGCCAGCATATCTACCGCCTCCAACGCTCGATGCACGGCTTCACCATGACGAGGATGGTACCACCGGGCAGGCAGTAGGCGACGCCATAAGGGGTCGTTGCGCATATGGCCGTAACGCCCTCCCATCACGGTTTCCCACACCGATACAGGAAAATCCCATTCAATCGCTTCGCGCTGAGCCATATAAGCGATATGCCCCGCTTTACGGTGCGTTGTAATGGGCTCACCAAACGCCTGTACACTGCCCCGCAACGCCTTCATGCTCCCGGTGAGCACATGAAAAAGCGTCGATTTACCGGCCCCATTAGGGCCTACAATGGCCGTCCACTTTCCGGCTGGAAATTGCAGGTTAATGTTTTCAAGTACAGGCTGGCGCTGATAGGCCGCGTAAAGATTTTTTACATCAATCGCAACGAGTGTATCGCCAAAGGTAGTTGCCATCGCTAGTTACTCGGTTGCCAATGTTTGGCGCAACAGTTCTACGTTGTGGCGCATCATGGTGAAATAATCACCCGCTTCCCCATCGGGTTCGCTCAATGAGTCCACGTAAAGAGGCCCCGCCACTTCGACACCCGTATCCCGCGCCAGGCTGGTCACATGTCGGTCAGAAATAGTGCTTTCCCAAAACAGCGCGATGGGTTGCCGCTCATTGATCATATCTACTACACGCATGAGCTGGCGGGGCGATCCCTCGGTTTCGGCATTGGTGCCCCAAATGCCATCATGATCGAATTGATAGGCATCAGAGAAATAGAGAAATGCCGCTTCACTACTAAGCAGTACCCGGCGCTCTTCTGGAATGCTGCTTAAGCGCTCCTTAAGCTCGCCGTGTAACGCATCTAATTCGGTCGTTAGTGAACGGGCGCGTGCCTCGAAATCCTCGGCTTCCGCGGGCAGTGCCTTGGCCAACTGGTCGGCAATAGCCTTCACATAGGCCGAGGCCGCGCGGGGATCCATCCATAAATGAGGGTCGGTATCGCCTTCCAAATCACCGGTGACAATGGCTTGGGTGGGATAACCGGACGCTTCCGCTACCGCAATCAGAGGAACGCCTTCTAAAACGGTCGCCTCTACTTGAGGCATCCACTGCTCAAGCTGATAGCCGTTATAAAAAACGACATCGGCTGTCTCCAGCGCGGCGAAATTACTCGGCGTTAACTCCCACTCATGTACTTCGGCGCCAATCGGTGTAAGTACCGACACATTGGCGTCTTCGCCCGCCACTCGCGTTACCAAGTCACCCAGCACAGAAAAAGTCACGGCAACCTCAATAGGGGATGATGCGCCCTGCTCCTCGTTAGCACTGACCATGGCAGCACTTAGCCAAAGCGGCAGGCTCAACGCCATACCTAAACTGCGCTTGTTCATTGCCTCTCCTTCTGCGTTGCCCATAGGTAGACTGTAGCTCAATAAAAAAGCTTTGTGCAAACAGTTTAGCCTTGGCTAACAATGTTTCGCATAAATACGCTACTATCCCAACTTCTATCCAATGATTGTTACCACTGCTTCCGATATAATTTACCAATGACTGATTCTAATCCGAACGCTCCGTTAAACGCCCCAAGCATTTCTGGTGATGCTCTTCCGCCCGTGGAGCAGCACGCACAGCAATATGCAACGGTACGTAATGCCCATGAAACCGAGCTGATCGAGGACTATGTTGAGCTGATTGGTGATTTATTAGCGCACCGTGGTGAAGCCCGTGCAGCCGATATCGCCAACCGCATGGCGGTTAGTCAGGCAACCGTCTCTAAAATGATCAGGCGTTTAAATGAACTTGAATTGGTCACTAGCAAACCTTACCGCTCTCTATTTTTGACCGAGGCAGGTCAAAAGATGGCAGAAACGTCACGGGCTCGGCACGATATTGTCTTACATTTCTTGCGAGCCCTTGGGGTCAACGATGCCACTGCGCGTATTGATGCAGAAGGCATGGAGCATCATGTTAGCGATGAAACGCTCGCTATTATGCAACGCTTTACCGAACAACATCAGCAGTAGCTTCCCACAGTGTTGATGACTCAATCGCGCCTACCGTCATGAATGCGATGCGGGTAAGAGCGCAGATGGTTGACCTGAGTGATAGTGCCGTTCCAGATCATTTCTAGATGTGAGGTCTGGATAATGTCGGTCACGCTACGCGGCGTCATTAGCGCCCAGCAGCGAGCGCCTGGGTAGCGGACAGAGTGATAGCGGAGCCCTCCACCTTGCTTACGTATGCTGGCGCCGAACGGCTGTGACACCGAGTAATCCTCGGGCGAATAAACAGCGTGCTTAATCGGCAACCCCTCCGCATCGGTTAAATCTTCCTCATTAAAGATGCCCTTTAAACCCCGAAAGACAAACCGTTCGTAGTGCAATTCTGGCACTTTCTCCCAGTATAATTGCTGGTGGAACGTCACTTCGGCAATAGCGGTTTCTACCCTATCGGCAAAGTAGAGCACACCGAAACTACCATCGCTAAAGCGGGAACCCTGAGGGTTTACATGGGTAAACGGCGCAACCGCATATGAGCAGCCCCGTATTCCAAAAGGGATCTGTTCCGGAGGCAGCAGCGCTAAGTTACCCACTTCATTTTGTAAACGTGGATTCGTTAATGCCTGAAGCGCATGTAGCGCCAAAAACTCATCGGCACTGGCCACATCATCAAACAGATCAATAGGCGGGAACTTACTGTTAACCAACCGATAGCCGGTCACTTCTCGCGAGGGTAATTGAGGCAGATCAATGGCGTTTACCACTGGCTTCCCCGCAGGCTATCGATGCGCTTAAACGTTTCATACAGCGCCGCGAAGTCGCCTGATCCCATTATTTCCAACGGCGTACGGCCATTAAAATAAGGATTATGATTCATCATATTGACGAACCCATAAAGGTTCTCAGGATTGTCAAACAACATACGCAGGGCGGCATGAATATTGAGCACATAGCTAACGCGGGTCAGCTGGTCGCTATCCAACTTAATTTCAGCCAAGTCACTCCGCCGCGCCCGGGCATAAGTACTGTGTGAGACACGCAAAATCGCCTCGCCCTGTTCACCAGACGCACGCCATTTATCGAGAATGCGCACCGCCGCCTTTAAGCCCGCCGCCGCTGCGCGCTTATTTTGAGTAATATCGATGGCTGGTTGCATACTTCCCCCTCGCTCTATATTTACAAATACTAGATACTTATAAAAATATCTGCAAACATAGATTCATGCCCTTACCATTGAGGCAGTTAGCTCCCCAATACCTTGGCAGGCATTCCAAGCCGCCCTATACCGGGTAGCTTCAGGGCAGGCCGCATGACGTCAATACCAAAACTCAAGCCGAGGACGTTAATTTCGACCCCTTCTTCCAACGCCAGCATAATACCGGCCACTCCCCCTAACGAAAGTTGGTAGCCGGTGCCACTAGGTGCGGCGGCTAAGACGCCGTTGAAAATATAGTCCTTACCGATAGCGGTGACGGGCAGCGTGACGTCAAACCCTGGTACTTCACGAATTACCCAGGCAATAAAGCTATTGCTGTTAGGACCAGGCCATACACGGTAGAGGTCCGCCTGCGGGTAGTTGGTCGCAGCCGTTTCTATGTCAGGTATTAACTGTGCCGCGGCATTACCGCGATAATCTGCCAGCAGCGTCGGGGGGTTACCAAACCAGGCACGGTCAGGCGTATCGATAGAAGACACCACGGTGGGACGACGCCAGCTCAACACTTGATGCAGCCGGTAGCTATCAGCGCCTTCAGCTTTTGTCGCGATCCAGATATGTTCACCAAATGCGCCACGCCAGTTATAAGCACGGGCAGAATAGACCTGTACCACCGCTTCGGAATAAGCAGCGGGAGACGGCGCGATCCCAGCGGAACTGCGATCCAAGGATGACCAGTGCCCATCGGTGTTGACTTGGTTACTGGCCAAGAGCCAAACGGGCCCTGCTAGCAGCAGCGCTAAAAGCGCGACCAGTGTGAGCAGCCATCGCAGCAGCATTTTCATTGCGTTATCCAAAGCTAAGAGATAACTGTTAGTACCGCGATAGCAGGTTGGGTGCAAGCGCTACTTAAAGCAGCGAAGGAGCGTTCACTCCCGGTGATTAAGGTATTAGCGATAGAGAAGCACTCTCTATGCGGTTACGGCCATTGCGCTTGGCCCCCAATAATAAATGATCCGCGCGATTGATCAGCTCGTTTATCGTTTTATCACTAGGTCTCAGCGTCGCAATACCAGCACTGATAGAAAGATTAGCGTCCTTCAACGTACTTCTTAACCGCTCGGCAATCGCACGCGCTCCTTGGAGATCCGTTTCGGGTAACACAATGATAAATTCATCCCCGCCATAGCGACCCACCAAATCACATTCGCGAACGGTTGTCCGAATTGCGCTGGCGACCGCTTGCAATGCTTGGTCACCCGCCTCGTGCCCCTCTTCATCATTGATTGATTTAAAGTGATCAATATCGAGCATTAGCAAGCCAAGCGATAAGCCATAACGGTGAACCCGTTTGAACTCCGTCGTCGCCATTTCAAGCAAGTGTCGGCGGTTATAGGTTTCTGTGAGCCAATCATGCGTCGCTAAATAACTCAGTTGACGATTAATCGTCGTCAATTCATCGGTGCGTTCCACCACTCGGCGCTCAAGCTCTGCTTCAAAAGAACGGGAGGCTATCGAACGGTGATCTCTACTAAGGCCATGACCAATGCAGAGCATATGGGTAATTACGCCACCTTGACTTCGAATGGGCTTGATTAGCACCCGAGAAGTGCTCCACTGCGGTTCAGCGCTACTATCTCCACCCGCCGTTTCGTATTGGATCGGCCCGCCTTCTGCCACACAGCGAGCGCAATTGGCAGCCAACTCATCGCATAGAAAGGCAGGAAACAGATGAGACAGGTGTTGTCCCTCGCCTGTTTTATGGCTACTCAACATCGCTTTCTGTGCTGGATTGACTGCCTCTACGACGACATGACCTGCCGCTTCAATACGAACAACCATCATGGGCACCGGATAGAAATCCCACAGGAATTGCATCGTTGAACCTGCGTCATCCTCAATATTACTCAAAATATCAGGGTGGTGTTTTACCGGCATGGTCATCTTCATGCCCTCCTAAGCGAAAATAGAGAAAAACAAACAAGCCATGGCACTTTTAAGAAGCACGACCCAGATCATGAAGCGCTAGCTTCCATTGCTCACGACACTCCTTTAACACGCGATACTCACTCTTTTTTTGTTTTACGAACGTGGTTAAAAGCTGGCGTAATTCAGGTGCGGCATTGATTTTCAATAGTTTGCTAAATATCATCGAAGACGCTTTCGCCGCCTCTTCCGCATCAATAAGCAGCTGCCTTCCCCTATTCTCATCCACCACAAAAAAATGCCTGATATTTTGATTGATAGCGGAAATATCTATTAGCTTGCTACTATTTAAAGGCAGTTCAAACGCCATCTGCGCTGCCACCTCTTTTAAGTTATTGAGCCGGTGCTCGCACTCGATACCAATAGCGTTCATCAACTGACTAATAGGGGTATCAAAAGTCAAAAAACAAAGGGCTAAGCTGCGATAACGGCACAGTTCCTGAGCTTCCTGCGAATAAGCTAAGGTGAGCTGATCCTGGGGTAAAAAATTAAGTGCTGTTTCGCTAGCCATCGGTAAAACCCTCTGAGGGTTTAATACAAACCCAGTGCTGGGAGGATTTTATAAGGGGTTGGATGCAGACTCTGAGTGC
>NZ_DFBS01000036.1 GCF_002366715.1 Halomonas sp. UBA3074 | reverse complement strand
CACTCAGAGTCTGCATCCAACCATGATTGTTCCCATTGAAGTAGTTAATGCTTGCGCTTTGCGAAGGCACAATGAAGGACGAATAACGCCTCAACGCAGGGAACCTTAAAGGACTTATATGTCATTTATTTTAAAGTTTTAATTTTTATTGAACTTGTTTTTGTTTGTTCTTTAAAATAAAAGTGCCATTAAAAATTAACATCAACCTGCTATGGAAACTTCCACTAGAGTGGAGGCTATTAGCCTACTATTTAGAACAATATCACCAAGGCAGCAGCTCTCCATTGCTATGCCAAAATCCGCCACTATTATCCAGTGTCAGCGCCTCGATGCGCGCAGCAATGCCTAAAGCGGCTTCTTGCGGGCTAATCAACCCTCCAAAATTTACCATGCGTGTTTGCACATAGCCTGGGTGGAGCTGAGCCACTGCAATGCCATTCGGCTTTAAGTCCATCGCCAGCGATTTCCCGAACGCGTTGAGCGCCGCTTTAGAGGCTCGGTAACCATAGCGTCCACCGGAGTCGTTATCGGCCATGGAGCCCATGCGGCTAGTGATATTGGCAATTTTGCTGCCATGGGTAAGGTTGGGTAACAGCGCCTCGGTCACGCGCAGCGGCGCGTAGGCGTTGATTTCCATTTGCTCGCGGATACTGTCGAAATCAATATCCCCCAGCGACTCATTACAAAGCAGGCCTGCATTGTTGATGAGTAGCGTGATCACGCGTCCATTGAGCGCCGTCACCAGCCGGGCAATAGCGTCTGGCTGGGTCACATCAATGCCCGCAATTACTTGTGTCGCCGTTCGATCAAGCTCTTCTGATGACTCTCGACAGACGCCAATAACCTCCCATCCTGCATCCACATAGTGCCCTGCCAGCGCTAACCCTACGCCACGATTAGCGCCTGTAATGACCACTGTCGATGTCATGTTATCTCCTGCCTACGTTGATTTTGGGCCTTACCCGGCACCATGGAAAAGTGTGCATACGCAATACACAGCGAGCCAACGATCACCCAGGCTACGCTAAGCGCTTATTATCTACGCTCGCGGGCAAGGCATAAGAGGAACCCAAAATACGCTCTGCTCCCGCGTAAATATTGAAGCGCCCGTCACGCAGAAACCCCACCAGGGTGATGCCAAACTCCCTTGCCAGACGGACGGCGTAACTACTCGGGGCGGAAATAGCGCAGACCACGGATACCCGCGCCATAATACACTTCTGAATAAGCTCGAAACTCGCACGGCCGCTGAGTAGCACAATGCGCTCGTCGAGCGGCAGTTGATCATTCAACAATGCCCATCCGGTCAATTTATCGACCGCATTATGGCGTCCCACATCTTCTCTCAAGGCTAATAGCCGGCCATTGGCGTCAAACAAGGCGGCGGCGTGCAGGCCACCAGTATGGGCAAAGAGCGTTTGCTGCTTGTTCAGCTCGCCCGGCAACGACGTTAATAGCTGGCGGCTTAACGGGGAGGAAAACACCAATGGCGACAACCCCTGCATGGCCTCGAGATTCAGCTTCTTCTTACCGCACACGCCACAGGCGCTGTTGGAGAGAGACGAACGCGCCAGTCGCTCGGCCTTTGTGGTATTAAAACGCTTGAGCACCACTTGTAGGACATTGGGCTGGCCCACTAGATGATCGATCACTTCGAAATCATCCCTCGAATGCGCGACGCCTTCACTAAGCATCAGACCAGCCGCCAGCTCACGATCATGGCCGGGTGTGCGCATAGTGATGACGGGCTCGCTACCCGCTAGGCGGATTTCTAGTGCTTCCTCAATAGCCAGCGCATCCTCTCGGGCGGTGACCCCCTGAGTATCTAGGGTAAGAATATCGAGATGAACATCACCGTATGCATGCGTGCTATCCGCTACCTCCATCATAACCTCCTTGCTAACCGCTCCCTGAACGCAGCTTTTTCGCCACCAATAAGTCGGCTTAGTGCTGTGCTTAGTTGAGGCTAGTCCAGCTTTTACCCGCTGCCAATAGCGACGCCCACGCCCTACCCCAATCCCCCCTATTCCTAACAAATGCTATGAAGGCACGCACGCAAACGCCCGTTACCTAGGTTGTCATCGCTTGTTCATCCATTTGACTCGGCAGTGTCATTCAGACTGCCCACACTGCAACAAAACGTGATAAAGGGATGGATCGCTTATGCGGCTCTGCATCGTTAGTGAAACATGGTCACCGGATATCAACGGCGTCGCCCATACGCTGAGCCGTATAAGTTATGAACTTGGCCAGCAAGGTGTGCTGGTCGATGTCATTCGTCCCCGCCCGAGAGTCGCCGCCAACACGACGGGCGTTAACCGCGAACTACAGGTGCAGCGCCTTGCCTTACCGGGCTACGCCGATGTTCAGGTAGGACTGGTGACACCGGCCACCCTTCGGCGCTTTTGGCGCCAGCATCGCCCCGATGTGATTTATCTGGCTACGCAAGGCCCGCTTGGTTGGGCGGCGCGTCAAGCGGCACGACGCCTCAATATTCCTCTGGTCGCTGGGTGGCACACGAATTTTGACCATTACTGCGAAGACTATGGGGTTAACTGGCTAGCTTCTTCCACGCGACGCTACCTGCGCTACTTTCATAACGGCTGTGCGTTAACGCTAGTGCCAACTTACTTGCAAGCCAAAGCGCTTCAGCAGCAAGGCATCCGCGATACCCATGTGTTATCACGCGGGCTTGACGGAGAACGCTTCTCGCCAGCCCATCGCGACCATGAGCTGCGCCAGCAGTGGGGGGTAAACGAGCATCAACCGGTCGCTCTTTATGTTGGCCGGCTCGCGGCTGAAAAAAATCTCACCTTGCTGCAGGAAAGCTTTCAGGCCATGCGCGAAGTGCGGCCCGATATCGCCCAGGTCATCGTGGGCGACGGCCCTGGCCGGGCGACGCTAGAAAAGGCGCTACCCGACGCACATTTTACCGGTTTCGTAGGCCAGGAAGCGCTTGCCCGCCACTATGCCAGCGCTGACCTGTTTATTTTTCCCTCGCTTTCCGAAACTTGGGGGAATGTGGTCGCTGAAGCTATGGCCAGCGGCTTAGCCGTGGTGGCTTATGATCACGCTGCCAGCGCTGAACTCATTAATAGCGGTTATAACGGCATTACCATCCCCGCTGGCGATAGTGCCGCTTTCCAGCAGGCGGCGGTGGCGCTATGCCAACACCCCGCTGACTACGCTCGCCTGGGTCGCGTCGCGCGGCTACGCGCGCTCGAGCAGAGCTGGGCGGGGATTGCCGAGCAGTTTTTGCGTTATCTACACCAAGCCCTGGAGGCTCACCATGCGCCCGCGTCCGCTTGTCGTATTCGACCGTCTTGATTTAGTAGAGTGGCAGTTATGCCAGCGAGTATCACGGCTTTCGCTGTATCGCCCGTGGCGTCTTACCTTGCAAGCCGCCAGCCGCTTAGGTGATTGGCCGGTCTGGGTACTGCTGATTCTGGCCCAGCCTTGGCTGCAGCCTAACGGCGCCTGGCGGCTGATGCAGTACAGCGTTATCGCCTTGTTTGCCGTCGCGGTCTATCGCTTGGTGAAAACACGCCTGTGTCGCGAGCGCCCTTTTATTACCTACAGTGAAGGCATCCAGTGTTGTGAACCGGCCAGGGACCGTTATAGCTTTCCCAGCGGCCACACCATGCATGCCGTCATGTTTAGCGTGTTAGTGGCGGCTCATACGCCCTGGCTACTGCCGGTGATCCTTCCGTTAACGCTGTTGATTGCAATCTCCCGGGTTGGCCTGGGGTTGCACTATATTAGCGATGTACTGGCTGGCGCGGCGCTGGGCTATGCCTTTGCTTTGGTAAGCCTTTATTGGATGGGATAACGCCTGAGCCCTTGTGAAAACCATCGCGTTAAGCGCCATTGATATTGATAAAGGCTACCGATAGCGATAGACGCCAACGCAAAACGCCCGCAATAGCGGGCGCTTAAGATGCGAATCAGTAAATTATTGATTTATTGACTTTTTATAGGTCTGGCGGCATGTCATCACGCTCGTCCATGCTGGCCATGAATGATGTTTTAAACATCATGTACACACCCACCCCCGAAAACCCTAAGAACAAAATAAACATGCATAACATCAATGCCATCGCCATAATCTTGTCCCTGATAGTGTGCGGTCGTTACGTTGACGTTTTCTAACCGCTGCATTTTTGGTTTCCAAGAAAGGATAGACCAAAACACACTTTTTTTCTGTACAAAAGCTATGCAAAATCAGAGACGATATAAGAAGTTATAAAAATCAATAGCTTATAAATATTCAGGCACGCAAAAAGACCACCTTATTTTCACAAGATGGTCGTTTCGCACCGGTTCCGTTCCCTGGTTTGATGAACAGCGCCTCCATGCGCTGCAACCAGTGAGTGAGCGGAATGTCCTTTAACATCCTGTTGATCTCACGGCATCCTGCCTTCCATTTGCCTGTCCGCCCACTCACTTAGTTACTCGTATCACTTATCCAACTGTCTTTAATTCAAAAATGGTAACTATCTAGTAGCTGCAGGCACTGCGCCAACTCGTGCCAATAATTTAAAAATACAAATAAAAACAATTGCTTATAAAATAAAAACACTGACAGTGAGCTCGCCTAGCACCCTCTCCGTTATGTATAGAACTGGCACATGCGACATAAACAAGCGTCTGAATCGCCTACCTATCTGATGGAAACGTTCTAAAACAATGGCGAAACGCTTCAGCAGCGATTATTTTTGCTTACGCACAGCAACGCTTTGCTATAAAAAGAGTGAGCAGGCTGATTTAAGCAGCCATCCCTCACTCACACCTTCAAGGAGAACGCTATGAAACGTACTATTGCGCTTGGCATCCTGGTCATCGCCACCCTGCTGGTAGTCAGCGGTTGCAACACCATTCGGGGTGCCGGTGAAGATATTGAACAGGGTGGCGAAGCGATCCAACGTTCAGCGAGCTAAACATAATGATGACGGTGTATTTGTCCCATGGCCTGGAGAGCGGCCCAGCGGCACTAAAAATGCAGGCATTAAAAAGCGTTGCAGAAAAGCTCGATGATTGTGAACCGGTAGTGATGGACTATCGCAGCATCACCGAGCCACAGCAACGTCTTCAGCACTTGTTAAAGGTGTTGAACGAGCGCGGTGACGACCCCGCGCACCGTGTGCTGGCAGGTTCTAGCTTGGGCGGGTGGTTAAGTGCTGCCGTTAGCGCCCAGCAGCCGGTATTGGGCTGTTTTTTATTAGCCCCAGCGCTGGGCTTAACTGACTACCCTGAAACGTCACCTACCATTCAGGCAGGCCTCACGCACATCATTCACGGCTGGCGTGATGATGTCGTTGCCCCTGAACCGGTGATTGAACGTGCCCGTCAGCAGCGGCTGTCGCTCAGAATGGTCGATGACGATCACCGCCTACATGCCAGCCTCGATACTATTTTGGTCGATTTTGAGCGTTTTCTGAGGCAGTGCAGTGCACTCTCTCAACAGCAAGCGTAAACATTCATAAAACAAACATTCGACACAGCGCCTCGAAACCTATACAAATGGTGTACACCACTTTATAGATAGCGAGGCAACTGAACATGCTTGGTATGTTTAAGCGCGACCCAAAAAAGAAACTCCAGCAAGACTACGAACGTAAACTGCAAGCGGCGATGGAAGCGTCTCGCAACGGCGATATGCGCGCCAATGCCACCCTAACCGAAGAGGCGGAGGCGATATTGGCAGAGATCCAGCGTCTCGAGCAGTAATGGGATACTCAGCCTGCGCACGGGTCAGTGCGCCTCGTCGTGCCTCACGACAGCGCCTAGGCTGACGTAGACTTTTATCTCGTCAATGAATTCCCCTCTACTCGTCAGCCAGCGCTGGCAGCAGTGTTTTCAGTTTGCGTGTCAGCGTGTTACGGCCCCAGCCAAGTAGTTCAGCGGCTTCACCTTTACGCCCACCGGTATGCTTTAAAGCGGTTTCGATTAAAATTCGCTCGAAATCGGGCACCGCTTCTTCCAACAGGTGTGTGTGGCCTTCGGCCAGGGCATGGTCCGCCCAATCTCGAAACGCCGTTCGCCAATCGCCGTGGGCACTGCTTTCAGAAGCACTGGGTGAGCGCAGCTCCGGCGGAAGATCTTCCACCAGGATTTCACGCCCGGAGGCCATGACGGTTAGCCAACGGCAGATATTTTCTAACTGGCGCACGTTGCCAGGCCACGGCAAACGCGTGAGATGCGCTTCGGCTTCGCTGGTCAGCACCTTAATATCGGTGGTGAGCTCTTTCGCTGCTTCGGCTAAAAAGTGCCGGGTTAAGCGAGGAATATCTTCACGCCGCTCGGCAAGCTTTGGCAGATGAATACGGATCACGTTTAAGCGGTGAAATAAATCCTCACGGAAGCGACCATCATCGACCAGCACTTCTAAATTTTGGTGGGTCGCGGCGATAATTCGCACATCGACGCGTACCGGCGTATGGCCGCCCACGCGATAAAACTCACCATCCGCCAACACCCGCAGTAGCCGCGTTTGCGTTTCGGCAGGCATATCGCCAATTTCATCTAAAAACAGCGTGCCGCCGTTTGCTTGTTCGAACCGCCCTTGGCGTTGCTGTGCTGCCCCGGTAAAGGCACCCTTCTCATGGCCAAACAGCTCCGATTCGATCAAATCACGGGGAATCGCCGCCATGTTCAACGCGATAAACGGTTTACCCGCGCGCGGGCTGTGTTGATGCAGCGCTTGGGCCACGCGCTCTTTACCGGTACCCGACTCGCCGTTGATCAAGACCGTTATATGCGAGTGGGAAAGACGCCCAATGGCGCGAAACACCTCCTGCATTGCGGGCGCTTCGCCAATGATTTCGGCGTTTAACCCCTCGGGCACGGTCACCGGCCGCTGGCGTTCACGGGCGTGGGCCACCGCGCGGCGCACCAGCGCCAGGGCTTCATCAACGTCAAACGGTTTGGGCAGGTATTCGAACGCGCCGCCTTGATAAGAGGCAACGGCGCTGTCCAGGTCGGAGTGCGCCGTCATCACAATCACCGGTAGGTCGGGATGCGCCTCGCGTACGCGTGCCATTAAATCCAGGCCATCGATGCCTGGCATGCGAATATCGGTGACCAATACATCTGGAGGGCTTTCGAGTAGACGTGTCAGCGCGACATCGGCACGTTCAATACACTCAACGTCGAGATCGGGTTGCGCCAACGCGCGTTCCAATACCCAGCGGATAGCGCGGTCGTCATCGACAATCACCACCCGCGCAACATCGGTACGTGTAGCCTCAGTCATGACGCTTCTCCGGTAAAAGTATTACCAATGGAATCAGTAATCGAAATTCGGTGTGTCCGGCTCGTGAGTCGCATTCAATCAATCCTTGATGTTGGTGCAAAATCGACTGGGCGATCGATAGCCCAAGACCGCTGCCTTCTGCGCGCCCGGATACCATGGGGTAGAAAAGTGTTTCCTGCAGCGCATCGGGAATGCCCGGGCCGTTATCGATCACCGCCACTTCACTGACTAACCGGTGGCGTTCGGCGCCAAGGGTAAACTGACGCCGGGCGCGGGTGCGCAGTATTAAGGTAGGCTCAGGGGTTTGTGCATCGCTCATGGCTTGCACAGCGTTGCGTGCCACGTTGAGTACCGCTTGGATCATCTGCGCTTCATCGCCGGAAAGGTCGGGCAAGCTCGGGTCATAATCACGGCTAATCACCACGCTGGGATGCTCGGCAATTAACAGAGCGCGTACGCGCTCCAGCACCCGATGAATATTGACCGGTTCATGCTTGAGCATTCGGTTAGGACCCAGCATGGAGTCGACCAGGTCACGCAGGCGATCCACCTCTTCCACGATGATATGGGTATATTCACGCAGAGCGGGATCGTCTAAATCGCGCTCCAGCAACTGCGCTGCCCCACGGATTCCCCCGAGCGGGTTTTTAACTTCGTGAGCGAGCCCGCGGGCTAATATTTTGATGGTCTCCTGACGAGTGGTAAGCGCCTCCTCGCGGGAGATTTGCATTAACCGGTCCCGCGGTTCCACCTCTAACAGCAGTTCGTCGTCAGATAGGGGCGTCACCGTATAGTCGACGGTGAGTGGTTCACTATTGAGGGGCGTAATACGCGCCTCGCGCTGGGTATAGGGATGAAAGGCGTCGCGCGCTTTGGCCAAGACATCATCGATACTGACATCACCCCCTAGCAGCGTATCCAGGCTGATCCCTTGAACACGGCTTAGGCTGACCGCCAACAAGGCTTCAGCGGCAGGATTCATCCAGCGCACACGCAGCTCGCCGTCTAGCAGCAGCACCGCCGTGGTGAGATGTTCAAGCAAACGCTGGTGCATGGTGGTGTCCTGAGAAATTACGTCTTCCATCGCCGTTACCGACCTGCAGGTGGATGTTCAATGAGGGAAGTGCAAAAAGCGCGCCAATTACGTCTTTATGCCTAATTGCACGGCTTGCGGGCATAGCCGCCAGCGGGGATGAATCGTTTTAGCGCAATCACGGCGCTAAATGCGCCCACGCCTGCACTATTTTAGTGCAAGTGGTTTTTTACTAGCCCCTTTTAACGAACCGTAATCGTCACCGCGGGCGTGCGGTGCTGTAAACGCTGGCTGCTATCGAGTAACTCTGCTTGAAGTTCGTGCTGCCCTGCAGGCAGCCCCGTTAACCAGAAAACATCGCTGTGGAGCGCGGTTTGGCTAATTTCACCATTCACTAACAGCCGCACTTGATGGTCTTCACGTAGCGGGGGCGCAATGGCCACTTCCACCGCGGTGCTTCGCTCTGATAATCGTGCGCCTTGCTGGGGCACAGCAATCGAAAAGTGGTCATAAGGCATGAAGGGCTGCCCAGGCTTTCCGCGCGGGCGCACCGCCGCGGGCGTGGTCTCTCGGGCAGTGGAGATCGCTGAACTTAAAGCGGGCGGCAGGCTGGGCAGTGGCGTTAGCTCTAATGCCTCGCCACCGCGGTCTGGGTCGTCGGTAAACGTCACGTTGCCGTGCTCATCGGTGACCCGGTAAACCGTTTGCCCAAACGCCGCGCCACCCACCACTCCCACGCCTAAAAAAGTGATCAGCACGCTGCTTACCACGACTGCATTGACCTTGCTCATAGCCTCCCCTTGCAACGTT
The DNA here is from genome assembly GCF_002366715.1 of Halomonas sp. UBA3074. GTDB lineage: Bacteria > Pseudomonadota > Gammaproteobacteria > Pseudomonadales > Halomonadaceae > Vreelandella. The sequence goes on along the minus strand of NZ_DFBS01000036.1, from coordinate 149,438 downwards.
TCTTCGCCCCCAGTAACAAAAAAACCCCGCCGTAGCGAGGTTCTATTAGCCATCATTGTGACCACCGCTGGCTGATGGTAACAGCCAAGGGCGAGTAACGCTGATTAGCAGCTGTTCTTAACAGCTGTTCTTAACAGCTATAGTACATATCAAACTCGATGGGGTGCGTGGTCATACGAATACGCTCCACTTCTTCCATCTTAAGCTCGATGTAGGCATCGATCATTTCGTCGGTGAACACGCCACCTTCGGTCAAGAATGCACGGTCAGCGTCGAGTGCTTCCAGCGCTTGATCCAGGCTGTGCGCCACGGTCGGTACAGACTTGCCTTCTTCTGGCGGCAGGTCGTACAGGTTTTTGTCCATGGCATCGCCAGGATGGATCTTGTTCTTGATACCGTCGATACCGGCCATCAACATGGCAGAAAACGCCAGGTAAGGGTTCGCCGTCGGATCAGGGAAACGCGTTTCAACACGCTTGCCTTTCGGGCTAGCGGTATAAGGAATACGGATAGAAGCAGAACGGTTACGGGCGCTATAAGCCAGCATGACCGGCGCTTCAAAACCCGGCACCAGACGCTTGTACGAGTTCGTAGAGGCGTTAGTAAAGGCGTTCAGAGCACGTGCGTGCTTGATGATACCGCCGATGTAGAAAAGCGCCATTTCAGACAGGCCTGCATACTCGTCACCCGCGAACTGGTTTTGGCCATCTTTCCAGAACGACTGGTGTACGTGCATACCAGAACCGTTGTCGCCTACCAGCGGCTTCGGCATGAAGGTCGCTGTTTTGCCGTACGCGTGTGCCACGTTGTGGATCACGTACTTCATTTCCTGGACTTCGTCAGCTTTTTTCACCAGCGTGTTAAATTTAACGCCGATTTCGTTCTGACCCGCGTTGGCCACTTCGTGGTGGTGAACTTCCACGGTCTGACCAATCGCTTCTAGCGTATTACACATAGCGCCACGAATATCGTGGAAGCTGTCGACCGGGGGAACCGGGAAATAGCCGCCTTTAACGCGCGGACGGTGGCCAAGGTTGCCGCCTTCCACTTGGCTGTTGGTCGCCCAAGCACCTTCGTCAGACGTAATTTTATACATGGAGCCCTGAATGTCGGACTTCCAGTGTACTTCGTCAAAAATAAAGAATTCAGGCTCAGGGCCGAAGAACGCCGTGTCACCCAGGCCAGTGGACTCCAGGTACGCTTCAGCGCGCTTGGCGATGGAGCGTGGGTCACGGTCATAGCCCTGCATGGTGGCAGGCTCAATGATGTCACAGCGCAACACTAGCGTGGCATCTTCGGTGAAGGGGTCGAGGTAACCCGTACCGTCTTCCGGGCTCAGAATCATGTCGGATTCGTTGATGCCCTTCCAACCTTCGATCGAAGAGCCATCAAACATTTGGCCATTCTCAAAAAACTCTTCGTTCACATCACGGGCAGGCACGGTGACGTGCTGTTCTTTGCCGCGGGTGTCAGTGAAACGCAGGTCTACCCACTTAACATCATGTTCTTCAATTAGCGCGAGAGTCTTGGCTGACATAGTGTCCTCCGGTATGAGCGTGGCTTAAAGCTAACGACAGTAAGCTACCGATAAAAGTGTTGTTCGACAAAATACGCGCTAAACCGCGCGCTTGTCATTCTTGTTCGCTCAACGTTTGCCTGGCATTTGTAAACAAATCGCTCAGCGAGCCTTTCAGACCGGCTATCGTTTTAGCACGACGCAAGGCTTATGCCTACGACCCGCTAGCCGTTTACAAATATAATGCAGAGAGCATGCCAACACTGCACCAATATGGCATAAAAAAACAGCAACCGATTGTTTTAAAAACATTATTAAATGGATATTTATGCCTCTTGATGTCGCATTGAGACCTAAGAAAGCGTATTGAAACGTCAAAACCAGACATTTCGCACCAAAGAAGATCAAAAATAAATAACAATGCACCAAATTTGCGCATTAAAAATACTGAACCCTCATTTTTGGCTCGCAAGTTTTTTTCCTTGCTACGCAAATAAGCCAGATACTACAATAAATTACAATTTGATAGCTTTGCTCACAGTTGGAGTCGGCAAATGGGATCGGTTTGCTTTATCGTTGATGCCATGGTGACGGGTGAAATGTTGCCACGCCACTTAAAATCCATTCGTGAATCCGGCGTCGCCGACCACTTGCTACCCATACTGGTAACGAGCACCCAAGCCCATGCGCGCTTGAGTTCGATTGAACAGCGCTACCATACCCACTGCTTGGTGACCCCCTCGCTGCCGCTAGGCACACGCCTCAATAAAGCGGCATTTGCCAGCCAAGCTGAGTGGCTGATCATTGCGCTCCAAAAACAGCCCTTACCAGCTAATCTATGGGGCTCGCTTTACCCCCAGTTGGACACCTACAGCCTAGACGCCTTAATTGTGGGCCTTGCTCAGCCGTCGTTTTCTGAACGGATTCTGCGACGCCTACTGGCAAGCGCGCTGCTGTTACCGCCCTACATCGCGGTGAGAAGGGTTTGGCTGGAACGCTTAGGCGGGTTTGACCCTGATTTAGATAACGGCCGAGCGATTGAGGATTTTTTACAGCGTTTGCATGCATGCCCCACCCGACTGAAAACATTCAGTAGCCACTTACTCAACCAAGTAGAAGTGGAAGAAGACATTACACCGCTGCCTCACACCCCTGACCCGGCCTATACCCCACCGCAGCTCTAAAGGGTTGGTGCAACGCTTACCGTTACTCTCTTGCCTACGTCTTGCCTACCCTTTTGTTAACTCTTAGCGCCCTATTTAGTTAGTGGCAGCTTTGCCTGCGATGGCGACCAGCTCAATATCTAATTTACCTTTAGCCGCTTACCGAACAGCATCGCGCCCAGCGTGGTGGTATTCGCTGCTTTATTCAGCGCCACTGACCCCACTACACCCACCACGATCAATACCAGTGCATACACCCCAATCGGCAACGACAGCGGCTCAATCACCAGATCGGCGAGCACAAAGAACATCGGGTGGGCCAAGTAAATCCCAAACGAATACGCATTGATGTGGCGCACCCACCGCGGCGCGGGCTGCCCGGCCATAAAGCGCATGGCACACAGCGTAAACAGCACAAAGAACGGAATCACCCACACCTCTTTAGAGGAGAACTCCAGCCAACCTGCGAAAGTAGCCACTATGATCATCGCCACCAGCAACGATAACCAGGCCGGGTGCGCCAACTGCTGCAACCAGATGGGCCGCTCAGCGAATACATACTGAGGATCCAAGGGGTAGTAGCGTACTAGCACCAATGCCAGGAAAAACACATAGATCCAGCCCAGAGGCGCAATCCATAGCAGGTAGCCGGGCAAATCGACGTCAAACCAGTACGCCAGCCCCCAGTACGCCATGCTGATCACACAGGCGCCCCACAGCCACGGCACCGGGTTCAATCGCCATAGCTGCCAGCGCGTGAACAGCCAATACGCGACGTAAAACTGCATCGCGATGATTAGAAAATAGCCATGCCAACCCGCGTAAACGTAATACTCGATGGCATTGGCCACGAATCCTACCGGCTCTTCGGAGGACCGTTGGCGCAACCATTCCGCCGTCGAATAAATAAAGCCGTACACGAAGTACGGCACCATCACATATTTGACGCGTTGGGCAAGAAAGCCATCAGGTACGGATTTATCGTAGCGAACAGCAAACACAAACACCGATATAAACAAGAAGATGGGTGTACCCAGCACCAGCGGCAGGCGCATTAAATCGGTAACGACGTTATCGAGGCGTTGATTGACATGGTCTAACAAATGAAACAAAAAAACGGCTATACAGCCGTACGCTCGCAACCAATAGATCTCTTGAACTCTTCGCATGGGGCCTCCCGCCGCTACCTACTCCTGCGCCTTTTATGCTGCATCATTTTCCGTCATGGCTATATTAATTAACTATTATGAACAACTAACGTCATCGTGCTGTCCGACCTCATAGAACAGTTTTAATTCCTGGAGGAGACGTGTTCGCCCTTAAGCCACCTCTGAATTCCTACCGATGTCGCGCCCTGCTCACCACATTGATTGGGTGGCTAACACTCAGCGGTCACAGTGTGGCCAGCGAAGTAGAACACCATTATTTTCCTTCACCTACGCTCGGCCACGACTACCCCTATAGCGTTTATTTACCTGACAATTATGACACTCAGACGACACATACCTACCCCGTCGTCTATATGCTGCACGGCTCTTTTGGCACCGACCGCGACTGGGTTTCGCGTGGCAATTTGCAGCAAGTGGCCGATCGGTTGATTCGCGCTGGGCACATTCCCCCCGCCGTATTCATTATGCCCGGTAGCCGCAGCTGGTGGGTGGATGGCCACAACGAACCCGCTCGTAGCGCGTTTTTCAATGACCTCATGCCCCATGTGGAAGCCACCTACCGGGTTGGCCAAGGTCGCCATGATCGGGGCGTCGCGGGGCTCTCCGCCGGAGGCTACGGCGCGCTTAACTTTGCCTTGGAACGACCCGAATTATTTGCTGCCGTGGCCGCGCTGAGCCCTGCAAGTTACGCGCCCCTGCCGCCGCGCAACTCCTCGGCCTGGCGCCACCCCGCCTTTATCAACGCGCAGGGGCAGTTCGACCGAGAACTATGGGAAACGCTAAACTACACCGCCTATTTAGAAGCGTACCGCCTGCGCGTCACGCCGCGCGGCACTGAAACAGAGGGCGATCTTTCCCCCGTGCCGCTATATATCAGCGCCGGGCGCAGTGACGTTTACGATGCCGAGTTTCATGCCCGCCAACTGCGCCAAGCGATGGAGCGCATTCAACCCAACGATGTACGCCTTGACCTCTACCCCGGCGGCCATACCTGGCAGGTGTGGCGCGCCAGCCTGCCCGCCGCGCTTAACTTTCTCTTTCAATACGTAGGACAGCAGCCCAGCGAGGCAGCGCTAGAAGAAGCCACCACTGAACAACAAACCCAGGAACAACGAGCAGAGCCACCGCGCCCTGGGGAAGCAAGCAGCGCAAGCAATGAGGCAGTAAGCGGTTGAACGCACTACACTTACACAACACTCAACACGACAAGGAAGATAACGATGCATCAGCACGTCGAATGGGACGAACCCGGTAGCGCCAGCGTCGCGGAATACTTCAAAAACGACCCAGACCACCAAGCCCCCGACCCGGGCGACATCATTTCTGCCCGTTACCAAGGCGCGATGGTACGCATCAAAGTGGAAGCCTACCGCGAAGATGATGCCGTCAGCATCGGCGAAGTCGCAGCGATCATCGACGCCAACGGCGGCCGCCATAAAACCCATGGAGAGCTCGAAATCGGCCACATCGTGCGGGTCCCCGACGACAAACGCGCCATGGAAACAGCGCCAAAAGAAGACTAAGCGCTAGCGTTTTGAGCGACACCAAAAACCACCCGCTGGGTGGTTTTTTACTAATTTTGGGAAATTAGCCGCTAGCACCAATCTCAGCACTCATACTCCTAATAGCCAAGCCTACTTATTCTTCATCTGAACCTACCCTCGCCTCCTGTGATTTGCGTGCTACGCTTAGCGCTACTATTCCTCTTATATAGGCGCTTCTCATGCATCCTTTTCGTCTTCTCACTGCCTTGGTGGCTACGCTGGTGATCACTCTGCCGGTGGCGCTACATGCCGAGGCGCAAACCAACGGCCAGTGGGGTGAATATGACGATGTGTTTGAGGATGGCGCGCGCCATGCCAATGTTTGGCAGTGGGGCTGGACGGGCATTTACGGCACTAGCCTGGCGGTAAATGCTTACCAATCGAGTGAGGCGAGTGACGAGGATGACCGTTTTGATGCACGGGTGGGCGTGGTGAAATCTGCCCTGGCGTTAGGCGGCATGTTCATGGATCGCCAGCCGCACCCGGCGGCCTTGGCCGAATATGAGCGTTTGAAAGCCAGCGGCGATTTAAGCGGCGTGCAGGCGCTGGGATTGCAGCTCGCGCAAGCAGAGCGTGAACGGCGCGGTTGGGGCGCCCGCGTGGGCTCTTTGGTGGTGAATGGCGTGGCGGGCGCAGTGATTGCGGCCGATGGTCGGGAAAGCGATGGCGCGATCAATTTTGCGACCGGCATGCTGGTCAATGAGTTACACATTTGGACCCAGCCAAATCAGGCGTCTTCCGCGATTAACCGCTTCCAACCCGCCAATCTATCGCTGGGGCCGATCACTATTCCTGGTGAATATGCACTGAATGTGGGGCCACAGCAGTTGGGCGCTACCTGGCGTTACTGATTCACGCCTTCCTCTCTGATTTTCCTCTAAAGCGCTGGCGGCGGTTGGCTGCCAGCGCTTTATCGTTGCCAGTTCGGCATTAACGCGTAAAATATTCAGCAATTTTTTGGCACTGCCAAACGTTATGTTATAACCTATTTGAAATTATACGAGGCCACTTGATGAGTGAGCATACGCATCGGCATAACAAAGAGGGCCCCTGCCACTTCTCGTTAATGTCGCTATCCGCGGTTAAACGGCTGCTGTTTGTGGCCATGCCGCTATTGGCGCTATGGGGATTAGTGGTGTGGGCTAGCGGGTGGTTGGGATGAGTCAGCGCTCTGTATCTCGCTGCCAGTTGCATAACCTGCATCTGGCGCAGGCGCGCCGCACGGTGCTGGAACATCTCGAAGGTGACTTTCAGCCGGGAGCGATCACCGCGCTGATTGGCGCGAATGGTGCCGGTAAAAGCACGCTGATTCAAGCGATCATGGGCGAACTGCGGCCGATTAGCGGCGAAGTGGTGTGCACGGTAGCGAAAGAGCGCCGGGCGTGGCTGCCTCAGCAGTTGGCGTTAGACCTGACTTTTCCGATGAGCGTGGAAGAGCTGGTCATGACCGGCAGTTGGCCCAGCCACGGCGCGTTAACCGGTTACTGTGCGGGGCATTACCGCAAGGGCCGTGAAATCATGGCGCGGCTGGGCATTTCCCATTTGGCCCACCGCCCGCTGGGTGAGCTTTCCGGTGGCCAGCGCCAGCGGGCACTAATCGGCCGCACGCTCATGCAGGAAGCCGAGCTGCTCCTGCTGGATGAACCGTTCGCCAATGTGGATAGCGAGACCGTGGATATTTTGATCCGCATTCTGCGCCAGATGGCCGATGACGGCGCGACGATCATTGTGGTGTTGCACGATATGGATCATTTACGCCGCCTGGCCGATGAAGTGCTGATGCTTAACGGCGGCCATGGCCGCTGGGTCGCGCCCAGTGCGCTGACCCACCAACAGGCGCCCGCGCAAGTAGTGCCGTTTACCATGGGAGGGCGCCATGCTGGATCTGCTTAATGCGTGGTTTATCAGCCCATTCGATTACGGCTTTATGCGCCGCGCGGTGGTGGGGGGCTTAGCACTTTCATTGGCCGCCCCACCGCTCGGGGTGTTTTTGGTGCTGCGCGGCATGAGCCTGATTGGCGACGCCATGGCCCACGCGATTCTGCCCGGTGTTGCTCTTGGGTTCCTGCTGGCAGGATTTTCACTGCCCGTTATGAGTATTGGCGGGGTGCTGTTTGGATTGATGGTCGCGCTGCTGGCAGGGGCGGTCTCTAAAATGGGCGGGCAGCGCGAAGACGCGGCCATGGCGAGCTTTTTTATTATCTCGCTGGCCGCTGGCGTGATGTTGATTTCGCTGGGGGGCAGCAGTGTCGATCTCACCCACGTACTGTTTGGCTCGATTCTGGCGATCAACTCCACCGCGCTGCTGCTGATTGCGGGCATCAGTACGCTGATTGTGTTGACGCTTGCGGTGGTGTTTCGCGCCCTGGTGGTGGAGTGCTTGGACCCGCTGTTTTTACGCGGCCAAAGCCGCCGCAGTGGTTGGGTGCACAGCGTGTTTTTAGGGCTACTGGTGCTGAATTTAACCGCCGGTTTTCAAACCCTGGGCACGCTCATGGCGGTCGGCTTAATGATGCTGCCCGCTACCTCGGCACGCTTTTGGAGTAAACGCCTGGAAGGTTTGATCGGCATCGCGATTGTATTGGCCATGGTCTCGAGTACGGGCGGGCTGCTGCTCTCTTTCCATCTGGATATCCCTTCAGGCCCCAGCATTATTCTGCTGGCGGGGTTTGGTTATCTCTTTTCGGCCCTGTTTGGCCGCTACCACAGTTTGGCCGCCAAGCTGCGGCGTAAAACAACGCCGTTGGCCGCAGAACAAGGGCCTTAATCGCCTTTATACTTACCGTAAGGAGTGTTGTATGTCGCTTGCCTATTTATCCTCTCGGCCGTCGCGCTGGTTAGTCGGCGTTTCTGCCCTGCTCGCACTGCCGGCCGCTATCGCCGATGAGCGCGTTCAGGTCGTCACCAGCTTTTCGATCCTGGCGGATATGGTGGAAAACGTAGGCGGCGAGCATGTCGAGGTGACCTCGCTGGTCGCCGCCGATGGCGATGCCCATGTTTATTCCCCGAGCCCTGGCGACGCACGCTCACTGGCAGACGCAGATTTAGTCGTCTTCAACGGCCTGCTATTTGAAGGCTGGATGGAGCGTTTGATTAGCGCCAGCGACTATTCAGGCGCGTTGGTCACCGCGACCAACGGCATCGAGCCACTCTCTTTCGCTGAACACGAAGAGCATGAAGGCCACGGCCATGATGACCATGACCACGGCGATCATGATGACCACGACCATACCGACTCGCACGCAGGCCATGATCACAGCGATGAAGACCCGCACGCCTGGCAGGATATGCAGCAGGCTAAGGTCTATGTGGCCAATATCCGCGATGGCTTAATCGCCGCCGATGCCGACAATGAAGATGCTTACCGCGCCAATGCTGAGCAGTACTTACAGGAAATGGCCGAGGTAGATGCTGAAATTCGTAAGCTGATTGGCGAGATTCCGGCCTCCACCAGCGTGATTACCGGCCATGACTCGTTTGGCTATTTCTCTAGCGCTTACGGCGTGAATTTCCTCTCCCCGGTAGGACTTTCCACCGAAGCTGACCCCAGCGGCGCCAGCATGGCAGCGCTGGTGGATGTCATCGAGCAGGAGAACGTTGAGGCGCTGTTTCACGAGAACATGACCAACCAGTCGATCATCACTCAGTTGGCCGAAGAGACCGGACTTCCGATTGCAGGCACGCTCTACGCCGACGCGCTGGCTACCGAGGGTGAAGCCAACACTTACCTGGGTATGATGCGCCACAATGCGCAGGTGCTGCACGATGCGCTGGCCCAGCCTGGGCATGCAACGGCTGGCCATGAAGAGGCTGACCATGACCATGACCATGACCATGACCATGACCATGACCATGACCATGACCACAGTGAGCATAGCCACTAAATCCCTTTTATCCTCCCCCTATGTTCTGCATAAATGCTGCTCCGCTATTGGCAAATCAACGATTGATAGCCGTGAGCAGCCACTCGCGAAAACAGGCCATGGCGTGGGTTTCGGGGCGTGTTTGCAGCCGCGTTAGCCAGTAGCCTCCCAGGCTGACAGCGGTGTCGAAAGGTTGTACCAGCGCACCGCTGTTCAGTTGTCTTGAGAACATCAGTGGTGGCGCCAATGCGACACCCACTCCTTGCATGGCCGCTTCCACCATGGCGATGGAAGAGTCGAACACAATGCTCTTGGTCATTGGCACGCTTCGGGGCAACCCCGCCGCTAACAGCCATTCTGTCCACTCATCGGCGCGATAAGAGCGCAGCCAAGTTTCTCCCACAACATCGCTAGGCGTTGTGAGCCGAGCAGCGATAGCGGGTGTGCACAGCACCGAAAGCGATGCTGGCAGCAGCGGCTGTGCCGCGGTACCGTGCCAGGCACCGGCGCCAAAGCGGATCGCAAAATCGAGCCCGTCAGCGGCCATCTCGGCGCGATTGTTATGGGTAGAAAGGCGCAAATCAATAAACGGGTAGTGGTGCTGAAAATCATCCAATCGTGGTAATAGCCAGCCCACCGCAAACGTCCCCACCACCCCCACATTGAGCACTTCGCGGTAGCTACTCTCGCCTACCCGTTCCAGCGTGTGCGCTATCTGATCGAAGGCGCCATTGAGCACCGGCAGCAGCCGCTCACCCTCCTGAGTAAGCATTAACCCACGCGGTAGGCGTGTAAACAGCGGTACCTTCAGCTGTGTTTCAAGTAACTTGACCTGATGGCTAACCGCGGCCTGGGTAACGTGAAGCTCTTCTGCCGCACGGGTAAAGCTCAAATGCCTGGCCGATGCTTCAAAGGCGCGCAGCGCCTTCAGCGGCAGATAGGGACGCACCACGTTGACCCCCAAATTTTTCTAATACCTAGTGCAAAAAATTGCTGTTTGTGAATCCTGCTAGCGCGCCTTATGTTAACGCCTATCACGCTCTTCACGGCTAGCGATGCGTTTAGCCATCACCTCACGACAGGACTTCGGTATGCGCAAGATATTAGCAGCAAACATCGGCTTTATCATGGCGGGCACACTGCTGATTGGCAGCACTGCCTGGGCGTATGAAACAGCGGATAGCGAAGCCATCGAAGCGTTGGTGGATAAGACGATCGCCCCGCTCATGGAGCAGCACCGCATTCCAGGAATGGCGATTGCATTGAGCATCGATGGTCAGCAGCACTATTTTAATTATGGCCTCGCCGATCAAGAAACCGAACGGGCCGTCTCTTCAGAGACCCTGTTTGAGCTAGGCTCTATCAGCAAGATTTTCACTGCTGCGTTAACCGGCTATGCGCAGGCCAGTGGCGCACTGGCACTTTCCGATTCGGCCAGTGAGTTTCTGCCCGCCCTGGAAGGCAGCGCCTTCGATGAAATCTCTCTGCTGGAACTGGGCACCTACACGGCGGGAGAGCTGCCGCTCCAGTTTCCTGAAGAAATTAAAAGTGAAGAGCAGATGCTCGACTACTATCGCCAATGGCAGCCTGAATCCGCGCCGGGTACACACCGGCTCTACTCCAATCCCAGCATTGGCCTGATGGGCTATTTAACCGCCCAACGGCTAGAAAAACCGTATGAAACGCTGTTGGAAGAGGCGCTTTTCGGCCCTTTGGGCCTTACGCAGAGCTATTTTCAAGTGCCCGAAGCGCAGCAGACGAACTACGCTTTTGGGTACTCCCAGCAAGACGAGCCGATTCGGGTGAATCCCGGCGTATTGGATGCACAAGCCTACGGCTTGAAATCAACGGCCGCCGACGTGCTCACTTTTGTGGAAGCCCATATGCAGGGCACGGCGCTGGATGAACCGCTTCGCCAAGCCCTGGCGGTCACGCGTACAGGTTATTTTAGCGTTGGCACCATGACCCAAGGCCTGGGCTGGGAAAGCTACGCCTATCCGGTCACCCTTGAGCAACTGCTGGCGGGCAACTCGCTCAAGATGATACTCGAGCCCAATCCTGCCAATCGCTTGACGCCCCCTTTAGCCCCGCGGGAAGCGGCGCTTTATAACAAGACCGGCTCCACCAACGGGTTCGGCGGCTATGTCGCCTTTGTGCCCAGCGAACAGATCGGTATTGTCATGCTGGCTAACCGCAACTACCCCAACCAAGCCCGCATCGAAGCGGCACATCAGCTTATTTCCGAACTGACAACCGCCCCCTGAACCAAGGGGGCTCGTCCCACTGATGCCGCCGATGGCGGCATTTGCGGGGCGACAAAACGAGCCCTCTACCACCGAAAGTTGCATTTTTCGCTGTCAATAAGGAGACTAGCAGCCCTCCCCGTTACTTTACCTTCACTGCGAAGAGTCCTTTCCCATGCGTCTAAACGCCGATTTTAGCCACTTTGCCTGTGTTACCCCGGAAGATTATCAGTGGGTCGATTCCCCCAGTGCCGGCGTCGAGCGCATGATGTTTGACCGCATTGGTGATGAAGTGGCCCGCGCCACCAGCCTCGTCCGCTACGCGCCCAATACGCAGTTTGAGCGCCATACCCACGGCGGCGGCGAAGAAATCCTGGTATTGGAAGGGGTATTCGCCGATGAGCATGGGCGCTACGCGGCGGGCAGCTACCTTCGTAACCCCATTGGCACTGGCCATACCCCGCAGATTGGCGAAGAGGGCGCGCTGATTTTCGTCAAACTACATCAGTTTGACCCTAACGATACGCTCCAGCTTGCCGTGCCTGCCCACCGGCTTCCCTGGCAGCCGGATCGACGCCCGCGTATTGCCTACAAAATGCTGCACACCTACAAGCAGGAACGCACCAGCCTGGAGCACTGGTCGGCGGGCACCTCTATCACTTACCCCACGCTGCTGGGCGGTTTGGAGTTTTTGATTCTGGAAGGCACGCTGAGCGATAGCGAGCAGAGCTACACGGCGGGCACTTGGTGCCGCTACCCAAGCGGCGCCGCGCCGGCATTAACCTCGGGCGAAAATGGCGTGATGATGTACCTTAAGCGCGGTCATCTGCCACCCGCTTAAAGCTAGGCTTAGGTGCGGGCCAAGCCCAGAAACGGCAACAGCGTCAGGGCCGCAATCAGCCCCACCGCTATCAGCACCAGCACTACCTGCAGCGGGTGAGCGGCCAAACGGCGCCATAAGGTTTCTGCCTCGCCCCGCTCCACCGCTGCTTGATGCTCACGCTGAGCGCGCTCTAAGCGCTCAGCTTGGTAGGCGTCTAATGCGGCAATAGCCGCCTCATGCTGATGTGGGTTGCGCAGCCAAATCGCATCGACCCCCAAGCGGAAAAAGCCCGCCTGGGTTTCATAGGTGTCAAAGCCGTGGGCAGCGAGCAGGTCGCGCACTTCCACGGCCTCTTCGTCGGTCACATGGCGTAGCCGGAACAGTAATTTAGCCATTGCCAGGCCTCATGAATCGCTCTTCCCCACCATCAAATCCGCTTGAATCACTTCGATCCAGTACCCGTCCGGGTCTTTCACGAAGATAACGTCTTGCATCTTGCCCTGGTCAGCGCGCTTGACGAAGGTAACGTCGTGCTCGTCGAACCACGCTTGAGCCGCGGCTAAGTCCGGCACGTTGAAGCAGATATGCCCAAAACCTTGCGGTTCTGCGTTGCCATCGTGATAGGAGAAGTCATCTTTGTTTTCGGTGCCCCAATTGTGGGTCAACTCTAACAGGCCTTTCTGACTGAAAGTCCAGGCGGTCCGCGCTTGCGCCTCTTCCGGCACGTTATCGCTCGGCTCTAAGTTGGCTAAAAAGTAGAGCGAGAACTGCATCTCTTCGAAATCCAGACGCCGCATTACCTGCATGCCAAACACCTTGGAGTAGAACGCCAGAGCGCGCTCGGGGTCTTTCACCCGCAGCATGGTGTGGTTTAACCGAAATCCTTGGGTTTGCGGGGGCGTATCGACAACACCCGGATGCTGCTCACCTTGAAAACTCATGTTGCTCTCCTCTGGTTGAAAGGGGCGTTAAAGTGAATCATCGAACCTTAGTTATTCATCACCATGGGGATGATAAAGCCATAATGCTAGCCCCAAAGCTTACGGCAACGTATCACCCCATGAAGCTGCCAATATGCGCACTAGCAATGTTTTACAAAAGCCCTACACTTATTGATCACAAGCTTTACAAAAAGTAAGTTCTGCCACGCGAGCGATGCCAACCTAGAAGGTGTCTACCAGGAGTTTTCAATGAGTGCGATTGATATGACGCTGGGCGATCAACTAACGTTAAAATAGCTTTCCCATGCCCTTCGCAACGGTTTTTCGCCGATTGTTGAAGTTGAATCGATGGATGGGATCTACAAAGTGCGTTTTCACCACGCTAATGGAGTGTCTGACCTGAGCGATAATAAGGGCCACGTCAGTACCTTTCTGGGCACCGGCGAAATCCGCGACGCTCTGGGTCAACTCGGCTTAACCCACGGCGTACTGACCTTCGCCGACCAGTGTGGTGATGAGATGATCGGAGTAGAAGGTAAAGCAATGACACCTGATGAAATGCTCACTTACGGTACACGCATTTCGTTTCGTTAGGTAACCACCGTACGCATCCGGGGCTTTACAGGGCGACTGCAGGCAAGGATAGTGACCACTCGACAGGGGCGCCTACGATGTTCAACAGGCTGAGAAGCACCCTTTGAACCTGAACCGGATAACACCGGCGTAGGGAGTCGTGGTACCGCTTACCACCTCCCCGCCGGGAGGATGCTATGACCCTACCTCCGCTTGGCGATTATTTGGCGACGCTACGCACAGCGACACCGCTAGTCCATTGCATGACCAATTATGTCGCCATGAACAGTACGGCCAATCTGCTGTTAGCCACCGGTGCATCGCCCGCCATGGTGCATGCACCAGAGGAAGTGGCTGAGTTCACCGCTATTTCCGCAGGGCTCTCGATCAATATTGGCACCATCTCTGCCCACTGGGCTGACGCGATGCTGACCGCCGCAGAGACGGCTGGACAGCACTCGATTCCCTGGGTGTTAGACCCCGTCGCCGTTGGCGCGACCCGCTACCGTCAATCGCTGTGCACGCGGCTACTGGCGTTAAAGCCTAGCGTGATTCGCGGCAACGCCTCTGAAATCCTGGCGCTCAATGGGTTAGCCAGCCAAGGCCGCGGTGTGGACTCGACCGCCGCCTCCGACCAAGCCATCGACGCAGCGATAGCACTGGCGCAACAACACGGCTGCGTTGTTGCGATGACCGGCGAAAGCGACTGGGTGACGAATGGCACACAGCACTACCGTATTCACGGTGGCCACCCCTTAATGCCTCGGGTAACAACGTTAGGCTGCGGCCTAAGCGCGCTGGTCACCGCGTTTGTAGCGGCCAACCGTGCAGCGCCGCTGGAAGCTACCGCCGCGGCACTCGGCTGCTTTGCCGTTGCAGGCGAGCAAGCGGGTAAAACGGCGCAAGGCCCCGGCAGTTTTCAAGTCGCGCTGCTGGATGCGCTGTATCAACTGACCCCTGACGTCCTCACCGCACACACCCAATGGGAATCACGCCATGCCGTTTGATCTATCGCTTTATTTGGTGACCGACGCTGCGCTTTGCGACGCTTATGGCCTAGAGCAGACGGTAGAAGCAGCGGTAAGCGGCGGGGTGACCATCGTGCAGCTACGGGATAAGCATGCCAGCGATGCGCAGATGACGGCCCAAGCCAAGCAGCTAAAAGCACTGCTGGCAGGCACCGGCGTGCCACTGATCATTAATGACCGGCTACAGGTAGCGCTAGAGAGCCAGGCAGATGGCCTGCATGTCGGTCAGAGCGATGCCGCCGTTGAGGAAGCCCGCCGAGTGCTGGGTGAGCAGGCCATTATTGGCCTGTCGATCAATACCTTCGCTCAGCTCCAGGCGGCACCTATCGCGTTACTCGATTACGTGGGTATTGGGCCCGTGTTTGCGACTGGCAGCAAACAGGATCACGCCCAACCGATTGGCTTTGGCGGTTTGGCGTCACTGGTCAACGCCTGCCCTCTACCCAGCGTGGCGATTGGTGGGTTGAAAGCGGCGCATGCCATTAGCGTTCAGCGGGCGGGAGCGAACGGCTTAGCGGTGATTTCAGCCATTTGCGGCCAGCACGATCCTTTCAAGGCGGCACGCGCCTTTCAGATCGCTGCAGCGTCATGAACCAACTAGAGCATATCGTGGCGTTCGTGCGGGTCGCCGAGCTGGGTAGCTATACCCGGGCGGCTGAGGCGCTCGATCTTTCGCGTACCCGCGTTTCGCGCCAGGTTATGGCACTGGAGGAAGCACTCGGGGCTCGCCTGATACAGCGCACGACGCGTCGCCTCCATCTCACGGAGGCAGGAGAGCGTTATTTATTGCGTGCCCAAGGCATACTGCAAGCGCTTGATGAAGCAGCTGCGGAAGTGGGCCAAGGCACCAGCGACGTGCGCGGCCGTTTACGCGTGAATGGGCCCATGAGCTTTGGTACCCGCTACTTAGCGCCACTCGTCGCCCAATTTATGCTGGCCCATCCAGCGCTTGACGTGCGCCTGGACCTTAATGACCGCCGTGTTGATCTGCTGGAAGAGGGTTATGACGTGGCGATCCGTATCGGCAGCCTGCCCGACTCCAGCCTGGTGGCACGCCGCCTGACTCGCTGCCGTTTGCTGTTTTGTGCCTCGCCTGAGTATCTTGCCACCCACGGTGAACCCGGCAATGTTAACGCCCTTAATGAGCACCGCTGCTTACGCTATCGCAGTGGTCAGCAGAGCGCTGACTGGCAGATTGCAACGCAGTCTTTAGCGGTCAATGGGCCACTAGAGAGCAATAATGGTGATGTGCTGACCCAGGCCGCAGAAGCGGGCTTAGGCATCGCCCAACAGCCCAGTTTTTTGGTCACGGAGAGTATCGCCAGCGGGCGGTTAGTGCCGATTTTAACTGACGAACCCGCGGTGCGGCTCGATGTTCACGCGCTCTACCCTGCCCGGCGCTACCTGCCCGCCAAGGTGGAGCGCTTTATCGATCGGCTTACCGAGGCGTGGGGAGATCCGCCTGTCTGGGAACAGGCGATCGGATTGTCGCCTATTACGCAACAGTGATGTGCATAACGCGCTGATTATCTCACGGAGGCCCGGCGTTAAAGTAGCTTCATCAATCAAGCAGATGGAAGCTCCTCACATGGCAACTCAATCATCCCTTACGGCCACTCCCTCTCTACAGCCTTATGCTATTACGCTTCTGCGTGTCAGCCTCGGCGTTATGGCCCTCGCCCACGGCTTGCTCAAAGTATTGGTATTTACCGTGCCGGGTACGGTCGGCTATTTTGAGTCACTCGGCTTACCAGGGTTTGTCGCCTACTTAACCATTGCGGCTGAAGTAGGTGGCGGAATCGCCCTTCTGCTCGGCGTCTACACTCGCTGGGTAAGCTTGGCATTGGTGCCGGTGCTGCTAGGTGCCGCTTGGGTACATTTGGGTAACGGCTGGATATTCTCGAACGCAGGGGGCGGTTGGGAGTTCCCGCTGTTCTGGACGCTGGCCCTCATTGTTCAAGCAGGCCTGGGAAGTGGTCACTGGGTGTTAAACCGTCGCTTCGCCTAACAACCTCATCTCCGGCGCTTGCTTCACCGCAAGCGTCGGTACTGCCGTGGAGATCTTCCCATGTTACCTAGCCTATTTATTTCCCATGGCTCGCCCATGCTGGCACTGAATAAAACCTCTGCCCATACGTTTCTGCGTGAACTTGGCAGTCAGCTCTCACCTAAAGCGGTGGTGGTGGTGTCGGCTCACTGGGAGAGCGAGGATTTACTGGTAAGCAATAGTGCTAAACCAGAGACTATTCACGATTTCGGCGGCTTTCCCCAGGCGCTTTTTGATGTGCACTATGCCGCGCCTGGCGATCCTGAACTGGCGGAACGGCTAGCCGTGTTATTGGGCGCCAAACCGATAGCGCGTGGCTTCGACCATGGCGTTTGGGTGCCGCTCTCGCTGATGTTTCCAGACGTTAATGTACCCGTCGTTTCACTATCACTGCCGGTGCGCTGGAGCAATGCGGCGCTTACGGCACTGGGTGAGCGCCTGTCGGCACTGCGGGACGAGGGCATTTTAGTGATCGGCTCGGGCAGTCTGACCCACAACTTATATGAGCTGATGCCGCAAGATAGCCCGATGCCCGGCTGGGTAGATGAGTTTGCGCACTGGGTGCACGATCACCTTGTCGCCAATGACCGTGAGGCGCTATTACAGTGGGAGAATGCCCCGAGCGCACGGAAGAATCACCCAACGCCGGAGCACTTTCAACCCTTACTGGTGGCGATGGGCGCGGGCGGTAACGCCACCCAACGTCACCACAGCGTGGAACACGGCGTGCTGGCAATGGACGTTTACCAGTTTGCTTGAGTGCTAGGCGGTGGGGCGGCGCTTCAGAGTAGTACGGCGGTCGTGATACGCGACCGCTAATCCGCTGCCCATAATCAGGGCGCTGCCCACCCACACCCAAAGGTCGGGCATTTCCCCCCAAAACCACCAGCCGAGTAGCACTGCCCAAAGCATCGCGGTGTAATCAAACGGCGCGGCAATGGCGGCTGGCGCATACCGAAAGGCCAGGGTAATAAAGGCGGTTGCCGCCACGCCCAGTACGCCGGAAGCAAAAAATCCTACCCAGTGCCACGGCTGGGGAGTTTGCCATACCCATGGCAGCGTTAAACCAGTCACCACTAATGGCACAAAGGTCATGTAAAACAGCATGGCCCAGAGGTGCTCCCGGGCGCCGTAGCGGCGGGCGGTAATCATCATCAAGGCATAAAAGAGCGCCGCGCCCACCAGCACCAAGGCACCGAGTTGAAACGCATCGCCATTAGGTCGAACAACGATCAGCACGCCCACAAACCCGACTAACGAGGCTATTAGCACCGGAGGGTCGATACGCTCTCCCAAGAGTGGCACCGAGAGTAGCGTTACGAATAGCGGAGCCACAAAAGCGATCGCCGTGGCTTCTGCCAGGGGTAACAGCGTTAGGCCCCATACAAAGCAGACCATGGTGGCGGTATAGATTAAACCGCGCAGAAAGTGAACGCCCGGACGCTTCGTGCGTAGCTTACGCAAACCACCGGCGAAATGCGCAAGCAGCGCAATCATCGGCAGCGAGACCAAGGCACGAAAGAAAATAATCTGCAGCGGCGAATGGGTTTCGCCTAACCATTTGGAAACGGCATCCCCCAAAGCAAGAAATAGAACACCTAGACACATACAGAGTATGCCTTTCAGCGAGGTGGTCACAGCGGTCTCCTTATCCAATGGTTATTCAATTATTGTTATTTGCGTAAAAGCAAAAACCCCGCCAGCTAGCGAGTGGCGGGGTTATATCTACCTGAGCCAGCTTAAATACGTATTTAAACGCGTCTCAAAAAAGTGCTTAATCAGGCTATAGGCTGGCGTTAACGACCATACAATCCATGCCTTGTGAATGCAGCTCACGACATGCTTGTCGCGCACGCTGCTCATCCAATGCCACTAGGCGGGCGCGGTAGACCGGCGTTTGGCCTTGCAAGGTATCGACTTCTACACGACCTCCGACGCCTTGTCCGATGCGATTAGCTGCCTGCTGAGCAAGCTGGCGTGCCTGCATCTCTTGGCTAAAAGCGCCTACCTGAATACCCCAGTTGCCACCTGTCTCTGAAGCCGAGGCCAACTGACGCTCACGCTCGATAAAAGCACGCAGAGGATCTGGTTGAGGTGTCTCACTCTCTGGCGGTGGGCGTTGAACGGTGGCTATATCGGCTAGCTGCTCTTCAAGATCAATAACAGGCGCTGACGGCGTTGAATTCGCGGAGGGTGATAACGTATTGGGTTCAACTACCGCTAATACCGGCTGGCGAGGCGCAGGCTGCTGCGGTGCAATCGGCTGGGCGGGAGGCGCGAACGCCATGAACTCTTGCGAAAAGTCCGTATCGGCCATCCAGCTTTGCTGGTCACGCAGTGAGGCGCGAAGGAAGCTTCGATCCAACAGGTTGGCCATATGCGTATCGCGTGACTGAGAGGAGAAGCCACCCATCACGACCCCCACCAATCGGCGATCGCCTCGTACGGCCGTCGTTGCCACATTAAACCCAGAGGCGCGGATAAAGCCGGTTTTCAGCCCATCGGCACCGGGGTAATCACGCACCAGGCGGTTGTGGCTGGTGTGCCGTGTACCCCGATAGGTGAACTCCTGGAGACCAAAGTAGTGATAGTACTGCGGGAAATCCTGCATCACTCGTACCGAGAGGGTCAGCATATCCCGCGCGGTGGTGATCTGACCATCATCTGGCAAGCCTGACGCATTGCGAAAGGTGGTCGCGTGCATGCCTAGCTCGCGCGCTTTGGTGGTCATCATTTGCGCAAATCGCGCTTCCGTGCCCCCCAGCGCTTCTGCGACGACGGCGGCAACATCATTGGCCGACCGTACCGCTAGTGCGCGTATGGCGGTATCAACGGGAATGGAACTACCTGCCGCCAGCCAGAGCTTAACGGCAGGCTTAGCGGCAGCGTAAGGAGACACGGGCAGTGGCTCGTCGAGGCGCAGCGTTCCCGCTTCCAGCGCTTCAAAGGTCAAATACAGCGTCATCATTTTGGTCAGCGATGCAGGATAACGTTGATCATCGATATTTTCAGCGTAGAGCACTTCGCCATTATCCAAGTCGACCACGATACCGGCATAGCGCGGGTTGTCTGCCTGAGCGCTGGACATGACCACCAGCATGATCAGCCAGACGATACTCAGTGACCAAAGCGCTGCTGCACTGCCAGCGGTGAGCTGTTTTACCCTCGCATACATACCTGCCCCTTGCTTGTTATCAACGCGCTGTGACTCGATCCATTGCCTCACTACCATGCCACACTCAAGATGCAACGCAAGGCTTTACCTGATGTGCACTATGCGGCGTGGTAGTGACCTTAATTAGCTGAGTATATACGGTGTTCGGCTGAGAAAAACTAAGCTAAATGCGTTTGAGAAAAAGATAAATATACCAGCAAAAAAAACCGACCCCCGGAGGGGTCGGTTTTCGATCGCTACTAAAAAAACCTTGCGCAGAAGAATTACTCTTCTGCAGCGGCTTCTTCAACAACCGGACGGTCAACTAGCTCAACGAACGCCATAGGCGCGTTGTCGCCGGTGCGGAAACCGCACTTGAGAATACGGACGTAACCGCCCGGACGCTCGGCATAACGCGGACCTAATTCGTTGAACAGTTTGCCGACGGCTTCTTTAGAGCGCGTGCGGGCAAACGCCAAACGACGGTTTGCAACGCTATCCTGCTTAGACAAGGTGATCAGCGGCTCGATAACGCGACGCAGCTCCTTGGCTTTCGGCAGGGTTGTCTTGATGACTTCATGCTCGACCAGCGAGACAGACATGTTCTTGAACATGGCCTGACGATGCGAGCTGGTGCGATTCAGATGACGACCACTCTTACGATGACGCATGGTTGTAATTCCTTACCAAACTGGGACTCAAGTCGACGCTCACGCGGAGGCTTTGTCGTCCTTCAGGCTTGCCGGTGGCCAATTTTCCAACCGCATGCCAAGGGACAAGCCGCGAGCCGCCAATACATCTTTGATTTCATTCAAAGACTTTTTACCGAGATTCGGGGTCTTCAACAGCTCAACTTCTGTGCGCTGGATAAGATCACCGATGTAGTAAATATTCTCGGCTTTTAGGCAGTTCGCGCTGCGAACGGTCAACTCAAGATCGTCTACGGGGCGCAATAGAATTGGATCGACATGATCCTCTTCCTCTTCGACTTCCTGTTCTTTATCAGCTTCCAGGTCGACGAAGGCGGCCAGCTGCTCTTGCAGGATGGTCGCACTGCGACGGATAGCCTCTTCCGGATCCAGGGTACCGTCGGTTTCCAGATCGATAATAAGCTTATCGAGGTCGGTGCGCTGCTCAACACGAGCGGCTTCGACCGAGTAGGAAACACGGCGGACAGGGCTGAAGGTGGCATCCAGCTGCAGGCGGCCAATGGCACGTGACTCTTCATCAGAGCCGCGCGCGTCAGCCGGTTCGTAGCCACGACCCAGCGCTACCTTAAGCTGAATTTTCAGCTCGGCACCTTCATTGACATGAGCAATGATGTGGTCCGGGTTGACGATTTCGACGCTATGATCAAGCGCAATGTCGCCAGCGGTGACGACGGCTGGGCCCTGCTTGTTCAGCGTGAGCACCGCCTCATCGCGGCTGTGCATCTTGATCGCAACATCTTTCAAGTTCAGGAGGATTTCAATGACATCTTCCTGCACCCCTTCGAGCGCACTGTATTCATGCTCAACGCCGGCAATTTCAGCCTCTACCACGGCACAGCCGGGCATAGACGAAAGCAGAATGCGACGCAGTGCATTCCCCAGGGTGTGACCAAAGCCACGCTCGAACGGTTCGAGCACGATTTTGGCGTGATGTGCGCTGATTTCTTCGACCTTGATGTCGCGAGGACGGAGAAACTCTGTCACTGAACGCTGCATATGAACACCTTTCAGGCTGCCAAACGGATACTTGGTACTCGGTACGATCTGGCGCGGGCGCTATACCCGCACCAGATTGACAAGAAACAGAAAACTGCTTACTTGGAGTACAGCTCGACGATCAGGTTTTCGTTGATGTCGGCAGTCAGGTCACCGCGTTCAGGCAGAGCCTTGAAAGTGCCTTCCATCTTCTTGGCGTCGATTTCGATCCAAGCGATATCGCCACGGTTGGCCGCAATGGACAACGCGCTTTGAATACGTGCTTGGTTTTTCGCCTTTTCGCGAATGGAAACAACGTCACCCGGCTTCACTTGGTAGGAAGCTACGTTAACGGTGCGGCCGTTCACGGAAATCGCCTTGTGGCTGACCAGCTGACGCGCTTCAGAGCGAGTCGAGCCGAAGCCCATGCGGTAGACGACATTATCCAGTCGGGATTCGAGCAACTGCAACAATACTTCACCCGTCGCGCCTTTCAGGCGAGCGGCTTCTTTGTAGTAGTTACGGAACTGTTTTTCGAGTACGCCATACATGCGACGTACTTTTTGCTTCTCGCGAAGCTGCAAGCCGTAGTCTGAAAGACGTTGACGACGTTGGCCGTGTACACCCGGAATCTGCTCGGATTTACACTTTTTCTCGAAGGGAGTCACACCGCTCTTCAAAAAGAGGTCTGTGCCTTCACGACGAGACAGTTTGCACTTCGGTCCAATATAACGAGCCATGAATCTGTCTCCTTAAACGCGGCGTTTCTTCGGCGGACGGCAGCCATTATGGGGAATGGGCGTCGCGTCTACGATGCTTTGCACGCGGAAGCCGGCGGCGTTCAGTGCGCGCACGGCGGATTCACGACCGGGACCTGGGCCTTTAACCAGTACGTCTACGTTTTTCACACCATACTCGGCTGCAGCAGTTGCTGCACGTTCGCTTGCCACTTGAGCAGCGAACGGGGTGCTCTTGCGAGAACCACGAAAACCCGAACCACCGGCAGTTGCCCATGAAAGAGCATTGCCCTGGCGGTCTGTGATCGTCACGATCGTGTTGTTAAAAGAGGCATGGATATGCGCAATTGCGTCCACTACCTGCTTTTTAACCTTTTTACGGTTACTACGCGGGTTAGCCATGTTGATGTCTATTCCTGTCGTTACACCGGCTCTCTATTAAAGAGCCTGCGTATTATTTGCGGATCGGCTTACGCGGGCCCTTACGGGTGCGCGCGTTAGTCTTAGTCCGCTGACCACGCAGCGGAAGACTACGACGATGACGCAGACCACGGTAGCAGCCTAAGTCCATGAGACGCTTAATGTTAAGCGTGACATCACGACGAAGGTCGCCTTCTACGGTGTACTTGCCAACTTCAGAACGCAGGGTGTCGACTTCTTCAGAAGACAGATCCTGGATCTTGGCAGTAGGCGCGATACCGGCTGCAGCACAGATGTGCTCAGCACGGGTACGGCCAATCCCGAAGATATAGGTCAGCGAGATCGCCGCATGCTTGTTGTCCGGGATATTGACGCCTGCAATACGGGCCATCAGCTTACTCCGAAATTTGAGCGGCTTGCTCGTTTATTCATCTACAAAAGGCGCAACAGCATACCCCTTTAGTTGCCTTATGGCAAGGGGTATGCTGGCACCCGCTTAATACAACCCAGGCTATTAACCCTGGCGCTGTTTGTGCCGTGGTTCGCTGCAGATGACGCGGACAGCGCCATTGCGACGAATGATCTTGCAGTTACGGCACATTTTCTTTACGGAAGCTCGAACTTTCATCGATCTTTCTCCAAAAACCGGCTCGCGGCGCGCCCCTTCTCTAAAGCGATAGGGGAGACGGCGCCTCAGCGCATGATACCGCCGCTACCGTAGCCTTTCAGGTTGGACTTCTTCATCACTGAGTCATACTGATGCGACATGAGATGCGACTGCACCTGGGCCATGAAGTCCATGATGACCACGACTACGATTAACAACGAGGTACCGCCGAAAAAGAACGGCACGTTCCACGCCACAATCAAGAACTGGGGCATCAAGGAAACCGCAGTGATATACAAGGCACCGAACAGGGTCAGACGTGTCATGACCTTGTCGATATAGCGAGCGGTCTGCTCGCCGGGGCGAATGCCCGGCAGGAAAGCGCCTGACTTTTTAAGATTGTCAGCCACATCCTTGGGGTTGAAGACCAGCGCTGTGTAAAAGAAGCAGAAGAATACCACTGCCGCCGCGAAAAGCAAGATGTAAAGCGGTTGACCGGGGCCTAATGCCTGAGATGCACGCTGCAACCACTCCATACCTTCGCCGGCACCTACCCACTGACCGATAGAGGCCGGGAAGAGCAGAATACTGGAGGCAAAAATCGCCGGAATTACGCCGGCCATGTTGACCTTCAAAGGCAGGTAGCTACTTTGCCCTGCATACATCTTATTGCCCACTTGACGCCGGGGGTAGTTCACCTTGAGGCGGCGTTGGCCACGCTCGATGAAAACCACGAAGGCGACAGTCGCAATACCTAACGCAGACAACGCTAACAGCGGCAGAACATTCCAGGCCCCTTCATTACGGGCAAGCTCGAACGCTTGACCCACGGCACTGGGTAGTCCAGCGACAATACCGGCAAAGATTAGCAGCGAAATACCGTTGCCAATGCCCTTCTCGGTAATCTGCTCACCTAGCCACATCATAAACACCGCGCCTGATACGAACGTAATCACGGCGGTGAAGTAGAAGCTAAAGTCAGCGCTGTACGCGATGCCTTGGCTAGCCAGGCCGACGGACATACCGGTTGCCTGGACAAATGCCAGTATCACCGTGCCGTAGCGGGTGTACTGGCTAATCTTGCGGCGGCCAGCCTCACCCTCTTTCTTGAGCTGCTCAAGATGAGGGGAGACCGCAGTCATGAGCTGCATGATAATCGACGCCGATATATAGGGCATGATACCCAGGGCGAGGACACTCATACGCTCCAGGGCGCCACCCGAGAACATGTTAAACATGCCTAGGATGGTTCCCTGTTGCTCCCTAAACAAGGCAGCAAGCTGGTCAGGATTGATACCGGGAACGGGAATGTGGGCACCAATACGGTACACCACGATGGCGAGGAGCACGAAGCGCAAACGCGCCCACAGTTCACTCAGACCGCTGCCCATCGCCGGCATTTTTCCTGACTTGGCCATTTAGTCCTCTACCTTGCCGCCAGCGGCTTCGATCGCTTCACGGGCACCTTTGGTGACCTTGATTCCGCGAACGGTAACCGCTGTTTTCAATTCGCCAGAAAGGATGATCTTCGCGTGTAGCGTAGCATCCTTCAGCACGTTGGCTTCTTTCAAAGATGCCATGGTGACTTCGCCACCGGCAACTTTAGCAAGCTCAGCCAGGCGTACTTCTTCAGAGACCAGCGACTTTGCAGACGTAAAGCCGAATTTCGGCAAACGGCGCTGCAAAGGCATCTGACCGCCTTCGAAACCGGGCTTAACACTGCCGCCACTACGTGATTTCTGACCTTTGTGGCCACGGCCACCGGTCTTACCAAGACCGGAACCGATGCCACGACCCACACGCTTTGCAGCGTGTTTGGAGCCCGGAGCCGGGCTTAGGTTATTGAGTTTCATGGATTACTCTCCCTCAACGCGCACAAGGTAAGTTACCTTGTGGATCATGCCGCGTACGGCAGGGGTGTCTTCCAGTTCAACCGTATGACCGATGCGACGCAGGCCCAAGCCTTTCATAGTAGCCTTGTGCTTGGGCATGATGCCGATGGTGCTGCGGATCTGGGTAACCTTGATCGTTGCTGCCATGGTGCCTTACCCCGTGATCGCTTCGACAGACAAACCGCGCTTAGCGGCAATGTCTTCCGGTGCTTGCATGGAAGAGAGACCTTTAACAGTCGCTCGAACCACGTTAACCGGGTTGGTGGAACCGTAGCACTTGGCCAGTACGTCGTGGACACCGGCAAGCTCTAGTACAGAGCGCATGGCGCCACCGGCGATGATGCCGGTACCTTCGGAAGCCGGCTGCATGTACACCTTGGAAGCACCGTGACGGGCTTTTACCGGGTACTGCAGCGTTTGGCCAGCGAGGTTCACCTTGACCATGTTGCGACGAGCTTGATCCATCGCTTTCTGGATTGCGACAGGCACTTCACGCGCCTTGCCACGACCGAAACCGACACGACCTTTACCATCACCAACGACGGTCAGTGCGGTGAAGCCGAAAATACGACCACCCTTGACCACCTTGGCGACGCGGTTGACCTGCACTAACTTCTCTTGCAGATCACCGCTTTGCTGTTCGTTCTTCGCCATCGTAAAACCCTTTAGAATTCCAGGCCGCCTTCACGTGCGGCGTCGGCCAGCGCCTTGACGCGGCCGTGATACTTAAAGCCAGCACGGTCGAAGGCCACCTGGGTGATGCCTGCTTCTTTAGCGCGTTCGGCAATCAGAGCACCTACTTTAGAGGCCGCATCTGAGTTGCCGGTCGCACCCTCGCGCAGTGCTTTGTCCAGCGTAGAAGCACTGGCTAACACTTTGCCACCATCCGGCGAGATAATCTGCGCATAGATGTGACGCGGGGTACGGTTGACGCACAGGCGATACACGCCCAGCTCGCGGATCTTCGCGCGAGCGCGGCGGGCACGACGGAGACGAGATTCTTTCTTCGCGTTCATAACCCTGCCTTACTTCTTCTTGGCTTCTTTGCGACGCACCTGCTCGTCGGCGTACCGTACACCCTTGCCTTTATACGGCTCGGGCGGACGGAAAGCGCGGATTTCCGCGGCGCACTGACCGAGCTGCTGCTTGTCCGCGCTTTTCAGCACGATCACGGTGTTTTTCGGCGTTTCCGCTGTAACACCTTTCGGCAGTTCGTAGTCGACCGGGTGCGAGAAGCCCAGTGAAAGATTGAGCGTCTGGCCCTTAGCTTGGGCACGATAACCGACGCCAACAATTTCGAGAGTTCGTGTGAAACCCTCGGATACGCCCGTTACCAGGTTCTGAACTAAGGCGCGGGTAGTACCGGCCATTGCCCAGCTCTTGGCAGACTCACTCGGGGCGAAGGTCAGCTGGCCATCTTCTTGATTCACCACTACATCAGAGTGGATCGTCATAGATAGCGTGCCCTGGCCGCCTTTGGCGGTCAGCTGGTCGGCATTGATTTTGATGTCAACGCCGGCAGGCACTTTAACCGGATATTTCGCTATGCGGGACATTCCAGCCTCCTAGAATACGGTGCAGATGACTTCGCCACCGACACCCGCTTGGCGCGCGGCACGATCGGTCATGACACCATTGGATGTGGTGACAATCGCGATACCAAGACCATCGGCGACCTTAGGCAGGTTGTCCTTACCCATGTAACGGCGCAGGGACGGCTTGGAAACCCGCTGAATGTGCTCTATGACCGGCTTACCCTCAAAATACTTAAGGGTTACAGTCAGCTCAGGCTTAGCGCCCTCCGCGACTGTGAAGTCGGTAATGTAGCCTTCTTCCTTTAGCACTCGGGCCACTTGCACTTTCAGCTTGGAGGACGGCATGGTTGCCGTCTCCTTGGTGGCCATCTGCGCATTGCGGATACGAGTAAACATATCCGCCAGAGTGTCTTGCATGCTCATTTAATGTGCGCTCCTGATGATTCTACGTGGCGTTACCAACTGGACTTTTTGAGTCCAGGAACGTCGCCACGCATGGCGGCTTCACGCAGCTTGTTACGGCCGAGGCCGAACTTGTTGTAAAAACCGTGCGGACGACCGGTAATACGGCAGCGGTTACGCTGACGCACCGGGCTTGAGTCGCGCGGCAGTTGCTGCAGCTTCAGCGTCGCCTCGAAGCGGTCTTCCTCAGACGTGTTAACGTCTGAGATGATCTTCTTGAGTTCAGCGCGCTTGGCCGCATACTTCGCGACCAGCTGAGTACGCTTAAGCTCACGCTCTACCATACTTTTCTTAGCCATGATCTCGCCCCTATTTCTTGAACGGGAAGTTCAGTGCAGCTAATAGCGCACGACCTTCCTCGTCGGTTTTGGCGGTCGTAGTGATAGTGACGTCCAACCCCCGGATGCGATCGATTTTATCATATTCGATCTCCGGGAAGATGATCTGCTCACGCACACCCATGGAGTAATTGCCACGACCGTCGAAAGACTTCGGGTTGAGACCACGGAAGTCACGCACGCGGGGAATCGCGATGTAAACCAAACGGTCCAAGAAGTCCCACATACGCTCAGCGCGCAGTGTTACCTTGATGCCGATAGGCCAACCTTCGCGCACCTTGAAGCCCGCGATGGACTTACGTGCCTTGGTCACCAACGGTTTCTGACCAGAGAGTTTCTCTAGGTCGCCGATGGCATTGTCAATCAACTTTTTATCGTTGACTGCTTCGCCGATACCCATGTTCAGAGTCACTTTCGTGATCCGGGGTACCTGCATAACGTTGGCATAGCTAAACTCTTCTTTGAGTTGAGCTGCTACCTCGTTTTGATAACGTTCTTTCAAGTTCGCCATTTTGCTACCCGACTCGCGTTAGGCGTCGATCTGCGTCTGCGTCGACTTGTAGATACGTACCTTGGTACCGTCTTCCTTCACTTGGAAGCCGACGCGATCCGCCTTACCGGTCTCCGAATTGAAGATGGCTACGTTGGACGCGTGAATCGGAGCCTCACGCTCGACGATACCGCCCTGATTTCCCGCCATGGGATTTGGCTTGGTGTGACGTTTAATCATGTTCACACCGGACACCAAGAAGCGGTTTTCTAGTACCCGCTTAACGGTGCCACGTTTGCCCTTATCCTTCCCGGCGATGACGATGACTTCATCGTCACGTTTGATCTTTTGCATATCCGCCTCGCTCCTTACAGCACTTCAGGCGCTAAGGAAATGATCTTCATGAACTTTTCATTACGAAGTTCACGAGTCACCGGCCCAAAAATACGGGTACCGATGGGCTGTTCGTTGGTGTTATTCAACAAAACTGCCGCATTTCCATCGAAACGGATGAGCGAACCGTCGGGACGACGGACGCCACTACGGGTCCGGACCACGACCGCTTTTAGCACCTGGCCTTTTTTGACCTTGCCACGCGGAATCGCTTCCTTAACCGTGACCTTGATGATATCACCAACGCGAGCGTAACGACGGTGTGAACCGCCTAACACCTTGATGCACTGCACCCGGCGCGCTCCGCTGTTGTCGGCGACATCCAGCATTGTCTGAGTCTGAATCATCGGTTTTCTCCAAACCTAATCTGACTGCACTGATTGGACAGCCTAGGGATTAACCCTTGGCGTGTTCAACCACCTCGACCAGCGTCCAAGCTTTTTTCTTGGAAAGCGGACGGCATTCCTGAATGGAAACCGTATCGCCTGCCTTAGCTTGGTTCGCCTCATCATGGGCGTGCAGCTTGGTGGAGCGCTTAACGTATTTTCCGTAGATCGGGTGACGCTCGCGCCGCTCGATCATGACGACGATGGACTTGTCCATCTTATCGCTCACCACTTTACCGGTGAGCGTACGCTTTGTGTTTTCTTCGGCCATCTCAATCACCTGCCTTCTCGTTGAGCAAAGTCTTTACGCGGGCGATATCCCGGCGGACCTGCTTGAGCAGATGAGTCTGGCTCAGTTGGCCAGTGGCCTTCTGCATGCGCAGGTTAAACTGCTCGCGGAGGAGTTCGAGGAGTTGCTCCTGGAGCTCTCCTGCGGACTTTTCACGAATTTCCTGGGCTTTCATCACATCACCGTCCGTTTCGCAAAGGTGGTGGATAAGGGCATTTTCTGTGCGGCAAGCTCAAACGCTTCACGTGCGAGCTCTTCCGACACGCCTTCAATTTCATACAGGACCCGACCCGGTTGGATCTGGGCAACCCAGTACTCAACAGAACCTTTACCTTTACCCATACGAACTTCGAGCGGCTTCTTGGAGATCGGCTTATCAGGGAAGACGCGGATCCAGATTTTACCGCCACGCTTAACGTGACGTGTGATCGCACGACGGCCTGCTTCGATCTGACGCGCAGTGATGCGGCCGCGACCGGTAGCTTTAAGGCCGTATTCCCCGAAGCTGATCTTGCTTCCGCGATGCGCCAGGCCACGGTTGCGGCCTTTCATCATCTTGCGGAATTTCATACGCTTGGGCTGTAACATCGACTCGCTCTCCCCTTACCTGGAACCTTTCTTCTTGGGCGCGTTGCCGGCAGGCTGTTGTTTAGCCTTGGCACGTACTTCCTCGATACCGCCGAGGATTTCACCCTTGAAGATCCACACTTTGACGCCGATAACGCCGTAGGTGGTGTGAGCTTCGTAAGTGGCGTAGTCGATATCCGCACGCAACGTGTGCAGCGGAACGCGACCTTCGCGGTACCATTCGGTACGTGCGATTTCAGCGCCACCAAGACGACCTGATAGCTGAATCTTGATGCCACCAGCGCCAAGACGCATTGCGTTCTGAACCGCGCGCTTCATCGCACGACGGAACATGACGCGACGCTCAAGCTGACCCGCTACGTTAGCAGCGACTAGCTTGGCATCCAGCTCCGGCTTGCGAACTTCTTCGATGTTCACATGCACGGGAACACCCATCATTTGGGTAAGATCGCGACGCAGACGGTCGACATCTTCCCCTTTCTTACCAATCACGATACCCGGACGGGCAGTGTGAATGGTGATGCGGGCATTGTTCGCCGGACGCTCGATGTGGATGCGGCTAACAGACGCGCTTTTAAGACGCTCTTCCAGGAAGCTACGCACTTCGAGATCGTTATTGAGCTTATCGGCGTAAGCGCCGCGCTCAGCATACCAGACAGAAGCATGGTCTTTGACGATGCCCAGTCGAATGCCTGTTGGATTGACTTTCTGACCCATCGGTCGACTCCTACTTCTCGGCTACCTTGACGGTGATGTGGCACGTGCGCTTCAAGATACGATCCGCACGCCCCTTGGCACGCGGCTTGATACGCTTGAGCGTCATGCCCTCATCGACGCAGATGGTCGAGACACGCAGCTCGTCAATATCCATGCCGTTATTTTCTTCCGCATTCGCAATCGCGGATTGCAGCACCTTCTTAACCAGCTTGGCAGCCTTCTTCGGTGAGAAGGTCAGCAGGTCGAGTGCCTCGGCGACAGGTTTACCGCGCACCTGGTCAGCCACCAAACGGGCCTTCTGGGCGGATAAACGAGCGCCAAGCAGCTTAGCTGTGACTTCCATCTCTCAATCCTCTCTGGCTTACCGTTTGGCTTTTTTATCCGCCGCATGCCCACGATAAGTGCGGGTAGCAGCGAATTCGCCCAATTTGTGGCCAACCATTTCCTCGGAGACGTGCACCGGGACGTGTTGACGACCATTATGGACAGCGATAGTGAGGCCTACCATATTTGGCAGGATCATAGAACGACGCGACCAAGTCTTGATCGGTTTACGGTCGTTCTTCTCCACTGCAGCCTCTACCTTCTTCAAAAGATGAAGGTCAATGAAGGGACCTTTCTTTAGTGAACGTGGCACAGCCGTTACCTCTTAATGTCTTGGCAATTTAGATCAGCGCGTCTTATTACGACGACGGATGATCAGCTTGTCGGTGCGCTTGTTCTTACGCGTCTTGTGACCCTTAGTCGGCACACCCCATGGGGATACCGGGTGACGACCACCACTGGTGCGGCCTTCGCCACCACCGTGCGGGTGATCGACTGGGTTCATCGCGACACCGCGAACAGTCGGACGCACACCTCTCCAGCGCTTCGCACCGGCCTTGCCAAGTTGACGCAGGCTGTGCTCAGAGTTGCTCACCTCACCCAAGGTCGCGCGGCACTCGGCCAACACTTTACGCATTTCGCCAGAGCGAAGACGCAGGGTGGCATAGTTACCTTCACGAGCAACCAGCTGGGCGCTTGTACCGGCACTGCGAGCAATCTGCGCACCTTTGCCCGGCTTGAGTTCGATGCAGTGCACCGTAGAACCCAATGGGACGTTACGCAGCGGCAAGGCATTGCCTTTCTTGATAGGCGCGTTAACACCAGATTCCAGCACGTCACCCGCGCTGACACCTTTCGGTGCAATGATGTAACGACGCTCACCATCGGCATACTTCAGCAGTGCAATGTGCGCACTGCGGTTGGGATCGTGCTCCAGGCGCTCAACGGTGGCAGGAATGCCATCTTTGGTGCGCTTGAAATCGATCAACCGATAGTGGTGACGATGACCACCGCCCACGTGGCGGGTGGTGATACGACCGTAGTTATTCCGGCCGCCGGACTTGGACTGTTTTTCCAAAAGCGGTGCATAAGCACGGCCTTTAAACAGTTCCTCGCCAACGATCTTGACGACGTGGCGACGACCGGCGGAAGTGGGTTTGGTCTTGACGATTGCCATTATCCGTACTCCTGCCCTTATTCGGCGCCAGAGAAGTCTTCGAGCGTTTCACCCGCAGCCAGGGTCACATACGCTTTGCGGTAACCCTTACGCAGGCCAACGCCGTTCGCAGTACGTTTTGTTTTACCCTTCATGTTCAGTACCTGAACACTACCGACCTTTTTGCCGAACAGTGCTTCAACGGCTTTCTTGATCTCGGGCTTGGTAGCATCAGATGCCACCTTGAAAACGTACTGGTTGCGCTCGGCTGCCATCGCGGCCTTTTCGGTCACGTGCGGTCCAAGCAGAACCTTGAATACGCGTTCTTGGTTCATGCCAGCTTCTCCTCGAATTTACGCAGGGCGGAGACGGTAATCAGGACCTTATCAAAGGCTACCAGGCTTACCGGGTCAGCTGCCGCGACATCCACCACGTCAACGTGGGGAAGGTTGCGTGCGGCCAAATAGAGCTTCTCGTCAATTTCTTCAGTGACGATCAACACTTTTTCAAGGTTGAGCTCTTTCAGCTTGGCAGCTACCTGCTTGGTCTTAGGCGCATCGACGATGAACTCTTCAATCGCGACTAAGCGCTCTTGACGTACCAGCTCAGACAAGATGGAGCGCATCGCTGCACGGTACATCTTGCGGTTAACCTTCTGGGTATAGTCTTGCGGACGTGCCGCGAAGGTTACGCCGCCGCTACGCCATAGCGGAGAGCGGATAGTACCGGCACGTGCACGACCGGTGCCTTTCTGACGCCAAGGCTTCTTACCACCGCCACGAACGTCGGAACGACTCTTTTGTGCGCGAGTTCCCTGGCGTCCAGCTGCTAAGTAAGCAGTAACGACCTGGTGAACGAGCGCTTCGTTGAATTCTTTGCCAAAAGTGGCGTCGGCTACTTCAACGGTACCCGCGCCTGCAGCAAGATTCAGATTCATTGGTAATTATCCCCTTCAGCCTGCTTTCACGGCGCTGCGAACGATAACGTCACTACCGGGAGCACCCGGTACGGCGCCTTTGATAAGCAGCAGGTTACGCTCGGCGTCGACACGGACGATCTCAAGGCTCTGCACGGTGCAACGGGCGTTACCCATTTGACCGGCCATTTTTTTGCCTTTAAAAACGCGACCTGGTGTCTGACACATGCCGATAGAACCCGGCGCGCGATGCGACAGAGAGTTACCGTGAGTCATATCTTGGGTACGGAAGTTCCAGCGCTTAACAGCACCCTGGAAGCCTTTACCCTTAGAGGTGCCAGTCACGTCTACCATTTGACCAGCTTCGAAGAGGGATACGGTGAGTTCGCCGCCCACTTCAGGAATCTCTTCGCCTTCTGCAAGACGAAATTCCATCAGTGCACGACCAGCTTCAACACCCGCCTTGGCAAACTGTCCCGCTTGCGCTTTGGTGAGGTGCTTAGCTTTACGAGAGCCAGATGTGACCTGAATCGCTGCGTAACCGTCAGAATCGACAGATTTAACGCGAGTAACACGATTAGGATCAACTTCAATAACGGTTACGGGCACGGATGCGCCGTCTTCGGTAAAGACACGGGTCATCCCGGCCTTTTTACCGACTAAACCGATAGTCATACTCAGTCTCCTATAGTGTACGGGGCTATCACCCGCTATGGCTGCCCTTTCCAGAGCATTCCACTAGCACATTGTATGGCGCCTCACGGCGCGGCGGCTGCTGCTCATGCTAGCTTCTTATGAAGCGATGAGCGCTGGGCCGCAAAGTGACTAGTGTAATTAGTTGAGCTTGATTTGCACGTCAACGCCTGCGGCGAGATCGAGTTTCATCAATGCATCAACAGTTTTCTCGGTCGGCTCAACGATGTCGAGCACACGCTTGTGCGTACGAATCTCATACTGGTCACGCGCATCTTTGTTGACGTGCGGCGAGATCAGAATGGTGTAACGCTCGCGGTTGGTCGGCAGCGGAATCGGACCACGAACCTGAGCACCAGTACGCTTAGCGGTTTCAACAATCTCCGCTGTGGACTGATCGATCAGGCGATGGTCGAAAGCTTTCAACCGAATGCGAATTTTTTGGTTCTGCATTTGCCCTAAACTCCAATGGATGTCGACGGCGCGAGCCGCCTACCCACGCATTCAAAGGATGCGCATTATAGGCACGCCATCATCACATGTCAAACATTTGCTGATGGTGCGCAGAAAAGGGGGCTCATCAGAGCCCCCCCTTCATGGTTCAAGCGTACTGCTTACTTGACGATCTTGGCGACAACGCCAGCACCGACAGTACGGCCGCCTTCACGAATAGCGAAGCGCAAACCTTCGTCCATTGCGATCGGGGCGATCAGAGTAACAACCATTTGCACGTTGTCACCCGGCATTACCATTTCAACGCCTTCCGGCAGTTCACAAGTACCGGTTACGTCGGTGGTACGGAAGTAAAACTGCGGACGGTAGCCTTTGAAGAAAGGCGTGTGACGACCACCTTCTTCTTTGGACAGTACGTACACTTCTGCTTCGAAGGTAGTGTGCGGGTTGATGGTGCCCGGCTTGGCCAATACTTGACCACGCTCGACGTCATCACGCTTAGTACCACGCAGCAGGGCGCCAACGTTCTCACCAGCACGACCTTCGTCGAGCAGTTTACGGAACATTTCAACACCGGTAACGATCGTTTTGGTGGTGTCGCGGATACCCACGATTTCCACTTCTTCGCCCGCTTTCACGATGCCGCGCTCTACACGACCGGTAACAACAGTACCTCGGCCAGAGATAGAGAACACGTCTTCGATCGGCATCAGGAACGGCTGGTCGATCGCACGCTCAGGCTCAGGGATGTAAGCATCCAGCGCCTTGATCAGATTAGCAACGGCGGTAGTACCCATGCCGTTCTCATCTTCACCGTTCAGTGCCATCAGGGCAGAACCAGTGATGATCGGCGTGTCGTCGCCCGGGAAGTCGTACTGGTCAAGAAGTTCGCGAACTTCCATTTCTACCAGCTCGAGCAGCTCTTCATCATCGACCATGTCCGCTTTGTTCAGGAACACAACGATGAACGGTACGCCAACCTGACGAGACAGCAGGATGTGCTCGCGCGTTTGCGGCATCGGGCCATCGGCGGCAGAACATACCAGGATCGCGCCGTCCATCTGCGCAGCACCGGTGATCATGTTCTTAACGTAGTCAGCGTGTCCTGGGCAGTCTACGTGCGCGTAGTGGCGATCTTCAGACTGATATTCCACGTGGGAAGTAGCGATGGTGATACCGCGCTCACGCTCTTCAGGAGCGTTATCGATGGTATCAAACTCACGCCAGTCGCCGCCGAAAACCTCAGCAGACACGCGGGTCAGGGCCGCCGTCAGAGTCGTTTTACCGTGGTCGACGTGACCAATGGTGCCGACGTTGACGTGCGGTTTGGAACGTTCAAATTTTTCCTTAGCCACTGCTATAACCTCTTTACGTTAGCTAACGGTTAACCGTTTTGATTGATGACGGCTTCAACGACGCTGGAGGGCGCCTCGTCGTACTTCGAGAACTCCATAGAGTAGCTCGCACGGCCCTGGGTTTGTGAGCGCAGATCGGTTGCATAACCGAACATCTCGCCCAGCGGCACCGTTGCACGAATGACTTTACCAGAAGAAGAGTCATCCATGCCCTGCACCAGGCCGCGACGACGACTCAGGTCACCCATGACGTCACCCATAAACTCTTCGGGTGTCACGATTTCGACCTTCATCACCGGCTCCAGCAGCACGGCCTTGGCCTTCCTGGCACCTTCTTTCACTGCCATAGAAGAAGCAATCTTAAACGCAGTCTCGTTTGAGTCCACGTCGTGGAAGGAGCCGTCGAACAGCGATACTTTAACATCAATCATCGGGTAACCCGCGATGACGCCGTTTTTAAGCTGCTCGTAAGCGCCCTTCTCAACCGCAGGCACGTATTCCTTAGGAACCGCGCCACCTACGATCTCAGAGTTGAATTTGAAGAAAATTTCATCTTCGCCTTCACCCTTCTCTTCTGCTGTCAGCGGCTCGATACGTAGCCAAACGTGACCGTATTGACCACGACCACCCGACTGACGCACGAACTTGCCTTCTTGCTCAATGCTGCCGCGAATCGTTTCACGATAGGCAACCTGAGGCTTACCGATATTGGCTTCAACCTTGAACTCGCGACGCATACGGTCAACGAGGATATCGAGGTGAAGCTCACCCATACCAGAAATAATCGTCTGGCCGGTTTCTTCGTCGGTTTTAACCTGGAAAGAGGGGTCTTCTTGAGCAAGCTTGCCCAGTGCAACACCCATCTTCTCTTGGTCAGCCTTGGATTTAGGCTCTACGGCAACCGAGATAACCGGATCCGGGAACTCCATACGCTCGAGAACGATCTTGTTATCGATGTCGCACAGGGTATCACCTGTGGTGACGTCTTTAAGACCGATACAAGCAGCGATGTCGCCTGCCAATACTTCCTTGATCTCTTCACGAGAGTTGGCGTGCATCTGAACGATACGACCAACGCGCTCTTTCTTCTGTTTAACGGAGTTATACACACCGTCGCCAGATTTCAGAACACCGGAATAGACGCGGATAAAGGTCAGCGTACCAACGAAGGGGTCGGTCGCGATCTTAAACGCCAGCGCAGCAAACGGCGCACTGTCGTCAGCTTCACGAGTATCAACGGTACCGTCTTTGTCATCGAGCTCACCTTCGATCGCCTTAACTTCAGTCGGCGAAGGCATGTATTCGATAACGCCGTCCAGTACTGCCTGAACGCCTTTGTTTTTAAAGGCTGAACCACAGGTGACCAGAACGATATCGTTTGCCAGTGTGCGCGCACGCAAGCCAGCCTTGATCTCTTCGATGGTGAGCTCACCACCTTCAAGATACTTCTCCATCAGCTCGTCAGAGCCTTCGGCAGCTGCTTCGACCATTTGCTCGCGATACGTTTCGGCGGTTTCTTGCAACTCAGCCGGAATATCGACGAGGTCATAATTCATACCCAGGCTTTCCTCATCCCACAGGATAGCCTTCATCTGAATCAGGTCGATAACGCCTTTAAAGTCTTCTTCCGTGCCCCAGTTGATCTGGATCGGCACAGCGTTAGCACCCAGACGCTCTTTCAACTGGTCAACGACCATGAAGAAGTCAGCGCCGGTACGGTCCATCTTGTTGACGAAAACCATACGCGGTACTTCGTACTTGTTCGCCTGACGCCATACGGTTTCAGTCTGCGGCTGAACGCCGGAAGAACCACACAGCACAACGACGGCACCATCGAGTACGCGCAAAGAACGCTCAACTTCAATGGTGAAGTCAACGTGCCCTGGGGTATCGATAATGTTGATACGGTGCTCAGGAAACTGCTTGTTCATGCCCTGCCAGAAACAGGTCGTCGCAGCTGAGGTGATAGTGATACCACGCTCCTGCTCCTGCTCCATCCAGTCCATGGTCGCAGCACCGTCATGCACCTCACCCACTTTGTGGGAAAGGCCGGTATAGAACAGTACACGCTCGGTTGTCGTGGTTTTACCCGCGTCAACGTGAGCGACGATACCGATATTGCGGTAGCGATTTAGTGGAGTCTTGCGTGCCACGGTGAAACTCCCGTTTGTTGGCGATGCTCGTTAATTTAGCGACGTATGCAAGCGAGGCTTATGCGACCGCCGCCACCCTTGCAGGGTAGCGGTTAGGTATTACAACTAATCTGTTGCAACGACGCGACTCAGCAAACACTTCGCCATGCTGAACAACGTGCATATAAAAACCATAAAGCCGTACTTAAAAACGCCGTACTCAGAAACGCCGATCTTAGAAACGCTGATCTTAGAAACGGTAGTGCGAGAAGGCCTTGTTGGCTTCTGCCATACGATGCACGTCTTCGCGCTTCTTAACGGCAGAACCTTTACCTTCTGCGGCATCCAGCATTTCACCCGCTAGACGCTGCACCATGGTTTTCTCACCGCGACGACGCGCCGCGTCTACCAGCCAGCGCATTGCCAGCGCTTGACGGCGAGACGGACGTACTTCTACTGGCACCTGATAGGTCGCACCACCTACACGGCGCGACTTCACTTCGACCATGGGCTGGATAGCTTCCAGCGCCTTGTCAAAGATCTCCAGCGGATCTTCTTTACTACGCTCGGCAACCTTGTCCAACGCACCGTAGACGATACGCTCAGCTATGGACTTTTTGCCGCTGACCATCAGGTGGTTCATGAACTTCGCCAGACGCTCACTTCCGAACTTAGGATCCGGCAGGATTTCGCGTTTAGCTACTACTCTTCTTCTAGGCATGATAAGCCCTCAATTAAGGATCTTTCAGGTAAACCCGAGACTGTTGCGACTTACATTACGCTAAGCGCCGCTCGACCTTACTCTTATCAGACCGTCAAATTCGTGATAATCGCTACTCAGCCGCCGGCTAACCGGCGATGCTGTCAAGCCACCCAAAGTCGATTAGGACTTAGGACGCTTAGTACCGTATTTAGAACGACCCTGACGACGATTTTGAACGCCAGAGGTGTCAAGGGCGCCACGTACGGTGTGATAACGCACACCTGGCAAATCCTTTACACGACCGCCACGAATCAAAACGACAGAGTGTTCTTGAAGGTTGTGACCTTCACCACCGATGTAAGAAGACACTTCAAAACCGTTAGTCAGGCGCACACGGCAAACCTTACGCAGGGCTGAGTTAGGCTTCTTCGGGGTGGTGGTGTAAACGCGCGTACAAACGCCACGTTTTTGCGGACAGGCCTGCAGCGCTGGCACGTCACTTTTAGTGACGGGGCGCTTGCGCGGCTTGCGCACTAGCTGATTAATCGTTGCCATGGTGTTTAGCTGACTCCAATGGTTGCCTTAGCCTTTTAACAAATACAAGCAGCGGATGCGGGCGCACCCACCCCACTGTTAAAGGCTGCGCATTCTAAAGGCTGACCCTAGGTGACGTCAAGCCTTGCCGGCGGTTTTACCGGCAAGGTGACGTTTTTAGGTCAGCAATTCGTTTTCTTTCTCTTTTACCGATGGTTCAAAACCAATGGTTCAAGCACCCGGCTTACAGCTCGTCGTCTGAATCGAGAGCGGTTAGCTGGGCACCGAGCTCCTGCTCTACTTCGGTGGCCGAAGGATTGAACAGTTGCTCTACGTCTTCGCGCTTGCGACGACGCTCTGCGTGGTGAGTCAGGCCCGTACCTGCCGGTATGAGTCGACCAACGACCACGTTTTCTTTCAGGCCGCGCAGATAATCGCGCTTGCCGGTCACCGCAGCTTCGGTCAATACGCGGGTGGTCTCCTGGAAGGAGGCCGCGGAAATGAACGACTCAGTGGCCAAGCTAGCCTTGGTGATACCCAGCAGCATACGTTGATACTTGGCTGGGAATTTCTTCTCTTTTTCCAGACGCTCGTTCTGTTCCAACACACGTACCAGTTCCGCTTGGTCGCCCGTGATGAAGTCAGAGTCGCCGGAATCGCTGATCTCAACCTTACGCAGCATCTGACGCACGATGACTTCGATGTGCTTATCGTTGATGCCAACACCCTGCAGACGATAAACGTCCTGTACTTCGGCAGTGATGTACTTGGCCAGCTCCTCAACACCCAGCAAGCGCAGGATGTCGTGCGGGTTGCTCGGGCCATCCGAAATCACTTCGCCCTTCTCGACGGTTTCACCTTCGAAGACGGCAATTTGACGCCATTTCGGAATCAACGCCTCGAACGGATCGCCTGACTCTGGTGTGATCATCAGGCGACGCTTGCCTTTGGTCTCTTTACCAAAGCTCACGACACCGCTGATTTCAGCCAGAATAGACGACTCTTTCGGCTTACGTGCTTCGAACAAGTCAGCCACCCGCGGTAGACCACCGGTGATATCTTTGTTCGCCGATGCTTCTACTGGGATACGGGCAACCACTTCACCCACACCGATAGTCACACCATCGTCCACCGAAATAATCGAGTTGCCCGGCAACAGGTACTGTACCGGCGTGTTAGAACCGGAGACAGAAACGTACTCGCCTGCCGCGTCTTGCAGCATGACCATCGGACGCTTGTCACGACCCGCCATGGGACGGGCTGCCGACTCGATTACCTCAATAGAGGACAGGCCGGTCATCTCATCGACGCTGCGGTGCATGGTGACACCTTCGTCAAGATCGATGAACTGCGCCTTACCTTCTACTTCAGCAACGATCGGGTGGGTGTGCGGATCCCACTTGGCGACAATGGCCCCAGCATCCACGACGTCACCGTCGCGTACCGAGAGCTCGGCGCCGTAAGGCAGTTTGTAATACTCACGCTCACGACCATGGTCATCGGCAACGGCCAGGGCGCTCGAACGGGAGACGACGACCAGTTTGCCGTCAGCACGCTCAACGTGCTTGATGTTGTGCAGGCGAACTTTACCGCCGTGCTTGACCTGTACGCTGTCCACGGCTGATGAACGCGATGCCGCGCCACCGATGTGGAAGGTACGCATGGTGAGCTGGGTACCCGGCTCACCAATCGACTGTGCCGCGATAACGCCGACAGCTTCACCGATGTTGACCTGATGGCCACGGGCCAAGTCACGGCCGTAACAGGAAGCACAAACGCCGTGTGGCGTCTCACAGGTAATCGTTGAGCGTACGATGATCTCATCAACACCCATGGTGTCGAGCTCGGCACACCATTTCTCGTCGAGCAAAGTGCCTTTAGCAATCAATACTTCGCCGCTGCCCGGATGCACGACATCCAGAGCCACCACGCGACCTAGTACGCGCTGGGAAAGCGGTACGATGATATCGCCGCCTTCGATGATCGGGTGCAGCGTCAAACCGTTTTCGGTACCACAATCGACTTCTGTGATGACCAAGTCTTGCGCTACGTCGACCAAGCGACGCGTCAGGTAACCGGAGTTGGCCGTTTTCAAGGCCGTATCCGCCAGACCTTTACGTGCACCGTGAGTCGAGATGAAGTACTGCAGTACGTTCAGACCTTCACGGAAGTTGGCGACGATCGGCGTTTCGATGATCGAACCATCCGGCTTGGCCATCAGGCCACGCATACCCGCCAACTGACGAATCTGGGCGGCACTACCACGGGCACCGGAGTCGGCCATGATGAAGACGCTGTTGAACGAATCCTGCTCGACTTCGTTACCATCACGATCGATAACGGTCTCTTTAGAGATGCCGACCATCATCGCCTTGGCGACTTTGTCGTTGGCCTTAGACCAGATATCGATAACCTTGTTGTACTTCTCACCCGCTGTTACCAGGCCAGAAGAGAACTGGTCTTCGATCTCTTTAACTTCGGCTTCCGCCGCGTCAACGATTTCGGTTTTGGCATCGGGGATAACGAAGTCGTTAACACCGATAGACGCACCGGACCAGGTCGCCAGACGGAAACCGGTATACATCAGCTGGTCAGCGAAGATGACGGTCGGCTTCAAGCCCGCACGACGATATACCTCGTTGATCAGGCTGGAGATCGCTTTCTTCTTCATCGGCTGATCGATCAGCTCGAAGGGCACGCCTTCGGGCAGAATGCGGAACAACAGGGCACGGCCTACCGTTGTATCGTAAATACGGCGGTGGAAGCTGCGCTCGCCGCTCTCTTCTTCGATATCGATTTCGTCCAGACGCACTTTGACCCGGGCATGCAGCGAAACGGACTGCGTACCAAACGCGCGCTCGACCTCGTTAAGGTCAGAGAACACCATGCCTTCGCCTTTGGCGTTGATCTTTTCGCGGGTCATGTAATACAGACCCAGAACAACGTCTTGCGACGGTACGATGATCGGCTCGCCGTTAGCAGGCGACAGCACGTTGTTGGTCGCCATCATCAGCGCACGCGCTTCAAGCTGGGCTTCCAGGGTCAGCGGTACGTGGACCGCCATCTGGTCACCGTCAAAGTCGGCGTTGTAAGCGGCACACACCAGCGGGTGCAGCTGGATCGCTTTACCTTCGATCAACAGCGGCTCGAACGCCTGGATACCCAGACGGTGAAGCGTCGGTGCGCGGTTAAGCAGTACCGGGTGCTCACGGATAACATCGGCCAGGATGTCCCACACTTCCGGTAGCTCGCGCTCGACCATCTTCTTGGCAGCTTTGATCGTTGAGGCATAGCCCAGCGACTGCAGCTTGGAGTAGATGAACGGCTTGAACAGCTCAAGCGCCATTTTCTTCGGCAGACCACACTGGTGCAGACGCAGTGTCGGACCTACGGTGATCACCGAACGGCCCGAGTAGTCGACGCGCTTACCCAGCAGGTTCTGACGGAAACGACCCTGCTTACCTTTGATCATGTCGGCGAGCGATTTCAGCGGGCGCTTGTTAGAGCCCGTGATCGCGCGGCCACGGCGGCCGTTGTCCAGCAACGCATCGACCGCTTCCTGGAGCATGCGTTTCTCGTTGCGCACGATAATATCCGGCGCATTGAGGTCGAGCAGACGCTTCAGACGGTTGTTACGGTTGATCACCCGACGGTAAAGGTCGTTGAGATCGGAGGTCGCGAAACGGCCACCGTCCAGCGGTACCAGCGGACGAAGATCCGGAGGCAGCACGGGCAGCACTTCCATGACCATCCACGCCGGCGCATTGCCAGAGTGGTAGAACGCTTCCAGTAGCTTCAAGCGCTTGGAGAGCTTCTTGATCTTGGTTTCAGAGTTGGTCTGCGGAATCTCTTCACGCAGATGATTGATCTCTTCTTCCAGATCGATGTCTTTGAGCAACTCCTGAACCGCTTCGGCACCCATGCGGGCATCGAAGTCGTCGCCGAACTCTTCCAGCGCTTCGAAGTACTGCTCATCGTTGAGCAGCTGACCACGCTCCAGCGTGGTCATGCCCGGGTCGATGACGACAAAGCTTTCGAAATAGAGCACGCGCTCGATATCACGCAGGGTCATATCGAGGAACATGCCAATCCGCGACGGCAGTGACTTCAGAAACCAGATGTGAGCGACCGGCGAGGCCAGCTCAATGTGCCCCATGCGCTCACGACGCACGGCGGCTTTGGTCACTTCTACGCCACACTTTTCGCAGATAATACCGCGGTGCTTCATGCGCTTATACTTGCCGCATAGGCACTCGTAGTCTTTCACCGGGCCAAAAATCTTGGCGCAGAACAGGCCGTCCCGCTCCGGTTTAAAGGTACGGTAGTTGATGGTCTCAGGCTTCTTCACCTCGCCAAACGACCAGGAGCGAATCATGTCCGGCGACGCCAGGGTAATCTTGATCGCGTCAAACTCTTCGGACTGAGACTGCGATTTGAGTACTTTCACCAAATCTTTCATGTGACGGCTCCTAGCTCTCTAACTCGATATCGATGCCCAGCGAGCGGATTTCCTTCACGAGTACGTTGAAGGATTCCGGCATGCCTGCCTGCATGGTGTGGTCGCCATCCACGATGTTTTTATACATCTTGGTGCGGCCTTCGACGTCGTCCGACTTGACGGTGAGCATCTCTTGTAGCGTGTACGCGGCGCCGTATGCTTCCAACGCCCACACTTCCATCTCACCGAAGCGCTGACCACCGAATTGCGCCTTACCACCCAAGGGCTGCTGGGTAACCAGCGAGTAAGAACCGGTAGAACGCGCGTGCATCTTGTCGTCTACCAAGTGGTTAAGCTTCAGCATGTACATGTAGCCGACGGTAACCGGACGGTCAAAAGCGTCACCGGTACGGCCATCGAACAGGGCCATCTGGCCCGATTCAGGAATGTCCGCCAGCTTCAGCAGATGTTTGATTTCGTGCTCTTTGGCACCGTCAAACACCGGCGTCGCCATCGGCACCCCCCCTTTGAGGTTCTTCGCCAGGGCAATGACCTCATCGTCAGTCAGGGAATCGAGGTCTTCAACGCGCGTACCTTGCGTATTGTAGATCTGACCCAAGAAGTCACGAATCTCGGCGACCTGCTGTCCGCGTGCATCGCGCAGCATGGCTTCGATCTTAACCCCTAGACCACGGGCGGCCATGCCCAGGTGGGTTTCCAAAATCTGACCCACGTTCATGCGCGACGGTACACCCAGCGGGTTCAGTACCACGTCGACCGGCTCACCCTTCTCGTCGAACGGCATGTCTTCGATCGGCATGATCGCGGAGATAACACCCTTGTTACCGTGACGACCGGCCATCTTGTCGCCTGGCTGGATGCGACGCTTAACGGCCATGTAGACCTTGACGATTTTCAGCACGCCCGGCGCGAGATCGTCGCCCTGGGTCAGCTTGCGCTTCTTATCTTCAAAGCGCTCGTCCATCTCTTTACGACGGTTTTCAAGCTGCTCGTCGGCCTGGGCCAATAGCTCGTTGTAGGACTCATCCTGCATGCGCAGCTTGAACCACTGCTGACGCGGCAGCTCGTCAAGGTACGCTTCGTCTAGCACGTCGCCTTTCTTAAGGTTCGGGCCACCGTTAACGGCTTGGCCGTCAAGGGTACGCTTGAGACGCTCAAAGGTGGCGTCTTCAGCGATACGATAGGTCTCTTGCAGATCCTTACGTACTTC
Source organism: Halomonas sp. UBA3074 (assembly GCF_002366715.1). Classification (GTDB taxonomy): domain Bacteria; phylum Pseudomonadota; class Gammaproteobacteria; order Pseudomonadales; family Halomonadaceae; genus Vreelandella. The sequence continues at coordinate 104,900 of NZ_DFBS01000036.1, read as the reverse complement.
ATCGAGCTGCGTACGCTCGATAGAGAGTGCGCGAGAGTCTTTATCGACGCCGTCACGAGTAAACACCTGAACGTCGATGACCGTTCCCTTCATGCCGGTGGGGGCACGCAGAGAAGTATCTTTAACGTCCGACGCTTTCTCACCGAAGATGGCACGCAGCAGCTTCTCTTCTGGCGTCAGCTGGGTTTCACCCTTAGGCGTTACCTTGCCGACCAGAATGTCGCCGGGGCCAACTTCAGCACCGATGTAAACCACGCCCGCCTCATCCAGTTTGGAGAGCGCCGACTCACCCACGTTCGGGATATCGGAGGTAATCTCTTCCGAGCCCAACTTGGTGTCGCGAGACACACAGGTCAGTTCCTGAATGTGAATCGTGGTGAAACGGTCTTCTTGAACGACTCGCTCGGATAGCAGGATCGAGTCTTCGAAGTTGTAGCCGTTCCACGGCATGAACGCGATGCGCATGTTCTGACCCAGGGCCAGATCACCCATATCGACCGACGGGCCGTCAGCAAGAATATCGCCGCGCGCCACGTTATCGCCAGGCCGCACGATGGGGCGCTGGTTCATACAGGTGTTCTGGTTCGAGCGGGTGTACTTGGTCAAGTTGTAGATATCAACACCGGCTTCACCGCCGATAATTTCATCTTCATTGACCCGTACCACGACACGACGCGCATCGACAGAATCAATCACACCGCCACGATTAGCCACCGCACAGACACCGGAGTCACGGGCAACAAAGCGCTCCATGCCGGTACCGACCAGCGGCTTATCGGCACGCAGGGTCGGCACCGCCTGACGCTGCATGTTCGAACCCATCAAGGCGCGGTTGGCGTCATCGTGCTCTAGGAACGGAATCAATGCCGCGGCAACGGAGACAACCTGACGAGGTGATACGTCCATTAGCGTCACTTGTTCAGGACGCATAAAGGTCGTTTCACCGCGGTGACGAACCTGAACCAGGTCATCACTCAGCTTGTTGGACTCATCCACCGCTGCCGACGCCTGGGCAATAACGAAATCGCCCTCTTCGATCGCTGAAAGGTGAACGATGTCGTCGGTCAACTGACGGTCAACCACTTTACGGTACGGCGTTTCGAGGAAGCCGTAGCTGTTAGTGTGGCTGTAAGTCGCCAGCGAGTTGATCAGACCGATGTTCGGGCCTTCCGGCGTTTCGATCGGGCAGAGACGCCCGTAGTGCGTGGCGTGAACGTCACGTACTTCGAAGCCAGCACGCTCACGGGTCAAACCACCGGGGCCGAGTGCAGAGACACGGCGCTTGTGGGTAACTTCCGAAAGCGGGTTGTTCTGATCCATGAATTGAGAAAGCTGGCTGGAACCGAAGAACTCTTTCACCGCCGCCGCAACGGGCTTGGCGTTGATTAAGTCTTGGGGCATCAGGCCTTCGCTTTCCGCCATGGAAAGACGCTCTTTCACGGCGCGCTCAACACGCACCAAGCCAACACGGAACTGGTTCTCGGCCATTTCGCCCACACAGCGAATACGACGGTTACCCAGGTGATCGATATCGTCAACGTCACCAAAGCCGTTACGGATATTGATCAGCTCGCGCAGCACATCCAGGATGTCCTTGCGATCCAGTACGCCGGAGCCCGTGTCAGTATCACGGCGCAGGCGACGGTTGAACTTCATGCGACCAACGCCAGACAGGTCGTAACGGTCTTCAGAGAAGAACAGGTTGTTAAACAGCGTCTCGGCAGACTCTTTGGTGGGCGGCTCGCCGGGACGCATCATGCGGTAAATTTCGACCAGCGCCTCAAGTGCTGAATTCGTTGCATCCAGCTTCAAGGTGTCGGAAATAAACGAACCGCAGTCAAGATCGTTGGTGTAGAGCGTTTCGACCAGGGTAATACCGCCCTGCGCCATGCGCTCAAGCACTTCTGGCGTGATCTCGGTGTTACACGGACAGATCAACTCGCCCGTTTTGGAATCGATTTGATCTTTGGCCAGTGTTTTACCGAACAGGTACTCCATCGGCACATCCAGACGCTCAAGGCCGGCTTTTTCAAGCTGGCGGATGTGCTTCTGGGTGATCCGACGCCCTTCTTCGACGATCACATTACCTTCGCCATCTTTGATGTCGAACGTCGCCGTTTCGCCGCGCAGGCGCGACGGTACCAGCTCCACAGAGAAACCGGATTTCTCAATGTGGAAGACGCTGGTTTCAAAGAACTCGGCCAGGATCTCTTCGGTGCTCATTCCCAGCGCACGCATCAGTACCGACGCCGGCAGTTTGCGGCGACGGTCGATACGTACAAAGACGTTGTCTTTGGGATCGAATTCGAAGTCTAACCATGAACCACGGTAAGGAATCACGCGTGCCGAGTAGAGTAGTTTACCCGACGAGTGGCTCTTACCTTTATCGTGATCAAAGAACACACCGGGTGAGCGGTGGAGCTGGGAAACGATAACCCGCTCAGTACCATTGATGACAAAGGTACCGTTCTCGGTCATCAGGGGGATTTCCCCCATGTAGACTTCCTGCTCTTTAATATCTTTGATTGCTTTGTTTGAGGAATCGCGATCATAGATGATCAAGCGAACCTTGACGCGCAGCGGGGCGGAGTAAGTCACGCCGCGTAGCTGGCACTCCTTAACATCGAACGCCGGCGTGCCGAATCGGTAGCTGACATACTCAAGCGCTGCATTGCCGGAGAAGCTCTCAATCGGAAACACGGACTTAAAAGCCGCGTGCAAACCGACTTCGTGACGCTCGTCGGGCGAACGATCTTGCTGGAGGAAGTCGTAATAGGAATCAAGCTGGATCGCCAGCAAGTAAGGCACATCCATCACTTGGGGCAGTTTGCCGAAATCCTTGCGGATGCGTTTTTTCTCAGTATATGAGTAAGCCATCTGTATTCCCCAGCTTGTTCACCATGGGTGACCGATGCGTGGTCATCTGCCCTTCGAGCTTCGTCAGACACAGACAGCAAGCTCCTAAATCGGTAGCTCGCCGTCGAAAATCTAGTTCGATAACTCAGTCGTCGATAACACTGTAGTCGATAACACTATCTTCAATAACGCTTATACATTTCTGTCGTGGCTGCTCGTGGTAAAAGCAGTTGCCATTTAACTTAAGCTACAACAGAAAAAGGCCGGCAGCGGGATATCCCGCCGCCAGCCGTGGAAGCTTACGCAGCGCGTAAAGCCGTCCGCACAAGAATTACTTGAGCTCGACGCTTGCGCCCGCTTCTTCCAGCTTCGCTTTCGCTGCTTCTGCGTCGTCTTTAGACAGACCTTCTTTGATGGTCGCCGGAGCGCCGTCAACAGCACCTTTAGCTTCTTTCAAGCCAAGGCCGGTGATCTCACGAACTGCTTTGATCACGTTAACTTTCTTGTCGCCAGCAGCGGTCAGAACGACGTCAAATTCAGTCTGTTCTTCAGCTACTTCGCCGCCAGCAGCCGGGCCAGCCATCACGGCTGCCGCTGCAGAAACGCCGAACTTCTCTTCCATTGCTTCGATCAGCTCGACAACTTCCATGACGGACATGTCGGCTACAGCATTGATGATATCGTCTTTAGACAGTGCCATTATTTCATTCCTAACTTTGCGGGAGCCTCGGTCAGCCGAGTGCTCAGGGTTCATTGCTCGGTTCAGGCAGCGGACTGGGCAAACCCTTCACGCCACCTGCAAGAAGCGCTGCTTAAGCAGCTTCGGCTTCTTGCTTCTGGTCGCGCAGAGCGGCCAGAGTACGAACCAGCTTGCCAGCGGAGGCTTCTTTCATTACCGACATCAACTTGGCAATTGCTTCGTCGTAAGTCGGTAGGGTTGCTAGACGGTCGATGTCAGCAGCCGGAATCAGCTCACCTTCGTAGGCCAACGCTTTTACTTCGAAGTCCTTGTTCGTTTTAGCAAACTCTTTGAACAAACGAGCGGCAGCGCCCGGATGGTCAGTAGAGAAGGCCAACAACGTAGGACCAACAAAGCTATCGTTCAGACACTCCCACTGAGTGCCCTCGAGAGCGCGGCGAGCCAGCGTATTACGTACAACACGCAGCTCTACACCATTCTCACGCGCCTGCTTGCGCAGATCGGTCATCTTACCAACCGTCACGCCGCGAGAATCAGCAACTACGACGGAGAGTGCGCCCTTGGCCGCTTCACTGACCTCGGCAACAATCGCTTTCTTGCCTTCAAGTGCTAGTGGCACAGTGATCACTCCTTCGTGCCGGAACCCAAGAAGGTTCCGGTGGTTACCATCTCTTCCCGTTTTGAGCTGCTTAACAATACCAGCAGCGCTGAACGGGAAGCCTTGGGGATGGTGCTCACCAGAAAGCCTTTTAGCTTAACCAACTGGCGGCCACACCATCTGCGCAGGCGCTTTTAGGGCAATTAAGCCGCTACTAAAGCATCAAGCGGCACCTGCGGTCTTTGACGATGCCCCGGCCAGTGTTCATAACCAAACGGGGGACCGCAAAGTTCTTGCTCAGTTCCTTCAAAAAACCAACGATGACTCGGCTTACGCGAAAGCAGAGTGATCGATTGTTAGACCCGGGCCCATGGTAGTGGACAGCGTCATTTTTTTGAAGTAAATACCTTTAGAAGAGCTCGGCTTGAGACGCTTCAGGTCGGCTACCAGAGCTTCCAGGTTGCCGTTAATCGCTGCCGCGTCAAAATCCACTTTACCCAGTGTGGTGTGGATGATGCCGTTCTTGTCAGTACGGAAACGTACTTGACCCGCTTTGGCATTTTTAACCGCTGTCGCCACATCAGGCGTCACGGTGCCAACTTTCGGGTTAGGCATCAGGCCGCGCGGACCTAAGATTTGACCTAACTGACCGACAACGCGCATAGCGTCAGGCGAAGCGATAACGACGTCAAAATCCATCACGCCTTTTTTCACTTGCTCAGCCAAGTCGTCCATACCAACGATGTCGGCACCGGCTTCTTTAGCGGCATCGGCATTGGCACCTTGGGTGAAGACCGCAACGCGTACATCTTTACCCGTACCGTTAGGCATGACGGTAGCGCCACGCACTACTTGGTCAGATTTACGCGGATCAACGCCAAGATTGATAGCGACATCAACAGACTCTTTGAATTTAACCGTAGACAGCTCGGAGAGCAGCGCTACCGCTTCTTCAAGTGAGTAAGCTTTGCGTGTGTCTACTTTCTCGCGAATAACTTTCGCACGCTTAGACAGTTTAGCCATGATCAGAGACCCTCCACGTTTAGGCCCATGCTACGAGCACTGCCCGCAATGGTGCGCACAGCGGCATCAAGATTCGCAGCCGTCAAGTCAGGCTCTTTCGTTTTGGCGATCTCTTCAAGCTGCTCGCGCGTCACGGTACCAACCTTCTTCTTGTTCGGCTCACCAGAACCGGACTTAATACCAGCGGCTTTTTTCAGCAGCACGGCAGCAGGCGGTGTTTTGGTGACAAACGTGAAGCTACGGTCAGAGTAGACAGTGATCACGACTGGCGTCGGCAGGCCCGGCTCAATTTCTTGAGTCGCGGCGTTGAACGCCTTACAGAATTCCATGATGTTCACGCCGTGCTGACCCAGTGCTGGGCCTACCGGCGGGCTTGGATTGGCTTTACCTGCAGCAACCTGCAGTTTGATATAAGCCTGTACTTTCTTGGCCATGGTAGTTACTCCATTTGGGTAATAGCGCCTTTCGGCTCCCCGGGACTAGCGAGACAGCCAATCGCTGCCTCTTACGAAAATATTACTCTTTCTCTACCTGTGAGAACTCAAGCTCAACAGGCGTTGAGCGCCCAAAGATCAGCACGCTGACCTGCAGACGACTCTTTTCATAATTGACTTCTTCGACAACCCCATTGAAGTCGGCAAACGGGCCGTCGACGACACGTACTGATTGGCCCGGCTCAAACATGGTTTTAGGCCGCGGCTTGTCAGTACCGTCTTTCACACGTAGCAGGATCGCATCCGCTTCGCGCGATGTGATAGGGGCTGGCTTCTCTTTGGTACCACCAATGAAGCCCATCACCCGGGGCGTTTCGTTCACCAGGTGCCAGGTTTCATCGGCCATTTCCATTTCGACCAGCACATAGCCCGGATAGAACTTGCGCTCGCTCTTACGACGTTTGCCGTCACGCATTTCAACCACTTCTTCGGTCGGCACCAGAATTTCGCCAAAACGATCTTCCATGCCATACATCTTCACACGCTCAATCAATGAGCGCATGACATGCTTTTCAAACCCAGAATAAGCGTGAACGACGTACCAACGTTTGGACATGAAAACTCCTAACCAATGACGCCGGACATCGCCCAGCCAAGAAGAGTGTCGATCAACCACAGCATTAGCCCCACCACCAGAACCGCCACTAACACGATGGCTGTGGTTTGAATGGTTTCGGCACGGGTCGGCCATACAACGCGCTGAATCTCTTTCTTGGCGCTTCTGGCAAGCTCTACTAAATCACGACCTTTGGTAGTGGTCAGCGCGATCAAACCCGCAATCACGCACAACACCACCACACCCAGCACGCGGTAGAGCAGGCCAATATCGGCGAAATAGGTATTACCAACGACAGCAACGACAAGCAGCGCTACGACCGCCGCCCATTTGAGCCCGTCATGGCGCGTCTGTTGCACCTCGGCGCCATGTTTTACAGAACCAGGCTTCATAAAAACGAGACTCCTCAAGGGTGCGGCGAACGATAAAAGAATTTCGGAAAAAGACATACCAACCTGGGGAAGGTTGGCAGGCCAGGAGGGAATCGAACCCCCAACCTGCGGTTTTGGAGACCGCTGCTCTGCCAATTGAGCTACTGGCCTGTATCGTCGTACTGACTTTCTGAAACAACTTACATCTATTGATAAGCGTCTTTTTCAATCGCCTATACAACAGCGGGCGCCATGGTAGCGAGAAACGCCACTTCTGACAACCCCTCCTTTACGCTCAGACGCTATTTTATACCACCTGAACACAGAGACAAAAAAAGCGAGCTTTGCTCGCTTGATCTGCAATATGGAGCTCATGGACGGAATTGAACCGTCGACCTCACCCTTACCAAGGGTGTGCTCTACCCCTGAGCTACATGAGCCAAACACAACAACTGGAGCGGGCGGCGGGAATCGAACCCGCACCATCAGCTTGGAAGGCTGAGGTTCTACCGTTGAACTACGCCCGCAGAACCTGTCGTAGAATGACAATCCGCTACGCGCCGTTTTATAGCTTTTACTAGGCTATAGAACGTAGACAATGCCCGCTACCGGCTTTCCATTCAGCACCACCGATAATATCGATGCCGCTTAATTCTGGTGGAGAGAGAAGGATTCGAACCTTCGAAGCTTTCGCGGCAGATTTACAGTCTGCTCCCTTTGGCCACTCGGGAATCTCTCCAACGTGGCGGCATATTATGCCAGCCTTCAAAAATGTGTCAAGCATGATAATCGTCATAGCTATTAAAAGCTTAGCTTACCAACGCCTTCTACATTTAAGCTATTCAGCCAACAAGACGCTTCCGCCTCGCCTTCGAACGCGCTGCATTCTGTCAAAGCAGCATTGAGAATGCAAGCCCCGCCCGAATCTTTTCTAGCGACACAGGCTCAGGCACGCGCGGTGCGCCTGACATTTTACCCGCACGTTCGGCAAAGGTCATCGGAAAGCAGGCTTCTAAACCGCCGTAAACCATGTCTGGCCATACCGCGTGAGGCACTTGCACTCCACGAGACACCACGCGTGCGTCGCCACCGGTTAACAGCATCGGTAGCGCGACGCCTTGCTGGTCACACACTTCACTATAGATACGGTTAATCGCACTCACCGCTGCCATGAAAATACCGTGATTGACCGCATCGACAGTGCGCCTACCAGGCTCAAGCAATTCATCCGCTTCACTTTCTGGGTCGATGGCTACATTGCGGGTACCCAACTTCAAGCTCTCTTTCATAAGCCGTAAACCGGGAATAATAAAGCCACCCAAATGGCTACCGCCCGGCAGCACAAAATCAATGGTGATAGCACTGCCACAATCCACCGCACAGCAGCCACCCGCAAGCTGGTAGCCAGCCAGCGCGCCCATCCAACGATCGACCCCCAAGCGCCCTGGCTCTTCGTAGCCATTGACGACGCCGAGCGCTTCGTGGGTTGAGCGTGCTACGTGCACATGGCGCACGCGGCGGCGTAACAAGGCCACGGTTTCCTCCAACACAGCCGCCCTAGCCACGCTTGATATACGCACCGCCTCGACCACGTCAAGGTCTGGAATATCGGCCCCTGGCCGCCACTCTTCACGGGTCCAGACCGCCCCGCGCGATCGTATCTCGCTACTCTCGGCATCCTTGAGCCGCCATTTCGACAGCGTGTTGCCGATATCAAGGTCCAGAATCATAAACGCCTGCGTACGCTGATCTCACCGCCGGCTAGGCGTCGCGAGTGACCATTATCGGTAACCCACAGGTTACCACTCTCATCTACATCTCCGGCGACGGCATCACTGGCCTGCTGGCCCTGAATCACGCGAATAGGCAGTCCAGCGTAGGCGTGACGCTGGTTCCAGGCGTCGCGCCAAGCGCTAAACCCGTTTTGCTCAAAGTCAGCCAGCATCGCCAATAAGCCTGCGACGACTTCAGAGGCCAATTGGTTGCGTGAGATCGTCGGCAGCCGCTCGAACAGCGCCGCGACAGGCTGATCGATGGCAGCCCGTTGAGCTTCCGGCAGCCAAAGGTTCATCCCCATGCCGATCACTACTTCACAGGGGCCTGCCGCATCACCGGTGACTTCGATAAGAATACCGGCCAGCTTGCCGAGCTCGTCGCTGGCGGCGTCACCTTGTTCGGAAAGCAAGATGTCGTTGGGCCATTTCAGCTTAGGCGCCACGCCATGCTGCTCGAGCACTTGGGCAACGACAACCCCAACGGCCAGACTCAACCCTTCGAGCACCGCGATCCCGGATTCAAAGCGCCAGCCTAGCGAGAGCATTAAACTCTGCCCCCATGGCGTCGACCAGACACGACCACGACGCCCACGCCCCGCCGTCTGCAGTTCGACCAGGCACACTTCGCCGTGCCCCGCGCCTTGCTCAAAGCGTTGACGCAGATACTCATTGCTAGAAGGCAACTGATCTTCCACAAACAGACGCGCGAGGTGATGGCGTGCCTGGGCAGGCAAACGCTCAACAATTTTGGCGCCCTCTAACGGCTCCAGCCGACGCGCCAGCCGGTAGCCGCGCCCTTTGACGGCGACTAACTCAACCCCCAGCGCTTCCAGTTTTTTCAACTGCTTCCACACCGCAGCACGAGAAATACCTAGCGCCTCACCCAGCTGCTCGCCAGAGTGAACCTCGCCATCGCTTAACAAACGCATCAGGTTGCCGATGGTCATGCTCCTGCCCCAATGGGAAAAACGCTATTCTAGCGGATGGAGGTTCGCGGCGAAAACTTTCGGAGCGAGACCAAGGTCGATAAACGCACCAGTAATATCAGCGAAGCCTTCGACATGCTAGAATGGCCGTTGGACGCAAGCCCTGAGCCAAGATGGTCGGCAAATTGCCAGCCCTTGCGACCCGCATTTTCCGACCCGTGGACAAACGGGTGTTCACAAGAGTTCTCTCTCAGCATGCAAAACCAGCAAAATTCCAGCGCGGTTAATAACCTGCGCAACGTCGCGATCATAGCCCACGTTGACCATGGTAAAACCACTCTGGTCGACAAACTCCTGAGCCAGTCCGGCACCCTTGACCGTAAAGCAGAAGGTCAAGAGCGCATCATGGACTCGAACGATCAGGAAAAAGAGCGTGGCATTACCATTTTGGCCAAGAACACGGCCATTCAATGGCAAGACAGCCAAGGTAACGGCTACCACATCAATATTGTGGATACGCCTGGGCACGCCGATTTCGGTGGCGAAGTTGAGCGCGTCATGTCGATGGTCGATTCGGTTCTACTGTTAGTAGATGCCGTCGATGGTCCGATGCCGCAAACGCGCTTCGTGACGCAAAAAGCATTCGCCCAAGGCCTGAAGCCGATCGTGGTCGTCAACAAAATTGACCGCCCCGGCGCGCGCCCTGACTGGGTGATCGACCAGATCTTTGATCTGTTCGACAACCTGGGCGCTTCCGACGAACAGCTCGATTTCCCGATCATCTACTGCTCTGCCTTGAACGGCATTGCTGGTATGGATCCTGAAGAGCTGGCGGACAACATGGATCCCATGTTCCAAGCCATCGTCGATATCGTCGAGCCGCCTAAGGTGGAACTCGACGGCCCCTTCCAGATGCAGATCTCGGCACTGGACTACAACAGCTACGTGGGCGTTATCGGCCTAGGCCGCATCAAGCGTGGCTCGGTGAAACCGAACCAGCAGATCTCGGTGATCGGCGTTGATGGCAATGTGCGCAAAGGCAAAATCGGTCAGGTCATGACCCATATGGGCCTGGAGCGCGTTCAGACCAACGAAGCCACCGCGGGCGATATCGTCTGCATCACCGGCATCGACGATCTGGCGATTTCCGATACGCTGTGCGATCCGGCCAATGTTGCAGCGCTCCCCCCGCTGTCCGTCGACGAGCCCACCGTGTCGATGACCTTCCAGGTCAACGACTCACCGTTCGCCGGTAAAGATGGCAAGTTCGTGACCAGCCGTAATATCAAGGACCGTCTTGAGCAAGAGCTGATTCACAACGTGGCGTTGCGCGTTGAACAGGGCGAAACCCCTGAGAAGTTCAAGGTGTCTGGCCGTGGCGAACTGCACCTGTCGGTGTTGATCGAAACCATGCGCCGTGAAGGCTTTGAGCTGGCCGTTGGCCGCCCCGAAGTCATCATCAAAGAGATCGACGGTGAGAAGCAGGAACCTTACGAAGAAGTCATCATCGACTGTGAAGAGCAGCACCAGGGCTCGATCATGGAAGAACTTGGCTACCGTAAAGGTGAAATGACCAACATGCTGCCAGACGGTAAAGGACGGGTTCGCCTGGACTTCATCATCCCAGCACGTGGTTTGATCGGTTTCCGCGGTCAGTTTCTGACCCTGACTTCCGGCACCGGCATTCTCACCAGCCGTTTTGATCACTACGGCCCGCTGAAGCCTGAAGCGTCCATCGAACGTCGTAATGGCGTGCTGGTCTCCATGGTCGACGGTAAAGCCCTTGCTTACGCCCTGTATGCCCTGCAAGAGCGCGGCAAGCTGATTATCGATCACGCCACGGAAGTTTACGAAGGCATGCTGATCGGTATCAACAACCGTGCTAACGACATGGTGGTTAACCCCACTAAAGGCAAGAAGCTCGATAACATGCGCTCTACCGGCAACGATGAAAACATCGTGTTAACCCCGCCGGTCAAGTTCTCGCTTGAGCAGGCGATCGAGTTCCTCGATTCCGACGAACTCGTCGAAGTCACGCCGGCGCATATCCGCCTGCGTAAAAAGCTGCTGAAAGAGACCGAGCGTAAGCGTTACAGCAAGAAGTAACCCGCTCCAAGCAGTGAGTACCGAAAAACCCGCGAAAGCGGGTTTTTTTATGCCTTAATGCCATGCTCTCCTGCCTCAGGCGGCCACTTTAAGCTGCCAAGGCACTTCACTAAACGCAGCCTAAACGCTATTACGCTGGAAAGGTGCGGCGTTCTATCGCACAGTAACGCTAACTTCAGCGCGTCCAAGGCACGCTGGCATCTTTATATTCATACAGGTGTTTGGATACCATCCCCATCCTGCACTCAAACACGGACACTCTTACCCATGAGCGGTCAAAACGTCTGGACGCACAAAGGTACCTTTCTACTCGCGGCGGTTGGTTCCGCCGTTGGCTTGGGCAACCTGTGGCGCTTTCCTTACCTTACCGGTGAAAATGGCGGCGGTGCCTTTATTTTGGTCTATGCGCTGACCATTTTCGCCGTGGGTATCCCCATTCTGATTGCGGAGATCATGCTGGGGCGTCACAGTCGCCAAAGCCCGATTATGGGTATGCGGCATTTAACCAAAACCCATAAGACGTCCCGGGCGTGGGAAACGATTGGCTGGCTGGGCGCCGCTTCAGCCTTTCTAATTTTAAGCTTCTATTCAGTGATTGCCGGCTGGGCGATCCACTACACCGGGCTGATGCTGACGGGTTCGCTGGTGGGTGCCGATGCACAGACCATTAGTGACGGCTTCGATGCGCTACTGGCTGCGCCAGGGCTAATGACGCTTTACCACTCTCTTTTCATTGCAGCCTCGGCGTTGATCGTCGGCATGGGAATACATAAAGGCATTGAGTCGGGGCTTCGCATTATGATGCCCGCCCTCTTTGTGATCCTGCTGGTGGTGCTGGCCTACGGGGTTATCAATGGTGACGTGGGCGCTGCGGCTAATTTCCTGTTTACCTTTAATATCGCGGACCTCAGCCTCGAGGGTTGGCTACAGGCCATGGGGCAGTCGTTCTTTACCCTGAGTTTGGGTATGGGGGCCATTATGGCCTACGGCGCCTATATGCCCAGCGACGTATCGCTAACGCGTACCGCTTTTGCCGTGGCTATCGTCGATACCGCGGTGGCGATGGTCGCTGGCTTGGCCATTTTTGCGCTGGTATTTGGCGCGGGTTTGGAAACCGGCCAAGGCCCGGGACTGATGTTTGTCACCCTACCACTGGCCTTTGCCGAAATGCCGTTTGGCGCCCTGGTCGGCGGCGTGTTCTTTATCCTGGTATTGGGTGCTGCTATCAGCTCCTCTATATCGCTGATAGAGCCTGTTGCCGCCTTCCTAGTGGAGCGTTTCGACATGACCCGCCCCCAGGCAGTCACTATCATGGTGATTGCCGCCTGGGCGATGGGCCTGTTAACGGTCGTCAGCTTTAACGTATGGGCCGAGGGGACGCTATTCCATAGCCTGTTTGGACGCAGTGCGTTCGAGTTTATTGAGCTATTGACCAATATCTTTATGCCGGTAGGTGGGTTATTAATTGCCCTGTTTGCAGGCTGGGCATTGACGCAAAGCGAAGTCATGAAAGAGCTGGGCAGCAACGCCACTTGGTTTAAATGCTGGCGGTTTCTGGTGCGCTTTGTGGCGCCCGCTGCTGTCGCCTTTGTGTTTTTACGCACCATCCCTCAGGTGGATGGCTATCTTATTCCCACCTTTGGCGCGCTGCTCATCGTTGGCGCCTTTGCTGCCAGCCAGTGGTGGCTCAAAAAACCACGACCAACAATTTAATAACAGTGCACAGGCGGCTTATTAGCCGCCTGTATCGCGTGGAGACACCATGACCCCTCTCATTGATGTACAACGAGTGAACAAAGCGTTCGGCGGCCTGCAGGTCATCAACGACTGCTCCATTCAGGTAGAGAAAGGCTCGATTACCGGCATGATCGGCCCCAACGGCGCCGGTAAATCCACCTTGTTTAACCTTATCGCGGGCGCTCTCGAACCTGATAGCGGGCACATTCTGCTTGATGGAGAAGACATTACCGCCCTCAGCGCCGACCAGCGCTTTCATCGGGGGTTGCTGCGCACGTTTCAGATTGCTCACGAGTTCAGCCAGATGAGCGCACTGGAAAACCTGATGATGGTACCGCCAAAGCAAGCCGGTGAAAGCCTGTTTAGCGCCTGGCTACAGCCTGGCAAGGTGCAGCGAGAAGAGGCCGACGTCCGTCTCCGCGCGCTGGAAGTGATCGACTTCGTTGGCCTGCATCACGTTCGCAACGAGCTGGCGGGCAATTTATCGGGCGGGCAGAAGAAGCTGCTAGAACTTGGCCGTACCATGATGACGGATGCCAAGGTGGTGCTGCTAGATGAGATCGCCGCTGGGGTAAACCGCACCTTGCTGGGTGATTTGATCGGCAATATCGAGCGTCTCAACCGTGAGATGGGCTACACCTTTCTCGTCATCGAGCACGACATGGAGATGATTGCTCGTCTCTGCGACCCGGTGATTGTGCTCGCCCAGGGTAGCGTGATGGTCGAAGGCCACATCAACGAGATTCAAAACAACCCCGAGGTAATCGAAGCCTACTTTGGCACCGATGCCGCTTAGGTGTGACCGTTTCGCTATTTACCAATGACTACAATGCTGTCGCTTTACGTAAGCGACCTTGCTGAGACCCTTTGCTTATGTCATCAACAACCAGGCCATTAATCGACGCACGGGATGTGCATGGAGGCTATGGCGGCATGAATATCCTTAACGGGGTAAACATGACGCTTGAGGCCGATGAAGTCGGGGTAATCGTTGGCCCCAACGGGGCCGGCAAATCCACCATGCTCAAAGCAGTCTTTGGCCTGCTGAAGGTTAATCAGGGAGAGATCCTGCTTAACGGCCAGCCCATCCAAAACTTACCGCCCAACCAGTTGGTACAGCGCGGCATGGGCTTCGTGCCCCAGGAGAAGAACGTTTTCCCCAGCCTCTCGGTGCAGGAAAACTTGGAGATGGGGGCGTTTTTAAAGCCGCAAAACGTTAAGCGCATGCTGGCTCAGGTGTATGAGTTTTTCCCACCACTGTACGAAAAACGCCGCCAACCTGCCGGTGAGCTCTCCGGCGGCCAGCGTCAGATGGTCGCCATGGGACGCGCCTTGATGGCCGAGCCGAGCCTTTTATTACTCGATGAGCCCACCGCGGGACTGTCCCCCCTCTACATGAATGAAATATTTGACCGCGTCAAACAGATCAACGCCGCTGGCGTGGGTATTTTGATGGTCGAGCAGAACGCCAAACAGGCCTTAGCAATCGCCGACAAGGGCTTTGTGCTGGCCGCCGGACAAAACCGCTTTACCGATACCGGGGCCGCCTTACTGGCCGACCCTGACGTCGCCAAAAGCTTTTTGGGCGGCTAGCCCCAGGGAGAAACGTGTGAACGAACTGGCTTTTTTTATGAATAATGTGGTGATCGCTGGCAGTGTCAGTGGCTCCATTTACGCCATTGGTGCGATTGGCGTAACGCTGATTTTCAGTATTATGCGCTTTGCCCATTTTGCCCACGCCGACATGATGACCTTCGGTGCGTTTATGGTGCTGTTGCTTACCACGCTATTCCCAGCGGCAGGCGCCAGCCTTGGCGTGCCGACGGCGGTTTTAATGTTACCGCTGGCGATGCTGCTGACCGCGGCGCTGGCAGTAGGCATCGATAAAACGTTCTATAAACCGCTACGCGCCCATGGCGTTAAGCCAATCGTGCTGGTGATTGGCTCGCTGGGTGTTACGTTGATTCTGCAGGGTTTGATTCGGCTGTTTTCGGGCACCGGCGGGCAGAGCTTGTATGTGGATGACCGCAAAGAAATCTTCCGCCTTGCGTTGCCCTTCGAAGGCGCCCGAGCGCCCATCGTGATCACCGAGCCACAGCTCTATTTGTTTGTGATCACGCTAGTGGCCGTGGTCGCACTGCACCTGTTTCTTAACCGTTCGCGGTTAGGCAAAGCGATGCGCGCCATGTCGGATAACCCGGAACTGGCCCAGGCATCGGGTATCAATACCAATACCATTGTGGCGGTGACGTGGATGATCGCCGGAGCGCTCGCGGCGATTGCCGGTACCCTGCTCTCCCTGGATGTCACTTTCAAACCCGATTTAAGCTTCTTTCTGCTGCTGCCTATTTTTGCCGCCGCGATTGTCGGCGGGGTGGGTCACCCTTACGGCGCCATCGCCGGTGGCTTTGTGGTCGGCTTTGCCGAAACACTGGCGGTGTTTAACTGGAACGTGCTGCTACGTCCCTTCAGCGATAGCCTGCCCGCCTGGCTGGAGTTGCCGTCGAACCTCGCCTTCGTGGGCACGGAGTACAAAATCGTGGTGCCGTTCTTTATTCTGGTCGCCATTCTGGTGTGGCGCCCAACCGGACTGTTCAAGGGCAAGGTGATCTAATGAGCGATTCAGCCAAAACACGTAATCCTGCCTACACGCCCAAAGACGCTACCCAAGTACGCCGGTTCCCATTGCGTGAGCTGATCCTGTTTGGGGTTCTGCTCGCGGCTATCTTAGTGGTTTACGCCATGATGGGGGCGGCCTATAGCACGCGCATGCTCGTTGAAGCCGCTTGTTATGCCATTCTCGCGCTGGGCTTAACCATTCAGTGGGGCTATGCAGGGCAGTTCAACGCGGGGGTGATGGGGTTTGTCGCCCTCGGTGGTTTTTGTGCGATGTTTTTCAGCGTCCCGGTCAATGATGCCTTCTGGGGGACTGCACTGCCCGGCGAGCTAGGCCTTGTGCTGCTTTACGGGGTGGCGGCCGTCCTGCTGGTGGTCGCTGTCAGCAAGCTAGACCGCCTGGGCGTGCCAACACCGCTGCGAACCTTCATGGTGATCGTATTAAGTATCGTGCTTTACCTTGCGGTGATTAGCCAGCTACGTGAAGTGACGGAAGCGATTGAAAGCCAGGCAGGCTTTGTCGGTGGGCTAGGGTTGCCTCCCTGGACCGGCTGGATAGTCGGTGGCGCGCTAGCAGGGGGCGTCGGTTATTTTATCGGCCATATTTGCTTGGGCCTGCGTAGTGATTATCTCGCTATTGCCACCCTGGGCATTGCTGAGATCATCAAAGCGTTCCTAAAGAACTCCGACTGGTTGACTCGCGGCACCGCCACTGTCTCACCACTCCCCTGGCCCACGCCGGGACCCGCCGAGCTGGGTTTCACCCTCTCGCGCGCGATCTATCTCTCGTTTACTGCGGTGATTATTGCGGTGATCTTCTTCCTGCTCAACCGTGCCTATAACGCGCCATGGGGGCGCATGATTCGAGCGATTCGCGATAACGAGATGTCCGCGGCCGCCATGGGGAAAGACATCAATAAGCGCCGGCTGGAGATTTTCGTGCTGGGGTGCATCCTGATGGGCTTGGGCGGGGGCATTCTGGGCACCTTCAATAGCCTCTTCGACCCGCAAGGCTACCTGCCACTCAACCATACCTTTTTGGTACTGGTGATGGTGATACTTGGCGGGCCGGGCAATAACCTGGGCACTATCTTCGGTGCCGTGGCGGTGTATATCATTTGGATTATGTCGGAGCCCCTGGCGCTGTTTTTGATGCAGTTAGCCGTCGCCTTTGGCGAAGGCACGTTTGGCTGGGATGCCCCAAGCAATATAGATAGCCGCGCGCTACAGGCCAGGGTGCTGGTGATTGGATTGCTGATCACGATGGTGCTGCGCTTCGCGCCCAAAGGACTACTTCCCGAGAAGATCAAAAGCCACGGCTGATCCTCTCAAATGCTGACCCGTATAAAAACAGGGCTAATGACGGCCTTTCAAAAACTCTCGATACCGAGTGTGAGGGCAGGTTGAAGCGAGGGTCTTTTGTCATGGATGACAAAAGTAGCGCCCACGGATGGGTTCACAGCGCCCTCGCGGAAACCTGCTCTCAACACGGTGGCGTGCAGATTGCCAACTACGATAACCCGACAATAAAAATGCCCGGCTGAAACCAGCCGGGCATTCTTTTAATACTAAGCCTAAAAATTAAAGATCAACCTGGCCTTTGCTGGTAAAGGTGCCCTCTTCGACAGCCATTTCAACCACTACACCGGGTACGTCGCCGTTATCATCGAACTCATGGGAGCCGGAAGCGCCTTCATAGTTGATGTCGGTACCTGCCGCGATCAGCTCAACCGCTTTCTCCCACTCGCCGGGCAGGATGACTTCACCTGGGGCACTTGAGACGCTGCGTAGTGCGTCTGAAAGCCCTTCACGGTCGGCATTGCCGTTTTGTTCAATCGCCAGCGCGATCAGGAAGGCGGCGTCATAGGCCTGAGCGGCAAACACGGCGCTTGGATCTAACTCAGCCGCTTCGGCGGCATCAATAAAGAGGTCGGTGCCGGGTAGATCAGGGCTGCCGGGGCGCGTGGCAATCATGCCATCAAGCACGTCCGCACCAATGGCTTCAATCAGGCTATCGCCGACCATACCGTCAGCGCCTACGTACTGGGTAAACATGCCGCTTTCATAGGCTTGACGCAGTACCGTCTGACCCGACGTATCGGCATAAGCCAACACTACCAGTGTTTCAACGCCGCTCACTGAAAGCGAGCCTAACTCAGAACGATAATCCGCGCGGTTATCTTCGTGGGCGAGGTTCTCAGTAATCTCTCCACCGCCCGACTCAAATGCAGCGCTAAAGGCGTCCGAAAGCCCCTGACCGTAGTCGTTATTCACGTAGGTAACGGCGACTTCATCAATGCCTTTTTCGAGCAGCAGCTTGGCCAGCATTTCACCCTGGAAAGCGTCTGATGGCACGGTGCGGAACACCAGATCGTTGTCGTCAAGCTCGGATACCGCCGGTGCCGTAGAAGCAGGTGATACCATCAATACGCCACCGGGAATGGCGGCGTTATTAGCCGCGGCAATGGTAGCGCCGGTACACAGTGCACCCACAATCGCCGTCACATTTTCAGAGTTCACCATACGGTCAGCAGCGTTTGAGGCGGCCGATGCATCCGAACAGGTGGTATCGCCCGTCGGCATTACCAGCGTTTGGCCATCTAGAATACCGCCCTGCTCATTGATCTGCTCTACGGCGAGCTGAGCCCCTTCAAAAATGGGTGGTGTTAAACTTTCGATTCCCCCGGTAAAGCCGCCCAAGAAGCCAACTTTGACCTCTGCCTGTGCGAAGCCTGCCATTGCCAGGGTAGAGGCCGCCACGGCGGTGGCTAATGCGCGTTTATTCATCATGTTATTGGTCGCTCCCAGTCTCTTAAAAATTTGTTCAATTTTTTGTGTGCCTCAGCGTATATGCGTTAAGGCTGCTATTAATCTGGAACCGGAACGCCAAAAACACAAGCGTCGGCTTCTAACGCTACTTCGCCAAAGGGTCGATAACCAGCGCTCAACCTTGAGCTGATGGTTGAATCGGGCGTTGAAATGGCGCCAAAAAAATGTCGTCTTCAGTGATTAATGCCCCTTATCCCGCACCCTTTCAGCGTTGGCAAAGCGAACCACTAACACCAACGATCAGGCTAGTCATCACGATGGTCATGGTCGCTGTCAGCGACACGCTCGGCCCAACGCTTGCGGGCAAGATTGCGTCGGTAAAGGCGCACCAACGCAATCGAGAGCGCGGCGACCAGCATGCCGCCCAGCACGACCCCTTGCCAGGGGCGGGCGGCATTCCCCATGACGGTTTCCAAGCCAATGACCAGCGTTAAACCAATCGCCTGGGAAGCAATGGCAAGCGCGCGCAGCCTATCAAACGCGGGTGGGGGCATAACGTCTCCGTAATTTGCAGCTCGCATGGTATGGTCTGCCAGTGTACCTGTTTCACGAGAAAATCATGAACGCCATTGCTCTCGGTCCGCTACTGATTTCGCTACCACGTCTCTATGCCATTGGCTGTGCCCTGTTGCTGCTACTCTGCGCGCGATGGCTGCTGGGGCTCCCCCGGCGTGATCAGCAGCGCTGGTTTACCGGCCTTATCATTGCTTGGCTGATTGGCGCTAGGGTGGGCTATGTCCTGCTCCATTGGGAAAGCTATAGTGCTGCGCCATGGGAGGCGTTAAAGGTCTGGCAACCTGGCTACCACGGCCTTTGGGGCATGGTCGCCGGGTTAATATGGACAGCCTGGACGCTACGTGCACGCCTGTTAGCCATGGGCGGTGCAATGGCCATGCTGGTCGCGACGTCCAGCCTGTGGTTGGTGCTGGTCACCCTGGCCCCCTTGGGCAACGACTTTGCCACTGACTCCCTGCCAGCGGTCACCTTGGAAGACATCGACGGCAATCCGGTAGCGCTGCCGTCGCTGACCGACAGCGGCGATCTGATTATCGTCAACCTGTGGGCGACCTGGTGCCCCCCCTGCCTACGCGAAATGCCGCTGCTCGAGGAGGCCGCCCAGCGCGAGGGCGTGAGCGTGGTGGTGGTTAACCAGGGCGAAGACCTGCTGCCCATGGTGCGCTATTTGGATGAACAGCAGCTTGAGTTTCGCTATGCGCTGCGCGACCCCAGCCAACAGCTGATGGCCCTATTTGAAGCGCCAGGGCTACCTACCACGGTACTATTTGATGAACAGGGCAATACGCTGGATGTACACGTGGGCGAGCTGACCCGCGCCCATCTCGACCGCTGGCTAAAAGATTGATGCCGATACACCTTAATCCCCTCGCTGCTTTGCGTTAGAATCCCCCGCCCTGTTGCCGCCGGCGCTCCCCTCCGGCGGCAGACGACCCGTTTTGCAGACTCCTCCGAGGCATCATGAGCGATTTTTCTCCCGGCCAACGCTGGATTAGCGACGGTGAAGCTGAGCTTGGGCTCGGCACCGTGCTTAACTGCGACGCCCGTAGCGTTACCATTTTGTTCAGTGCCAGTCAGGAAACCCGTACTTACAATACCCGCCAGGCCCCGCTGACCCGCGTCATGTTTGGCAGCGGCGACCGTGTCATCTCCGCCGATGGCTGGCAGATGGTGGTCGATGACAGCAAAGAGACCCACGGCCTGATCACCTATATCGGTGAAGACAAGGAAGGCAACCTGCGCGAGCTGCCCGAAGCCAAGCTCGCTGACACCATGCAGTTCGATCAAGCGCGCGACCGGCTGCTGACTGGCCAGGTCGATCGCAACGACTGGTTTGATTTGCGTTTTCGTACCCTGCATCACTATCAGCGTATCGAGCAGCACAGCGCGCTGGGCTTTTCCGGGCCGCGCATCGATCTGATTCCTCATCAGCTCTATATCGCCAATGAAGTCGCCAACCGCCATGCCCCCCGCGTACTGCTGGCGGATGAAGTGGGCCTGGGCAAAACCATCGAAGCGGGCTTGATTCTGCACCGCCTACTGCTCAATGGCCGCGTTGAGCGCGCGCTGATTCTGGTGCCCGATAGCCTCACGCACCAGTGGCTGGTCGAGCTACTGCGCCGCTTCTCACTCAACGTCTCGCTATTAGACGAGACCCAGAGCCAGGCTCACGGCAGCGAAAACCCTTTTGAAAGCGCCCAACTGGTACTGGCCAGCCAAGGCTGGCTATTTGCCAACCCGCAGCGCCAAGAGCAGGCGCTGGCCAGCCAGTTCGACCTGCTAATCGTCGATGAAGCGCACCACCTCGACTGGAGCGAAGAAGGCAGCGGCCCCGGCTATCGCTGCGTCGAACAGCTTTCGGCGCTAATCCCCGGCTTGCTGCTGCTCACTGCCACCCCCGAACAGATGGGCATCAAGAGCCACTTTGCCCGCTTGCGGCTGTTGGATGGTGAGCGCTATCACGACCTGGAACGCTTCAAAGCCGAAGAGAGCCACTACACCGAAGTAGCCCGCGCCATTGATGCCTTAGCGGCTCTGCCTGACGATTCGAGCGCCCGTACTGCCGTCTCAGCGGTCGCGGATGACCGCGATAGCCAGGCGCTGCTCGACACGCTGTGCAACCCAGAGGCAAGCACTGCACAGCAGGACGCTGCTCGCGCCCAGCTCAGCGAAGCGCTGCTGGATCGCCACGGTACGGGGCGGGTGATGTTCCGCAATAGCCGCCGTCATGTAGGTGGCTTCCCAGAACGTCGCCTCAACTTAGCGCCGCTAGCACTGCCTTCGGCTTATCGTCGCGTTGTACGCCGTCTCGAGCGCGACGATGATTATCTCGATGAGCTGTTGATCGAAACCGGCATGGATCACCCCGACGTGCTGATCTACCCCGACGCGGCCTACCGCGAGCTCAGCAATGACCCGCTCAACGGTGAAGACTGGTGGCACATCGACCCGCGCGTCAACTGGCTGCTGGAAAAGCTCAGCGACGACAGCGAGAGCGGCTTCGCCAACGAAAAAGTGCTGGTCATTGCCCACCACCGGGAAACCGCCGAAGGCCTTGCCGAGGGGCTACGGGTGCTGGGCGGCTATCATGCGCCGGTCTTCCACGAAGACCTCTCCCTGATAGAGCGTGACCGTGCAGCAGCGGCGTTTGCCGATGAGGAGGAGGGCGTACAGGTATTGGTCTGCTCAGAAATTGGCTCTGAGGGGCGCAACTTCCAGTTCTGCCGTCACCTGGTCATGTTCGATATGCCCCAGCACCCAGATCAGCTCGAGCAACGCATTGGCCGCCTGGATCGCATCGGTCAACGCCACGCCATCGAGCTACATATTCCGACCTTTGAAGGCAGCCCCGGCGAGCGTCTACTGCGCTGGTACCACGAAGGCATGGATGCGTTCAGCGCCCCGCATGGGGTCGGCAACGACTTGTTTGATGCGTTTGGTGACGCCCTGGCCGACGCGCTGCTGGATGATGAGGCGCTTGACGAGATCATCACCGAAACCCGCGCCATGTTTAGCGCCAAATTGGCGGAGCACGATGCGGGCCGCAACCGGCTGCTGGAGCTTAACGCCTGCCGCCCTGCGCGTGCCCAGCAGGTGATCGACGCGGTGCGCGAATTAGATGACGACGCCGCCTTGCCTCGCTACCTTGAGCGGGCGCTGGATATTTTCGGCGTCGATAGCCAGGAGATCGGCAAGGGTTTAATGCACCTGCAGCCCAGCCAACATATGCTGGATGGCCTGCCGGGTCTGGTCAAAGGCGAAGAGGGCTTTACCGCCACCTACAGCCGCACTCAGGCGTTGGCCCGTGACGATGTGCAGCGACTCTCCTGGGAGCATCCGCTGCTACGGGAAATGATGGGCCGGGTGCTGGATGGCACCATGGGCAATTCGGCGCTGGCGCTGCTTCGGCATGACGCCATTCCCGCCGGCCGATTAATGGCCGAACTGGTGTTTCGCACCCACTGCCCGGCGCCCAAGAAGCTGCACCTGAACCGCTTCTTGCCGCCCACCGCCGTGCGTCTGCTGCTGGATGAGTCGGGTGCCAACCTGACCAGCAAAATCTCCTTTACTGGCCTGGGTAAAAACCTACAGAAGGTCAATAAATCCCTGGCGCGGGACTTGATCAAAAGCCGCCATGATCAGTTACGCGGGCTGCTAACCCAGGGTGAAGGCGAAGCCGAGCGCCAGCTGCCCAGCATCGTGGAGAACGCCGAGGCCCGCATGCGTACGCAGTTGGATGCCGAAATTGCCCGTTTGACCGCGCTGGCCGAACACAACCCGGCGGTGCGTAGCGCCGAAATCGACGCCCTGAAAGATGAGCGTAAAGCGCTTAGCGACGCCATTGAGAACACCCGCCTGCGGCTGGATTCCGTGCGGGTGATCATCACCGTCGACGCTGACCGTTAAGCGTTAAACAATCGCCTCCAGCGCCTTGTCCAGGGTGGGATAGAGAAAGGTAAATCCCGCCGCCTCAAGGCGCGCAGGGCGCATATCGGCCCCGGTCAGCAACAGCCGCGACATTTCCCCAAGCCCTGCTTTCAAGGCAAAGGCGGGCACCGGAAAAATGGCCGGTCGGTTGAGGTGTTTGGCCAGGGTTTTAGTAAAGGTCGCATTGGTCACCGGGTGAGGTGCACTGCCGTTGAAGGGGCCACTCAAGGTCTCGTGATTAACGAGAAATAGAATTGCCGCGACCAAGTCGTCGCGGTGAATCCAAGGCATAAACTGCTCACCGCTGCCAAAACGGCCGCCTAATCCAAGCTTAAACGGCGGCAGCATTTTCTGTAGGGTGCCGCCACCCGCCGCTAACACTAACCCCGTTCGCAGAATTGCCAACCGCACTCCCAGGGCCTCAATCGGCTGAGCTGCAGCCTCCCACTGTTTACACAACCGATAGGCGAACTCATCGTTAGGCATCGTCTCTTCGGTCACCACGCGTTTTCCCTGATCGCCGTAGTAACCCATCGCTGAACCGGAGACCATCACCTTTGGCAACGGCTGCCCGTTAGCGCTTAACTGTTCGCATAACGCCACCAGCTGCTCGGTCGCCGCCACGCGCGAGTTAATCAGCTTGGCTTTCTGTTCATCGCTCCAGCGCTTGGCAGCAATGGGCTCACCCGCCAGATTAATCAATGCGTCCGGCGGCGACTCGATAAACGCCTGGGCGCTATCACGAATATCGCACTCGCTAGGCAAGCGATCACGCACTTGATGCGGGCGGCGAGAAACCACCTGCACCTCGTGGCCCTGCTCTATCAGTTGCTGGCAAAGCCGCTGGCCGACAAACCCACTGCCTCCGGTCACTAATACGCGCATGCAATTGCTCCTGTTGGTGTCACCGTTAGGTGTCAGCTTGGCGAATGAATCAATCGGCAACTAAATTGTACGATATTTATACAACAATGCTACAATAGGTTTCCAATTCAGTTATTTAAACGCTTTTAAATGACGTGCTTTTTTTGAGCGCCTTTCAAACGCCGCGAGGAATCCATGGCTACACTGCCGTTAAAGGCGACAGACAGGGTCGCTATCATCGGGGCAGGCATGTCAGGGCTTGCCTGTGCAAACGTACTCGCCAGTAGCGGCGCCAGCGTCACACTCTTTGATAAGGCTCGCGGCCCTGGTGGGCGCATGTCGAGTAAACGCAGGCCGAGCGCCGCTCTCGATTTAGGCGCCCAGGCATTCACCGCTCGCGATGCCGATTTTCAACGTGCCGTCGATGAATGGCTTGTTGCGGGCTGCATAGCGCTTTGGC
Source organism: Halomonas sp. UBA3074 (assembly GCF_002366715.1). Taxonomy (GTDB): domain Bacteria; phylum Pseudomonadota; class Gammaproteobacteria; order Pseudomonadales; family Halomonadaceae; genus Vreelandella. Next base: position 80,546 of record NZ_DFBS01000036.1, on the reverse strand, counting down.
CTAAACGTACTTATCAGGCTAGCTCAAGTGGCTGGCAGGCGCACGACGATCATCGAACGCGCTATACCGGCGCACCGAGAATGAGCGCCTTGACGCGCTACATGGCCGATGTGTTAACGGGCCAGCCGAATACTGAGCTACATACCGACACGCGTATTACAGCGCTTAACGTGACCGCCAAAGGCTGGCAGTTGATAGACGCTAGCCAGACAACATACGGCCCCTTTGAACAGGTTATTATCAGCACGCCTGCGCCACAGGCTCATGCTTTGCTGGCCGATTGGGACGCCGAATTGGGAGCGGCATGTCAAGCAGGAGAGCAGCGCGCCTGCTGGGCAGGATGGGCGATGTTTGCTGACCCTCTGCCGTCAATAGTGGGGGTAGCGCCTGATTGGCAGATGGCGCGGGTAGCTCACCCAGCGCTGCACATTGTGTCGCGTAATCAAACCAAGCCGGGGCGCCGTGAACAGATGGAAAGCCTGAGCCTGCTGGCGCAGCTTGACTGGAGCGAAGCGCACTTAGAGCAACCGGCCGACCAAGTGGCTCACCAACTGCTGGCCGCCCTGCAAAGTCTTTACCCGACCACATCCCCACTGCCTACACCCATTGAGATCGGCGCACATCGGTGGCGTTATGCGCAGCCAGCGAGCTCGTATGGGCATGAATACTTATACAGTGAAAGCGGATTGGCCCTATGCGGTGACAGCTTTCGTGGCGGGCGTGTAGAAGATGCTTGGCTATCGGGCCACCGCTTGGGTGAAGCACTAATAGGCCGGTCGGTCTAACCGTTACAATACTTTACTAGCTAAGAAGCCTTCTTATAAAGGTTGTACCGAATAGCGACAAGTTGTACAAATGAGCATACAGTAACGCCCTAGGAAGCCTCAGGTTTAGGTAATGCGTGCAGGCTAGACTTGGCTGTTTTCAACCTCGTATGGCCGAGCACCAGCGTCGATCCGCGGTTTTCCACTGTTCAGATCTTTGATTAGGCAACCTTTACATGGAACAAGTTTCACCTTCGCCACGGCGAACACTGACAGGCCACTGCAGCGCCGTGCTGCTGTCAACCAAGAGGTACAGGCGCCCATGAGTCTCAAGGCGACCCATCCCCCCGATACGCCTCTCTATCCAATACGCGAAGTGTCTCGCTTAACGGGCGTCAACTCGGTCACACTGCGTGCGTGGGAACGGCGCTATGGGTTAATTCGACCTCAGCGCACCCCAAAAGGCCATCGGCTTTACGCCCAGGATGACATCACTCGCATTGAACGCATTTTGCAGTGGCTCAATCGTGGTGTGCCGGTCAGTCAAGTCGCTGACTTGCTTGACCAGCCAGAAACAATTGAGACACCGACGCCTGATGCCGGCGATTGGGCCAGTCAGCGCCAACAGTTACAAGCCATCATCGAAGCACTCGATCTGCCTAAGCTAGAGGCGTTTTATCATCAGAGCTTGGCGATCTATCCATTGAGTATCGCTATCAATGAGCTGTGGCAGCCGGTCATTTTAAGCTTAGAGGCGAAGTGGGCCCTTCAGACCGATCATTTAGTACGACGCACTCTGGAGGCGTTTTTGCGCAGCCAGGTGGGCATTCGGCTGCATTACGCCAACCAAGCTACCCGTGGTCCGCTGATTTTGCTCAATGCCATGCCCGATGACCCAGGCCCCCTATGGGTGTTGATGTCAGCGCTGATGGCGAGCGAGCAAGGCTACCGAGTACAGATGCTCGATCACTCGCTGCCCCTTGAGGATCTCCCGCAAGCAGTGGCGCGCCTGCACTCGTCCATGGTGCTGCTTTCTAGCGGACAGCGGGAAAGCGATCGCTATATTCACCAAGCACTGCCTAAAGCGGCGGAGTCGCTCAATGTACCTATTGGCGTGTGTGGTGAAGTAGCTCGCCTGCGTGAAGCCGACCTGCGCGATGGCCCGGTGCACCTTCTGGGTGATGACTTACCCCAGGCAATCGCTCGCTTGCGGCCGCTGTTACGCGAGTCTGGCGTTCTGTAGTTCCTATCGTATGTGGTTCATATGTCACCCTATTGGCCGTTCGCCGCCCGGCGACCGGCCATTTTTTGTGTCGCAGGAGACCCTATGAAATGTCAATTGGTTTGGCTGCGCAGCGACCTGCGCATTGATGACAACAGCGCCCTGGCTGCCGCCGCGGCCAAAGGGCCTGTGATAGCGGTATTTTTGCGTAGTATTCCCCAGTGGCAAGCGCACGGGCATGGCGCTAACAAGCTGGATTTTTGGGCACGCGGCGTGGCAGCCGTTAAAGCGGCCCTCAACGGTTTGAATATTCCGCTACTTCACCGTGATATCGAACGCTATGACCAAGCGCCGGAAGCACTGCTTGAAATTGCTCGTGACCATGACATTGAACAGCTGCACTTTAATCACGAATACGCGCTCAATGAGCGCCATCGCGACCAGGCGGTGCAAGAGGCCTTCAAGCAGGCTGGCATTGCCGCCCACGGCTACCACGACGCGCTCGCGTTTGCCCCGGGCAGCCTACTGACCGGTAAAGGTGATTTTTACGGCGTTTTCACACCGTTCTCCAAAGCGTGGCACAAGCAGATCACCGCCGATCAATTGGCGCTGCGCGATACGCCACCGGTGCAAACAGCGCTGAATATCGACAGTGACCCACTGCCTGCCTTACCGGAGCTGGATAGTACGCCGATCGACGGGCGACTTTGGCCGGCGGGTGAAAAGGCAGCGGCGGACAATTTAGCGCGCTTCCTGCGCTTTCGTGGTCGCCACTATAAGGATCAGCGCGACCTACCCAAGGTGCGCGGCACCAGCGAACTCTCGCCCTATCTGGCGCTGGGCATGATCTCCCATCGCCAGTGCTTGCAAGCAGCAATGGCTGAAAATAGCGGACATTTAGGCGACGGTGATCTCGGCCTGACGACATGGATCAATGAATTGGTCTGGCGAGAATTTTACCAACACGTGGCGTTTGGCTTTCCTGAGGTATGCCGCTATCAGCCTTTTCAGGCCCATACCAAGCAATTGCCGTGGCGCGACGATGACGAAGGCTTTCAAGCTTGGTGTGAAGGGCGCACTGGGTATCCCATTGTCGATGCCGCCATGCGCCAATTAGTGACCACCGGCTGGATGCATAACCGGCTGCGTATGATCACGGCGATGTTTTTAAGCAAACACCTGCTCATTGATTGGCGACGCGGTGAAGCCTTCTTTATGCGTCACTTGGTTGACGGCGAATTTTGCGCTAATAACGGCGGTTGGCAATGGGCTGCCTCGACAGGAACGGATGCCGCTCCCTACTTCCGAATTTTTAATCCCACCACGCAGTCCACTCGTTTTGATGCCGACGGCGAGTTCATTGCCCACTGGCTGCCTGAGCTTGCTGATCTTCCTGCGAAAGCACGCCATGCACCGCCCCAGGACCTGCTTACCGATGTGCCGTATCCCGCGCCGATTGTCGATCACAAGGCGGCACGACAACGCGCCCTGGACGCGTTTAAATCGCTGACTAAAGAGTAGCAGCAGTCCATAAATCGCTTTTTTCCTAAGCCACTTTGTTCACAACGCTAATAGGGGAGACCGCCATGGCTGAGCCTGCGGCGCTGGAGGCGTTCTGCGCCTTTTTCAATAAACTAGACAACACCTGTACAGAAAAGCTATACGAGGTATATACTGAAAATATAATTTTTAGTGACCCACTGCATCATATTGAAGGTCGTGAAGCGCTGGAGCGTTACTTTTCAACCATGTACGAGAATGTCGAACAGTGCAGTTTTACTTATCACACTCGGCAACTGCAGGGTCAGCAGGCATTTGTTACCTGGACCATGTCTTTCGTGCATCCAAAGCTAGCTTCCGGCCGTAGGATAGAAGTAGAGGGATGCAGCTCATTACTCTTTGCCGAGGATGGGCGCGTTTCCCAGCACCGCGACTACTTCGATGCGGGTGCCATGCTCTACGAACACTTACCGTTGATGGGAAACGTCATTCGCTGGTTAAAAAAACGCCTTGCCTAAACCTTCATTAAGCGGCGGGGCGCACTAGGAGGCTCGATGAGTACATGGAAAACGCCCCAACGCATTTGGTTAACCGGTGCCACCTCCGGCATTGGTGAAGCCCTCGCGCATAAACTCATCGCTCAAGGCCATCAGGTGGTACTTAGCGCCCGCAACGCCGAGGCGCTGGACGCTCTGTGTCAGCATCAACCCAATGCTCATCCCCTTCCGCTTGATGTCAGTGACCATCAAGCCGTGCTTGACGCCGGCGAAACCATTCGGGAACGCCTGGGCGCACTGGATTTAGCGTTATTCAACGCCGGTACTTGTGAGTATCTGGATGCCCAACACTTTGATATGGCACTGGTCGAGCGCGTTTTTACACCTAATTTGTTCGGCACTTTGTACGGGGTCGAAGCCGCCCTACCGCTGCTGCGGGCAGCACGACGCGAGGGGCTGCCTGCCCGTTTAGCGGCTACCTCCAGCGCATCGGCCTATTTGCCGCTGCCCCGCGCGGAAGCCTATGGGGCTTCGAAAGCGGCCATTAGCTACTTTCTGGAATCACTACGCCTAGACCTTGATCAAGAGGGAATTGACGTCAGCCTCATTCATCCAGGTTTTGTCAAAACGCCCCTGACCGAGCGCAACGATTTTCCTATGCCCATGCAGGTAACCGCCGAGCAAGCGGCCGATGCCATTATCGAAGGATTGGCGAAGGGACGGCTGGATATCCACTTTCCACGCCGATTCACTTATATCGTCAAACTGCTGGGTATTTTACCCCCCGCTCTACGTCGTCAGGTAGGCCTGCGTATGACCCGGGCGCAAAAGGAGTCATCATGAGCACCGCGGCCTCGCTGTGGGGGTCGCAGCGTATTGCGATCATTGGCAGCGGCATCAGTGGTATGGCCGCTGGCTGGTACCTCTCTGCGCAGCACGAGGTGACGCTGTTCGAAGCAGATTCGCGGCTGGGGGGTCACACTGCCACCATGGATGTCATGGTCGACGGGCAGACGTTCGCTATCGACACCGGTTTCATCGTCTTTAACGACTGGACCTATCCCCATTTTCAGCGTTTGATGGCGACACTTGGCGTTGCTTCACAAGCCACCGAAATGAGTTTTTCGGTACACGAAACGGCACGTGACTTTGAGTACAACGGCCATACGCTTGGCTCCTTGTTTGCCCAACGGCGGAACTTGTTCAACCCCTCTTTTTATCGCCTGCTGAAGGACATCCTGCGCTTTAATAAACAAGCGACCAACGCGTTGGAGAACAATACGTTACCCGAAGAGATGACGCTGGGTGACTACCTCGACCAGCATCACTATAACCACGCCTTTCAGCAGTACTATTTACTGCCCATGGGAGCCGCCATCTGGTCAGCTAGTATTAGTGATTTACGCGCCTTCCCACTGGCGTTCTTCGTGCGCTTTTTCCGTAACCATGGTCTGTTATCGGTTAATCATCGCCCCCAATGGCACACGCTGGTGGGGGGATCCAAAAGCTACATTCCCGCCCTAACGGCCCCCTACGCCTCGCGTATTCACCTTAATTCACCGGTCACAAAAATCACCCGTGATAGCACCGGGGTTAGCATTACCACTCCCTCTGGAACACAGCGATTTGACCAGGTGGTGCTGGCCTGCCACGCCGACCAAGCCCTGGCCATGCTGAGCGATGCCAGCGAAACTGAAAAAGCGCTGCTTGGCGCCATGCCGTATCAGGATAACGAGGTGGTGCTGCATACCGACACTGCGTTGCTACCACGCCGCAAGCGCGCCTGGGCAAGCTGGAATTACCGCCTGGATCAGCGCGATAGCGAAGCACGGGTATCGGTCACTTACGCTATGAATATCCTCCAACGGATAGAAAGCGACACGACGTTTTGCGTAACGTTGAACGATAGCGCCAGCATCGATGCCAGCAAAGCACTGGGGCGCTACACCTATGCCCACCCGCAGTTCACGCTTGCCGGTCAGGCAGCACAGGCACGTCATGCGGAGATATCCTCCTTGGCGCATCGCACACACTTTTGCGGTGCCTACTGGCGTAACGGCTTTCATGAAGATGGCGTTTGGAGCGCATTACGAGTCGCTCAGGCATTGGGTTGTGATGAAGCAGCCCATCCGCCGGTGTCGCCTTCTGCGCTGCCAGCTCAGGATCTGTTGACGCCGCAGGGTGTCGAGGGCCTGGGATGATCGCCACTCCGCGTTCACGTATCTACCGTGGCACCTTACGCCACCGGCGCTTCACGCCCGCCTCGCATACGTTTAGCTATCAGCTATGGATGGCGTGGCTGGATCTGGATGAGCTGCCAGGCCTGTTCGATAACGTGCCTGGCTTTAGTGCCCGGCGACCGGCGTTGGCGCGCTTTCGCCGTGAGGATTACCTCGGCCCAACCGACCGGCCGCTTAAAACCGCGGTGCGGGAAGAGCTGGTTCGCCAGTTAGGGAGTGCGCCCAATGGCCGGATTTATGTGCTCACCCAGCTGCGCACGTTGGGCTGTATGTTTAACCCTATCTCCGTCTACTACGCCTATGACCATTTAGGCAGATTGGCCGCCGTGTTGAGCGAAGTGACCAACATGCCCTGGCGCGAACGTACCCGTTACGCCAGCAAGGTGGACCCATCACGGCATAGCCATCAGGCGCATTTTGATAAGGACCTTCACGTCTCGCCGTTTAATCCGATGGACATGACCTATCGCTGGAAATTTAATGCCCCCGGCGAAACGCTCTTTCTGCATATGGAGAACTGGCAGGATCAGCAGTGCCATTTTGATGCCACCCTGACGCTGTCCGCCTCCCCCGCTACCCGCGGCGCATTGATCAAAACCCTGGTGCGCCAGCCATGGATGAGCCTTAAAACCATCGCGGGCATTCATTTTGAAGCGCTACGCCTGTGGCTAAAGCGCGTCCCCGTTCATAACCATCCCAAGCGCAAGGAGACTTCAAAATGACCACCCTGCGTTCTACGCCGCCCACTATCCAACCTGCCAGACAAGACCGATTAACCAAGTGGCTCAAACCGCGTCTTATGGCACAGTTGGATACCTTTCGCGGTGGCCGCATTACACTCATCGAAAGCGACCAGTGCCATCATTTAGGCCAAGAGGGCCCGCTGCAAGTGACCGTGGTCATCCGCCACTCCCGCGCCTGGAAACGGCTTGCTTTTGGCGGCACCGTAGGCGCCGCAGAGTCGTATATGGATGGCGATTGGGACGCTGACGACCTGGTTGCTCTGGTGCGGCTCTTCGCTGCCAACCTTGAGCATGTCAATGGCAAAATGGAGAACGGCAGTGCTCGCATCGCCCGCTGGCTACTAGGCGCCGCCTACCGTTTTCAGCGTAACAGCGTTAGCGGCGCCAAACGCAATATTGCGGCCCACTACGATATCGGCAACGACCTGTTCTCCACCTTTCTAGATCGCCACCACTGGATGTACTCCAGCGCCGTTTTTCCCTATCCAGAAGCCAGTTTGGAAGAGGCATCCACGTATAAACTTGACCTGATGCTGGAAAAGCTCGACGTACGCCCTGAGCACCATCTGTTAGAGATTGGTACTGGCTGGGGTGGGCTGGCCATTCATGCGGCGAAAACCCGTGGTTGCCGCGTTACGACCACCACCATCTCCGATGAGCAGCACGACCATACGGCGAAACGCATCGAGGAAGAAGGGCTGGAAGACCGGATTACCCTGCTCAAGCAGGATTATCGCGAATTGACCGGCCGCTATGACCGACTTATTTCGGTGGAGATGATCGAGGCAGTAGGCCATCAGTATCTCGACACCTACCTCACGAAGCTGGATAGTTTGTTGCTCGATGATGGGCAAGCCATGCTGCAGGCCATTACCATTCGTGATCAGCGCTTTGAAGACGCTAAGCGCGATATGGACTTCATCAAGCGCTACATCTTCCCCGGCGGTTTTTTACCATCCCACCATGCCATGTTAAGTAGCGTGATGCGCAAAACGTCGCTTAACGTCGTCGCTTTAGACGAAATTGGTCCGCACTATGCGCGCACCTTGCGCGAATGGCGTCACCGCTTTGAAGCCAGCCTGGAGCAGGTACGCACCCTGGGCTACGACGAGCGCTTTATCCGTATGTGGCGCTACTATTTGTGCTACTGCGAGGGCGGCTTTATCGAGCGCTCCATTGGTACCTGCCATCTGCTGCTGGCCAAGCCTGCGGCAAAACCCGTTCCGCTGACGGGTGCGCTGTAAATGGCCTCTCGCCCCTGGCAATCTCTGGTAGCCAATGCCCTGCTATTCGAGGCTGGCTGGCTGTTGTGCGTACTGGGAGGATCATGGGTCGCCGCCGTGGCGGGAAGTGGCTTGTTAACTTGGCATTTATGGCGCTGCGCGCTACCCGGTGAGGCGCGGTTTATCGCTGGCTTTGCTCTGCTCGGCCTAGTGATTGATGGCGGATTAAAGCTGCTGGGAGGCTTTGATTTTAACGATCAGGCACTGATACTCGGGCTGCTGCCGCTCTGGTTATGGATGCTGTGGCCACTGTTCGCTACGCTGGTTTATCACTCATTGGCGTGGCTGTGGCGCTATCCCCTGCTGGCGGCAGCGGCGGGTGGGATTAGCGGCCCGCTCTCGTATTATGGCGGCGCGCTATTGGCGGACGTGACGCTTGCGCCTTGGCTACTTCCCGCGCAGGCTCTGATATGGGCGGCACTCTGCGCGGGAATCAGTCGCGTACATAAAGCTTAAGGAGTAGGGGCTGCCACGGGTACCAAACGCTTTTCCAATTCCGCGGCGGCTAGTGGCCGCGAGAAGTAAAACCCCTGCACAGACGTGCAGCCTGCATTCACCAGAAATTGACACTGCTCTTTAGTCTCGACCCCTTCCGCGATCACCCCGAGTCCCATTCCCTCCGCCATTGCCAGTACCGCCTTGACGATCGATGCATCGGCCTGATCGTTCGGTAAGTCTTTGATAAAGGCGCGATCGAGCTTGATTTTATCTACCGGCAAACGCTTCAAATAGCCAAGCGACGAATAGCCGGTGCCAAAATCATCAATCGCAATCGCAAAACCTTGGTTACGCAGTGATTGGAGTCGCGGCCCCATGTCCCCCGCACGCTCATCGAGCAGCACCGACTCGGTTAACTCCAGACCAATTTGCGACGGCTTCAATTGATAACGCTTGAGGCAGGTGGCCAGCTGGCTTTCAAGATCCCCTTGAAAAAGCTGCAGCGCCGAAATATTGACCCAAATGGTTAGCTTGGGCATCGCACTGTTACGCCAATGGGCTTGCTGAGCGCACGCTTTTTCGATCACCCAGGTACCCAGTTGCGTCATCAGGCCGTGTCGTTCTGCCAGTGGTATGAAGTCGCCGGGTGAGACCATGCCATCCTGAGGGTGGCGCCAGCGCAACAGCGCTTCCATGCCCACCAGCTCACCGCTGCTGGGTTCATGCTGCGTTTGATAATGCAGCTCCAACTGGTCACCCGAAATGAGCGCGGCACGCAGGTCGCTCACCAGTGCCAGTTGAGGATTATCCTGCTTATCGAGCGCGGGACGAAACCGCTGGCTGTGATTACGCCCCAGCCGTTTGGCGCTATATAGCGCTGATTCCAGGCGCTGAAAGAGCACGCCAGAATCACTGCCGTCCTCCGGCGCCCGACAGCTTCCAATTGTCAGCCCCAGCCGCAACGCTTGATCATTGATCTCAAAAGGCCGAGACATGTGATCGCGCAGTGTCGCTATCCATTGATCATGGTCATCAAAGGTGGTGGTACGAAACACCATAAACTCATCGCCACCCAGGCGACCCACTACACTACCGGCAACATAACTCTCTAAACGTTGCGCGAAACGCGCCAACAGGCGATCCCCCTGTTCCACCCCTAGGCTATCGTTAACGGATTTCAGGCCATCAATATCAATCAGGGCGATATCGAGGCTCTCTCCTGCGCGTAGATGGCGCAGCCGGGACGCCAACAGGTCGTGCAGACGACGGCGGTTGGGCAGGCCTGTTAATGGATCCTCGTAGCCAATACGGCGCAAATCACGCTCGCGATCTTTCTGTGCCGAAATATCGGTAAACAAGTTAATAAAATGGGTGACCTTGCCTTTTTTGTCAGTCACCGCGCGCACTTTTAACCACTCGGGATACTCATCGCCGTGCTTACGCCGGTTCCACAATTCACCTTCCCACTGGCCGGTGCTTTCCAGCGTGCTCCAAAACGTTTCATAGAACGCTTTATCATGGCGAGGGGCCGCCAATGTCTCTAATTTAAGGCCTAGGATTTCCGTGCTGTTATAGCCGGTTACCTCAGTAAATGCCGGATTGGTGGCGATAACGCGATTTTGTGAATCACTCACCACCATCGCATCGCTTGTAAGACTTAATGCATTTTGAGCCAATCGCAGGCGAAGCCGCTGCTGGCGAACTTGGTTCCAGGCATCCCAGAGGCCAAGCAACACAAATGCCGCCGCCACTGAACGTAACATGGGGTCAGGGAGCCAGACGCAACCAGGTAGCGCGACTAGCGCCACCCAAACTAACGGACGATTGAGAGAAACAGGAAGCCACATGGCGGTTTGCGTTACCCTATACAAATTGATCTAGATGAAAATGAACGTTGGATGGCACATTAACTGTGCCGCCTAGTAAAAAACGTGGTTAGGCTATATTACGGTAACAGGACACCAATTGTGCCTAATCGACAGCCAAGGTATTAAACTTCCCAGCAATAGTGCTATCGGCCAAACGGCTAAAATCTTAAGATAGAAGCGATAAATAGCCAGTTACGTGCATTCAGCGGTTTCGGGAAGTAGACTAGCTCAACAACCAATTTGATATTCGGAACGATTCAGTGACCAAGCAACACTCCTTTGATCGCGAAGAACTGCTGGCCTGCTCCCGCGGCGAGCTATTCGGCCCCGGCAATGCACAGCTCCCAGCTCCCAACATGCTGATGCTTGATCGCATCAAGCACATCCATGAAGAAGGTGGAGAGCATGGCAAGGGCGAGCTGATCGCTGAGCTGGATATCAGCTCGAACCTGTGGTTTTTTGACTGCCACTTCCCTGGCGATCCTGTTATGCCTGGCTGCTTAGGCTTGGACGCTATGTGGCAGTTAGTCGGCTTTTATCTGGGCTGGCTAGGCCATCCGGGGCGTGGTCGTGCACTTGGCTGCGGCGAGGTCAAGTTCAGCGGGCAGATCCTGCCGGATGCACAAAAAGTGACCTATAGCATTAATATTAAGCGTATTATTACCCGCCGCCTTATCTTGGGTATCGCCGACGGTACTGTATCCGTCGACGGGCGCGACATTTATCAGGCTAATGATCTGCGCGTTGGCCTATTCACCTCCACTGCGAATTTCTGAACAGGAGGCTCCCATGCGACGAGTGGTAGTCACCGGCCTTGGCATCGTATCGTGCCTTGGCAACGACCAACGACAGGTCCTGGACGCGCTCAAAACTGGGCGTAGCGGTATTCGTTTTAAGGAAGAGTATGCCGAGCATGGCTTTCGTAGCCATGTCGCCGGTAGCGTCGATATCGATCTTGACGCGCTCATCGACCGTAAGCTGCGCCGCTTTATGGGCGACGCCGCTGCCTATGCGTATGTGTCAATGGCCCAAGCCATTGAAGACGCGGGGCTCACTGAGGAGCAGGTCTCCAACGAACGTACCGGCCTAATTGCGGGCTCCGGCGGTGCTTCAAGCGCGAACCAAGTTGAAGCAGCCGATGTGCTGCGTGAAAAAGGTCTGCGCCGCGTTGGCCCTTATCGCGTCACGCGAACCATGGGCAGCACGGTTTCTGCCTGCTTGGCGACGCCTTTTAAAATCAAGGGTGTGAATTACTCCATCTCCTCTGCTTGTGCGACTTCTGCACACTGTATTGGTAGCGCCATGGAGCAAATTCAGCTGAACAAGCAGGATGTGGTGTTTGCCGGCGGCGGGGAAGAGGAGCACTGGACGCTCTCTTGCTTGTTTGACGCCATGGGTGCGCTCTCCACCCACTATAACGATAACCCCGAGCAAGCCTCGCGCCCTTATGATAACGCCCGCGACGGGTTCGTTATCGCTGGCGGCGGCGGCATGCTGGTGTTGGAAGAGCTCGAGCACGCCAAGGCACGCGGCGCGAAGATCTACGGTGAATTGGTTGGTTATGGCGCGACCTCTGACGGTCATGACATGGTCGCCCCTTCAGGCGAAGGCGCGATGCGTTGCATGCACCAGGCGATGGCAACGGTGGATGGCGCTATTGATTACATCAATACCCATGGCACCTCGACCCCGGTGGGCGATGTGGCTGAGCTAAAAGCCATTCGTGCGGTATTCGGTAATACGACGCCTGCCATGAGCTCAACCAAATCGCTGACGGGTCACTCGCTGGGTGCAACCGGCGTTCAGGAAGCGATCTATTCACTGCTGATGATGCAACATAACTTTGTAGCCGCATCGGCAAATATCGCTACCCTGGATGAGCAGGCCGATGGTTTTGATATTGTCACTGCACGTCGTGATAACGTGACGATTGAGCGTGCTTTATCCAACAGCTTCGGCTTTGGCGGCACCAATGCATGTTTAGTCTTCCAACGTTTTAACGACTAGCAAGCCATCAGCATCGATAGTAAAAACGGCGCCCTTGGGCGCCGTTTTTTTATGGAAAAAGAGATGAGCCGTTAACGTGTGGTAGGCCGCGGTACGTCGGAGATTTCCTGTAGCTGTGCCTCGATCCACACCTCCAGTTCCGCGAGCACTTCATCGGGCATACGCCCTGCCGTCTCAATAGGCTTACCAATGCGCACACGCAGTACGCCTGGTCGCTTAACCCAGTGGCGCCCAGGCCAACGCTCACCAGCGTTATGTGCAACCGGCAGCACCGGCACCCCTGCACGACACGCCACCACGCTGCCACTTTTGTTATAGCGTTTGCGGATACCGGGATCAACACGCGTGCCTTCTGGAAAAATAAGCACCGACAAGCCGGTGCCAAGACGCTCGACGCCCTGTGTCAGCACTTGCTTCATCGCCCGCGCTGGTTTGGAGCGGTCCAGGCTGATCGGGCGCAGCAGACGCAGCCCCCAACCGAAGATGGGTAGGCGCAGTAATTCTCGCTTTAGTACCGTACATACAGGTGGCTTCATCACCTGAAGAAACACCGTTTCCCACTCACACTGGTGATTAGCCTGAATGACACAGGGCCCGCTGGGCAGGTTTTCACGCCCCTGAATGTCATAGCGAACACCGCAGGCGATACGAAACCACACCATCAAAAAGTAGTTATACAAATTGAGTAAGCGGTAGCGACCCGCGAGTGGGAGAAAGGGCGCAATGGGTAGAAACAGAATGCCAATCATCAGCATGGCGAAAAAATAGCCAGCGTAAAATATCAGGCTGCGAACCACATTTATCAAGCCGATGCTCCTGTATCGCTGACACGATTGCTCTCACGGGTTAAACACCACGCATCCAGCATGCGTCCAGCCTCTAATCGCCATGGCTTTTGATGAACCCCAAAAACGTCTAACACACGTCGACAGTTCAAAACACGCCGCAGCTTGGCATCATGATGATGTTTAAGCGGTTGCACCTCACCGAGGGTAATCTGCTCACCGCGGCCTTCTAAGTGAGTTAACAGCTGAGTCCGCACCATGGAAGTAAAGGTAAAAGCACTAACCGGCTCCGTGCCAGCGAGGTGGTAGGCACCCCAGGCATCGGCACCGCTGCCCTGTTGCTGCAGCATACCGATTAACGCCATGGCAACGGCATCCGCCGATGTCGGACAAAATATCACATCCTCGGCCGCCCGCACTGGCTTACCAAGCACTAGGCTGCCGATGATGTCATTCAGCCAAGCGTGGCTGCCTTCAAGCGCAAACAGCGGCCCCAGCCGGACGATTAAATGACGCTGTACATCGGCGCGGATACGGTTACCGGTCTGCACCAAACGGCGCAGGCTGTCGTCGCGCGGAGCCGGAACGACATGCTCATCGATAGGCACTTCTAGGCCATCTTCGTAGAGCTGGTCGGACACACACCACACCAGCGCCACATCTTGCGATAGGCAGGCTTCCAAACACCGGTCTACCGCATCGGCATGCGCGGTGACATCGGCTGGCGCCATGTTCAAGGGGTGGGCCAGTGGTGGGATGATCACCGCGTCAGGCGCAATCGCTTCAAGGCGCGACGGCGTGATGACGGTTCCTTGCTCAATGACTAGCTCAGTGTCGGCGCGACGGCTTGCTTCCCGGGCCAGCGCCAAGCTTAAGCAGTGTGCGGCATCCAGTATCAAAAGTTTCAAGCAACATTCCCCTTACTCACGCCCGGCTAGACACTAATGAACGAACAGTGCACTTAGAACGGTATCTCATCGTCAAAGTCGTCGAAGTTACCTGGATCCGGCGCACCGTAGCTGCTGTTTTGCTGATTGGGCGGCGGTGCTTGGTTGCCCTGCTGCGGTGCTGGCTGAGGAGGACGAGGCTGTTGTGAACCCTGCCCGCCGTAGTTGCCACCTTGGGGCGCACCGCCCTGCTGAGGATAACCGCCGCCTTGATTGGGGGCCGGTGCGTTTTGAGGCGCACTTTGCGGATAGTTATTTTGGACTGCGCCGCCGCCCTGGAAATCACCGCCGCGACCGTCCAGCATCTGCATGTCGTTAGCGACGATTTCTGTCGAGTAACGATCCTGTCCGTTCTGGTCCTGCCACTTACGGGTTTGTAGGCGCCCTTCGATATATACTTTGGAGCCTTTTTTCAGATACTGCTGTGCGATTTCAGCGGTTTTATTGAACATCACCACGCGGTGCCACTCGGTACGCTCTTGACGCTGGCCGCTCTGGCGATCCATCCACGTATCGGTGGTTGCTAGGTTCAAGTTCGCTACCGCGGTACCGCTGGGGGTAAAACGCACCTCTGGATCCTGCCCGAGGTTACCAATCAAAATGACCTTGTTTATGCCGCGAGCCATAAGGCGCTCCTTTAATAGCTGTCGTGTAAGGGTTACTGCCAACCGCCGTCCTACATTTATCGGCCGGGCTGGATTAAGATTTGGGTGGCGCCATTAGCCGCGTCAAGGCTGCCTGATCCAGCTGTTGGCGGTTTACTTTTAAATAGACCAACCGCTCTTCCGGCACCACCATGACGTCTTCCACACCGACCACATCGGCCAAGTGCTCCATCAACAGGTCGAGCGCATCTGGCTGGGTTTCGTGCAGCGCCACCACTTCACTGGAGAGTGGCGGCGGTGAAGGCATTCGCCACATCGCGGCCCACCAGCATAGCGCAAACACGGCACAACCGATAAAAACCGCGTTAAGGCCGCCATAATTGGCTAATAAACCGCCTAGGGTACCGCCTAAAAATGCCCCTAAAAACTGGCTGGTCGAATACACCCCCATGGCCGTTCCTTTGGCGCCCGCCGGGGCCAGCTTACTGAGCATGGAGGGAAGCGTGGCTTCCAGCAAGTTAAAGCCGGTGAAGAACACAAACAGCCACACGAACAGCCAATAGCCTGACGATAGTGGCAACCCCAGCCCCGCCAAACTAATCACAATAGCGCCGATCGCCACCAGACACATCAAGCGCATGCGCTGCTGCTTTTCAGCCACAATGATCAGCGGCACCATGGCAACAAACGATAGTGCCATAATGCCAAGATACGCCAGTCCGTGATACTCAATCGCCACGCCAGCGTTTAACAGGCGGAAGGGAACCGCCACAAAGATCGCCATGAGTACTAAATGCAGGGCGAAGATCGATATATCCAAGCGCCATAAATCGGGGCGAGTGATCACGCTCTTGAACTGCTGACGATCCATGCCCACATCGCGATGACGCCGCCGCCTGGGCGCGGCCGGCACCCAGCGCCACAGCACCAGCAACCCCACCAGTGTCAGCAGCGCCGTAAACCAGAACACACCCGCTAGCCCCGCCCAGGCGGCAAGCCACGGCCCCAGCACCATGGCAATAGCAAACGACACGCCAATGGAGAGCCCAATGGTCGCCATGGCCGCGGTGCGAATTTCCTCGCGGGTTTGATCCGCCAGGAGTGCCATGATGGCGGCGGCCACGGCTCCCCCACCCTGCAACGCTCGCCCGGCAATCACGCCGGCAATGGTATCGGATAGCGCGGCAACCACGCTGCCCAGCGCAAAAATCACCAGCCCCATGGCAATCACCCGCTTGCGGCCAATGCGGTCAGAGAGCAAGCCAAACGGAATTTGCAGCGTCGCCTGGGTTAATCCATAGATGCCGAGCGCCACCCCCACCAACAGGGGCGTTGCCCCGGCTAGCGTATCGGCATAAAGCGCCAGCACGGGCAGCACCATGAACAGCCCCAGCATACGAGACGCATAGAGCCCGGCCAAACCGCTGATCGCACGACGTTCAGAGGCCAGCAATAGTGCGGAAACCTTGCGCATAGAGCCCTTTTTGATGAGAGAGAAACATGACGGCTTGAGAAAAACCTCTATTCTAGCGGTTTGCACTGGCGCTGGAAACGGCACGAGTTGACGCATGTTATCAAAGCGGTTTTGCCGGGAGGGGCTCCACAAACGTATAATCACGCTTTTGCCGCGCGATTCGAGGTGTTGATGGACAGCATTCTGGTCAGGGGTGCACGCACCCACAACCTCAAGCAGATCGATGTGGAACTGCCCCGTAACAAGCTGATTGTGATTACCGGCCTATCCGGCTCGGGTAAATCGTCATTAGCGTTTGACACCCTATACGCCGAGGGGCAACGCCGCTATGTGGAATCACTTTCCACCTATGCGCGCCAGTTCCTGTCGATGATGGAGAAGCCCGATGTGGATCACATCGAAGGGCTTTCGCCTGCGATCTCTATTGAGCAGAAGTCCACTTCTCACAACCCGCGCTCGACCGTGGGCACCATTACCGAAATTTACGACTACCTGCGCCTGCTCTTCGCGCGTGCAGGAACGCCGCGCTGCCCCGAGCATGGCGAAGACCTCGAAGCCCAGACCATTTCGCAAATGGTCGATCAGGTCATGAATCTGGCCGAAGGCACCAAGCTGATGCTGCTGGCACCCGTGGTGAAAGGGCGCAAAGGCGAGCACCTGCAGCTACTAGCAGAGCTGCGTGCCCAGGGTTTTGTGCGCGCCTTGATCGACGGCCAAGTGCTGGAGATGGACGATATCGCCCCGCTGGATAAGCGCAAAAAACACGACATTAGCGTGGTGGTCGACCGCTTCAAGGTGCGCGACGATCTTGCCCAGCGCTTGGCAGAGTCGTTTGAAACGGCGCTCAACCTCGCCGACGGCACCGCCATGATTCACTTCATGGATGGCGAGCGCGACGATATTGCCTTTTCATCGCGCTTTGCCTGCCCGGTATGTGGCTACTCGCTGGCCGAGCTCGAGCCGCGCATGTTCTCGTTCAACAACCCGGCGGGCGCTTGCCCTACCTGCGATGGGTTGGGCGTGCAGCAGTACTTCGACCCTGACAAGTTAATCAGCCATCCAGAGCTTTCGCTTGCCGAAGGCGTGATCAAAGGCTGGGATCGCCGCAACATTTACTATTTTACTCAACTCCAGGCGTTGGCAAAGCACTACCGCTTTGCGTTGGAAACACCCTGGCAAGAGCTTGCGCGCCATGAACGCGAGATTATCTTAAACGGTAGTGGCGACGAGCAAATCCCGTTTGCCTATGTGGGCGACCGCGGCCGCAAAGTCACTCGCGAACACGCCTTTGAAGGCGTGTTGCCCAATATGCAGCGCCGTTATCGGGAAACCGAGTCCAACATGGTGCGCGATGATCTGGTCAAATACATCGCGGTCCAGCCCTGCGCCACCTGTAACGGCTCGCGGCTACGGAAGGAGTCACGGCATGTGTATGTGGATGATCACAATATTGCCGAGATTGTGCGCTTCCCGATTGGCGACGCATGGCGCTACTTTGCCGATTTAACGCTGCCCGGGCGAAAAGGCGAAATTGCCGATAAAATCGTCCATGAAATCCATGCCCGGCTAGAGTTCCTGGTTAACGTGGGGCTGGATTATCTCAATCTAGAGCGTAGTGCCGACACGCTCTCTGGTGGCGAGGCCCAGCGAATCCGCCTTGCCAGCCAGATCGGTGCGGGCCTCGTCGGCGTCATGTATATACTTGATGAGCCGTCGATTGGTTTGCACCAGCGCGATAATGACCGGTTGCTGAAAACCCTCGAACGGCTGCGCGATTTGGGCAATACCGTGATCGTCGTGGAGCACGATGAAGACGCCATCCGCGCTGCCGACCACGTTTTGGACATCGGCCCCGGTGCAGGTGTGCATGGCGGTGAGATCGTCGCCCAGGGCACGCCCCAAGACATCATGGATAACGCCAACTCGTTGACCGGCCAGTATCTTTCCGGCACACGCGAAATCGCCGTGCCGCCTTACCGCATTCCTGGCAACCCAGAAAAGCAATTAGTGCTACGTGGTGCCACCGGTAATAACTTGCAGGATGTGACATTAACGTTGCCACTGGGGCTGTTTATCGCCATTACCGGCGTCTCGGGGTCAGGCAAGTCGACGTTGATTAACGGCACGCTCATGCCGATTGCGGCTCGGGAGCTCAACCGTGCGACCACGCTGACACCGGCGCCCTACCAAAAAGTCGAAGGGCTCGATCAGCTCGATAAAGTGATCGACATTGACCAGAGCCCCATTGGGCGAACGCCGCGCTCCAACCCGGCCACCTATACCGGTATTTTCACGCCGATTCGTGAACTGTTTGCAGGCACCCAGGAAGCGCGTTCACGGGGCTACAAGCCCGGGCGTTTCAGCTTTAATGTGAAGGGCGGGCGCTGTGAAGCGTGTCAGGGCGAAGGCATGATAAAGGTAGAAATGCACTTTCTGCCCGATATCTACGTGCCGTGCGATGTCTGTAAAGGCAAGCGCTACAACCGTGAAACGCTGGACATACACTACAAAGGCAAAACGATCCACGAAGTGCTGGCCATGACCGTGGAGGACGCGCTGGAATTCTTTAGCCCAGTGCCCGCTATTGCCCGTCGCCTGCAGACCTTGCTCGATGTGGGGCTCTCCTACATTCGCCTGGGACAAAGCGCCACCACCCTTTCCGGCGGTGAGGCGCAGCGGGTGAAGCTCGCGCGCGAGTTAGCCAAGCGCGATACCGGTAAAACGCTGTATATTCTGGATGAGCCCACCACCGGGCTGCATTTTGAGGATATCCGCCAATTGCTGACAGTCCTCCACCGCCTACGTGATCATGGCAACACCATTGTGGTCATTGAGCACAACCTGGATGTGATCAAAACCGCCGACTGGATTGTCGATCTCGGCCCAGAAGGGGGTTCTGGCGGTGGGCAGATCATTGCCGAAGGCACGCCGGAACAGCTGGCGAAACAGAAAGCGTCGCATACCGGGCATTTTTTAGCCCCGCTACTCGCACGGGGTAAAACGCGGCCAAGCGCTAAACGTTAGGCTTTTTTCGTTGCAGGGGGTGCACACGTCCCCCCTTTTAAACAAGCCCATTGTCCAACGCATTGAGCAACGCAGTCAGCGTGCATATTGTATATAGTGGCGAGCAGATAATAGTTAACAGTATTAGGCAAGCCTCTGTTAGAGGGACAGGTAATGAACGAAGAAAAAAGCTGTATTATCAAGCACTTCAGTCACTATTGCTCGTTGACTGAGGAGGAAAAGACACTACTCCTCTCGCTTGAAGAGAGCCCAAGCAGTATCAAATCCGGCACAATCCTATGGGAGATGGGCGATGCGGCCAATGAGTTCTGCACGCTGAAAAGCGGCTGGGCCTTCTCTTACCGTCACTTGGAAAACGGGGATCGGCAAATTCTTGAAGTGTTTTTGCCAGGCGATATTATCGGGCTGAGGGAATTCGCGTTCTCCGAGCGGCTAGAGAATGTGCGCATGATTGACGACGGCGTGGTTTGCCACTTTCCCCATAAACGCATGCTGGATATTTTCCGCCAGTCACTTCCCCTCACATCGGTGATGTTTGCTATCGGTAGCCGTCAGCAGGCGCTAATGACCGAGCGGCTGGTGACGCTAGCGAGACGCAGCGCGCGCCAGAAAATGGCACACTTCCTTTACGAAATGTACTTACGGCTACGCCAGACCAACCCCGACATTAGCAATCAGTTCCGTCTCCCGCTCTCCCAAGAGCAGTTGGCCGATGTGCTGGGCCTAAGCCCAGTACACGTTAGCCGAACGTTTACGGCACTGAGTGAAGACGAATTGGTTTTTCGTGATCGCCATCACCTGACCATTCCAGACCTCGCGGCCCTGTGTGCCGAAGGCCAGTTTGATGATTGCTACCTCACCGACAATGTCCGGCCGCTGCTAGGCGACACAGAATAAGGAGCTTTGATCGCATAAAAAACCGCGTGCTATCACAGCACGCGGTAAGGGGGTCACACAGTTAGAGCGCTAAGCGCTATTAACCGCATTTGGACCAGCCGCAGCCTGCATAACAGGTCGGGCAGCCATCCATCATAATCAGCTCGCCGCGGCACTCAGGGCAGTTTCCCACCGTGGCTGGCCCGCCGCCTTCAGGCTTTTTTTCCGTGCGACTTCCACCGATCGGCTCTACCGCGCCTGTTTCCACAGCGGACTCGTGCGACTCCTCCTCTGGCTGCCAAGCATGGCCATGGGTCATGCGGTGCGCATAGCGCTCGACCAGCTGTTCCACCGGCACTTGATTGCCATCCCGGTCCAGGAAACCGCGACGATAAAGAATTTGCTGTATCGACCAGGCAATCGCAGCGACTTCAGAATCGTGAAACATGGGTTTTTTCCAGCGGTTCATTCCACAACGCACCAGGCCTTTATCCCACGCCACTTTTCGCAAATCCGCCACTGCCTGGGTGACGTAACCACCGCGCGCCGCCAGCGAAAGACTGCGCATAGTGGCCGTAATCCATTGGTGCTCGCTAGAGAGCTGACCCGAGGGGAAAAAGAACTCTACCGGGCGCTCGATCACCACGCGCTTACCGCCAATCACACCTTCCACCGGCATGAATGACACCAACAAATAAACTTTCTTACGCCCTTCCGCCCCCACGTAAGAAATCTTTTCTGACACCGCTTCCAAGGTGCCTTCCGGGCGTGACGGAATGCGCACCGTCAGCGGGCTTTCATCCTGTAGCTCAGGAACGGGCGCGGCCTGCTCCTGCTGCTTGATACGGTAACCAACGATTTTTGAGGTAATTTCTACAGCCATGGTGTTCTCCACTTAGCAAAGGTAATCGGACGGTTGTTGACATGGACGCTGCGAGCGAGGGCGCAGCACCGTGCCGCTACCATTTGCCGTAGGTGCCCTCTTTTAAGCCATCAAACAGGTTGGCAGCGTTATGCTCTTCGCCGTCGTAGACCACCTTCTCATCCCCGGTCAATTCCAGCGTTTCGCCGTTTTCCAGTTCAAATACATAAGTGGTGTTTTTCAGGTCATCCTCACGCACGAGAACGCCCTGGAAGGCTTCAGGATTGAAGCGGAAGGTCGTGCAACCTTTTAAGCGGCTTTCATAGGCCTGCAAATAGAGATCCTGGAACTGCTCGAACGGGAACTCAGTAGGCACATTGACCGTTTTCGAGATGGCCGAATCCACCCAATGCTGGGCGGCGGCCTGAACCGCAACGTGCTGCTCGGGCGAAATCGCATCGGCGGTAACGAAGTAGTCAGGCAGGTCGCTGTCCACTGCATCGGCAGCAATAAAGTGGCGGTAGGCCGCTAACTCGAAAGAGACCACTTCGACCTGCTCTTTGGTCTTCTTACCCGATTGAATAATGTTACGGAAATAGCGGTGCGAGAAAGAGGGCTCAATCCCATTAGAGGCGTTGTTGCCCATCGACAGGCTGATCGTGCCAGTCGGCGCGATCGAGCTGTGGTGGGTAAAACGCGCGCCGTGCTCCGCCAGCTGTGCGACTAATTCGGGCTCGAGTTCGGCCACTTGGGCCATGTATTGACTGTAGCGGGCATGCAGGATGCGCCCAGGTACACGATCCCCCACTTCATAACCATCTTTGGCCAACTGCGGGCGCTCACGAAGCATCTTAGGGGTAATGGTGTGCTCCTGTTCAAGCACGGGCGCCATGCCCTTTTCTTGAGAAAGCTCAAGCGCCTGCTTCCAGCCTTCGATCGCCAAATGACGGCTGACTTCGTCGGTAAACACCAGCGACTGCTTTGAACCATAAGGAATTTTGAGCATGGTGAGCGTCGACCCCAAGCCCAAGAACCCCATGCCGTGACGGCGCTTGGCTTCGATTTCACGCTGCTGCTGGGGCAACGGCAAACCGGCAATCTCGACCACGTTGTCGAGCATACGTGTGAAGATTGCGACCACTTTGCGGTAGCGCTCCCAATCAAAACGCGGTTCAGCGCCGAAGGGGTCGATCACGAACTTGGTCAGGTTGACCGAGCCCAGCAGGCAGGCACCTTCCGGCGGCAGCGGTTGCTCGCCACACGGGTTAGTGGCGCGGATATCCTCACAGAACCAGTTATTGTTCATGCGATTGACTTGATCGATCAGGATGAAGCCCGGTTCGGCGTAGTCGTAGGTAGAGGACATGATGGTGTCCCACAACTCCCGCGCTTTAATCACTTCCACAATGCGACAGGCGACGCGGCCTTCGGCGTCCACCGTGTAACCCTCTTCTACCACCGGCCAGTCGCGGTAGATCAGGTCTTCCGCTTTAACGTCCTCTTTCTCACCGGGATGCAGCGGAAAGGCCAGTGGCCAATCGGTGTTGTTTTTCACCGCTTCCATGAACTCGTCGGTGATCAGCAGGCTAAGGTTGAACTGACGCAGTCGCCCCGCTTCACGCTTGGCCTGGATAAATTCGCGCACGTCCGGGTGACCCACATCGAAGGTGCCCATTTGGGCACCACGGCGGCCACCGGCAGAAGCCACGGTGAAACACATCTTGTCGTAGATATCCATAAACGCCAGCGGGCCATTGGTGCCCGCGCCAGCGCCAAATACAAACGCGCCTTTATGGCGCAGCGTCGAGAAGTCGTAGCCAATGCCAGCGCCGGATTTCAGCGTCATGCCGGCATCCACGACGGAATCGAGAATATCGCGCATGGAGTCGCGAATGGTGCGTGAAACGGTGCAATTGATCAGACTTACCGCTGGCTTATAAGCTTCAGCGCCCGCATTGGAGAGAATACGCCCGGCAGGAATAGCGCCGTTTTCCATCGCCCAGCGAAATTTCGGCAGCCACTCTTGCGCTTTATCGCCTTCTACCGCTGCGAGGGCACGGGCAACACGCTCAAACGTAGCACCGACATCTTGATCGACGGGCTGGCTATGACGATCCTTGAGACGGTACTTGGCATCCCATATCTCTCGCGAGGGAGCCTGCATCGGAACGTCGTTTGAGGTTTTAATAGCCTTTGCAGCGGTACTCATGTCGCAAAACTCCTTCACGGCGGGGTGACAATAGCGCTCAAATGGGGCGATTATACGTAGCATCGGAGTGAAGTATAGACTTGACTTTCCACTATATGGGGCGCTTTTTTGACTATTTTCTACCATATATAGAAAAATCAGCGCGTTACTCTTTTGCCAGAACTCGACACGCTATAGGCTAGTGATTTTGGCTAAATGGCTTCGACTATGCTCGCACTTCACGCCCAGCGATTCTCTATGTTCACCTTCATGTCTGCGGTAGCCGCCCTATTGGCAACCGCCATGCCCGGCGCCAGTGCGGCCACGTTCAACGTGGATGACGCGGCTACGCATGACCATTGGCAGTCGATGAGACTTTCACTGGGAGGCGAGCAGCATTACCGCGCGGTAGAGACCCACAGTTATTCAGACGCCACTCTAAGCCTGAACACTACGGCTGGCGTGTGTGATTTGCCTTGGCTGGAAATGCGCGTCACTCTTGAGCAACAGCAGGGAGAAAGCCGCGCAGTGAATTTAGTGCCCGCCAGGCTGCGTATTGATGAACAACCCGTTATCGACACCATGGCAGAATTTATTACCGAACGCGGCGATGATGGGTTTTATAGCCACTTTTACTTAAGTGACATGGCAACCTTGATCACCGACATGCGACAAGGCGAGCAGCTGTTTCTCGGCTTTGATCAACAGGAACGTGAGCCGTGGTACATGACCTTTAGCCTGCAAGGGGCCGACGCAGCCATTACCCGGATGCTGGCGGAATGCAGGGCTGGCTGAATAAACATAAACCAGCCGTTGGGCCAGGTGGACGTCGCCGCTCAATAAAGTGACGAGGCGGGCTCGAGCGCCCTTTCCACTCGGTTGCGTCCGCCGTGTTTGGCACGGTACATCGCGTCGTCTGCCCGGGAGATAAGAGTTTTACAGCTATCGCCTGGCTGCCAAACAGCCACGCCGATGCTGACGGTGATCGATTGCTCGAGCCCGGCAATGGACAGCTCAGCCACCAGCGACCGAAGGCGTTCGGCTAGCCCCATCGCCGCATCGACATCCGAGTGGGTCGCCAGCACGATAAATTCTTCGCCGCCCCAGCGGCCTAATCGGTCACAGCCCCGCAGTGAGCCCTCTACCAGACGTGCCAAAGCCACCAGCACGTCATCGCCCACGCTATGGCCATGGGTATCATTAATCTGTTTGAAGTTATCGACATCAAATAGCAGTAGCGCAAAGGCGGCCGCATAGCGCTTCGCCGCCACCAGCTCGGCATTGATTGCCTCTTCAATACGATAACGGTTCCACACGTGCGTCAATGGATCAAAGTGAGCCAGTTGCTCAAGCCGCTGGTTAGCCTCAGCGAGGGCTTGGCGCTCACGCTCCAGATGCATATTCAGGGAACTGATTTCATATGCTGAAATAGCCAGCGTAAGATCTTCTCCCAAATCCACCGCGGCTAGCCGCTCGACCCGTTGCCACGCTTCGCTCTTGCCCACGACTTCTTCATGCCAGGCAAGCGAAGAGGCCGCTACCACCAGCGGTTGGGGCGTAGCGGCAGGCTGCATGGCCCAATACAGCGTTTCCACCTGCTCAGGGCGAAAGAAGAGTAACCACGCGCGCTGGGTCGAATTCATGGGCAGCGGCACGGCTAACGCCCCGCACTGGCCGGGCATGGCAAGCGAGCAGGTCAATGGCTCTGTGGCTAACTCACGCGTGCACCAAGGCCCGCTATGCACGTGGGCCCTTTCCAAACGAAGCACCAACTGGCTGATAGCGCCCGAGGAGGGCGTGACACCGGCTTGGTAAGCGCCCCCATTCACCCACAGCACAATGCCATGGGCGCGAAACAGCTTCATCCAGGTAGCCGCCTGCTCATGCAGTAGTTGTTGGGGGCTCTGTGGCTCACTGTGTGCGCCCACACTCAATACCAAGCTATCCTGAACGCGCTGCAGGTAGCGCGCTTCCTGGCGAGCCCGAAGCAGCAGCATACGCTGCGTGGCCATCTGCACCAGCGTGCGCACAGCATCGCGCGCAGGCGGTTCCACCGCGCGAGGTGTGGCGGAGTGGCAAAAGACTAACCCCCACAGACCGGTATCGCCCTGCATGGCTAAACTAAGTGAGCCACACACGCCGAGACGCGTTAAGTAGCGCTGCCTTTCGGGCGCTGGGGCGCGTAAGAAACTGCCACTAAGGTTCACCGTCGTCTGCTCGGGTACAAGCGTTTCAGGCGCAGAATGAACGTCCTCAATCAGCCGCACGGGGTAATTTTCATAGCTTTGACGTAACGCAGGGGGAAAATCACTGGCCGGGAAGCGCTGCCCTCGTAACGAAGGCAACTGCTCGCCTAACGCTTCAGCCACTATCAAACCGTGCCAATCACTATCGAAATGACACACGCTGACGCGATCATGACCGGTGAGCTGTTGGATGGTATGCACTAAGTAGTCGAGCAGCTCTTCCTGATGCGTTGCTTCGGCCAAGTGCATCAAGCGCTCGTTTACGGTGCCCAGCAGGCGACGCTTACCAAGCGGATTTAACGGCTCAATCTCAACAATGACTTGCTCATTGACGCGGTAGGCATGCAACTGAAAACGCACACTGCTGTGTTTAGCGCGGATAAACGCCAACGGGCCGGGGAGCCGCTGCTGCCCCTGAAGCTCACGCCGCACGCGCTGGCTTAGGCGCTTACCCAACACACAGGCGAGGCTGAGCTCACCATTGTCAGGGCGTTCAATACCCGTCAGGCGGGTTAAGTTCGTGCTCGCCGATTGAACGCGTCGACAGTCAGCATCGACGACCAGCAGGGCACCAAACGACTGCAATAGCGGGTGATACTTGGACACGACGGTGGCCTCGACAGTCTATTCACCCTTCAAGCGGCTGCCGCAGCAACAGCTCTACGCGCCGGTTGGCCGCTCGGCCATCCGCGGTTGCGTTCGGTTCCATGGGTTGAGTGTCAGCATAGCCGACGGCCCGCATACGAGAAATATTGAACCCTTGGCGCTCTAAATGCCGCACCACGGCGATCGCCCGCGCAGACGAGAGTTCCCAGTTGGAGGGGAAGCGTGCTGTCGAAATGGGCACACTGTCGGTATGGCCTTCCACCGAAATCTGGCCGTCAAAACGAGCCAAAACATCCATCAGGCTTTCAATCACGCCACGCCCTTGGGGTGTCAGTACGGCTTGACCACTGGGAAATAACAGACTGGTATCAATCCGCAGCGTGACCCCTTCGCGCCCTTGCGACACACTCACGCCGGGAATATTAAGCCCGGCATACTCGGGTTGCAGCCCATCATGGCGGGGCTGTATGCCTGTGGCGAGTGACGCCAGTGGTAGCGATGATACCGCGCTCGCCGAACGCATGAAAGCAGTATCAGCGCCCTCCGCACCGCCGGACGGTGAGAGTGAAAGCAGTAGTACGAAGAGGGTAATGAGCAGCGTTAATACATCGAGATAGCTGGTTAACCACCCATCATCCCCCTCGCCAGCCGTGACCGGGATGTCCAGCGCATGGCGTGTATCACGGTCTAACATGGTGGCTATCTCACCGCCGAACTAACCGACGCATCAGGCCGTGGTTTAACGCTGTTATCCCGAATTTCATCATGGTAATTAGCCACAAACGAGTGGAGGGTCTCTTCAATAAACGACGGCAGGCGGCGCTTGGTGATCAGTGAAATACCTTCCAGCACCATATTCATGGTGATCAGCCGCTCTTCAGTGCGGCGCTCTAGTTTCACTGCAATCGGCTTAAACACGAGGTTGGCGAGTAAAATACCGTAGAACGTCGTCAACAGCGCCACCGCCATGCGAGGGCCAATGACCTGCAGATCGCCCGCGTCCATGACTTCCAGCATATTGACCAGGCCGACCAGGGTGCCGATCATGCCAAACGCGGGAGCATAGGTAGCCATGGTGCGAAATATTTGCGCTTCCGCATGCTCACGCGCTTTTAAGCGGGCAATGCGCCAGCGCAGCATGTCGAAAATTTCGTCCTCTTTGGTATTGGCAATGACCAGTTGGATGCCGGTGCGTAAAAAGGGATTGCGCGTATGCTCCAGCTCGCGTTCGACCGCGCGCACGTCGCCTTTAAACCATAGCCGAGACATATCGACCAGTTCGCGAATATCGTCACGCATATAGGTGTTTTCGCGCCGGAACACCAAGCCCACCAGCCGCACTACGCGCACAACTTCTTTCAGCGGGTAACTAATAAACGTCGCCGCTAAGGTGCCAGTCACTACGATGGCCAAGCCCGGTAAATTGATAAAGCTTGCAGGGGACTCTGCAGTGAAAAAAAGCACACTTACCAACAGCAGTATGCTGGCAAATATGCCTATCAGCGTCGAAGGATTCATCCACGGCTCCTTGCCGGTCACAAGTGAGTTAACAAGCGGTGTTATGCCGAGTCGTGTAAGCGCGCGCGTAGACGACTGACGGCTTGGCTGTGCAGTTGAGAAACGCGCGACTCCGTCACGCCCAACACAGCCCCGACCTCCTTGAGGTTGAGCTCTTCCTGGTAATACAGCGCCATGAGGAGTTTTTCACGCTCGGGCAGCGCTTCAATCGCGTCAATCAGCGTTTGCCGCTGCTGACCGTCCAGCAGTTGCTCGAACGGTGAGTTGCTCGGTTCATTGTTGACCGGCTCACCGCCATCGGCGACTAGCTCCTCAAACGGCAGCAATTGGCCACTGTTGGTATCGTTGAGGAGCTGCTGGTACTCATTCAATGGCATCTCAAGATGATGGGCGATTTCACTCTCTTCTGGCGCTCGCCCCAGCTGTTGCTCTAACTGGCGAACGGCACTGTCCACTGCGCGCGCCGAACGGCGCACGCTGCGGGGCAGCCAGTCCCGGGTGCGTAATTCATCCATCATCGCCCCACGAATGCGTTGACTGGCAAACGTCGCAAAGGTCGCCCCCTGGGTAGCATCGAAGCGCCCGAGCGCCTCGAGCAGCCCCACCATCCCTGCTTGAATCAGATCATCGAGCTCAATGCTGGCTGGTAAACGGACCTGAAGCGTCAAGGCCTGACGTCGCACCAGTGGCATGTATTGCGTCAACAGCTCACTCTGTTTGATTCTGCCTTGTGCTGTGTACATCCTCTCGCCTCGCGGCTATACAGCCTTCACTGATAGTTCACAATCATTTGCAGCCCCTGCACTCGAACCGGCCGCTGGCCTGGACGTAAGGCGAAGCGAAAATGCAACGGCGCTTCTGCCCTTTGACCGGCCAACGCGGTGGTAGAACCCCGCATACCGGTTAGCGCAACGCACTGCTCAGGATGGCACAACCAAGCGTTTAATAGCGCATTGGGAGGATACTGGAACTGCCACTGAATACGGCCGAGTTGCCCGGAACGAAGATTGGCCGAGGGCGGTGGAGAGGTCTCCTGACTCGCGCTTGCCCGGTCACTCATCGCCACCATTAGCCCAGGGAGCTGAGCGCTCCAGCTTCCGCTAGCCGCCTGGGCACTCTGCGCCATTCCTGACAGCCATAACCCTATTAACAGTAGCGCACTCAGCGACACTGCCCTTCTTAATGGCCAGCTTAGCATGCTTGCTCTCCTTGGCGGAGCCCACTCATCGCGCAAGTACCAGTAGCTCCATATTTAAGTAGTAATCAGCGGCGCCACGCAAGTTATCGAGCAATCCCTGGCGCGGCAAGTGTGGCTCGTGAAGCGCCAATAAACGACGCGGCCCCCCTCGTTCATGAAGCTCAAGCAACGTACGGTACATCGCGGCGAACGCATCGGCATCGCTACTGATCCACAGCGCCCAACGGCTGTATTGATTGCGTAGCTGATCAAGATCAGCCGTGCCTGCCATCACGATATGGATGTCCCAACCCTCCGGATCACCGGCCCAATGACGGCCTAGTGTCGACCACTGGCCTAGCCGTGCTTTTACCTTATTGATCTGGGCGGCGCCACCACTCGGTAGGCCAACCACCACTAATGGCGTCTTGGTCTTCGGCGTGGGCGACGCTAGCGTTTCTGCTTCGTGCGTCTCTGCTTCGTCGCTTGTGTATGCCACCGGCATTAACAACGACGCGCTCTGTTCTTGTGCGGGCACATGCTCGGCCGCCGCGACATCTATTGCCCCGTCAGCCTGCTGCTGTTGGCGCTGCAGGCTCGCCCACTTGCGCAGCCCTGAGGCTTGATCTTGATCACTCACGCCACGCCCTCTCGACTGACACTACCCAGTTGACGAATCGCGTCCCGAGCCATAAAGGCGTACACCAGCGCATCGAGCATGCCGGTATCACGACGCCGACGCGTGGTGCCCGACAAATTGAGCACATCACCACGCAGTGTTTGCGCCTGTTCATCCTCAGCAACATCCAGATGCCCGGCAACGGCGGCCAGCCCGCTCGCCATAAGCAGGCGTACCTCGGCATTCACCTCACCGCTGTCGGCCTCTTTTAGCTGCTGCCATGCGCGGCGCGTCAAGGTGGAAAGCCCATCGCTTTGGAGTTGTGTTAGCAGTAACGAAAGCACTTCTGTTCCCAGCCGGGCAGGCGTCAACCAATAGCGACGCGCGACTACTTTGGCGCTTTCAGGGTCACGTACTTCGCCATACCAGGCAAGCAGAGCAAGGCCGGTGGCGTCCTCTACTTCGGCGTGGGCCGTCCAGAGTTGCATGGACTGCCCGCGAAAACGCACGCCCACATGGTGGGTTAGCACGCTGTCATTAAACAGCTGACGAAGGGGCTGGCGCTCTTGATGAGAGACGACGCGATGGCTGGAAGCCACTTGGCTGACCCAGGTCAAATGTTCGGATTCTAGCCATGCCAGCGCTTCAGGTTCGGGCAGGCGTGGCAGTAAATGTACGGCGACACCGCTTGCTTGCGTCAGCGCCGCCAGGCGCGGTTGCCAGCCAGCGGGGTGGCGATGCTGCAGCCATGGCAGGGCCAGCCACGCCCCCTCGGCATCCAGGCCAATATCGGGCATTGCCCAATCGCAGCCGCGCTCATTGCGACGTGCCGACCATGCCATACCCAGCGTTGTCTGCGCAGCGGGATAGCCTGCGAGCAATGCCTCCAAGCGCGTTTCCTGTAGGCGGCTCGGCAGTGAGGCTAAATCCCACATTGCCTCCAGCTCCGCAAACCCGGTCACTCGCTGACGCAGCCGTGCCAGCAGGGACGACAAGCGACGTCCTTGCCCCAATACATCTCGCGACCAGCGTGGCATTCCCATCGGCGCGTCAACACGTTGCGCCTGTTCGCGCTGCGGTGTTGCCGTGCTTAGCGCCTGATCCACCAGTGTCGCCGGGGTCGCAATGGCCATATCTTCAGGCACCTGCTGGCCGTTCGAACCAAACAGCACGCGCAGCCCGTGGCGCATGACAATGTCGAGCACCGGCGCTAGGCGTCCCGCTTCATCCTGCTTGGTAATAATGCAGTCGTCGAGCTCTGCGCCCGCCGCCCGCGCCGCCTGACGATAGCGCAACACAACCTCTTCAAGGGTTTCCGGCTGACTGGCGGCGTTGAGCAATAGCACCAAGCGCACTCGCGAGCGCCCCCCTTGAAGGTGAGCAATCTGCTCGATGACCCGCTGATCACGCTGGCTCATACCGACGGTGTCGATAATCACCCACTGCTTGCCCTGCAGGCGCCCTAACAAGTCGTCGATGGGTTGCTCTGCATCCAACGCATACATGGGCGTGTCCAGCAGGCGTGCATAAATACGCAGCTGCTCATGGGCGCCGATCCGAAAGCTGTCGGTGGTGACCAGCGCGACCGGTCGCGTGCCGTGACGCATCACAAAACGGGCGGCCAGCTTTGCGGTGGTAGTGGTTTTCCCCACCCCAGTCGGGCCGACCAGAGCGACAATGCCGGTCTGATCGAAGAAGCTCGGCTCATCGCTGAGTACGCAAAGACGCGTCATTAACTGCTGACGCAGCCACTGCAGCGGTGCCTCACTATCACCGCTCGATGCCTTTAACGGCTCGGGCAATCCGGCCAGCAACTCATCGGCGAGCTCACTGCCAAAGCCGACACGCCAGAGCATTTGACGCAGCCGTGCAGCGGTACCATCGGGCGCTGCCTGGGGCGTGGACACCGCACTAGCCGCTGCTTGATTGCTGGCCAGCAGGGCACGCATATCCTGCATCTCTTGCAGTAAGCGCTCACTCATCGCCTGCATTGGGTCTTGTACCGGTGGCGTTACCGGTGTTTCGGGGGCCGCGGGCTCCGGCGAAGGTTCGAAGTGGTCGATGGCTTCGTCCGCCATGGCCAGGATTTCAACGCCTCCTTCGGTACGGCGATTGGCCACGATCAGGGCATCTTCACCGAGCGCTTCACGCACTTGGCGCATCACATCACGACTGTTGGCTCCCACGAAACGTCTAACACTCATGACTTACCCTTTGCCTGTACTGGAAATGGATGACGCTAGCCTACCACGGCATGAGAGGATTAACGCCCGCCTACCAGTGTGGTCACTCTTAATGTGCGGTCATCGGGAATCTCGGCCTGAGACAGCACTGACATGTGGCGCAACCGGCGGCGCAAGAAGCGCGACAATACGGCTCGCAACGAGTGCTGCACGACAAGCACAGGGGGCTCGCCCGAGCTTTCATGGCGCTCTAACGCCTGCTGCGCCTGGGTCATCAACGTCTCTGCCAAGCCAGGCTCCATCGCACCGTTGCCGTTCATGGCCTGGACCAGTACTTGCTCAAGCTGAGCATCGAGCCCCATCACATTGAGGGTCTCTTGCCCTGCAAACCACTGCTGGACGATCGCGCGCCCCA
Source organism: Halomonas sp. UBA3074 (assembly GCF_002366715.1). Taxonomy (GTDB): domain Bacteria; phylum Pseudomonadota; class Gammaproteobacteria; order Pseudomonadales; family Halomonadaceae; genus Vreelandella. Next base: position 48,459 of record NZ_DFBS01000036.1, on the reverse strand, counting down.
ATGAGACCCGCACCAGCGCCGTTAGCTCGTTGGGATCTTTTTGCTGGGCGGCATACTCCGCGAGCGTATCCAAAATAGTGCGCATATCGCGAATGGACACATCTTCGTCGAGCAGATTTTGCAAAATGCGCTGTAGCACCGTCAACGAAATCGCTTTCGGGATCACTTCTTCGACGAGCGCCTTCTGATCGTCGCCCATCTTGTCGAGTAGCTTCTGGACTTCCTGACGCCCCAGCATTTCGGGGGAGTGACGGTGCAGCAGGTGGTTTAAATGCGTCGCAATCACCGTACTGGCATCCACGACGGTGTAACCATATACCTGAGCATGTTCGCGCTGGTTGCTGTCAATCCAGACAGCAGGCAAGCCAAAGGCCGGATCCTGCGTAGGCGTGCCCTGCAGCTCGCCGGAGACTTGGCCCGGATTGATAGCCAGCCATTTCCCCGGCTGCGCCTCGGCACGGCCAATTTCGGCACCTTTCATCGAAAGGACATAGGCGTTAGGCGGCAACTCCAAATTATCGCGGATATGCACGACCGGCGGCAGAAAGCCGACTTCCTGAGCAAACTTCTTGCGTACACTTTTGATCCGCCCAAGCAACTCGCCTTTTTGGCGCGAATCGACCAGCGGTATTAATCGATGGCCCACTTCCAAACCGAGGGTATCGACCAGTTGCACATCTTCCCAGCTCGCTTCCGGGGTCTCCTGCAACGGCACCGGCTCAGTGGCAATTTCGTTTTTTACCAGCGTCTTCTCTTTCTGGCGCATGATGTACCACGCCAACCCCGCCAGCAGCGCCGTGAAGAAGAGAAAGACAAAATTGGGCATGCCGGGCACCATACCCAGTAGCCCCATCACGACGGCGGCCAGGATCAGCACCTGAGGATTCACGAACAGCTGGCTGAGCATTTGCTGGCCAATGTCTTCGTTCGTGTCGGTACTTACCCGTGATACCGTGACACCCGCTGCGGTCGAAATGACCAGAGCGGGGATTTGTGCCACTAGACCATCACCGATCGCCAGCAGCATGTAGGTCTCAGCAGCGGCGGCAAACCCCATATCGTGCTGCAGCATGCCAATCAACAGCCCGCCGATGATATTGACCACCATGATCACCAGGCCCGCAATGGCATCACCGCGGACAAACTTACTTGCCCCGTCCATCGAACCAAAGAAGTCAGCTTCTTGGGCGACTTCCGCACGGCGCTTTTTGGCGTCTTCTTCGCCAATCAAACCAGCGTTCAAGTCGGCATCGATCGCCATTTGTTTGCCGGGCATCGCATCCAGGGTAAAGCGCGCCCCTACTTCGGCAATACGGCCAGCACCTTTGGTAATGACCATAAAGTTGATGATCACCAGAATCAGGAAGACCACCAAACCAACGGCGAAATTGCCGCCGACCAGGAACGCCCCGAAGGCTTCGATAACCTTACCGGCGGATGCGCCGCCTTGGTGGCCTTCCATCAATACGACGCGGGTGGAGGCGACATTGAGCGATAGGCGCAGCAGGGTTGTGAACAACAGCACAGCGGGAAAGGCCGCAAAATCCAGCGGTTTTTGCGTAAACATGCTGACCATTAACACCATGATGGCCAGCGCAATATTAAAGGTGAAGAGTAAATCGAGCGCGAAAGGGGGCAAGGGCACAATCATCATGCCCAAAATCATTAGGATGAGCAGCGGCCCAACCAGCAGCTTCATGCGCACATCGCCCATCCAATCGCGCCGACCGATTAGCTGACTCAAGCCTTTCATGGTTGTGCCTCATTGCCACCGGCACCATGCCTGGGGCTTTCCATATCCGGGGGAACCGGCAGGTTATCGGGGGTTGGGGGCATTTCGCCTCCTTGTTGGGCTACTTGCTTAAGCCGGTAGGCCCAAGCCATGACTTCGGCCACCGCGGTATACAACTCTGCCGGCACCTCCGCATCTAAATCCACGTGATGATACAGGGCGCGCGCCAATGGCGCTGCTTCTAAGCGTGGAACGCCGGCCTCTGCGCCAATTTCACGGATACGCGCAGCCACCGCACCAGCGCCTTTAGCCACCAGCCTTGGCGCGCCCATGCTGCCTTCCTGGTAAACCAGTGCGATCGCGTAGTGGGTAGGGTTGGTAATGATCACGTCCGCCTGGGGCACTTTGCTCATCATCCGGCCACGCGCCATGGCTTGCTGCTGCTGGCGGATACGTGCTTTCACATGCGGGTCGCCTTCGGACTCTTTGTGCTCACGCTTGATCTCTTCCTGACTCATGCGCAGCTTCTTGGCATTATCCCAAAGCTGAAAAGGCACATCGATCAGGATGACCACGAGCAGTACCAATACCATTAGCCCTGCGGCTTGCGCCGCCATTTGCAGCGCATTCGCCAACGCTTGCTGGATGGGCTGATCCATGAGCGCCATAAATTTGCCAATGTTGTAGTACAAAAAAACAGCGGCAATGCCTCCGACCAGAACCGACTTGGCGATCGCTTTGGCCAACTCCACGAGGGCCTGGGTGGAGAAAATACGTTTGACGCCCTTGATCGGGTTCAGCTTGGAAAACTTGGGCTGCATCGATTTACCCGAGATTAGCCACCCTCCCAATAGACCAGGCGCCACTAACGCGATGACAGTCAATAGTAAAAACAACGGCGTCATGGCAAAGAGCGTGCGCTGACCAAGGTCTAACGCATTGACCAACATCGGGGTGCTTTCCATTGCCTGGCGACGCTCGAACAGAAACGCTTGTTCCATCACCATGCCCAATTGGTCATAGAGCATATTCCCCATGCTCCATAGGCCAATCACACCGCCCAACAAGAGTAAGAACGTATTTAACTCACGGGAACGGGGAACCTGCCCCTCTTCGCGGGCTTTTTCTCTTCGCCTGGGGGTGGCCTCTTCTGTCTTTTCCTGGTCGCTATCGTTATCTGCCATTCGGGTATCCGGCCAGGTGAAGCGAAGCTTAACACGTATTCAGCCGCCCACAGGGACGGCTGAATAGCGTGCTTGCGTGCCCAGAGGGCGTTTAATAACGCGCTTTAAAAGCCTAACTCATCCAATAAGTCGTCTACTTGGTCTTGCCCAGAGACGGTATACGGAACATTATCCTTCACTTGTGGCCCGTTCAAAAGCTCTTCGTTACGCCGTGCATTGTCGCTTTTCCACTGATCCTCGGCCTTGCGCTGCAGCGTTTCTCGTGCATGGGCGCCCGGCGCATTATCGATAAGCACCTGTACCAGCTGATGCTCGATCTCGTGGATCACGTCCATCATCTTCTTGATCACTTGGCCGGTCAGGTCTTGAAAGTCCTGGGCCATCATGATTTCCATCAGCTCTTTGTTGGTCGCTGACACCACATCGGGCACGTCGCTGAGATAAGTGCGTGTCTCGACGACGAGTGCCTTGGCCTCGTCCAGCTCTTTTGGCGCTTCAAACCACTCGGCCCAGCGCTTATCTAGCGCTTCCGCCCGGTCTGATAACTGATCCTGCAGCGGCTGTGCACGGTCAACGGCATTGAGAGCTCGATCTGCTGCCTGCTCCGTCATGGTAGCGACATAGTGCAAGCGGTCGCGTGCGTCGGGAATGGCTACTGCCGCTTTTTCAATCTCTTTATCCAACCCTAGTTCACGCATGTTCTCGCGCAACATGCGCGTCAACTTACCGATGCGATGAATTAGGTCTTCAGCGGCTTGCTCGGACAGCTGGGCAGAATCGGACTGCTCATTCTGACTCATAATGTTGTCTCCTCATTAACCAAGCCCAAAGGCTCAGTCGCTCACATACCCAGTTTGTCGAAGATCTTGTTGAGCTTCTCTTCCAGGGTAGCGGCAGTGAACGGCTTAACGACATAGCCGTTCGCACCCGCCTGAGCGGCCGCTATAATGTTTTCTTTCTTGGCTTCTGCGGTCACCATCAGCACGGGAAGACTTTTTAAAGCATCGTCCTGACGAATCTCCTTGAGCATCTCCAAGCCGTCCAGATTGGGCATATTCCAATCCGAAACGACAAAGTCAAAATTGCCAGCACGCAGTTTATTGAGCGCATCCTGACCATCTTCTGCTTCATCCACATTGGTGAAACCTAGCTCTTTAAGCAGACTACGCACGATCCGACGCATGGTGGGAAAGTCGTCTACGACCAGGAAACTCATATTCTTATCTGCCATCGGTCATCCTCTCGTCAATACATGGCACAGGGGCGACTGGAAAGTACAGTCAGGGGTTTAAAATGCTTGTTTAAAGCTCTTGCTCAAAATGCTTGCTTAAAATTCTTCCCACTCTTCGTGGTCGCTACGCTGCGCCGCGGGACGACGCGTTGCTGGCTCGGTTCGGGCAGCAGGCAAGGCATTCGCCGGTGAAGACGTAGACGGTAGTGACTGATGGGCTGCCGCTTGCGCACCCATCAGTTTGAATACGGCGACGGCCTGCTCTAAGCGATTGGCCTGCTCTTCCAGCGAGGCCGCCGCCGCAGACGCTTCTTGCACCAGCGCAGCGTTTTGTTGAGTGACTTGATCCATTTGGCCAACGGCCTGGCTCACCTGCTCGATACCGTCGCTCTGTTCCTGGGAGGCCGCCGAGATTTCATCCATGATATCGGTCACACGGCGCACCGCGGTGACCACATCCGACATCGTGGTGCCGGCCTGTTCGACCAGAGTAGAGCCCTGTTGGATCTGTGCGACCGATGCATCGATCAGTGTCTTGATCTCTTTGGCGGCATCCGCACTACGGCTGGCCAGATTGCGCACTTCACCTGCCACGACCGCAAACCCACGGCCTTGCTCACCCGCTCGTGCGGCTTCTACCGAGGCGTTCAGCGCCAGGATATTGGTTTGGAAAGCGATCGAATCGATAACGCTAGTGATATCAGCGACTTTTTTCGAGCTGGTAGAGATGCCGTGCATGGTTTGAACCACTTGCGCCACGACGTCGCCGCCGCGCTCAGCGGTGGTGGAGGCATCTGCTGCCAACGTGCTGGCCTGGCGTGCGTTGTCGGCGTTCTGTTTTACCGTCGCCGTCATCTCTTCCATGCTGGCGGCCGTTTCTTGAATCGACGCCGCCTGCTGTTCAGTGCGAGATGAGAGGTCCGCGTTGCCGCTGGCGATTTCACGCGTACCGTGATGAATCTCGTTACTGCCTTCACGCACGCGACCAACGATATTGGTCAGGTTCTGCTGCATGGTGGCCATGGCGCCAAACAGACGGCCAATTTCATTTTTACCCGCTTCCGGCAGCGGATCGGTTAGATCCGCATCGGCGATGGCGTCCAGACGGTCCACGGCGCCCCTGAGGGGGACAATCACGGTACGGCGCAAGCCCATATAGATAACCAGCGTCATGAGTAGAGCAAAGATCACTACGCCCGCATTGATCATCGTAAACAGGTTGCCCTGATCCGCCGCATCCGTGCGGATCGTGTCCACACGCTCAAAGCCGTAGGTGATAAACGCAGTCATGCTGGTAGCCAAGCTGCTTAAAGGCTCCACCAATTCGTCACGCAAATTGTTGTAACGGGTTAAATCCATATATTCGAACGTTTCATGCTGCTGCTTAACCAGCCCCATTACGGTGTTAAAATCCTCGATTAGCGCATTGGCCAGTGCCTCACCTTGCGAAGAGAAGGTGTTACCCGAAAAACGTTCAAAACGCTGTTCGGCGCGCTCGATACGATCCGCTGCGACCTCGACCTGTTCATTGGACTGCTGGGTCTGGCCGACCATCAAGTAATTCGAGGCCGTTTCCATTGCCAGCATGGCCTGATTGAGCAGCGAGTCGGCACGGTTAATCTCATTTAACTGCGCATCGCTGATTTGACTTAGCGTCGCCAAGTTATTTTGTGCATTGCGATCAGCGACCAGACCCAAGCCCGCGATCACTAAGATCAGAGCGAGAAAGCAGATGAGCGCTGTGATCACAGCGGCGTGGATACTCAGATTGCGCAGTAAACGATTCATTAGGAGTTCCCTTGCGAGCTTGTTAGTTTTTATGCCACGTTTTTTTTGAACATTTCCAAGCTAAGCTATTAAGCAAAACCAGTATTTATTGCAACTAAGCGCTTATTCCAAACTCAGTTCTTAAGCCAAGTTTTTATAAAGAACCCTATACACGCTGCGCGCGACCCGAGGCTGCGATGAGCGCCATCATGCGCGTAGGGACATCATCTAATGCCACCACTTCCACCGCACCGCCCATCGCAATCGCCTCACGGGGCATACCAAACACCACACAGGTTTGTTCATTTTGCGCAATGGTGGGGGCGCCCGCTTGGCGCATCTCGAGCAGGCCTGCGGCGCCGTCTTTCCCCATGCCGGTCAGAATCACCCCAACCGAGTTTTTGCCTGCATGCTGTGCGGCTGAATGAAACAGCACATCGACCGAAGGCCGATGGCGATTGACCGGCGGGCCGCTGTCCAGCCGCGCAACGTAGTTGGCGCCACTGCGCGCTAATTTGAGGTGCTGATCCCCGGGGGCAATATAGGCGTGCCCCGGTAGAATCCGCTCGCCATCGGTCGCCTCTTTGACGGTAATCCGGCACAGCCGATCTAAGCGTTCCGCGAAGGAGCGGGTAAAGCCACCGGGCATATGCTGAGTGATCAAGATCGCGGGGGCGTTGGCTGGCAACGGCTCAAGCACGGCGCGAATCGCTTCGGTACCACCGGTCGAGGCGCCAATGATAATCAGCTTTTCACTGGAAACGAGCGGTGCTTTCAAAGCCTCAGGAGGCGGGGTGTTTTTATGCCGCGCCTGACGAGGCCGGGAACGTGCCGCAGCGCGCAGTTTTTCCGCGATTTCACTCGCGTACTCCATCATGCCATTACGAATGCCCAGGCTCGGCTTGGCGACGAAATCAAGCGCACCAAGTTCAAGCGCGCGCAGGGTAATTTCCGAGCCGCTTTGGGTTAGCGACGACACCATCAGTACCGGCATGGGGCGCAAGCGCATTAAACGCTCAAGAAAATCCAGGCCGTCCATGCGCGGCATTTCTACATCCAGGGTTAACACATCAGGATTGTGCTGCTTGATCAAGTCCCTGGCAGCGATAGGGTCCGGCGCAACCGCCACGACTTCCATGTCAGGCTGGGAATTGATGATTTCCGTTAACAAATCGCGAATTAGCGCCGAATCATCGACGCAAAGTACCTTGATCTTGGCTGCGCTCAAAGCACGCCTCCTCTTGCTATAGACGCCTGATGTGTGATTGCAACCGCTGGAGCAAGAGCGCCTAAAGCGATCATAAAGACACGACAATGGTTCATTTTTTGGCCAGGGTATAAACGGTCTGCCCACGTAGTTTGAAAGCGTCACTGATATAGGAAAAATTTTCAGAGTGGCCGGCAAACAGCAACCCATCAGGCTTCATGAGCGGTGCAAATCGCTTAAGTATTTTTGACTGTGTATCTTTATCAAAATAAATCATGATGTTCCGGCAAAATACCGCATCAAAAGCACCCTTAATCGGCCATTGCGGCGCCAGCAGGTTGAGTGGCAAAAACTCGACGAGGGCCGACACTTCGGGCCGTACCCGCGCGAAACCCGCATGATTACCGGTTCCTTTCTGGAAAAAGCGTTTTACCCGCGCGTCATCAAGCTTGCGTACCTGCTCAAGGGGGTAGACGCCTGCACGAGCCCTGGCCAACGCATCGGTGTCGATATCGGTGGCAATGACTTTGGCTTGCGACGCTTTAGCGCCTAGAGTTTCTAATAGCGTCATGGCCAGTGAGTAAGGCTCTTCACCCGTAGAAGAGGCCGAACACCAAATAGTAACCGGCTCTTGCTTATTCTTAATATGTTCCGCCAGCAAGGGGAAATGGTGCGCTTCACGAAAAAAAGCCGTGAGGTTAGTGGTCAGTGCGTTGGTAAACGCCTCCCACTCCTTCGCTTCTGGCTGACGCTCCAAACGCACCAAATAATCGGTAAAGCGCGTCATGCCATGGTGGCGTAGCCGCTTTGCTAGGCGGCTATAGACCATTTCCCGCTTATGCTCTGCCAATACGATACCGGCGCGCTGATAAATCAGTTCGCGAATACGCGTAAAGTCCGCATCGGTGAGCACCAGATCGCGCTCAATCTGATTGCCGGATGCCCACTGGCCAGCATCTATCGCCCGTTCACGTTGTTCGGTCAAAACGCTTCCCACTCCTCTACTGAGGCTGTTTGCCGTTTAACGGGCGGGGTAGGCGACGTCGCGCCAGATGGCTGAACAGCCAGTGCGCGGGGCTGCTGCGCAAAGGGTTTGTTGGCCGTTAGCGCTGGCGCCCTTGAGGTGCCGGTACTATTTAAACGAAAGGCTTCTACCGATAGTGCTAGCAGCCCCGCTTGCTTTTCTAACGAGACTGCTGCACGAGCCGTTTCTTGAACGCGTAAGGCATTACGTTGCGTTGCTTGGTCCATTTCCGCCACCGCTTGGTTGACCTGTGTAATCCCGTTACTCTGCTCTTCAGACGCGGCCGAAATCTCATGCATAATTTGAGTCACGCTGCGTGCCGCTTCAGCCACTTCGCTGATCGCCGCTTCGGCTTTGCTCACCAAACTGGCGCCCGCGTTAACCTCGCGGTTTGAACCATCAATCAAGCCACGAATTTCTTGTGCCGCGCCTGCGCTACGGCCGGCCAGATTGCGCACCTCTTCAGCCACAACGGCGAAACCACGCCCATGCTCACCGGCTCGCGCTGCTTCTACCGACGCATTCAGTGCCAAAATATTGGTCTGGAACGCGATGGAATCGATGACGTTGATAATATCGGCCATTTGCTGCGAGCTTTGCGTAATCCGCTGCATGTTATCGACCAACTGCGCCATCAAGTCGCCCGTGTTTGTGACCTGGATAGCATTGTTATCGGCTAGGCGACGGGCTTCTTGAGCGTTTTCGCTGTTTTGCCGCACTGTCGAGGTCATTTCTTCCATGCTGGACGCGGTTTGCTGCAAAGAAGCGGCCTGCTGTTCGGTGCGTGAGGATAGTTCTTCGTTACCGCTGGCTATCTCCTGAGCAGCGGGCGTCACCACATCGATACCGCCTTTTACGTCGGCGATAATGCTACTGAGGCTCTTACGCATCGTATTGAGCGAGTCCATTAACTGGCCCACTTCATCACGCCGCGGCGGGGGCACTTTGGTGGCCAAATTGCCGCCTGCAATTTGCAACGTAAAGCGCGTGGCACTTTTTAACGGACGAACGATTGCGCGTAATGTCATAACACCGATCAAAATGAGCAACAGCAAACCGACGCCAAGTACAACGGCTTGCGCGCCCACCATGGTGGTTTGCTCTTGCTGCGCCTCGGTGGCCATGACCTCAGCCGTCTGCTGCTTTTGAGCAATGAGTTGATTCACCATGCCTGACAAAGCGCGCCCGTCATTTGTCATCACGCTAATGACGGCATCCAACCCGGTAAAGGCTTGATAGGTCTCTTCGGCTTGCAACACGCTGGCTGCCTGGCCCATGCCATTGTCTAAAAAGGCCTGGAGCTGTTGATCAAACTCGCCAGCAAGCTCGGTTTTATTAACGTCGCGAGAGAAGTATTCCTGCCAGACGGTGGCGACATCGTTGGCGCTCTCTTCAATACTTTCGCCCATCTCGAAACGCTGATTGATGAGATCCATACGTTCTGGCTCTATCATTGCCTGACGGGTTTGAGCAATGGTTTGATCGATTTGCTGCAGGCGAATAACATCACGCAGGCCATCATTATTTAACTGTTCCAAACGCTCGCCCGAAGCGCTTAAGCCATACAGCCCTAAACCACCACTCACTAGCAGTAGCACACCCGCCACCATAATCATGCCTGCCAATTTCGCCCGAATGGTATCGAGTCGCACCCTGGCTAACCGCTTCAGCATACCTTTCTGACGTAGACGTCCCCCTTCCAAGTAGAGCCGCTTATTACGCCCTTCGCGCATATCAGCATAAGCGCGCTCTGCCTGCTCAATGGCGCTCCGTGCCGCTTGGACGCGTACCGAGGTAAATCCAACTACTTGCTCATCCTCAATAATCGGTGTCACGCTGGCATCCACCCAGTAGTGATCACCATTTTTGCAACGGTTTTTAACCAGCCCGCGCCACGTTTCTCCTGCCTGCACGGTTTGCCAAAGATTGGCAAAGGCCGCTGGGGGCATATCGGGGTGACGTATGAGGTTGTGTGGCGCGCCAATCAGCTCTGCCTGTTCAAAACCACTAATAGCGATAAACGCTGGGTTCACATAGGTAATGCGTCCTTTGGTATCGGTACGCGAGACTAAGAAATCGTCCTCTTTCAGCTCAATTTCACGCTGAGAGACAGGCTGGTTATTACGCATGGTCGACCTTTTTTAGTGTTTATTGTTTAGAAAGAGCGGGCCTGCCCTACCAGGCACATTAAAACGATGTCCACTCTTCAGACTGCTTTACGGGTGGCTTAGGTATTGCGGTAGGCGAGCGCACTACCCCTGGCAGGCTAGGCGCAGGAAAAGAGGAAGATAGGCGAGAATTTGATGGTTCTGAGTTTGATGGTTCTGCGACACGGAAGCGCTCCACGGCCTCACGTAAGCGAGCCGCCTCACTTTCAAGCTCATTGGCATTTCGTGCTGCCTGTTGAACCAATTGGGCATTTTGTTGAACCACTTGATCCATTTGCGCAACGGCCTGGTTCACTTGGCTGATACCGCTGCTTTGCTGTTCGGACGCAGCAGCAATACTGTCCATAATGTCACTGACCCGCTGAACCGCTGCCACCAAGTCCTGCATCGTTTGCCCAGCTTGATTGACTCGCTGAGTGCCGGTATCTACGTTCGTGAGCGAGGCTTCAATCAGCGTGCGAATTTCGTTTGCAGCCGCGGCGCTGCGACTGGCGAGGCTACGCACTTCCTGCGCCACGACGGCAAATCCTCTGCCGTGTTCGCCAGCACGGGCAGCTTCAACGGAGGCGTTCAGTGCCAAGATATTGGTCTGAAAGGCAATATTGTCGATAACCGTTATGATGTCCGCCACTTGATGTGAGCTAGCGCTGATTTCCTGCATGGTATCAACGATTTGCCCAACTTCTTCACCACTCTGCCGTGCGGTGAATGTCGCGCTACCTGCCAGTTGGCTTGCTTGGCGAGCATTCTCAGCATTATGGCCCACCGTAGAAGCTAACTGCTCCATACTCGAAGCTGTCTCTTCCAAGGAAGAGGCCTGCTGCTCAGTACGTGATGAGAGGTCATTATTGCCACTGGCGATTTGCTGGGAGCGTTCATAGATGGAGGTGCCGCTGGTACGCACGGTGCCCACGGTTTGCGAAAGTGAGCGCTGCATATGCCCCATGGCACTATATAGGCGTCCAATTTCATTGTTGCCGGGTGTGGTAATTCTCTGGCTAAGGTCGCCCTGCGCCATGCGCTCAAAATGCCCCACCAGGCGATCTAGGGGGCGCAATACGTTGGTCGTTACGCCCCAGACCACCACAATGACTGTCGCTACCGTCATCGCCACAACCGCGAGCAAGGCCCAGCGGATCGTGGCGGCAAATGCACTGAAGGCCGCTTGCTGGGTCACAATGTCGTTCGCTGTCTGAACGATGGCGGCGCCATGGTGCAACGCATACAGGCCGATACCACTGGCAATTAACACGAGTAGCGAAAGTGTCGCGAGCACCAGCCCCCAACTTAAACGCACCGTCATATCATTCATTAATTGCCGTAATTGCTGCGTCACGCCTTTTTCTCCACGCAAAACCAGCACTTCTCGCGGCTTTCCCTAGCGCGAGTCTGCATTAATCGTTAGTACGTAGTCGGCATGTTCCCTATGCCCTGTTTGCCTGCTATTGGTGACTGCTGGTGCTGTCGACCAGCGCCATCTCTTCGCTGGTGAGCAGCTTATCGATATCCACCAGCACCAACATGCGATCATCTAGACTGCCTAGGCCACTTAGGAAATCAGACGAGAGCGTGACACCAAACTCTGGGGCTGGCTTGATTTGGTCAGGCGTGAGTGTCATCACATCAGAAACACCATCGACCACGATGCCGACCACGCGGTCTGCGACATTGACCACGATCACCACCGTTTGGCCACCGTATTCGACGTTATCAAGATGAAACTTAATGCGCAGATCGACGATCGGCACGATCACACCACGCAGGTTGGTCACCCCTTTGATGAAATCCGGTGCATTGGCGATGCGTGTCACATTTTCGTACCCACGAATTTCCTGCACTTTCAAAATGTCGATGGCGTACTCTTCTTCGCCTAATGAAAACACCAGGAATTCGCGGTTTTCGGCTTCTGCGGCTAATACTGCCCCACTATTGGCTTGACTCATGACGGCTCAGCCTCCTTGAAAAATGATAGGTTTTGATTGTTCACTACTTTTTTGCCTGCTTCTTTCTTATACCGGCTCAAGCGATGTAAGCCGGTAATATCAAGGATTAACGCAACGCTACCATCCCCTAAAATAGTAGCGGCCGAGATGCCGGGCACTTTGCGATAATTGTCTTCCAAGTTCTTGACCACGACTTGCTGTTGGCCAATCAGTTCGTCCACTAGCATGGCGTAACGTCGACCTTCGCCCTGGACAATCACGGCGATACTCTTGGTGGGGTCAGTAATTGCATTGGCGACATCAAGCACTTCATGAATCGCAATTACCGGCAGGTATTCATCACGCACTTTAATGACCACATCATCTCCGGCCATCGCGTACATGTCGTCTTTAGAGGGCTGGAGCGACTCCAGCACAGTGGACAGTGGGAGAATAAACGTTTCACCCCCCACTTTAATCGACATACCATCCAAAATGGCCAGCGTAAGCGGCAACACGATGCGCGTATTAGTGCCTTCACCTAGCTTTGACTGAATTTCAACGCGCCCACCCATGCTTTGAATGTTACGCTTCACGACATCCATGCCCACGCCTCGGCCAGAAACGTCGGTGACTTCTTTGGCGGTTGAAAAGCCAGGGGCGAAGATGAGCTGGAAAACCTCTTCGTCCGACATGGTTTCGGAAACGTTAAGGCCATTTTCACGCGCTTTCGCCAGCAAGCGATCACGATCCATCCCGGCGCCATCGTCACGTACTTCGATTAAGATGTTACCGCCCTGATGGCGCGCCGATAGCGTTAGCTTACCCGTACGCGGCTTGCCAATGGCTTCGCGCACATCAGGCATTTCAACACCGTGGTCAAGGCTGTTGCGCACTAGGTGAGTTAACGGGTCGGTGATCCTTTCAACCAGACTTTTATCCAGCTCGGTCGACTTGCCTTCGGTAACCAGTTCAATCTCTTTCCCCAGCTTACCCGCGGTGTCGCGAACCACGCGTGGGAAGCGGCTGAAGACAAACTCCATGGGAATCATACGAATCGACATGACCGCCTCTTGGAGGTCACGGGCGTTGCGCTGTAAGAGACTCATGCCATTTTGCAATGAGCTGTTACCCACAGACTGATCTTCTAAATCGCTCACCGTTTGATCAAGCATCGACTGAGTGATAATCAGCTCGCCCACCAAATTGATAATTTGATCGACTTTATCCACAGAGACCCGGATGGACGACGACTCAGCGGCGGCTTTTTTGGGTTTCTCTTTGGCGGTTGATGCCGTTGACTGCCCCTTGACGGCCGCGGGTTGGGCAGGTGTCTTTGGCGCTGGGGCCGCGGGGGCCGACACCGCAGGGGGAGCAGTCGCCGATTCAGCTACCTTCCCCTCAACGGCCGTTATGGCAATCTGATCCGGCTCGATAATGAAACACATGACGGCTTCAATATCGTCAGCGCTATCGCTGCTTTTGAGGATGACTTCATAGCGCTTTGCATCACCCGATTGAGAGAGCACTTCGCCTAACTGCTCTAGCTCTTCAACCAGTAAAATGCGGTCTTTATCTTCAACGTTAAGCAGTGCCACTAGTAGATGACCGCCTGCGTCCGGTGTTTCACTGCTGCTTGCTTCTTCGCTGCTTTCGATAGGGGCAGGCGAGGCCTTGGGTTGGGCGGCGGGGGGCGTTGGCCCATCCAGCTGTTCACCGATTTCATCCAGAGCAATTTGTTGCAGCGTTTGGCAAATGCGTTCAAACGCCTCCTGGTTTGGCTCCTCTTCGCTGCGGTAGGCATCGAGTTGCTCATGCATGATGTCTTTAGCCTCTAAAAAGGTATCCACGAGGTCGGCGCGCAGCGTCAGCTCACCCTTGCGTGCGTAATCGAGAAGGTTTTCCAAAATATGTGTGGTTTTCTGCAGCACGACAAAACCAAAGGTTCCAGCGCCCCCTTTGATCGAGTGGGCGGCACGGAAAATAGCATTGAGCTGCTCGCTGTCCGGATCATCAACATCCAGCTCCAACAAGTGCTGTTCCATATCGGATAACAGCTCTTCTGCCTCTTCAAAAAAGGTGTCAAAAAAATCCGCTATATCCATTCACCGCTCCACCCTTAACGTCGCTTTTTTATGAAAGGCTATGACAGGTTCAGGTCACTCTATTGCTTGTGCCTGAGGCTCGTCTTGTTGTGGTAATTCTTTTAACGCCTCAACTGCAGCGTCTGGCCGTGAAGCCTCAGCGTTCATAATGGTTGGATTAAGGATCGCTTCCGCTATTTCGGGCAGCAGCACCACCAACTCTATCCGGCGATTAATAGGGTCTGTTGGCTCAGTCTCCGGCAACAGTACACGGTCTGCAAAGCCCGAAACACGCAGTAACTGATCTGGATCAAACCCACCCGCAATAAGCTCACGACGCGAAGCATTAGCCCGGTCGTTGGAAAGTTCCCAGTTGCTATAGCCGCGATAGCCTCCCGCATAGGGAACACTGTCGGTATGACCGCTGATACTGAGTTCATTGGGCAGCTCGTTGAGCAGAGGCGCGATGGTACGAAGCAGACTGCGCATGTAAGGCGCTACCTGGTCACTACCTAACTCAAACATGGGCCGTTGATCGGTATCTAACAGCTGTATGCGAAGACCCTCGCGAGTCATGTCAAAGCGCATTTGGTTGCGCAGTTGGCGAAGCTCGGGGTCCCGCTCAATCGCCCGCTCAATACGCTGCTGAACGTTTCTTAACCTGCGCTGATCCTCTGAGCTCGGGCGAGTACGCTGTAACGTATCAATGCGTGCTCGTTCTCCATCACTATGGGTCGGATCAGGGCCGCCGCCAGGAATGACACTCGTACTACCAGAGCGATCACCTCCTGTCATAGCGGTGACGAGAGGTGTGCTGAAGTATTCGGCCACCCCCCTGCGCGTCTCTTCACTAGAAACACTCAACAGCCATAGCACTAAAAAAAAGGCCATTAAAGCGGTCATGAAATCCGCTAGAGCAATTTTCCAAGCCCCACCATGGTGAGCGTGAACGACTTTTTTGCGTCTAATAACGATAGGACGCTTGTCACCACCCTTGCTCATGCGCTACCGGCCTTTTTTGCATCCCTCACATACTCTTCTAGCTCGGTGAAGGTAGGACGTTCAGCAGCAAATAGCGCTTTGCGACCAAACTCTACTGCTAACTGAGGTGCGTAACCATGCAGGCTGGCGAGCAGCGTAATACGGATACACTGCAACATTTTTTCTGCTTCTTTAGCCTGCCGATCGATATAACTTGCCAGCGGGCTGATGAACCCGTAGCCCAGCAAGATACCCAAAAAAGTCCCCACCAATGCCTGCCCAATCATGACTCCCATTTGGGCCGGCGTAGCATCTGCATAGGTCAACGTTTTTACGACACCCATGACCGCCGCGACAATACCAAAGGCGGGCATGGCATCGCCTACTTTAGCGATGGCGTCAATGGGTATATGCGCCTCTTGCTCAAAGACCTCAATCTCATGCAGCATCAGCTCATCAATCTCCATCGGCTCCATACCTCCACTGACCATAAGACGCAGGTAGTCCGTTAAGAAATTCATGATATGGGGATCTGACAGCACCGTAGGATGCTCCTGGAAAAGCGGGCTCTCCTGAGGATTATCAATATCACGCTCAATACCTAGCATGCCTTCACGACGGATTTTGGTCAGCAGTTTGTACTGCAGCGCCATTAGCTCCATGTACAACGCTTTGTTATATTTTTTCGCCCGTTTAAGCCTGGGCAGGATTTTAAACGTCGCCTTAATCGCCTTACCGTTGTTGGCAGCAATGAATGCGCCAACACCAGCCCCTCCGATAATCAATAGCTCTAGTGGTTGATAGAGAGGCCCTAACTTGCCGCCTGCCAACACATAGCCACCAAACACAGAAAGCAATACGATCACATAGCCTAGAGGTATCAGCACAAGCAGGGTCCTTGCGGTATTCAGTATTAAATAAGGGAACCAAAACTTAGCCACCTGTTCTGATGTTTAAGCGACGTTCCATCCCAAGCACAATCTAACCCCATTATACTAGGGCTAAGCTGTCATTTAATGAAAAAGCATCACCGGCTTTTACAGCTATCTACGCCGATAACTCATGTTTAATTGTTACTCAGCAACCAGCATTACGTCTTATACCTCAACTACCGCTCGTTAGCATGGGCTTCGCTGGTGTTGTTACAATTTTTCACTATCTTCCTGCTGTGCCTTACGTGTTTTACCCGCCCTTGAAGGAGGTTGGCAGATACCGCACACATAATGCTGAGCAGGGCTATGCGCATGAGCCACGAACTGTCCTGTGCAGCGCGTACATTGATTGAGCTGCAGCAGGTCGCTTTCAAAAAACCGTACAAGCGTCCAGGCGCGCGTCAATCCCAGTACCGGCTCCACCTTTTCCAATGCCATTTGCTCATCGTAAAGTCGGTAAGCTTTGACAAAAGCATCAATTCGCTCGCACCCTGCCGCCTCTTTTAGGCTTAGATACATATTGAAAAATAGCGACGAGTGAACATTAGGTAGCCACGTTATAAACCAGTCAGTGGAAAACGGTAGCATGCCTTTAGGTGGCGACATGCCCCGCACTTCCTTGTATAGCTTGATCAAACGCGTGCGGCTTAATTCCGTTTCTGTCTCCAGCACCTGCAAGCGCGCCCCCAGCTCAATTAGCTCAATCGCCAACTGCACCTGGTGCATTTCATCGACCAAGCTTTTCTGGCTCACTTCGCTTCTCCTGAGGGCATGGACTCAAAAGATTCACTCGCCAGCAGTAGCGAAGCGTGTAGTCCTGCCAAACCCTGATCACGTGGATTCTCAGTGAGCTGGCGCAGCCGCTCGGCACTCGTCTGGCTAAACCGGCACAGCAGTTGGCTAGTACGTGCCAATTTGGTGAGTTGACGCGCATTGAGAGAAACCAGTAGCTCGGCAACCTCGCTATCAATTTTCAAACGAAACATAGCGGCCTCACGATCTTCATCAAGCAAGCGCTGCGCCAGAAGTAAATACGCTAAATTTATTTCCTGAATTTCATCGAGAAAGTTGGTTTGACTCATGATGTCCCATTAAACGACTCAGGCGCGATATTGTGACCATTGTACTGGCGCCATTAATGACTTTTTATTACCTATCGTCATGGTTACATACAACGTCTGTAATTGGCTACTCGGGCATTTCACGATGACTTAGCCCTTCTTCCGACAATTCGAACACCCACACCAAGAGTTCTGCGACAATCTGGTAAAGGCCTGCGGGGATTTCCGCATCCAAATCTAGCTGCATTAATAGCGCCACCAGTTCAGGCGCATCATGCACATAAATACCCTGGCGCTGAGCTTCTGCCATAATGCGCTCGGCTAAGTCACCATAGCCTTTCGCGACAACGCGAGGGGCTCTATCGTTCTCTTGATAAGCCAGTGCCACGGCTTGGCGACGACGCTCACCCGACGTGGTCATGGGCGACCTCCGCTTCGACATAGCGTGCACGAAGCTGCACTTTTTGAAGATCTAAAGCGCCCAGGCGCTTTTCCAAGGCCGGCAACCCCGCATCAATTCGTTGATAAGCCGCCATGCTTTCAGTAGTAAAATCGATGCTTAGCACGTTTCGATAGAGCCACAGCGAAGCATTGAACGCCCCAAGATTGGGAACGTTTAGCTGCATATCAGAGCGCCACCCGCCCTCAGGCTCACCCTCTTTCTGGCGACTCTCCTGCCCCTCTTCACGCGCCGGTAAATTGATCACCAAGGCCATGAAAATGCCCGCCCATACATCTCCTTCCCAGCGAATAGTCGGCATCACCAGCATTTCAAGTTGCTGGCGGACTAGGCTTTGAAGGCTTTCGTGGACGACGTCTCGCGTCGAGCGCTGAGCCATTAGCTCGGTCACTTCCCTTGCATGACTCAGATCCGCTTTTGCTTGAACACTCTCAGGCACTGCCCCGTTCATAGCAGCAGGAGGCGTTGAAACGGATCCCGCCGCTGAAGCAGAGGGCGGCGTGCTGGCAACGACACCTTGCCCAGGGAGCAAACCTTGCCGAGACGCCAAGCTGTTTTCATGAGTGATGGGTACAAACGGCACGTTAGGTAAGAGAGCGAGCCCTTGCCCAGCGGCATTGGGGGTCGCCAGTGGCGCCAATCCCGTCAACGCCTGCGAACCAACCAGCCCCGTGGGCAACAAGGGGGCCAATGGCCGTGGTCCAGCCTGCATTTGTGGCTCATTAAGTAACTGTTGGCGAGTCCCCTCGCCCTGAAACCAGCGCTTTAAATGGGATTCATAAAACAGCCCACTATCGCGAATACTGGCTTCCAAACGCGTCGCGACGGTACTAGCCCCAGGCGCCTCATTACCGGCGACAAGAGGTGCTTCGGGGCGCATGACAGAGGGGGGCGCTGGAAAACGCAACAATACATCTGCAATAGTGCGGGCGGCGGGGCTAAAGTGGGTCTGAGTAGAGCCCGGTGAAGACGGCAATGGTTCACCGCCCGGGAGCGTTCTCCCCCCATCAAGTGGATGGGGTAATCGCTTTAAATCATTCAGCGGGGACGCCGGTGGCCGACCATCTAGATTTGCATCACGCATCACCGCACGAGGCCCTTCGCCATGCGGTATTGGTTTCACAGGCTGATCCAATGCCCGCTGAAGCGATACCTCTCCCTGTCGCCCTAATACTTGGTGCAAGAGCGTATCAATGAGGGGGGTAATGCCGCTCACGACGACCTCTTGGCATCAGCATCATCAGCGGCATACGGGGAGAGCGCACCCTGCTGGGGCGCGTAAGCGCGATGCAGGTCGCGCTGCCGTTGCGACACTCCAATCAGCTTTCCCAACTCGTCTCGACGTGCTACTAAGCGGCGCCGAATATCAACGTCATGCTCAAGTATGCTCTCAAGTAACTCTGCTTTACGCTGTTGAGCGGCAGGGTCAAGTAATACCGTTGCGTCTAACTCACGTAACTGCTCCACTAACACCACATAGCTGGTGCGTTGTTCAATGAGCTCCGCCCACTGTTCAGCATTGGCAAGTTCATGCATATATTCAACGCTGCTCAATAGCGCTTCATAGCTAGCAAGCAGCGTCTGTTGAGCATTTTGATCACAAGCTGTTGTAGAAGCTGACATCATTGCCTCACGCGCTCTGCCGCTGACCGATATCACGCCAGGCTGAGCCAATATCATCAAGCAAGCGTTCGGCCTGATTCAGGCTCTCTTCATCGTTACGCAGGTTAGCCGTCAAGAGCAGTCGAGCAATATAGTCATATAAAGAGGCTAAACGCTCGGCAATTTCTCCACCCTTTTCCTGGTCGAGCGCAGCGGCGAGACCGTTATTAACGATATCCAGCGCTTTGGTGATCGACTTACCTTTCTCAGCCGTATTACCCGTCTGCATGTGAATACGGGCTGCACGAATAGCGGTTTTTGCGCCATCAAATAGCATCACAATCAGCTGATGCGGGTCTGCCGACATCACTCCGCTTTCTACGCCGACACGCGCATAAGCGTTAGCTCCACGCCCATAGGCGGCGCCACCGCGAGAGTAAGTCATAAGCGGAACTCCTGTACGTGGTTCTTTGCTCGCTTAAAGCGGGGAGCCACGAAAAATTAAAAGTTATTAAACAGCGAACTACACGCTACTACTGTTATCTATCGGCGCAGGCCTTAGCGACTTTAACGTCTGACAGGGCTTTTTTTGCCTAACGCTGTACATAACATTAACTGCCCATCAATCCCCATTACGCGTTCTATCAGGTAGAAACCGCTACCTCTCCTACGGATCGGCCGAGCCGCTCAACAATGCTGTCTCTCACCACTGTACCTACATTATCCCGCATGGGAGGTTCAGCTTGTGGCGCAAGCAGAACCTCGGTGGGGTTGCCTTTTGCATCGATACGTAAGACCCACCCCTGCTGCTGACTGGAAAAACGCGCCAGCGAGCCCACGGGAAGGCCCTTGAAATGTTCGATGTAGCGCTTGATCCAACGCCTATCAAATTGGTGCGGGTGGTGTAACAAATGGCGGTAAATTTGCTGTGCCGTTTTGGCGGGTCGATCAGCCCGGTCGCGCCGCATGGCTTCTACCACATCGACCACAGCACTGGCTTTCGCGAGCTCGTTAAGGTCATTACCACTGAGGCCACCAGGGTAGCCGCTGCCATCCAGGCGCTCGTTAATGCCTCCAATCACCGCCTGGACAATAGCCGGGGCCAGCCATTGGCAGTTATGTAAGCGATCCAACAATAAGTGAACATGTTCGCTAATCGCCGCTCGATGACTGGCTTCAAAATGCGGGGCCTTGAACAGCACTTGAGGAACCAGTGCTTTGCCCAGATCATGGATAAGCCCACTGGCGACAATCGCTTTACGCAAATCTCGCGGCATGCTGCTACCCACAAAATCAAGCAAATGAATAGCCACCGCAATACCATGACGCACCACCAAAGGCTCAGGAAACAAGCACCGAGAGGCAAACAGTAAGGCTTCACGATCCTCTCCATGGAGCTCCAAAATGCGATCCGCATAACGCGAGAGTTGCCGCCCATCGATATCACTGCCTTGCTGCAACGCTAGGAGCTGTGCATCCAAATAAGCCGCCACTTTTACCAACCGACGCGCCATCGGAGTGGCGTAGCGCTGAATATCTCGGCGACCGAGCAGCTCATCGGCACCAGCACGTTTGCTTGGCATTGAGAACAGCGGAGAGGGCTGACGATCACCCTGTTGCTCTTTTTTATAACGTGCGGCTTCACGCTCAATTTCACAAACAAAATACCAAACCTGTCGCTCTTGCTCAGCACTGCACTCAACGAAGTTAAAGCCAACGCGCAGCAGGTGGCGTTCCGCATCGGCTTGCTGATGGCGGGCACCGCCCAGCACCTCAAAGTAAGTGCCATCCGGGAAATTAAACGCCAGCTTGAGAGGGCTGGATGATTCCGCCAACAGACCGCTAGCCGCCAAGGGCAGCTCGAGCTGGCAGCCCTCCTGGGAAAGGTCTTTCAATTCACCCACCACTTGGGACTCGCCGCTTCCCAAAACAGCGGTCACCACCATTCCCATACGCAGCTCGGCACGAAAGGATTCACGGCGCTGAAGTATGTCTAACGTTGCAGGATAATCACTGCAGCACAAAAAACGCCCCCCCGCATGGCGCGTTTCCGTCAAATGCAAAAGGGGAGTTTTCAACACCTTGCCTTGCGCTTGGCCACGCAAATAAAAGGCAGCACCTGCCTGTAAATGATGCAGTAGATAATCAACCGAGGAGAGATCCATCACCAAGGTTTGTTTCAGATGCTGCTCCATCAAGACAACGGGTTCTGGACGTGCATCCGTACTGGCAAGGCATAGTGATACACCGCCGGTTTCAATGAGCGTATTCAGCAGAGACTCGATCACTGTTGTGTTTGCTATTGTTTCAAACTCATCCTGCTGGATTACCATGCTTGCCTCGCTCACTTTTATGCGTTAATTCGTTCACCGCAAGGCGAAGAAGCATATCAGATGCTAACCGGGCGGCGTATGCACAAAAAGCCGCCATTCTTATGCCTATTAAGCGGGCTATAGCAAGCACTAGAGAAAGCATAGCGTCGGCGCGCTCAGCGCCCACCCGCAGCACAACATAAAGTTTTTTTGCGCTGTGCCGATAAAAAAATAGAGTTGTTATACAAAAAACCAAGCTAAAAGCCGATACGCTTCATTGTTGCATTAAAAACGAACTATCAAAGCTGATTTTCAAGAGGGATGTACCCATGAGTTCATTACCCACTGAAGCAACGACACCGCTAAACTCGACACTCAGCCATTTAAACCCAAGACAGCGGCTAGAGAGTACGCTAGCTCAGCTAGCGGCCACCAATACTCAGCTTAGCAATAGCAGCAACAATGAAGAGCGCGAGATAACGAACGGAGAGCTCGTCGAACCTATCCAGCGTATCAACGAGACGATGCGCCCACGAGGCTTGGAGTTCGAACTAAGCGAAGAATCATCGCGGGTCATTACGCGCGTCATTGACCGGGAATCTGGTGACGTAATCCGTCAAATACCCGCAGAAGAAGTACTAAAAATCGCCGAGCGACTAGAAGAAATGCAAGGGCAGTTAATCTCACTGGAAGCCTAGAGCTTAACGACGAAAAACATTGTTGATTAGTTAAAACACTATACTTGCATGTTCATCACGTCACGGTATGCAGAGACTAGGCGGTTGCGAACCTGAAGCCCCATTTGAAAAGCAACGCTGGCTTTCTGCATATCGACCATCACATCGTTTAGCTGCAGATTTGGGTCACCCGCCTGAAAAGCCATGGCTTGGCTGTTAGCCGCCTGCTGAAGTCGGTTAATGCGCTGAATAGAAGCTTGAAGCTCGCCCCCGAACCCGCCGTGACCGATCGCTGTTGAAGCCTGAGCGCCATTAAGCGGCTGCGTGGACGCCGCCTGAGTTGCCAAGCCCTGCATCTGCTGAAGGGCAGCCTGTATTGCGGGAGTGCTCATACGCTTACCTCAATTCGCAAAAAACTAATGCGAAAAGCCTAACACTGAAGCTAGTTATCTCATACGGACAAATACGCATAAAAAGCGAAGCTTATCGTTCCTTTAGGCTGGACGGGGCACCGGATAATGGCGTCCATCACAATTCCGCCTCACCTTTTTGGCGGATAACCGCGATTGACGGATATAGCCTATGCCTTCTTTGGTGATGCGCCTGGGCCGACACCCGTTTTGCCTGCCCCTTTGGAGGGACGCATGAGCGAAACCGGTGCAACGGCAGGCCGTCAAAACAGTACGAATCAAGCCGCTCCTCGTAGCGGCACTACCGCTAATGGGAATACTGAACGCGATGCTGGTAGCGACTCGGCCGTCGGACGAACGCTTAAGCAGTTGCGCGGCAACCCGCTGGTCGCACTGCTTATCGCGGGTGCTGCTTCTATTGCCATTGTAGCGGCACTTTTCATGTGGGCCAGCAGCCCAGAATACCGCGTGCTTTACAGCAACCTTAGCGAAGCCGATGGCGGTAGTATCATCAATGAGCTTGATACTCGTGGCATTCCCTATCAGTTCAGTGAAGGTGGCCAAGCACTAATGGTGCCAAGCGACCAGGTTCACACTCTGCGGCTGCAACTCGCTGAGCAAGGTTTGCCTCGTGGCGGCAACTTGGGCCTGGAACTAATGGATAGCCAGGCGTTCGGCATCAGCCAATTTGCCGAGCAGGTTAATTATCAGCGTGGCCTTGAAGGCGAACTCGCACGTTCGATCGAATCACTGGGTCCGGTAGAAGGCGTTCGTGTCCATCTTTCGATGGCTAAACCGTCGGTGTTTATTCGCGATCGTGAGCCCGCTAAGGCGTCTGTCGTGCTCACCCTGTTACCCGGCCGAGTACTTGGCGAAGGGCAAGTTAGCGCTATTGTTCACATGGTGTCAGGTAGTGTCCCGGACCTTGCCGCTGAAGACGTCACCGTGGTCAACCAGGATGGCCGCTTACTGTCTGCTGAAACGAGTAGCGGCAATGACCTGGATGGATCGCAGCTTGAGTACATTGTCGAGGTAGAGCGCTCTTACCAGCAGCGTATTGAAAATATTTTAACCCCCATCTTAGGCCGCGATAACGTACGCGCCCAAGTGGCTGCGCAAATCGATTTTTCACGCCGCGAGCAAACGTCTGAACGGTACGGCCCGAACCAGCCGCCCAATGAAGCAGCCGTGCGTAGCCGTCAGCTCAGCCTTGCCTTTGATGGTGAAGATCCATTGGCCACAGGCATTCCTGGCGCGCTCAGCAATACCCCGCCGGGCACCCTGCCTTCCCCCATCAACCAGCCAGAAGGTGACCAGGAGGGAGAAGATGGCGGTGAAGAGCAGCAAGAGGATACCGCGCCTGAAGCTTTACGCAATTTGCGCCAAGACGATGTTATTAATTATGAAGTCGATCGCAGTATTGAGCATGTACAGCATCGGCTCGGCCAAATAGAGCGGCTATCAGCGGCGGTGGTCGTCAACTACCGCACACAGATGAATGATGAAGGGGAATGGGTGGATGTCGCCCTAACCGAAGTTGAAGTTGCCCAAATCGAGCGCTTGGTTCGCCAAGCGATGGGGTTTTCACAGCTGCGTGGTGATGAAGTCGAAGTCGTTAATTCACCCTTCGCGCGCAGTGAGGATGAAACCGCAGATGTGGAGTGGTGGCAGCAACCAAGCACTCTTTCGATGGCCGCCACTCTGGGTCGCTATCTGCTGGTTGCGCTGGCCATCCTGCTACTTTACCTGCTGATATTACGCCCCTTGATTAAGCGCTATACCCAACCACCGGTCATGGCCACCGCGTTCCCTGGCGGTACATTAGCCACGAGCGTAGGTAGCGACGATGAGAATGAAGAGGGCGAAACGTCTTCTGACGATAACGATGAGACCTACGCTAAGCCGAAGCGGCGGCGTAAAACCTCACTTTATGAGCATAACCTCAACGACCTGCGGGAAATGGCTCAGGAAGACCCCCGCATGGTCGCGATGATCATTCGTAGCTGGATGAATGCTAATGAGTAATTCAATTGCTGAAATGAGTGGCGCCCGCAAGAGCGCCATCTTATTGCTTGCGCTCGATGAAGACAGTGCCGCCGAGATATTTAAATACCTTAGCGCCGGGGAAGTGCAAGAAATTAGTATGGAAATGGCCAAACTGAACCAAGTCTCCCATGACGATATGAAGGCCGTGCTCGAAGCATTCCATAAAGAGACTGAAGAGTTCGTCGCACTGAACCTGAACTCTAGTGACCATATCCGCTCGGTATTGACGAAAGCGTTGGGCAGCGAACGTGCAACCAGCCTGATTGAAGATATCCTTGAGACAACAGGCAATAATTCAGGTATCGATGCGCTCAATCTCATGGAAGCGTCGATGGTGTCTGAACTCATCCGCGACGAACATCCACAGATCATAGCCACCATTTTGGTTCATCTGGATCGCCATCAAGCATCCGACATTCTTGAGCTGTTCGAAGAAAAGCTGCGTAACGATGTCGTGCTTCGTATTGCGACCTTCAGCGGTGTTCAGCCCGCCGCCTTGCAAGAGCTGACCGAAGTACTGACCAGCATGCTCGATGGCCAAAACCTCAAGCGCAGCAAAATGGGCGGTGTAAGAACGGCTGCTGAGATTCTTAACTTGATGAACTCTTCCCAAGAAGAGACCGCTATCGAGACCGTGCGTGCGCACAGCGAAGATTTGGCGCAAAAAATTATCGACGAAATGTTCTTGTTCGAGAACCTGCTTGATCTCGATAACCGTGCCATTCAAATGGTATTGCAAGAAGTCGACACCAACTCGCTGGTGGTGGCACTTAAAGGTGCTCAGGACGCCCTGGTGGACAAATTCCTTCGCAATATGTCACAGCGTGCCGCCGACTTGGTTCGTGAAGATATGGAAGCTCGAGGCCCTATCCGCGTTTCTCAAGTTGAAACCGAACAGAAAGCTATTTTGCAGGTTGTCCGACGTTTAGCTGATTCAGGCGAAATCGTTCTGGCTGGCGGAGATGATGAGTATGTCTAGCACTCAATCGCCCAAGTTTGACCGCCATGGCGATTGGCGCCGCTGGCAAATGGATGAGCTTGCGACCACCTCCAGTGAGCAGGCCAATGAACACGATGTGCCGACGGCTCATCAGCGCAAAGTGCAAGCGGCACAAAAGGCAGCCGAACTGGCGCGCCGCCGTGAGGAGCAAGAGCGTCAGGAACTGCATGATCGAATTCGCCAGCAGGCAGAAGAAGAAGGCTATAAGGCAGGCTTTCAGCGCGGGCAGGAAGAGGGAATGGAAAAAGGCTTAGCAGAGGCCGTCGAGCAAAGCCAAGTTTCCCTGCAAGAAGAAATACGCTCAACCGTTACACCGTTGAAAAATTTGGCAAAACAGTTCTCTGATGCATTAGAGCGTATCGATGAAACTATTGCCCACGATCTCGTTGAGCTGGCCTTGGCAACCGGTAAACAGCTGGCCGGCAATGCGCTTCAGGAGACGCCCGAGCAAATACTCGAGATCGTGCGCGAGCTTCTGCATACGGAACCACCCCTGGTGGGTCAACAGCGCCTATGGCTCAACCCCAATGACCATGCGTTGGTAGAAGAGCATTTAGGCAATGAGCTGAGGGCCGCTAACTGGAAACTGCAACCCGATGATCAGTTGGCTCGTGGTGGCTGCCGTGTCACCAGTGCACAGGGAGAAATAGACGCGACGTTCGAAAGCCGCTGGCAGGCTATTCAGGCCCAATCACGTAAACGCGGGCTCAATTCACCACCCCCTTCTAACGTCCCTTCATCCTAGGCGGATACGTTATGGCAGATACCACCTGTCCCCATCGACATCGCTGGAATAAGGCTCTGCGACGCACACAGCAGCGCGTTAGCCATTTGCCGCGTTACCGTAATAGCGGTCGCGTTATTCGTGCCACGGGAATGGTGATCGAGGTCGTTGGGTTACGGGTGGCGGTCGGTAGCGCATGCCGAATTGAGCTGCCAGGCAGTGATGGCAGGCTAGCCGATAGCGATAAGCACGCCGAAGCCGAAGTAGTGGGTTTTGCTGGTGATAAACTGTTCTTAATGCCATTGGAAGAGGTCGCCGGGCTAATGCCAGGTGCACGCGTTTCACCACTGGATGAAGGGGGTAGCAACAGCGCGCGCCGGTTCCCCATTGGGGAGGATTTGCTAGGTCGCGTGCTGGATGGTAATGGCAATGCGCTCGATGATCGCGAAAATATTGAAGAAACACCGCGTGCAACTCTTAGCACACCCTCTCTTAACCCCCTTTCGCGCGCACCGATTGAGGCACAAATCGATGTGGGGATCCGCGCTATTAATGCGCTTTTAAGCGTCGGGCGGGGGCAACGAATGGGCCTATTTGCAGGCTCTGGGGTGGGCAAGTCGGTACTGCTGGGCATGATGGCGCGCTACACCAAGGCCGATGTCATTGTGGTTGGTTTGATTGGTGAACGGGGCCGTGAAGTCCAGGACTTTATCGACAATATTTTAGGCCCTGAAGGTCGGCGGCGTGCCGTCGTGGTGGCGGCTCCGGCAGATACGTCCCCTCTTCAACGCTTACAGGGCGCTGCTTATGCAACCCGCCTCGCCGAAGGCTTTCGCGATGAGGGCCGCAATGTCCTATTGATAATGGATTCGCTCACCCGCTACGCCATGGCGCAACGGGAAATTGCCCTGGCGATAGGTGAACCGCCTGCCACCAAAGGGTACCCGCCGTCGGTGTTTGCTAAATTACCCGGCCTAGTAGAACGCGCCGGCAACGCCGAGCGGGGCGGCGGCTCGATAACGGCCTTTTATACCGTTCTGACTGAAGGTGATGATCAACAGGATCCGATTGCGGATGCTGCTCGTGCCATTCTGGATGGTCACATTGTTTTGTCGAGAACATTAGCAGAAGCAGGACATTACCCGGCGATTGATATTGAGGCCTCTATCAGCCGGGCGATGACCGCGATCACGTCTCCTGAGCAACTCCAGGAAGCGCGTACTTTCAAGCAGTTATTCTCGCGCTACCAACGTAATCGCGACCTTATCAGCGTCGGTGCCTACAGTCCTGGCCACGATCCACAGCTCGACGAAGCGGTGAACCGTTTCCCGTCATTGGAGCGTTTTCTACAACAAAATATTAATGAGAGCGCAACGCTTGCCGATTCTCGCCAAGCGCTGCACACACTGGTTGGAGGGCGTACATGAGTACATCGCAACTCGAGATGCTAACCGACTTAGCCAGAGGCGCACGCGATCAAGCGGGCAAAGTCCTGGCGCAAGAGCGACAAACAGAACAGCAAACCACTGCGCAGCTACAATCGCTGCAGAACTACCGAGCCGAGTATGCTGAGCGTTTACAAAAAGCGATGCGCGATGGCATTGACCCTGCCACCATGTATAACTACCAACAATTTCTAGCTTCGCTGGACGCCGCATTAAGCCGTGCCCGCCAAGCATTAGCGGCACAGCAGGCAAGCGTTCAACAGAGCCAAAAGAACTGGCAACAAGAGCAGCGCAAGCTCTCTTCCTACGATACACTTGCGTCGCGTCGACTGTTAGAAGAGCACCGCCGCAGCGAGCGTCATGAACAAAAAACTAACGATGATTTGGTGACGAGCCGTTTGGCCCGTCAGCATAACGACACTCCGCATTAGCGGTGCCAGGGAACTGACTATGAATATTCACCAGTTGCTTTCGGCCAGCCAAAGTTCGCCTCAGACGCAATCTCATGGCGCTTTCGGCCGGCAAGACTCACCCAACGGTTTTTTCCAGCAGGCGCTTTCACAAGCTTCTGCCACACAACGCTTCCCGTCATCTGAGGTTGGTGGACCTGGCTCGTTACAGGCACCTTCACAAAACGCACCGTTTGATGAACTTAGTGGCCTTTTGTCAGCAGCATTAGGAATCGATCCCGAGGAGTTGAGCACCGCCCTTGAATCACTGGGTCTAGATATCAGTGAAGGAGATCTATCTCAACTGCTGGCTCAACTTCAGCGACCGAATTCAGATATCTCCCTGGATGCGCTAACGCTTGATAACCCTCAGGGTTCTACGCGCTTAGATGAGATTGCTGCTCGCCTAAATTTAATGGCGTCCTTCGCTGAAGATAAACCTCAGGCCCAGCCTGATTCGTCAATCGACCCAGCAGTACTACAAGCCATTACGCAACATCTAAACATCAGTCAGTCGGAAGCGGCGCAGCTCGTCTCTACGTTAAATGTGGTTGTCGGCCAGCAACTACCTGCTCTCTCGTTACCTGCTGACAGTGCACGTTCGTTCAGCGCGCGCTCACCCTCTATTGAAATCCAGGCCGCTTCAAGAACGCAGCCTGATAATTTCTTTGCGCAAATCAATACCAGTGCTGCCCACTCACAGATCAGCAGTGACGCCTTGATGGGCGCCCTAATGACAGTGAAAGGCACCCCCAAAGGAGGTCAGCTTGGTGAGCACTCACTAACTGGCTTCTCATTAACTAACGGCAGCAATCCACTGGCTTCGGCGCAAACGGCACAGGGCTTTGCTCCCAGCGTCGCACCGACTCCCGCCGCCTTACCAACACCCTTAACAAGCCCGGCTTGGCCACAACAGCTAGGTCAACAGCTGGTGCAGATTTCTCAGCGCGGGGGTGAACAGCATGTCCAAATGCAGTTGAACCCCGCAGAGCTAGGTCCGCTGTCTATCTCACTGAAATTTGGCGAACAGGGTGCTCAGGCACACTTTTTATCTGCCCATCCCCAAGTACGCCAAGTCCTTGAGCAAGCGATTCCTCAGTTGAGGGAAGCATTGGCTGAACAAGGCATCTCACTAGGCGAGACATCAGTAGGCGAGCAGCGAGATCCTAATGCTCAAGCATTTGCCCAGTCGGGAGGAAACCGGGGCAGTGGAATAGGTGACGACAGTGGCGGTGATGGTTCTGAGGAGAAATCTGCCTTAGGGGCTGAAAGCAGCCCACTGATCATTGATGGGCGAGTCGACCTTTACGCTTAATTATTGCCGCCTGACACTGTATGAAGTCTCTGCTTCCTCGCAGACCAGATAATTAAACCAAAAGATAGGCTTGCCAAACGAGCCTGTTCATTTTATCACCAGCATGCGCTTTTGGCATAATACACGGCTAGTGATACGCATGGAGTTCACAGGAATCGCAAATGGCAGAAACAAGCGGTGGGTCAAAAAAACTGCTCTGGATAATGATTATCCTAGTACTGCTGTCCTCAGCAGGCGCAGCGGCAGCTATTTATATGGTAATGGATCAGCGTGATGGCGATACAGAAGCCACCGAAGAGCAGCAAGCAATGGAGCGCGAACCGCCCATCTTCATGCGCATTGAACCCTTTACCGTCAACCTTGCCGACGACAGCTATGGCTCACGCTTACTTTATACGGGTGTGACGCTTCGGGTTGGCAATGACGAAAGTAGGATCATCCTTGAAGAGCATATGCCCCAAGTGCGCAGCCGTTTGCTCATGTTGCTCTCCGGCAAACAGGCTGATGAGCTTACTTCAACGGAAGGCAAGCAGCAGCTTGCCCAGGCGATTGTGGATCGTCTGAATGTGCCGTTAACGGAGAATCAGCCGCCGCTTGATTTGCGTGAAGTTTTATTCACTGACTTTATTGTGCAATAACCTCGGGAACTGGAGCCGTTCATGTCACAGGACGATCTACTGTCCCAGGAAGAAATTGATGCCCTGCTGAAGGGCGTTAGCGGAGACGATGAACCATCGGCTTCATCTTCCCAAACGTCTGATGAAGCGCGTATTCGCGCCTATGATCCAGCCACCCAGCATCGCGTCATCCGTGAGCGTTTGCATGCGCTAGATTTCATCAACGAACGTTTCGCGCGTTATTTCCGTAACGGGCTGTTTAACCTATTACGCCGCAGTGCGGACATCACGGTTGAGTCGGTACGCTATCAAAGCTTTAGTGAATTTTCACGCAATGTCCCAGTACCGACCAACATTAATATAGTCGGCATGAAACCGTTACGCGGTTCCGCTCTGGTGGTATTCCCGCCTAATCTCGTTTTTATGGTGGTTGATAACCTTTTCGGTGGCGATGGGCGTTTTGTCACAAAATCTGACGGCCGTGAGTTTACCAACACGGAACAACGAATTATTCAACGCCTGCTTAATCTTGCCATTGATGCATATCAAGAAGCCTGGAAAGTTGTTTATCCATTGGATATCAGCTTTCTGCGCTCAGAAGTTCAATCCAAATTTGCCAACATCACCAACTCACCTAATGAAATTGTGGTGAATACTAAATTTAATATTGAAGTAGGTAACCTATCGAGCAATTTTCAGATATGCATGCCCTACGCCATGATCGAGCCGTTGCGTGATTTATTAGCCAACCCGATCAATGATAGCAACCATGATCAAGATGGCAGCTGGTCTCGTCGTATGGCTAGCGAGCTACGTCAGTCCGAAGTTGAGCTTGTCGCCGAGTTTGCTCAGATACCGAGCCGTATCGCTCATGTAATGGGACTCAAGAAGGGCGATGTGCTCCCGATAGACATTCCACGCTCGATTACCGCCAGTGTAGATGGCGTGCCGGTGATGCAGTGCGAGTACGGCAGCCAGCGTCAACAGCATGCGCTGCGTGTATTACATTTGATCGACCACGCGGCTATGAATAACGCCTCGTCTAAAGACTTTATTAAAATGCCTACGCGACAGAAAGCCAAGGAATCCAAAGCATGACTGATCCCAATAAGCCTAATCAGAATGTCTCTGAAGACGATTGGGCGGATGCCATGTCCGAGCAAGAAGAGACCCCTTCCGACGCCGCCAGCGAAGAAGATCCATGGGCAGCTGCCATGGCAGAGCAAGAAGCGGCTGAAGAGAGTGACGAAGACAGAGAAGAAGCGTCTGCAGCTTCCGAGCAGACGTCTAAAGCATCCTCTGCAAAGCCCGCCAGTGATGATGTGTTCCGCCCACTAAGCCCGGACAGTGGCTCATCACAAGCGCGAGAGCTTGAGATGATCATGGATATCCCGGTGAAACTCACCGTGGAGCTAGGACGTACCAAGCTCACTATCAAGCAATTGCTTGAGTTAGCGCAGGGCTCGGTTATTGAACTCGAGGGGTTGGCTGGGGAGCCAATGGATATCCTGATTAATGGATATTTAATCGCTCAAGGGGAAGTAGTTGTTATCGAAGATAAATACGGAATTCGGATCACGGAAATCGTCACCCCCTCTGAACGTATTCACAAATTGAATCGATGAGCGTTGCAACCTCCACGGCGCAGAACAGCTCACTTGACGCACTGGGTAACAGTGGTGAAGCATTAGTAGGCATGGCTGTTCTGGGCAAGACAGCCGCTGCGCTGGCCCTCGTTATTGCTATCATTTTAATTTGTACGTGGCTTTTAAAGCGCTGGAGCAACCACACGACTCGTCATGGCGCTCACTTAAGGGTCGTCGGTAGTACGGCCGTGGGCAATCGTGAACGCGTTGTCATCGTCGAAGTGGAAGATACGTGGTTAGTGGTTGGCGTTGGAGGAGGCCGTATTACCAAGTTACATGAACGCCCAGCCCCAGAAGAACGAACGTCAACCGTTTCATCGCCCTCCTCCTCTCGCTTTGCGCAACGTTTGTCTAAAGCACTCGCCACCAATCAGCGAAAAGGGTCGCACCCTTCTTCCGATCCACATAAGACGCCATGAGGCATTGGATGCACCTTTCTTGGCCCTGTTTTTTTAAGCAGTCGGTTTTTAAGCCTCTAATGGCTACCCGCCATAGTCAGTACTGGCTATGGCTGATCAGCACACTGGCTATTTGTGTACTCGCCGCGCCAGCGCATGCCCAGCAAATACCCGGGGTTATTTCCCAGCCGTTAGAGGACGGTGGACAGCAATGGTCACTCTCGCTGCAAACCCTGCTCTTTCTAAGCTCGCTAGCATTTTTACCCTCAATGCTGCTGATGATGACCAGCTTCACACGCATCATCATAGTGCTGAGTCTGTTACGCACAGCGATGGGCACACAGGCAACGCCCCCTAACCAAGTGCTGTTAGGGATTGCTCTATTTTTGACTTTTTTCATTATGTCGCCAGTATTGGCACAGGTATATGATAACGCCTGGGTTCCGCTGACCAACGAATCAATTAACTTTGAAGAGTTTTTGCTGCTTGCCCAAGATCCGTTTCGCGAGTTTATGCTTGCACAGACCCGCGAGCCCGATTTAGCACTGTTCGTTCGCTTGGCGGAAGTAGGCCCTATGCAAGGTCCAGAAGAGCTTCCTATGCGCGTTTTGCTGCCCGCCTTTGTCACCAGTGAGCTGAAAACAGCGTTTCAAATTGGGTTTACGATATTCATACCTTTCTTAATTATCGATCTAGTCGTTGCCAGTACACTCATGGCGCTAGGGATGATGATGGTACCGCCCATCACTATCTCGTTACCTTTTAAACTGATGCTGTTCATTTTAGTGGATGGCTGGCAGTTGATCATTGGCTCGATGGCCGAAAGCTTTTACATGATATAGCGCGTTGCTGAAGAAGCTTTTACCTACAATGGGCCGTGCCTTTTATATGGCCCAAAGGATTTATGCGATGACCCCTGAAATGGTGATGAGTATTGCTTATCAAGGCATGCGAGTAACGCTTCTGCTTGCCGGCCCTATGCTGCTGGCCGCCCTGTTCACCGGCCTTATCATTAGTCTGTTTCAAGCAGCCACACAGATTAATGAAATGACGCTGACCTTCATTCCTAAGATTCTAGCCGTCTTTGCGGTACTGGTCTTTGCTGGCCCATGGCTGATTGGCTTGATTACCGACTTCACCCATCGCCTATTTACTAATATTCCTAATATGGTGATGTAAACCAATGGTCGAGGTCACTTTCGCACAGCTGCAAGGGTGGTTAGTGGCTTTTTTATGGCCGTTTGCACGTATCACTGCCTTTATGGCCGCCTCGCCTCTTTGGGGCCACTCCAGTGTGCCCAATCAAGCCAAAGTGGGTCTAGCTGCTCTTATTGCCATCGTGATTGCCCCGATACTGCCGGCCATGCCAGATATCGCCGTGATGTCTTGGGCTGGCATCGGCATTATGATCGAACAAATACTGATAGGCTTAGCAATGGGCCTCGTTATGCATATCATTTTTGCGGTCGTTCAAGCGGCGGGGGATTTTATCGGTCTGCAAATGGGCCTCGCGTTTGCGAGCTTTTTTGATACATCGAGCGGTACCAATATCATGGTACTTTCCCGCATCCTCTACATGATCACACTGCTCATGTTCCTGGCGATGAATGGCCATCTAATGGTGCTTGAAACGCTGATTATGAGCTTCCAAACGCTGCCCATTGGCATTGGGACGTTCAATCCAGACGCGTTTATTTTGCTCGCCCGCTACGCGGGGACCATTTTTGCTGCAGGCATGTTACTGGCGCTGCCGCTGGTGGCCTCGCTGCTAACCATCAACCTGGCCTTAGGTATATTAAACCGCTCCGCACCTCAGCTCACCGTCTTCAATATCGGCTTCCCAACGTCCCTCATCGTCGGCCTTATATTAATGATGGTACTGATGACCGATATCAGCCGGTTTCTAGAGCGTTTATTTACTCAAGGATTAGGCTTTCTACAAAATTTAATCGAAACAATGGCGCCCTTAACCTAAAAACCCCAGGCTCTACAAAAGCCTGGGGTTTTTAGTGCATTTTGTGAAAATTAATTATTTCTACATATAGTTAAACAGGGATAAGCCTTTGATATCCACGAATGCCTTTTGGGCCGCCTGCATACCTACTTGGCGCAAGCTGTATTCTGAGATTGCTTCAGCGTAATCCAGATCCACCAAATCAGACAGCGTTTGCTCGTAGTTCAACATCCGGTTACTACCAACGGCATCAACGACATCAAGCTCATTGAGCCGTGCTCCCGCAGACGCACGCACGGTTAAGACATTATCTAAGCTATTGTCCAGATCACGCATGGCAGTGTTTAGCGTATTGCGCAGATCAGCTTTCTTGGCGGGAGTGTCAGCAGGATTTTCTAGTACGCGAATAGCTTCTTCCATCGTGCGGAAAAGATCGGCATCACGAACCTCTCCACCAGCTTTAGCAACGAGGATCTCGTCTCCAGCCTCAGGTTTCCCCTCAAGTTTAATTGAGACACCTGCAAATTCAATCTGCTGGCCTTCGCCGGAGGGGCTATAAGTACCGCTAAGCACTGGAGTAGCCGTATCCCACTCACCAACCACCTCATCGAATTTCTGAACGTCATAGGTAAAGCCAGCGTCTTCATCGCCGCCGAAAACCATTCGATAGTTCTCTCCATAACCCTCAGCATTTACATCTCTTACCTGCGGGCCAGTAAATGTTGCGGTGCCATCATTTCTAGCTTCGCCACCAGTGAGACGCTCGCCCTGGATGCTAGTCCGGACCGATTCAGCTATATAGCCTGCACCACTGGGCACGCTCTTAAATATAGTCTCGCCGTTATCGTTAACCGGCATCAGCCGCGAGGCGTCCACACGTTGTTCGCGTACATTGCTGTCGCCCTGGTACTCAATGCTGCCGCCGGCTGATTTAACAAACGGCGGAGCATTATCTTTATAACCGCCAAACAGGTAACGACCGTTACCATCGGTGGCATTAGCCTGGCCTAGCATCGTCTCGTAAACGCCTTTCAGCTCGCTGGCGATTGACTCACGGTCGACGTCACTCAGCGTGTCACTCGATGCCTGAATCAACAGCGTTTTGGCACTAGTGACCGCATCGCTAACACTGTTCAAAATGCTTTCGGTCTGAGAAAGCGAATTACGCGCCGAAATCCGTGCGTCTGAATATTGTTCAGTCACTGCTTTTGCTTGATCGACACCGACTGCTCGTGACGCCGCCTGTGGATCGTCGGAGGGATTCACTATTCGACGCCCACTAGCAATCTGTTGGCTGACTTTCATCAGCTCGCTTTGCTGACGGTTCATAGACGCTGTGCTTTGCTCGAACATGGTAACGGTACTAATACGCATCACTTAAGCTCCCGGATTAACCGCGCAGGTTCAAGATGGTGTCCATCAGCGTTCCTGCGGTGTCGATCACACGCGCATTGGCCTGATAGTACTGCTGATAACGGATCAAATTAGCGGCTTCTTCGTCTAAATTGACCCCTGATTCTGACTGCTGCACCGCGGTCAATTGGTCGGTCAAACCTTGGCGTGCGTCCAAATTCACTTCAGTGATATTGGTACGGTTACCGACATCGCTCACTATGGATGCATACGCACCAGAGACAGTTGCGCTAGCACCGACTATCGATTCAGATTGCAGGTTTTGCAACGCCAACGCGTTACGGTTATCACCAGAGCTAGCATCGCTAAGGCTAATAGTAAGAGTAGATTCTTCCCCATCCTTTGGAAGTTCGTTGAGAGTAAACTCAATGCCGTCGATTTGAATTCGATCACCTACGGCTAATGGAACATCAGAGTCATAAGTTTCGCCGTTGACATTGATGTCGGTCGGCGTATTGATGCGGCTACCTTCAAACTCAAACGTGTAATTTTCATTAGTAGCAAAAGCACCATCGAAATTTACTTTACCAATATTCAAGTCGCCTTCGATATCGGCGAAGCTAGCGGCCGCAATCTTATCCACATCAGAAATGTTGGTTTCCATGCCATTGGCAGCACGCCGCACCGGCTGGATTTCAAAGCTGTCGCCTTCTTGAACGTTATTACCACTAGAAAACGAAAGCGTCACACCACCAAAGGTGATTTCACCCGAGCCATTGCCTGCACCACCAGTCCAACCTGTTACGTCAACGTAATTGGCACTATCGGGATCCGTACTACTGAGCACTTGGCCGTTATCATTACGCGTTACGACGGGATCAAGGTTTTCATCAAACGAGACGGTATAGTCCGTAGCACGCAGCTTATCGACCGTTTCTGGGTCGAACGCCACCGACGTTAATAGATCCGGTTCACTATTGCCTTTATGACCATAGGATTGCGGTGCGCGAACGGCAAAGAAATCCTCACCCTGGTCACCATTAAGATCTACACCGAGTTTGTGCTGCTCGTTGAAAGCCGTTGCTAGTGAAACGGCTAGCTGGCCAATCTGGTTCTGTGTCTTGTCCAGGGTTTCAGAACGGAAGGTCATCAAGCCACCCAAAGCCCCCCCCGTAATCGTCGATTCGTCTAGCTGAACTAAATTGCCACCACCATCGCGATAGCCTACGACGGTTCGCTGAGGATCATAATCGGCTTGCACCGCTTCCAACTGAAAGGAGTTAGTACCGGTTACTAGCGGCTGCCCATTAGGCAAGCTGATGTTATAGGTTTTCCCATCCTGAACGTTCAAGCGCAGGTTCATTCGCTCGTTGAGCTCAGATACCATATGGTCCCGCTGATTGAGCAGGCTGTTAGGTGCTTCGCCAGTACGGGCACGTGCTAATGCGATCTCTTTATTTAAGCCCGCGATTTGCTCAGCCGTATTATTGATCTGGGTAATTTCATCTTTAATCTGGCTATTAATATTTCCCTGCATATCCTGCAGGTAGCCATCGAAAGAGCGGAACTGGGAACTCAGCGTATTGGCTTGGCCCAGTACACCCTGGCGAGCGGCTGGATCAGATGGCGAGCTGGCTAGATCTTCTAACGATGAGAAGAACCCCTGCATGAGTGGCGCTAAGCCTGCCTCGCGATCGGCTAACAAGTTATCGATTTGCGATACTTGGTTATAATACGTTTCTAATGCACTCGACTGGGTCTTTGCACTGTTTAACTGATCAGCGACATAGGTATTGAACTGACGCTCAATGTCGTTGACCCGAACGCCCCCGCCCACACGGCCCTCACCCAGTTGGGCTAACTCTCGGTTATAGCCAGGCGTGTAGACATTACTAATGTTGTTACTGCTTGTATTAAGGGCGTTCTGTGCTGCGTTAAGACCGCTTAACCCAATCGAAAACATGCTCATGATTCAATTCCTTAGGCCGATACCTATATCTTTTATAACTATCGGCACTGCGCAGAAAAACTTGAGGAAGGGGCTAGCGAGAATCTGCCAGAAAATTGCCGCCAGCTTCAATCGGGCCCAGAGATTTCATGACGGCGACTAGTTTGTCTGCATAGAGAGGATCTGTCGCATAGCCTCCTCGCTGCAACTCGCGCGCCGCCAGCTCAGCATTAGGCGCCTGAATCACACCGGCATAACGAGGGTTATTGCTAATCAAGCTGGCATAGTCGGTAAACGCGTGCTCAAACGAATCATAAACACGGAATGTGTCGACGACTTGGGTACGACGCCCATCGATATACTCATGGGTCACAATATCCGTAGTTTCGCCTTGCCAATGGCTACCGGCCTTAATCCCAAACAGGTTATGACTGTTATTGCCATTTCGCGTGGTGATTTCGTGGCGTCCCCAGCCTGTTTCTAGCGCCGCTTGCGCCAAAATCAGTTCTGCAGGAACGCCTGTAGTAGCACTAGCCGCCTGCGCGGGTTTCGCAAGCGTTTGGACAAACTGATCGACATGGGCTAGTGCATTTTGTTCTCGTTGGGCTAGCGTAGAAGTAACAGGCTCACTGCTTCTCTGCACCCCTTGGCGGATCGCTTCAAGCTCGTCCAAAAATCTGCCACTGCCCTGCGGGGTTGCTTCAGCCATGGAAGCTTGAGCGGCCGAGAAGGAACCATCCAGCATGCGAGGCGTGCCCCGAGGAATGCCCGCAATTAACGCCTGCAACTCGCGATCAGCGTTTGCTGACGATTCTGCTTTTGGAATAGCTCCTTGGCGCTCTAGTTGCTCAACGAGCACTTCCGCAAGACCCATGCCACGCGAAGCCATTACTTGTGACCACTGCTGATCCAGCATCGATTGATAGGTATCTGTTGCGCTGCTATTCATCAGACCTGCGCTAGGTGTCGCATCACGCATGCTCTTCATCATCATTTGAATGAATAACGCTTCAAATTGCTGGGCAGCACCATTGACACCCGCCTCAGGATCGACGCGAGCGGTGTGTTGAAGCCGCTGAAAACCATTCATGTCGAGGGCAAACTGGCTGGTCATATCACTCGCGCTCATCAAATAACCTCCAGCTCAGCGCGCAGCGAACCTGACACTTTTAACGCTTCTAGGATGGACATTAAGTCTTGAGGCGTCGCGCCTAATGCATTCAGCGCATTGACTACTTCGTTGAGCTGCGCACCTTCTACGATTTGCAGGTAGGCCTCTTGCTGATCGATTTCAATATCCGCGTCTGGCACCACGACCGTTTCGCCCTCACCAAAGGGGTTAGGCTGGCTCACCCCAAACTGGGTATCGATCATGATCGATAAACTGCCGTGGGCTACCGCCGCCTGGCGCAACGTAACAGCACTGTTCATCACGACTGAGCCTGTACGTGAATTTAAAACCACCCGCGCCGGTGCTTCCGTAGGTGTTACCTGCACATTTTCGATGCGAGCCATGAAATTGACCCGCGCATTGTCGTCAGCAGGCCCATCAAGGGCAATCACTCGGCCGTTGCGCGCATAGGCAACTGACTGACCAAATTCATTATTAATCGCCGTGACCATGCGCTGAACGGTGCCAAAATCTGATTCGTTGAGCTGTAATTCAAGCATGCCGCCGTTGCCACCCAAATTAAGCGGCACTTCTCTTTCAACCAAGGCGCCGTTGGGAATACGTCCCGAAGCCTGCTGATTGATCTGCACGCTGCTGCCTCCTGCTTGGGCACCTGCGCCACCCACCAACATGTTGCCCTGGGCAATGGCATAGGTATCACCATCGGCACCTTTTAAAGGTGTCATTAGCAGCGTACCACCTCGCAAACTACGGGCGTTAGCAATCGAAGACACCACAATATCTAGGCGCTGACCCGGCCTTGAGAACGGGGGTAAATCCGTGGTTACCATGACCGCCGCCACGTTACGTAGCTGTAAATTTGTGCCTGCCGGCACGGTCACACCCAGCTGTGAGAGCATGTTGGTTAGGCTTTGACTGGTAAACGGTGCTTGCGTCGTTTGGTCGCCGGTACTGTCAAGGCCAACGACTAAACCATAGCCGACCAATTGGTTATCACGTACGCCTGCAAAGCTCGCTAACTCCCGGACGCTCTCTGCCTGAGCGGGTTGCGCCAGTCCACCCACTAAGGCCAAAGCCGCTAGCCGGACAAGCCAAACGTCGGATGCCCGACGAAAATGTAGCCATAAGTTACTTAACCGCATTGCTATCGCCTGCTGTCGCTCATTCATTGGTCGACCCGCCCGTTAATGGGCCTATCAAGAGTTGCTCTGTCATTCGAGGCTCTCCATAACGCTAGAACGGCGAAACGTTTAAGAAGAAGCGTTGTAGCCACCCCATATGTTGCGCTTCATTGATGTAACCATCACCTACATACTCAATCCGCGCATCCGCCACCTGGGTGGAGGGGACAGTGTTTTGGGCAGTGATCGTACGCGGGTTAACCACACCCGAGAAACGGATAAACTCTGTACCCTGATTAATAGCAATTTGCTTTTCACCACGCACACGTAAGTTACCGTTATTCATGACCTCTAGAACCGATACGGTGATCGTACCCGTGAAGGAGTTATTGGCCTGGGAGCCGCCACTGCCCGAAAAATCATTCGCTCCAGACACATCGAAGCCATACTCAGCCAGCACATCGAGAACGTCAGGCAACTGTGCAAGTTCAAGGCTGGCACTGCCACTACGCCCCGCATTGGATTGCGAATTCTTACTCGCACTGACCTCTTCATCCAAGACTATCGTCAAAATATCGCCCATCGCCCGCGGGCGCCGATCTTCAAATAGCGGCTGATAGCCTTGCCTAGCTTGATAAATAGAGCCATTGGGGATCGGAGGAGGGCGATCCACAATGCTTATTTGCTCTTGCTCGCCTACCACAGAAGCGCGGGGAACTTGGGCACACCCGGCAATAACCAGTATTAAAAGCGCCAGACAGGCTAGCGCAATACGACGTAACATGTGGTGCAACTCCAGCATAACGCAGCCTATTATTAAGCCCAGTGAGAAGATTACAGCTGGCTCAAGCGTGCCAACATTTCATCACTGGTTGACACTGCTTTGCTATTAATCTCATAGGCGCGCTGTGTCTGGATCATATTGACCATCTCTTCAACGACGTTGACGTTGGAGGTTTCCACGTAACCTTGGAACAGTCGACCTGCACCGTTCATGCCAGGCATGTTCTCATTGGGTGCACCTGAGGCGCCCGTTTCCAAGTAAAGATTGCCACCAATACTCTGAAGACCCGCGGGATTAATAAAGGTACTGACGGTGATTTGCCCGACCTCATTATCAAGCGCAACACCTGGCTGACGGACGCTGACGGTGCCGTCTTCACCCACATTCACTGACAGTGAATTCGCCGGTAAAAAAATGGCTGGCTCAACGGGGTAACCATTGGCGGTGACCATTTGGCCATTTTCATTTAGCTGAAAACTCCCGTCACGCGTATACGCCGTCGTTCCATCCGGCATTAACACCTGAAAAAAACCTTGGCCATTGATGGCAAGATCACGCGAGTTTTCTGTTTGCTCTAGCCCACCCTGAGTATGCAGACGCTCCGTCGCGACGGCGCGCACACCGGTGCCCACCTGCATACCAGACGGTAGCCGATCCTGTATATTGTTCTGGGCACCAGGCTGACGCATGTTCTGGTACAGCAAGTCTTCAAATACTGGGCGTGAGCGTTTGAAGCCATTGGTACTCACGTTAGCCAGGTTATTGGAAATGACATCTAGCTTGGTTTGCTGAGATTCCAAACCGGTTTTAGCTGTCCATAACGATTTAATCATAACTCTGCTCCCTCGGCCGACTGATATACATCAGCGCTGGATGGCCACCATCAACCTTGAATAGATAGAATGCCATTGGCGCGCTGGGCATTTTCGTCGGCGCTACTAATCACCTTCATCTGCATATCGTAACGGCGCGCAACATCAATCATTGAAACCATGGCATCGACGGCGCTAACGTTGCTGCCTTCAAGCGCACCGCTCACTAGCTTGGCATTCTCATCAGCGGGTAAGGCACCCGGCTCCCCTTCATCATTGGGAGGAGCACGAAACAAACCGTCTTCACCGCGGGTTAACGCGCCTTCTTCCGGCGTCACCAGCTTGATACGGCCAACTTCGACCAATGCTTCTGGCCCTACACCTTCTGGGATGGCACTAATGGTGCCGTCAGCGCCGATAGACACTTGCGCCCCCTGCGGTATCGCAATAGGCCCACCTTCTCCCATCACCGGGCGCCCTACATTAAGCAGGACACCATCGCTGTCGATCTGTAAATCGCCACGCCGTGTATAGGTTTCGGTACCGTCATCCGCCTGTACCGCCATCCAAGCATCGTCTTGCATCGCGACATCAAGCGTGCGCCCCGTATACTCAACGGGGCCCTGGGAAAAGTCGCTGCCGGGCGTCGTCGTTACCGCTGAGGTCCGCGTTGCCAGTAACGCATCGCCCTGCACGGGCACGGAACGAGCCGCTTGTAGCTGCGCGCGAAAGCCAGTAGTGCTCACATTCGATAGGTTATTACTCACTATCGACTGTTGATCCATACTGTTTTTAGCACCACTCATCGCGGTATAGAGCATTCGATCCACGGTACTTACTCCTTACCCAAATGACCGATCATTAAAGGTTAATAATGGTCTGCAGGAGCTCGTCCTGGGTGCTGATCGTTTGCGAATTGGCCTGATAGGCACGCTGGGCAACAATCATATCCACTAGTTCGCGCGCCATATCGACATTAGAGGTTTCAACTGCACTCGACTCAATCATGCCACGTAGGCCAGTTCCCGCAGCCCCCACTAACTCCTGGCCAGAATCAGCAGTAGCTGTCCACAGATTATCGCCTTCGGGTTTTAAACCTTCAGGGTTACGAAAGCTAACCAACGCTATTTGACCGGCTGCACGCGATTGCTCATTAGAATAGTTGCGCATAACGGTACCATCATTTTGGATGGTTACGCCCACCATAGAGCCTGCCGTGTAGCCATTCTGGACAATATCATTAACAGTAGAGTTATTGGCAGACTGCGATGAGCCAGCAAAATCTACATCAACTTCAAGATTTTCAAGTTGAGTCCCATTGAATTCACCTGCATTGAACGTAAATGTTTCTTGCCCACCAGCCTCTAGCCGCCCGCTTGCATCAAAATCAAGCCTTGCAAAGTTTTCAACAGCATAAGTCCCAGCATCTTCGGGCCCGCCAGTCATTCTAAGACTGACTTCCCACTCGTTTTGCGCTGCGTCAATTTTGGTAAAATAGAACGTCAAATTACGCGCATTGCCCTGAGAGTCATAGATAGTGGCATTTGTTGAATATGAATAATCCTCTGCATCCAACCCTGCTAAAATATCCGCTTCAAGCGGAGCAACCATTTCAGGCTCTCCCGCATCTAAATTTAAAGAGACTTCAAGATCCGTGGTTGCGCTTGCTGCCAAATCGCCGGCTTCTACTGTCAACGCTTCAACGTCGCCACCTGCTTGAACGGTACCAGCGGCGTTAGCGGCATAACCCATAATCTGCGCGCCCTGGGCGTTCACTAGGCGTCCATCGGCGGTCATGGTTAGCTGGCCGTTACGCGAATAGCCTACTTCACCATTAGGCTGCTGAAAGCGAAAGAAGCCTTCACCCGAAATAGCTAGGTCCATATTTCGGTTAGTGGATTCAACATTACCCTGGCTAAAATTTTGCAGCACTGAAGCAGTACGAACGCCAAGACCTATACGCGACTCTGCATATACATCGGCGAACTGTACATTAGAGCTTTTAAAACCAACGGTTTGCGAGTTAGCAATGTTGTTACCAACGGCGCCTAATTTTTGCTGCTGAGCGTTTAGGCCACTAAGTGCTTGTGAAAAACTCATGATGTTTCCCTAAGAAAGCTGCATTAGTTAAAAGTTATTTAATAATTAGTAATTAAAGAATTTGTTTAACGTCATTCAGGCCGATTTGACCGTAGATAGCACCTAGGTCCAGCCGAACGCTTCCACTGCGATCATTAGGCGTCACACTATTGACGACGGCGTACTGCAAAGCCGTGGATTCGATCTTTTCACCTTCAGCATCGGTGACTTCTAACTGAACCGAATAGCGGCCGCTGGCAACCGCCTCTTTCTGCTCATTGAGACCGTCCCATTGGAAAGATTGAACACCTGCGTCTAGCGCTCCAAGGTCAAGAGTTTTAATGACTTGGCCACCGCCCCCTACTATGGTCGCTTTAACATTTGCCGCCGGCTCGTCCAGTTCTATGCCAAAGGGCGTGGTGTAAGAATTCCCGTCGTCATCTTTTTCTAATAAAACATCCTTGCCAGAAACCATAACGCCTTTGCCGATTAGGCCGCTCGCTTGCAGTGCCTGATTGGCATCCATTTGGCTGGTGATGCCTTCTAGCGTGCTATTCAGCTCTTCAATGCCGCTGACCGTGTTAATTTGCGCTAACTGCGAGGTCATCTCCGAATTTTCCATCGGCTTAAGCGGGTCTTGATTCTGTAGCTGGGTAATCAGCAGTGTCATAAAGCTTTCACGCAGCTCATCGGACTGACGGGCGG
This sequence comes from Halomonas sp. UBA3074, assembly GCF_002366715.1. Classification (GTDB taxonomy): domain Bacteria; phylum Pseudomonadota; class Gammaproteobacteria; order Pseudomonadales; family Halomonadaceae; genus Vreelandella. Next base: position 4,177 of record NZ_DFBS01000036.1, on the reverse strand, counting down.
AAAGGCCATTCGACCCGCCGCCATTTACGCTATTCAATACACTGGTATCGACATTCATGGCTTATCCCTCACCCAGCGACAGCGTCTGCATCAGCATCTGCTTACTGGTATTAAATACTTCAACGTTGGCCTGGTAGGAGCGTGAGGCAGAAATCATATTGACCATTTCATGCACAGGCTCAACGTTGGGCTTTGCTACGTAGCCTTCTTCATCCGCTGCGGGATGGCTGGGCATGTACTCCATGCGCAGCGGTGAATCGTCTTCCACTACCTCGGTAACACGCACACCGCCAACGCCATAGCGGTTGCCTTGTGCCTGAGTCTCAAACATGACCTGTTTCGCTCGATAGGTTTCGCCATCAGGTCCGGCCACGCTGTCGGCATTGGCCATATTGCTAGCGGTAACGTTCATCCGCTGAGACTGGGCGCTCATTGCAGAGCTGGCAATATCAAACGTAGAGAACATCGACATCGTTGGTTAACTCCTCACTAATTTGGTCTGGTTATTCGGGCTGCATGGCATTTTTCAGCCCTTGAATACGGCTGTTGAGCATCGTGAGTCCGACTTGATAACGAACAGCGTTATCAGCAAACTGCGTGCGCTCACGATCCATATCAACCGTATTTCCATCCAAACTAGGCTGGTCAGGAATGCGATAAAGTAAATCGGTGTTGCCCGCTCCACGCCATGCGGGGCCTTCGCCAGCAATATGGTTTCCAGCGGTACGTGCCAATGTCAGTCCACCGCCGGTATCGCTTGATGCATTTTGAGTACCGTCTACTGCTTTTTTTAACTCACTAGCAAAATCGATATCACGCGCTTTATAGTTGGGCGTATCGGCGTTGGCGATATTCGCGGCCAACACATCGTGGCGTGCTTGCCGTAAGCTCACGGCTTGCTGGTGAAAATTAAAGGCAGATTCCAGTTGATCAATCATGCCGACCCTCGCGTTGAGGCAAAAAATAAAATGGATTTTGTTGATGATGAAGAATACGTCTGTCGCCGTCAGCCTAAAGCATGGAACAGCTTGCATTTCTGCCAGTATTTCGCGTGATGCTGCTGCTACCTTTTCACTACACTAACGATGCAGTCACTCTACCCCTTTTTTATTTCAGTTCTCCACTAAGTGGCCCCTCCATGCTACGAAAGCGCGTGATCCCGCTAAGAAGGCCTTGCTACTGGGATATGTTTATTTTATTGGCAACGCTTGTCATGGCAGCCACTACCCACGTTCAGGCTGATGACGACCAGTTACTCCAGCAAGTGCATCAATTTTTGTATCAAGAAACACAGGCATTAGGCGAGGAAGTCGTGATTGAGCTGAGGCCGCCATCGCCACACCTCCCTGCATGCATCCAACCAGAACCGTTTTTACCCAATGCAAATCAAGCGCCATTAGGCCGCGTCTCCGTTGGTGTGCGTTGCGGCGAAGACAGCCGACAAGTTCGCTACTTGCAGGCCCAGGTCGATGTCATCGGCACCTATTTAGTGGCCGCTAGCGATATTGAACGAGGCACACTGATCACATCCGCCATGCTCAGCGAACGTGGTGGTAACTTGGGCGACCTCTCGGCACAAGCTTTGACAGCAGAAGCCGACATCGTGGGCAAAGTCGCACAGCGTCCAATCCGCAACGGCAGCACTTTTTTAGCCCACTACTTACAAGCACCTGACTTGGTTGAACGCGGTCAGCGCGTTACTGTCATAGCACAGGGTTCGGCTTTTCGTGTTTCACGCGAAGGTGAGGCCCTTGAAAGCGGCGCTCTTGGCGAGCAAATACGCGTGCGTTTCGAATCGCGGGAAATTCTGACTGCACGCGTCGCTGATCACGGTATTTTGGTAGTGGACTTTTAATTCTCCACCTAAAGTTATACCCAGCACTGCCGATAGTTACTACACTAAGCGCCAAGCGCATCGACGTTGACGATGAGGCAGACAACGTGAAAATTGATAACATTAATTCGCTATTACGCTCGAACCAAACTCAGCAACGGGATGAAACTCAAAAAGCTGAGAGCGTATCGCCAGTCGCACCAAGCACGGCGACGCGAGAATCAACGCAACTCAGCCAGTCAAACATTGATGAATCTCAGGATATCGACACTGCAAAAGTGGAAGAGATTCGCGATGCTATTCGTGAAGGGCGACTCGAAATGCGCGCTGATCGAATTGCTGAGGGCCTGATTGCCAATCTCAAAGATCTATAGGAAGCTTTTCATATGAGCCTTGCAACTTTGCTTACCGATCAACAGCAGCGTCTTGATGCGCTTATTACGTTGTTGTCCAGCGAGCAAAACCTCTTGACGCAAGGTGATATTGACGGTGATGCGCTAACGAAAGTGTCTTTAGAAAAGCAAACATTGCTGACCGAGCTTGAGCGCATTGAATCTGTGCGTCGGAATGTACAGCAACGCCTCGGTTATGCAGATGGCGCCAAAGGCGCTAGAGAAGCAGCTGCCAATGCTGGCTGTCAGACAGCCTGGGACAGCTTGTTAGAAAAGAGTGAACGTGCCTCACGCATGAATGAGCTAACGGGGCAAATGTTGTCAGTTCGCATGAAGCATAATCAAGCGATGCTGGATTATATCCGTCAGATCGCTGAAAAAACACTGTATAAACCAGATGGCCGAAACAGCGCCCAGCCCGGCCGAATCAACGCTTCTGCCTAGTAATCTCCTCGCTAAATTTCTTTACTTGCCGTTTTAAGCCACCCGCTAATGGGCGGATATCAAGAGGCCTCTCATGTTCCACTTACTGCCTCATCACTATACCGCTCTGGTTGTTGGCGCGTCTGGGGACATAGGGTCGGCGGTTATCGAGCAGTTACTCTCTTCATCTCAGGTAGGTCATATCATAGCGGTTAGTCGTCGCCCACTTACATTTGATGACCCGCGTATCACTCACTTCGTGCTCGATATTTCCCAAGAACAGGATAGACAAGCGCTTAAAGCCAAATTGGCTGCCCGCCCGGTTCACCTCTTCTTTAATGCTATCGGCATCCTTCACGATAAGGCTCAACAACTGCAGCCTGAAAAACGCCTGGACCAGCTCAGTGCAGAAAATCTAGCGCAGACAATGTCCATCAATGCCTTTACACCCATTTTGCTGTTAGCGGCTCTGCAAGACTCTTTTAAAGGATCACATCCTACGGTAATTGCCAGCCTTTCTGCTCGGGTTGGTTCCATTGAGGATAATCGCTTAGGCGGGTGGTATAGCTATCGTGCCAGCAAAGCAGCTCATAACATGCTGCTTAAGACAGCATCGATAGAGCTAAAGCGACTCAACAAGCAGTCAGTCGTACTCTGCTTACATCCAGGTACCACTGACACATCGCTTTCTAAACCTTTTCAAGCACGAGTGCCTGACGAGAAACTGTTTACGCCTTCATTTGTAGCCGAGCAATTACTCGCGGTCATCGCTCAGCGTACGCCTGACGACAGTGGTAGCTTTTGGGATTGGAACGGCCAACCGATCGATTGGTAGTTTTGCTTTTCATTATCGGCACTTTCAAAATACCACCGAACACCGAGATGGCCGCGTCGCTGCGCTCCTCGCCATGACATATAGTCGGCCACAGCCAGCCGCTCTCCACCTATTATCGCGAGCCCCCTGTCATCGCGAGCGAAGCGCGGCGATCTCAGGGTTGCTTGCCACCGCTGGATGAGATGGCCGCGTCGCTACGCTCCTCGCCATGACATTCATTTTCTTTCAGACAACAAAAAACCCAGCCGGTTGACTGGGTTTTTTGTTAAATAAGTGCCTGACGATGACCTACTCTCGCATGGGGAGACCCCACACTACCATCGGCGCTAAGCGGTTTCACTTCTGAGTTCGGCAAGGGATCAGGTGGTTCACGCGTGCTATGGTCGTCAGGCGTAACGGGCTATGTACATCATGCTGACTAACGTTTGCTAAATTATGATCGTCTCATCGCCTGCCGCTTCGCCTGCCTCACCTTGTTCTGTGAGCTAGCTTAGCCACACGCTGCGTATCCGGCGTTTTAAATGTTGCGTCATCATCACGACCAGACCCCTTGGGTGTTATAGGGTCAAGCCTCACGGGCCATTAGTACACGTTAGCTCAACGCCTTGCAGCGCTTCCACACCGTGCCTATCAACCAGCTGGTCTCGCTGGGCCCTTCAGGAGGCTCTTGGCCTCAGGGATGTCTCATCTTGA
>NZ_DFBS01000014.1 GCF_002366715.1 Halomonas sp. UBA3074 | reverse complement strand
GTCACTCGAAAGCAACAAAAGCGGATCAAACTTGGCTCAAGGTTCAAACGAATTCACTGTGATACCAATTTCACAACGTTACTTAAAAGCAACGACATGAAGAGTATCGATATGTTCGCTTGCCTTGATATTTGGTGATTTGTCACCAACATCAGCAAGCGCCCACATGAATTACCTGATCAAATTGTTAAAGAGCTGTTTCGCTGCGGTAACTAACTTAGCTACCCGGCTGGCCGTTGACTTGGCTTGCCTTAGCGAGGAAGGCGTATTCTACGCATTTCCTGGTGATTGTCAAGGGCGTTGTTTTCGATGCAAACCTGACCACATCCAAAACCGCTAACTGCCTGACAAACCGAAGGTTTTCACCTTTATTCACCGCTGGTAACGCTTGGCGTCCCCGGCAGCGGATGCGTACTTTACGACTTCACTAGCAGGAGTGCAAGTGGAAATGAACACAGGGCATAAAAAAGCGGCAGAGGGCTACCCTCTGCCGCAAACCACCGATCAGAACGCCTGACCAGAGAGTGCTCTTTTAACATCCTAGCCGTTAATTAAATTTCAAATCCCAAGCCAAAGTCTTCGCTGGAGATGGCCATAAGGCTTGAAGCCCCTGCCTGAATCATCTGTGCATGCGCTTTAGTGCGCGGCAATAGTCGTTGGTAATAGAAGCGAGCCGTATTCAACTTGGCGGCATAAAAGGCTTTATCGTCACCTTCTAGGGAGACAGACGCCTGTTTGGCTGCGCGAGCAAACAGGTAAGCCAGCGTGACGTAACCGGAATACATAAGGTAATCAACACTCGCCGCACCTACTTCCTCGCGGTCTTGCATTGCCTTCATACCCACGCCCATGGTCAGCTCGCCCCACTCTGCATTTAGCTTGGAAAGCGGTTCGACAAACTCTTTAAGCATGGGGTTATCCGCTTCTGCTTTACAGAATTTATGGATCTCTTTGGTAAATACCTTCAGCGATTCACCCTGGCTCATGAGCACCTTGCGGCCCAGCAGATCAAGCGCCTGGATACCGGTAGTACCTTCATACAAGCGGGTAATACGCGCATCGCGCACCAATTGCTCCATGCCCCACTCTTTAATAAAGCCATGGCCGCCGTAAATTTGAACACCTTCATTGGTGCTTTCAAAACCAACTTCCGTCAGAAAGGCTTTTACAATAGGTGTTAGCAAGCCAAGTAGTGTTTCTGCATGATCTCGCTCTTCGCCAGGCTCACCATGCTCAACCACATCGAGCATTTGCGCGGCGTACAGCACCAGCATACGACCACCTTCAGCGAAGGCTTTCTGGGTCAGCAGCATACGACGAACATCGGGATGGACGATGATCGGATCGGCAGGCTTGTCAGGAGCCTGCTTGCCTGATAAGCCGCGCATCTGCAGCCGATCACGCGCATAGCTCAGTGAATTCTGGAAGCCGGCTTCTATCAGGCCTAAGCCTTGGATCCCAACCCCCAGCCGTGCGGCGTTCATCATGGTAAACATGCACGCCAAGCCTTTATTTGGCGGGCCCACCAGATAACCCGTAGCACCGTCAAAGTTCATCACGCAGGTGGCGTTACCGTGAATGCCCATTTTGTGTTCGAGCGAACCACAGGTGACGCCATTGCGCGCACCCACATCGCCCTGAGCATCGGGCAAGAACTTAGGCACTACAAATAATGAAATACCTTTAGAACCCTCCGGCGCACCGGGCAGTTTCGCCAAGACCAAATGAACAATATTTTCAGCCAAATCGTGCTCACCGGCTGAGATAAAGATTTTAGTACCGGTAATGGCATACGCATCACCCTCAGCAGGTACCGCGCGCGTCTTGATCAGCCCAAGATCAGTACCACAATGGGGCTCGGTCAGACACATTGTGCCGGTCCAGACACCTTCAACAAGCTTGGTAAGATAGGTGGCTTTCTGCTCCTCAGTACCATGATGGCGAAGCGCATCGGCAGCACCGTGAGAAAGCCCCGGATACATGCCCCAGGCTAAGTTAGTGGCGCAGATCATTTCCGAAAGCAGCATCGCAAGCGAAGGCGGCAAACCCTGCCCACCATGCGCTGGATCAGCCGCTAGGCTTGGCCAGCCGCCTTCTACATACTGCCGATAAGCCTCTTTAAAACCGGTAGGTGCTTTAACTTCGCCCCCCTCTAACAGGCAGCCCTCTTCATCACCGCTTTGATTGATCGGTAGCAGCACATCTCGGGCGAAACGTGCGCCCTCCTCCAAGATAGCGTTAACGACATCAGGCGACGCCTCGTCACCATTAGGCAGGCGGGCATAATGATCGGGATAATCAAGCATTTCGTCCATAACGAAACGCATATCACGAATAGGGGCCTGGTAGCTGGGCATGATATATCTCCTGGAACACTCGCCTGCCAATAAGGGGGATTGAAAGCCTATCGTTGCATTAAGCCAGCGGCATTCAAACACATGTTTGAAAATTAGCGCGAGCGCCCAGTAGAGTCAAGCGCCCGTTTGAATATAGACCCTAAACACGCTAGAACTTTAGTCGCCCATCCATCAACGCTTAGTGTTAATCATAAAAAAACTCGCCAGCCAAAAGCCGACGAGTCATTTGGAGCGTGGATAACGCCTTACTGCATGCGGATACCGCCATCCAAGCGGATCAACTCCCCATTAAGCATCGGGTTGGTAATGATCTGTTCCGCTAATTGCGCAAACTCATCCGGACGCCCCAGCCGCTTCGGAAACGGCACCGCTGCCGCGAGCGCCTGGGCAGCCTCATCCGGAATTTCACTCATCATTGGCGTTTCAAACACCCCTGGGGCAATTGCCATGACGCGAATGGCATGCCGTGAAAGCTCGCGCGCAGCCGGAAGACTCATACCCACAACACCCGCCTTAGAGGCGCTATAAGCGCACTGCCCCACTTGCCCGTCAAACGCAGCAATAGAAGCCGTGTTAATGATCACGCCACGCTCACCACTATCACCCGGCTGATTTTTTGCCATTGCGGCAGCGGCGAGTCGCATCACGTTAAACGTGCCCACCAGGTTGATATTGATCGTATTGATATAGCTTTCTAAATCAGCGGGATTGCCCTCTCGATCCACCAGCTTGGCAACGCTCACCACGCCCGCGCAATGCACCACGCCTGACAAGCCACGCTCACCGCCCAACGCGACGGCTTCATCCACTGCCTTTTGCATCTGCTCACCCGAGGTAATATCCGCCAGAAAGGCGCGGGCGCTGGGCCCCAGCTGTTGAGCATGCGCATTGACACTGTCGTTGAGATCACACAGCACGACGCGGGCACCGGCGGCAACCAGGCGCTCCGCGGTTGCAGCGCCCAATCCCGAAGCAGCGCCAGTAATCAAAAAGGTACTGTCCTTAACTTGCATAACCGTATTCCCTGTGGACGTTATGATTATTCGCCGATCTTGGCGTCTTCTGCTGCCTGGGCACGCAATTTGAATCGCTGAATTTTACCACTGGGTGTTTTGGGCAACTCTTCCACGAATTCGATAATGCGCGGAAAGGCATGGGTTGAAAGCCGTTCACGCACTCGCTGCTTAATCTCATCAGCGAGTGCATCACTTGCCTCATAGCCGTCTCGCAGCACGATATAGGATTTGATCACTTCGCCACGAATCTCGTCTGGCTGCCCCACCGCCGCCGATTCTGCCACAGCCGGGTGTGTCATTACGCTGTTCTCAACATCCGTTGGCCCCACCCGGTAGCCTGCGGTAGTAATAATGTCGTCGTCCCGCCCGGCAAATTGAAAGGTGCCGTCTTCATTACGGATCACTACGTCGCCGGTTAGGTAATAGCCTTCTACAAAGGGGTTCTTCTCCTGCCAGGTGTAACCTTGAAAGAAGTGCGCCGGAGAATTTTTGATATCGACGGCGAGCACGCCCGGCTCACCCGCAGGTAACTCGCGATACTCGGCATCCAAAATCGCCAGTCGATAACCCGGCATTGGTACGCCCATCGCGCCCACGTGCTTAAGGTGATCAAGTGCATGGTGGTTATTACACGTCATGCCGGTCTCAGTTTGCCCATAATGATCCATCACTGGACAGCTAAGCGACTTCTCCACCCACGTCACGACTTCAGTGTTTAATGGCTCGCCCGCCGAACTCGCCGCACGTAGTTCTAGCGTTTCATGAGCGTCATCAAATAGCCCAGACGCTTTCATCAGCCGGTAAGCCGTAGGCGCAGCAGCAAAATTAGTAATGTGATGGCGCTTCATAAACGCAAGCGCCCCTTCGGCACTGAACCCTGCTTCGCAGAAGTGGGTGGTCACGCCCAGTAACAATGGTCCCGTAATGGCGTAATAAAGGCCATAAGCCCAACCCGGGTCGGCCATGTTCCAGAACCGGTCATCATCACGAAGGTCAATGGCCAGCTCCATATAGATGGCAAACGCCGTCATACCCGACAGCGGTACAGCCACCCCTTTCGGCTTGCCCACCGTGCCGGAGGTAAACATTTGCAGGAAGGGCGCCTCAGGCGAGAGGCGCGGCGGTTCAGCGCTCATTGACGTATGCGTCAACGCCGCCTGCCAATCATGATCATTGCCGTGTTCACTAGTGACACCACCCACCGCCAGCACTGGTGGGCACTGGCTGAGGCCATCGAATTTATAGCGATTGGCTTGATCCGTAATAACTAATTTTGTATCTGCACGCCCAAGGCGATAGTCCACTGCATCAGGGCCAAATGCGGTAAAAAGCGGCTGATAAACCGCACCAAGACGCCAAGTGGCGAGCACCGCAATCAGAAGCTGTAGCGTCCGCGGCAGCATACAAGCAACACGATCACCCTGCCCCAACCCCTGCGCTTGAAACCAACCTGCCAGCTTGGCGCTCTGCTCATCCAGCTCCGCGTAGGTCAAGCTATGCACATCACCGTTCGTATCTTCCTGAACCAGCGCCTGAACATCGCCGCGTCCGGCACGTACATGGCGACCACAGCACGCTTCAAAAGCGTTCAGTAGGCCATCCTGGTGATCGTCCAAGCGGTCGACAACACGCTCAATAGAAAAATTCTCAAGATAGTGGTGGTAGTCGGGCAATGATGAAGGTGTGGCTGTCATGACGGCTCTCTTATGTTGTTGGAAATGAGCACTCTTTATTGCAGGTAGGACGTAAGCAAGGCGGCTATAGTTATCCGTTGACGTTAACGGAAACCTAAAGATAAAAGCAACGCTAAAAGTAATTGTCGTAAAGCGCAAGCACTCTCACCCATCACAGGGTTAGACGTTGGTAGGAGTAATGATGAGAGAGCGTTAAACCGGCGTAGGCATAATCATGGCGACAAGCTCATCAGCGAGGTCGTCGGGTGAGCGTGGGCCATTAGGATCGTACCAGCGCACGGTCCAATTAAGCGCTCCAAGCACAAAACGGGAGACGAGAAAGCGATCACCATGGATCAATCCTGCTTCCAGGGCATCATCAATAACAGCGACCCACAGCGCTTCGTAAGCATCACGCAAATGACTCAGATGAGCACTCGCCGCCGGGTCAAGGCGACGCCACTCAAACAGCGCTACCACATGGGCATTGCGGTCAGTAAAGAGCGTTTCGAGGTGAGCACGGGCCATAACACGCAAGCGCATTTCAGGCTCAGCGGCGCACTCTTCGAGCGCTTTGCGCGCAATTACCAAGGCATTTTGAGTACCCTCTTCGATAACCGCCGCCAGAATTTCCTGCTTATCTTTAAAATGATGAAACAGACTACCGGACTTGATACCCATTTCCTGCGCCAGCATACGTACGGTGGTGCGATCAAAGCCCTCTTGAACGAAGAGCTGAGCGGCTAGGCGCGTCAATTCCTTGCGGCGAGGGGATGCATTCATTACATTCATGTCGTTTACACTAGCGCTTGCTTGGTTACTCTGGAGAGAACCACAGCGCCGCCTACGGGTCAACGTATCAACGGTTACTCACGATGATAATCGCCCTGACAATCACAATAATCCTGAAGGAGATTGACCATGAGCCACCCTACCGATGTGGTATTTCTAGCCGCTAAACGCACACCGATGGGCGGCATGATGGGGAGCCTTGCGAGCATGACGGCGCCCCAGCTCGGCGCAACCGCCATTAAAGCCGCCATTGAAGCATCCGGCATCGACCCAGCTGCTATCAGCGAGGGCATCATGGGCTGCGTACTGCCAGCCGGTGCAAAACAAGGCCCAGCACGCCAAGCAATGCGCCAAGCCGGCATCCCCGACGCCAATGGCGCCACCACTATAAACAAGCTTTGCGGCTCGGGCATGAAGGCCACCATGCTTGCCCACGACTTAATCAAAGCGGGCAGCGGCGATATTTTGCTGGCAGGTGGTATGGAGTCTATGTCTAACGCACCGCACGTACTGACCAAAGCGCGGGGGGGCTACCGTCTGGGGCACGGCGAGCTGAAAGACCATATGTTTTTGGATGGGCTGGAAGATGCCGAAACTGGCAAACTTATGGGCGTGTTTGCCCAGGATGTGGCCACTGACCGTGGTTACACCCGCGAGCGCTTGGACGATTTTGCCATTGCGTCTCTTGAACGCGCCATGGAAGCCACCAATGCTGGTCATCTAAGCGCCGAGATGGCTCCAGTGATGGTCATTTCTCGCCAGGGCGAAACCCTGGTCGAGCACGATGAGCAGCCCTTCCAAGCAAAGCTCGACAAAATCCGCCAGCTGCGGCCCGCCTTTGCCAAAGAGGGCACGATTACGGCCGCCAACGCCAGCTCGATCTCCGATGGTGCTTCAGCCCTTATCCTGGCAAGTCAGGCAGCAGCGGATCATCAGGGAATCAAACCGCTAGCCCGTATGCTGGGGCACGCTACCCATTCGCGCCACCCGAGCGAATTCACCATCGCACCCGTTGGTGCCATCGAAAAACTGATGAAAAAGCTCGGCTGGGGTGTGAATGACGTCGATCTGTTTGAGATTAATGAAGCTTTCGCAGTGGTCACCCTGATGGCCATGGATGACCTGGGCCTTCCCCACGAAAAAGTAAATGTGTTTGGGGGTGCCTGCGCCCAAGGCCACCCAATTGGATCGACCGGCTCACGCATTATCGCCACTTTAATCCATGCGTTGCGCACGCGTGGTGGCAAACGGGGTATCGCTAGCTTATGCATTGGCGGCGGCGAAGCAACGGCGGTGGCCGTCGAGCTCATCGACTGATCAGCCCACTAATGCCCTACAACGCCCTGGCTACCATGTCAGGGCGCTTTTCCATGCCACGGCAAACAGCCAAGCCAGCCCCAACATGGGTAATGACCAATAATGAAACTCCCGCCACATGCCCGGCTGACGAGCCAAACGAAGCGCGATTAAATTGGCCATTGAGCCAATCACCAGCCCAAACCCACCCACACTGACACCCCAAGCGAGCGGTTGCCATTCACTCTCTTCGGCAAGCAGCAACGTGGCGGGGACATTGGAGATCACCTGCGAGAGCAATACACCTACACTGATATCCCCGCCAGGCCACTGTCGCATCGTGCCAATCGCTTGCTGCACGACACTTAATTCACCCACCATACTTAAATTAATGAACATCAATATGAACACTACCAGCAGTAGCCAATCAATACTGAACACCGCTCGTCGGGCGACTAAAAGCATGGCGAGAAAAACGCCCACCATGGCTGGCATTGTCCACCCCATGTCGACCGCGACCAAAAACAGCGGATAGCCAATCAGCGCCGCCCATAAAGGCTTTCGCTTTCGCTGCCGCTTAGTGGTTTCAGTTGAAGGCGCCTCCAAGCGTATTGACGCCTTTGGAAACGCCAAGGGAATAAGCATTAAAAGCAACAGCATCAAGCCGACACCCAGGGGCAGCATCGTCCATAAGAAATCGCCAAAACCAATGCCCGAACGCTGCCACAAATAGAGGTTTTGCGGGTTACCAATGGGGCTCAACGATGAGCCTGCATTCACCGCCATCGCCTCAAATACGATGAAACGTGCGATAGGCAGCGCGGCCATCGAGGCTAGGCTGAGCGTCAAGGGCACCACGATAAACAGTGCCACGTCATTAGTGACGACAGCAGACAGCAAGCCTGAAAATATCACCAACCCCATGGCTAGCCGCCGCTCACCGCGAAGATGTAATAAGAGCCTCCGCCCCCAGAGCGTTAAATAACCGCTCAGTTCTAACGCCCTGCTGAGCAGCATCAGGCCGGTTAATACCATGATGGTGGTCCAGTGAACCCGCTCCGCCAACTGGGACAGCGATTGCGGATTCAACCACCACAACACGATTCCTAGCCCCCCCATCACCAGTAGCATGGGATCGCCGACTAAGCATCGAGAAAAAGCGGAAACGGGTGCCACTAACCGTTGAAGAAATAACACCATACGCGACACTCAGAGAAAACCGCATAATAACGCTTATGCCTCTGAATAAACGCACAGAATCGTTCAACGCCTTAAGCAGACGTCGTTAGACGCTCGTGGCCGTGGCTGTGAATGTCCTGTGAATGTCTGCATCCGATGCATCAGAAGGCTGATGGCTTAGCTGCTCCCACTCAGGGTAGTCTTCACTACTGCCAGCCTTGGATGCATCAAGGGGATACTCAGCTACGCTAAACTGCCCGGCGTATTCACGCATTTGCAACGCTTCTTGGGAGAGTCCTTCAGCACTGTGAGCCGCCTGATTGACCAAGTGCATGGCTTCTTGGGTCGTGGTATCAATTTGTACGACCGCCTGATTGACCTCTTCGATGCCACGCCGCTGCTCTTCAGAAGCATCGGCTATTTGCGTCATTAGCGTATTCACGTTACCCGCCGCCTGCATAATGGCACGGGTATGCTCACCTGCCTGTTGCGACAACACGCTGCCCTGCTGGACACTCGCACTCGAAGCCTCTATACGCGTGCGTATGTCACTGGCGGCATTCGCGCTGCGTGTTGCCAGCGCGCGTACTTCATTAGCGACCACCGCAAAGCCGCGCCCGTGCTCACCGGCGCGCGCCGCTTCGACAGAGGCATTGAGCGCCAGGATATTGGTTTGAAACGCAATGCTTTCGATCATACGAATAATGCTTTGGATTTCAGCGGAGTGACTGTTGATGTCGTCCATCGTCGCGATAAACTGCGAGATTACTTCATCACCCTGCTGCGCTTTATGGGAAACGTCAGCCGTGGACTGACTGACATGCGCCGCGCTTTCAGCATTTTGGTTCACGGTGGCGGTTAACTGCTCCAGGCTCGCCGCCATCTGCTGCAAGGCAGACACTTGCCTGTCGGTCTGGCTGGCTAAAAGCTGATTTTGCTCCGTCATTTCTTGGCTATTGCTATATACCTGCTGACTGCTCGTCGTCAGTCGGTCAACGGTTGCCGTCAAGGCGGTTTGCATGTTGGCTAGCTCACTGAACAGCTGGCCGATTTCATTGTTCGAGTGCGTGGTGACAGGCGTAGACAGATCACCCTTCGCAATGCGCTGAAAGTGTCCGGTAATGGTCTTCAAGGGGCGCAGCACATTTCTACGTACGCCCCAGACGACGACCGTTACAACCAAAAACGCAGCGCCGAGCGCGGCAATCACGCCCCAAAAAAGCAGCGATGAGACTTGCTCGAAACGCGCAAGCAGGCTGTTACCTCGCACATTCGAAGCGTTAAAAAAGGCTTCTACACTCTGCACAAATTGCTGGCTACTACCATCTACCCGCGATTCACCGGAAAGAAAACCCGACACATCACGCTCTTCCAGCATCATCATCTGTAAACTGAGGTTATTGTTTACGAAGGATTGGAAGTCGACGGCGAGCTGGTCGACCAGCGTTTGCTGCTCAGGCGCAAAGTTACTCGTCGAAAATTGTTTAAAATTTTGCGTGGCAGCGTCCAGCAACCGCTGCGCTTCTTCAATAAGTGGGTCAGGCCGATCAAATGACGGCGTGCGAATTAACTCCGCCGCCCGGTTCATTTGAATACGTGCACGAAGTAACTGTGTATAGGCGCTATTGAGCTCACTTATCTGCGTCATATCGCGTTGGTGCAGCGAAGTAAGAGCATCGCGGCCAAAGTGGTTGGCAAACAGCCCAAGCACCCCAATGATCACGACTAAACCACTAAACGCCGCCAGCACCAATGTCCAGCTCGCCTTAACGCTTAAATTATTAACCCACTTCATCTCGCGCCCCCTTTAGTCAGCCGTATGCAGCGGTAGCCATAGCTGCAGGCGACGACGAATCTCCTGTAGCGCTTGCGGGTAGGCATCAGGTTTATTGATCAGGCGTGGATCACGAATATCCCAGAAGAGCACTTCACCCGCCTGGCCTTGCCAGTCTCGACAGGCTTGCTGGGCTTTGTCACAAAGGATAATGACATAGTCGAACGCCATGCCCTCGAACTGCTCAAGCGCCTTGCTGTGAAGACCCTCTATGGAAAGCCCCTGCTGGGTAAGTGCTTCCAGCGTCAGTTTATGAGGGGCATCGGGCTCAGAACCTGCGCTATACGCCTCGAAGCGATCCCCCGCCATATGACGAAGCAGTACCTCCCCCATCAATGATCGTGCAGAGTTAGCATTGCAAAGGAACAGCACACGGCGCTTCGACATAACTAAACAGCCTCTGGTGTAATGAATGGCTGTCACTTTACGTTGGCTTCATGACGGCAATATTGCAGTTACACGCAGCACTATTAATATATGAAAAAACATATGTCACCAACCCAAACGATTATACGCTCCGTTTGGCTTACCGCCAGGGGCGCGTTAGCAACGGTGTTAGGTGGGCTGGTTAAAGTACCGCTTATGCCCGTGCTGGTGAGGAGCGCCAACCGTTCTCGTCATCACTTACCTACTGACTGATGGCTACTGACGCACTGCATCACTGCCGCGTGGCAACGCTAGCGCCATTAAAGCGCTGGCAGCCACTAGAGCCGCGGATACCCATAAGCAGGCACTCAGCCCGTAAGCCATATACAGCCAACCGGAAAGCAGCGTTCCTGCTAAACGCCCCATGGCGTTAGCCATATAATAGAAACCGACATCCATCGAGACGCCGTCAGCGCGGGCAAAATGCACGATCAAGTAGCTATGCCAACTGGAGTTAATCGCAAAGAGCACCCCAAAAGCGAGCAGCCCAACCACTAACCAACTGACTTGCGCCAAGGGCAGCATGGCCAAAACAATCGCCAACACCGCCAGTGCCGCCGCCCAGCCGGCGGTAAGTGCTCGCGCATCGCCTTTGATCAAGCGGGTCAATTTAGGTGCCTGGGTTTGCACACCGCCGTAGCCGATCACCCATATCGCCAACAAACCACCCACCGTCCAATGGCTCCATCCATGCTGGTCGTATAAAAACACCGGAAGCGCGACCACGAACCAAACGTCTCGCGCTGCAAAGAGGCAAAAGCGTGCCGCGGAGAGCACGTTAATAGCACGTGATTTCGAGAAGATTTCAGAGAACTTGGGTTTAACTTTCTGGCGGCCTAAATCTGCCTTGAGCCGCAATAGTGAAAGCAGCAAGACACCGCACAACATCACCGCCATCACCAACACAGCAGCCTGGAAGCCAATCAACGTCAGCAGCAGCCCGCCGACAAAAAAGCCCAGCCCTTTTAGTGCATTCTTGGAGCCGGTTAGCATCGCCACCCAGCGGTAAAGCGAGCTGTTGGCGTTGGCGCTCTCTTTAGGCACCAGGACCTTAACGGCGCTTTTCGCGCTCATTTTGTTAAGGTCTTTAGCGATACCTGACAACGCCTGAGCAGCCATGACCCAGGCAACGGTTAATAGGCTAGCAGGCACCATCAACATGGCGAGCGCGATAATCTGCAGCCCTAATCCCACATTCATGGTGCGGTTGAGACCCAGCCGCGCCCCTAACCACCCACCTACCAGGTTTGTCACCACGCCAAAGGCTTCATAAAACAGAAACAGCATGGCAATTTCTAACGGCGAGTAACCCAGTTGGTGAAAGTACATCACCACCAGCATGCGCAGCGCGCCGTCGGTGACGGTGAACGCCCAGTAATTGCCGGTAATCAGCATGTATTGGCGCACCTCGAAAGGTAACGCCTTGACTCTGGTTAGCAGCGATTCAGCCACGACCCACCTGCTCACCCCCAACCAGCAGAGCAAGTTCAGCCGTGCGGTTGGCGTAGCCCCACTCGTTGTCATACCAGGCATAGAGTTTGAGTTGGGTGCCGTTGATCACCATGGTAGAAAGCGCATCAATAATCGAACTGCGTGGATCGGTGCGGTAATCAATCGACACGAGGGGACGCTCTTCATAGCCTAAAATACCGGCAAGCTCGCCATCAGCGGCGGCTTTCAAGGCAGCGTTGACCTCTTCCACGGTCACTTCGCGCTCAAGCTCGAACACCATGTCGGTCAATGATGCGTTAGCCAGCGGCACACGAATAGCATGGCCATTCAACTTGCCTTCCAGCTCTGGAAAAATAGCCGTAATGGCTTTTGCTGAACCGGTCGTGGTCGGAATCAAACTCATGCCGCAGGCACGCGCCCGGCGAAGATCTTTATGCGGCGCGTCTAAAATCGTCTGGGTATTGGTAATGTCGTGCACCGTGGTCATCGAGCCATGGCGAATTCCAAACGTTTCCTGAATGACTTTAACCACCGGTGCCAAGCAGTTGGTGGTACAACTGGCAGCCGTGACAATCGCGTGTTTAACAGGGTCGTAAAGATGGTCGTTTACGCCCATCACCACGTTGAGCACACCCGATTCTTTCACCGGCGCGCTCACCACCACGCGGCCAACGCCTTTCTCAAGGTACGTCTGTAGCTGAGTCGTGGTTTTCATTTTGCCCGAACACTCGATGACCACATCGCAGCTCGACCAAGCGCTATCACCGATCGCATTATTGGTACTGAAGGCAACGGTTTTACCATCGACAACAATCGCTTGATCCGCTGCCAAGATGCCCTTCCCAGGCGCCCAGTGTCCGTGTACCGAGTCAAACTCAAGCAAATGAGCAAAGGTGGCGGCATCGCCCCCTGGGTCGTTGATGCGGATAAGCTCGACCTTGCCCGCCTCTACCTGTGGCCAGAGGCAACGCAACGCCAAACGGCCAATACGGCCAAAACCGTTAATGCCAATACGAAGTGACATGGAGGCCCCTGTTATCTGATGTAAAAATCCAAATTTTTATATATGATAAATCATATATAAACAAATAAAAAAAACCACAGGCAGTAGGCCCACCGACGGCCGGTGGGCCTGCCTAAAACTAGCGATTAGCCATAACGACCAGAGATGTAATCTTCGGTCTTTTTCTGGGCGGGTGTCGAGAACATTACTTTCGTATCGTTGTACTCGATAATTTCACCCAGGTGGAAGAATGCCGTGTAGTCGGCCACCCGTGCCGCCTGCTGCATATTATGAGTCACGGTGATGATGGTGAATTGATCCTTCAATTTGTCCATCAAGTCTTCGATCGTCGCGGTGGAAATCGGGTCGAGTGCCGATGTCGGTTCATCCATCAAAATGACATCCGGCTGAACCGCAATCGCACGAGCGATACAGAGCCGCTGCTGTTGGCCACCTGACAAGGAAGTACCGGGCTCTTGTAGTTTGTCCTTCACTTCATTCCATAAACCCGCATCGCGCAAGGCCTTTTCTACCAGCTCATCTTGCTCCGCCTTCCGGCTGACCAAATCGTGCATGCGCGGCGCATAAGCGATATTTTCATAGATGGATTTGGGAAAAGGATTCGGCTTCTGAAACACCATTCCTACCCGGCGACGCAACGCTACTTCATCCATTTTCGAGGCGTTGACGTCACGACCATCCATTTCCACCAACCCTTCAAGGCGTACACTTGGGATAAGGTCGTTCATGCGATTCAGGCAGCGCAAAAAGGTCGACTTACCGCACCCCGATGGACCAATCAGTGCCGTCACATTCTTTTGGAACAGGTCAATATTAAGGCCACTCAGCGCCTGGTTTTTGCCATACCACAGGTTCAAATCGCGAACTCGGAAACTCACATCGTGGCAGGCTGCGTTATTTCGTGTGTAGGGCTGCCCCACCGCAGGTGTCTGCTGCCCGTTCATTACAGTTGCATGGCTATTCATAGTAATGTCCTCTATAACGCACTGGTCTACCAGCGACGCTCAAATTTCTTGCGTAATACAACGGCGAAAGCGTTGAGTGAGATGAGTATGGTGAGCAACACCAGAATACCGCCGGCTGTTTTTTCCACAAATGCCTGCTCAGGCTCCCCTGACCAAGTAAATATTTGTGCAGGCATCACCGTCGCCGCATTAGTAAACGATGCGCCCACATCGGGAATGAATGCCACCATCCCAACGATAATCAGCGGTGCTGTTTCACCCATCGCCTGTGCAAGACCAATAATAGAGCCGGTCATGATGCCCGGCATCGCTAAGGGTAGTACGTGATCGCGTACTACCTGCCAGCGCGAACAGCCCACCCCAAAGGCGGCATGGCGGATTGAGTCTGGCACACTACGAAGCGCCGTACGGGTAGAAATAATGATGACCGGCAGCGTCATCAGCGCGAGCGTCATGCCGCCCGCTAACGGGGAAGAGCGTGGCACGCCGAAGAAATTAATGAAAATCGCCAAGCCCAATAGACCAAACAGGATCGAAGGAATCGCCGCTAGGTTATTGATATTAATTTCAATAATCTGAGTGAATCGATTATCCGGGGCGAACTCCTCTAGGTAAACAGCGGTCATTACGCCAATCGGAAACGCAATTGCCAGCGTGACGATCATGGTCATCACAGTACCCACCACAGCAGCGAGAATGCCGGCATTTTCGGCGATTTTGGAATCACCATTCGTAAAAAAGGTAGTGTTGAAGCGCATATCCACTTGCCCGGCTTCCACACGCTCATCGATCGCGGCCTGTTCTTCGGCACTCAGACTATTTCGGTGGCCTTTCAGGTATTGATCCACCTCACTGTTTGCCAACACCCACTGCTCTTCGCTGGTGCCGATCATGTCTGGATTATTGCGAAGCTCCATCGGAATGACGCGAACCACGGTACGGCTGATAATGGGCAACAACTCTTCGTCAAATGCTTGCCGACCGTCGGTTTCGGCTTCTTCGTTATAACTGATTTCAGTTTGAACATACGCCTGCTGGAAGGCGGGTAGCCCCTTCGTCAGCATATCGGCAAAAAACAGCACCAGGAAAAGCCCCGCGAGCCCCAACGACCCCATCGTTATCCACTTGAGGCGGGAGGACTTACGGTGACGCCGCTTAAGCTGCTGGCTGATTTCGTCAAAAGTGTGGCTCATCGAAACAGTTCCTCAGCGTTACAGGTTATTAGCGCGATATTTTTCGCGGAAACGACGGATCATTAATACAGACACCAGATTAAGTGCCAGCGTGACAATGAACAGCACGAGACCTAAGGCAAAGGCTGACAATGTTTCTGCACTGGCAAACTCCTGGTCACCGGTGAGTGCTGCCACGATCCTTACCGTTACGGTGGTCATATCTTCAAGCGGGTTAGCCGTCAGGTTGGGGCGCATACCTGCAGCCATCACCACAATCATGGTTTCGCCCAGCGCACGCGACATACCTAGCAACGACGCTGAAATAATCCCTGGGAGCGCAGCGGGCACCACCACATCACGGATCGTTTCGCCCTTTGTCATGCCAAGTGCCAGCGAGCCCTGGCGCATACTGTCGGGGACAGAATTGATCACATCATCAGAGAGCGATGAGATAAACGGAATGATCATGATGCCCATCACGATGCCAGGCGCCAGCGCATTGTTATAAGAAGCGTCCAGGCCAAAGAAACCAGCGATATTGACGATGATGGGCGCTACGGTAATTGCGGCGAAAAAGCCGTAAACCACCGTAGGAATACCCGCCAACACTTCCAGCACCGGCTTTGCCACGGTGCGCACACTGCGCGGTGCATACTCGGACATGTAAATCGCCGACAGCAAGCCGATAGGCACAGCGACCAGCATGGCAATGGCAGTGATCATGAAGGTACCGGCAAACAGAGGCACCGAACCAAACTCGGCACCACTGCCATCACCACGGCCAGCAGACGCTAAAAAGCTGGCGCCTGGGTTCCATGTCGTGCCGGTAATGAAATCCCAGAAGCTGTGCATTTGGAAAAAGCGCAGCGCCTCGGAAATAATCGAAAACAAGATGCCGAACGTGGTAAAAATCGAGATTAACGCCGCACCGGCCAGTATCTTGCGAATGACTCGCTCGATGGCTTGGCGGGCATGAAAGTCTGGGCGTACTTGATTAAGGCTGACCACTAAGCCTATGGCGGCCACCACCAAGCTGGCAGCTAACAGATAGAGTGTGGGGATATCAGCGCCCAATAACAGCAAGATAAATGCCCCTACCGCACCGACCAAGATGGCTGGCCCTGCAGTGGAAAGCACGGTGAACCAGGCGTATTGATCTGGCTGAGCAAACATCGCCGTGCCCGCACTGCGTAGGCGGGTGGCTTTTGAACGGCCAGCAAAAAACGCCAGCAGCCCCAGCAGTAGTAACGCACCGCAAAAGATCAGAAGAAGCTGGTTAGTCTGCATCGAGTTTCTCTCGCATTACTAAATGAAATCGTATTGGCGACTACTTTGGGGCACAAACATTACAGCAATGTGACAAACGCCAATTTATCGCCGTCATAAAATGAAAGGCCGGCAGCGTAAGCTGCCGGCCTTCTTCATTTCTAACGTAACGACTTACTTAAGCACGTCTGCTGACATGGTAGTGCGATCAGCGACAGCCTGACGCCACTCTTCACGCTCGCCTTCCGGCAGAACGATCAAACCGAGATCACGCAGGTAGCCATCTTCACCGATCATCATCTCGCCCATGAACATGTCGACATAATCATACATTGGCGGTACTTCTTCAGCGTGCTGGTTCTTGACGTAGAACCACAGTGAACGCGCGATAGGATAATCACCCGAGCTAATGGCTTCAGCTTCCGGTGCTACGCCGTCAATGCTGGCAGCGCTGATCGTGTCAGTATTCTCTTCCAGGAAAGAGTAACCGAAGATACCAAACGCACCGGTGTCTTCTGACAGGCGCTGTACGATCAGGTTATCGTTTTCACCAGCGTCGATGTAAACGCCGTCTGAACGGATTTCGGTGTAGCCTTCTTCGCCGTAAATTTCCATTTCAGACGAAGTGCTTTCCATGACCAGCTCTTCAAACGCGTCACGCGTACCAGAAGTCGTCGGGGGTCCATAAATGGAAATTTCACGATCAGGCAGTGAGGAGTCGATGTCGCTCCAGTTGGTGTAGGGGTTATCAACCAACTCACCATCAACCGGCACTTGAGCAGCTACGGCCATGAAAATTTGCTCGAGCGTCAAGTCAACGTCGTCATTTGAGCTTGACTGGCCCAATACGATGCCGTCAGAACCGATTTTGGCTTCGGTAATATCAGTGACGCCATTCTCTTCACAACGCTCGAATTCAGCGACTTTCATACGACGTGAAGCGTTGGTGATGTCGGGCGTACCTTCACCTACACCGTTACAGAACAGACGCAAACCACCGCCCGAACCAGTAGATTCGATGACAGGCGTTGGGTTACCAGTCGTCGCACCGAACTCTTCAGTCACGTAGCTGGCAAATGGATAAACGGTACTGGAACCTACGATACGGATTTGATCACGGGCTTGGGCAACACCGGCAACGCTCATTACAGCAGCCGCGATAACGGTGGTTTGTAGAATACGGTTCATGCGAAATACTCCTGTTCATGTAGGGATCTGGCCTTCGCAAGGCATACCTTGCACTGGTTCCATGACAACTTCATGACAGTGAGCAATAGAGGGAAAATTTTCTGTTACGGGAGGAAGTTCGCTTTCAATTACAGTAGCAAACCCAGCGCCGCCAAGGTACATAAAGCCAACGAGGCGCCTTGAAGCAAGCGTCTATCCAAGCGATGGGCAATGGCGTCCGCCACGGCGTTACCTATTAGCACCGCAGGAAGGAAGGTAAGGGCAACCTGAAAATGCCATCGCTGAATCTGGTTAGCGAAGGCAAGCGTAATAATGGTCAATAGTGAGGTCAAAATGAAAAAGGCAGCCAGGTTTCCACGCACCCGATCCGCTGGCAAGCCGTGCATCAATATCACCATGGGTGGGCCTCCGATAGCCGCCACGGTGCCAAAGATACCGGACAATACGCCGGCGCCGAATAGAGTGATTCGATTGACCGGCAGTTGGAATCGGCAAAGTGTCACCAGGACAGCAAACAGCACAATGATGGCGATTAGCTTTTCC
Organism: Halomonas sp. UBA3074; assembly: GCF_002366715.1. GTDB lineage: Bacteria > Pseudomonadota > Gammaproteobacteria > Pseudomonadales > Halomonadaceae > Vreelandella. The sequence goes on along the minus strand of NZ_DFBS01000014.1, from coordinate 131,080 downwards.
AACAGAAACATCGGCGCAGCAAGCAACAGCCAAATACCCAACGCATTGCCGGGCAAGCGTCCTACTAACGCCATGCCAATTGAATCCAGGCGCACCTCGTGCCAATAGTGACGCACCATCATTAACGAAACGGTAAAGCCAAACAGCACTAAAATGACCGGCACCAACCGTGGCTCAAGCATCAGCAGCAACGGTGCCCCGATAACGGCCAAACCGAAGCCGGTGGCGCGCTGGACAAAGGCACCCAACAGCAGTACGCCAGCGCAGGCGAACCAGGTGCCCATCGGCATGTGGACCCAGGCCAACATGCTATCCATCACGGCTGCTCATTCATATTACGCATTCGTGCTATTCATCCCTGTTACTCGCTTATAACGGGCGCCTTGGTGAGTTTGCGCACCCCGATATTGCCTACTAGCGCAGCGCCCAGCATGGTGAGCACCATTGGCCAAAGGTGTTCAACTTCAAATAGCCCTACCATCACGCCAGCGAGTGCGCCACAGGTGAATTGAATGCCGCCTAACAGTGCCGTTGCCGTAGCACTGATATGGCCAAAATGATCCAGCAAGGATGAGATCGCGTTGGGCGTAATCAGCCCAATCATACCGGTAAACAGCATAATTAGCGGCACCACGACCACAAGCGAGGCAATATTCAGCGCCGTGACTGCCACTAGCGATAGCGCGGCAATGAGCTGCACCAGCAGGCCTAAGCGTAAGTTTTGTTGTGGCGTACGCCTTCGCAATAGATAAATATTGACGCGATTAGAGAGCGCAATCACCACCACGTTCACACCAAAAACGAGCGGATAGGTGCTGGGCGAAAGCCCAAAATAGTCGAGATAGAGAAATGGAGAAGCAGTGACAAAGGCAAAAAGCCCCGCAAACGACGCCGCTACTGCACAGATGTATCCCATTCCTTCCCGGTGCTTGAGCACACTGGCATAGTTGCGTATGACTTGACGCGGTGACGCTGCCGGTAATGACATATCACGGGTTTCGGGCAGTCGTGTCCCCAACAGCCAAAGCAGGAAACCCGCATACACGGCGAGAAAAACGAAGATCAGCCACCAGCCCGCAATATGCAGCAACAGGCTGCCGACGGCAGGTGCCACCAGCGGCGCTAGCATCATGATCATCGCCATGGTCGACATGACTTTGGCGGCCTCTCGACCACTAAAGCAGTCACGCACAATAGCCGCCGAGTTCACCACACAGGCCCCGCCGCCCAGCGCCTGCACAAATCGCCACGCCAGTAGCGTCGGCAAACTGTCGGCGGTGGTGATGGCTAAACTCGCCAGCATAAACACCATTAGACCGCCCAGCAGAACCGGCTTGCGTCCCATTCGGTCTGATAGTGGCCCAAAGCAAAGCTGCCCCAGGGCAAAACCAAATAAGAACACGCTAATGGATAGTTCAGTGCGGTGAATACTGGCGCCGATACTCTCGGCGATGATACCCATGGCAGGCAAATAGGCGTCGATAGCAAAGGGCGCCAGCGCCGTGTTGGCGGCAACCAACAGCGCTACCCGGCGAGGATTAAGATCCATGGGTCTCCTTAGGGCGATCGTGGTCGCACTGGAAAGATAGGCCGCTAATCATAGCCGATTTTAATGCTTTTGTCGGGGCTGGAAAGCACTCTCGCGGAAACTTGGCCTCGCCAGCGACGAGGCGAGGTGCTTATCGGGCAAGGCCATCAGCTTATTGACGAGAAAGGCGTTCAGTGATGCGTGGCTGCGTCCTGAGACTCAAGCATGTCAACCAATGGCTGAAATTGCTCACGGTTATGCTCATTCATGTGCATCAAAATACGGTGGGCTTCCAGGATGCGATCTCGCAGCCCCTCTTCATCGGCAGGCTCTTCGGGGAGTTCTTCTAATACATCGTTGAGGGTCGTCACTTGTTGTAACGGGGCTTCCATCAACGTAAAAAAGCGCGCGAAACCCATGACGTTCAGCATTTTCCGGACGTCGTCATTATCGACAATAATGGTCGGCGGCTGCTCTAAGCGCCCTTTTACCGCCATGGCGACCTTCGCTAAAAAACCTAACGCCGTCGAATCCACGTTAGTGGCTTCGCGCAGGTCGATAAGAACGGCACGCAACCCCGGTGTCTCGGCGAGACGTTGGGCCTGAGTATCCAGCGTAGCGCATAGCGTTAAACGCACGTCGCCACACAATTTTAGAACAAAAACACCAGAATCGAATGCCGCTTTAATGCGGCCTTCTTCATTCAGCATGACCAAATCCGCTCACCATCATGATTGTTAGATCATCGGGTAAAGCATCGCGTTCCTGGTTCGCATCAAATTCCGCATCGCCTTCTGCTAGGAGAGCGTTGGTTTCAGCTAGCCGGTCGCGCAACTGCTCAAGCGTGACACTCTCGCTTACTAATTGCTCAAGCTCCTTGAGCCGCGTGTCGAGCGTTTTACCCGGCAAGCATTCCAGTACGCCATCTGAACAAAGCCATAAACGAAAGTTATCCGGCAACGCACAGCTTAGCGAAGGATACTCCACATCGGGGAAAAGGCCTACTGGCATTCCTTCGCCTTCTAGGCGCCTTAGTTCTCCCTCTGTCGCCAAAAGCGGCATGGGAAGCTGAGCGCCGAGCGAATAGTGCAGAGTCTGCGCCTCATGGTCAACAACGCCAACAAATAAGGTCGCATGTTTACCGATATCGGTACCCTGCAGTTCACGATTCATCGCCTTCAACCAATCCGGCGGCAGCTGTTCCGGCTGCTGGCCATCCCACTCGCTCAACCAGCGGTTGCATAAATACTTAAGCAGCACCGTCACAAACGCTGACGACGCACCGTGACCCGAGACATCCGCAAAGTAGAAGGCGCTATAACGCTCGTTATAGCGTTGATAATCAAGAAAATCACCGGACAAGTAGAGAGAGGGCGCAAACACATAGTCGTAAAACACCCCGTTGATGACTTTGGGGCGCAGCGGCAATAAACGCCGCTGAATATGACCACCGCTCTGCTGATCCATCCGTAAAAGTGCTAAATGCGTTTCCAGGCTTTCATTCAGCTCTGCCAGCCGTGCGTGATCACGTTCACGCTCAAGCGCCAAATCATTAAGCTCGATCGCTTTACGGATCATTCGCCGCAGTAGCTCAGCGTGTCGCAATGGGTGAACGATATAATCCACTAACCCCACATCAATCGCTTTAATCAGATCAGCGTCCTGACGTGAATCACTCACCACCAGGGTCGGCAAACGGCGGGTTAATTGCGACCACTGTTGCCGCGGCACCGCTCGTGCATGGGCCACAATAAGCGCCGTGCCCGCCGGTAAATGCGCGATGTCATCAGCGGCAAATACCCACATGCCATCACAGGTAATCGCTTCAGCCAGCGCATCGCGTTCACGCCCCGGCTCGTCGATCACCGCGATCAACTGCTTAGAATGCTCCATCATAAGCCTCAATCGGCGCTATTTTCGCCACCAACGCCGTCGTCACCAGCGTCGCTGTCTTCAAAGTCGCTATCATCAAAGTCGAAGGTATCGCTGGCAAAGGGATCATCGCCTAACTCTCCATCGCGCACCTCGAACTGGCGGCTCTGTAAATAAGCATCACGAATAAAGCGGTAGCGATCACCGCGAATCAACTCTTCCTGATCGAGCAAGCCAGCACGGGTGTCAATCAGGTCGAGTGCTGTCAGGCTTATGCGAACGGTATCGTCTTCTACGTAGGTAACCGGGTAGGCAGCGATGTCAGCAGGCAAGCCGGTGGTATCACGCAACGTACTGGGGCCAAAGAAAGGCAGTACCAAATAGCGTGAATCGTCCCAGCCCCACACCGCAAGCGTCTGGCCAAAGTCTTCTTTATCAGCCGTTACTTCCATGAGCGTTGCGTAATCTAACAGCCCGCCAATCCCCACCGTGGAGTTAATCAAAAAGCGCGAGGTCGCGAGGCCGGCATTAGCGGGCTTCCCTTGAAGCACGCTGTTCAGGGCCGTTCGTAATTCGCCTAGGTTGGAGAAAAAGTTTCCTACCCCCGTTTCCACCGGATCGGGTGTGATCGTGCGATAGCCTTTCGCTACCGGCTTGAGCGCGTACCTATCCAATACGTCATTGAAGGCAAATACTTTGCGGTTAAAGCCTTCCCATGGGTCGTCGGGGTTAGTGCTCTCAGCCGTTTGCGTGCTGGCACAACCACTGCTTGCTAATAACGCTACCAGCAGCAGCGGCAATCCTGTTGAGCGCCACGAAAGCGTTGACTTGTCGTTACTTAACCACTGCCACATGACATTTTCCTTTTTCCTGATTCCGCAGCACGTATTCAGAGACTTATGCTCGTCGGATGACGATGCTGCCTGCGCTATAGCCAGCGCCAAACGAACAAATCACACCGATATCGCCCAGGTTGAATTGCTCGCGATGAAGATGAAAAGCAATGATCGAGCCCGCTGAGCTGGTATTCGCATAACGGTCCAGAATGATCGGTGCCTCGGTTTCACTGGGGTCATAACCCAGCACTTTACGCGCAATCAAATCGTTCATGTGCCGATTGGCTTGATGCAGCCACATGCGTTTAAGGTCGCTTCCGCTTAACTCCAAAGACGCCAGATGATCGCTAATCAATTTGGCCACCATGGGGCACACTTCTTTAAATACTCGCCGCCCTTCCTGCACAAACAGCTTATCCAAGGCGAGCGGATCACTGTCCGTTACGCGGTTTAAAAATCCGGCATTATTACGAATCGCATTGGAAAACTTAGTGCTCAAGCGTGTACCGAGAATTTCATACCGCTCTTCAGCAACGGCAACGGCGCTATTTTCTAGTACCACAGCGGTACAAGCATCACCGAAAATGAAGTGGCTGTCACGGTCGCGAAAATTTAGATGGGCTGAGCAAATTTCTGGGTTAACCACCAAAGCACGCTTGACGCTGCCTGAGGCAATGGCATTGGCAGCCGTTTCCAGCGCAAATGTCGCTGAGCTGCAGGCCACATTCATGTCGAATCCATAGCCACCGGCACCCAGCATTTGCTGTACTTCCACTGCCACGGCAGGATAGGCACGCTCTAAATTCGAACAGGCGACAATGACCAGCTCAATGTCAGTTGCATCCACATGCGCAGTCGCCAACGCCTGCCGCGCAGCGTCGACCGCCATCTCACACTGCAGAGAAGGCTCGTCATTGCTCCGCTGTGGCAGTTTAGGCCGCATACGCTGTGGGTCAAGGATTCCTGACGCATCGAGCACATAGCGGCTTTTGATCCCAGAGGCTTTTTCAATAAACTCGCTGCTCGAGTAGGCCAACGGCTCGCGCTCGCCTTTCGCAATGGCCTCAGCGTGCTGCTCGTTCTCACCGTCTACCCATGCATTAAATGCCGCCACCAGCGCAGCATTATCAATGGCGTGTTCCGGTGTATAGAGTCCTGTACCGGTAATCACCACTTGTGTCATGCCAATCTCCTTTAAGCGGCTTGCCATCGGCGCTGGCCTAGCATGGCTAGGGAGTACTCTTCGGCAAACCTATAACGTAACTGTGTGCGTAAACTAGCGGTTTTTCCAGCACCTTTTTCAACCACTGGCTAAACGCTCGTCATCTCTTGCCAGCGCTTTTCAAGGCGTTTCACCGAGACGGGCATACGGGTACCCAGTTGCTGTGCAAATAAAGACACTCTCAGCTCTTGCAGCCACCAGCCAAAGGTCACTAACTCAGGGTCTTCAACCCGCCCTCGCCGCTCGCTTTCACGACGGGCATCAAAACGCGCTTCTAGCGCCTGAACATCCTGCATCATCATTTGATCACGACCGCGTTCCCGGGCGGCTTTTTCAAGCCGAATAAGCGCCGCCTCAGTGTAACGCGGGTACTCCTCCAGCCACTCACCGGCATCTCGTATAAAGCCTGAGTAGACCAAACGCTGCATCTGTGCGCTAACGTCGCTATAGACCAGCGCCAAGGCAAAATTGAGTTTTCCTTTGAGTACCTTAGTAACCGCCAGGTGCCCTTTTAACGCTTCCTCTACGCGTACCAGCAGCGCCTTCGCTTCGTCTACGAGCTGGCCCTGAGTAGCATTTAATCGCTGGGTAAACTCCCCTTCCGAGCGCGGCAGAGGGTGCTGAGCAATGACCTGAGCAAACACCGCAAGAAGCAGATCGTCGATCAACGCTTGTTTGCTGCCCACTTTAGCGAACAGCAGCGCGCACTTCTCAACGCCCGGCAATTGTTTGATCGCTTTCACCTGCTCGGGTAGTTTGGCGATCGCCAGCCTGGCGATACCCTCTTGGTGAGCAGCGTCCGCTTTGGCTGGGTGATCAAACAGCATGACTTTGAATTCGCTGGCGTCGACCACGAGTGCCGGATACGCCTCCACACGAATGCCCGCCTGGGTAGTGACACGAGAAGTAGGCAGCGGCGATTGGGGCAACCCGGCAACGGCAGGCTCAGCATTGACCTGTTCTGCCAATGCCTGGGCGCCCGCGCTGGCGGCAGCTTCGAAGCGCTGTTCCAGCGCGCGAAGGTCACGACCCTGTCCCAGGGTTTCACCGGCGTGATCCACCACGCGTATATTCATGATCAAATGCGGTTCGAGCAAATCCAACCGCCAATCGTCGGCGTGTACCCGCGTTGATGTACGGCGGCGGATAAACTCCCCTAACGCCTCGGTTAACGGACGCTGACCGGGCACCAGGGTTTGCAATGCCGCATCCACCCAATCAGGGATCGGCACGACTTGTCGACGAATGCTTTTCGGCAGTGACTTAAGTAACGCAATACACTTTTCACGCAACAGCCCAGGCACTAGCCACTCCAGCGCATGCACCGGCACCTGGGGGAGCATGGCGGCTGGTACGGTAAGGGTGACGCCGTCGTCTTCGGCATCAGGGGCAAAGTGGTAGCTGACCGGGTAGGCGACGCCTGCCAGGGTTAAATGGTCCGGGTACTGCGCTTGGGTGACATCGCCCGCATCGCGTGCTTTTAGCGAATCAAGATCGAAATGCAGTAATTGCGGATCTCGCTGCTCGGCCTGTTTACGCCAGTGCTCAAATCCCTTGCCATTGACGATGTCTGTGGGAATCCGCTCATGATAAAAATCGAACAACGTCTCTTCATCGACCAGAATGTCGCGCCGCCGAGCGCGATCTTCCAGTGCTTCGACTTCATCGATCAGCGCGCGATTATGGGCAAAGAAAGCGCCTTTGGTGAGAAACTCACCCTCTACCAGCGCGCGGCGAATAAACAGCTCACGGGACTCCTGCGGGGCGATTGGCCCGTAATGCACTCGGCGCCGTGCCACGATCGGCAGGCCAAACAGTGTGACCTGCTCAAAGGCCACCACCTGGGCGCGCTTCATTTCCCAATGCGGCTCGCTGTAACTGCGCTTCACTAGATGCTGTGCCTGGGGCTCAATCCACTGGGGGTCGATTTTAGCCACGGTGCGGGCAAACAGCTTGGACGTCTCCACCATCTCAAACGCCATGATCCATTTTGGCGATTTCTTGACCAACCCAGAGCCGGGGTGGATCATAAATTTACGATTCCGGGCGCCGAGATATTCACGGTTCTCCACCAGCGTGCCCAAATTGGAAAGAAGCCCTGACAGCAACGCTTGGTGCACTTTACCAGAGGTTTTACGGCGCGCCTGCTTGGCCTGCTCTTCACTCTCGTCTTCATCACGCGCAGGCGGTGCGGGCACGTCGATTTCCATATCGCGTAACAGCTGACGCAGCTGGCGGAAGGTATCGTGCCACTCACGCATGCGCAGGTAGTTGATGTAGTGATCGCGGCACCAGCGGCGCAGTTGATTGCCCGACAGCGCTTCGCGGGCGTTCTCAATGCCGTGCCAGAGATTCAACAGGGCGACGAAGTCTGAATCCGGATCGTGCCAGCGCTGGTGGGCTTGATCGGCGGCTTGGCGTTTGTCAGCAGGCCGATCACGCGGGTCTTGAATAGCCAGCGCCGACACCACGATCAGTACATCGCGCAGGCTACCGAACTCGGCACCCGCCAACACCATGCGTGCCAAGCGAGGGTCTATCGGCAGCCGCGCCAACTTACGGCCAAGCGGTGAGAGATGCTGCCGCTCGTCGACCGCTCCCAGTTCGAACAGCAGTCGAAAGCCGTCTTTAACAAACCGGCTATCCGGCGGATCAACGAACGGAAACGCCTCAATATCGCCAAGTTTAAGCCCCAGCATCGATAAAATGACTGACGCCAAGTTGGTGCGCTGAATTTCGGGATCAGTAAAGCCAGGCCGGGATAGAAAATCCTCTTCACTATAAAGGCGAATACATACGCCTTCCGCAATCCGGCCACAGCGCCCTTTACGTTGGTTGGCACTGGCTTGGCTCACCGCTTCTACCGGCAGGCGCTGAATTTTGGAGCGATAGCTGTAGCGACTAATACGCACCAGCCCAGGGTCGATCACATAGCGAATGCCCGGCACCGTCAGCGAGGTTTCCGCCACGTTGGTGGCCAGCACGATGCGACGCCCGCGGTGAGGCGCAAACACCCGGTTTTGCTCTTCGTTGGAGAGCCTAGCGTAGAGCGGCAGGATTTCAGTGCCTTTCAAATCGGCCCGGCGCAGGATATCGGCGGTTTCACGAATCTCACGCTCGCCGGGCAGGAACACCAGCACATCTCTGGGCCCATGTAGCCAGCCTTTTTCACGCTCGATGGCTTCAATTTCTCCCACCGCGTGCAGAATGCCCTCTTGCAGCGTGCGGTCTTCTTCATCCTCGGCATCACGGATTAATGGACGGTAATGCACTTCAACTGGATAAGTACGCCCGGTGACTTCAACGACCGGGGCGGGGGTTGTCGCAGTGCCAAAGTGTTTAGCAAAGCGATCGACGTCAATGGTCGCCGAGGTAATGATGATTTTCAGGTCAGGACGCTTGGGCAGCAGACGCTTGAGGTAGCCAAGCAGAAAATCGATGTTCAGGCTACGTTCGTGGGCTTCATCGATAATGATGGTGTCGTAGCGCAGCAGCAGTGGATCGTGCTGGGTCTCGGCCAGCACGATCCCGTCTGTCATCAATTTTACCAGCGTACTCGGGCTGCTTTGGTCGGTGAAACGCACCTGATAACCCACTTGCTCGCCCAGGGAAACCTGCAGCTCTTCTGCCAAACGACCCGCAACGCTGCGCGCAGCCAACCGCCGTGGCTGGGTGTGGCCAATCAAACCACGGCGCCCACGACCCAACTCCAAACACATTTTAGGTAGCTGCGTGGTTTTGCCCGAGCCGGTCTCCCCTGCCACCACCACCACTTGATGATCGCGTATCGCGTTAACAATATCTTCTTTGCGTTCGACGACCGGTAGCTCGTTCGGGTAATTAAACACGACCTGCTGGCTCTCACGTAGGCTGAGCTGTTGCTGGGCACGGCTAAGCTCACGCTCTACCTCGGTTAAGCCACGGCTAATGGGCTTATTATCGCGTAGGCGGCGTTTTAATCCAGCCAAGCGTCGTTCCAGCCGCTCGGCATCGCGCAGCATCACATCGCTCGCGGCCTGTTGGAGCGCCGCGAGACGTTGACTATCGGTAGGGGCTGAGGATGGTTCGGTGGTCACAATAGCGTCGGTTTCCATTCGCTTGGAGAGTGAAGAGACGTTGAATAAGAAAAAGTAACAAGAGACACAAAAAATCAACCCGCTCAATAGAGCGGGTCGGATAGTGTAACGCTTTCATCTCCACGACGCCTAACCACAAAGCAAACGGTAATCGAGAGTTTATTGATGGCTGTCTGATGACGTTTTTGAAGGTTCTTCGTCGCGCAGCTGGCGGCGGAGCACTTTGCCAACGTTGGTTTTAGGTAATTCCTCTCGGAATTCAATAATTTTTGGCACTTTATAGCCTGTTAGCTCTTTTTTGCACCAGTCGCGTAAGGTTTTCTCATCCAACTGACTATTTTTGCTCACCACGAACAGCTTGATCACTTCGCCTGCATTTTCATCTGGCACGCCCACCGCGGCTGACTCCAGTACATCCGGGTGAGCGGCCACCACGTCCTCGATCTCATTGGGATAAACATTGAAACCAGAGACCAGGATCATATCTTTTTTACGGTCAACAATGCGGATATAACCATCGTCCTGCAGGATGGCGATATCGCCCGTGTGGAACCAGCCATTCTCATCAATAGAAACGCGTGTTTCATCTTCACGCTGCCAGTAGCCTTTCATCACCTGCGGGCCTTGCACGCAGAGTTCGCCTGGCTCCCCTAACGCCACCTCATTGCCATCCGCGTCGACCACCTTAACGGCGGTGCCCGCGACGGGTTTACCGATGGTGCCCAATTGAATGGCATCGGTCGGGTTAAAGCTAACGATCGGCGATGTCTCGGTAAGGCCATACCCTTCGGCGATAGGGCACCCGGTGGTCTGCTCCCAACGCTGAGCAGCCGCTTTCGTGAGAGCCATACCGCCGGAGATGGTTAGCTTCAACTTGGAAAAATCCAGTTGCTTAAAATCGTCCCGATTACACAGTGCGTTAAACAGCGTATTGAGGCCGATAAAAGCGGTGAAGGGCAAACCCTTAAGCTCTTTGACGAAGCCATCCAAATCGCGAGGATTGGTAATCAACAGCGAGTGGTTGCCTGTCTCCATCAAAAATAAGCAGTTAACGGTAAATGTGTAAATGTGATAAACCGGCAGCGGTGCAATGATCAGCTCTTCACCATTGGTCAGGTGAGGTCCGATAGCTTCGCGTGCCTGCAGCATATTGGCGATCAAGTTGCGATGTGTGAGCATCGCCCCTTTCGGCATGCCCGTCGTACCGCCGGTGTACTGAAGCGCGGCTAAATCGTCGGCACTTCTCTTGACCTCGGTATGATTAAGCGAGGCCCCCTTTTTCAACGCCTCGCGAAAACCAATCGCACTGGGTAGCGAATAGGCGGGCACCATTTTTTTAACGTGCTTCACAACGGCATTGATCAACCAGCGCTTGGGCACATCGTGTAAATCCGCTAATTGAGTGACTAAAACGTGCTTGATATCCGTTTTATCGAGTACTTTTTCTAGCTTATCCGCCATGTTGGCCAGTATTAAAATGGCTTTCGCACCAGAGTCCTTGAACTGGTTGGCCATTTCACGCTCGGTATAGAGCGGATTGGTATTTACCACGACGAGTCCTGCTCTCAATGCACCAAACACCGCGACCGGGAATTGAAGGACGTTGGGAAGTTGGATAGCAATTCGGTCACCTGGCACAAGGTCGGTTTCGTGCTGTAACCAAGCGGCAAAGTCCGCTGAAAGACGGTCAAGGTCGGAAAACGTGAGTGTTTTCCCCATGCAAGAAAAAGCCGGTTTCTCCTTAAAACGCGCTACTGCGGTATGAAAAACATCCGTGACTGAATCGTACTGATCCAACCCTTCAAGCGCTGGGCCACGTAAAACGGCGGCGTTGGCGTGTTCGCTCATGGGCAATCTCCGCTATCCATGTCGGCGTGCTCACCGACCTTGTTGTTGTCGCTAGGCTTTTTCTGAAAACTAGCAGCGCTCGCTGACTTCCAAACAAGCCCTTGTGAAAGAAGCCAACGATATACGACCCATGACAAGCTGTAAAACGATCGATTGAAACTTACGTTTCAACTTTAGCCCTAGGTAAGTCTCAGAAAAAAGTAGCACGATTAATTATAACGTAAGTCACTCAGTCCATTATGGACAGTAACGCGCCTGGATTTCTCCATCTCGCCATACTAATAGCTCACCCGGCACCATACGCTGCCATGCTTCGTTATGCGTGAGAGGCTCGGTGGCGATCACCGATACGATATCGTCAGGCGTAGTGTGCTCGGCAAAATTGACCGTCATTTCCGCGTCAGAAAGCTCCGCCTCCCCGAAGGGCGCGCAGCGAGTGATATGGGCCAACTTGGTGGCGCAATAGGTGTATAAATAGCGCCCATCAGAGAGCAGCATATTAAATACGCCCAGTGCTCTGAGTTGCTCACACAGCTGATGCAACTGCTCCCAAAGCGCTTCGGGGTTCGCAGGCGGCGTCGGAAAAATGCGGCGCAGCTCACCCATTAGCCAGCAGTAGGCGTGTTCGCTGTCAGTGCTGCCAACCGGTGTGTAGTTTCCTAGTGTCAGGCGCTCCCAACCGCTTAGTTGACCATTATGCGCATAGCACCAGGGACGCCCCCACATTTCACGGGTAAAAGGGTGGGTGTTGGCAAGCTTTACACCGCCCACGTTAGCTTGACGAATGTGACTGATCACCACGCGGGACTTAATCGGGTAGTCGCAAATTAGTCGCGCAATCGGTGAGTCGACCGAGGGGTGCGGGTCACGAAAATCGCGGTAACCGCCCTCTTCATAGAAGGCGATGCCCCAGCCATCGCGGTGGGGGCCTGTGCCCCCACCGCGGTGCAGAAAGCCCGAAAAGCTAAAACAGATATCGGTAGGCACGTTGGCACTCATGCCAAGCAGTTCACACATACGCTTTACACATACCGGGCTCTAAACGCGTTGGTAGAGCGTGCATTAACCAATCACCGGTTCACGGCGACGCGGGGGCGGCTGCACACTGTCGTCATCCTCTTCCTGCTGAGTAACATAGTCAGCATCACCAGGACGGCGCCACCACCATAGCGCGACGCCGACAAGCGCGCCTAGCGCCATGCCCAGCACTAACCACATCAAGCCGCCACGCAGCGCTGCCCCGTTATTCTCCAGAAAGCCAACCGCTGCCACCATCGCCGAAGGGGCCCAACCGGTATAGAATTCACCCTCTTCAATCAGCGGCAAGCGAAAACCGGCAGGCGCCCATATGGCACCTGCGACTGCCCAGGTCAGCACTAGGCGTGGCAAACGAGGCAGAAAAATAAGCGCAAAATAGACCGCAACGATCACTAACAGCGACAGACCGTAATAACTCAACCACAGCAATGACGTTGAATTTTCAAACAGCATAATACCCCTCATGTGGGTGAACTCACCCGACGTTGATTTCCCGTTATGGTACCTATCAATTTATGAAAGCACAGCACGGCATACACTCAGGCTTACCCGCTGCGCGCTATTATCGCGCTAATGACCCGCAATGGCACTGGTTAGAAGAGCGTGACGACGCTGAGGTGAGCGACTTTTTACAAGCCGCCAACCAGCAACAAGCCGACTGGTTTGCCCCGCTGGCTCCCCTGGAAGAAGCGTTATACCAGAGCCACCTGGCCCGTCGCGAATTGGCGGTGAGTAGCCTTAAGACAACGCTTGACCATTTTACGTTCTGGAACGAGACCAGTGCCGAAGACGACTACCCCCGCTGGTGGCGCCATCCCATTCAGCAACCGGATCAGCCCGTCTGCTTCTTTGATGTGAGTGCCCGCGCATCAGCCCATGACTTTTACGACATGGGCGACATGGCACTATCACCCGATGAGCAGTGGCTATCCTGGACAGAAGATACCCAAGGCGATGAGCGTTTCACGCTGTGGCTAAAGGCGCTACCCGACGGCGCCCCGGTTCAGTTACTCACTGATATTGGCGCTGGGCTGTGCTGGGCAGAGGATCAAACCGCGACCACGGCCACCCTGCTATTTACCCGCTTTGATGACACGCAGCGCCCTGATAGCGTCTGGCGCTTACCATTATGCCTGGATAATCCAAACGCCTCCCCCGCCCCAATACTTGTCTTACGCGAGGAGGACACTGAGTTCTGGCTTGGCATTGGCAAAACGCGTTCACGCGCCTGGCTGCTGCTCGAAAGTGGTTCAAAAGACACCAGCGAAATTCATCTGATACCCGCTCACGCGCCGGCTGATGAGCCGCTATGTATTCAGCAACGGCAAAACGGGGTCGAATACAGTATCGATCACCGTCCGGGTAGTTTTTATCGCCTGCATAACCAGTCAGGCGCTCATTTTCAGCTCGATTATCTACCGGAAAGCCAGCTCGGCCAGCAATCACTAGCGTGGCAAACGCTCATTGCTCACCGCGAAGACGCCACGTTGGAAGGCGTCGATGCCTTTTCCTGGGGGTTGATGCTGGGTGAGCGCGATCACCAGCAAGCACAAGTGCGCTTAAGACGATTAGTCTTTGATGCGCAACATGCCTGCCAGCTAGACACTTACTTGGCGCTGCCAGAACTGCCCTGCTCACAGATGCTCGAAGATGCGCCCCATTTCGATAGCCAAATCCTGCGCCTACGCGAAGAGTCGTTTACCCAGCCGCCCAGCTGGTTCGCTCTCGACCTCATCAGCGGCGAACGAACGCTACTCAAGCGGGTGCCCGTCTATGGCAACCTTCAACCTGAACAGCTCATCAGCAAGCGCATCTGGGCCACCAGCCAGGATGGCGAGCGGGTGCCGGTATCGGTGGTTATGCGCGCTGACCTAGCGGACCAACCCTTACCCACGCTGCTTTATGGCTACGGCGCTTACGGCGAGGCGCTAGATCCTTGGTTTTCCATCGCGCGGTTAGAGCTTTTGGAGCGCGGCGCAGCCTTTGCTGTTGCTCACGTGCGCGGCGGCGGTGAGCGCGGTGAACCCTGGTATTTAAACGGTAAGATGGCCCATAAGGAGAACAGTTTTGATGATTTCCTAGCCGCCCGAGAGGCCCTAGTGGCAGAAGGGATTAGCGACTCGCAGCGCATTGCGGCCTATGGCGCCAGCGCTGGCGGGCTGTTGGTGGGCACCTGCATTAATCGTGCGCCTGACGCATTCTGCGCTGCCCTATTAGACGTGCCGTTTCTGGACGTACTGCGCACGATGCAGAACCCTGACCTACCACTGACTACCGCAGAGTACAGCGAGTGGGGCAACCCCGATTCGCCAGAAGTCGCCGCTCGGATCCGCGCCTATTCCCCCATGGATAACATCCAGCCGCAGGCCTACCCGGCGCTGTGGATTGAAGGCAGCTGGTTTGATACGCGGGTTAGCTACTGGGAGCCTGCCAAGTTTTATGCCCAAGTGACCAGACAGCAACAAGGAACAGCGCCGATTCTAATGCGCACCGACATGAGCAGTGGCCACGGTGGAGCCTCGGGACGCTTCAAAGCTTGGCGCGATACCGCGCGTCAAGACGCCTTTATTCTTTGGTCATTGGGCTTGACGGCCCCCTCTAACGCCAACCCCTGAGCAAAATGCGCGTAGGCCTGCTGGGCGCCCTCGCGCACGGCAGGCCACGTGGGCGGTGGGCAGTGGCGCTCGGCAAAACACCAAAAAGCGCGCCACTGCTCCGCCTCCAGAGGGTAGGTACTAAAAAAACGCAGTGGCACTTGATGACCCAGCACGTGGCTAACATGCCGGGCAATCATGGCGCCCCCCAAACGTGACCCCTCCAGGACGTACAACATGCCGACTAGGCTTGCTAACCCACTAGGTGTCGGCGCGGGATGGCCTGTCTTTTCTCGTTGGCCCAGTTGGTGAAGGTCGGCTTTCAATAGCGCGGCACGTCGAAGCAAAGGGTAATTGACGCCTAGGTTCACCAAGCCACGGCTCAGCACGTGCTCCAAACTGACGACGGGGGGGTACAGTGCGCTTAAGCCGGCGGCGTACTCCGCTAGGGTCAGCTCTCGCGTGATCAACGGTTTTAACGCCGGGTGCTGATCAATACGGTGATGCGCTTCGCGCGTTTCACGCTTTAACCATGCGTCCAAACTTGCGTTACTCATCCGCTGTCCAGACAAAGGATTTTGCTTGTTGCAGCAGCGCGCGAAGTTTCAGTAGGTATATGCGAGTGCTCGATGACCAGGGCCTGCTATGGCCAACGCGCTGCTCTATCCAGGCTTCAAAGGAGCGACGCGGCGCAATGGCGCTGCTACCATCGCGGTAGTCGATGGGTTTATCGGGATTGCCGCCCCAAGTCACTTCATAGAGGTGCTCCAGACGGCATAGGTAGAGGTTAACACTATGGTGTTGATCCAGAGGTAAATCGCTGACCACCGCCACACCGGCGATCTCACTGAGTGGCATATCGGTACAATCGCGCTGTAAATTATCGCTGATCCACACCGATGAGGTCTCAAACCTGGCCGCTTCCGCTACCACGCTAACCCCTTCTGACGATAACGCCACCCCCGATTGATGATACTCAGCCCCTACCTGCAAAATTACGCCATCGGCATTGAAGGTATCCATTAACCAGCGGCTGAGCTCCGGCCAGGCACTCTCTAGTCCACCATGCCGCATGAGGACCGCCTTGGCTTGGTCAAAATGGCGCTGCATACCGTCAAGCACTTGCAAACGTCGCCGGGCTTTATAGTCGCGCAGACGTAAATTAAAACCTTCTGACAGCGCCCTCATGGCCTGCAATTGGCTGACTGTTAGCTGTTTCGGCGCGCCGCTGTGGCAGGAAATAAGCGCATCCAGTTCACCCGCCTGAATAATGGGCAGCGAAATTGCCGCACCGACACCCATATTGGCCATATATTCCTGATGAACCGGCGACACGCTGCGCAAGTCAGCCCAAGTGAGGTTGGGTGTCGAGGCTTGAGTACGGCCAACGATAGGGATTGATGGCGCTGCCGCATCTGGAATTGAGCGCCAAGGATTCTGCACGTAGAGACGCCGCGCCACCTGGGGGATGTCGCTGGCAGGAAACCGTAAGCCTAAGTAGCTGCCCTCTACGTGGGGTTGGCGGGCCTCGGCGGTGACTTCACCGTCCCCCTCGGGCATAAAGCGGTAGTAGTGCACACGATCGAAACCGCTTAAGCGCAACAGTGCTTCCAATAATTGCTGACACTGACGCTCAAGCGTCTCACGATCTTCGGGAACCGGATTTGCTTCCCCTGGCATCGGCATAGGGTCCGCATGGGCATCGACCGGGTAGAGCTCGAAAATCAGTTGCTCACCATTATGGCTAATGATGCCATCGAACTCCTGCTGGTCAGTATTACCTTGCCCAACATAGCGCTCGCCCTCGTTAAGCGGCGGGGCGCTGTCATAGAACTCTTGAAGAAAAGCCGGCAGTGGCTGATCCAGCAGTTGCTCTACACGTTCATCCGTTTTTAACAAGTTGGCTAGGTTAGCCGATACATGGCTTACTTTACCGTCAAGGCTGCTCACCACTAGCGCCCCATGGGGCTGAATAGCACCAGAGAGATGTAACTGTTCCTGTTCACACTGCTCAATAAATCCGTTTGGTATCGTCACGTCAGGAATCCCTTTCCTAGTCATCATTGCTTGAAGGCAAAGTGTGCGCCGCCACTAACACGGTAAACTCTGCCAGCGGTAACGGGCGTGATAATAGATAGCCTTGTACATAATCACACCCGTTAGCGGTCAGCCAGTTAAGCTGCGACTGTGTCTCCACGCCCTCTCCGACCGTGCGGATGTTGAGTGCTTTGGCCATGCCCAAAATCGCCAGCGCAATTGCTTGATCGCTCTCATCGGCGCTACCCAGACCATCGACAAAGCTTTTATCGATTTTTAACTCTGCCAACGGCAGTCGTTTTAAATACGCTAACGAGGAGTAGCCGGTGCCAAAGTCGTCTACCGCCAGTTTAATCCCCGCTTCGCGCAGCTTTTCTATATTGCCCAATGCCGCACTTGAACGATCCACCAGCGTGCTTTCGGTAATTTCTACTTGAATAAGCTTATGGGGAACTCGATTCTGCTTCAGACACTTAAACAGATGTGAGATGAAACGCTCTTCTTGAAAGCTACGCGCTGACACGTTCATCGCCACGGGCGGTGGAGAGATACCCTCTGCTAACCACTGCGCTAATTGGTTAACCAACAACAGCGCCACATGCCGGTCAAGCTCAAGAATCAATCCCGTGGCTTCAGCAACAGGGATAAAATCCGCGGGGCTGACCGCACCCAGCGCCGGATCGTTCCAGCGCAACAGCGCCTCGGCACCGACTAATTGGTTGGGAGAAGCACTGGTGAACTTGGGCTGAAAGACCAAGTGTAAACGTCCCTGCTCCATCCCTTCCCGCAAAGCATGCTCGATGGCGACGTCGCGCATCAAACGCTCCTGCAGCTCAGGCTTGAACAGCTCGAAGCGGTCACGACCATTCTCTTTAGCGCGATACATGGCCGTATCGGCGGCTTTGGTCAAGCCAGCGACATCTTCACCGTCATCTGGACAGAAAGCGAGGCCGACGCTGGAGGTGACAAAGAGCGAATGGCGGCGTACTTCAAACGGTTTCGACAGCGACTCGACGATCCGCTTGGCAACTTGTTCGGCACCTTCGATCGTGGTTTCGGTCACGATAATAGTGAATTCATCGCCGCCTAGTCGCGCCACGGTATCCATGTCCCTGACCAGCTCGCGCAGCCTACCCGCCACTTGAATCAGCAGTTCATCGCCGACATCGTGGCCCAAGGTATCGTTTATACTCTTAAAGTTATCAAGATCGAGAAACATCAGTGCACTGAGTTGGTTATTACGCCGCGAGTGGGCAATCGCCACCTGCAGGCGGTCTTGAAATAGCGTGCGATTGGGTAGCCCGGTCAGCGCGTCATGAGTCGCCAGGTACTCAGCGTGCTGCTGGGACTCTTTGATATGGGTAATATCCGAAAAAACGGCCACATAGAGCATCTCTTCATGGCCCTCTGGCTCAATGCTATTAAGCGTCAGCCACTGGGAAAAAAGAGTGCCATCTTTGCGCTGGTTCCAGACTTCGCCCTGCCAATAGCCGTTATGTTGAACCATGTCCCATAAAATGGGGCAGGTAGCTGATGGGTCTGCGTCCAGCGCATTTTCCTGATCGCTATACAGCAGTGGCAGCGCTGGGGTATTCATTACTTGCTGGGCAGCAAACCCCGTAATCCGTGAAAATGCCGCGTTAACCGACTGCACGTTGCCCATCGCATTGATCACTACGATGGCTTCTCCGGCCTGCTCATACACCTTGGCCGCCACCAGCATTTCACGCTCGGCCTGCTTGCGAGAGGTGATATCTTCGGCTTCCGTTAAAATCAGATGAGGGTGGCCCTGATCATCGCGTAACACTTGGTGAACCGATGAAAAAATTCGTACCCCACCTTCCGGTGCGGTCAGCACGTGCTCGCCCTCCACCATGCGCTGATAGCGGAGTGCCTCAAGGTCGCATGCCCACATGGAGCTGGCATAAGGCTCGGGAAATAATTCAAACGGGGTGTGGCCTTCCAGCTCTTCTCGTGAAAGCCCAAACGTATTTAAAAACTTCGGATTGGCAAAAGTATAGTGGCCGTTGAGATCCTTGAGGGCCATCATCACCGTGCTGTTTTCCATAAGCGCATGAAGTTGCGCTTGGGATTGGCGCAACTTGGCCTGCACATGGCTAAGGTCAGTAATGTCCATCAGCGTCAAAATCAGCAGTTCTACCCGGCCATCGCGACTAACGCCCGGCGTCAATACCCGCTGTAGCAACCTCCCGTCGACTTCCACTACGTCCTCTTCAGGCACCCCACTGGCCATGACGCTATTTAGTTGATCTTCCAAGCTATTCAGCGCAGTCGGCAATTTTAACCCCGCTACATGGCGCTGCAGAGCGGTCGGTCGAAAGTTAAAGTAACGAGCTGCCGGGGCGTTGTATCGCTTTAGGCAGTGGTCGGCATCAAACACCAGCAGCGGGAAATCAAGCGCGTCATACAGGTAGGTATACTCTTCGTTGAGCTTGGTCAGCTCACTGGTTTTAACGTTGAGCTCTTCATTAAGACTTATCAGCTCTTCATTAGTGGCCTGCAGCTCTTCGTTGGCGGCCTCCATCTCTTCGTTCGAGGCTTGGAGTTCCTCATTCGACGCCTGAGCCTCTACATTCAGCGACTGCATCTCTTCGTTAGCAGTGGCCAACTCTTCAATCAGCGCCTGAAGATGTTCTCGCGTAGCCACCAATTCGTCTTCTAAGCTATCGCCTTTATCGAGCGGCATAGGCTCCATCAGCCGCTCTAAAGCCACATCTGCTTCTGGGGAAGGCTCAACGATCGGCGTTGGCGTTAGGATGACGAGCAAACGCCGGTCATCATCGCTCTCTGTGAGCGCTCGCACACTGAGCCGCCACCAACGGTCTTCAAAGCGACGACGACGCCCTACCTGAGGCTCGCGCTGTTTCTGAAACTGATGCAACATCGCCATCAGTTCGCCACGAAAAGCAGGATTAATCACATCGCTGATGCCCACGAGCGTGCGACCCGCGGGAAACTGTAAAAACTTGGCGACTTCACCCGCTGTGTGTAGAACGTTGCCCTGGATATCACAAAGGGCAACGGTGGCTTCCATATGCGAGACCAACGCGTCTAACAATTGCTGCATATCACGATCGCGCCGCCGCAACGGTGGGTTTTCTCCCGCGTTTTGCGCAGGCCTCGGGGCAACTTCTCGGCTTTCACCCTGTTTGCGGAAAAGCCGCTCGCGCCGGTCGAGAGGGGTAAATAAATTTTCGGTTTGGGCAATGCTTTCCGACCGACCTAGAAACAGCAAACCTCTCGATCGTAAGCCAAAGTGAAAACGCTGCAACACCCTTGATTGTAGCTCATTATCGAAATAGATCAGCACGTTACGACAAGTCACCAGATTCAAACGTAAAAACGGCGGATCATCGACCAAATTGTGTTTGGCAAACACCACCATATCGCGCAGCTCTTTGTTGACATCGAAGGTATGCTCAGCGGCTGTAAAGTAGCGAGCCACCCATTCGGGTGGTAGTGCTTCAAGTGCCGCGGCGATGTAGCGCCCTCGCCGAGCGATTTCCAGGGCATCTTCATCAATATCCGTTGCGAAAATCTGTACGATGCGACCTGTTTCACCATGACGACGCTTGGCTTCGGCAATCATCAATGCAATCGAGTAGGCCTCTTCACCCGTGGCACAGCCTGCCACCCATACTCGAATAGGCTCACTCCCCGCGTCTTGGATCAGCTTATTAATAGCGCCGTCCAAGGCATCGAATGCTGTCCGGTCGCGTACGAACGCCGTCACCGAAATTAGAATATCGCGCCCTAATTGTTCTAACTCACCGGGACTAGACTCCACTAAGGCGAGATACTGCTGCATATCCGCCATGTTGGTAGCAATCAGGCGCCGTCTTATGCGCCGGCTGAGGGTGCCTTTTTTATAGCCTGAAAAATCTAACTGGCGATGCTCTTTTAATAACGACAGCAAACGGTCAGGTACGTCGGTTTGGCGCCCGTCGAGACTGGCACGCTCGAGTCGAGCAAATTCGGCTAACCGAGGTGCCATCGCCTCAGCTTCTAATACATAATCAATGACGCCGGCATCTAAAGCAGATTGCGGCATACCGTTGTATTTAGCGCTGGCGGGGGTTTGCACCATGGTAACGCCACCCGCAGCAAGAATAGCCCTTAACCCAGCCGTACCATCGGATCCAGTGCCGGATAGCACTATTCCAACCGCCGCCTCGTGGGCATCCGACGCCAATGAGATAAAAAAGTCGTTAATCGACGGTTTCGGCCCCACGTGGGGTTGGATAGGCGTGGTATGAAAAATGCCTTCTTTGATCAGGGCATTGGTGTTGGCGGGCACCACATAGATCCCCCCTGCTTCGGGCGTTTGATTATCCTCAAAACGCTGCACTCTGAGGCGGGTTTCTCGGCTTAAAATATCGACCAGCATGCTTTTGTGGGTCGGGGAAACGTGTTGTAACACAACGTATGCCAGCGGCATATCAGGATCGAGCGGTGCAATCAACTTAGAGATTGCTTCCAAACCACCAGCGGAGGCGCCGATACCCACTACGAGAGGAGGCGTTGGAGGAAGGCTGGCAGCGGTCATGAGTGTCCTTTACGAATAGGTAACAGTCTTCCTTCAGTTTACACGCCTTGCTGCGCAAAGCGACATTTCAAGGCGCAGAAATAGTCCAATAAGCATCTGTTTTTTAATGCAGATTACTTTCGTATTCACGAATGCTTTTGGTGACGGTTATGCACTATCGATATACCTATGGTTGCTTAAGTTTTGGCGGCTATAACGTTGGAAATAGGCAATGAAGACCCTAATTTAGCAGCATAGAATATCTTCCCTAATGATGCTCGAACCCGACTCTCTAAACAAAGCAAACGTTGTACCCTAAAGCGTTAAAACGTATTTTTGCCAAATATCCCTAACCTTATTTATGCTTAGAAAACTACTCAAAAAATATTACATAAAATAAAAAAATGGCTATTTCAAATAGTTAACGAACTC
This sequence comes from Halomonas sp. UBA3074, assembly GCF_002366715.1. Taxonomy (GTDB): domain Bacteria; phylum Pseudomonadota; class Gammaproteobacteria; order Pseudomonadales; family Halomonadaceae; genus Vreelandella. Next base: position 109,051 of record NZ_DFBS01000014.1, on the reverse strand, counting down.
ACCTCGTACAAGTGGAGACATCCCCTCCTTTTGCGTTGATGATAAGGGGTGGCGACCAATTGTTTTACAAGGGTAAGTTTAGTATCGGCCACCATGAGCGCCTATGACTGATATGCGAATAGTTACTAATGGAAGTTAATAATCGTGAGCTTGCGCTTCAAGCGGGCCTGCTCATGTTGCTGGCTACCACCGTCGTCATCGGCGCGGGTAGTTTCCTGCTAGGTTTTTTTCCTGATTTTCGCCAGCCGCAATCCCTCGCGCTAATCCCAGACAGCGCATTGGTCATTTTACTGTGCGGTTTAGGTCTTAGTGCAGTAATGGCCAGTTATTCATATGGCCGTAAAGTAACCGCCATCGCGCTCATCGCCATTGCCCTTTATACCTTGGTGCATAACGTCGTAGATCCTTCTTCGGATGCCGCCTCGCTGTTGAGTGGCCACCCGCGCCTCCCCAACCAAACGGTGCCCATACTCCTACTGGCGGGGTATTGCTTATGGGTTGGTGTAAAAAAGCGGTGGCAGCGGCGGCTATGGCAGTTTGGCGGGCTTTTTTTATGGGTCATTGGGTGTATCACCATAGCCGCTCACTACGGAAGGCCACTCCCTGTTTGGTTGCCGCGTGCAAGTGCACTGATTCCTGGCATCCTCTGTTTCCTGTTTGGTATTGCCATGCTCATGGTGAGCCGACGAATACCCCAGTTAAAAACCTCATTGAGTGGCGCCGCCGTACTGGCGGGTATTGTTGGGGTGAGTTTAAGTATGAGCGGCTGGTTTTTAGTCAGTTGGAGCCAGCACCAGGAGATGCGCCAGAGCGCTCAGCAAAGCCTCGAGAGCATGGCAATCAACATTGAACAAACCATGGCGTCCCGAGCGATTATCCTTCAGCGCTTGGCAGAGCGATGGGACCAGGTGTTCGAGGATGCGAGTTCACGCAGCCGCGAGGTAGAGCGCTATTGGACTGATTATCCGAGCGTATTAGCGATTGGCTACTTTAACCCTAACGACAATGATACATGGCGCCGAGGTCAAGACGGCAGCGCGCTACTCTGGTTAGAAGAACAGCTTACCACGCTCGCCACACAAACCTGGTTGAATCAACAGCGCAGCCCTATTCAATGGTCTTTTCCCGATCATGAGTATCCGAGGCTCGCACTACTCGCCATCCAGTCCTCCACCAGTGCCTATCAGTTAGTGGCTGCCATCGATATAGCGCGGCTGGTCGAAAAAGAAACCAGCGCCATCAACGGTGCTTTTGCCCTTCATCTCCTGCATACCAACGGGCACCTAGTTACCAATGGGAGTGGTCTGCTGCCAGCGCCTTCTATCACCTCTCCAACAGGCACACTCGCCGACCATACCTCAGTGCTACCGGGCGGTAACGTTATGAACCTCGCCCTCTCCGAGCGTTCACATCCGCCGCTGGTACTGGCTAATTTCATAGCCGCGGGCGTGGGCCTCTCCGGGCTACTGCTGACTTACCAATTGGTTTTCAGCTTTGCGCTGATTTCAGCGCGCGCCCAGCGCTCCCGAGAACTTTCTATCGCCAAGGAGACGCTACAGGATAGTGAACAGCGCTTTCGCTCACTGTTTACTCAAAATCCCGAAGCGGTGTTTTCACTTGATATACAGGGTTACTATTTGAGCGTGAACCACGCTGTGCTCACCTTGCTAGAAATAAACGAAACACAGATTATCGGCCGTCATTGGAAGGATATCGTTGCTTTAGAACATCACACCTGGGTCGACGCGGCCTTCCAATACGCGGTAATCGGTGTTGCCCAACGTTTTGACCTAGAAGTCACTAGCCAACGAGGCAAAGCGCGATATTTGGATGTGTCGTTATTACCGACGGTCGTGAGCGGGCACGTAGTGGGCGTTTACGGGATAGCCAAAGAGATGACTGCGCTGCGTCAACAGGAAGCTCAGCTGCGAATCTATCAGCGGAGTATTGAAGCAAGCAGTAATGGCATTTTAATTTGCGAAGCGCAACAACCTGATTTCCCTATTCTTTATGTCAACCCAGCCTTTGTTGCCATGACCGGCTATACGCTGGAAGAAGCCAAAGGACGCAACTGCCGTTTTCTGCAGGGACCAGACACTGACCCTAAGCAAATCGCGGATATACAGCATGCCTTGGAGCAGCAGCACGATATCACCTTGACCCTTCGTAACTATCGTAAAAATGGCCAGGCGTTTTGGAACAATCTTTTTCTCTCACCTGTTCGCGGTCATAGCGGTCAAGTCACCCATTATGTCGGCAGTATTAATGACATCTCCGAGCGCCGTGATCATGAAAATGCGCTCGCCTTCCACGCCACTCATGATGTGCTGACCGGTTTAGGTAACCGCGCCTTGTTTGAAGACCGCCTACGTCACGACGTCGAACTTGCACGACGTCACCATCAGCAATTGGCCGTGCTTTTTATCGACTTAGATGAATTTAAGCCCATTAATGACACGTTAGGCCACGGCATTGGTGACCAAGTGCTCATCAGCGTCGCTAGGCGGCTTGAGCGGGAGATTAGACCTTCTGATACGTTATGCCGTTTCGGCGGGGATGAGTTCGTGCTCCTCCTGCCAGATTTAAATAGTCCCCAGCAAGCGGAGGAAATTGCCGGGCGTCTGCTGGAAGCACTGGCAATGCCCTATTGTATTGACCGGCATGAACTCTATCTCACGGCCAGCGTTGGCATTGCCCTCAATGATAAGCAAATAGCACAACCGGAAGAGCTGATTCAACAAGCGGATATGGCGATGTATAAAGCCAAGCAGCAGGGGCGCAACACGCTGCAGGCGTTCACCCTCGACATTAACCAAAAGCTAACGCAACGCGTAACGTTGAGAAATGACTTGCAGGAAGCGATTTTAAATGAGCAATTTGCGCTCAATTATCAGCCACTATTAACCCGCGAAGGGCGTGTAGCGGGGTTTGAAGCGCTGGTTCGCTGGAACCACCCTACCAAAGGTGCCATATCACCGGCGCTGTTTATCCCTATGGCGGAAGAGACAGGTCAAATTATTGCCTTGAGCGAGTGGGTGATGGAACGCGCGGCAAGCGACTTTCTTACCCTTCAGCCACAGTTGCCCGCCCACTGCCGTATATCCATCAATCTCTCTCCGATGCAGTTTCACCGGCCAAGCTTTTTAAGCACGCTCGATAGCATATTGGACACCACGGGTTTGAGCGCGACATCGTTGGAGCTGGAGTTGACCGAAGGCATTTTAATGAATGATACCGACGCAGCGATCAGCACCCTCCATGCACTTCGAGAGCGAGGGATTAGTATCGCGATTGACGACTTTGGCACTGGCTTCTCGAGCTTGAGCTACCTACGCCACTTGCCCGTCGACAAAATCAAAATTGACCGTAGCTTCATCAACAACATCGCTAGCAACAGTAAAGATGCCGCCATCGTGCAGGGTATCATTGCTCTGGCCCACCACTTGGACTTGGCCGTTGTTGCCGAAGGGGTTGAAACCTTCCAGCAGCAACAGCAGCTAGCAGACTTAGCGTGCGATATTTTCCAAGGCTACTTCTTTGCCCGCCCTATGCCTTATCAAGCGCTGCAGGCTTGGCTAAAAGCGCACTCGTAGAAGCATAAGCGACCGCTCACTCTCCTCCGTTGCCAACTGCGCCAGCCGTCGATTCCGGAGGCCGCCTTACGATTTATGAAAACACTTTCCATAAACTATTCACTAAGCCGGACTTCTGCGTCATACTACACCTTAGTCGCATACACTAATGTCTAAGCCCGATGCTTATGACCGCTCTATGGGAGTCAGTAGACGCTATGAAATACCAAGACCATTTTCCGACCATTTGGGACGCGCCACGCAAAACGAGTACTAAAGCCGCTAGCCCAGCGCCAGCGAAAAAAGTGCTTTCTCCGGTAAAAGAAGCGTTTCTATCTATTTGGGCTACGCCTAAGCAGCAGCCTAGCGCTTAAATCGGGGATCATTACATCGGTAAGACGGCAATGATGTGCGACTCTAATTGATGCTCCGGCACTTCATCTTGAGAGACAGCAAAGCTACGCACACTCACCCCTTTACGATGAACCCTCTCGGCATCATTGCTCAATAGCGGATGCCACCCCGCCAGCTTACGCCCTTCCGCCACGCGCCGATAACCGCAGCTCTGTGGCAGCCAAGTGAACTCTTTCACCAAAGCAGGGGTAAGCTGGGTGCAGTCAGGCACGGTCTTGAATCGATTGGCATAGTCACTGCACTGACAGCTATGAGTATCTAATAAACGGCAAGCTACGTTCAGTACTGCCAACTCCTGGGTCTCTTCATCGTGCAACTTTAGCAGACAACACTGTCCGCAGCCGTCGCACAGCGCCTCCCACTCCTGAGGCGTCAGCTCCTCAAGGGAAAAGCGCTCCCAAAAACGCTCGCGCATCGCAGTTTCCATCGTTTGCTCCTTCATGACCTCGCGGAAACACTTCCTAGGGTAGTGGATCAGTGTGGCCTAGTTCTGCCAATAGCGCTGGCCAGAGTGTCTGAAAATCCTTCTCTAGCGCTTGATAATCATCGTCCAGCCAAGGCACCAATGCCGCCAATTGATTGGGGCCCGACAATCGCCTTCCAATGCCAGCAATGGCGCGGCAGGTAAAATCAAAATCCGCATAGCCCCTTAGCCAGTCCTGCTCGACAAGCACTGGCATCATTGTTGCCAGCCGATTCGGCGCTGACCGCGCCGAGAGCAGCCGATAGCAGCGCTCGACAATAGCATTCTGATCGGTTTGGCCCGCCGTATCCCGTGCCAAAAAATGATCCCAGAGCATATCCAGCGCAATGCCTGCATAACGGCGCTGAGCAACCGGGGCGCGTCGCCGTGCATTCGCAACGCTTGGATGACTATCGACCCAAGCATCAACGCGGCGATGATGGCGAACACCCTGCGCAATCGCAGCAGGCCAATCACTTAGGTCACGCCCTTTCACCCCATCGGCAATTAAATTGCCATAGAGAAAATCATCGCTACCTGCGCTGACGAGCCAAGCATGAGCAAGAAAATTCATGAAAAGCTGGCGTTATTGATCATTAGCATCTGTATCAACGTGTGAAGCAACATGGGCACGATGCACGTCAAGCAAGTAAGCCTCTTTCGGGGGCGGCATCTGCAGATAGAACCCCTTGTCGTTAATCCCTTCCATCACGTCGGCTGCACTGACCCTGGATAGTTTTTTATCCGCCGTGAGCAGCATGGTAAAAACCGGCACAGGCTTGCCGAAGGTTTCCAGCAGTGGCGCGGGCACATCGGCGAGTCCTTGACGCTTGTCGACGTACAGGTACATTTCGTCTTTGCGCGAGCTTTTGAAAACTTCGCAGATCAGTTTGTCACTCATGAGGCGCGCTCCTCGAGGGCTTCGGCCAAGCTGGCATTTAAACACTCACCTCGCCAGCCGCTCGGCCAAGTCAAAGGCTCGCCGGCGAGATCCTGCATGACCAGGGTTTCAATATCGCGTCGGCGCATCAGCATTTCCGGCGCGACGCCCAAATCGTTGGCTTTAGCCGTCACTGCCTTTTTAAGCGCCTTGAAACGTGATTTGAACGTAGGGTGCATTGGGTCTGGCCAGCGAGTCGGGAGAGCCGCTTCCTCGCAATGCTGCGCTTGCTTCACCATTGCTAAAAGCGCATCGCCCTCTTTTTTGATCAGCACTGGCTTGATACCTTCCACGTCTGCCAGCTCAAAGCGGTTACTCGGCATCTTTTCAGCAATGGCAAACAAAAGCTTATCGCTAATGAGCCAATTGCGCGGTAAATCGCGACGGCGTGTTTCGCCTTCACGCCAGGTGGTCATTAGTCGGTAGGTCTCCATTTGGCGAGGCGTCAAACGCCAAAGTTGGCGCTGCCGGGTATACCACTGTTGGTCGTTATCTACACTTCGTCCCGCTTGCTCTATCAAGCTTGCGCACTCGGCATCCACCCAGTCACGCCGCCCCAGCATGGCAAGCTTTTCCGCTTGCAGCGCCCATACTTTTAGCAAATAGATCACGTCAAGAGCTGCATAGTGGCACTGTGCAGGCGTTAACGGGCGCACTAGCCAGTTCGAGCGGGTCTCCTCTTTAGGGAGCGTTTCACCCACCCAAAACTCCACCAACTTTTGGTAACCCATGCCTGGGTTCTCGCCCAGAAACCCCTGCACCACCTGCGTATCGATTAAGGGTGCCGGCAGCACCCCAGCCCAGTGTTGGAAGACTTCGAGGTCTTCGCTACAGGAGTGGAGTAACTTAATCGCGCTATTTTGCAGCAGTGCGCGAAACGTGTCGGTACAGGGGACCGCCACAGGATCAATGAGATAAGCCTCTTCGCCCGCCGTGAATTGAATCAACGCAGGCACTGGAAAGAACGTGTTCTCCCGGAAAAACTCGGTGTCCAGAGCGATGACGTGGGCGTTAGCCACTTGATCACACGCGGCATCAAGCGCCTCTGGGGTATCAAGCCATTGATAAGAGGGAGTAAGAGAGGACAAAAGCAATCTTCCAAGTTGGCGCAAACGCGAAAGCGTTTGCGTTTAGGTAGGCTTATTCGCTGGCAAAGGGCAAACGGCCGTTAAACGCACGACTCAAGGTGCCGCCATCGACATACTCCAGCTCACCGCCCATGGGAACACCATAGGCTAGCCGCGAGAGTTTGACACCGTATTCGGCCAGCTGTGAGGCAATATAGTGCGCCGTCGCCTCTCCTTCGATCGTAGGATTGGTCGCCAACACCACTTCTTCGATTAGCCCTTCTGCGACGCGCGCTTCGAGCAAATCAAGCCCGATGGATTCAGGCCCGATACCGTCTAACGGCGAAAGATGGCCGTGCAGCACAAAATAGCGGCCTTTAAAGCCACCGGCTTCCTCGATCGCCAGCTGGTCGGCAGGCGACTCGACCACACACAGCAGCGCATCATCACGACGCGGGCTTTCACAGAGGAGACAAATATCGGCTTCCGTTAGCGTTCGGCAACGCTGACAGTAGCCCACTTCGTCTATCGCCTGTTGAATAACCGCTGCAAGACGCTGCCCGCCTGGGCGTTCGCGTTCAAGTAGATGCATGGCCATGCGCTGGGCCGTTTTAGGTCCAACGCCTGGCAGCACGCGAAAAGCATCCATCAATTGCTCAACGAGAGGAGAAAAACGCATTGCTTAGAACGGCATCTTAAAGCCGGGAGGAAGGTTCAAGCCCGCTGTCGCTTCTTCCATTTTCTCTTTCGAGTTAACTTCCAGCTTGCGCACCGCATCGTTAACGGCCGCGGCTAGCAAGTCTTCCAGAAGCTCTTTGTCCTCTTCCATCACGCTGGGGTCAATGGACACATTGGAAACGTCATGCCGACCATTCATGGTGACCTTGACCATACCAGCGCCCGCCTCGCCCTGTACTTCTGCCTTGGCGACTTCTTCCTGAACGCGCTGCATTTTTTCCTGCATCTCTTGGGCTTGTTTCATCAAGTTGCCCATTCCACCTTTAAGCATGGTCTGATCTCCAACGGTGTTAAATGATAGGTCAATGTTGCCACGATATGACAACTAGCTTAGCGCATTTCATCGGCAGGCTTAACGCTGGATTCTATCAGCTTTGCCCCAAACGCCTGCTGTAATTTCTGTACATGGGGGTCATGATTGAGTAGATCAACCGCCTGGGCATGACGCTCCTGATTCAGGCGATCTTCTCGCTGACGGGGCGTTTCTATGCTTTTAGGCAACTCAGCGACGTAAAACGCTATTCGCCGCGGCATGCCCTGCTCTTTTAGCGCCCGCTCGATACGTGTTTGGTGTACTTCGGCCTGCATGGCCTCCTGGCTAGGATCCAGGCGAAGAGTCAGCAAGCTGCCGTCATCACTTTCGACCAAGCAGTTTCCTGCCAGATTGCGCGTCAAACCACCTAACCCCAGTGCATCGAAGCATGCTAACCATTGGTCGTTATCTATCGCGCCAGTGGTGCTTACCGGCGCTGGCTCTTCCTGTAAAGGCGCAGACGCTTCCTCTACAGGCGAACTGTCTGGCTCGGGAGCTACTGGCGACGCCGCGGCAGGCACTGGGTGGGGCGCTGGCGAAACGCTGTCTGCGTCCGTTGTTTCGGCATCGACTACCCATGGCGGCGGCGCTTGGGGCGGCGCCTGCTCAGACGCTGACGCGACGGGGGGCGCGACAGGCGCTTCTGGCGGTGTAGACGCTGCCCCCCCGCTTTGATCAGGCGCCTCACTACGCTCGTCACTGAGTTCTGCGGGCGGCGCAGCCGCAGCGCTTGGCGCCGGGCGGGCCTGCGTAGCAGTGGCAGTAGTGGGCGCTGAACGCTCGGTGACGCCTGGCGCTTGTATTGGCGGAGGCGCCTGAGTGCCCACGCTTGCTTCCTGCGAGGGCTCGCGACGCAATGGCAACGGCGTGCGTGGCGGCTTAGGGACACCTTGCGGACGAAACGCCAGCATGCGCAGCAGTGTCATCTCCAAAGCGCTGCGTAGATCCGGCGCGTGAACCATATCACCACGCCCCTGAATACCGATTTGATAATAGAGTTGTATATCTTCCGCGGTAAAACGGCTCGCCAGTTGCAGAACCACGTCACGGTCGCCGTGGCTATTATCCACCGCGTCGGGCACCATTTGTGCCACCGCCAGGCGGTGCAACATGCTCGATAACTCATCCAACACAGCGGAAAAGTCGGGACCCTGTTCTGCTAACTGCGCCACCTCTGCCAACAATCGTTGCACATCGACATCGGCCAGCGCGTCGGCTAAGCCAAGAATATGACGGTGATCCAACGTGCCCAACATGGCGGCCACATCGGCATGGCGCACCGCTCCCTGACCAAAGGCGATGGCCTGATCAGTCAGGCTCATGGCATCGCGCATCGAGCCTTCCGCTGCTTTACCCAGCAACCACAAGGCGCTCTCATCAAACGCGACACCTTCCTCGCCCAATACATAGGTGAGATGCTCAACGACACGCTCAGGCGGCATATGCTTGAGGGTAAATTGCAGGCAGCGCGAGAGCACCGTGGGTGGCAGCTTTTGCGGGTCGGTGGTCGCTAGCAGAAATTTAACGTGTGGGGGCGGCTCTTCCAGCGTTTTTAACAGCGCATTAAAACTGCTGGTGGAGAGCATGTGCACCTCATCGATCAGGTACACCTTATAGCGCCCTTGGGTCGGCGAGTACTGAACATTGTCGAGCAGTTCGCGGGTATCCTCGACCTTGGTTCGAGAGGCTGCATCGACCTCGATCAAGTCGACGAAGCGGCCATCATCGATAGCTTGGCAGCTATCGCACTGCCCACAGGGAGTGGAAGTAATACCTTCATCACCACGGCCGTTGGCCGTGCAGTTTAAACACTTGGCAAGGATGCGCGCCAAGGTGGTTTTGCCCACCCCGCGGGTACCTGTAAAAAGGTAAGCATGATGGAGACGCCCCTGATCAAGGGCATTTACCAGGGCGCGTTGAACATGGGCCTGACCAACGAGTTCGTGGAATGTGCGAGGTCGCCACTTGCGGGCCAGAACCTGATAGCTCATGAAGCTGTACTTCCTTCAACGGGCTAACTTACCCCGCACTGAGAACAGCGCGGGGTAAGTGCCACGGTGCATAACAAAAGGTCATTCTAGCGGTTGCACCATAGCCCGCCAACCGCTTGGGGCGGAGTGCACGGCAAGCGTTAAGCGTTGTCTCCAGCCTCGGCGGCACCTGCGCGTTCGGCGGCGGCTTTCACCAGTTTTTCCAGCTCACCGTTTTGATGCATTTCCACCACGATGTCACAGCCACCGACTAGCTCGCCTTCTACCCATAACTGAGGGAATGTCGGCCAGTTAGCGATCTTCGGTAGCTCAGCGCGAATGTCGGGGTTATCCAGAACATTCACGAACGCAAAGCGCTCACCGCAGCTCATCAAGGCTTGCACGGTCTGGGCGGAAAAACCGCACTGTGGCAACTGTGGCGACCCTTTCATGAAGATAAGGATCGGGTTTTCGCTGATTTGACGCTGAATGTTTTCGGCAGTAGTGCTCATACAATTTCCTCGCTTGTTGATGGCCGATGCTCACTCTCTACGTTCTTGAAACATAGCACTAGAGCGTAGCAGTTTAAAAAGTACCTGAGTAAAGCGCTCGGCTTTAACGTGTGGGGCTATTCTACGCATGCCGTTCGCGTTGCGCATCCCCTGCCGCATAGCTAGGATAGTGTTTTTGCGCGGAGAGAAGCCCTTATGGCGACACGCCATTTCCTGACCTTGTTAGATTTGACCCCGGACGAGCTGGATTATTTGATTCAGCGCGCCATTACCATCAAGACCGAATTAAAGGCTCAAGGTCCTGTTTACACGCCATTCTCCAACCGTACGTTGGCGATGATTTTTGAAAAATCTTCAACGCGTACCCGCGTCTCCTTCGAAACGGGCATGGCACAATTTGGGGGTCACGCCCTCTTTCTCTCCCCCCGCGACACCCAGCTAGGCCGTGGTGAACCGATTGAAGACACCGCTCGGGTCTTATCAGAGATGGTCGATGCGGTCATGATCCGCACGTTCTCCCACGCGGGGCTGGAAACCTACGCCAGCGCCAGCAGCGTGCCCGTCATTAACGCGCTCAGCGATGACTACCACCCGTGCCAACTGCTCGCCGACGTGATGACCTGGACCGAGCTACGCGGTAGTGTCAAGGGTTGCACCGCGGTATGGATTGGCGATGGTAACAACATGTGCCATTCGTGGATCAATGCAGCCCGCCAGTTCGATTTCCACCTGCGCATATGCTGCCCGAAAGGCTATGAACCCCGTGCCGACATTATGGCGGCGGCAGGCGATCACGTCACGTTGTTACATGACCCACAAGCCGCGGCAAAAGGTGCTGACCTGATCACTACCGATGTCTGGGCCTCGATGGGACAGGAAGAGGAGCAGGCCAAACGCGAAGCGGATTTCGCCGGGTTTCAAGTCACCGAAGCGATGCTTGACCAGGCAAATCAGGAAGTACTGTTCCTGCACTGTCTACCAGCCCACCGCGGCGAGGAAATCAGCATGACCCTGCTTGACGACCCACGCGCCGTGGTCTGGCAGGAAGCGGGCAATCGCCTGCATGCACAAAAAGCACTGATTGAGTTTTTACTATTGGGCAAAGTGGCCACTTAGTAAGCCAAGCAGCTTAGTAAGGCGTAAAACGAAAAAAGCCTCGTTAATCAACGAGGCTTTTTTACTATAATCTATTATCGAAAACATGGTGGAGCCTAGCGGGATCGAACCGCTGACCTCAACACTGCCAGTGTTGCGCTCTCCCAGCTGAGCTAAGGCCCCGTATACCGCGCTTTCTTACAGCGAGGCGGATACTACGATGATCACCTACCTCGGTCAAGTTTTTGAACCATCAGCGTTAACTAATTCTCCTTTGTCGTCAGCTGTGGCACTCTATAGGCAGTTAATAAGATGCATTTAGTAAGATGCAGTCAGCAAGATTGAGTCGCCTACGAGGCCAACGCCTGAGCCCATGATGTTTCCATGCAGGAGCCTGTCCATTGATCAGTGTCCTTATCGCCGATGATCATCACCTAGTAAGAACTAGCATTGCTCATCTGCTAAACGAAGAGTGCGACATTAAAATTGTGGGCGAGGTCGACGACGGTGAAAGTGCAGTGACACAGTGTCGCCACCTTAAGCCTGATATCGTGCTCATGGACATACGCATGCCAGGCATCGGGGGCCTTGAAGCCACACGCCGCATTCACCGCAACATGGAAGACGTCAAGGTCTTGATCTTGACCGCGCATATGGAAGACAGCGTATTGCGGCGCATGCTGGAAGCCGGTGCCTCCGGCTTTTTAAGCAAAGGCGCTGACGCGATAGAAATGACCGACGCCATACGCCAAGTCTTTCATGGGCGGCGCTATGTCAGTCAGGAAATCGCGCAACGCTTGGCACTGTCGCACTTTACCAACGAAGACAATCCGTTTAGCCACCTTTCTCACCGTGAGCTACAGATTGCCCTGATGATTGTGAACTGTCAGCGCGTGCAAGATATCTCTGATCGTCTACATTTAAGCCCTAAAACGGTAAACACATACCGCTACCGACTGTTTGATAAACTCCAGGTGGCCACTGACGTTGAGCTGACGCACTTAGCGCTACGCCATGGGCTAGTCGAAGGGTTTGACGCTACCCAGATTTAACCTCATCCTCCCCTGCTGTTGTTGGGTACCGATACACTGATATGACCTTTGATTCGAAACAATTCCTGAGCTCGGTTAGCACCTCTCCAGGTGTTTATCGCATGCTCGATGCACAAAGCAACACGCTCTATGTGGGTAAAGCAAAGCGCTTAAAAGCGCGTCTTGCCAGTTATTTCCGTGGCCAGTTAAACACCAAAACCCAGGCCATGGTGGGGCGCATCGCCGATGTCCAGGTCACCGTTACCCGTACGGAAACCGAGGCGCTTCTTCTCGAACAAACGCTCATTAAACAACTGCGTCCGCCCTACAATATTTTATTGCGCGACGATAAGTCCTATCCGTTTGTCTTTGTCACCGACCGCCACCCCTACCCAGCACTTGAGTATAAGCGCGCTCGCCAGCGGAGCGACGATGGCCGCTATTTAGGCCCTTATCCCAGCAGCGGTGCCGTCAGAGAAAGCCTGGCACTGATGCAAAAAATATTCCTTATCCGTAACTGCGAAGACAGCGTGTTTGCGCACCGCTCGCGCCCCTGTTTGCAGTATCAGATTCAGCGCTGCAGCGCGCCCTGCGTGGACTATATTTCTGCCGAAGATTATCAGCGCGACGTTGAGCACGCGGTGATGTGCCTGGAAGGCAAAAGCGAGAACGTAACTCAAGAGCTGATGGCCGCCATGGAAGTGGCCAGCAAAGCGCTTAACTTTGAGGAAGCCGCTCGTCTACGTGACCAGGTTCAGCAGTTGCGCCAGCTTCAGCAGCGCCAGTTTGTTGATACCGGTGATGGTGATGCCGACATTTTCGCCCTGGCACAGCGCCCCGGCGCCCTGGGTGTCTCAGTACTCAGCGTCCGCGACGGACGTCTACTGGGCGCGCGCCACCACACGCCGAAAAACGACCTGGATCTTCCGCTAGAGACACTGCTCACCGAAGTGGTGAGCCAATACTATTTTGGCCAACCGCATAATGTTCCCAGCGAAGTGATTACCAGTCATCCGCTCGACGATAGCGAACTGATCGCCGAGGCGCTGACCCAGCAGGCGGGTAAGCGCATACGCGTCACCAGCCAAGTACGCGGTCACCGCGCCCAATGGCAACAGCTGGCGATTACCAACGCGGAGCAGCAATTGGCGTCGCAGCTTGCCAATCAAACGCAGCTTACTCAGCGCTTTACCGCCCTACAGAAGGCACTCGGCTTGGAGGAAACGCCTCAACGCCTGGAGTGTTTTGACATCAGCCATAGCCATGGCGAAGCGACCGTTGCCTCGTGTGTGGTGTTTGACCACCAAGGGCCGCGTAAAAGTGATTATCGCCACTTCCGCATCGAGGGGGTAGTCGCAGGTGACGACTACGCGGCCATGCAGCAGGCACTCACCCGACGTTTAAAGCGAGTAAAAAGCGGTGAGGCGGTCGCCCCCGACATATTGATCGTGGACGGTGGTAAAGGGCAGCTCAATATGGCCCGTGAGGTATTCAAGGCGCTTGAGATCACCAACATCATTTTGCTGGGTGTCGCCAAAGGCACCACGCGTAAAGCGGGGCTTGAAAGCTTATTCCTCGAAACGGCCGATAATCCGCTCGACCTGGACCCGGCCTCTCCGGCCCTGCATTTAATACAACACATCCGTGATGAATCGCACCGTTTTGCGATCGCTGGCCACCGCGCCCAGCGTGACAAGGCAAGGCGTACTTCTACGCTGCAGGACATACCCGGCATTGGCCCCAAGCGCCGACGGGAGCTATTGCGCTTCTTTGGCGGCCTACAGGGCGTGCAAAAGGCCAGCCGAGATGAACTTGCTCGCGTGCCGGGCATCAATGCATCGCTGGCCGAGAGTATTTATCGGGCGCTAAACGGATAAAGCGCCTCTTGGCATAGATGCTATCGGCCAAGGGGGATAGAATGAGCCCCAGACATTTCGAATCCTCTGATTTTCCGGCAAGGATCGCACCCTGCGATGAATATACCCAACATACTGACACTGGCAAGAATCGCCTTTATTCCGCTGCTGGTGGTGCTGTTTTATCTACCCTTCAGTTGGAGCATGCCTGTTGCCGCTGGCCTCTTTGCGTTAGCTTCCGTGACCGACTGGCTGGATGGTTATCTGGCGCGACGCTGGAACCAATCAACGCCTTTTGGCGCCTTTTTAGACCCCGTGGCCGACAAACTCATGGTTGTCGTGGCCCTTGCATTACTCATTGAGCGCTACGAAACCTTGGTACTCACGCTTCCAGCGCTAGTGATTATTGGCCGAGAAATCGTCATTTCGGCATTACGCGAATGGATGGCCGAAATGGGCAAGCGGGGCATGGTGGCCGTGTCCTGGGTAGGCAAGCTGAAAACAACGCTACAGATGGTATCGCTGTTGATCTTACTGGCGCTTCCGCCCGCACAGCCCCTGGCGCTATTAGGGATTATTGTTCTCTATGCTGCAGCGATCTTAACCCTGTGGTCGATGATTCAGTACCTGAAAGCCGCTTGGCCACACCTAAGCCGCTCAATGTAAGCTGCTGATAACTAGATAATGAATACGCAACAATTCATTGATTGACAAGCGAGCGGTGATCCGTATAATTCGCCCTCGAGTCGAGCGGGAATAGCTCAGTGGTAGAGCATCGCCTTGCCAAGGCGAGGGTCGGGAGTTCGAATCTCCTTTCCCGCTCCAACTTGGATAGCGTGGTAAAGCAAAAGAGGGTCGTGAGCTGGAACGCCAGCCCGGTCGATCTCCTTTCCCGCTCCAACGACTTTTGAGGCTGGATGGCAGAGTGGTTATGCAGCGGACTGCAACTCCGTGTACGCCGGTTCGATTCCGACTCCAGCCTCCATCTTTGTGAAGCAGTGATGTTTAAAGAGTGTTTTTAAACAGTTTTTTAAACAACATTGCGATGTTTTGCCCGGATGGCGAAATCGGTAGACGCAAGAGACTTAAAATCTCTCGGGGGCAACCCCGTGCCGGTTCAAGTCCGGCTCCGGGCACCATTTCTTAGTTTTGTTCCTTTCCTCGCTTCATTGTCTTCTTAGCTTCACGCTACCTCCCTGCTATTATTCCCTTTTCCTCGCTGCTAACGCTGCTTCGCTATCATTGCGCTTTTGGTGCCGTTTGCTAAGCATTTTTTAGACGGGTGTTTATTAGTCTATGAAGCTATTAGCCTAAGCATTTGTCAGCGCCTAAATATCGCTAATCGCGTATCGCCACGCTATGATGCCTCCCCTCCCCGTGTAACGTACTACGTCGCTAGGGGCTGTTAGTTTTTTTACGGTTAGGGCTTACACGGTTTTGGTCAGCATAAGTAAGGAGCGGGCGCATGAGCACGCCACTATCTGATGTTCTTATCATTGGCGGCGGTGTCGCAGGGCTAACCCTTGCTTTGGAAGTGGCTGATCACCAGTCAGTGACGCTAGTTCGCCCTGCTCAAGACGACCAAGGGGCCAGTCGTTGGGCACAGGGGGGCATTGCTGCCGTCCTCTCGCCGGATGATGACCTGGACGCGCATATTAACGATACCTTGATAGCCGGCGATGGTCTCTGCGAATTAGCAGCGGTGCGCTTTACCGTTACCCATGGCCCCGCTGCCATTCAATGGCTTATCGATAAAGGCGTTCCGTTTACGCCAGAAACAGACCCCACCGCGCGCTACCCATATCACTTAACCCGCGAAGGCGGCCACAATGCGCGACGCATCATCCATGCCGATGATGCCACTGGCCGTGCCGTGGTGGATACGCTGCTAAACAAAGTGGCGCACCACCCCAATATCACCCAGCGCCACGATTTAACCATAGTTGGCTTATGGCAGGATGCACAGGGCGCCTGTCGTGGCGCCTATGGCAGCGATGCCGATCAGCAGTGGCATACGCTGATGGCGCGACATACCGTTTTAGCCACCGGTGGGGCCAGCGGTCTTTACCGCCATACCACTACGCCAGCGCCGAGCAGCGGCGAAGGCATGATGATGGCGGCGGAGCTAGGTGCCTGCTTGAAGAACCTTGAGTTTCAGCAGTTTCATCCAACCTGTCTTTTTGATCCGGAAGGCCCGGCATTCTTGATTAGCGAAGCAGTTCGCGGTGAGGGCGGCCATTTACTCAATGAAGCAGGACAGCGCTTTATGCCTGCCCTGGATCCTCGCGCTGAGCTAGCCCCTAGAGATGTCGTAGCACGCGCCATCGAAGCAGAGATACAGCGCAGCACACTAGGCCACGTGTGGCTGGATATTCGTCACTTAGGTGAACAGACAATTCGTCACCACTTTCCCACGATCCTGGCGCATTGTGCTTCTCGCGGCATTGATATTACCCAGCAAGCTATCCCCGTGGTGCCTGCAGCTCACTATAGCTGCGGCGGCATTGCCACCGACCTGCAGGGGGCTACCAACGTTACCAACCTCTATGCCATCGGCGAAACGGCTTGCACGGGCCTTCATGGCGCTAATCGAATGGCCAGCAACTCGTTGCTGGAATGCCTGGTGTTTGCGCGTAGCTGTGCACAGGCACTGCTGGCAAACCGCCATTCTCTTGCCGATGATGACGTTAAGCCACCCGCCTTATTGCCAATAGCCACCTTACCCAAGGCTGTTCTCAGCGATATACGCCAACGCCTGCGGACAATCATGAGCCAGCATGTTGCCATTGTGCGCAGTAAATCAGGCCTCACGGCGGCCCAAGAACAGCTGCAAGCGCTTACGCATTCCCTCGAAGCGGTAGAAAATGCCTTAACGACGCCGGAAGGTAAGCGTTTGCATCAAGCCCTACAGTTAGCGCGACTAACGGTGCTGGCAGCGCAACAACGCCATGAGTCGCGTGGTTTGCATTACACCACCGATTGGCCGCAGCAGCAGACAATCGCTACTTCCTCGACGCTTACCCTGCAAGACTTGGTTAGCCGTTGCTAGAGAACGGCGTGATTGGATAGTTCGGTTATTGCCAGGGCGATTAGTGACCAGGGCGATGGAAAAGCTTGCGTACTTCACGCAGATGTTTTGATGGCGCGCTGTCGGGCCATAACCAAACCCGCTGTTTACCGACATACAGCCCGATTAGCCATGGGCCTAAATAGTCGCAACGTACTTCATACGCGTCACTGAGAGGAATGTTCATTGGCCAAGCGGTGTCGGCTGGCCGCTGATCACTTGATAGCCAGCGGCCATGAAACAGCGACCCCATCGATGTCAGGGAGAGCACTCGCTTGGATTGGCCCCGATAAATGCGCCATGCATACGCTCCCCCTAGCGCTATCACCATGGCGCCTGCCGGTTTACCGCCGACCCAATAGCTCAGCGCAGCAATGCCAATCAACAACAGGCATTGCGTTAACTGCCACTTCTTAGAGGGTACGATAGGCAGAATTATCGGTGGTTTCTGCATGCTCAACAATCATTTGTACGATGCGACGCTGACTAGGCTCTTCAGGCCACTCACGATGCATCAGCCAGACAAACAGGTCTTGGTCTTCGCCTTCGATTAACTGCTGATAGGCCAGTTGATCTGCTTCACTCAGGTGGTCAAAACGCTGCTCAAGAAACGGAATGAGCAGTAAATCAAGCTCCCACATACCACGACGCGAGTGCCAATAAAGCCGTTTACGCAAAATGGCTGCAGGGGAATTGTCGTCGTTCAACGTCAGCCGCTCCGATTAAGTAAATGAAGTGCCAGTATACCTAAGCTGTGGGGTCGCGCCAGCGCCCTCCATCACCTATGCTGTTTATCAGTCTAGAACCTTGTTTTATCTGAATTGTTTTATACTGAATTGCGCAGTATGCTGAATTTGATAGTAGCTAGGCCGAGAGCATGGCACGGCCTTCAATGTTCGCAGGGAGCTAACCGATGACTAAATCTGAACTAATCGAACAAATCGCGATGCGTCAGCCGGAACTGTCCGCCAAAGATGTTGAAACGGCGGTGCGTATTATCTTGGATGATATGACGGACTCTCTTGCCAGTGGAGGCCGCGTCGAAATTCGTGGTTTCGGTAGTTTTTCACTGCACTACCGGGAGCCGCGTGTGGGGCGAAACCCTAAAACCGGCGATGCGGTCGACCTTGAAGGTAAATATGTTCCCCACTTCAAGCCAGGTAAAGAGCTACGTGAGCAGGTGGATGCAAGCCGCGCACTCGGCTATTAAAGGCGGCGATGACGATATCCGACCTTCTGTGGGATGACGCCGCCGCTCGAGTCGTACACAATAGCACTACCGTGAACGTCACAGACTAGGAAACTTACATGCGTTGGATCAAAGGGCTGATGTTAGCCGTTATTTTGCTGATAGTAGTGCTCGTAGGTATTTTGTTTGCCGTTAATAATCAGCAAACGGTTGCCTTGAACCTCATTTGGCTAGAGCTACCGGCCGTATCGCTTTCTGTTTGGTTGCTGGCGACGCTAGTGTTTGGCGTTGTGCTGGGAATGCTGGCGATGCTGGGCGTTTATGTGCGGTTGAAGGCAACCTTGGCGCGTAGCCAGCGACAAAACAAGCAACAACGTAAAGAGCTGGATAGCCTGCGCACTCAGGAGTTCAAGGAACTGGCATAAATGCGGGATGTCGCGCTGCTTAGCTTACTACTGGTTGCTATTGCCATCGGTTATGGGTTGGGCTACCGCCAATTTGGACGCCGCCGACATCTAACGCAATCACCCACGCCTTCTTCACAGACGCTTTCCAAAGAGTATTTCGTCGGGCTTAATTACCTGCTTAACGAGCAGCCCGACGAGGCGATTAACACGTTTATCAATGTGCTCGCGGTCAACAGCGATACAGTGGATACCCATATAGCACTTGGCAAACTCTTTCGTGCACGAGGCGAAGCCGATAAAGCGGTGAGCATTCACCAAAACCTGTTAGCACGCCCTGCCCTGTCGCAACGTACCAACGAACAGATTCATCTCGAGCTCGCCCGTGACTTTATGGCGCTGGGCGTACACGATCGGGCACAGCGGCTACTTAACACCGTTTTGGAACACAGCGGTGATGACGAGCACCGCTATGCTGCCAAACAGTTGCTGGTCGATTTATTAGAGCGTGAAAAAGCCTGGCAACAGGCATTAGAAGTGATTCAGCCGCTCTTTAAACAGCATCCCAAACTGCGCCGTCCTGCTGCACATTGGCTGTGTGAATTAGCGATCGAAGCGATTCACGAAGCTAGCCGGCCCATCGCCAAAAAGCACCTTAAAAAAGCGCTCCAGCTGGATGAAAAATGCGTTCGCGCCACTCTGCTTTTGGCTGAAATGGAGGTGGACAACGGCCATTATGGCCGCGCTATTGAACGGTTGGACCATATTCCACGCCAGGAAATCGCTCATATCCCAACGATGCTGCCCGCCCTCAAGCACGCCTATTTGCGCAACGACGATGAAGCGGGTTATGCAGCGCATCTTTACCGCCTGCTTGAGCAAGCCCCCTATACCAGTATCATCATTGCCCTGGGACAGCTTGTGCAGCAACGTGACGGCGTCGACAAAGCCATCGAACTAATCGGCGAACACCTGCGTGCAGCACCTAGCTTAGGTGGATTGGATTATTTAATCGATCTGTATATCGAGAGTCAGCGGTTAAACGGAAAACCCTCTCCCGATACGCGCCTATTGCTGTTAAAACACCATACCGATGCGCTTATGCTAAATCGCACCCGGCACCGCTGCCGCCACTGCGGGTTTGCAAGTGATGCATTACAGTGGCAGTGCCCCAGTTGCCGCTACTGGGGAACCATCAAACCCGTTATTGGCGTAGAAGGCGAATAGCCGCAGAGTCATCGACACTCTTTTTCATCAGCGCTATTTAAGCACGCTTTAATTCGGCTTCGATTGATTCAAGTGCCACCATAGGGTCTTCCGCCTGCGTTACCGGTCTACCGATGACTAAATGAGTACTGCCCGCGCGCATAGCTTCGTTAGGGGTCATGATACGCTGCTGGTCATTTGTCGCTGCGAAGCTTGGACGAATGCCTGGCGTTACTTTCAAAAACGCATCTCCGCAGCGTGCTTTAAGGTGAGCGGACTCCTGGGCCGAACACACTACCCCGTGCAGCCCACTCTGTTGTGACAGCAGCGCCAAGCGCTCCACGTGCTCTGCCAGCGGCGCATTGACGCCTACATCGGTTAAGTCTTCTGTTCCCATACTGGTCAATACCGTAACGGCAATTAAGTGCGTGGTTAAACGGTGTTGCTCAAGCCGCTGAATAGCGGCCTCCATCATCCGCTGACCACCGCTGGCGTGGACATTGACCATCCATACCCCCTGCTCTGCCGCTGCCTGAACGGCACTGGCAACCGTATTGGGTATATCGTGAAACTTGAGGTCTAGAAACACCTCGAAACCGCGCCCATGCAGCGCCTCAAGCACGGCCGGGCCGCTCCGGGTAAATAGCTCTTTCCCCACCTTAACTCGGCAGCGGGCAGGATCGAGCTGATCAGCCATGCAAAGCGCGGCATCTAGCGAAGGGTAATCGAGCGCGATAATAAGCGGGGAATCAGTAACCATTAACTTACTCCGAATGCATTTTTCGCCATTATACCAGCCTCGTGCGCCCTCCTCCCCCTTCCCGTTGTAAGCCATTTATTACAGGCCTATAGCTAAAGTCTTACAAGTACTGTCCTAGATCACTGACATATTCACTCATTAAAAAAAGCTACGTTGTTAATGCAGCGACGCTTATAACACTCATTGAAATTCAACCGTTTGATTCGGCTATCTCTGCGCGTTTCACTTAAGCAATTTTTACTTGAACACTGACCACTTGAACCTAGAAACCAAACGTTATTAAAAGGAGCATCGAAGATGAACACGATACTAAAAAAAGCCCTGGCCACACTTCTGTTTAGTCTTTGCCTGGGACTTTCCAGTGGAGTGATGGCCCAAGAGGTGGCGCCCATTAACGTGAATACCGCCGATGCGGAACTGTTGGCTGAATTACCTGGCATCGGTCCCAGCCGAGCAGCCGCCATTATTGAAGAGCGGGAAGCCAATGGGGCCTTTGATAGCGTTGAGGATCTCGAACGTGTCAGCGGTATCGGGCCCGCCACCGTGGATCGCATGCAAGATCAAGTAACGTTTGAGGAATAATCTCACCCCCCCCGCCTTACCCGGTACGCCTACGTGTACCCGGTAAGGCGGTATTCAAGGGACTTCCACACTGCCTGCTATATCATCCACTCATCGATGAATTGATTGACCGGCAATGCTTCCAGGCTTTCCTGATGGCTACATAGATCAATAATTTTTTGACAGCGGCTTGCCGGAAAGCGTGTTGCTAAATGCCGCTTAAACTTATCCACTAGCAGCGGCATACCCTCTTCACGGCGGCGCCGATGACCAATTGGATACTCTACGGCTGCTTTATCCGTTTTACTGCCATCGTTAAAAAAGACCTGGATTGCATTCGCAATGGAGCGTTTTTCCGGGTCATGGTAATCCGCTGAATATTCCGCACTCTCCTCGACCACCATCTTGTCCCGCAACTGATCGATCAGCGGATGGGCTCGGTGGAAACTATCTTCATAATGATCTGCGTTAAGCTCACCAAAGATAAGCGGCACTGCCGTCATGTATTGCAGGCAGTGATCGCGGTCGGCTGGGTTGGCGAGCGCGCCGGTTTTGGAAATGATGCGTATCGCCGAGTCGTGAGTGGTCAGTACGATTTTATCGATGTCGTTCAGGCGATCTTTCACCTGGGGATGGAGTGCCACAGCGGCTTCGCAGGCGGTTTGGGCATGAAACTCAGCGGGAAAAGCGATTTTGAAGAGGATATTCTCCATGACGTAGCTGCCAAATTCGCGCTGAAAACGCAGCCGACGCTCTGCTTCAGGCTTTAGACGCAAATCTTTATTGGCGTGGCTAAACAGCACATCGTAGAAGCCCCACTGGGGTGCTGACAGCGCACTGGGAATACCCATTTCACCGCGCAGGGCAATGTCCGCTAAACGCACGCCCCTTGAAGTGGCGTCCCCTGCGGCCCAACTTTTCCGCGAACCCGCGTTAGGCGCATGGCGATAGGTTCGCAGGCTTTGGCCATCCACCCAGGCATGAGAAAGCGCCGAGAGCAACTGCTCGCGGTTGGCGCCCAATAGCTTGGCGGCCACCGCAGTGGACGCCACCTTCACTAGAACCACATGATCAAGCCCGACTCGGTTAAAGCTATTGTCTAACGCCAGCACGCCCTGAATCTCATGGGCCATAATCATCGCTTCAAGCACATCATGCATCGCAAGCGGAGTGTCGCCTTGGGCGACTCGACGCTGGGAAAGATGGTCGGCAACCGCGAGGATGGCCCCCAGGTTATCGGAAGGGTGTCCCCACTCGGCAGCCAGCCAGGTATCGTTATAGTCCAGCCAGCGGATGATACAGCCGATATCCCATGCGGCCTTAACCGGATCAAGACGCAGCGACGTGCCCGGCACCCGCGCTCCAAACGGCACCTGCGTACCCTCCACAATGGGCCCAAGGTGCTTGGTGCACTCTGGAAAACGCAGGGCTAATAGTCCACAGCCCAGCGTATCCATCAGGCAATAGCGCGCCGTCTCAAAGGCTTCTTGGGACGCTATCTGATAGTTCAGGACATAGTCGGCAATCGCCTGTAGCTCGGGGTCGTAATCAGGTCGTTCATTGGCGTCGGATGTAGCGGACATCGCTCTCTCCTGCTGTTGAATCACCTACTCAGTATGGACCAAGAACCGCCTCTAAAAGATATCGCCTAAAACTAAAACTACCTCCTAAAAACTATCACCGGGTATACGCACACTGCCCTCCATCAAGACTCGCGCGCTACGGCTCATGACTGCTTGCTCGATATGCCAACGTCCGTTGATCAAGCTTGCTTCCGCCCCGACCCGCAGGCTGCCGGAAGGGTGGCCAAAAGTGACCGCGTTACGTTGACCACCCCCGCCTGCCGCCAAGTTAACCAGCGTGCCTTCAATGGCAGCCGCGGCGGCAATAGCAACAGCGGCCGTGCCCATCATGGCGTGATGTAACTTACCCATCGAGAGCGCTCGCACCACCAGATCGATATCACTCGCCTTTACCGTCATTCCGCTTGAAGAGAGGTAATCCGCAGGGGGGCCTACCAACGCCACTTTAGGCGTGTGTTGGCGGTTAGCGGCTTCGCTGATGTCGCTGATCAGCCCCATTCGCACCGCGCCATGGGCACGAATGGTTTCGAACATCGCCAGCGCGCGGCTGTCGCCATTGATATCGTGCTGAAGCTCGGTGCCGACGTAGCCGATATCGGCAGCGTTAATGAATATGGTGGGAATACCGGCATTGATCAGCGTCGCTTTCAGGCTTCCTACACCGGGCACATCAAGGTCATCCACCAGGTTACCGGTAGGAAAAATGGCCCCCTCACCGTCAGCCGGATCCATAAAGGCCACCGGAATTTCCGCCGCGGGAAAGGTCACGCCGTCCAGCTCGAAATCACCGGTTTCCTGCACGTCGCCATTCACGACCGGCACCTGTGAGACGATGGTTTTTTGGATATTTACCTGCCAAATGCGCACCTCGACGACGCCATTTTGCGGAACCCGCGCGGGATCGATCAGCCCATTGGCTATCGCAAAAGGCCCGACGGCTGCAGAAAGGTTGCCGCAGTTGCCGCTCCAATCCACATAGGGTTTATCGATAGAGACTTGGCCAAACAGATAATCCACATCGTGTTTGGCTGACTCACTTTTCGACAGAATGACCGTTTTGCTAGTGCTTGAGGTCGCTCCGCCCATGCCATCGATCTGCTTTTCATAGGGGTCAGGGCTACCAATCACTCGCAGCAACAGCTTGTCTCGTGCGGGGCCGGGCGTGCGAGCCGCATCGGGTAAATCGTGGAGATTGAAGAACACGCCCTTGCTGGTACCGCCGCGCATGTAGGTCGCGGGAATCTTTATTTGCGGCACACTGCTTTTCGTTACGACATCGGTCATTTGCTTTTCACTCCAGAGGCAGCAGGACTAGGCCGCCGTGGATTCGAGGAAGTCTTGAGCAAAGCGCTGCAATACACCACCCGCCGCGTAAATCGACACTTCTTCGGCCGTGTCCAGGCGGCACTTCACCGCGACCCGTTCGCTATCACCCTGTTGACGGTGAATGACCAGGCTGAGCATTGCCCCTGGCGAAACGTCGCCTTCGACATCGAAGGTTTCGGTGCCATCCAGGCCTAGCGTCATGCGCGTGGTGCCCGGTTCGAACTCCAACGGCATCACGCCCATACCGATCAGGTTGGTGCGGTGAATACGCTCAAAGCCTTCAGCGGCAATCGCTTCCACACCTGCCAGCGCCACACCTTTGGCCGCCCAATCCCGCGACGACCCCTGGCCGTAATCCGCACCGGCAATAATGATCAACGGTTGCTTGCGCGCCATGTAGGTTTCAATCGCTTCCCACATGCGGGTCACTTCGCCCTCAGGCTCTACCCGTGCCAGCGAACCTTGTCTCACTCCGCCTTCGGCATCGCGCACCATTTCGTTAAACAATTTAGGGTTGGCGAAGGTAGCGCGCTGGGCGGTGAGATGATCGCCGCGGTGGGTCGCGTAGGAGTTAAAGTCTTCCTCCGGCACGCCCATTTTGGCCAGGTACTCACCTGCCGCGCTGTTCAACTGAATCGCGTTGGAGGGCGAGAGATGGTCGGTGGTAATGTTGTCCGGCAGGATTGCCAATGGGCGCATGCCTTTCAGCGTGCGCTCTTTCGCCATATTACCCTCCCAGTAGGGCGGGCGACGGATATAGGTACTCTGGGGCCGCCAGTCATATAGCGGGCTGACCTGGGCGCGGGCGCTCTTGTCCAAATCGAACATGGGAATGTAAGTCTGGCGAAACTGCTCTGGCTTCACCGATGACTTAACAATCGCATCGATCTCTTCATCGGCGGGCCAGATATCCTTTAACGTGACGGGGTTGCCCGCCTGATCGACTCCCAGCGCGTCTTTCTCTATATCAAATCGAATCGTGCCCGCAATGGCATAGGCGACCACCAACGGCGGTGAGGCCAAAAACGCCTGCTGGGCGTGGGGATGAATACGGCCATCGAAATTACGATTACCGGAAAGCACGGCGGTTGCGTAGAGATTGCGCTCAATAATCTCTTGCTGAATTTTCGGCTCCAGCGCGCCGGACATGCCGTTACAGGTGGTGCAGGCGTAAGCCACGACACCGAAACCAAGGTTTTCAAGCTCGCTCATCAACCCGGCTTCTTCCAAGTACATCTTGACGGTTTTCGAGCCCGGCGCCAGCGACGACTTCACCCAGGGTTTACGCAGCAACCCTAGCCGGTTGGCGTTACGGGCAATCAGCCCTGCCGCGACCATATTGCGTGGATTGGACGTGTTGGTGCAGCTGGTGATAGCGGCAATAATGACGGCACCATCAGGCATTTTACCCGCCTTCTCCTCTTCCCGCGCTGCCTCAAGTCCTACTGCAATACCGCGCTGGGCAAGCTCTGAAGTGGGCAAATGGGCGTGGGGATTGGAAGGCCCCGCCAGGGTACGGTGCACCGATGAGAGATCAAAGGTCAGCACCCGCTCGTACTCAACCTCGGTCAAACTGTCCGCCCACAGACCGGTATGCTTGGCATAGGTTTCGACCAGTGCGACCTGCTCATCTTCACGGCCGGTAAGCTTAAGGTAATCGATGGTTTGACCATCGATATAGAACATCGCCGCGGTCGCGCCGTATTCGGGCGTCATATTGGAGATCGTGGCGCGATCACCCACGGTCAGCGCGTCGGCACCTTCGCCAAAAAACTCCAGGTAAGCACCGACGACCCGCTCTTTACGCAAGAATTCAGTAATCGCCAGCACCATATCGGTGCCGGTAATCCCTGGCTGCAGCTTGCCAGTCAACTTCACACCGACGATATCCGGCAGACGCATCATGGAGGCACGGCCCAACATCACGCTTTCGGCTTCCAGGCCGCCCACGCCGACGGAGATCACGCCGAGCGCGTCCACCATCGGTGTATGGCTGTCGGTGCCCACACAGGTATCCGGATAGGCAATGCCGTCGCGGTTCTGCACCACTGGCGACATCTTCTCCAGATTGATCTGATGCATGATGCCGTTGCCGGGCGGGATCACATCGACGTTTTCGAATGCCGTCTTGGTCCAGTTGATGAAGTGGAAACGGTCATCGTTGCGGCGATCTTCAATGGCACGGTTTTTCTCGAAGGCGCCCTCTTCAGAGCCTGCGTGCTCCACCGCCAGCGAGTGATCGACGATCAGCTGGGTCGGCACCACCGGGTTGACCTTGGCGGGGTCGCCGCCCTTTTCGGCGATGGCGTCACGTAAGCCAGCCAAATCGACCAGGGCAGTCTGGCCAAGGATATCGTGGCAAACGACACGCGCCGGGTACCAGGGAAAATCCAGGTCGCTCTTGCGCTCGATCAGCTGTTTTAGCGCATCGGTGAGCAGCTCGGGATCGCAGCGACGCACGAGCTGCTCGGCCAGCACGCGCGAAGTATAGGGCAACTGGGCATAGGCACCGGGCTGGATATCTTCAACCGCCTCGCGCGCATCAAAAAACTCAAGCGCTGTGCCAGGCAGGGGTTTACGGTATTGGGTATTCATAGCAGGCAGACTCACAAGAAGGGGCTGAAAAAAGCCCGGTAGCCAAGCCACCGGGCATCACGCAGGTCAGTCTCGCGCTTCTATTGGCACCCACTCGCTCTTTTCGGGCCCGGTGTAATCGGCGCTGGGGCGAATGATGCGGTTGTTGGCACGCTGCTCGAATACGTGGGCCGCCCAGCCAGTCAGCCGCGACATGACAAAAATCGGCGTAAACAGCTTGGTGGGAATATCCATGAAGTGGTACGCACTGGCATGGAAAAAGTCGGCGTTACAGAACAGCTTTTTCTCACGCCACATGACCGCTTCGACTCGCTCGGAAACCGGATAAAGCACTTTGTCGCCGACATCGTCAGAGAGTTTCTTGGACCAGTGCTTGATAATCTCGTTGCGCGGGTCGGATTCGCGATAAATCGCGTGTCCAAAGCCCATGATCTTATCCTTGCGCTCCAGCATCCCCATGATCTTGCTTTCCGCCTCTTCCGGCGACTGCCAATCCTCGATCATCGCCATGGCTGCTTCGTTGGCGCCACCATGTAGCGGACCACGCAGGGAGCCGATCGCCCCAGTCACGCAGGAGTGCATATCGGAAAGCGTCGAGGCGCATACTCGCGCGGTGAAGGTTGAGGCGTTGAACTCGTGCTCGGCGTAAAGAATCAGCGAGACGTTCATCACCCGCGCATGTAGTTCAGAGGCGGGATCGCCGCGCAGCATGTGCAGGAAATGCCCACCGACCGAGTTATCGTCGGTTTCGGTATCAATGCGGACACCGTCATGAGAGAAGCGGTACCAGTAGCAAATAATCGAGGGCAGCACCGCCAGCAGCCGATCGGCCACATCCTGCTGCTGATCAAAATTCTCCTCGGTCTCAAGATTACCCAGCATCGAGGTGCCGGTGCGCATCACATCCATCGGGTGCGCATCTTTAGGAATTTGCTCAAGCACCGTTTTCAGCGCATCGGGCAAACCGCGCAGGCTTTTGAGCTTGCTGATGTAATGATCTAATTCGCCCTGGTTGGGTAGCTTGCCTTTTAACAGCAGGTAGGCGACTTCCTCGAATTTAGCTTTTTCGGCGAGCTCTTTGATATCGAATCCACGGTAGGTCAGGCCTGAGCCGGTTTTGCCTACCGTACACAGCGCGGTGGAACCGGCGCTCTGGCCACGCAGTCCTGCACCTGTCACGGGTTTATCAGCCATGGTGTGTCTCCTAACTCTGCTTTTATTTTAAATTGTGTTTTTCATTTAACTTTCGGCAAGGTTGCCTCGATGGGAGGGCAGGTTTCCGCGAGGGCGCTGTGAACCCATCCTTGGGCGCTACTTTTGTCATCCATGACAAAAGACCCTCGCTTCAACCAGCCCTCTCACCAGCCGGGCTTAATGGTCATCGCCTTTTTCAGCAAATAGTGCATCGAGCTTTTGTTCAAAGTCGTGGTAGTTCAGAAAATCATAGAGCTCATCGCGGGTCTGCATGATAGGCACGACGTCTTTTTGGTGGCCGTTATCGAGAATGCTTTGATAGACCTGGAGCGCAGCAGCGTTCATAGCGCGGAACGCGGAGAGCGGGTAAAGCACCATGCGGCAGCCAACGTCGCCCAGCTCAGATTGGGTAAACAGTGGCGTAGCGCCGAACTCGGTGATATTGGCCAAAATGGGCGCGTTGACCCTTTCGCAGAAAGCTTTGTAATCATCTAGCGTGTGAACGGCTTCGGCAAAAATAGCATCCGCCCCCGCTTCAACGCAGGCGTTGGCGCGTTCAATGGCCGCATCGAGCCCCTCTTTTTGGAACGCATCGGTACGGGCAATCAAGTAGAAGTCGGGGTCGATTTTGGCATCGGCGGCGGCTTTGATACGGTCGACCATCTCCTGCTGGGTGACAATCGCCTTATTAGGCCGATGACCACAACGCTTTTGTGCCACCTGATCTTCCATATGCACCGCGGCGACACCAGCGCGCTGCATCTCTTTAACCGTGCGGGCGATATTGAAGGCGCCGCCCCAGCCGGTGTCGATATCCACCAGCAGTGGCAGTTCAGTAGCGCCGCAAATCCGATGGGCATCTTCGACGACGTCATTCATGGTCGTCATGCCCAGATCCGGCAAGCCAAACGATGCATTGGCAACACCACCGCCAGAAAGGTAAATCGCCTGGTGACCAACTTTCTCAGCCATCAGCGCGGTGTAAGCATTGATGGTGCCGAGAATTGGCAGCGGGCGATTCGCCTCTAGCGCGGCCCGAAAACGGGCGCCGGGAGTCATCTGGGCCATGAGGTGTTACTCCTGTTGTTAATTTTTTAGTGATGAGGGTGATGAAGAGGCTGTCTGTTCGAGGGTGGCTGCATAGCGGTCCGCTACGTTGGCGCGAGAAGCACTTACGTGGCGCCGCATTAACAGTTCAGCCAACTCGGCGTCTCCGGCTTCGATGGCATCCACAATTCGGTGGTGCTCGACAAAAGCCCGCTGCGGCCGTGTGCCACTCGCGCTGAACTGGGTACGATAAAGGCGCACTAAATAGTAGAGATCGTTGCATAGCAGGTTCATCAGCATCTTATTGTGGCTGCCTTGAACGATGCAGTAGTGAAAATCGAGATCGCCTTCGCGCTGGTAGTAGGCTTCGCCGCGCTTTAAGTCTGCCTGGCCTTCATGCAGCGCCAGTACGTCGCGCAGGCCCTGCACCTCTTCCGGCGACATGTTCTCTGCCGCCAGCCGGGCGGCCATGCTCTCCAATGCCTCGCGCAGGTCAAACAACTCTAAAAGCTCTTTCATCGATAGTTTGACCACCCGCGCTCCCACATGGGGAACACGCTCAATCAAACGATGCGCCTCAAGCCGACGCATCGCTTCGCGAAGTGGCCCACGTGAAATGCCATAGGTTTTGGATAAGCCCGGCTCAGTGATCTTGCTACCGGGGGCGAGTTCACCGCGCACAATGGCATCCTGCAATTGATGGAACACCCGCTCTGCGAGCGTGCGCACTTCAGGGATAGCCATTTCAGAAGCGGCTGCCTCTGAACCATCAGTAACGTTGGTGGCAGTAGACGAGCTAGAAGCGAGAGTTGCCATGATTAATTGTCGACAATTGAAAAGTAATCAAACTCTAGCGCGTGCCAATTAAACCGTCAACCTGGCTAGATTGTCGATTTTATACGTCTTTCGTTGTATTGGCAGCGACCTAGCCATCAGCGCTGTCAACAATCAGCCTATTACGATCAGCTTACAAGCAAGAGCGCACAAGGGAGCAGCGTTAAATCAGCGCGGCGCCTAATGCTGGTGTCATGGCCAACACCCCTCTAAAATGGCTCGCCCTTAACTGGCGAGGCGTTTACTTGATGATCGAGGCGTTGTCGATAACTCCCCTACCCTACTCACCCGATCCGCTGGGAGTCTTCGCCTGCCTACGCGCCAGACCCGGCGCGGTGCTACTCGATAGCGGTCGCCCTGTCGCCAATGGGCGCTTCGACATTATGAGCTGCGACCCGCTGGCCACGGTGGAAGTGACCGGTGTCGGAACCCCTTTCGTCACATCGGATCAGCTTACCCCTCCGCCAAATTTGGCCAACGATGCCTTCGCGCTTCAGCAATGGCTGCTAGCACAATTGGATACGCCTCAGGAGCACAGTGAGCTCCCCTTCCTGGGTGGGTTGATTGGCTATTGGGGCTACGATCTTGGCCGCGAAGCTCAAGCCATTGCCAGCTTACAAGCCAACGCGGTGTCGTTACCCCAAGCGCGCCTAGGGCTTTACGACTGGTGCATCACCCTGGATCACGAGACCCAACAAGCGTGGTTAGTCGCCTCACCCACGCGCCGCGAACAGGTAATGGCGTGGCTCTCCGAAGTACCGTTACCAACAGCGCCTTTCGCACTTGCCAGCGCGTTCCAGGGCGAACTTAGCCATGCGCAATACGTGCACCGTTTCAATGCCGTGCAGCGTTATATCAGGGCTGGCGACTGTTATCAGATCAATTTGGCTCAGCGCTTTTTTGCCGACTATGCGGGGGATGAGTGGCAAGCGTATCTGCGCTTGCGCCAGGCGACGCCAACCCCCTTTTCAGGCTTCATGGCTTGGGAGGACAAGGCAGTCCTTTCACTTTCGCCGGAGCGCTTTATTCGCTGCCGCGATAGCGAGGTGGAAACACGGCCCATTAAAGGCACGCGCCCTCGCGGCGCAACGCCCGAGGAAGATCACGCATTGGCGGAACAGCTAATGAGCAGTCGCAAGGATCGTGCTGAAAATGTGATGATCGTTGACCTGCTGCGTAACGACTTGGGGCGCGTGTGCCAGCCCGGCTCCATACGTGTGCCACAGCTTTGCCACTTGGAGAGCTACCCCAACGTGCATCACTTGGTCAGCGTGGTACAGGGAACGCTGGCCAGTGACTATACGCCGCTAGCGCTGTTAAAGGCGGCATTTCCCGGCGGTTCAATTACAGGCGCCCCCAAGATACGCGCCATGCAGATCATCGATGAACTGGAACCCTGCCAACGCAGCGTCTATTGCGGCAGCTTAGGCTATGTCGATGTACGCGGTAGCATGGACACCTCCATCGCCATTCGTACCATGGTTGCCGAAGCGGGGAGATTGCATGTGTGGGGAGGCGGCGGTTTAGTGGCAGACTCACAAGCGGATGAAGAGTACGCCGAAACGTTGGATAAAATTCGCCACCTCATTGGTGCTCTGGAATAAGCAGCAACCCTTCTATATCAAAAAGAAATATAAAAGCCTAACCAAACGGTATTGGGGAGACCCGGCTTGGGTTTGGTAGCCTAGTCACTATTAACTTACCTGCCACCGGTAATTTACCCCCACTAGGAGACGACATGTCCTCGGAGCTTGACGCAATCAATAATGAATTTGCTAGCAGCGGTAATCAAAACCCGCAGAAGCTGATTGAATGGGCATTGAAACAGGGCGCGCGGCCTATTTGCACCACCAACTTCCGCCCCTTCGAAGCGGTAATTCTGCACATGGTGAGTCAGGTACGTCCCGATATTCCCGTGGTCTGGATGGATAGCGGCTATAACACCGAAGCGACCTACCAGTTCGCCGACCAAGTCATTAAGCAACTTGGTCTTAATATCGTTAGTTTTGTGCCTCGTCGTACCCGCGCTCATCGCGAAGCGTTGGATGGCCCCATGCCAGGCATAGACGACCCTCGTCATGCGGCCTTTACGCAGGAGGTCAAGCTGGAGCCCTTCGAGCGTGCGCTGCGCGAGATGCAGCCCGATGTATGGTTTACCGCCTTACGCGCAGAAGACACCCCAGAGCGTGCCAAAATGCAGCCGGTGAGTCGCAACAGCGACGGCCTGTTAAAAGTGGCGCCGCTACTGCAGTGGAGCGCGAAAGAGATGTATCAATACCTGCAGGCGCATGATCTGCCCAATAACTTCGACTACTTTGACCCCACCAAGGTCGAAGAGAAGCGCGAATGCGGGCTGCATTTACAGCACTGAACACGGATAGCACTGAATATTGCAGCCCTAAACGTCGCCGCCCTAAACATCGCTCGTCATTAATACTCGGGCAGGTCCAAATCATCGAACAATGACTGTTCGTGACGCGGGCCTGCAGTAAGCGCTTCGTCCACTCGGTCACGCGTCAGGTGTGGCGCAAACCGTTCCAAGAAGTCATACATATAGCCGCGCATGAAGGTACCGCGACGGATACCGATCTTGGTGGTAGAGCTGGCAAACAAGTGGCTTGCCTCGAGTGCGACCAAGTCTTGGTCAAGCGTTTCATCGACGGCCATATGCGCCACAATCCCAACTCCCATGCCCAGCCGCACGTAGGTTTTGATGACATCGGCATCCGCAGCGGTTAGCACCACATTGGGCGTCAGCCCTTTCGCCTTGAAAGCGTCGTCTAGCTGAGAGCGACCGGTAAACCCGAACACATAGGTCACCAGAGGATGTTCACCGAGCGCTTCAAGCGTCAGAGGGCCTTCGTGTTTGGCCAAAGGATGATCCTTGGGCACCATCACACAGCGGTTCCAGCGGTAGCATGGCAGTAAGACTAAGTCGGTAAACAATTCCAACGACTCAGTCGCAATCGCAAAGTCGGCCTGACCTTCGCTGACCATCTGCGCGATCTGTTTGGGTGTTCCCTGCTGCATATGCAGCGCCACGTCGGGGTATTTCAACCTGAATTCGCTAATGATCGGCGGGAGCGCATAGCGCGCCTGAGTGTGCGTGGTCGCTATCGCCAGGCTACCGCGGCGCTCGTCGCTGTGCTCCTGGGCCACCTGCTTGATGTTATCGGTCAGGCGCAGCACTTGCCCGGCCAGATCGATAATTGATTGGCCGGCAGGCGTTACACGGGTTAGATGCTTACCGCTACGGGCAAAAATCTCGACGCCAAGCTCGTCTTCCAACAAGCGAATTTGTTTGGAGATGCCCGGCTGTGAGGTAAATAGACTTTGCGCTGTGGCTGAGACGTTCAGGTTATGCCGATTGACTTCCCAGATATAGCGTAGCTGTTGTAGCTTCATATCCTCACCTTATTTATTCTCTCAACAGATATATGTAGGGCGCGCTTGGAAGCAGCTATCGGTGCAGCTACTACGCTGTAGTTGATGGGCAGCAGCGCTGGTGCCGCACTTTACAGCACCAGATAGAATAAAAAACCTTTGATGAATACTTTTATATTATAAAAAAATCTTCTTAACAGCATCCATCAATTTCTGCTATTCAGATAAAACACCTCGCGGGAAATTTGCCAGCAACCTCCGCGCCCGCTACCATCTGCCCACGCTTATCGCGATATTCATGGGGCGTGGTGAAAGAACGCCAATGGATCGCGGAATGACCGTTGCTCCATTTGAGGCAACGAAACAGTAAGAGCAACGCAAACGGGAGAAGCAAATGGCTAATAATGTTGATGTCACCAACGCCAATTTTGAGCAAGAAGTCCTCAACGCTGAACAGCCTGTGCTGATGAAGTTCTGGGCGCCCTGGTGTGGCCCGTGCAAAGTCATGGCCCCGGTCGTTGATGAAGTCGCTGCAGAGCGTCAAGAAAGCCTGAAAGTAGTCAGTGTGAATGTTGACGATGCACCTGAAATTGCTGCTGAGCAAGGTGTACGCGGCGTACCGACCGTGATGCTTTTTAAAGCAGGCACCAAGGTCGCCTCACTGGTTGGCGCGCAATCCAAATCACAGCTAACGCAGTTCATCGAACAAAACGCTTGATAGCTGCAGCTAGTAGGTATAAATACCGCCGACAGTGTCGGCGGTATTATTTTTTCTAATGCTTGCGCCTCCACGGCGGCAAGGTCGCATCGCTTGCCCTACTATCTTTTAAACGCCGCTTTCCAGGCCCTAACAGCCGAGCAATCCAACGCGTTTCCGGGTGGCTGTCCAAAGCAATTTTCAGCGTCATTGTCAGCATTACCGAAAGCAGCATTCCCGCCGCACCAAATATCCATCCCCATACGACCAGTGATAAGAACGCTACAAAAGTAGAAAGTCCGAGCGCTTGCCCCATTACCCGCGGCTCAATCAAGTTACCAAGCACAAAGTTGATCACAAGATAAGCCGAAGCCAAAAGCATCGCTTGAAAAGGCCCCCCATCTTGCGCAATCAGCAGCAAGAGAACTGGCGGTATAGCGGCCAGCGCGGAGCCAATATTAGGAATGAAGTTGAGCGCAAAGGCTAATACACCCCATAGCAACGGAAACTCAACGCCCACAATCAGGCAAGAGAGCCAAACCAGCACACCCGTGGCTAGACTGATCATTGTTTTAACGGCGAGGTAGCGCTTTAGCGTTAGGCTGAACTCACTGAAGCGCTTCAAGCTAGGCGCGGGGTTCTCTAATGCCCTGGAAACTTTGTCACGTACATTCAATGTTTCAAACAGCATAAAGATGACCAGCAGCCCAACGATCACGCTCTGCATAAAAAGATTGCCAAGCTGACTCAATAGCTCTGGCATCCAAGAGCCTTCATCCTCTCCCGAAAAGAGCGAGTTTATCTGGTCAGGATCAATCGCCAAGCCCCGTGAAGAGAGCGCATTGAGTAAATTCCAATACTGTTCATAGAGCCGGGATTCAATATCAGGCAACGCCGCCAAAAAGGTACTAAAACTATTAACCACCAGTAGGCCAATAAGCGATATAAACGCCAGCAAGACCATGAGCGTAAGGAATGCGGACATCCGCATGCCCAAGCCACAGCGATGCAGCCACTGTACCGGTGAGGTACACACCACCGCGATAAATATCGCCAGTAGCAAAGGCACCAATAAATCAGCGCCTGCTTTCATTCCTGCAATGATCACTACCAACGCGGCAAGCGCCAAGGTGGCATTGAGCGGAATACTGCGGTAATCCTCATCAGACACTTTCGACATAACCCTTCCCTAGCCTGTTATCCAACTATAATGGCTGCATTGATCATAGTGCACAAACCGTGCAAACAATAAGCAACTGTATGGTGTCCACTCTTCCTTGCTGAACTTTCTTTTCCTGCGCACTTCCAAACGACGCCCAGCACGGGTTTGAAGCCGTATGCCAATCACTTCGAACACGTTACAAAACAGCGTTGTAAAACGAATAACGCTTTGCGCCACCCCTAATTACACAAGGCAATCTAATGATGATTTCACGAGCGTTACTTTCTCAAAAGCCTGGTTCGGATCGTTCAAAGCTAAAAGCACTTAGCCATAAGAAGCTTAGCTACGGCCTCTTAGGGGGCGCCTTAGTAGCCCTTCTAAGCGCACCGCTTGCTCAGGCGTCGCCTTCACA
The DNA here is from genome assembly GCF_002366715.1 of Halomonas sp. UBA3074. GTDB lineage: Bacteria > Pseudomonadota > Gammaproteobacteria > Pseudomonadales > Halomonadaceae > Vreelandella. The sequence continues at coordinate 73,659 of NZ_DFBS01000014.1, read as the reverse complement.
ACAAGTGCCGCCTAGCCTGCACGTTCAAGCGCAGTCGTGGGTGGAAGTCGCGCCCAACAAAGCCACTCTCAATGCACGCCTGTGGGAAAACACGCCAGCGCTCTCCACCCTGGAAGAGAGCGATAGTAGCGCAATTAGTGACGCCCGTGAGCGTTTAGAAAATCGCGCCAGCGAATTAATTGAGCAGATGGAAGCCACCGGCCTTGAACGCAATGCCATCAATGCGGGGTCGCTGAATGTCTACCCCGAACATGTTCAAGGTCAGCGCAACGACGATGGCGAACATGAAACCCTCCAGCGCACACGCCTGGAGCGACCGATTACCGTCGAACTCACTGACCTTGATCAACTAAGCGAAGTGCTGGACGCCCTGATTGCGGCGGGTGTTAACTCGCTGGACGGCGTGCAATTCGACCTGCAAGACCGCGATGCCGCCACGGACGAAGCCTTGGTCAAAGCGCTGGAAAAAGCCCAGCACAAGGCCAACCTGATGGCTGACAGCCTGGATGCCGAACTAGGCCATGTACAGCGTATCGAAGAAACGCAATCGCCCATTTTCCAACCACGCATGATGTCAATGCGGGCAGAGAGCGATGCCGCTGGTGCCAGCCAGTCCGGTGTTAGCAGTGATTATAACCCCGGCACCATTCGCATCGATGCCGGGGTCAGCGTTGAGTGGACGCTTAAAGGGCCAGACGCGACGCGCCGCCCAGGTAGCGACGTAGCGGCTCAGGAATAGTCACCGAGCCATCCGCCTGCTGGTGATTTTCAAGCACTGCCAGCAGGCAACGGCCCACCGCCAGCCCGGAACCGTTCAAGGTATGCAGCAATTGCGGCTTTTTGGCATCCGGCTGGCGATAGCGCGCCTGCATACGACGCGCCTGGAAATCTTCACAGTTGGAAACCGATGAGATCTCGCGATACGTCTCCTGGCTAGGCAGCCATACCTCTAGGTCATAGGTTTTCGTGGCACCAAAACCCATATCCCCGGTGCATAGCGTGACCACGCGATACGGCAGCTCCAGCGCTTGCAGAATTGCTTCCGCATGACCGCGCATCTCTTCCAACGCCGCGTAGCTCTTCTCCGGCTCGACGATTTGCACCATCTCGACCTTATCGAACTGATGCTGCCGAATCATACCGCGGGTATCGCGGCCATGTGAGCCCGCCTCAGAACGGAAACACGGCGTGTGCGCAGTAAGTTTCATCGGTAATGCCGCCAGTTCAACGATCTCATCGCGCACAAAGTTGGTGAGGGGCACTTCCGAAGTGGGTATCAGGTGATATTCGCGCTCATCATCCAGCTTGAACAGATCTTCGCCAAACTTCGGCAGCTGGCCGGTGCCCATGAGCGAATCACGGTTGACCATATACGGCACGTAGCACTCTTCGTAACCATGCTGCTCGGTTTGGGTATCCAGCATAAACTGCGCCAGCGCCCGGTGCAGTCGTGCGATCGGCCCGCGCATGACCGCAAAACGGGCACCAGTGATCTTGGCCGCCAGCTCGAAATCAAGATACCCCGACTTCTTACCCAGATCGACGTGATCCAGCACCGTAAAGTCAAACTCACGGGGCGTCCCCCAGCGGTGTAGCTCGACATTATCGTCTTCACTTTTGCCTTCCGGCACGCTTTCGTGGGGCAGGTTGGGGATACCGCTAATCGCGTCGTCCCACTCCTCCTGCACCTCGGCTAGCTCGCCCTTAGCTTTGTCCAGGCGATCACCCAAATCGCTGACTTCATCCAGTAGCGGCTGAATATCTTCCCCGTTGGCCTTGGCTTTACCAATCGCTTTAGAGCGCATATTGCGCTCGTTTTGCAGCTGCTCGGTTTGTGTCTGCAGTTCGCGGCGGCGCGACTCCAGCGCCTGCAGTTCCGCCTTATCAAGCACAAAGCCCCGGCGGGCCAGTTGTTGAGCAACCGTGTCAAGATCACCGCGCAGCAGTTTCGGATCGAGCATGAATCCTGTCCCTTGGCCTGAAAACAATAAGAGCAACGCGCCATTGCGCGTGCAGAAAAGCGCCTATTGTAGGCAAAAGCGCGCCGGGGAGCCATGGGCGGTATGACATGACAAGAGATTAAGCGCATTAGGGTTCAAATCTTCTGTGCAAGCCAAAGTGCGTTGATGCCCCGGGTGGACCGCATACACCACATGCGCCATGTCAGTTCTGAATACCCATCCACGCCTATTAGTCAAAAGTGATAGAGTGCCCGCCGATTCGACTGGTGAATCGCTGAGAAATAGGTTTTCACACTTTTTGACAGGAGAAAGGCAGTGCAGGAAACAGCACAGCAAGGAAAATTTGCCTGGTGGCGACGAATCGCCCTATGGAAGAAAATTCTCGCGGGCTTGGCGCTGGGCATTTTGGCAGGTGCGCTCTTGGGCGACACCGCCAGCGTGTTTAAGCCACTCGGCGATATTTTTATCAACGCTATTATGATGCTGATTGTACCGCTGGTGTTCTCCACTCTGGTGGTGGGCATTACTTCCATGCGTGACCCGCAGAAAATGGGTCGCATTGGTGCGCGTACGATTACCCTCTATTTAGTTACTACCGCATTTGCTATCTCCATCGGTCTGGTACTTTCCACCCTGCTGCAGCCAGGCGTAGGGGTTGATTTAAGCTTCGACTCTGAAGTGGCCGCCAATGAAGCACCATCGCTGGTCTCTATCCTGGTTAACCTAGTGCCGCGTAACCCGCTGGACGCCCTGGCCAACGGCAACATTATGCAGATCATTGTGTTTGCCATTGGTTTGGGTATTTCTTTAACGCTGATCGGCGATAAAGGCGAACCGGTCATGAAGGTATTCGATAGCTTTGCTGAAGCAATGTACAAGCTCACCGGCATTGTGATGGCGTTCGCCCCTTTTGGTGTGTTTGGCTTAATCGCCCACGTCTCGGGCCAGTACGGATTAGAGATACTGCTGCCGCTGGCCAAGTTGATTGGCGTGGTCTACGTAGCGAGTATCCTTCACGTTTTGGTGATCTACTCAGGCTTTATATCCCTGTTGGGGCGCTTAAACCCCATGCGTTATTTACAGGGCAGTCTGGACGCTATTGTAGTGGCATTCTCGTCCGCTTCCTCCGCGGGTACTCTTCCTGTCTCTATCCGTTGCGCACAGAAAAACCTGGGCGTTTCCGAAGGGGTTTCAGGGTTTGTACTGCCGGTAGGCGCCACCATCAATATGGATGGCACGGCGCTTTATCAGGGGGTGGTAGTGCTATTTATTGCCCAAATGACCGGCACTGATTTGAGCATGATGGATTACGGCATGATCATTGCCACCGGCACGCTGGCCTCCATCGGTACGGCGGGAGTTCCGGGCGCTGGGCTAATAATGCTATCGATTGTAATGGCACAGATCGGTCTGCCGCTGGAAGCCATCGCCGTCGTCGCAGGGATTGACCGAATCCTGGATATGGCCCGTACCAGCGTCAACGTCGCGGGCGATTTAATGGTCACCACGCTGGTAGGTAAGAGCGAGGGTGAGCTCAGCGAAGAAGTTTATAATCGCCGCTAAGCTTAACGTTAGCCTTTATATAGCGTATGAAAAGCGTCCGTTGTGGTTAGCAGCGGGCGCTGCCCCCCCCTCTTTCATAACCTCTCCCTTACTCTGCAGTTGTGATTCGCACAGTTTCTCGGCAACCTAGTTCTTACTTCACTTCTAAGCCGAGCACCGTTGCCATGCCTACCGCTTTTGATCAAACGCTTGCCGCTATTGATGCCCTACACGCCGAGGACCCACGCTCCACGACGCTTGCCGATGGCACCTCCATGCCCCAGGAGCTGGCCTACGCCCAGCGCATGAGTGAGTGGCTAGACCGCGTTCATGATGCCCCGGATGAAGTGCTGCGCTTAGCCGTGCGCGCTCAGCACTTGCAACGCTGGTTAGTAGCGCGCAATGAGTATCCCGAAGGGCGTGTGGGATATTTGACCTGGCGGCGCGACCAGGGCAAGCGGGCGGGCGAAACCACTGCCCAGTTAATGCGTGATGCGGGCTATGCAGCCGAAGAGGCCGAACGCGCAGCGACGATAATTGGCAAAAAAGGCCTGGGCCGCGATCCTGACGTTCAGGCGCTGGAAGACGCCGCCTGTCTGGTATTTCTGGTGAATTACTTTGCCGACTTCTCGCGGAAGATCGAACACGACCATATGGTGCGTATCGTGCAGATGACGTGGCGTAAAATGTCACCCCGCGCCCACGAGCTAGCCCTCGCACTGCCGATGTCGGACGCCTCCTTAGCACTGGTCAAAGAAGCGCTGGGTGCCGAGTAAGGCGTGGAGGAAAGCGCGACGGTGAGATGCAGCCAAGCAGCCGCTGCGGTAAAGTAGCGGTCTTCTTTTATTGCGCCCCCGGCACTGACGGCTTGATCAACTATGATTGCATCCTTGGACACCCGTACCGCCCCGTTTGAACGCTTGGGCAAAGACTATGTACGCTTTCTACACGCGCTAAAGACACGCGGCTTCGAAGGTGAGATCGCTCCGGACTACGCCCACCGCACGGTGTTGGCCACCGACAACTCGATTTACCAACGTTTGCCGCAGGCAGCGGTCTATCCCAAGCATGCAGAAGATCTAGAGCGCCTGACCCGGCTGGCCGCGCAAACCTCCCATCGAGCGATCGTACTCACCCCGCGTGGCGGCGGCACGGGTACCAATGGCCAGTCGCTTACCGACGGCATCGTGGTGGATATCTCCCGCCATATGAACCGGATTTTAGACATCGATGTGGAAAAACGCCGTGTGCGGGTTCAAGCCGGCGTGGTGAAAGATCAGCTCAACGCTGCGCTCAAACCCCACGGATTGTTTTTCGCCCCCGATCTTTCGACCTCCAATCGCGCCACCATTGGCGGTATGATCTCAACCGATGCCAGCGGCCAGGGCAGCTGTGAATACGGCAAGACTCGTAACCATGTGCTGGAATTGGATACCGTTCTACTCGGTGGAAAGCATCTGCATAGCCGTGCGCTGACCCAGGAGGAGGAGCAGGTTGAGCGTCAGCAAGAGGGCATTCTTGGTCGCGTCCATACCACCGCTGCTGAGATTATCGATCAACAGCGTGCATTGATTGAGACGACCTTTCCGCCGCTGAATCGCTGCTTGACCGGCTATGACTTGGCCCACCTGCGCAATGATCAAGACCAGCTTGATCTCAACAGTTTGCTGTGCGGCTCAGAAGGCTCGCTGGGCTTTTTGAACGAAGCCGTGCTCAACGTACTGCCGATTCCCAAGCACGCCACCCTGGTCAACGTTCGTTACACCAGCTTTATGGACGCCCTCCGGGATGCCAAGGCACTGATGGCGTCCAGCGCTCGCCCCACGTCCATCGAAACGGTGGATGACACGGTACTCAAACTCGCCATGGAGGATTTCGTGTGGGACAGCATGGCGGCGTTCTTCCCCGCTCACGCGAGTACCCCCATTGGCGGTATCAACCTGATCGAGTTCAATGACGATGACGAGGCTGTCCTTGCTGCGCGGGTGAAGGCCTTCACCGACCACCTAAGCCAAGATGCCAGCGTCGAACGCCTGGGCTATACCCTGGCGGAAGGGCGCGGTCAGATTCAAAAAGTTTATGCCATGCGTAAACGCTCGGTTGGCCTGCTGGGCAACGTACAAGGCGAGAAGCGCCCCCTGCCGTTTGTGGAAGACACCGCAGTGCCGCCGGAACATCTGGCAGATTTCATCGCCGAGTTCCGCGCTGCCCTGGACGCCCGAGGGCTCTCCTACGGGATGTTTGGGCACGTCGACGCGGGCGTACTCCATGTGCGCCCCGCCATCGATATGAAGGATCCCGAACAGGAAAAACTGATTCGCGCGGTATCCGATGAGGTCGCGGCACTCACCCAAAAATATGGCGGGCTGCTATGGGGCGAACACGGCAAGGGCGTGCGCTCTGAATACGCACCGACGTTTTTCGGCGAGCTCTACCCTAGCCTACAGCGGGTAAAAGCGGCGTTTGACCCATACAACCAGTTGAATCCAGGGAAGATCGCGACCCCTGCTGAAGAAGACAAGCTAATTGCCAAGGATAGCGATCCTGATTTATTAACGGTCGATGGCGTTCCGATGCGCGGCCAGTTTGACCGCACCATTGATGAACGTGCCTGGCAGGCGTATGACGCGGCGGTCTACTGTAACGGTAACGGCGCCTGCTACAACTACGATGTGGACGACCCCATGTGCCCATCCTGGAAAGCGACCCGGGATCGCCGCCACTCGCCCAAAGGCCGCGCCAGTCTTATCCGCGAGTGGCTGCGCCTGCAATCACAGGCAGGCATCGATGTGGTGGAAGAGTCGCGCAAGAAGAAGGCCGAAGGCGGCTGGGGCTTTATTAAAAGCTTTCCGCTGCGTGTGGCGAACACTCTTAGCCGCAAGCAGCACCACGACTACTCCCACGAAGTTTACGATGCCATGGCAGGCTGTCTGGCATGTAAGTCTTGCGCGGGGCAGTGCCCCGTCAAGGTCAACGTTCCCCAGTTTCGTTCACAGTTTTTAGAGGTCTACCACGGCCGCTACCTGCGCCCGCTGCGAGATTACATCATTGGTGGCACGGAATTTATGCTGCCTACGCTGGCTAACACCGCCCCGCTGTACAACGCGCTCATTAGCCAGCGCTGGGTGGAAAACCTGATGCGCACCACAGTAGGTATCAGCGATTCGCCAGCGCTCTCCCGCGCCAGTGTAAAAAAGCAAATGAAGGCGTGGGGCATTGCCGAAGCAACCCCGCTCTCGCTGGGGCTATTAACCGAACAGCAGCGTGCCAATAGCGTGATCATTGTTCAGGATGCCTTCACTACCCACTTTGAAGCCAAGCTGGTGATGGACGTGGTGGAACTTCTCTCGCGGCTTAACCTGCGTGTGTTTGTCATGCCATTTTCGGCCAACGGCAAGCCGCTCCAGGTGCAGGGCTTTTTAGGCGCCTTTGAGCGTACTGCCGCCAAGCAGGCCGAACGGCTGCGTACCCTGGCCCGCTTTGATATCCCCATGGTGGGCATCGATCCGGCGATGACGCTCACCTACCGTCAGGAGTACGTCAAAGCACTGGGCAATGAAGCAGTGCCGGAAGTACTCATGCTTCAAGAGTGGCTCGCCACGCGTATTAATACCCTGGCGCCTAGCGCATTAACACTCACCGACCCTGGCTTTAAACTGCTTTCCCACTGCACGGAAAAAACCAACGCCCCCGGCAGCCCCAAAGCGTGGCAGCAGGTATTTGCCGCGTTCGGATTAGAGCTTGAATTAATGGCGACCGGCTGCTGCGGCATGTCGGGCACCTATGGTCACGAAACGCGCAACGCTGCTACCTCAAAGACTATCTATGCGCAGTCCTGGCAGCCCCAAGTGGAAGCAAGTGATCATGCGGGTAAGCTACTCGCCACCGGCTACTCTTGCCGGAGCCAAGCCAAGCGCTACTCGAAAACGGCGCTTCCCCACCCCCTACAAGCACTGTTAACGGCCTTAAAAAGCGGTTAAAGATTGTACAATCAAGAAACCTTGTATAAGGTTGAGGGAGTAAAACACGGAACGTCAATAGACACGACGCGATGCATTTAAGCGTTTTCAGGAGCTGCCTTGTTGTCTCTACTCCCTCTACTGACCCGCCTGAGCGTTGGGTTATTGACGCTCAGTTTGTCGGGTGTCATCACGGCGCAAGAAAGCCGTGTTGAAACACAGACAGTGGCCGACGCACCGCGAATAGAAATACTGCCTCTCACCGGCAGTGTTACCGCCCTGCGTACCTCACAGCTTTCGAGCGCGGAAGCAGGCTTGGTCAGTGAGCTGGCGGTTGAAATGGGCGACAACGTCACCCAAGGCGAGCCGCTGCTATCGCTCGATACCCGCGATATTAGCTTAGAAAACCAGCGCGCCCGCGCCGATCTGGCCCAGGCAGAAGCCGAGCGGGACGAAGCTCAGCGGTTGGTTAACGAAGCGAATCAGCTCTCGGCGCAAAACTTTGCTGCCAGCGATCGGCGCCAACGTGAAAGCAGGCTGGCCGCCGCGCAGGCCACGCTTGAGGCGCGCCGCGCAGACTATGCACTCACTCAGCTGCAGTTAGAGCGTCATCAAATACGTGCCCCCTTTGACGGTATGGTTACCCAACGAGAGAGCAACGTTGGCGAGTGGGTCAACCCCGGGGATGCCCTGCTCACGCTGGTTGACTTAGCGTCGCTTAGGCTCGATTTTTCGGTACCGCTGTCGGCTTACCAACGCTTTGAAGGTTCTACCTTAGAGGTGCGCCTGGAAGGCGATGAGCAATGGCACACGGCACGCACCTTGGCACGCATTCCTCTTGACGCCAGTTCGCGGCAGTTTTTACTTCGCGCAGCGGCAGATACGCCGCTTGAGATGTTGCCGGGCATGGCCGTTGAGGGTCGGTTACAGGTTAACGGCGAGAGCGGTCCCAGCGTACCGCGGGATGCACTGATTCGCCGCCCCGATGGCAGCGTCAGCGTTTGGCTCGCCCGCCAAACCGACGATACTTGGCAAGCCTTTGAGCAACGCGTTGAAATCGGCAGCAGCCATCAGGGAGAAGTGGCTGTGAATGAGGGGCTATCAGCGGGAGACCGCGTCATCGTCGTTGGTAATGAGCGCCTCGAAGAGGGGCAGAACGTGACCCTAAGCGACGACTAAAGGAGCACCCCTCACCTATGTTTGCCGCCATTATTCGTCACGGCATTTTGGTCAGTGTGATTACGCTGATCCTGCTTATTCTAGGCATCGCCGCCATCTGGCGGATTCCGGTGCAGATGATTCCCGACCTTGAAACCCGCGTGGTGGGCATCGAGACCCAGTGGCCGGGCGCGACGCCGCAGGATATCGAAAAAGATATCTTGATCGAGCAGGAGGAATTCCTGCGCAACGTGCCCAACCTTCAGCGCATGGAGTCTACTGCCAGCAGCGGTAGCGCCGAAATCGAGCTGGAGTTCCCGTTTGGGGTCGATCTCACCGAGACCTTGATTCGGGTGAACAACGCGCTAAGCCAAGTGCCCTCCTACCCCAATAACGTCGACCAGCCCCGCATCGTCGCCAACTCCTTTTCCGCCAACGCCTTTATGTACTTTAACGTTGCCCCCCGGGAGGGCAACCCGCGCCAGCTCGATATGCCCGCCATGCGCGACTACCTGGAAGACAATGTAAGACCGCGGCTGGAAAGTGTGGCGGGTGTTTCGGAAGTCACGGTGTCCGGTGGCGCCGAGCGGCAAATGCAGTTACTGATTGACCCTGAGGCGCTGGCCGCCCGTGAGTTGAGCATCCCTGATATTCAGGACGCCCTTCAGGCACGCAACCAGGATGTGTCCGGCGGTAATCTCGAGAGCGGTAAACGCCGCTACCTGCTGCGTACCGTGGGCCGTTTCGAGGATGTTGAGAGCCTTGAAGCGCTCATTCTTAAACGCGAGGGTGACGCCGTAACCCGGCTTGGCGATATCGCCACGGCGCAACAGTCCTACGCCGAACTGACATCTCGAGCTTACAGCTCGGATGGCCAGCCGGTATTGAGTGTGCAGGTGCGCCGTGAGCCGGGTGCCAATGTAATCGATATCAAGCGCGCGATGCTGGATGAAGTCGCGGCGCTGAACGAAGGGCTCCTGGCAGAACAGGGCATGCGCATGACGCTTTCCAGCGATGACGTGCGTTATGTCGAATCATCAATTGCTAACGTGTGGGTCAACTTGGGCCTCGGGGCACTGTTTGCCACCCTGGTGATGTACGCGTTTTTGCGCTCGGCACGCGCCACCATGGCCGGGATCATCGGCATCCCTATCTGCACCATCGCTGCCTTTCTAGGCTTGCTGATAGCGGGCCGTACGCTCAACGTCATTTCGCTGGCGGGCGTCGCTTTCGCCATTGGCATGACGATAGACAACACCATCGTGGTACTGGAGAGCGTAGAAACCCAGCGCCGCCGTGGTTTGGCGCGCTTTGAAGCAGCGCTAGAGGGTGTCAAGCAAGTATGGCCGGCGGTGCTAGCCTCAACCCTGACCACTATTCTGGTCTTTGTACCGATTTTCTTTATTCAGCAGGAAGCCGGGCAGCTCTATTCGGATATTGCGGTAGCCATCTCCACCTCGATAATCATTTCGATGATGGTGGCGATAACGGTCATTCCCACCCTCGGCGCGCATATCGATTTTCGCGGTAAAGAGAGCGCCTCAACCACAGCGCCGCGCTGGGTACGTGGCTGCTTATGGGTGGTGAATTGCATGATTCACACTGCTTTCCGGCGGTTAATGGCCATCGTGCTGGGTATTGCCGGTGGCATTGGGATTTTCGTTTGTCTGACGCCCCCAGCGGAGTACTTGCCCGAAGGCGAAGAGGCCAAAACCTTTGTGAGCATGAACGCCCCGGCGAGCTATAACCTAGCCACCATGGATGCGATTGCCCAAACCCTGCAGCAAGAGCTCGAGCCCCATGTAGGTGCCGATCCTGAACGCTTTGAACGTGGCGATACCGATATTCCGCCGATTAGCACCATGGGCATTCAAGCCGAAGCTCAAAGCCTGCGGATCATTGCTGAAACCAGCGACCCTACTCATATCGAAGCCTTAATGGATGCACTCACCCAGCGTTTTGAAGCCTACCCGGATATGCGTGCCTTCGCCGCCCGGGGCTCGATTATTTCCAGCAATGACGGCGGTACACGTAGTATCACGCTGGATATCGCCGGTAACGATTTAAACGAGCTTTACACCACCGCCAATGCCATTTACCAACGCGCTCAAGACGTTTTCGATAATCCGCGCATTCAGTCCCGCCCTTCTGCCCTGGATCTCGGCCAACCGTTGATTGAAGTGTATCCCGACTGGGAGCGCGCTGCTGAGGTGGGTATGGACACCAGCGCCCTAGGCACCACCGTGGCAGTGCTCACCAATGGCGCCTACCTGGATGATTTTTACCTCGATGACGAGAAAATCGATCTCTACGGCTACGGCCCTGGAGCGGGGAATATCGCGCTGGATGACCTTGCCACACTGCCTATCCACACACCATCAGGCATCAACGTGCCGCTGAATACCCTCGCGGAGATTCGTGAAACCGTGGGGACGGCTACCCTGCGGCGCGTCGATGGGCGTCGCAGTGTCACGCTGGACGTCATTCCACCGCGCAGCGTGGCGCTGGAAGCGGGTATCGAGCGCATGCAGCGGGAAGTGATAGATGCCATGCGCGACGAAGGTACGCTGCCAGCGAACATTAATGTCACCGTCAGCGGCGCAGGAGACCAGTTAGACGCTACCCGCCAAGCCCTCACTGGCAATGCGTTGATTGCCTTGGCGATCGTCTATTTATTACTGGTGGCCATTTTTGCCCATTGGGGTTATCCATTGCTGATTCTGGCGACCATTCCACTCGGCGCCGCGGGAGGCATTGTGGGGCTATGGTTAATGAATACCGTCGGCGCGCAACTGCCGAAAATTGGCTTGAACGCCATCAGCCAGCCGTTCGACATGATCACCATGCTCGGCTTTTTAATTCTGATGGGAACGGTAGTCAATAACCCTATCCTGGTGGTTCATCAGGCGAGAGAGAAACTGCGCACGGCGAGCATGAGCGTTAGCGACGCCGTACATCAAGCCGTAGAGAGCCGGTTACGGCCCATTGCGATGACCACACTAACGACCCTGTGCGGCCTTTCACCGCTGGTGTTTTTGCCAGGGGAAGGCACCGAGCTTTACCGCGGCGTCGGTGCCATTGTGCTCTTTGGGCTGCTTGGCACGGCGATTGTCACCGTTACCTTCTTACCTGCCCTGACGGTGGCCGTGCTGAGTTGGAAAAACCCAAAACGATCGGCCTAAGCGAGGGGTTTATTAGGGTAGGCTTCGATTAGAAGAAGAGGCGTTTGAGCGCTAAGCCGGGGTCGCTTTCGCGCATAAACGCCTCGCCGACCAAAAAGCCATTAACGTTATGGTCGCGCATGAGCTCTACGTCATCGCGGGTGTGAATGCCTGATTCGGTAATCACGGTAACGCTCTCAGGTATACGCGGCAGCAGATCCAGCGTGGTATTGAGGCTGGTGTCAAAGGTGTGCAAATTGCGGTTGTTGATACCCACCAGCTTTAGCTCCAACGCCAGGGCGCGCTCCAGCTCGTCGGCATCGTGTACCTCTACCAACACATCCATTCCCAGTTGATTGGCCTGCTGGTGTAGATCACGCAGCTGTGCGTCATCCAGGGCGGCGACGATCAATAGGATACAGTCGGCACCAATGGCTCGCGCTTCACTGACCTGATAGCCATGGGTGATAAAGTCTTTACGAATCACCGGTAGCGCACACACATCCCGCGCGGCAATCAGATAGTCTTCGTGGCCCTGGAAAAAGTCGGCATCGGTGAGTACCGATAGACAGGCAGCCCCCCCTTGCGCATAGCTTTTGGCGATATCGGACGGGTGAAACTCTTCGCGAATAACGCCTTTCGAGGGTGAGGCTTTTTTCACTTCGGCGATAATGGCAGCATCCCCAGTGGCGATGCGCGTATTGAGGGCCTCAATAAAACCACGCGGCGCGCTCTGCTGCTCTCCTAGCGCGAGTAAATCCGCTTCAGAGACGGCTTGGCGGCGTTCAGCCACTTCCTGATCTTTACGGGCCAGAATGCGGGTTAAAATAGTCGGCGTTGACGGTTGAGTCATAGTGGTCTCATTTTATTGAAAAGCGTGCTGCTGAAAACGGACTATTTAAACACGCTGGTAAAGTGCGAAAGCTCTTTGAGTTTTTCCAGCGGCAGTTTGGACGCCTGGGCGTCTTGGGCGACCATCACGCCCTCTTTCAATGTGTCGGCCACCCCCGCGCAGTAAAGGGCAGCGCCTGCGTTCAGCGCGACCATATCAGCCGCCGCACCTTCACCTGAAAGCGCTGCCTTGACCAAGCGCAGGCTGTCTTCGGCGCTATTGGCTTTCAGCGTCGCCAAGCTTTGGCGCTCGATGCCCAGTTCTTCGGGTGTAATGGTGTACTGAGTAATCTCACCCTCTTTTAGCTCGGCAACTAACGTCGGGCTGGCCAGCGATATTTCATCCAGCCCCTCCTCGGAGTGCACGACCATCACGTGGCGGCTACCCAAGGTTTTAAGCACTTCCGCCATTAGCGGTACCAGTTCGGGTGCGTAAACACCGAGTACTTGGTTGGGTGCACCGGCCGGATTGGTCAACGGGCCTAGAATATTGAACAGCGTGCGCACGCCCATTTCGCGACGTGGGCCAATGGCGTAGCGCATGGCCGGATGGTGATTGGGGGCAAACATAAAGCCTACACCTACCTGCTCGATGCAGCGCGCCACCTGATCAGGCTTGAGGTCGAGATAGATACCCGCCACATCGAATAAATCCGCACTGCCAGAAGACGACGAAACGCTGCGGTTACCGTGCTTAGCCACATGGGCACCGGCGGCGGCAGCCACGAAACTGGCCGCGGTGGAAACGTTAAACAGGTTAGCGCCATCGCCACCGGTGCCGACGATATCCACCACGTTCTCAGCATTAAGCTCAACGCGCTTCATCAGCTCGCGCATTACTTGGGCGGCAGCGCTAATTTCGATGGCACTTTCGCCCTTCATGGCTAGGCCGACCAGCAGCCCGCCAATTTGTGCGTCAGAGGCATCGCCGGTCATGATCTGGCGCATCAAAGCGTGCATGGCATCGAAAGAGAGGTCTTCGCGGCGCATCACCGCATTAATCGCGTCTCGCATTTGCATGAGCAGAGGAGCCCCTAAAGCGTTTGAAACCGGCCGTCAGCCGCGTTTTAAAAAATTGGCCAAAAGCTCATGCCCTTGGCGGGTAAGAATGGATTCAGGGTGAAATTGAACCCCTTCGATATCCAGCTCGCGGTGGCGTAACCCCATGATCAAGCCGGGGGTCACGTCGTCTTCGCCGGTCCAGGCGGTAATTTCCAAACAATCCGGCAGCGTCTCTTTGTCGACGACAAGGGAGTGATACCGGGTCACTTCCACCGGGTTATCCAACCCTTCGAATACGCCTTGGCTATCGTGCAGTACGGCCGATGTTTTGCCGTGCATCACCTGCGGAGCGCGCACTACCCTGCCACCATAAACCTGGCCAATGGCCTGATGGCCAAGGCAAACACCCAAGATAGGCAGTTTACCCGCGAAGTGCTCAATGGCGGCCATGGAAATACCCGCCTCATTGGGCGTGCAGGGCCCTGGGGACACCACCAAGTGGGTCGGCGCCAGCGCTTCGATCTGCTCAATGGTGATCTCATCATTACGGTGAGTGATGACGTCTGCACCCAGCTCGCCAAGGTACTGCACGATATTGAACGTGAAACTATCGTAGTTATCGAGCATTAAGACTGTTTGAGCCATAACCCCTTGATACTCCTATAATCGCCTGTGCAATGGCTCTTTTGTGATCCAGGCGGTTACCCAGATTAGTCATCGATTGCCATCCGCTTCATGCACTCGATGATACCGCAACCCGAGCCTCTCTTGCAGGGGTTAAGTGCCACCCTGGGTGAGTCGACAGGCAGCGTACTTAAACTCAGGGATTTTGCCATACGGATCGAGCGCCGGATTGGTGAGTAGATTCGCGGCGGCTTCGGCATAGGCAAACGGCACAAACACCATCCCGTCGGGTATATTCGGGTCGACTCGCGCGGCCAGGGTAATCGTGCCGCGGCGGGTGGTAATGGTCAGTGGGTCGCCCGGCGCGACCCCCAGGCGATTAAGCTCGCCCGGGGAAAGACTGGCGACGGCGTCCGGCTCCAGCGCATCCAGCACAACGCTGCGCCGCGTCATCGACCCGGTATGCCAGTGTTCAAGCTGGCGTCCTGTGGTCAACACGGTGGGGTAATCCTGGTCGACCGGCTCATTGGGCGGTAAAGGCCGCGTGGGGGAAAATTTAGCCAGGCCGCCCGGGCGGGGGAAGGCGTCGCTGAAGACGACGTCCTGGCCGGGCACATCATCGGCGGCGCAGGGGTAAGTCACCGATCCTTCTCGCGCTAAGCGCGCCCAACTAATGTGGTTTAGCGACGCCATGCCCTGCTGCATCTCTTCAAACACTTCACCAGGGTGTTGGTACTCCCATCCCAGGCCGAAGCGGTTGGCGATCTCTTGAATAATCCACCAGTCTGGTTTGGCCTCCCCGGGTAGTGGTAACGCAATACGGCCCAATTGAACCTGGCGATTGGTATTGGTCACCGTGCCCTCTTTTTCCGGCCAGGCTGAAGCGGGCAGAACCACATCGGCAAATTGAGCGGTTTCGGTAACAAACAGGTCCTGCACCACCAAATGCTCAAGCTTGCCTAACGCGGCCCGGGCGTGGTGTAAATCCGGGTCAGACATTGCCGGGTTTTCGCCCAGAATATACATCCCCCGCACTTGGCCTGCGTGAATGGCATCCATGATTTCCACTACCGTCAGGCCCGGCTGAGCACTGAGCGGCGTGCTCCAAAGTTCTTCAAAAGCGGCGCGCAGCTGCTCGTCACCTACGGGCTGGTAGTCAGGCAGCACCATGGGGATCAAGCCCGCATCCGAAGCCCCCTGCACATTGTTTTGGCCACGCAGTGGATGCAGCCCAGTACCGGGGCGGCCAGTGTGGCCACAGGCCAGCGCCAGCGAGATCAAACAGCGGGCGTTGTCGGTACCGTGGGTATGCTGGGATATCCCCATGCCCCAAAAAATCATCGCTTTCTCGGCATTGGCATAGCGGCGGGCGACATCGCGAATGATCTCAGGCGCCACTCCGCAACGTTCGCTCATGGCTTCTGGGCTGCTCAACGCCACACTCAGCTTTAGCGCTTCAAAGCCTTCGGTGTGGGCGGCAATATACGCGTCGTTATAGAGCCCTTCGGCAATGATCACGTGGAGGATAGCGTTAAATAGCGCCACATCGGCACCCGGCGTAAACCTTACGCTCAGGCTGGCGTAGCTATCCAATGCTTGGCCACGAGGGTCGAGGATAATGATCGCTGTGCCGCGTTTGGCGGCCTGTTTGAAAAACGTGGCGGCGACGGGGTGATTAACCGCCGGGTTGCAGCCAGTGAGAATCACCACGTCCGCTTCCAGCGCCTGCATAAACGAAGCGGTCACTGCCCCAGAGCCCAGGCACTCCATCAACGCCGCCACGGAGCTTGCGTGGCACAGCCGCGTGCAGTGATCGACGTTATTGTTACCAAAGCCAGTGCGTACCAGTTTCTGAAACAGCCACGCCTCTTCATTCGAGCACTTGGCACTGCCAAACCCTGCTAGTGCGCTTGGGCCATGCTCGGTTTTAAGCTCAACCAAGCCGTCTGCCGCGGTCGCTAGCGCCTCTTCCCAACTCACGGCACGAAAATGCGTAAGTGGCTGGGCGGGGTCGAAGGAAGGATCCAAGGTTTTCGGAACGCCCGGCTTACGTATCAATGGGGTGGTCAAGCGCGCAGGGTGGCGCGGGTAATCAAATCCAAAGCGTCCTTTGACACACAGCCGGTTGTGGTTGGAAGGGCCGTCACGCCCTGCCACATAAGCAATGGCATCGTCTTTGATGTGATAGGTAAGCTGGCAGCCCACGCCACAGTAGGGACACACTGAGTCGACTTGGCGATCTACTGCTTTCGAGTCACCCTGCCCCTGTTGATTAACGAGCGTGGCCGGCATCAACGCGCCCGTCGGGCACGCCTGCACGCATTCGCCACACCCCACGCAAGTGCTTTCGCCCAAGGGGTCATTGAAATCGAACACGATGTTGGCCGCCGCCCCGCGGTTCGCTAGGCCAATCACGTCATTGCTCTGGACTTCACGGCAAGCGCGCACGCAAAGCGTACACTCGATACAAGCGTCCAAGTTGACCCGCATGGCGGGGTGGCTGGCGTCCAAGGCGTCAACCTGAGTCACCTTCTCACTATGCCTGGGTGGCAACCAGGCTTTAACACTGCTGTGTTCGACGCCTAGCTGGTCGGCCATCGCCCAAAAGTGGCTCGAGCGGTCAGGGCTATGCTCACGTGAGGGTTGATCCGCCATCAGCAGTTCCATCACGCCTTCCCGAGCGACTTTTACGCGCTCAGAGCTGGCGCTATGCACCTTCATATTAGGCACCGCCTCGCGCAGACAACTCGCCGTTAAGGCACGCTCACCCTCCACCTCCACCATACAAACTCGGCAGTTGCCATCGGCGCGGTAACCGGGGGCGTCTTTAAAGCACAGATGGGGAATGGTTTCACCCGCACGTTTAGCGACCTGCCAAAGGGTTTCACCGGGATAAGCCGTGACTTCCACGCCATCGAGGGTTAATGCGAAGGGTCCACTCATGGCGCGCCCCCTTCAGCAACCGATGCGGTCGCATCGCTGACAATTATCTGCTGGTGAGTAAGCGTTGTGCGAAAATCTTTCAGTAGCCCAAGCACTGGATTGGGAGCGGCTTGGCCTAGCCCACAAATCGAAGCATCCTGCATCACCTGCGCCAGGCGGGTAAGCTGGCCGACATCCCATTCGTCACGCGCCAGCAGCGTCAGCATTTTTTCTGTGCCTACACGGCAAGGGGTGCACTGCCCGCAGGACTCATCGGCAAAAAAGGCCAATAGGTTGGTCGCCACTGCCTGCAGGTTATCCTGCTGAGAAATCACGATGACCGCCGCCGAACCAATAAAACAGCCGTGGGCCTGGAGCGTATCGAAATCCAATGGGATATCCGCTTTGCTGGCGGGCAGGATGCCGCCAGACGCGCCGCCGGGCAGATAAGCCACCAATTGGTGCCCGTCTGCCATGCCGCCACAGTACTCTTCGATCAGTTCGTGCAGGGTAATCCCCGCCGGGGCGAGATGAACGCCCGGATGCTTCACCCGGCCGGAGACCGAAAAGCTGCGTAGCCCAGAGCGTCCATGGCGGCCGTGTTTTGCAAACCACTCGGCACCCTGCTGCCAAATCGTCGCAATCCAGTACACCGTCTCAACGTTATTGACCAGTGTCGGGCGACCAAAGAGCCCCTGCTGGGCGACATAGGGCGGACGATGGCGTGGCTTGCCAGGCTTGCCCTCTAACGACTCAATCAGCGCTGACTCTTCACCGCAAATATACGCGCCCGCACCGCGGCGCAGCACCACATACCCTGGCGCGACTAACCCGGCTTGCTCAAGTTCGTTGACCGCTTCACGCAGCACGCGGTGCAAGCCCGGGTACTCGTCGCGCAGGTAGATATAAAGCGCCTGTGCTTCCATCGCCCAAGCGCTGACCAGAGCACCTTCTAAGCATTGATGCGGTGACTTTTCGAGGTAGTAGCGATCTTTAAAGGTGCCCGGCTCACCCTCATCGGCATTGATCACGCAGTAGCGTGGCCCAGGCGCCTCACGCACGAAGTGCCACTTTTTAAAGGTTGGAAACCCCGCCCCACCAAGCCCCCGTAACCCCGCTCGCTCAAGCTGGGCCATTAGCTGTTCAACGCTCATGCGGCCTGCACGGCAGTCGGCCAGCAGGTGATAGCCACCCTGCTGCCGATATGCTTTCAGGCGTTGCCATAAAATCGCTTCAGGGTGGAAATGCCCGGTATCCACCACCGCCTCAACGCCTTCAGCAGTGGCAAAGTTGACGTGGTGATGGCCCACCTCTACCACCGGCGCGCTATCGCAACGCCCCATACAGGGAGCGCGTATCACACGAACAGTGTCTGGATCGAAGCCCGCTGCTAATTGGGCTTTCAGCTGTGCGGCCCCAGCCAACTGACAGGAGAGCGAATCACATACCCGCACCGTGGTGTCGGGCGGCGGCGTTTGGCCATCGTGCACCACGTCAAAGTGGGCGTAAAAGGTAGCGGTTTCATAGACCGCCGCCATGGGCAGGTTCATGTACGCCGCCAAAGCTCGCAGCTCAACCATGGAGAGGTGGCCGTGGGCATCTTGGATAACGTGTAAATGTTCAAGTAGCTGATCGCGTTGGCGTAAACTAGGCTGTTGCCGTTCATCACCCAATAGCGCTCTTAACGTCACCAAGGCCACGGGGGATAAGTCACGGCCTTTGGGATGGCCGCGCCGACGCCGCGAAGAAGAAACCGTTTGGTTAGTCATAAGGCACGCTATGCTTAGGGGTGTAATACTGTTCAGCATAGTGGCAGTTGCCTGTAGAGGGAATCCTCCCCTGGGCAATAGCGCTCTTCTTGTGTCGCCGTATTGGAACTGGCAACCGGCCACCGCAGTCTTTATTATCTGCCGTCCTTTGTGACGGTTTTGTGGTCGTTTTACGACCGTTTTAAAGTATGTTTTTAAAGGTTTTTGTTAATACTATTTTCTAGCCAGTTAGGAGCGTGGAATGTCAAAGCGGGTTACCTGGATAGGTTCGCTCTTATTGGTCATGCTGATAAGCGTTGGGCCGGTCAATGCCAACGCCGCGTTACGCGTCATCGCTTCGTTTTCAGTGATGGAGGAATTGGTGAAACGCGTGGCAGGCGACTCGGTCAGCGTCAACGTCATTGTGCCTGCTGGCGAAGATGTTCACCGCTGGGAGTTAACGCCTCCCAATGTGCTCGCGTTAGAAGATACGCATATCGTATTTTATAATGGGCTGGGGTTAGAGCCCTGGATCCGCCATATTGAAGCAATGTCTGACGACCAGTTAACCCTCGTCGAAGTGGCGAAAAAGGCCGACTACACACCGCTTTTGATTTCGACCGGCCAGTACAAAGGCGAACCCGACCCGCACATGTGGATGTCCCCCGACGGCGCCGCCGCTTACCTTGATGTAATAGCCGAAACGTTAGCCGAGCATCTACCCGAACAGGCCGAGGCGTTTTTTGCCCGCGCCGAAGAGGCTCGTAACGCGTTAGCGAATCTGAGTTTAGAAGTGAAAGAACGGCTCGACGGCATTCCTCAAACCAACCGCACCCTGGTCACTAGCGAAGCAAGCTTTGGTTATTTTGCGCGCGCCTTCTCGTTTGAAGCCCAAGGGGTATGGGGCGTTAATCACGAAACCCACGGTAACGCCCAGGCAATGGCCAAAATGAGCGAGCAACTTGCCAGCAAACGCCCCTCGGCGCTGTTTTTTGAGAGCACGACACCCAGCATTCACATGGATGCCCTCGCCCGGGAGCACTCGCTGCCCCTGGCAGGCCCTCTGTATGTCGATTCGCTGAGCGGGGCCGATGGCCCAGCCGCTAACTACTCGGCCATGCTGCGCCATAACGCGGAAGTCATGCATACGGCCTTGGGAGGCGCTACGGCGGAGTAATCAGCAGTAGCGCCCCTCATTTTAGCGAGTGTGCGCTATAAATTATCTAGCCCACGCTCCGCCATGGCCACCGCACGGAAAATCGCGCGCCCTTTGTTAAGCGTTTCCTGCCACTCCATTTCGGGTACAGAGTCGGCCACAATACCGGCCCCGGCCTGAACATGGAGCTGGCCATCCTTGATGACAGCCGTACGGATGGCGATGGCCGTATCCATATTGCCATGCCAAGAGAGATAGCCAACCGCCCCGGAGTAGATGCCGCGCTTGACCGGCTCTACCTCATCGATAATTTCCAGCGCCCGAATTTTAGGGGCGCCAGACACCGTTCCGGCGGGAAACGTCGCGCGCAGCGCATCCATCGCGGTCAAGCCAGGTTTTAGCTTGCCCGTGACGTTAGAAACGATATGCATGACATGGGAGTAGCGCTCGACCACCATCTGGTCGGTCACGTCGACGCTGCCCGTTTGGCAAATCCTGCCCACATCGTTGCGACCTAAATCGATCAGCATTAAGTGCTCGGCGAGCTCTTTGGGGTCTGCGAGTAAATCGGCTTCGAGGGCGTCATCTTCTTCTTCCGTTCTACCGCGTTTGCGGGTACCGGCTATGGGTCGAACGGTGACCTCGCCCTCTTCCATACGCGTGAGGATTTCGGGCGATGACCCCACCACGTGATGATCATCCAAATTGAAGAAGAACATATACGGCGATGGGTTAAGGCTGCGCAGGGCTCGGTAGAGATCCAACGGCGAGGCTTGATAGGGAATCGACATCCGCTGGGAAGGCACGCACTGCATGATATCGCCAGCCAGCACGTACTCTTTGATTTTATCGACGGCGGCTTTAAAACCCTGTTCCGTAAAGCCTGAATTAAAGTCACTCTCCTTGACCGGCTGTCGACCGCTACCCGCATTATTAGGGCTGATATGCGCTTCGCGCAGGCGGGTTTCAAGGTGCTTAAGATGCGCCTGGCCGCGCTCGAGCGCGTCTTCTTCGGCAGGGTCAACGTGGGTCCAGATCGTCAGCCGCCCGGAAAGGTTGTCGAACACCACAAAATCGTTGCATACCATGAGCAGAATATCGGGCACGTTCAGCGGGTCAGGCTTATTCGCCCCGCCGCGTAAACGCGGTTCGATATAGCGAATGGTGTCGTAACCGAAATAACCGACCAAGCCCCCATCGAAGCGCGGCTGATCATCCAGTTTGGGTACCTTGAAACGGCTCTGGAATGTCTCAATCCACGCTAGCGGGTCCTCCACTTCGGTGACACCGAGCGTTTCCCCCTCTTTGATATGACGCACCGTAAAGCCACGTACCTCAATACGTTCATGACTCGGCAGGCCAATCATTGAGTAACGACCCCATTTCTCACCGCCCTGAACCGACTCGAACAAAAAGGTCCAGGGAGTATTCGCCAGCTTTAAATAAGTAGACAGCGGCGTATCTAAATCAGCGAGTACATCACGCGACACAGGAATTCGGTTGTAGCCTGCTTCGCTAAGCTCGTGAAAATGTTCCGGGGTCATCATTAAGCGGTCCTTGTCGCATGGGGTGCAGTCATCAACAGTTCTGTTAACGAAGAGAGCACTAAGTCAGGGTGGCTATCTTCGATGGGCTCACCATGGTTGTAGCCATAGGGTAACGCCACGGTGGTAAAGCCCGCCGCTTTACCCGCCGCCATATCATGCCGGGAATCGCCCACCATGACACACTCAGCGGGGGGAATTTGGCAATGGCTAGCAGCGTGCAGCAGTGGCATGGGATGAGGCTTTTTTTCAGCCAACGAATCACCACCGACCCATAGCGTAAAATACGCTAACAGGTTGAAGTGATGTAAGAGCGGTTCAATAAAGCGCTCTGGTTTATTGGTAATCAGCGCAAGTATCACTCCTTGCTGATGCAGCGCCCGAAGCGATTGCTCAACACCAGGATAAAGCGTTGTGTGCACATGCGGGGCAGCGCCATAGTAAGCCATAAAAATATCATAGCCACGCGCCAGCAGTTCAGGCGCTGGCGGGGCCTGTAACGCCCAGGTAAGAGCTCTTTCCACCAATACCGGCGCCCCATTGCCGACCCAGTCCCGCACCTCTGCCTCGCTCGGCGGCCGTAACTCAAGCGTTGTAAGCGTGTGGACCACCGCAGCGGCAAGGTCAGGCACAGAATCAATGAGCGTGCCGTCCAAGTCGAAGGCAATGAGCCGCTTACCCTGTAGCGCTGAATGTAGGTCTGAATAGCGTATGGAATGCACCGTCATTGCCCTCTTGCGTCGTTTACGGCTGAGCCAGTTTTTGCACCGTGGTAACGCTGCCTGCTCAGCAAAGCGCTTCAAACATCACTAAAAAAATTGCATCTGTGGTTAGCCGACCATCTTACCTGTTCAAGGCAAACTTTCGCATTAGTCAGAAGCCGAAGAAACTTCTATGCTTGGGCTAATTTAGCCAAGGAGAGAATGATGGCCATACCCAGAATTGTGATAGTTGGTGGCGGTGCCGGCGGGTTAGCGCTCGCGACGCGCCTGGGGCATACCGTCGGTAAACGTAAACGCGCAGAAATTGTGCTGTTGGATCGTAACACCACCCACGTCTGGAAGCCGCTGCTGCATGAATTGGCGACCGGGGTGCTGAACTCGAGTATGGACGAAGTCGATTACCGCGGGCATTCCTCTGCCCATTTCTATCGTTATCAACGCGGGTCGCTGACAGGTATTGATCGCCAGCAGAAGACGCTGCATTTAGCGCCCGTTAAAGACGAAGATGGCAATGAAGTACTGCCGGGTCGCGAGCTCACCTATGACTACTTGGTCATGGCACTCGGCAGTGTCTCAAATGACTTCGGCACGCCCGGCGTCACCGAGCACTGCCACTTCATTGATTCGCCCCAACAGGCCAAAGCATTTCAGCGCGACATGATCAACACCTTCTTGCGTTATACCGACCCCACCCTGCGTCAGCATACCCAACTGACCATCGGGATTGTGGGTGGCGGCGCGACAGGGGTAGAGCTTGCGGCTGAGCTATTCGATGCCTCACGGATGCTCAATGCCTATGGCGTGACGGCAATAGACCATCAGCACATTAGCGTCCACTTGCTGGAAGCTGCGCCGCGCCTGCTACCAGGGCTTTCTGAACGGGTCAGCCAAACGGTCAGAACCCAGCTTGAAAGCATGGGCGTGACGGTTCACACCGATACCGCGATCAAGGAAGCCCAGGCGCATCAGCTAGTGACCAACGATGGCGAAGAGATCGAGACGGATATCAACGTGTGGGCAGCAGGCATTAAAGCGCCACAATTTCTCACCGAACTCGGGCTCACCACGAATAAGAAAAACCAGATCGAAGTCAAACGAACCCTGCAAAGTGTCGACGATGCGCAGATATTCGCGCTTGGCGACTGCGCCAGTTGCCCGATGGGTGACGATGGCAGCGTGCCACCGCGCGCACAAGCGGCGCATCAACAAGCCAAGCTATTAGCCAAAAACCTGATCAACCTACTCGACGATAAGCCTCTCCAGGATTTTCGCTACCGCGATCATGGCTCACTGGTATCACTGGCGCGCTACGATGCGGTGGGTAACTTAATGCGCAGCTCCGCCTCGCGCGGCCTGTTTTTAGAGGGTTGGCTGGCTCGTCAAGCCTATGCGTCGCTCTACCGCATGCACCAACTCTCTATCCATGGGGCACCGAAAACGGGGCTCTCCTGGCTAGTGGACAAGCTCAACAAGTATTTAAAACCGCGGATGAAACTGCACTAATCACCCCGTTTTCCCTAACTTGCTATGTGCTCGATCATGCCGAAGCCAGCGCCGCCCGAAGCTGTTTGATCACGGTGTCATAGCCGTGTGGGTCGCTGGCTTGGTGGCCGCTAAAAATGGCGGAGCCCGCCACAAACGTATCGGCGCCCGCTGCAGCGATCTCGGCGATGTTGTCCACTTTTACGCCGCCGTCGATTTCCAAGCGGGCAGCATAGCCAGAGGCATCAATACGCGCCCGCGCCTCGCGTAACTTGTCCAACGTACCGGGGATAAATGACTGACCACCAAATCCTGGGTTGACGCTCATCAGCAGCACCATGTCGACTTTATCCATCACGTAATCCAGGTAGGAGAGCGGCGTGGCGGGATTAAACACAAGACCTGCCTTACAGCCGCCATCGCGGATCAGCTGTAGCGAACGGTCAACGTGCTCTGAGGCTTCAGGGTGAAAAGTAATGTAGCTGGCACCCGCCTCAATAAAGTCGCTGATCATGCGGTCGACCGGTTTCACCATCAAATGCACATCGATTGGGGCCGTGACGCCGTGTTGGCGCAAGGCTTTGCACACCATAGGGCCAATCGTGAGGTTGGGCACATAGTGATTGTCCATCACATCGAAGTGAACTATGTCCGCGCCTGCAGCCAGCACGTTGTCCACTTCTTCACCCAGCCGGGCAAAGTCAGCTGACAAAATAGAGGGGGCAATTAGAAAATCATGCGCAGCGGTCATATTCCATTCCTGCAGAGTAAACAGTAGACGAGAATCGCCACCCAATACGCCTGCGAGCACAGGCTTAAAGAGCAGAGGCAAACCGCTATCTTACCAGAGCCGCTGGGTAGAACCACGTATCTGCGGGTTAACGACGCCTGTTTAGGTCATCACAAGCTAGGTCATTACAAGCTTACGTCATCACCCGCTACATCATCACACGCATATTCTTAAATAGAATATAAAACATAATTGTAATTCCACATTGATAGCTTTAACCTTGCTGACATTGCAACACTACTTTTTGGCAATATTTTGCGCTTACCGATTTAAGGAGTTAACGATGACGTTGCCGACAATTTTCCGCCGCAGCCTGATAGCCATCGCCATGGGTGTGACGGTCAGTGGTACCGCTGCTGCCCAAGAGCGTGAAATGCTCAACTCGTCCTACGATATTGCTCGCGAGCTATTTGCTGCGATCAACCCTGAGTTTCAAGCCTGGTGGCAAGAAGAGCACGGGGAAGAGATCGCCATTAGTCAGTCTCACGGCGGCTCCTCGGCGCAAGCACGCGCCATTTTGCAAGGGTTACGGGCTGACGTAGTGACCTTTAACCAGGTAACCGACGTACAAGTGCTCGCCGACGCGGGGCTGGTGGCAGAAGACTGGCAAGATGCCTTTGAAAATAACGCATCGCCCTACTACTCCACCACGGCGTTCTTGGTGCGCAAAGGCAACCCTAAAGGTATCGAGAGCTGGGATGACTTAGCTAATGAAGATGTCGACATTGTATTCCCCAACCCGAAAACCTCCGGGAACGGTCGCTATACCTATTTAGCCGCTTGGGGTTTTGCTGAGAACGAATTCGATGGGGATGAAGAGCAAATCGAAGAGTTCATGCGCACTTTCCTCGTCAACGTCGCCGTGTTTGACACCGGTGGCCGGGGCGCGACCACGAGCTTTATCGAGCGTGAAATCGGCGATGTCCTGATTAGTTTTGAATCTGAAGTGAACAATATTCGTAGCGAATACGGCAGCGATGATTATGAAGTCATCGTTCCCCCGGTCAGCATTCTCGCTGAGTTCCCGGTTGCCGTCGTTGGCGAAAATGCGGAACGCAACGGCAACACCGACTTGGCCCAAAGCTACCTTGAGTACCTCTATACCGAAGAGATGCAGCGCCTGCTCGCTGGCTTCAACTACCGGGTACATAACGAAGCCGTGGTAGAAGAGTTTGCCGACCAGTTCCCAGAAACCGAATTACTCGAAGTCAACGATGTGTTCGGCAGTTGGGACGAGGCAATGGAAACCCACTTCGGTAGTGGCGGACTTTTAGACCAGTTGCAGCGCCGCTAATAACCACTCATGAGTCAGTCTGAACTATGAGTCAACTCACATCCTGGCGAACCGGCAGCACACGCGTGCTGCCGGGTTTTGGCCTTTCTATGGGTATCAGCGTGCTGTTTATCTCGCTGATACTGCTACTTCCCATGACGGGTTTGTTTGGCCAGTTAGCCGAACTGAGCCTGGCCGAGTACTTTGCGATCATCACCGAAGGGCGCGTGGTCGCAAGCTACATGGTCACCATTGGCGCTGCAGCAGTGGCAGCAGTGGTTAATGCCATATTTGGCTTGTTACTGGCCTGGGTGTTAGTGCGCTATGAGTTTCCTGGCAAGCGCTTACTCGATGCCTTAATGGATCTGCCCTTCGCGCTTCCTACCGCAGTGGCAGGCATTACGCTGGCCACCCTTTATGCCGGAAGTGGTTGGATGGGTGGATTGCTGGAACCACTCGGCTTCCAAGTCGCCTATACCTGGGTGGGCATTGCGCTAGCCATGGCGTTTACCAGCATCCCTTTTGTGGTGCGCACCGTTCAACCCGTGCTGGAAGACCTGCCCGCTGAAGTCGATGAAGCCGCTATGTCGCTGGGTGCCACCGACGGCGTGGCTTTTCGCCGGGTGATCTTGCCGCATATCTGGCCCGCTTTGGTGACCGGTACCGGGCTTGCGTTCGTGCGTTCGCTTGGCGAGTTCGGCGCGATTATTTTTATCGCGGGCAATATGCCCTATGAAACGGAAATCACCGCGCTGATGATTTTCGTCAAGCTGCAAGAGTATGACTACGCGGGGGCATCGGCGATTGCGTCGGTCGTGCTGTTTGTCTCTTTGACACTACTACTGGCTATCAACATTTGGCAGGGCCGCTTTGTACGCCGCCTGCATGGAGGTAAGGGGTAATGCGTCGAATTGGTGATGCGCCTGTCGTTAGGCGGCTGCTCATAGGCGCCGCCCTCTTGCTGTCGGCGCTTTTTCTGTTGCTCCCTCTGGTCGCCATTTTTGCGCAAGCATTCTCGCAGGGCGTGATGGTCTTCTGGACCAATGTCAGCGACACTTTTACGCTGCATGCGATTGGTTTAACGCTGATGATAGCGTTACTCACCATTCCGGTTTGCTTGGTGTTTGGCGTTGCGCTGGCATGGCTGGTCACACGATTTAGCTTTCCAGGCCGCCGCGTTCTGCAAACATTGATTGATATCCCCTTTGCTGTTTCTCCCGTGGTGGCTGGCCTTATTTATCTGCTGCTGTATGGCCGCAACGGCTGGATCGGCACGTGGCTGGATGGCTACGATATTCAACTGATGTTTGCCTGGCCGGGCATTTTGATGGTGACGATTTTTGTTACCTGCCCTTTTGTCGCCCGGGAGCTAATCCCCTTAATGCAGGCGCAAGGTTCGCGCGAAGAGGAAGCGGCGGTGACGCTCGGCGCATCGGGCTGGACGACGTTTCGCCGGGTCACCCTGCCCAATATTCGCTGGGCACTGCTTTATGGCGTCATCCTGACCAACGCCCGTGCCGTAGGCGAATTTGGTGCCGTTTCAGTGGTCTCGGGGGCTATTCGTGGCCAGACCAACACATTGCCACTGCACCTTGAGCAGTTGTATCAGGATTATAACGCCGTCGGGGCGTTTGCCTGCGCGGCCTTACTCGCCTTTATTGCCCTATTGACGCTCGCCGCGAAGGCGGGGCTGGAATGGCGCGCATCGCGCCGGGAGGCATTTGCATGAGCATTCAATTACATAACATCGGCAAACACTTCGGCAATACCCAAGCATTAGAACCGATCGACCTGGATATTCACGAAGGCGAACTGGTGGGTTTGCTTGGCCCTTCGGGTTCAGGCAAGACCACGCTGCTACGGATTATCGCCGGATTGGAAAATGCCGACCGCACCGCCCAGCCGGGCAAAATCATGTTTGGCGACCGCGATGTCACCAACGTGCATGTGCGAGACCGCCGCATTGGTTTCGTGTTTCAGCACTATGCGCTGTTCCGCCATATGAGCGTTTACGACAACGTGGCGTTTGGGCTGACCGTGCTATCGCGAAAGCGCCGCCCCAGCAGCGGCGAAATTCGTGCACGGGTGTTCAGGCTGCTTGAAATGGTCAAACTGGAACATCTTGCCAACCGCTACCCTGCCCAGCTTTCCGGCGGCCAACAGCAGCGCGTCTCGCTTGCCCGCGCCTTAGCGGTGGAGCCTGAAGTACTGCTGCTGGACGAGCCATTTGGTGCCTTGGATGCCAAAGTACGCCAAGAGCTTCGCCGTTGGCTGCGCCATCTTCACGACGAGCTCAATTTCACCAGCGTCTTTGTGACGCACGATCAGGAAGAGGCACTGGAGCTTTCAGACCGCGTCGTGGTCATGAGCAACGGCCGCATTGAGCAGATCGACACTCCCGACGAGCTCTACCGCACACCGGCAAACCGCTTTGTGTTTGAGTTCTTGGGTGACGTCAATCACCTGGAAGGCAAGGTGAGTAACGGCGTATTGACCTGCGGCGATGCCTATTGGCACGTGGATCTACCCGATGGCCATGAAGAGCTGTTGCTGCGCCCTCATGAAGTACGCTTAACCGAGCAACCAACCTCGGAAAGCCATCTGCCGGTCACTATCACGGCGATTTCACCGGTGGGCGCCGAAGTGCGCGTGGAGTTGGAAGCGGATTGGCTCGCCCAGCCGTGGCTCGCCACCGTACGCCACACGGACTTTGAGCACTTGGCGCTACGCCGCGGGCAACGCTTATTTGCTCACCCGCGCCACTGGCGTCGCTTCCCAAAAGTCACTGAGAAAACGACGGAGCAGACACGCGTCGCCTGAACATACCGTCAACGCGCTAGCCACGTTATACTGGCGTTTTAGCCATCGCGGAGGAAGACCATGCTTCGGCGTCACTTTTTAAAGATTTCAGGTGTTCTGCTTGCCAGTGCATGGCTAGCCGGTTGTGCTAGCCCGCAGTACCTTCAACTCAGCCCAGAGCGCACGGCGCAGGTGCCTCAGGTGGGCTCCGGCCAGCAAGTGACCGTGATTGCTCAAGATGGGCGCGAAAGCGATGTGATTGGTAATCGCGCAGGTGGCGGTATGTCCACTGCTCGCATCACCGTGAGCAGCCATGAGCTGATCCCACGTTTACAGCAAGAAGCCGAGCGTGCGATCAGCGAGATGGGCTTTACGCCCACGACTGAGCAAGCCGAAGGGCGTCCGAGCCTGACGCTTGAACTTGCCAGCTTGAACTATGCGCGGGGCGAAAGTGGCCAGCCGCTGGTCGACGAAGCACGCCTTGAAGGCGTCTTCCGCGCGATCGCTAAAAACAAAGGCACGACTTATACCGGCACTTACACATCGCGCCGTACTCAAGGTTATGCGCTTAAACCCGATGCGGACAGCAACACACGCATGCTAAGTGATCTTCTCAGCGATGGGATGAATCGTGCTTTTAGCGATCCAGAGCTGGGCCAATTGCTCGCTCGCTAAGACAGCCCGCCCTGCAATAAAACGACACAAACGACGGGCCGCGCCTCTCACTCTCAGAGGCGCGGCCCGCGCCGTTCCAGGGCCCACACACTTTCCGTACGGCCGTGTTCGTCAGGGCTGCCCCCTTCCAAAAACGTTAGCGTGAAGTTAGGCGTGAACAAGCGTTCGATTTCACTGGCAGGAACACTATAGGGAGGCCCCGCCTCGCCTTCATCGTGGGCCAAGCTAATGAGCAGGCCTTTCGCACCCGGCGGCACCAATTGCGCCAGATGAAAGGCATAGCGCTGACGCGTCGCGGGGGGTAACGCAATTAACGAAGCGCGATCATAAAACGCGCCTATTTCGGCAGCATGTTGAATGTGCAGGTGAAAGAAATCCCCACACCACAGCTCTACACTGCCCTGACGGGAAATGTTGAACCCTGCCTGACGGTAGCGTGATACGGATGTGTTGCGTTGGGCCAAAAATTGCTCGATGGCCTCAGGGGCAAACTCGATACCCAGCACCGGATACCCTTGGTCTGCCAGCCAGCGCATATCCAGGCTTTTACCACACAGGGGCACCAGCACTTTGGTGCGTTCAGCTACCCCTAATGCCCCCCAATGACGCAGAAGCGCTGGGTGCGCTTGCTGTAAGTGAAAGCCAATCCGCCCTTCTTGCCAGCGTTTGCGCCACTGATCGCTCATCGTTTAAGCACCTTGTCGGTTGCGCGGTTAGAACCAGCGGTCACGCTTTTTACGCCGACGTGGCAGGTGCGGCACAATCAGGCCTACCAATAAGCCTGCGCCAGCCACACCACCGCCGTACATGAAGTAGCGCATCAGGAGGTCTTCTTCCTGGGTTTCCAGCCGCGCCTGAAGCCCTCTTACCTGCTGACGCGACTGCTCCGCCTCGCTATCCAGCGCTTGATTGCTCGCTTCAAGCTCGGCAATACGCTGCTCGCGAACCTCCAGAGTTTCTGTCATCGAAGAAACACGCTGCTCCCAGGATTCATTGATTCCCTCGAGCTCCGCCGTCAACTCTTCTACTTGCGCTTCTAATGCGGGCAACTGCTCAACCGCACTCGGTGTTTGCTGTAGCTCATCACTCAATACCCACACCGCGTTACCATCACTATTGCGCACACGGGTGTAATCGCCACTGGTCTCCAGAACATTGACCTGTTCGCCAGCATTTAGCGTACCGATAATGCGATAACCATCTGTCGGGCCACTGCGCACGTAGGTACTTAACTCGTCGGTCACCCACGCTTGATTGTCGGACTGGGCGTTAGCATTGATGCTCGCCACACTGAGTAATACGCCAGCCGCAGCGGCGTAATATCGAAAACGGATTTTAGTTACCTGCATGACATCATGTCCTGATTAAAAACGCTGCAAGGCGGACGAAGCCAGCAGCGCTTGTCGCCTAACTTAGCGGGGCGCTTGTCTCATACGCTTACCCTTCACCGCGCGGAGGCAACGGAAAGGGACGGGGGAACTCTGCTACCCGGGCATCGGTTTTAACCGCCTTCAACGGGCCTTCGCGCTCCACTTCGTCAATGCGCACAATGGCATTTAACGGGAGGTAGCTACGTTTGACACCGTCAAAGGTTCGCTGCAACTTTTCGGTTGCAGGGTCAACCACAACCCGTGAAGCATCCTCAAACACAAACTCCTCGACTTCAATAAAGCCCCAAAGTTCGCTCTGAAAGATCTCACGGACGTATAAATCCCAAATTTCACCCTGCTGGTGAACCACCACACGGTAGATCGGCTTGGCCGCCATCTTGGCCTATCCCTCTTGCCATTTATAAATGAAGTTGAACCGCCTAGCTTACCATACTCCCACCGCGACGCCTTTACGCCGGGCTCAATACGCGCACTGCGTTAATGCTGCGGATAATGGGCTCATTAGCCGCACCTGCCCCCCTCGTGTATGGTGGTAGAGGTGGTTTGGCAACATATTCATTCACCAAGTAGGAGTCATCAACATGCAAAAGGATCCAAATAAGGGCTACATTGCTCTGCTGGGCTGGAGCCTCAATGCGATTGAAGCGGCTGAAAATTTTGACCGTCGCTACATTGTCGTTGCACCCGACTGGGCGGAAGAGTATTGCCAAAAACATGACATCCCTTACGTGCCTTGGAATTTCGAGCGGCTCAACGACCGTTCAATGGA
Organism: Halomonas sp. UBA3074; assembly: GCF_002366715.1. Lineage (GTDB taxonomy): Bacteria > Pseudomonadota > Gammaproteobacteria > Pseudomonadales > Halomonadaceae > Vreelandella. The sequence goes on along the minus strand of NZ_DFBS01000014.1, from coordinate 42,090 downwards.
AATTGCCGAGACACTCAAAGAAAAGGGTGTTGATGTCGCGATTCCTCTCTACGAAGAAACCGTTGAGTGGGCTGGGGCCATCAACTCCGTACTGCTTGATAATCCTCGCATTTACGGTCAGTCGCTACTCCTTCGCGATAAGGCGTTGATGAAGCGTCGTGCCCAGTTAGGCGGCATCCGCGTGGGTATCTTTGAAGAAGCGCACGACAAAGAAGACGTAGTGCGCTTCTTGAAACGCGTTAACCAGACGCTGCTGAAGCTGGATGGCGACCCCAACGACCCGATCCACCTCAAGGCGTTTGATAAAGCAGGCTGCCTGGGCCACCGCGTGATCCGCACACCAGACGAAGTCGATACGATTCCCGATGAAGAGTTTCCGGTATTGATGGAATCGCATCTGGATGGCTGGGAGTTTGCCGTTGAAGCGTGGATTCACGATGGCAAAATCGCCTTCTTGAACATCTCTGAATATGTGACGCTGGGTTATTCGGTCTTTGTCCCTGCATCGCCAGAACTTGAGATTTACCGCGAGCAAATTACCCAACAGATTGAAAAGCTGATTAAAGCGTTTGATATCGAGTTTGGTTTGATCCATCCCGAATACTTTGTCACCAGCGATGGTGAGATGTACTTTGGTGAAGTGGCCTATCGCCCACCCGGCTTCAAAGTCTTTGAATTGTTAGAGCGTGTTTACGGCTTTAATGCTTATCAAGCGTCGATGCTGGTATTCGACCCCAAAAGCACCCAGGAAGAAGTGGCCAAATTCTTCCCCAAAGAAGTGGTCGACGCCGATGGTTTTGCCGGCTGCTTTGGCGTTTATCCGCGTCGCCGCGTGGTCAGCCGCTTGGAAATTCCCGAAGAGACCGAAGATCATCCCTATTTCGAGTCTCATGAGTTAACCTCACCCGTAGAAGAAACCGTTACCAAGCGCACTGCATTTGGTACCCATTGGGGTCTGGTCTACTTCAAAGGCGAGGATGCGCATACGATTCGCGATCTGCTAAAACGCCAAGAAGACCTCGACTTCTATGTATAATCCCTGCTGATGCTGGGATAAGGAGTCACCGTGGAGACAGATCAACTCGCGTCTTCTCAGGAAGATAGCAAGCTCGATGGATTATTGAGCAAATTTGATGACGCCGTGCGCCTGCTCATGCAGGCGCCCGCCTTCTCAAAGCCTGCCAAGTTACCGCGCGTGATGGATACCGCGCGGCGAATACTACTTCAGGACGGCGGTTGCGAAGCGCTGGAATCACGCGCACAAGCGTATGAAAACGCCGGTGTGTTTTTAGGCTCCGATTGGGAAACGCCTCAATTCCTGGTGCCGACGTTAACGACCTTCTCGCTGAAGAGTGCAGAAGCCGATGTCGTGGTCATCGAAGCGTTGAGCGAGCTACGTCTGCTCTCTGTTGCGAAAGGCGATTATGCCCATCCACTGGTCTCCGCAGAGCATGCGCATCATTACCTGACGCAGGTGATGGCCATTAATTTGTGGCTGCTTTTCTTACCGCCCAGCGAGGCGGAGCGGGAAACCCAGGGGCGCCTCGCCACCATTCCCCGCCAGCTTTTCCAGCATTTGGCCGACCGCATTGGTTACGAGCATATCGTCGATCAACTGATCGATGAGATTTGGCGAATCTTAAAGCAGCGCCCCATCCAGGTGGATGCGATCAAGCAGATGATCACCCAGATCGCATTGTGCCAGGCCAACCCGGCCATCGATCTGGGCGCCAGCGGTCAGGGGGCCGACCGTTTGGTCAGCTCACTCTACGGGCCAACCCAGGCCTGCCGCGAAGACCCTGGGGTCGACGTTTATCGCGACCGGCTAGAGCATATGGACCAGGCTGCCCTGCAAGCCGAATCCACCGGCTTTGCCAGGGCAATGCACGATACTGGCTTGGTCTCTCCCTATCATGCAGTGCTGCTACGCCACTTGCTTGAAGAGGGCGATCACTTGCTCTCCGAAGCGCTGGGTCTCTCGTCTACCGGCCGGGATTGCCTGCTCTGCTATCGCGAGTTGGTGCAAGCGCTGATCAGAAGCGGTGTCTATCCAGCCTCTGCTCAGGCCGTCTATGGTTTGGCGCTGATGCTCGAACGCGGCATTCTCTATCAGCCGCCGGTGGCACCGGCCATGTGGCGACAGCTTAATCTGCCGCTATCAGAGTGGGCGCAGTCGCGGCTTACGATCGCTTATGGCGACACGGTTTCGCCCCGCGCCCGCCTGATTGAAGGTGTGCTGTGCATGCTGGGCCTGCCACTTGGTGTAGGCCAGGGCAATAACCCGACCTGCCAATCGGCACGCGCCCTTTCCATGTGGGCCTACAACGATCCCGATTACCTGCTGCAGATGGTAGCGTGGGCGGCCCGTGATGACGAAATCATCATGCATTTCGAGGGGCAGGCAATCTCCTCTATGGAGAGTGTATCGGGCGTCGCCACGGAACTGCCCATGGACCTCGATCCTGTCTCGTTGATTGTGGTCCCCCATTTGGATCGTATTTATGCGGAAATGGGCCGACGTTGCATTGATCGCGAGGGCGACCCGCATCGCTGGGTCAACCCGGAATTTCATGGCTGGTGGTCGGGCCGCGGCTTTCGCATCAATGTCGATGTGGCCACGGGGCAGCTAAGCGGTGTGGATGATTTTGTCCGCCACTTCTATGCCTGCTATCACCCTTATTACAATGGCAATCAGCCGTTAATACATCCACAGCCAGCGGGCATTGCGGTGACCGATAGCGCAGCACGGTTTATCGGTTGGCATGCCATTACCATTTTACGGGCCTCGCTCGACCCGTCGGATGTCATGCGGGTGTATTTCTATAACCCCAACAACGACAGTGGTCAGGACTGGGGCGATGGCGTCATTGTGAGTACGTCTGGCAACGGTGAGCGTTTTGGTGAGGCCTCGCTGCCCTTTGAACGCTTTGCGTCACGTCTTTACATCTACCACTTCGATCCACTTGAGCACGGTGAAACCGTGTCAGTCACTAGCGACGAGTTGGACAGTGTGAAGTATTACCTGCATCGAAGCTGGGGGGCGTCGCGTCTACCGCCCACCGAACTTCAGGCCGACCAAGGCCCTAATGCCCCGCCGGATGTACAATAAACATCCTTTTTAACCATACGTTCATTCACTATGATGCGATTAGATCAACTGTTGGTCAGCCAAGGGCTGGCCAACTCGCGTACCCGCGCCCAGCGGCTCATTCGTCATGGCCGGATTCGTCTTGCCGATAATGGCAAAACGTTAGTTAAAGCCTCCGAAAAATGGCCCGAAGAGACGCGCTTTGACGTGGAAGATGACCCCGAAGAGCGCTATGTCTCCCGTGCTGGCTTGAAGCTTGAAGCAGTGTTGACTGCGTTACAGCTGCGCCTGGAGGGGCATCGCGTGCTTGATGTGGGCCAATCCACCGGGGGCTTTACCGACTGCGCGCTTCGCTTTGGCGCCAGCCATGTTATTGGTGTCGAAGTGGGCCATGGGCAACTGGCGCCTGAACTGCGCGAAGATGATCGCGTGACCTGCTTGGAAGGCTTGAATGCCCGTGTGATGAGTGGCGATGCTGCCTTAGTAGACACGCTAGCGGCGCATCCCATTGATTGTGCCGTGATGGATGTATCGTTCATTTCTCAGACGCTGATTCTGCCTGAAATCGCCGCGTTGTTGCCGCCGGGCGGACAGTTGATCTCGCTGGTCAAGCCACAGTTTGAACTTTCCCCCGGGGCTCTCGACAAACGTGGCGTGGTGCGCGATAGCAAGCGCTTTGCAGAGGTGGAAGCCAACATTCGCCGTGCCTGCGATGCCTGCGGGTTAATCATTCAGCACTGGCAGGAAAGCCCGATTACCGGCGGCGATGGCAATCGGGAGTTTCTTCTACACGCTATCAAGCGCCGTTAAACCAGCGGTTTAAAAGCACATTACGTTGACGAAGGCGGCGTGAGCTGATGAGCGGACTGCACTTTCACTGCCTCGCCCTGCTCGGGATGCAGCCATACATCCATCTGCTCAAAGGCCACGCGAACGCCCGCTTCGCGGAACAGCGCATCGACGCGGCAGTTGATTTCATCAGCCGCAAATAGCCGATCCAGCAAGTCGTTGACAAAAATGCGCAGCTCAAAATTAAGGCTGTGCTGGCCGTAGCTTAGGCAGAAAACCTGTGGTTCTGGGTCGGTGAGTACGCGCGGATTTTCATCCGCGACTTGGCGCAACAGTTGGTGCACCTTGGCCATATCGGAGCCGTGGGCCACGCCATACGTCAGCACAACGCGCGTGATGTTGTCCGACAGCGACCAGTTAATCAGTTGGTCGGTGACAAAGGTCTTATTGGGAATGATGATCTCTTTACGATCGAAGTCAGTCACCGTGGTAGCCCGGATGCGAATACGACTAACCGTGCCGTGCAAGTTGCCCAAGGTGATGGTGTCACCGATACGGATAGGGCGTTCAAACAGGATGATCAACCCCGAGATAAAGTTGGCAAAAATTTCCTGAAGACCAAACCCTAACCCCACACTCAATGCAGCCACCAGCCACTGAAGCTTGTCCCAGGAAACGCCCAGCGTCGAAAGTCCCATGACGATGCCGGTGCCCACAATGGTATAGGAGAGTAGCGAGCTAATGGCGTAGGCACTGCCCTGCTTTAGTGACAGCCGCGATAGCACCATTACTTCCAGCAGGCCGGGCAAATTGCCCGCCATGATAAACGTGATAGCGACAATCAGCAGCGCCGCAAAGATATCGGATATCGACAGCGCGTTATCGACCAAGTCGCCTTCTTGGGCTTCCCACAGCGACACATTATCCAAATAGCCGAGCACCGAGAGCAAGTCGGACCAAACCAGGTAAAGCAGCGCACTAAAACCGATCAGCACGATCAACTTGGAAAGCCGCAGCGATTGGCTATTAATCTGCTCCATATCAAGCGGCGGTTCTTCGACGACTTCCAACCCCCCTTCAGCCCCTTCCTGCACCTGAGCGCGACGACGCGCCAGGGCACGGCGATAGGCAAGACGCCTTGCAGCCACGGCTAGGCTGCGCACCAACGTGGCTTCGACCACCACCCACAACCCCAATAGATAAAGCGTAATGGCAAAGCGCCCCACCAAGCGAAGCGCCGTGTACTCATAGCCCCAGACAACCAATCCCAATAAAACCAACGGTACCGACGCCATCGCGAGCCCTAACAGCAAACGAAACAGCCGCACACCAAAAATCGGTATATGGGCCAATATCAGCTGCGCCAGCCACCAACTCATGGCCAACAAGCCCAATGACAGTAACGCCAGCGCGACTGGCCGCATGGCTAACGGGGTTTCCATCTCTCCCGACATGGCCGCAATGGCGATCACCGGCACCAAGGCTACGCCTAATCCGCCTAACAATTGGCGCAACCGTGCCGTGTAGTGAGGTGACCATGTGAAATGGCGCTCAGCCACCCCATCAGGCACCAGCAACCGACGCACCCAGGCGACGACTCCCCAACTTAGCGCCAGCTGCAACAGCGCGGGGGCAACGCTATTCGCCAACGGCCCCGTTGTGCCTAACAACCCCACCCCAATCCCCGCCAATGCCAATGGCCCAGGGAGCGCCAGCAACGCATTTAGCAACACGGCTTTCGGCGTGTGTAGCTGTGTATCGCTTTTCAAGCGGCCAATTTGAGAATGCAGATTGGCCAAGCGCGTTTTGATTTGCCGACGCAAGCCCATCAACACTATGCCCATTAGTACCAGCGGCGCGCCATTAAGCACCTGCCAAGAGAGCCCTTGCCAACGGGTAGGCAAAATGGCGCGCCACTCACCCTCCTGCCACTCTAACCATAAATTATTCGGCAGTTGGCGCAGCCAGTTAACGTCCAGTGGGCGGCTGTTGGCGACCCAAAAGAGCTGTTCATCGATGGTCTCGCGCAGCTCAACGGTCGTCGATAACACCTGCTGCTGGTTCAGCTGTAGCTCTATTGCCGCACTCAGCAGGCTTCCATAAGATTGCTCTAGCTGCTCGACAAGTTCGCGCCTGGACTGATAGAGCCGAGAGAGTGAATCCACCAGGCCGGGCGTTGCTTCAATGCCAGCCTCGGCTAATCGCGTCGTGGCAAACTGTTCGCTCTGGCGTAACTGATCACGTTGACGGACTAGATCAAACTGTTTCAAACGCAGATCGGCAATTTCATCCTGCAGGTCTCGCCGTGTGTTCAAAGAAGGCAGAGATTGCCGCTGCTCCCGCAGAATGCGCGACAGCAGTTGGCTTCCGCGTATGGCATCAATTTGCTCATTAAGACTACGCTGCAGTTGGCGTACATGCTCTAGCTGGCGCTGGGCTTCAATATTCTCACGCACAACGCTGTTAGCGCGGTCGGTGGCCCTAAGCAGTTCCAGACTCAATGTTTGGTTGGTTTGTTGGGCTTGCACCACCACAGGTTGACCCGCAGCAATTAAGGGGTTATCCCGGGCGGCATCGGCAATCGCTTGCTCTGAAGCCAAACGCCGCTGCCGGTCGATCACGCCCTGTAGCATATTGAGCTGCTGCTCTTGATAATCGATCTGCATCATCAGCACATCGCGTCGCTCCTGCGCCAATTCACGCAAGCGACTATTGGCACTGAGCTCACGCTGGTAAAAGCTCACTTCGCGGTCAGCCAGCGCTCGCTCAAGGCGCAACTGGATGAGGTTTGCGTCACTCAGCGCAGAAAGTTGCCGATCGGCGAGCAAAGCCTCGCGCTCATCGTGTTGTCGGCGTAAACTCTCCGCGCGCTGAAGTGCTTCAGCGATGGATTGCTGGGCACGTTCAGGCAGCGTTTGAGCGGCTAACAGTTGGGAGTTCACTTCCGCTAGCTGGCTTTGCAATTGCTGAAGTTCGACTACCGCGTCAGATTGCCGTGTTTCGAGCTCGTCTAGAGGCCGGTCGCTCAAACCGGCGACGGAAAGCTGCTGTGATGCTTCTTCCGCTTCTGATAACTCCCGCTGCAGACGTATTAAACGTTCGGGCGCTTGCTCGACGCGAGTTTCTAGCGCGGCAAGACGCTCATCGAACGAAGCCAGCCGCTCATAAGCGTCGAGGGCGGCTTCTAAGGCTTCTTTGTCACTGGTTTGCTGGGCGGTCAATTCCCCCTCCAGTGCTTCGAGCTGGGCAAGCCTTGCTGCCAGCTCAGCCTGTTCAGGCACGCGCTCGAGCATACTGGCCGGAAGCGCGGCATGGGCGAGAGGGCTCACGGCACTGCTAGCGATAAGCAGCAAGAATAAACACGTTACGATCCACTTACAGGCGCATCTCACCACGTTACTTATGCCTCGTTGACATCGAAAGCTCCGCCGACACGGATAATAGCGGTATTGTCAGACGTTCTGATAGCCAGCGCAATCAGAGGTGTTGACTTCCGTGGGGGGCGTGATAGAAACAACCATGGCATTTGCCTATTCATTCATTTTGCGAGCCACCTTAGATGGTTATCCGAAAACTAGCGGTCACGAAATTACTGGTTTTGCTGAGTCTTGCGACTGTTAGTGCAAGCGCCCTCGCCGAGACCCAACAAGAGATTGAAGCTCGCATTCGCGCGCTCAATGCTGAACTGTATGATTTGCATCAGCAATTACAGCAGATAGATACCCCCCAAGACGCCGCGCAAGGCCTTCCGTTTGAGCAATTGCCTGAAGAAGCCGCCCGTGAAGACCTGAGCGAGCGCCGTGAACTTGAGCAGGAATCGAGCCGAAACCCATTTTCCATCACCACGCACCGCACCAACTATCTCTTTCCCGTTAGCTACAATGCGAACCAGAACCGCGAAAGCTTTCGCAATATTTCAGACGATAGCGAAGTGGATAGCGTGGAGCTGAAATTTCAGTTCAGCGCCAAAGTGAATCTGGCTGAGCAGGTATTTGGTAACTACGGAGACGTCTTCTTTGGCTATACCCAGCGTAGTTGGTGGCAGGCTTACAACACTGACGCCTCATCCCCTTTCAGGGAAACCAACTACGAGCCTGAAGTGTTTATCGACTTCGATAATGCCTGGGGGGCGCTTGGCTGGGTGAACACGCGTAACCGTGTCGCTCTCAACCACCAGTCAAATGGGCGCTCGGACCCACTCTCACGGAGTTGGAACCGGGTTTACCTTGAAAGTACCTTCCAGCGCGGTGACTGGGCGTTCACCCTGGCACCCCACTGGCGGATCCCCGAATCCGAAGAGGATGACGACAACCCTGATATCGAACGCTACATGGGGTACGGCGATATTCGCCTTGCCAAGCGCCTCAACAACAACCACGAAGTGAGTGGGCAACTGCGGGGTAATCCAAGCGCTGGCAATATAGGCACACAGATCGATTATAGCTGGCCCGCTTTCAACAACTTGCGCGCACATGTACAGTACTACTATGGCTATGGCGAAAGCATGATCGATTACGATCATCGTGTGCATCGCTTAAGCCTAGGGTTCAGTTTAAACCCCTTATTTAGTGCGACGGGGCTGAACCGATAAGCACATTTGCTTGTCTGTTATAAGGTGGCTGCTATGCTTATAGTCGCTATACCACTCATTCGTCAAAGGAAGACTCCATGGCTAAACGTCAGCAAACTTACTCTACTCAAGCCGATCAACTCAAAGATGATCTGCGCCATTTGAGCGAAACCGTTGAAGAGCTCGTCAACGCGACAGCCAAAGACGCCAGTGGAGAAATGCACGACCTGCGTACCCGTGCCGAGCGCCGTTTGAAAGACACCCGCGCCCGTCTTGAAGCGCGTGGCGAACGAATTTATGACGAAACACGTGATTCACTGACACAGCAAGCTGATGCCTGCGACCGCTACGTTCACGAAAACCCCTGGACGAGCATCGGTATTGGTGCCGCTGCCGGTATGGTTGTGGGTATGCTACTCGGTCGTCGCTAATGGCTTTGGGTCCAACCCAACGCGTCTTCTCTGCCGTCAAACGCTTGCTAAAGTCGCTAGTAGCTAATAGCGAAACCCGCCTGCGTTTGGCGGTATTGGAGTTAGAGGAAGAGCGCGCACGTCTTTTAGTGTTACTTCTTTTAGCAGGCGCTAGCTTATTGCTACTGTTGCTAGGAATAGCAACGCTGACGGCACTCATCGTGGTTCTCTTTTGGGACACCTACCGCTTAACCGCTATCGCTATCAGTGCCGGTGCTCTCATAGGCGCTAGCCTACTCTTGGCGGTTATCGCGGTGCGTCAGTCCAAGCGGCACTCGCTACTGAAAGAAACACTCAAACAGCTGGCCGCAGATCGAGCACTGCTTGAGGAGCCAAGTGATGAAACCATCCGCAGACACCGCTAAACCGCTACCCAACCCCCCGAGCCGTGCTGAACGCAAAGCATTGCTGCTGGCGGAGCTAGAGCAGCAGCGGATCGATATTCTAGTCGATAGCGATTATCTGCAGCAGGCCGCCTCACCCTTAGATAAAAATTGGCAAAGCGTTAAGTTGCCACTTTATGCGGTGGGCGGTTTTACTGCCTTCAAAATGTTGCGCCATCCCGGTGGCGCCATGGTGGCAGGCAGAAAAGTGCTCGCAGGCTATATGCTGCTTAAGAAACTAAAACTGCTGGCTAAAGTCGCCACCTAATTTTATATCGCTCCGGCACGGATGGCGTTGCCTAGCATGATTGTCCGCAAGCAACGCCACTCGCCCACGCCCATTGAAAGTTGTATCCCCCCAACTCGCCCGTCACATCCACGACTTCCCCGATAAAACGAAGCTGCGGCAACCCTTTTACCTCAAAGGTTTTAGACGATAAGGCATCCGTATTGACCCCGCCCATCGTCACTTCAGCCGTGCGCCACCCTTCGGTGCCCGCGGGTTTTAGCTGCCAGGCGTTGAGTCTTTCCGCCCACTCATCCAAGGCAGCATTCGCATACTGAGCCAATGGCCGAGCCGGGTCATGCTCGGGGTACCACTCCATCAGCGCTTGGGCTAACCGCTTGGGAAAACGCTCACCCAGCCATGTGGAAAGTTGCCGCTTGGGTGTCGACTCCCGGGCTTGGCGGAGTGATTCCGCCGCATGCTCATCGGGTAATAAATCGATGGTGAGGCTCTCCCCTGGCTGCCAGACACTGGACACCTGAAGCATTGCCGGACCCGACAGGCCGCGGTGGGTAAATAGCAGAGGATCAACAAAGCGGCGGTGACCGGCGCTGGCGGTTACGGGCACACTCAATCCCGAAAGCTCTGCCGCGCGTGCTTTCCAAGTATCACTCAGAGTGAACGGCACCAAGCCTGGGCGCGTATCGAATACCTCCAAGCCAAATTGGCGGGCAATGTCATATCCAAACCCGGTCGCCCCCATGGTAGGAATAGACAGGCCCCCGCTCGCCACCACGACCACGCCCGCATCGAGCGTGCCGATCGAGGTCGTTAACTGCATGGCATCGCCTTTCTGCTCAACGCGATTAATGTGCGTACTCAGCCGTATTTCCACACCGGCCCACTCACACTCGGTCAGCAGTGTGCGTACGATCTCTTTCGCCGAGGTGGCACAAAACAGCTGCCCCGGCGTTTTCTCGACGTACTCGACGCCATGGCGCTCCACTAACTCGACAAAGTGCTCTGGCCGATAACGTTTGAGCGCTGAAATACAAAAGTAAGGATTAGCCGAGTAAAAGTGCTGTGGTGTGGTGCCAAGGTTGGTAAAGTTGCAGCGCCCGCCGCCGGACATCAATATCTTTTTGCCCGCTTTGTTTGCATGATCAAGCACTAAGACGCGCTTGCCGGTATAGCCCGCTTGCGCTGCACACATTAATCCCGCAGCGCCCGCACCGATGATAACGACATCGTAGATCATAAAAAGAAGCTCATAGGGGAAACGCTCATAGGTAAAGATATAAAAGGGCGGCTCGGACGGGAAAAACAGGCATTCTATCAGGGACAGGCTAGATAATTTATTCTATTAAAAAATTTGGCTATACAATCATTGTATAAATATTTACCACAACGAGACCACTATGTATTTACCTGTTCGACGACGGCTAAGGCTCGCACTCCTCCCTCTCGCCCTGCTATTAACGCAGGTAGCGTTGGCTCAATCGACACCGACCGTTATTGGTACACGGGCGGCACTAACCACTTGGTCGGATCCCCTCGAAGCACTGGGGACACTCAGTGCCGATGAAAGCGTAACGCTCTCCACCACCGTCACGGAAATTGTCGCCGACATCAATTTCCAGGACGGTGAGCAGGTGGAGGCGGGGCAACTGCTTATTCAACTGGAGGATGGAGAAGAGCAGGCACTGCTAAGAGCGTCACAGGCACTTCGCGAAGAGCGGCGTAACGCCTCGAACCGCGCCTCTCAATTGCAAGACCGCAATCTGGCTGCCCGCGCCGATGTAGAAGATAGCCAGTCCCGTTTACGCCAAGCAGAAGCCGATATCCAAGCCATTGAAGCCCAGTTGGAAAATTATCAATTGCAGGCGCCCTTTAGCGGTCGCGTGGGGTTTCGCAATATCAGCATTGGGGCACTGGTCACCCCTGGCATGGATTTGGTGACGCTCGACAAACTAGATGTCATGAAGCTGGATTTCAGCGTGCCTGAGGTGTTTTTGGGCCGGCTTTCGCCTGGGTTGATGCTGAATGCCACCACGGCGGCCTTCCCCAACGATATTTTCAGCGGCGAAATCGCCACCATCGGTACCCGAATCGACCCGGTGACTCGCAGCGTCAATGTGCGTGCCGAACTCGATAACGCTGATGGTCGCTTGCGCCCGGGGATGCTCATGGAGGTCATCGTCCAGCAGCGCGTCCGCGACACCATTGTGATCCCTGAAGCCGCTATTGAGCCCAGCGGAGACCGCCATTTTGTCATGCTCATCGAACAGGGGGATACCCCACGCTTAGCTCGCCGTGAAGTGGTTATCGGCGAACGGCGCAATGGTGAAGTTGAAATCCTGGAAGGCCTAGCAGCCGACGATTTAATCGTCGTACACGGCTTACAGCTAGCGCGGGATGGTCAAGAAGCCCGATTGATCGGTATCACCGATGATGAAAACGGTATTCGCGAGCTGCTGGAGGCTGACCGCTAATGCGCCTTTCGGATATCTCCGTTCAGCGGCCAGTGCTGGCGATGGTCATTGCAGCGCTGATTATTGCCTTTGGCCTGCTGGCTCTTAATCGCTTGCCGCTGCAAGAGTACCCGACCATCGACCCGCCGGTGGTCACGATCGACACCCGCTACCCAGGCGCCTCGGCCAGCGTGGTCGAAACGCGCATTACACAAGTATTGGAAGACCGTATTGCGGGCGTGGAAGGGATCGAACTCATCACCTCGCAAAGCGAAGATGGCCGTTCCCAGATCGAGATCGAGTTCGGCATTGATATGGATATCAATGCCGCCGCCAATGATATTCGTGATCGAATCGCCGGTGCGCTGCGCAACCTACCTGACGACGCTGACAATCCCGAGGTTACCAAAGCCGACAGCAGCGAAGAGATCGTGGTGTGGCTGAGCCTTTCCGGCGAAGACTACTCGATCACCGAACTCACTGATTATGCCAATCGTTTTCTCGTTGACAGCCTCTCCGTACAGCCAGGCGTGGCTCGAGTGCGCGTTGGGGGCGGCAGTGATTATGCCATGCGCGTTTGGCTGGATCGCAATGCCCTGGCGGCCCGCGGGCTTACCGTCGGCGACATCGAAGATGCCCTGCGGGCCGAAAACGTCGAACTACCCGCTGGCTCCATCGAATCCGTCGATCGACAGTTCATTGTTCGCCTGCCCCGCAGCTTTGCCAATGCCGATGACTTTCAGCGTCTTGCCGTCAACTCGCCTAATCAGAGCGAAAACGGCTACTTGGTACGCCTTGCTGACGTCGCCCGCGTAGAAGTCGGCGCCGTAGAGGATCGTTCAGTATTCCGCTCCAACGGTGTTCCCATGGTTGGCCTGGGCATGATCATGCAATCAACGGCCAATGTCATCGAGCTGTCGGAGGCCGTTCAAATAGAACTGGAGCGGCTGCAAGGCACGCTGCCGGAAGGCATGTCGTTGAGCTTGAACTATGATGCTTCGCTGTTTGTCTCCGGCGCTATCGAACAAGTCGTGATGACGCTGTTTATCGCCATGGGCTTGGTGGTGGTCGTGATCTTTATGTTTTTAGGCAACTTACGCACGACCTTGGTGCCAGCAGTTACCGTCCCCATCGCCGTCATTGGTGCTTTCACCGCCCTTGCTGCCATGAATTTCTCGATTAACTTGTTAACCCTGCTGGCGTTAGTCCTGGCGATTGGGCTGATCGTGGATGATGCCATCGTGGTGCTTGAAAACATCAACCGGCGGATGCACGACTACGGTGAAACGCCCTTAGTGGCGGCCTTTCGGGGCACCCGGCAAATTGCTTTTGCCGTTATCGCCACCACTCTCGTCTTAGTGGCGGTATTTGTACCGCTGAGTATGTTGCAAGGTGATATTGGACGCCTGTTTTCTGAATTTGCATTGACGATGGCCGCGGCAGTCATCGTCTCCACGCTATTGGCGCTGACGCTCACGCCGATGATGGCGTCTAAGATTCTCAAACCTGGCATGCACGATAGTCGCATTGGCAAGGCCGTCCAGTGGTTGCTCAGCGGCACTCAACGCCGCTATCAAACTGCCCTTGAGTGGATGCTTAACATGCGCTGGCTGGTGGTCGCCCTGTTTGTACTGCTGATAGCGGCGACCGCTTGGCTGGCCACAGCGCTGCCCAATGAATACACGCCACAAGAGGACCGCGGCAACTTTATCGTATTGGTCAACGGCCCTGAAGGCGCCACCTTTGACTATATGATGGATTACATGGATGAAATCGAAGCGCGCATGACACCCCTGGTGGAAAGCGGCGAGCTAGAACGGGTGGTGGTTCGTGCACCGCGCGGCTATGGCAATATCGAGAACTTCAACAGCGGCTTTATTATCGTCAACATGGCCGACTGGGGCAGCCGTCGTAGCGCCTGGGCAATCATGGCCGAAGTACGCCAGACCTTAAGCACCTTACCAGGTGTCCAAGCGTTCCCCGTGATGCGCCAGGGCTTTGGCCAGCGTACGCAAAAACCGGTTCAGTTTGTACTCGGTGGCGGCACCTATGAGGAGCTTGCCCGCTGGCGAGATACCCTGATCGACCATGTGCGCGAGAACAACCCGCGTTTAATGGCCATCGAAAGCAACTACAACGAAACCCAACCTCAATTACGGGTAGAGATCGACTACGAGCGCGCCGCAGCACTAGGCGTTACCGTCACTGAAATTGGCAGAACCCTGGAAGTGCTGCTGGGCGGGCGCAACGTGACTCGCTACGTGGATGAGGGCGAAGAGTACGACGTCATTCTGGAGGGCGACCGCGGTAGCCAAAATAGCCCACGCGCGCTGGACAATATCCAAGTACGCTCAGCGCGCTCCGGCGAACTAATCCCCTTAGCCAGTCTGGTCACCCTTTCCGACTTTGCTGGCGCCAGCACGTTAAACCGCTTTGATCGCATTCGCTCGATTACCATCGAAGCCAATCTGGCGGATGGCTACCCGCTCGGCGAAGCGTTGACGTATTTAGAGGAGAGTGCCGCTGAGCTACTCCCCGAAGAGGTGCAAACCAACGTGGCGGGCGCATCGCGTGACTTCCAACAAGCCAGCGGCGCCACCGCTTTCCTGTTGATATTAGGCGCGTTGGTGGTTTTCCTGGTGCTCGCTGCTCAATTCGAGAGCTTGATTCATCCCTTTGTGATTATGCTCACGGTGCCCCTCGCCATGAGCGGTGCCCTGCTTGCCCTGCTTTTGAGCGGGCAATCGCTCAATATTTATAGTCAGGTGGGGCTGGTGCTGCTGATTGGCCTCGCGGCTAAAAACGGCATTCTGATTGTTGAATTTGCAAACCAACTGCGCGACGAAGGAAAAGCGTTCCGAGAAGCGCTGATGGAAGCCTCGATCACACGCTTGAGGCCCATCTTGATGACCGCCGTGACGACCATGGCTGGCGCCATTCCGCTGATTATTTCTACTGGCCCGGGTGCCGAGTCACGCTTGGTGATTGGCACCGTGATTATGGCGGGGGTCGGTTCAGCGACGCTGTTTACGCTCTTTGTGGTTCCCGTTGCTTATGACCTGCTCGCCCGCCACACCGGCTCACCAGGTGCCGTGAAGCGACAGTTGGAAGAAGAAATTGCCAACGCGCCATCCGAGTGATGTAATAGCGACTGAAGAGTGGCAATTTGGGTGGGGAGTGTCATTGCGAACGCGCAGTGAAGCAATCTGGTTTTTAGAGGCCACCGCACGCTTGAGATTGCCGCGTCGCTGCGCTCCTCGCAATGACACTCTCAATAAAAAAAGGGTGCCCAATGGCACCCTTCGCAAAGCTGCTAGCGGTCATTCACACTCGCCGAGATGCTCGCCTTCGATCACGGTGTTCATGCTCAGCTCGCCCATGGGCGACTGCGTCAGGATATCGACGCTGCCTTCAATTTGCTCACCCATAAACCGCATTTCGCCATCGATAGTGGCTTCGCCACCCTCCGCACGGCATACCATGCTGTAGCTAAGACCGTCGGCGTTCAGTTCCTGGTCGAGCAGCTCACAGCCTTCTTCTTCCTCGATGAAGCCGAACTCAGCTCCTTCAAGCTCTTCCTGGGTAATACACTGCCGCTCGGTTTCCGTTTGATCCGGAATTTCCATCTCACCGCTGACGCTGGTCTTGCTGACAAATTCCCACTCGCCAGCTTTCACATTGGGGGTTTCAGCCAACGCGACCATCGGAAAGGCCACCAGGGCCGCTACTACCATGTTACGTAACATCATCGCTACTCTCACTGCGTTGCTTTAGGAACTTAGGGCCTGGATATCCTACCTGATTCAATCCCACGATGCCCTACCTGACGACCACCCTGCTACACTCATCCCCATGAAGCGCGTGATCAAGCGCTCACTATCTCAAAGGAAGCCAAGCATGCATGATGACGCCCTGATCAATTATGACTTCCATTGCCCCTACTGTGATTCACCGCTGACCTTTCTGATTGATACCTCTCAGGGCAGCCACGACACCTGGGAAGACTGCCACCAATGCTGCGCGCCTATCCAATTACAAGTGGTCGTTTCGCCGATGACCGGCGAGCTCGATAGTGTCGTTGCCGGGCGTGATGATGATGTTCTATAGCGTGACTCACGCCTCTTGTAAGGCGGACTTTCGCTTGGTTTCGTTGCGACGCATAAAAAACCATGCCAGCAACGTTGCCAGCGACACCGTCAATATAATCAGCGTGGCGAGTGCATTGATTTTAGGCGACACCCCCATGCGCACGGATGAAAATACCACCATCGGCAGCGTATTGGCGCCAGGGCCTGACACGAAGCTGGCGATCACCAAATCATCGAGGGAGAGCGTAAACGCCAACAACCAGCCCGCCGCCAGGGCGGGGGTAATAATCGGCAGCGTAATCGAAAAGAAGGTTTTGACCGGTGGCGATCCCAAATCCATGGCTGCTTCTTCAATCGAATGATCCACCTCACGCAGGCGCGCAGCCACTACTACCGCAACGTAAGCGCTGCAGAAGGTGGTATGGGCAATCCAAATGGTCGCCATACCCCGGTCAGCGGGCCACCCGGTTATCTGCGCCATTTGCACAAACAGCAGCAGTAGCGATAGGCCGGTAATTACTTCAGGCATAACCAGCGGCGCTGTCACCATACTCGACAGCGCCGTTTTCCCTCTGAAGCGTCCGTAGCGAGTCATTACAAAGGCAGCCACGGTGCCTAAACAAACCGCCATACTGGCAGCAAAGAAAGCGATTCGCAGGCTCGTCCACACCGCCGATAGAATCTGCTCGTCGCGAAACAGCTCACCGTACCACTGGGTGGAGAAGCCAGCCCAGACCGTGACCAGCTTCGAAGCATTGAACGAATACACCACCAGTACCAACATGGGCAGGTAAAGAAACATCAGGCCCAACACCAGCATGACCGTTGAGAAGTTGAAACGCCGAAGGCTGCTCATGATTCTAGCTCCTTGGACTGATAGCGATGGAACCAGACAATCGGTACCAACAGCAGCAATAGCATCACCATGGCCAACGCCGACGCCACGGGCCAGTCTCGGTTCAGGAAGAACTCTTCCCACAAGACTTTGCCGATCATTAACGTGTCTGGGCCGCCCAGCAGCTCGGGGATAACGAACTCGCCAACTGCCGGGATAAACACCAGCATCGAGCCCGCCACAATTCCTCCCATCGAGAGCGGCAACGTGACCTTGATAAACGTATTGATCTTGCGTGAACCCAGGTCAGCAGCCGCTTCCAATAACGAATTATCCATCCGGGTCAGGTGGGCATAGAGTGGCAGCACCATAAACGGCAAGTAGGCGTAAACGATCCCAATCGTGACCGCAAACTGGGTATTCATCATGCGCAGCGGTGAATCGATAAGGCCCAATCCTATCAGCAGGTTATTAATGAGACCGCTGTTGCTGAGAATTCCCATCCAGGCATAGACACGAATCAAGAACGATGTCCACGAAGGCAACATGACCAGCAGCAGTAACAGTAGCTGCCAGCGTGCCGGTGCCCGCGCCATGGCATACGCCATTGGATAGCCGATCAGCAGGCAAGCCACGGTTGCGATGAATGCCGTTTTGACCGATCCCCAATAAGCGGCGATATACAGCGAGTCCGACAGCAGAAAGAGATAGTTGCCAACATTTAAAAAAATGTGCAGCGTTTGGTCAGCATACTCCAGCAGCGGACCGTAAGGCGGAATCGCAATCGCCGCCTCGGACAGGCTGATTTTGAGTACCAGCGCAAAGGGCAGCAGGAAAAACAGCGTTAACCAGACGAGCGGAAACGCAATCACCACCCGTCGCCCCAGTTTCAAGCGTTTGAGCAGTGCTGAAGAACGGGATGACTTCATTGAAGGCAGGCTCCTCGCAGTAGGAAAGGCACCACGCTAGCGGTTCAACCTGCTAGCGATTCAGGACAATGGTGCTGTGATCTTCCCAGTGGACGTAAACACTGTCCTCCCAGGTAGGCCGATCACCGCGACGCTCTGTGTTGGCCATGCTGACCTTGATCATTTGACCCGACGGCGTGCGAACGTAGTAAAGCGAGAAGCCCCCTAAGTAGGCAATATCATCCACTTTGCCCTCGGCCCAATTATATTCCGTGGTGGGTTTTTCTCGGGTTAACCAAATTTTCTCAGGCCGCAACGCGACCCACACACGTCGATCCATCGCCTGGGTGGTAATCCCATGGTCGATATAAATAGGCTGATTGAGCGCGGGGGCGACAATGCGGCAGTGGTCAGCAGCATCCTCAATGATCTCGCCTTCAAACAGATTCACCGTGCCCACGAATTCAGCCACCATGCGGCTTACCGGGCTTTCATAGATATCCACCGGCGAACCCACCTGCTCGATCCAGCCATCGGCCATAATGGCCACGCGATCGGCCATGGTCATGGCTTCTTCCTGGTCATGGGTCACCATGATGCAGGTAACCCCCACCTGCTCGATAATCTCAACCACTTCCAACTGCATTTCAGTGCGCAGTTTTTTATCCAGTGCCCCCATGGGCTCATCCAGCAACAGCAGCTTGGGCCGTTTGGCCAGTGACCGGGCCAGTGCGACCCGCTGGCGTTGCCCGCCGGAAAGTTGATGCGGCTTGCGCTTGGCAAAGCGCTCCATGTGCACCAGCTTGAGCATTTGTGCAACACGGGCGTCAATATCCGCTTTGGGCAGCTTGTCCTGCTTCAAACCAAAAGCGATATTCTGCGCCACCGTCATGTGCGGAAACAGCGCATAGGACTGAAACATCATGTTGATGGGCCGCTTGTGCGGCGGTATGGCGGTGATATTGACGCCGTCTAATAATATGCGCCCTTCCGTTGGCGTCTCGAATCCCGCCAACATACGCAGCAGGGTTGATTTACCCGACCCCGACCCACCTAACAACGCGAAGATTTCGCCGCGCTTGACCTGCAAGTTGACATCATCCACCGCCAGCGCATCATCGAATCGCTTGCTTAAGCGTTTCACTTCCAGCACCACGTCCTCGGCAAACCGAGGGGTTTTTCCCTGGGCGCGAGGCGCTGAAGGGGCTGTGGGTGAAGCAGATGAAGGCTCGTTCGACAGGGGCGTAGTGACCATTCGCCACTCCCATCAAAAGGCCCGGTAACCCGGGCATTGAAAAATAAACAGCGAGCCAATGAGGGAGTGCCTCAGGCTCGCCGTCGGATAACGGTCGGCTTAGCGGCCAGACTTCACGCGATTCCAAATACGCGTGCGGGCGCGGAGCACATCTTGGGGCTTTTCTGCCTGCACGTATAGGTTTTGCATGACATCCGTTTCCGGGTAGATCGCAGGGTCGTTGATAATCTCTTCTGAAAGGAACTCGTCAGCCGCGGAATTCGGATTGGCATAACGCACGTACTCGGTTATCTCTGCGGCGATTTCCGGGTCAAGAATGAAGTTGATGAACGCATGAGCGTTTTCAGTGTTCGGCGCATCGGCGGGCACTGCCATCATATCGAACCATAGGGCTGCGCCTTCTTTAGGGATGGCATAGCCAATCGAAAAATCGCGACCGGCTTCTTCTGCGCGTGCAGCGGCTTGGAAAACATCACCAGAGTAGCCAGCCGCTACGCAGATATCGCCGTTCGCCAGATCAGAGACATAGCGCGAGGAGTGGAAATAGGTCATGTCGTCGCGGACGTCGGCAATCAACTCGCCAGCAGCTTCGATATCTTCGATATTTTCGCTAAGCGGATCCAAGCCCAAATAGGCCATCGCGGGCGAAAGCATCTCATCAGCAGAATCCAGCATGGAGAGGCCGCAACCTGCCTCGCTGAGGGCGCCGGTTACCTCGGGATCGAACAGCAACGCCCAGCTGTCTACGGGGGCGTCGTCACCCAGGATTTCTTTTACACGCTCAACGTTATAGCCGATACCATTGGTGCCCCACATATAGGGAACCGAGTATTCGCTACCGGCGTCGATGGTTTCCAGGTTCTCCATCAACTCAGGATTGAGGTTGTCTAAATTGGGCAGTAACTCGTGGTTAAGCGGCTGGAAGACACCGGCTTTTACTTGACGGGTAAAGTAGTAAGTAGAGGGCACCACCACGTCATAGCCTGAACGGCCGGCGAGCAGTGCAGCATCTAGAATTTCATTGCTATCGTAAACGTCGTAGGTCACTTCAATGCCGGTACGCTCGGTGAATTTTTCCAGCGTTTCCGGGGCAATGTAGTCTGACCAATTATATACCCGCACCTCATCGGCATGGGTAGCGCTAGCCGCTGCGGCAAACGAAATGGCCGCAACGGCCGCTGAAAGTTTGTGGATGTTCCCCATTATCACTGCTCCTGATGTCTCAACTGTTTAGCCACGTTTGTTAGCCATTCGTGTCAACGTTGTCTGGCTAAGGTATTAATGCCAGCTCACCCACGGCTAACAATAGCGTAGGCCATAATGCTGACCGTGCGAATTTTGCGGTGCGGGGGCGCCCACCGCAAGCCAATGTGAAAAATTCTTGTATTCTGCTTCATCGACCCCATTAACCAGCCAGCGCAACGACACGGCTTGTGCCAATAGAGAAATGCTATTGGTAGTATGCCTATTCTTAATTTTAGCCTTTAGTCGTTAGCCATTAGTATTATTACCACTTTCTAATTGTTCATTCACCAATCCTGGAGATTATCTGAATGTCTTTGATTAACACTGAAGTTAAGCCGTTTAAAGCGACTGCCTATTTGAATGGCGAATTTGTTGATGTGACCGAAGCGGACTTGCAGGGTCAGTGGTCTATCTTTTTCTTCTACCCTGCCGACTTCACCTTTGTCTGCCCGACCGAGCTTGGTGACCTGGCCGACAACTACGCTGAGTTCAAGAAACTGGGCGTTGAAATCTACAGCGTTTCAACTGACACCCATTTCACCCACAAAGCATGGCACGACAGCTCTGACACCATCGGCAAACTCCAGTACCCGATGATTGCGGATCCGACGCTGCGCATTTCACGCAACTTCGAAGTCTTGATCGAAGAAGCCGGTCTTGCCGAGCGCGGTACCTTTGTTGTCGACCCTGACGGCAAAATCCAAATCGTCGAAATCAACGCTGGCAACATCGGTCGCAATGCCGAAGAGCTGCTGCGTAAAGTGAAAGCGGCTCAATACGTGCGCGCCAATCCGAACGAAGTATGCCCAGCGAAGTGGAAAGAAGGCGAAGACACCCTCGCCCCTTCTTTGGATCTGGTAGGTAAAATCTAAACTGCCTACGGCTGCCAAACGGATATTTCTCTCTCTGTTGCCCATTTGGCAGCGCGACACCCGGGCACCAGCCCGGGTGTTTTGTTTTATTAAGCACGTGTTTTTACGCCGTGCTCTGTGATCAAACACGCACATGTTAACTGCGAGGAAGCACTGTCATGCTGGACGCCAATTTAAAATCCCAGTTAAAAGCGTATCTGGAAAAAGTGACTCAGCCGTTCGAGATCGTTGCGTCCCTCGATGACGGTGCCAAGTCACATGAATTGCTGGGCCTGTTGGAAGATATCAGCAGCTTGAGCGATAAAATTACCCTGTACAGCGATGGCCAGGATGCACGCACGCCATCGTTTGCGATCAACCGCCCCGGTGAAGAGACGGGCGTTGTATTTGCCGGCATCCCCATGGGCCACGAGTTCACCTCGCTGGTACTGGCGCTGCTTCAAGTGGGCGGTCACCCACCCAAAACATCTAACGAGCAACTCGATCAGATTCGTGCGCTTGATGGCGAGATGCTGTTCGAGACTTATTACTCGCTCTCTTGCCAGAACTGCCCCGACGTGGTTCAGGCGCTTAACCTGATAGCTATCTTCAATCCCAATGTACGCCATGTCGCTATCGACGGGGCGCTGTTTCAGGATGAAGTCGAGTCGCGTGAAATCATGTCGGTGCCGAGCATCTACCTGAACGGCAAGCCGTTCGACCAAGGCCGCATGACCCTGGAACAGATCCTTGCCAAGGTCGACACCGGCGCGGCCGAACGCGATGCTAAAAAGCTAACCGAAAAAGCCGCCTTCGATACGCTCGTGATTGGTGGCGGTCCCGCCGGCGCTGCGGCGGCCATTTACTCGGCACGCAAAGGCATCAACACAGGTGTTGCCGCTGAACGCTTCGGTGGCCAGGTGGCCGACACCATGGGCATTGAAAACTTCATTTCGGTGTCACATACCGAAGGCCCAAAACTGGTCAGCGCGCTGGAAGAGCACGTTAAAGATTACGAAGTTGACGTCATGAACCTGCAGCTTGCGACTTCGTTTAAAGCGGCCGAAGCCGAAGGCGGCCTGCATCAAGTCACGTTCGAGTCTGGTGCCAAACTAAAGAGCAAGACACTGGTACTGGCAACGGGCGCCCGCTGGCGCGAAATGAACGTGCCTGGCGAGCAGCAATATCGCAATAAAGGGGTCGCCTACTGCCCCCACTGCGATGGCCCTCTGTTTAAGGGTAAGCGTGTCGCCGTCATTGGTGGCGGTAATTCGGGTGTTGAAGCAGCCATTGATCTGGCGGGTATTGTTGGCCACGTTACCTTGGTCGAGTTTATGGGCGAAATGCGGGCTGACGCCGTACTGCAGAAGAAGCTCAAGAGCCTGCCCAATGTGGATATCATCCTGAATGCGCAGACGACCGAAGTCACTGGCGACGGCAGCCGTGTTAACGGCTTGAACTATAAAGACCGCACCACTGACGAGAGCAAGTCCATCGCGTTGGAAGGTATTTTCGTTCAGATAGGTTTGGTACCAAACACCGAGTGGCTGAAAGGCTCACCGATTGAAATGACGCCCCGCGGTGAAATCATTGTCGATGCTCATGGTATGACGTCCGTGCCCGGTGTATTCGCCGCAGGCGATGTCACTACCGTGCCTTACAAGCAGATCATTATCGCCATGGGTGAAGGTGCGAAAGCATCGCTTGGTGCTTTCGACTACCTGATTCGTAACTGATTACGACGCAAAAAAGCCCGCTGACACATTGTCAGCGGGCTTTTCTTGTTTTCACTCTTTATTATCTCTCTAGCGATCAATCAAGACGTCTTGGGAATTTCTCCCAGCACCTCTGGGATCGTCATCTTCACATAACGCCCTGGCGCCGGCTCAATCACCTTGAGTTCCCCATCGCCAGGTTGGCGCACAGGCACCATTTTCTCGCTATCGGCATAGCCATTCTCGGTCATCCAAGCCTGCCAGTGGGGCCACCAGGAGCCTTCGTGCGGTGTCGCGCTTTCCAGCCAAGCCTCATGGCTTTCCGGTAGCGCGTCATTGGTCCAATAGCCATACTTGTTCTTATGGGGCGGGTTTACGATACCGGCAATGTGGCCCGAGCCGCCCAACACGAAGGTGGTCTGCCCTTTGGGCAACAAGGCGCCATAATAGGTACTGTTCCACTTGGCGATGTGGTCTTCTTTGGTAGACACAAAGTAGCTGGGCGTTGACACCTTACGCAGGTCTATCTTTACACCATCCAGCTCGATGCCACCAGGCTCTACCAGCCGGTTTTCCAGATACATATGGCGCAGGTACCAGCCGTGTGTGCCCGCGGGAAGATTGGTGCCGTCAGTATTCCAGTAAAGCAGATCAAAGGCGGCTGGCGTTTCGCCCTTCAAATAATTATTGATGTAAAACGACCAAAACAGATCGTTCTCACGTAGCAAATTGAAGGTGTAGGCCATGGAGCGGCCGTCAAGATACCCTTTCAGTTCAAGCGTCTGCTCTATGCCATCGACCACTCGATCATTCAGAAAGACACCGATATCGCCCGGATCGCGAAAATCCTGCAGCGTCGCCATATACGTGACGGATTTTACTTTGCGCCCACGCCGCGTGCTGGTGAGATAGGCGACGGTAGAAGCCGTTAACGTGCCGCCGACACAATAACTGAGCAGATTGACCGACTTCTCTCCACATGCTTTCTCAATGGCCTCCATCGCGCTGATGGGACCCATCTGCATATAGTCGGCCCAAGTGATATCGCGCTGTTCGGGTCCAGGATTGCGCCAGGATATCAAAAAGACCGTATGGCCTTGTTCCACTAGCCACTTCACCATGGAATTATCGTCGCGTAGATCGAGAATGTAGTACTTGTTGATCCACGGCGGCACCATCAACAGCGGCGTTTTGAAGGTTTTCTCCGTGGTGGGGGTATACTGGATGAGCTGTATTAGCTCATTTTCGTAAACCACCGCACCGGGCGTGACGGCAATGTTGTCCCCCACCCCGAAAGCACCGCGATCGGTCATGCGGACATTAATGCCTTCCGCTGAGTTGCCTAAATCCTCTCGCAGCCGCTCCAACCCATCGATCAAATTTTGACCCCGGGTTTCAACCGTGCGGCGCATGACTTCGGGATTGGTGGTCATAAAGTTAGTCGGCGCCATCGCATTGACCAACTGGCGCGCGTAAAACAGCAGATTCCGCTGCTGGGTCTCATCGAGGCCACTTAAACTTTCAATCAGCTCTTCAACCATCTGCGAGAACAGCAGGTACTGCTGCATGATGGCCATGTAGTGTGGGTCTTGTGTCCACGCCTCGTCTTTAAAACGGCGATCATTCTTGGCTGGCGTTACTAATGGGGTCACTTGCTCACCGGCCATGCCACGCATGGCCTGCTGCCACAAAAGCCATTGATCCTGCACCAACCGGGCCTGCGTTTCCCACAATAGAGTGGGATTTTGCATCAGCGACTGCGCACCCGCCTCGAAGCTTTCACGCATGTCGCTATAAATGGAGTCCGCGGCTTCACTGGGGGCGATACGGGCAAGCAAATCCTGCATCAATCCCTGGTACTGCTCGCTAATCGCTTTAAGCTGGTGGTTCCAAGCTTCAATATCTGCCTGGGATAATCCCTCAGGTAGACCCTTGGCTATCCCCTCGGTTAACCCCTGAGAAAGCCCTTGTGCAAGACTTTGAGAAAGCCCTGAGGATAGTGCCTGGAATGGGTTGTGCCACGCTGACTGCATACTAACTCTCCCTACGCCGCTCTTAAGGCGCACCGATCACGTTGACCAAGATCCAGCGGTGATATAACCAAGCTTCTTATACGATTAAACGCTTTATCTAGGCTTTGTACGAAAACTGACTGCGCTCGCCGACTTTTCGTACCAACCCTAGTGAAGCCCTAAATGCATCGCGGCGCCCGAAGGCGCCGCGATGATGTCGCCAATCAACTCTTGCGCGTTGATTGACTCGAGGCCTTCGCTGGCTGCTCGCCTTTCGCTGCGGCCTTCGCTTGGTCGGACATTTGCTGCCCAGCTTCGCTGAACATTTTTTCCATTTCCGACTTAAACTGCAGGCTCATTTCACTCATTACCCGAGCGTCTTCCTGCATCTGTTGAGAAAGCTCATTCATCATTTCGGCTTGCTTGGTGCCAAAATCACGCAGGCTTTCTGCATCCTGAATTTCAGTGGCGCTACGAATGCGCTCAGTGCCCATCTGACTGTAGCGCTTCATGGCTTCCAGCTGATACTGGGTCATTTTTTCCATGTTATTGAGCATTAGCGAATTAATTTTACGCATCGGCTCAAACATTTGTTTCGTTTGGGCGTTAAAGGCATCCATCATATTGTCTTGCATAGTGTCTGCTCCTATTTCGTTCCTTGGCATGAGCCTGGGAGTGACTCACTGTGGTCTAGCTTTCTACAAGCCAGCTATGCTGCACTGCAAAAAGAGTAATCTTTGGCATACTGCATTGCAACCGTGGCGTCATGCATGAACACCGTGCAAGAACAATAGCGGTCTGCCATGTACCCTGCCGTATACGCTTCCCTACCCAACACGTTCATAATCGCCCGTTAAGGCATTATGCGTCAGTTAAAAACGTCATCTGCTGCGCCATGCTATGTGCCGCTACGTTTGGAATCAGCGCGTGAGCGTGATGACGCGGTCGATTTAGCCTTACTACCAGCGCTACTTTGGGTAGTTTTTTTAGCGCTCGTGGCCGCCTCTTTCTCATCATCATCGCTGCTGGCTGAAGAGGCATTACCCGCCTGACGCAACATATCCAACATCATTTGTTGGTACGTGCCGAAGTTGGCCAACCCTTGCGAAAGCCCTTGCTGCATCATCGGCTGCTGCAGGAACGGCCGCATCAGGCTCATGGGGTCGTAGCCTTCTACCCCAGACTCCATTTGCCGCTGAATATTTTCCAGCAGGTTTTTTTGGAAGGCTTCGACGTCCGGCAGCCCTAGCGATTGACGAAATTCATCGGGCGTAAGATCAAACTCAACGTTAATCTTCATAGGCGGCTCCTGCGGTGTTATTCATGACGACTACTCATGCATTTGTTTTGTTTGAGTGTAGCAGCGAACGGCAAACCTTACCGTTATGCGTCAACGCTGAGTTAAACGCGGTGTATCAACGCTGACATCGCCATTCTGGCCACGTTGTCTTAGCCAGTGATCCAGTAGCGTAATCGCCATCATTGCTTCAGCGATGGGGGTGGCACGAATCCCAACGCAGGGGTCGTGGCGCCCTTTCGTAATCACTTCGACGGCTTGACCGTGAATATCGATAGAGCGGCCTGGCGTAGTGATACTGGACGTAGGCTTCAGCGCTAAACGCGCCACGATGGGTTGCCCGCTGGAGATGCCTCCCAGCACACCCCCCGCATGGTTGGAAAGAAAGCCTTCGGGCGTCATCTCATCACGATGCTCGCTGCCGCGCTGGGCGATGCTGCCAAAGCCAGCGCCGATCTCGATCCCTTTTACCGCATTGATGCTCATCAAACCATGCGCCAGATCCGCATCCAGACGGTCAAATACCGGTTCGCCAAGCCCTACCGGGACACCTTCGGCAATGACGGTAATTTCAGCACCGACGGAATCCTGGTCACGGCGCAGTTGATCCATATAGGCTTCCAACTCCGCCACGCGCGCTGGATCCGGGCAGAAGAAAGCATTCTGGCTGACCGACTCCCACTCTTTGAACTCAATCTTGATAGGGCCTAACTGGCTCATATAGCCACGAATCTGAACCCCCTGAGCGGCCAGATACTTCTTGGCAATCGCCCCCGCGGCTACTCGCATGGCCGTTTCACGGGCGCTGGAGCGCCCACCGCCACGATAGTCGCGGTGGCCATATTTATGATGGTAGGTGTAATCCGCATGGGCGGGCCGAAACTGCTCTTTGATTTTCGAGTAGTCGTTAGAGCGCTGGTCGGTGTTCTCAATCAGCAGGCCGATCGAGGTACCCGTCGTCTTACCTTCAAAAACACCGGATAAAATGCGCACCTGATCAGGCTCTTTGCGCTGGGTAGTATGCCGAGAACTGCCCGGTCTACGGCGATCCAGATCACTCTGCAGATCGGCTTCGCTTAACGGCAGCCCAGGCGGGCAACCATCCACGATCGCACCGAGAGCCGGGCCGTGGCTTTCACCAAAGGTCGTTACACTGAATAGTTTGCCAAACGTATTGCCAGACATGGCCGTTAATTCCTCACACGAAAGACGCCGCATGGGCGTCGAGTTCAGCGGCGCTCAGGGCAAAAACACCCTGGCCGCCACGCTCGAATTCAAGCCACAAAAAAGCCACCTCCGGAAAGGCCGCTTCTAAATGGCGATCAGAGTTGCCGACTTCTACGATCAGCCAACCCTCATCGGTTAAGTGGTTTCGGGCTTCACGCAACATGCGTCGGACGATATCCAGCCCATCGCTGCCAGCGCCTAGGGCCAACGAAGGCTCATGGCGAAACTCGGCAGGCATGGTCGCCAGATCGCGGGCGTCGACATAAGGCGGGTTAGAAACAATCAAATCAAACCGCCGCCCCTCTAAGCCACTAAAGACATCGGACTCGACCGCCCGTACCCGATCGCCCACGTCGTGGCGAGTAATGTTCTGACGGGCCACGGCCAAGGCATCCTGGCTAATATCGGCAAGCACCACTTCGCAGGTAGGCAGGTAGAGAACGGTGGCAATCCCGATACAGCCTGAGCCGGTGCATAAATCCAACACGCTGGCAGGCGGCTCTTCGGGGAACCAGGCAGCGAAGCCATCTTCGATCAGTTCGGCAATCGGCGAGCGCGGAATCAGCACCCTTTCATCGACATTGAACGGATGCCCGGCAAAAAAGCTCTCTCCGAGTAAATAGGGCAACGGGCGGCGGGTAGTTATACGTTCTTTGGCGAGCGTGATAATGCGTTGGCGCTCGACTGGCAACAGGCGCGCTTCCAGCACGGCGGGATCCACATTCCAGGGTAGGTGAAGGGCCCCCAGGCAAAGCGCGACGGCCTCATCCCAAGCGGAATCAGTGCCGTGGCCATAGTGCAAACCGGCCAGGTAAAACTCGCTGGAGACCCAGCGCAGGTAGTCGCGCAGGGTAAAGAGCTCGCCTACCAGCACCGACTCAGGCAGGGAAAGGGTTGAGTGAGAAGGCTCAGCGTTTAGGTGCGTGGTCACACAGCGACTCCTGGTTGACGATAATCGTGAATACAGCCAATACAGCCGCATACACACAACGAATAAAAAGATTGTACCTTTCACGCCGTCCGGTTCACAGCAACGCTCAGCCCGCTATACTGTGCGTCTTTACTTGCGCTACCTTTATTTGCCATTTTTTTGCCACCCGAGCCTACCATGACGCGACGCCGCCACCTGCCCGACGATGACGATATCAATGCCTTTCGCGCTGCGTTAAAGGCGGCTGGTGTGCGTCGTATCGCGACCAACCAAGCTGATCCTGGCAAACCCAAGCGCGATGGAATGGCCCAGGAAGCGCGGCGTCACGCGGCGGTTGAGAGCAGTACACCACAGTCCAGCGGACGTACTTCAGACGGCCGGGTGGAAGCCGTAAGGCCTTCCGAGTACTTGGAATTCAGTGTGCCGGACTTGCCTTGGCGCACGTTCAGCCAGTTAAAACGCGGCCAAACGGCGTGGCAGGCGGGACTTGACCTACATGGCCACACTCTGGAAGAGGCGCGTGCGGAACTGGAAAGCTTTCTGCGAGACGCTGCCAGCCAAGGTTTGCGCTGCGTGCTGGTGGTTCATGGTAAAGCGTGGGGCACCACCGCTGACTTCCCCGTTCTCAAAAGCCATACCAACGCCTGGCTACGCGAGTGGCCAGGGGTGCTGGCGTTCTGCTCCGCTATCGATATTGATGGTGGCACCGGCGCGGTCTATATATTATTGCGCAAGCGGGGCCAGTAACCCTACTCGGCAGCATCAGAGGCAATGCCCGGCATGCGCCGTTCCAGCGCTTCGTCCGCTAGATGCCTGCCCAGGCGAATCAACTCCTTGCCACGATGGAATTCGTAAGTGCTACAGACCGTTTTGGGTATTTCGATCAACACATCGGGCGGGTAGCCCGCCACTTTGTACTTGGCCAGTGCCGCCTGGGTAATATCAAACGACTCCAGAATCATATCGAGCTTGCTCCACTCCCGCTTGCCGCGCGCTTCGGTGGTCTCTTCCAGTTCCTCGTCGTCACCTTCCCCATTGCTCCCCAGCCCCGCCCAGAGCTTTTGTGTCGCGGCACGTACATCCCCTATCCAGTTGCCCATACGTTGATCGCGTTCAATCTCTTTATTGCTTCGGCTATCGACGGCTTGCTCTTCTTGGGGAAGCAGTTCTTCTAGCGTGACCGGCAGTGGGCTATGCGCCGTGACGTTGACCGCAACCACAAAATCCGCTTGATGGGCGGCCACCACAGGCATAATGGGTAGCGGATTGAGCAGTCCGCCATCCACCAATACCTGTTCACCAAAATGCACCGGCGTAATTACGCCGGGGACTGCAATCGAGGCGCGAATGGCTTGCAAAAGCGGTCCGTTTTGAAACCACACCTCCCGCTGACGTACCAGGTCTGTCGCCACCGTGGTAAGAGGGATCGACAGATCTTCAATCAATATGTCGCCCACCAGCGCTTCCAGCTTGCTCATTACTTTACTGGCGCGCATCGCGCCCATGGGGTTCCAGGTCACATCTACCAGTTTGAGCACGTCCAGGTAGTCGAGGTTGCATACCCAATCACGGTATTCAGGTAGCTTGCCAGCCGCGTAAATACCGCCAATCAGCGCCCCCATTGAGCAGCCTGAGACGGCGATGATCTCAAAGCCACGCGCCTCGAGCGCTTCGATAACCCCTATGTGCGCGTAGCCCCTGGCGCCGCCGCTGCCCAATACCAGCGCGACTTTGTTACCCCGACTGACCTGCGCCAATTCATTCATGCTGCTGTCCATCGCTAGCCCTTCTTCGCATTGACCCAGTGCGCATCAATAACCGCAGCGACTTGTGTTACCGCCTGGGGCTCCAGGTGCAAATGGTGGCCACCTTTGAGTACTTGGCGGGTTAACCCCTTGACCGCTTGCCGCGCTTGAAT
The DNA here is from genome assembly GCF_002366715.1 of Halomonas sp. UBA3074. Lineage (GTDB taxonomy): Bacteria > Pseudomonadota > Gammaproteobacteria > Pseudomonadales > Halomonadaceae > Vreelandella. The sequence continues at coordinate 11,811 of NZ_DFBS01000014.1, read as the reverse complement.
GGCCCAGGCACGTTCACCCAGTATGCCCTCTTCGCCCTCGATCAATAACACCGGGGCGTTAATAGCAGCCAGTAACGACAGCACTTGCTCGGGCGTGAAACGCACCAAGGACGGCTTTAGCAAGCGACTGTCGGTGCGCATTTGGACGTGGCCATCGGCGGTAGGTTGGGTGTTGCGCTCTACCAACGGCGTTGCTGTGATGCTATCCACCGGGGTGACGCCACCGGCCACTCGCGCAGCGACGGCACTTTCGATATCCGGGTAGCGCGGTGGGCGAGAAAGTGGACGACGGTAAGCCATTAGCCCTTTACGCAGTTGACTGGCCGTCTCTTCGCTAGGTGTGTTGAGTGCCCCCAGGCCGTCTATCAGCGTTAACCGCTCGATACGCTCGGGTAGTGCTGCAGCCAGTAGGCAGGCCACAGCTGCGCCCATCGAATGAGCCAGCACGCTAGCGTGTTCAAGGCCGAGGTCTTCCATGGCATCCAACACATCGTGGCAATAGTCCCATAGCGCGTAGTCACTATGGTAATGGTCACTATGGGCATGGTCACTAAGGGCACCGCCACCGCCTTGAGGCAAGTGCGCTGACTGGCCATGCCCCCGAAAATCGAGCGCAACGATACGAATACCCAGCGCCTCAACCAACAGCGGCGCCAAACGAGAAAAGCTGGCGGCGTTATCGAGCCAGCCGTGTAGCGCTAGCCAAACCGGGGCATCAGTTCGGCCCCAACTCAGGGCCGCCAGACGGCCTTGAGCAAGAGAAAGCGGCTGCGACGCAACGCTGGGCGCAGCCTTGAATTCGGTGTGAGGCATAATCAACTTTCCTGGGCAAACGGCGAAGCGAGCAAGATGACGGCGTAAGCAACAAACGTTACCATGCCGAGCGTAATGCTTTCGCCCCTTTTACCTTCACGTTCACTTGGTGCCGTTATGAAACCTCACCGCGATACCCGCGCCCGTAATCTGGTCTTTTTTATTGCTGTCATCAGCGCCCTGGTGGTCGGTTTCTGGCTCGCGAAATAGCTTTTAGGCCTCGCCGAGCAGTCCCAAGCTGGCGGCAGGCGCCTGACGACGCAACCCTCGCGAAAGCGCATGGCCTATCACACCAATCAACACGGCACCGCCAATGGGAAGGAAAACCCATAATCCCAAATGGAAGCGTGGCGTCAGATCCAATAGGTAAATATACAGTGCCGCCGAGGTCAGTTCGGCAAGCACCGCGCCCATCAATCCACTGGCAAAACCCAGCAGCGCGTATTCAGCGCCCTGCACCCGGGAAATCATACGACTACCTGCGCCAAACACCCGCAGCAACCCGCTTTCATGGGCACGCACTGGTCGGCTAGCGGTGAGTGCGGCATACAGCACGCTGACCCCTGCCAATAGCACCAAGGCGAGGACTAACTCCACGGCCCGTGTAACTTGGCCGAGCACATCCCGTACCTGGCCGAGAATGGCATCGACATTCAGCAACGAGACCCCAGGAAAGTCGGTGATCAGCTCACGGATCAACCCTTGCTCTGTTTCAGGCAGGTGAAAGGCAGTGATATAACTATGCCCAAACTGTTCCAGCACGCCCGGCGGGAAAATAACAAAGAAATTGGGCTGAAAGCTGTCCCAATTCAGACTTCGCAGGCTGGTAATTTGCGTGGTGATCTCATCGCTGCCCACCGAAAACGTCATTTCATCGCCGATACCGAGGCCCAGCCTTTCAGCCAGCCCGTCTTCCATCGAGATGGGGACGAGGGCGTTTTGAGGAGTCGCCTCAACTGCGCTCATCCAGTCTTGGTTCGCCTCTTCATCACTTTGCGCCGTTGAGAACCACTCCCCAGCGACGACGGCATTGCCTTCGGGCACCTCTGATTGCCACGTTAGGTTGAGCTCACGACGCAGTGAGTTATCACCGCGAGCATCCGGTGGCACGGCATCTCTGGGTGCCTGACCATTAATCGCAATCACTCGGCCACGCACCATGGGATAGAGAGTGCTTTGCGTTTCCACCCGGGGCGAAACCGCGGCCTCGAAAGGATCGCGCTCGGAAGGCTGAATATTGATGGCAAAGTAGTTGGGCGTATTCTCAGGCAGTTGGTCCTGCCAAGTGCTAAGCAAATCGCCACGCACCAAGACAATCATCGCCATGGCAAAGAAAGTCACCGAAAAGGCCAGCAACTGGCCCAGCCCTGCTTGGCGGCGCCGGGCTAGCTGGCGGCCGCCTAATCGCAGCGCTTGAGACCACTCACTTTTCCCGGAAAACCGCTGCACGACGCGCAACAAGCCGCTCAGTAGCAGCGCGCTAATCATCCACAGCACACCGAGCAGCACCGCCCCGCCGATCAACAGCGCAATGGCCAACGGCAGGCTACCCGAGTAGAGCCACAGCAGCCCTCCAAACACGAGGCTTGCCACAGCGACGACCAGCCAAGCCGAAGGTGGCAGTGGGTCCAACTCGCGGCGCAGGACTTTTAGGGCGCTCACGCGTTTGATACGCAGCAAGGTTGGCCCCGCAAACCCTACCAGTACCGCCAGGGCTGTAAAGACGCCTAATCCCAGTGGCATAAGCCCTGGCGGCGGCAGAGTCATGGGTAGGAAACTCACTAACAGCCAGATCAGCACCGCTTGCCCAATCAGCCCAAGCAGCGCACCGATCACCGCGGCTACCAGCGCAAGCCCCATCAGTTGGAGGGTAAAGATGGTTACCAACTGGCGTTGACTAGCGCCAAAACAACGCAATAGGGCGGCGGTATCCAAATGGCGTTCCACGTAACGACGAGTCGACATTGCCACCGCTACGCCGGCGAGCAAGACCGCGGCTAAACCGGCCAGCCCCAGATAGCTCTCTGCGCGCTGTAAGGCGTTGCCCAGTTGAGGGCGATCAACACGCACATCGCGAACCTCGACCCCATCGCGGCGTAGTTCAGCGAGCAATCCTTGCACTTGATCCAATGCTTCCGGCGGGCCTGCCGCCAGAATTTCAAATTCGATTCGCGATCCTTCCTGGACAAGGCCGGTCGCTTCGACATCCGCCGTATTGAGCATCAAGCGTGGGTTAAAATTTCCAAAGCCGCCCGACTGATCGGCTTCGCGCTCAATAATCCCCGTTACGGCCAGCTCGGTTTGACCCACCTGCACGCGATCACCCAGCTCTATTTCGACCAGCTCTATCAAGCGCGGATCGGCCCAGGCCTCACCGGGGGGTGGGCCTGAGGCTATCTGTTCGGTACCCTTTCCAAAATCGACATGGGAGACACCGTAGTGAGGGTAAACATCATCCACGGCTTTTAAGCTAGCCGGTTGAAAACGGCCATCGCGGCTGATCATCGAGACCAGATCGACTTGATCACTCAAGATAAAACCGGCACTTTCAAGGCGTTCGCGCAGCTCCTCTGAAAACGGATCGCGCTGCTCTAAGACCAAGTCGCCGCCCAGCATCTGGCCCGCCTGACGCTCAAGACCGCGCTCTAGGCGATCAAGAAAAAAAGCAATCATGGTGGAAGCCGCCACCGCGAGTACCAGGGCAATAAACAGCGCACGCACATCGGCGGCCCGCAGGTCTCGCCTGAGGCTGCGCATGGCCAAGCGCCAGTTCACATCGCTCATTGGTTCCCCTCTTCATTCAAGGTGTCTTTCGGCACGAAGGCCTCCAGGCGGCCATGATCCAACCGCAGGCAGCGGTCACAGCGCCGCGCCAAGGCGTGGTCGTGAGTGACCAGGATTAGCGTCGTCCCTGCTTCACGGTTTAAAGAGAAGAGCAGATCGATGATTTGCGCACCGGTGTCGGGGTCCAAATTGCCGGTTGGCTCGTCGGCAAACACCAGTTCGGGGTCGGTCACGAAGGCGCGGGCAACGGCGACGCGCTGCTGCTCACCCCCGGAAAGTTGTTTAGGTAAGTGTTCGACCCGCTCGCCAAGCCCTACCCGCGCTAACCAGTGGGCAGCGGTTTGTGTCTCTCCGGCGCGGGGCGATAGTTCAAGGGGCAACATGACATTTTCAAGCGCACTCAGAGTGGGCAGCAGCTGAAAATTCTGGAATACAAAGCCCACCCGCCCAGCACGCAGCGCTGCCCGCCCGTCTTCATCCAATCGGCTCAGCGCATGACCGAAGAGCGTTAGCTCGCCATCGCTTGGGGTATCAAGGCCAGCCAGCAATCCCAGTAAGGTTGATTTACCGGCACCGCTTTTGCCAAGTATCGCCACGCTCTCACCTGCCGCCACGCTGAGCGAAAGGTCGTGTAAGATAGTGAGTGAGCGTTCACCGCTGGTGACTTTTTTTGATAGCTTGTCAGCATGCAGGACGGGGTGCCTGACAATATTTTTTGGAACATCGCCTACCGCTTGCTGGTCGGTAGTAGGTTGGCGCTCCCCCTGGGGTGACTCGCTCGACATTGATAATTCCGTAGCAGTATTTTCAGTTTTATCTGAGAAGCTTGGCTTTGAAGGACTTGGGTTTGAAGGGTTTGGATTCGAAGAGCTTTGATTTAAGGAGTAAGACATGAAGCGTGGCATCCCTATAGCTTGGCATGGACTGTACCGCATGGTAACCGGATGGCTGGTGTTGCTGATAGTCACCTTTGCATCGACCACTATCAACGCAGCGCCAAACGATTCAGCGCACTCTCCCAGCCTGCTAGTGATGGGCGATAGCTTGAGCGCCGCTTACGGTATCGAGCGTGAAGAGGGGTGGGTGAACCTGCTGGCAGACCGTTTAGAGGGCGAGGTACAGGTCATTAACGCCAGCATTAGCGGAGAAACCACCTCGGGCGGCCTACAAAGGTTCGCTGATATTCTGGGACAGCAACAACCGGATATTGTTCTCATTGAGCTGGGCGGCAACGATGGGCTACGCGGCCTGTCACCCAATCAAATGCAGGCAAACCTAGCTACCATAATCGAGCAGAGCCAAGAAGCAGATGCTCGGGTGCTGCTACTGGGCATCGATATACCGCCCAACTATGGCCAAGCCTATCGAGACGCGTTCACCGGTGTGTTCCACTCGCTAGCCGAAGAGTACGACGTTCCTTTAGTACCTTTCTTGCTGGAGGATATCGCCTTGAACGACGCGCTCATGCAAAGTGACGGTATTCACCCCACCGCCGATGCACAGCCAATCATTCTCGATAATGTGTGGCCCGCGCTTGAGCCCTTATTAGAAAAAACGCATCAGGCAGCGGTTCAGTAAGCCCACTCTTTTGACTGAGAGATGTAGCACTTCACCACGCCAGCTTGTAATCTTAAGGCCTATTTGAAAGTTACGAATGGCGGCTCATGCCTGCATCTTCTGATCACAGCCTGACTACTCTTTCGCGTCGACGGTTCTTAACAACGGTCGGCGCGCTTTGGTTGGGCATCGGGCTTGGTATTCATCCCACGCCTGCATCAGCATTTGATCCCCAGCGCCTTCGTCAAAGCATGCAGCAGCAGTATGGCCAGGCGGGCCTATCCGTCTTAGAAGAGTGGCTTTCCCTACTTCAACAGTTACAGAATCAAGACGTTCAAGCCCAGCTGCGTGGGGTTAATGATTTCTTCAACCGCCGAATTCGATGGGTCGATGATATACGTGTATGGGGGGAGGAGGATTTCTGGGCCACCCCTTTGGAAGCCATGGGTAAAGGCCAGGGGGATTGTGAGGATTACTCCATTGCCAAATACATTACCCTCAAACAATTAGGTATTACGAGCCAGTATCTACGTATGATTTATGTGCGAGCGCGCATTGGACGTAGCCAAATTACCCAAGCACACATGGTACTGGGCTACTACTCGACACCGAATGCAGAACCGCTGGTACTGGATAATATTATCCCTTCTATTACCCCTGCTTCCCAGCGTACGGACCTCGACCCATTGTTTAGTTTTAACAGCGAAGGACTTTGGGCTGGCGGCTCATCCGAATCTCGCGCCGACCCGCTCGCTCGACTTTCACGCTGGCGCAGCGTTATCGAACGTATGCAAACCCAGGGTTTCATTTAAAAGGAATTGGCACGATGTCACTTATAAAACAACTTTGGCTTGCCATTATCGCCCTGCTTCTGCTGTCGTTCGTGGGCAGTTTGGCTATCAGCATCGCCACCAGCCGCGATTATATTGAGCAAGAAGTGCGTATTAAGAATGAAGATAATGCCAACGCACTGGCGCTTTCAATGAGCCAGCTCGATAAAGACCTGGTGACCTTAGAGCTATTGATAGCCGCTCAATTCGATACCGGTTACTACCGCCAAATTATCCTGCGCGATACTGACGGCAGCGTGTTGATCGAGCGCGTTGCCGATACCTATACCGGCGACGTGCCTGGCTGGTTCCGTCAGTTGGTAGAGTTTGACGTACCCAGCGGCACCGCCACCATTCAAGATGGCTGGCGGCAGTTCGGCACATTGGAGCTAGAGAGCCAACACAGTTTTGCTTATGCCTCACTTTGGCGGAGCATGCTCGAACTGGCCGCGTGGTTTCTACTCGCGGGCACCATTAGTCTGGCAATTGCCACCATGGTGGTTCGTGGTATTAAACACCCCTTATCACGCGTTGTGGCACAAGCCCAAGATATCAGCGCACGTCGCTTTACGACGATCATAGAGCCGCGCACGCTGGAACTTCGTCAAGTGACTCGGGCAATGAACATTCTTTCTGCCAATGTTCATCAGATGCTCAGTCACGAAAGCTATAAATTGGATGAATTACGCCGCCATTTACAGCACGATCGTGTCACCGGCGCGCTCAATCGCGATGTGTTCATGGGCAAGCTTTCTTCCCAGTTAAGTAGCGATGACGCACGCGCCTCCGGGATGCTCGTGATGGTGCGTGTACAAAACCTTGAGACACTCAATGAGCAGCTAGGCTATGCCGCTACCGACCAATTATTAATGACGCTGGTGAGCCAGTTGGGCCAACTGGATAACGTCTCATCAGAACCGGTGGTAGGCCGCCTTAACGGTAGCGACTTTATCTTTATGCTACCGCTGATGGACGATGTGGAAGAGCTTAGAATTCAAGTCATGGCTACTTTAGTCGCGATAACCGCCACGGTGCCCACTGCAGAGCTGTTTTTACCGACCGCCATAGTGCCTTATGCGCCCCATGACGAACGCGGCATGCTGCTAGCCACGCTGGATGACGCCCTGGCTCAAGCCGAAAGTCTAACGTCCTTTGAACAGGTAGTGGTACGTCAGCGCGAACGTGTCTCGCTTTACAGCAGCCACGCGGAATGGCGCGCAGCGCTGGAAACCGCCATTCTGGCGGGCCCAGAGTTAGCTTACTTCCCGGTCGTCGATGCCAATGGCGATATCCTTCACTACGAATGCCCTGCCCGATTACAGTTAGCGGGGAAATGGCACACCGCTGGCGTATTCATTCCCTGGGTCACCCGCTTCGATATGGAGCCCGCCCTTGATTTAGCGGTCGTCAAAAAGGCACTGCACAACCTACAAAGCGATCTCAAACCAGTGGGCATCAACCTTTCTGCAGCATCAATCACCAACACTCAGTTTGTGAACGACCTGCGGAACCTGCTGGTTGCTCACCCATTGCTTGCAAAACAGCTTTGCTTTGAAGTACCCGCCACGCTGAGCACCCATGCAATAGGCAGCTTGCGCGGGCTATGCACCGCCTTACGCCCCCTTGGTTGTACCTTCGGCATCGAGCATGTGGGTGCCGAGTTTACGAAACTCGCAGACCTGCACGATGTAGGGCTGAGCTATTTAAAAATGGATAGCAGCCTGATCCACACCTTACATACATCCAATGAGCAGCAAACCATCGTGCGCGGTATGGCAACGCTCTGCCATTCACTCGGCATTCAGGTCATTGGCGAAGGCGTGGCTGATGATGACGAGCTTGTTTGTTTGTTCCGTGTCGGTGTCGATGGCGCAACCGGTCCAGGCATACATCACGCATAAGCCCCACAAGAAGTCGAGGCTTGAGCGGCACTGTTTAGTTGATATTGCTTTTCGATGAAGTTGCTAAATAGTGTCGCTATCACCGCCCAATAAATCGACATTATTCTTTACCCGGAGAGATTTACGCTCCATGACCTTGGCCTGTGCGGCTTCGGGCAGATCAGTAAAGGTAATAATCCCCTTCTCTAGCAACACTTCCAATATATCTTCGACTACCCTGACAAACGCTAAGTCAGACGCTAGGAAATGCGCCGACGGCTCCGGTTGGTCGGCCAAAAAAGCCAGAACCTCAGGAGAATCAGGAGCCACCGTTTCATTACACTCAGTGGTTGGTTCTTTGCTGAGCATCACAATCTCGCCGGCTGGATTGCGCTTGATGTAGAGCATGGCCTTTCCTCTGTGGGTAAAAGCATTCATTAAGTACCTGTTAGCATACCTAATTAGATACAGAAAGGCCGCCCTGAGGCGGCCTTATTATTTCTGCTTACTATTGATCAATTTTAAGCTGATCATTGTCCAACATGCTTTGGATAAAGTCTGAAGAATTGCCACCTTGAGGCATCTCAACGCCTTTCAAAACGATTTGTTGATCAGCATTGCTACCATCTGCTGTTAATCCACCGTCAGACTTGACGTGAAGTATCGTGTCGTCGCCCTGCTGCTCGGCGAAAACATAGTCGTCGATATTTCCGCTATTTTCATCTTGAAGAAGATCTGCTAAATCCAGACGATCTGCTTCATCATCAACGCCAAACTCACCCAGCTGGAAATCCATAACCTGGTCTTCAGCAGGCTCATTCGCGGTTCCCTGATCGCCAAACTCCCATGCGAAAGTATCAGCGCCTGCACCGCCATAAAGGAGATCATTCCCTGCCCCACCAATTAGAAGATCGTCTCCACCCTGTTCAACCGGCATTACCAAGGATTCATGATTTTCACGAATGAAAGCTGCCAGCTCCTCTTCATTTGGCTCTGCACCAGTTTCAGCTTGCAGATGATCCTTGATACCTTGAACGCCCAAGCCAGGGTAATCTGCGTGTTCAAGCGCGTCACCGAAGATGATATCGTCTCCACTACCACCTCGGAGATTATCGCTGCCTACGTCAGCCGCCTCCTCACGCTCAGAACCACCTTGTAATACAGCTTCTAAATCCTTTTCAGTATTAACAATATCTACATCGCCTGTTGAGCCATTGACCCAGCCCCCATTAACTTCGACCCATTGATTCTCCATTTCAGACCCAGTGTTATCGAAAAACTTGAGTAAGTTTTCACTAACACCACCGCCAATACCTACAGCATGAACATCGACACCCTCCAGCCCCGAGAACGCCTTAATTGCTTTATCCATAGTTGCTTTGTTTGTGTCATATCCACCGGTTGTCATAATGTAATTAGAATCAAGATTATAGGCAGTAGGATCGCCATCAGTTAAAAAGTAAGCAACATCTTTAAACGACTCAGAGTCAGCCTGCTTATCAAACCAAGCTTTCGATTTAACAAACGCGTCCTCATAATTTGTCCAGGTATTTTGAGCAATACTGTCTATCTGTGATTTTAACCCTTTAACATTATCAGCACTCAGACCTTTTATTTCAGCAACTTGCCACGCATTATTTGAGAAGGCCATAAGCTGAACATTGACGGTACCATCGTGACTAGCCAGATCATCCACTAGGCTCTTCAAGGCATTCTTAGCCAATTGGAAGCGTGTAAGGTTACTAGTCCCTGATTGAAAGCCCATGCTTAGAGAAGCATCTAACATCAATGAGATATTGTAATCTTGTCCTTTCTCAATGACCGTTTTCTTACCACCAAGGTCGCCGATTATTAGATCATCGCCACCTTCACCTTCCATGGTATCTGAAGTATTAGTTCCCTCAATCAAAACCCCGGGCTGCTGAACGTCATATGCTACATCTGTATCAGCATCGTAACGATTACCATAGCTATCAACCCCGGCCACCGACGCAGTGAGATCCCCTGAAGTGAGCTTACTAATAATGTTCTGAGGAATTTCAATACCCCAAGAGCTACCATCCTCGGCTACCGTTGTTTCAAAGAGATTTCCATCAATATTGACAGTAATAGTATCGCCAGCACTAACACTCCCGCTAACGGTTCCTGTAATAATATGTGCGCTATCAATTTCGCTATTATTAAGTACGTTATCGTCACCAAATAGAGGTTCGTTGATGGCGATAACGGCTTCAGGAACAGCAGCAACATCTTTCGTGTCTTCAGCACTGCTAATATTATTGGCTGCATCAGTAACGGTTGCCGTAACGGTGACGTTAGTCATGCCTTCAGAGACAGGCACCTGAACACGTACCCCGTTACTTAAATCGTCTTGTGTCACGGAGCGGCTGTTCGTCGACCAATCGGGTGTGTTCGCCGTAATAATAAGCGTGTCTCCAACCTTGACACTGCCTCCAAGCTCGATAAACGCCTCAGCATGATCTGCCGTTCCAGAAGCTAGCTCATCAATATTATAAACATCATCTTCACCAGCCCCCATAAGCTCAACAGTTACATTGGGCCCTAGGTCGTCAGGCACGGCACTCTCTGCACTCGGTTCACCAATCACAACGTCAACTATATCGCTCTCGTTGCCCGCCTCATCAACCACCTTATATTGGAAACCAGATTGAGGTACTTCCTTATATTCCAGTTCAGCTAAGTAGTAATCACTGCTATCAGTTGGTACCTGCCCGGTGGTGCCATCGGCATAAGGTTCAGCGGTAAAGCGAAGTTGGTCGAAAATCACTCCATCAATCGTAAACGTACCGTTGTCATAGCCGTTCCCAGGGGTAAAGTCGACATCTTCACCATTTAGTTGCGCGCCATTTGTGCCACTAAAAGTCCACTCACCCACTATCTCACCATTTAGATAAGCGGCTACAGATCCCACCTCGCCTTCGCTTGCAATTAAATTAGCAACAGTTACGGTCGCCTCTCCGATAGGGCGCTGGAAGTCGAAAATCATCGTTTCGGAGTTTCCTTCACGGTACCCTAACTGCTCAGGCTCCTCCAACTGATCGCCTGTATTGTCCGAAATGCCTAATCGTCCACCAGACTGCCCCCTTACTAAATCATCATTTCTCGTTCCATCTAAGTTATAACCATATATATCCACATCACCGGAACGCCAATCTGATGCATATCGGCCACTCAGGGTAGTGCTCTCAACAGAGCCCATTGCCTCTTTAAGCTGTCCCTCAGTCACTGCCCAGTAGAGAGCATCTTCGGTATCAAACTCACTGTTTATTGTCGCAAGCTCGTATCCTTCACCCGTATTCAGATAAAGGGAGCCAAACTCAGGGAGCGAAGTGAGTACAAACGTTAAATCCTCTTCCGAAGTACTTCCATCTTGCCCACCGAAGGTAGGTGATTCTTCCTTCACTTCAGGAGTTTGTTCAAGCTCTCCCGACGCTAACTCGGTGACTCCACCACCAACCGTAAAGGCTTTGTAAAGCAGTTGGTTATTTTCATTAATGGTTAAATTACCATTGTAAAATTCTGCTGTTGTTAAAATTGGATCTGCAGTAGGAGGCACGGCGTCGATCACGCCATTGTCTATAGCAGTATCTGAATTGCCCTGCGGGTCAGACACTGTGGCAGTTACGCTTAGGGCGGTGTCATTAACATCGAGGTCAGTGATGGTAACGACAAGGCCCTCATCAAGCATTGTTTGCGTCACATCATCGTTGAATAGCTCGTTACCTTTGCCGTCGGTGACGACCAGGTTATCCCCTACCGAGGTGCCAGCCTCCAGAGACACAGTGGCGTTAACGCCATTGCTAATTTCATCCGCGTTATAGATATCGCCGCTGGCTTCTTCCAATACAACACTAACCGCCGGAATATTAACGTCCAATGTCGCGGTGTCGGTGGCGTCGATGTCGTTGCCGTTGTTGTCGACCGCT
>NZ_DFBS01000020.1 GCF_002366715.1 Halomonas sp. UBA3074 | reverse complement strand
CTGCAGTTATTCTATGAATTCAGGTTTTCAGCGTTAGCACTATTAAAGCAATCAACGGTTATCTTTTAATCATTAATTTTTACCACCAGCCAATAACTTTAACCACCCGCTGTTAATCTTAACCATCAATCATTAACTTTAACCAACTACAACGATAACAACACCTGCTTAACAAGCACAGTTAAAAACCCCGAAGCGCTCAACATTTAAAAGAGATTAAGTTTTAAGACAGGATAAGATTGAAAGGAGACTAAAGTATTAAGCTAAAGGAACCGCCCCCTAAACATGCTGGCCGAGGGCTAATGCTGGCAAAGGGCTGGCGGCAGCCAACGCCAGCGGGCGAACATTAGGCGTTATACCAACGAAGCCTCCGTGTGGTTGACCTCGTCCTGAAAACACATCTGATTAGAGCCCGCTTTTTTAGCTTTATACATCGCTTTATCCGCCGCCTCTAATAACGAATCTGGCGTGGAAGCAGCCTTCGGGTAGAACGCGACCCCAATGCTGACGGAAATCTGAATGCGCTGCTGCCCTATGTGAAAAGGCATCGCCAGGGCATCGATTATTGCTTGCGCCACGTGCTCGACATCTTGGCGCTGCTCGGCGCCGGTGAGCAACACGGTAAATTCATCGCCACCTAAACGAGCCACCGTATCGTTCGCTCGCACACAGCCAGCAAGGCGCTCCGCCACATTAGACAAAATGCGATCCCCCGCTTCATGGCCGAGCGAATCGTTGACCTCTTTAAACCCGTCGAGGTCCATGAAGAGGAGCGCAAGCGGCTGGCTACGCCGCTTTGAATGCTTGATCTCCTGCTCCAATCGATCCAGGAAAAGACGCCGGTTGGGTAGCCCCGTTAAAAGATCATAGTGGGCGTTATGCCATACTTTTTCTTCTGCAATGGCCTGCTCAGTGATATCGCGGGAAATGCAGACCATCGCTTCGGTGTCTTGCTGTTCATCGAGCACGGGGGCCAGCAGGTACTCAAACTTCTCACCCTGGCCTGAAGCAAAGGTATGCACGAACTTACCGCGAAAGGTGGATTGATCAGCGATGATCTTATCCAAATGGCGCTGGAAATCAGACGCGAACGAGAAGCCAAGATCAAAGGTCGATTTACCGATGATGGCCTCAGGCGCCATCGCGAAGAGATCGGCGGTGGCCTTATTGGCATAAATAAACCGACCTTGAAGATCGAGAACATAAATGGGGTCTGGGGAGGCGAGCAGAATGGCCCCAAACAGCCGGGTTTCCATCTCTTTGACGGTGGCGTACTGCTCTAGTGACTCCGCGACCGCTTGGTCTATTGCTTCATGGAAACGGGTAAGATCCTCAAGCCGTTGGCCCGCCAGGGTGGGGTGATTTTTACTCCAGTGCGACACCACGCTTGCGCGCAGCGCCCGAAACTCAGAGACCGTTTCAATAACGGTGAAGCCGCTATTCTGCCGATCCTCACCATGCACTTCTGCCCAGCTCTCTTCCGGCCCCTTCGGCGCGCAGCCTTTTGATTTAGCCGCCTGCTCGGACTCACCCTGCTCTGAATCGAGATCATCGGCAATCTCCAACAGCATTTCCTTGGCATGGTCGCGCAGTTCGCTTTTGTTCATATTCTTAGCGTGATAGAGCGTTTTGGAAAACGCCTCCCAATCGGTAAGAATCGACTCAATTTCAGCCCGAATAAACGCCGCTATTCGCATATCAAACCCTACTTGTTTAGCTACTATTAATTATAGGAAGGGGCAAGGAAAACGCCCGTTTTATGCGGCTTTCCTCTATGTAGACACTGTTTCAACCATGCCTAACATGCTAGCGATACGGGCGAAAACTCAGTGCACACACACTTTAACATGAGCCCCCACTGTTGAAGCATGATTTTGTCTGCCCGGCGAAGACGACCCAGCATTTGAACAACGTGAACTAATTAATAACGCTTAACGTTATCAACCATTCAAACATCTAAATCATGATTTAAAAACTACGAAATAATTAACACAATCTTAAAGACTAAGAAAAAATCCACTATTAACCAGAGCAGACACAAGATTAAAAAAGGCAACAAAATCAGCAAGCACACACATTGTTAGCCATGGCTATGTTAGTTCGCTATTACAAACTTTATTTTTATAGCACTGCCTTGTTTATTGATTAAAAACTGAATAGGATTCAGCGCTATTCAATACCCCATGATTAAACGCAAATACGGTTTTTGCTTCCACACTGACGGGTTCCGCACGGTACTTTTTCCGCACGGTACATTTTCAGCGAGCGAGTGCATCTTTTATGTCGCCTATCACCCTGCTATTCCTGGCCGTTTCCATGTCAGCGGATGCCTTTGCGGCTTCTCTGAGCAAAGGGGCCGAGCTGAAAAAACCGCGCTTTCGACATGCCATCGGAATCGGCTTGGTGTTTGGGGTAATCGAAGCCATTACCCCGGTACTCGGCTGGGTAGCGGGCAAAGCCTCGCAACAGTACGTGCAGGCCTGGGATCACTGGGTGGCCTTTACGCTGCTCTCGATCATTGGCCTGCACATGATGTATGCCGGGCTCAAAAAAGACGCCGCCATTGAACAGCGCAAACAAACCCTATGGCTATTAGTGCTGACCGCCACCGCGACCAGTATCGATGCCATGGCCGTGGGCGCCAGCCTTGCCTTTATCGATGCCAACATTATCGCCACCAGCTTGGCGATTGGCCTTGCGACCACCCTGATGGCGTCCTTAGGTACCTTCCTGGGCCACAAACTCGGCAAGTTTGTTGGCCACTGGGCGGAGCTGATTGGCGGTATCGTATTGATCGGTATTGGCTTAGCGGTATTGGCAGAACACACCGCGTTTTTTGGATAACCCCTCCTCTGCTAGCGCCCTACTCCCCCTACTCATTAGCCCATCTACCTGTACTGTTCAAGCGTTAGGGAGTAGGGTAGCCATCCGGTTCGATCCTCTCAGCGCTTTGTTGCAGTTCACTGTTACGAACCTCTGTGGGCGTTTACTCCGGCCTTCCTATTAAGGCGCTTCCAACGCCTGAACTTGCACGACCAGGCTGCCAACCGCAATCTCATCTCGCTACAGACATACCTAGAAAGATGTTCTGTTTTTTGCTTACTTCCTATCGCGGCCACTCCGTTAAGGGAACTGTGGTTGCTATTTAGGATGCTAGGGCTGCAAAGCCTATGGGTATTCAATGAACGAAGAAAATTTCTATCAATTCTCGACCGTGACTGTACTCGCCTTGTTGGCGTTTTTTTACGGCGGCACTTACCTGCTGACCTTGCTGATCAAAAAGAAAAAGGAAAATACTGACGCCTTCATGGTGTCCAATCACCAGATCGGCTTTGGCCTTGGCGCTGCCAGCATGACCGCCACATGGATCTGGGCCGCCTCGTTCTACGGGGCCGCCACCTCTGGTTATACCTACGGCATTTCCGGCCCTTTGCACTACGGGCTGTGGGGCGCGTTGATGATTCTGTTCATCTACCCTTTTGGCCGCCGCTTTCGCAAACTGGCGCCCAACGCGCATACCTTGGGTGAGCTTATCCATGCTCGCCATGGCTCTTCCAGCCAGTTGATTCTCGCCTCCTCCAACATCCTAGGCAGCATCATTAGCCTCATGGTTAACTTCACCGCTTCCGGTGCGCTGGTCTCGGTACTCTCGCCACTTTCCTTTCAGGCCGGTGTCGTCATCGCTGGGGTCGGGGTACTCGGCTACACGCTCTGGTCGGGCTTCCGCGCCTCGGTGCTGACGGATTTTGCCCAGCTAATGGCGATGATGGCCGTTGCCATTCTGATTATTCCAGCGGTGATGTTCGCCCTCGGTGGCCCAGAAACACTGTCAGATGGCATGAGTCTACTCACGCCAGAGCAAGCGAATCTGTTCTCGATGGACGCTATCCTCAACCAAGGCGCGCCCTTCTTTGTGGCGGTGCTGGCCTACGCTATTGGTAACCAGACCATTTCCCAGCGGCTATTCGCCGTGCGTGAAGACCACATCAAGCCGACCTTTATCACTGCGACCATTGGTTATGGTGCGATTGTGATCGGCCTGGGCATGATTGGCTTGATGGCGCTGATGACCGGCATGGAGCCGATTGATGGCGACATGAATAACCTGATTCCGCAGATGGTATCAATGTATCTCTCACCGGTGTTTATCGGGCTGTTCTTTATTCTGGTGATCGGTTCGCTCTCCTCTACCGCTGACTCGGATCTTTCCGCTATGTCCGCGATTGTGATGGCGGATGTGTACGGTAAGAATATCGCGAAGAACAAACCCGACCCCACCAAAATGCTCTTCATCGGCAGGCTCACCATGGTCGTCGCGACGCTGATTGGGGTGATTCTCGCCAGCTTCTCGATGGATATTCTGATCATGCTGGTCTTTGTTGGCGCTCTTTGGGGCGCGATTGTGTTCCCGGTCATCGCCAGCTGCTTCTGGGATCGCGTGACCAACAAGGCCTTCACCTCTGCGGTGATCGCGGGCCTGGTGATGTTCTGCGTCGCACGCTTTGAGTTGCTGCCTATGGTCGGTGTGATTGCAGGGCTGTTTGAAATACTCGCCGCCGTCGGCGGTGGTGTGGTGCTTGGCTTGATGCCCTTCGGGTTCTGCGGACGCCGGGTCGGCTTAATCGTTGGTGCCCTCAGCGCTCTCGTACTGGCCTACTTCTTTGTCGGCTTCCTGCAAGACTACACGGTACTAATGGCCTCCTTAATGGCCTATGGCGTCAGCACCATTGTCTGCATCGGCGTCAGCCTGATGAGCTCCAGCAAGTTCGACTTCTCGCAAATCGATCAGCGAGTCATCAACTACGACCCGGCCAAGTCTGCGACTCAAGGCTGAGACCAGCGCCACGCTAGATTCATCACTTCATTCGCTGGTGCGCCAAGCGCACCAGCCAGACAACAGGAAAGCCCATGCAAACTTTTATCTTGGCATTATATGTACTGATCTGGCCATTAATATCACTCGCTATATTCGCGATCATCGGCATCGCCACCGTCAAAGACATTCGCATTGCTCGACGTGATAAGCGTGAGCTGGTGTGACATAGCTCGTCATACTGGAAGGTAGTAATACAAACAGAAAGGAATCTGAAAGCGGCAAAGGAGTGCCCTCAAATCAACCAACGCCAGGCATCCCAAACACTTTCCATAGAGGTTGATCAGGATCTTGGGCGTCTACTGCGTAACCGCCCCAGAAAGAGCCATTCGCCTCTTCCACCCTGTTGGCACTGTCGTTACGCCGATATCCTCGCCCGCAAGCCCCCCTTATAGCCGAATTCACCACTCTGCACTAACCTTGAAGCGATTTTTGCAAACCTAGGTAAGGAACCTGCATGCGTACACGCTCCCGCAATCAGCAGATCAAAGGTCTCATCGGCTGGCTGGTACTGGTTTATCTGGCCGCGGCCATCGGTGCTATCGCCTCTGTCAATGCGGCCGCCTTCTACGAAGCACTCCAGCAGCCCGCCTGGGCACCGCCCGCCTGGCTGTTTGGGCCGATGTGGACAACGCTGTACGGCTTGATGGGTATAGCCGCCTGGCTTGCTTGGCGCGAACCGGGTGCCCGATCGGCACTATTGTTGTTTATGGTGCAACTGGCGCTCAATCCCTTATGGAGCTGGCTCTATTTCGTCTGGCAGCTGGGGGCAATCGCATTTATTGGTGTGGTAGTGTTGTGGGTATTGATCGCCATCACGTTGGTGATGTTTTGGCGCCTCAAACCGCTGGCCGGTGTACTGCTGCTGCCTTACCTCGCCTGGGTGAGTCTGGCCTGCGCCCTCACCTGGAGCACTTGGCGGCTCAATCCACAGATTCTGGGCTGAGTTAAAAAACATCACAGCAGGAGAGTAAGACATGCAGACGATTGAGCTAGGCGGTGAACGCGTACCGCGTATCGGCCAGGGCACTTGGCACATGGGCGAGGATGCCAGTCAGCGGCAGGCGGAGGTCAGGGCGCTGCGTGCAGGCCTGGACTTGGGCATGACGCTGATCGATACCGCCGAGATGTATGCCGAGGGCGGTTCTGAAGAAGTCGTTGGCGAAGCGATCCGTGGCCGACGCGATAAGGTGTACCTGGTCAGCAAGGTCTACCCCCACAACGCCAGCACCAAGGGGGTTCAAGCCGCCTGCGAGCGCAGCTTGCGCCGATTGGGCACCGATACGATCGATCTCTACCTGCTGCACTGGCGCGGCCAGTACCCGCTGAGCGAAACCGTAGAAGCGTTTGAGCGGCTGCGTGAGCAGGGCAAGATCCTGCGCTGGGGCGTTTCGAACTTCGACATTGACGACTTAGCAGAGCTCGACGCGCCCGCTTGCGCCACTAATCAGGTGCTCTACAACCCCGACGCCCGGGGCATCGAGTACGACCTGCTACCCTGGCAAGCACAACACCACATGCCGCTCATGGCCTATTGCCCGATTGGGCAAGGCGGCGCGCTACTGCATGACGCCGCCCTGCAACGCATCGCCGACAAACACAGCGCCACTCCCGCGCAAGTCGCCCTTGCCTGGGCTCTGCGCCACCCCGGCGTGATCGCGATTCCTAAAGCTGTGAATTTGGATCACCTCAAACAGAACGCTGATGCGGATAAGGTCAGGCTCGATGACGAGGATTTGGCACAGATGGATGCCGCCTATCGCCCGCCAACGCGGAAGCAGTCTTTGATGATGGTGTGAGGAAGAGCCATTAACGGCTCGACATCAGCAAAAATACGATTCGTGGGCATCACCGGCTCAACCGCTGGTTTTAAGCGGTGAAAAGCCGAACGCTGCACAGTCGATTGCCAAACCTTTCAGCTTGCAATATTCCGTACATTTACAAGGTCCCGTATAGGAGCGACCTTATGGATGCCATCAGCTACAAGACAGCTAGAACCAATCTAGCAAAAACCATGGAGCAGGTCTGTTAAAACCATTCACCCATGATCATCACCCGCAACAAGGCATCGTCCGTGGCAATGATCTCTCTCGAAGACTATGAGGCGCTGCAGCCTATCTTCTGCGCGCACCTAAGAATGCCCGCCGTTGGCTGGAATCCGTTATCGAGCTTGAGCAAGATGGTAATCAGCAAAACAAACTTCATGAAAACGGCAGCGCCGGGGCTCGCCCCGGCGCTGCTATCGTACATGGCAAAACAAATTGACGATTAGAAACGGAAACCGGCTGATGCGGTAAAGGAGTCGATTTTATAGTCGCTGTCGAAGTCGTAGCGCTCGTATTCGGCACGGACCAGGAAGGGGTCGAAGTTGAACTGCGCGCCGACACCGTAGACCGGATCGGTGCCGTCCTGATCTTCAAGATCAACGCTAGCACCGCCAAGGTTACCATCGACGTCGGTTTGCCACTTGGCCACACCGGCCTTGGCGAAGGCGGTAAACCAGGGGGTGATGGGCAATTGACCGACCAGACTCGCCCCGTAGGCGTCGGATTCCAAATCGGTATTGGCGTCACTGTTACCCCTCAGGCGCGTACGACCAAGATCGGCATAGAAAATTTCGGTAGCGAAGTAAGGATTGAATTCGTAGCCGACGAAACCTTTGAAGCCGTTGTCTTCTTCATCATCCAGATCAAAGTCTTCGGCGCCATCGGAGATGAAATCGCCGACTTCGTCATCGTCGTTCTCCAGCGAACTGAAACCGGTACCGATGCCCAGATAGAGGCCATCAGCATTGGGTGCGGCGAATGCCGACGGTGCCGCGGCGAGCAAAGCGGTAGAGGTAAACGAGGCGGTAAGTAGGGTTCTGAGTTTCACGTGTATTCTCCTTGTGACGACTTGCTGTGAACGATTCTAGGAATCGTCATGGTATTGAAAGGCAATCCTGCCGTGATTCACGCAATGTGATAGTCGTTTGATTCACACGTATAACCATAGGCAAAACACTGTTCGACAACAAGGAGGATTCGGTTACGACAGGTAAGTTTATAGTTTGTAAAAAAAGCGCCTCTACCGGGAAGGTAGAGGCGCTTTGGGCATCGATGCAGTGCTGAAAACGGTTCATCAGTATGGCGAGCATTGGAGTGTTGCCGAACTGGAACAAGGTGGTAGCTAGGAAAAGTTGAATGGAGCTTCTTTTTTTCCGACAACGCCTGAGAAGACACTCTGTAATGGCAGAAAAATGACAAGAAGGGTCTTAACCGGGTCAACAGGCTCATCAAAGAGACCACGCGAGAACCGTTTGAAGGGACCGACAAACCAGAAACTATCAAACACAGCCTCGCCGATTATTGCTCTATTCGAATCAACGAAGAACACCGAATGATTACAGCGCTCCGGCTAGTAGTCCTGGGCCCCAGCCACTAAAGCCGACGCTGTGCTGTTCAGTGTATTGTTGATTGCGCTGTTTGGGATGGAAAAGCATCAGCCCCAGCGGTAATGTCGCAGCATCTTTAACGGAAACGGTTCTGTTCAATCCTTTTCACCAACATCGAACTAGGTGCCATTGCCATTGTAGTGTAGATCAAAGACATGGCTGAGAAAGTACGCACTTGATCCTGCGTAAATTCCAGCGGGATTATCAAACTTTTTAAAATACTTCCTCGTCAGGGGCAAATTCTTTTGGTCGATTAGCATCTTTCTCCGCTTCCATTTCAGCAACCAGTTCGTTCATAAACCACTTTTCGTTCATATTTTGGAAATCGGCCATTTGAACTTGCATGAGGTATAATACCCCGCCATTGTGGGTCTCATATGCATCCTGCCCATCAACTAGTGAAAGTTTCTCTGGGAAGGTTCGAATCGTATACATCGGATTCTGCTCGCCAAACTCATTCCCAATGACCTTAAATTCGTCACCGCTCAATAAAAATTTGGTTTCCTCCCGAAAGCAGAGTTCTACCTTCTCAAACTCCATATCCTTGAGAAGGGCAGCTGTATTCAGAAAAACTCGAAACACATCCATTGCGCTGGCTTCGTTTGATAGATTATTAACGCAGTAACGCAAATTTTTGTCAGCTTTAAACAAATCAAAATCTACACTCGTATTCCTCGGATCGCTTGCAACTACTGCCCTCTCTTCATCATTAAGTTGCCCACCAAAGGCCATAAAAGATGCGCACATGAATGAAACGGCAAGAGTTTTTCTCAACATTTTACGTCCTTTTAATCAATTAGAAGGCATCTGAATCTAATTCAAGGTCACCACGCTCAATTTCACTTTTTGCTTCTGCAAATTGTGGGCTTTCATAAGCAATTGATAAGTATCCCTGACCACGCCGCTTACCTTGAAGCTGAACGGAGATGAGGCCTCCACTAAACTCAAATATCGAAAGATATACTCCACAGCCAGAATATTCCAAGCATTGATAAAATTCATCGGCCTCATCATACAATGTACCGCCAGTTCTTTCGTAGTTCGTTGAAGGTTCACCATACTTCTTTATGAGAAGATCTTTTATTTGATTATAGTTTCTCTTCCCCTCTAAACCATATATATCGTCGATAAAATCAGTGGAGCTTGCGGCTGCCTTCACGAGATTACCTTTATATGTAATGGCAATATAAACCTCTGCCTTTGACCATGCCTTTGGTGCCGAAACAGAAGAAAATATTTTGAGCCCGTCGGATTCACTCGCTTGAGTAAAACCAAGTTCATTCAGTTCTGCTTCGGACATACCCCATGTCAGACCGAAAGGCTCTGGAAACGAGGCGGAACCATGTGCTCCCAACGCGACAATCATAAGCAATACCACTGCAAGTATCTTCCCCATTATGCCCCCCTTGTATTGTTCTGTAGCAGATGTATGCACTCCTGCTACCTCCTAAGGTTATATATCGTTTAAAACGATTATGTAGTCGCTACGACCAAACTTACCCCAATGAATCCATTAAAAGCAAAGATAATTTTGGATTAATATAAAATGCGCTTATTTGGTTGCCAAATCAAATAATTCCACTAATAGTCTTTCTTGCCACCCTCTTGCATCTCCCCCACCCGCCTCCTACACTCCATCAACGAACAGCTTGACGGGGTGCCGGTGAATCCGGCTGAGATGGCGCAGGGTTTGTCCTTTTAAGGATGCCAAGCGCTGGTCCCGCTGAACCTGATCCGGCTAATGCGCTGCTTTATGAATTGCGGCGCGGGTACCGGCGTAGGGATCAAGCGATGGCCTTGGCTAGCTCTCTCTCACGATCGCAAGCCACCTTCCGTGCCATTCCCTCGATCTTTTTCGCCTGCCCTCCGGATCATTACCACCGGAGGCATCATGGGCTACCGCTTTACCGATCTCACTACCGCTTGCCAGCAAGATTGGCGCGCCTATATTGAGCACGATTTCGTGCGCCAGCTGGGCAATGCCACGCTGCCTGAGGCGTCGTTTCGCCACTACTTAAAGCAGGATTACCTGTTCTTGATCCACTTCGCACGCGCCTACGCGCTGGCTGCCTATAAAAGCCCCACCCTCGCCGATCTTCGCCAAGCCCATGAAGGTTTAAAAGCCATTGTGGATGTAGAGCTGGGCCTGCACGTGGGCTTTTGCCAGGAGTGGGGCATCAGCGAGCATGAGCTTTCTGAGCTCCCCGAAGCCAGGGCCACGCTGGCTTACACCCGCTACGTGTTGGATACCGGCAACCGCGGCGACTTGCTCGATTTGCACGTGGCGCTTGCCCCGTGCCTGGTGGGCTATGGAGAAATTGCCAACTGGCTGAACGCGCAACCTTCTACCCTTCGCGGCGAGCAAAACCCCTTCGATGCTTGGATTGCCATGTACGAAGGCGAGGAGTTCCAGGCCGCAATGCAGGCGGAACTTGCGTGGCTTGATGCCCGCTTGGCCGATGTCACCCCCGCTCGTTTTGCTGAGCTGAGCAAGATCTTCCGCGATGCCACCCGCCTGGAAATCGACTTCTGGCAGATGGGTTTAGACCTTTCTGAATAACCTCCTACAACACAGAGCAACCGTCATGACCAAGACCGTCAAAAGTAAAACCGCGCACTTTTTAGCCGAAACCGCCCAGGTAGATGCCGCCGCCGTGGCCCCGCTGCCCGGCTCGCGCAAGGTGTACGTGGAAGGCTCGCGGCCGGATATTCGCGTGCCGTTTCGGGAAATCACCCTCTCGCCTACCAAAACCAGCGGCGTGGATGAGCAGAACCCGCCGCTGCTGGTGTACGACACCTCCGGCCCCTACACCGACCCCAGCGCCAACATCGATTTGCGCCAGGGCCTGCCAGAGCTGCGCCGGGCCTGGATCGAAGCGCGGGACGACACCGAATTTCTATCAGGCCCTACGTCTGATTACGGCAACCGCCGCGCCAACGACCCGATGCTTGCCCAGCTGCGCTTTGATTTAAACCGCACGCCGCGCCGCGCAAAAGCAGGCAAGAACGTGACACAGCTGCACTACGCACGCCAAGGCATTATTACGCCAGAAATGGAGTTTATTGCCCTTCGGGAAAACCAGCGTCGCCAAACGCTGGGTACCGCTGAAGTTGAGCGCATTCTGGGCCACCAGCATAAAGGTCAGAGTTTTGGCGCCAGCCTGCCGGAAGAGATCACGCCCGAATTTGTGCGCGATGAAGTCGCCAGAGGACGGGCGATTATTCCCAATAACATCAACCACCCGGAAAGCGAGCCGATGATTATTGGCCGCAACTTTCTGGTCAAGATTAACGGCAACCTGGGCAACTCAGCGGTGACGTCTTCCATTGAGGAGGAGGTGGATAAGATGACCTGGGGCATCCGCTGGGGCGCGGACACCATCATGGATCTCTCCACCGGGCAGAACATCCACGAAACCCGCGAGTGGATTCTGCGCAACTCGCCGGTGCCGATTGGCACGGTGCCTATCTATCAGGCGCTGGAGAAGGTTAAAGGCGTGGCCGAAGACCTCACCTGGGAAGTCTTCCGCGATACGCTGATCGAACAGGCCGAACAGGGTGTGGACTACTTCACCATTCATGCGGGGGTGCTGTTGCGCTATGTGCCGCTCACCGCCAAGCGGGTCACCGGCATTGTCAGCCGCGGCGGCTCGATCATGGCCAAGTGGTGTTTGTACCATCATCAGGAGAGCTTTCTGTACACCCATTTCGAGGAGATCTGTGAGATCTGCAAGCAGTACGATGTGGCGTTCTCCCTCGGCGATGGCCTGCGCCCTGGCTCAGTGGCGGATGCCAACGATGAAGCGCAAATGGCGGAGCTGAAAACCCTCGGAGAGCTGACCCATATCGCTTGGAAACACGATGTGCAGGTGATGATCGAAGGCCCCGGCCACGTGCCCATGCACCTGGTAAAAGAGAACATGGATAAGCAGCTGGAGTACTGCGACGAAGCGCCTTTCTATACGCTTGGGCCGCTAGTCACGGATATCGCCCCCGGCTACGACCACATTACTTCCGGCATTGGGGCGGCGATGATCGGCTGGTTTGGTTGCGCGATGCTCTGCTACGTCACGCCCAAAGAGCACCTGGGCCTGCCCAATAAAGATGACGTTAAAACTGGCATCATTACCTACAAGATTGCTGCCCACGCGGCAGATTTGGCCAAGGGCCACCCGGCGTCGCAGCGGCGCGATAACGCGCTATCGAAAGCGCGCTTCGAGTTCCGCTGGGAAGACCAGTTCAACCTGGGCCTAGACCCGGACACCGCGCGGGAGTACCACGATGAAACCCTGCCGAAAGACTCTGCCAAGGTGGCACACTTCTGCTCCATGTGTGGGCCGAAGTTCTGCTCCATGAAGATCAGTAAGGAAGTGCGCGATACCTACCGCGACCGCGCCCCGGAAAACGCCAGCGAAAGCGACGCCGAAGCGGTGAAGCGCGGCATGCAGGAGCAGGCGGAGAAGTTCCGCCGGGAAGGCAGCGCGCTGTATCAGGAGGTATAAAAAAGCGGTATCGCACGCTGCCTGCGGCCCTCAGGAAACCTTGAGGGCCACTTTCAATACGCCGTCGCGCTGGTGGGAGAAGAGGTCGTAGGCTTCGACAATATCCTCCAGCAAGTAGCGGTGCGTGACCAGCGGGCCTAGGTCTATACGGCCAGAGGCAATCATGCTCATCAGCCTAAGCATGCGCTCTTTGCCGCCAGGGCACAGCGAGGTAATGATTTTATGATCGCCCAGCCCAGCACAAAACGCGCCTAGCGGAATGGTGAGGTCTTCGGAGTAGACACCCAGGCTTGAGAGCGTGCCACCGGGCTTGAGAACCCGCAGCGCGGCCTCAAAAGTTTGCTGTAGGCCCAGCGCTTCAATAGCAACGTCTACCCCCCGCCCACCAGTGAGTTTCAGCACCTCTTCCACCACATCGACCTTGCGAAAATCCAGCGTTACATCCGCGCCCATCTGCTTGGCTATGGCCAAACGCTCATCAACCCCGTCTACCGCAATGATCATCCCGGCCCCACGCAGCCGCGCACCCGCCGTGGCGCATAGGCCAATCGGCCCTTGGGCGAAGACCGCCACCGAGTCGCCAATTTTGATACCGGCGGCTTCAGCACCGGCAAAGCCAGTGGACATAATGTCCGGGCACATCAGCACCTGTTCATCGGTTAGGCCATCCGGCACTGGCGAGAGATTGGCCTGGGCATCCGGCACCAGTAGATACTCGGCTTGGGCACCGTCGATGGTGTTACCAAAGCGCCAGCCGCCCATCGGCTTGTAACCGTGGCCATGGTGGCCGCCATCTTGCGAGCAGCAATCATCCTGGCAGGCGTAGGATGTAAAGCTGGGGCAGATCGCGCCAGCAATGACCCGTTGGCCTTCCTGGTAGCCTTTTACGTTGGCCCCTAGTTTTTCGATAATCCCCACCGGTTCATGGCCGATAGTCAGGCCGCGCTCCACGGGGTACTCCCCTTTTAGGATATGCACATCGGTGCCGCAGATCGTGGTGGTGGTCACACGCATTAGTGCATCGTTGGGGCCAATCGCGGGAATAGGTTTGTCGTCAATTTCGATGCGGCCGGGCTCAACGAAAATGGCCGCTTTCATCATGGTGGGCATGGGGTGCTACCTCGGTGAAGGGAGTGATGACACTTCACCATTAAGCTATCCCTGGGCGCGCACTTTATTGCGCTACATCAAATGTTGGGTAGTTAACGCACCAGGCGAGTGCTGGCCATGCTTGAAGGGAAGAAAGCGCAGTAAGAAGTAAACCATGAAGCCGACCATGGCCTTTTATGAATCGCTTTTGCGAACCGCCTAAACGCCAACAGGGGGCCGAAGCCCCCTGTTGGTGTCTATATCTTGTTTAGTATCAATGCTTTTTCTTTTGGCTGTCCTTGGCGTCGCCTTTGCCTTTTTGCACTTCGCCTTTCGCCTGCTGTGCTTTACCTTTGGCTTCTGTTTTGCCGTTGTTAGTTGCTTTGCCAGCGGCTTCTTTCACTTTACCGGCGGCTTTGTTAGCTGCACCTTTAGCTTTATCTTCTGTACCAGTAGCCATGACAAACACCTCTAATCCGTTAGTAGGGAAAACGTTGTGTATGAAGGTGCGCTTTGGCACTGCAATCATACGTCAACACTTCATAGATTAGCTTTTATTAAAAAAGTTGCGTTGTTTTATTTATGGCGTGGCATTTTTTATTAACCGGGTGGGCGCCCAGCGGTTCAATAAAGCGTGCAAGCAGGCCATGAAAAGCAGCGTCAGCGTGAGGGCGACAGTCATCGAGGAGAACCGGTAGAGCGCGCTGTAGACCAGGTCTTGCTGCGGGCCTAGCGACTGGCCAAACAGAATCCCCAGGGTGGTTAGCCCGCCAAACCCCACTCCCGACCCGGCGCCTTCCAGAATATGCTCGCGGGCGAAAAGCATTAAGCCCAGCCAGTAGAGCAGCATAACCAGCAAAAAGTGGTGGCTTTGGGTATAGAGCAGCAGCTGCATCAGTAGCGCCAAATTGCAGCCTAGCAACGTTCCCACGGCTCGTTTGCCCGCTGACACCCTGGCACCGGAATACCCCAACGCGAACAGCACCAAGATGGTGGCCATTTGCGCCGAAAGTGAGCCCTGTAAATCGAACACCTGAAACACCACAAACGAAAGCGTGGCGGTCAACGCACCGATCAAGGTTTCATGGCGAATCTGCGCCGCGGGTTTGTTGCCTCGCGGTGGCGGCTGGCGGGGTTCCACATCGGGAAAAAGCGTATACATCAGCATGGCGATAAACACGGCCAAGCCGCTGGCCATTAGGTTGCAAGCCAAGAGGTCGCTTAAATCGACGTTCGGGTAACTGGCGAAATGGAGCAGAATGCTGAGCGTCAGCACACCGTTAGCGCCGAACAAAAACATCGGCCCTTTCGCCATCAAGTTAAAGCGAAATAGAAACATCGCCAGCACTACGAGCGTCATCACCACCGGCATGTGCTTGAGTAAACCAACTACCAGGCTTACTTCAATCACGTTGAGCGACACGTTGGCCAAGAACTGGCGAATGATATGGCCGTTGAGAATAGGCACTAAGCCCAGCAGGAACATCGGAAATACGGTAAAAAAAACGCCGTAGTTCCAACCCATTAGCTGGCTGATCACAAAGCCCAAGGCGCCTGCCCCGGCTACCCGTAGGCACTGCCGCAATCCGTTGTGCGTTAACCGAGATTCAGTAAACATAGTGAAGCCAACTGATCAGATGTGACTGTAGCCATACAAACGGAGCAGCCAGCGCTGCATCACCGGGTTGAAGCTGCACCGTGGCGCGGGCGCCACTGGCAAGCGATTGGGCGACAGGCTCGGTCAGGGCGATGTGTACGCGCATACGCTGGGCGTCGCGCACCCAGCGGTCCGTGGTGGGGATATCAGCCAGTTGGCCGTCCGCCGCCAACTGGCCTTCGCGCACCCCGGCATCCATGGCGAGCACGGTGGCATCGAGTACCTTGCCCGGCCAAGCATCAAACACCACCCGCGCTGAGTCGCCAGGGGCCACATGGCGCAGGCTCTTTTCACGGAAATCAGCAATGATATCCAGCTCATCCGCCACCACGGCCAAGGCAGGCTGGCCCGCCTGCACGTAGTCGCCGACCTCCAGTTGCAGATTGGTGACACTGCCTGCCTGCGCTGCGCGTACCTGAGTATGGGCAAGATCCAACTGTGCCTGGGAGAGCGCATTGTCGGCCTGGCGTAATCGCAGGTTGCTCTCGCCGGAATCGCCCAGCTGTACTTCCAGGCTCACGATTTTCGCCCTGGCCGCTGCCACGCTGGCCTGTGCAGTGCGCTCGGCGGCCACCTGCTGTTCGTACTGTTGGCGCGATACGCTCTGCCGTGCCATCAATGTTTCAGCGCGGCGAAGCTCGCCCTGCCGCTCGGCGGCTGTCGCTTCAGCGGAGGTCAGCTCCGCTTGCGCAGAGGTCAGCTCCGCTTCTAACTGAGCGTTCTCCTGCTCGGCCTGCTCACGGTTCAGCTGTGCCTGCTCGACCGCTAACCGAAACGGTGCCGGGTCTATCTGAAACAGCACATCGCCTTTCTTCACGTGCTGATGGTCTTCCACCAACACGTCGCGAACCGGGCCGCTAAGCTGCGGCGCAATCCGCGTTACGGGCCGCATCACCCGCGCCTCGGGTGTCATGGGCATAAAGCTATCGGCCAGCAGAAAGTAGATGAATAGCAGTACAAAGGCAGCAATCGCTACCTTCACCCAGCGGGCAAATGTTTGATCGGGGGTCATGCAGAGCTCACTTGTTAGCCACCAAGCAACCGCTTGGTCAGCGCTTCTAATCGGGCGCGTATCGTATAGGGGAACACATCAGAGACTTTAGTCTAACAATTAATTAGCGCGCTAACAATATGATCAATAAAAACCCCGTCACCTAATGGCGACAGGGTCAGGCGCATTACTATAAAGCCAACGCAGTCAGCCGCTAGATTACCGCCCCTTGGATAGGCTGAGCACGACAATACCGCCTACCACCACGGCGCCGCCGACTAGCTGGCCAGCGCTGAGCATTTGATCCAGCACGAAATAGCCCAGCACCAGTGAGGCGACTGGCTCGATATTCATGACCGGCGCGTTGCGTGCCATGTCGAGTCGCGGCACGAAGATGAACAGCGTCGAAAATGCCGAGCCATAGAGCAGTCCCAGTAGACCTAACCCTATCCAGCCTGCACTGTTGTCCGGCAAGCTCATGCCGCCCGGCACCACGCCAGCGATGCCGCCAATGATCATCACGATAAATACCGTTTGCATGGTCAGCAGGCTGCGCAGCGTACTGCCCACACCGGCCAGACGATGCTCGGTTACCCATAGCGCGCAGGCAAACACAAAGGCGGCCATTAGGCCAAAGCCGATGCCCGCGATCCATTCAGGGCCCATGCCGTCAGCACTGGTCAGCCACGAAGGAATATCCAGCACGACCAACAAGCCGATTAAAATAGTGCCCATGATGAGGCAGCTACGCAGGGTTGGCCGCGGCCCGCCCAGCGCCCAGCTCAATAGCGCCAACTGAATGGGGAAGGTATTCACCAGCAGTAGCGCAATCACCACCGGCAGCCTGGCCACCGCTGAATAGAGGCTGACGCTTTGCACCGCAATGAGTAGCCCCACGGCCAGTTGCCATGGCCATGTGCCAGCGGGCAGCCATAGCCGCTTGCGCTGCACAATGACCAGCGCAATGAGGATCAAACACGCCACCCCTGAACGGGTTAATACCGCTAGCAGCAGGCCCGTGCCATTATCAAACGCCAGCCGGGCGGAAACGTGGTTAGCGGCGAACATGGTGGCCACGGTCATCATGAGTAGGATGGCTAAATGGCGGGGCAAAAGCTTGGGCAATGGGGGCGCTGACATAAGGGCGTAACGGCTCGTTCAGGAGTAAAGGACGCTCGTTGGGAAAAGAGAACCAAGGGCAAACCAGGCACAGTGAAGCATATCCGGCGTTGAAAAGCAGGCTAACGAAACTAGCGCGCTACTTTTCGCACCGCAGCATTTTATACCAAAGTATAAGTCTTTTCTCCTCTTATCCTGATCTGTGGTTTAAAAGCAACAAAACGCCCCAAGCGGATGACCGCTCGGGGCGTTGTGGTCGTACGTCGGCTAACGCGTGCCGTTAGGTTAGGCCAGCATGGGCACCATCGCTTCCAGCACCATGACCAAACTCATCGCGGTGATGGTCAAAATAGAGACCCCAAACACTTTCTTGGCCCAGCGAACATCGTCGTCTAACCGATAGCCGCGCAGTGCCAAGTAGAGCCAGTAGCCACCCATGGTCAGCGCCACGCAGAGATACCCGGCTCCTGCTTGGCTGGCCAATCCCAGCGCCAGCGAGGCAGGAATAAACGCCACGATATAGCCCAGAATATGATGCTTGGCCATTTTCACCCCGCGCACCACCGGCAGCACCGGGATTGAGGCGCGACGATAATCGGCGTAGCGGAAGATCGCGATGGCATAGGAATGCGGCATCTGCCACAGGCAAAAAATCACCAGTAGCATGATAGCACCGCTGTCGAACTGCCCCGTCACGGCGCAGTACCCCACCACCGGCGGCATGGCACCCGAAAGGCTGCCGACCAAGGTGCCGTATTCGGAGCGACGCTTCATGTAAAGGCTATAAAGCCCCACATACACGCCCCAGCCAATCACTGCCAACGCCACGGTCAATCCGTTGGTTCCCAGCGCCAGGCACACCACCCCCGACACACCCAGCAGCGCCGAAACGCCCAATGCCTGGGTGATGGAAATGCTGCCCCTGACCAGCGGGCGATGGCGCGTACGCGCCATCAGTGCATCAATATCGCGGTCAATGACGTTGTTACACGCACAGCCCGACGCGATGATTAATGCAATGCCCACCATGACCGAGACAAAGCTGAGCCACTCGAACTGCCCCTGCGCAGCAAGAAAATAGCCGCCCAGGGTGGCAATCAGGTTACCCCCGATAATGCCGGGTTTGGTCAGTTCGAGCAGATCCCGCCAACGGCTAGGTGCCGTGATCAGCCGATCATCATGTTGAGATGCAGATGCTGCATGATCCACAGCGAGCCTCCTACCACTAAGACGAGAATCGTCAGTGTGAAGACGAAGGACATTACGTTCCAGCCTTCGTCGGCTTTGGTATTCATATGCATGAACATGACCAATTGCACCAATATCTGCAATACCGCAGTCACGGCCACCACGATGACAGTCGTGAGAACACTAAGCGTGCCACTCATCACAACCCCAAAGGGGATAATGGTCAGTATCAGCGACAATACCAGTCCTGTCACATACGACTTTACGCTGCCATGGTTATTAGTGGGGTTAGTCGGAGAATGACTCATCTCACAGCACTCCCATCAGGTAGACGAAGGAGAAGACACAGATCCAGACGATATCAAGGAAGTGCCAGAACAGACTTAGGCACAGAATCCTTGGCCGGGTCATGTCGTTCAAGCCTTTGGTTGAGAGCTGGATCAGCATGACCAAAATCCAGATCAAACCAAAGGTAACGTGCAGGCCGTGGGTGCCCACCAGTGTAAAGAACGACGACAAAAAGGCGCTTTTGTCGGGGCCATAGCCTTCATGAATCAGGTGCTGGAATTCGTAAATTTCCATGCCCACGAACGCCGCGCCCAGCACGAACGTAATACCCAGCCACGCTTTCACCTGCCCCAGGCGTTCGGCATTCATCGCCAGCACGCCCATGCCAAAGGTAAAACTACTGAACAACAGCAGGAACGTCTCGACCAGTACAAACGGCAGTTCAAAGATCTCCGCCGCGGAGGGGCCACCTGCCGTGCCTTTCATCAGCACAGCGTAGGTGGCGAAGAGTGACCCGAAGATCACCAAATCGCTCATTAAGTAGACCCAAAAACCAAACAGTTTGGTTTCTGTGGCATCGTGATGCTCATGATGCACGACCGATCCTTCGTGATGTAACGTATCCGTTGCCATTACGCATTCACCTCCACGTAGCGTTGCTTACCGTCGCGTCCTTCCACTTCGGAAGACGGCTTGTAAGGGTCGGAGTTTTTAACGCGTTGCTGGTGCGCGCGCTCGATGCGCTCTACTTCTTCAGCGGAGACGTAGTAGTCGATATCATCGTTAAACACCCGTGCCATAAAGCTGACAAAGACACCGATAGCGCCTACCCCGGCCAGCCACCAGATGTGCCATACCAAGGCAAAACCGATGATCAGCGCAAAGAAGCTGATGACAGGGCCAGCAACGGTGTTACGCGGCATATGAATATCGGTGTAAGGCGCTTCTTCCAGCTCTTCGTTACTGCGCTCTTTCTGCGACCAGAAGCTGTCGATGTCGCCCACTTCCGGCAAACGCGCGAAGTTGTAGAACGGCGCGGGTGAAGAGGTTGACCACTCCAAGGTACGGCCATCCCACGGGTCACCGGTCACATCTGCGTTCAGCTTGCGGTCGCGGATGCTGACCCAGAACTGAATCACGGTGCAGGCGATACCCATCATGATGATCACGGCGCCTACCCAGGCCAGAATCATCCACGGTTGCCATTCAGGGTTCGCGTAAGACTGCATGCGGCGCACGGCACCAAAGAAGGCCAACACGTAAAGCGGCATAAAGGCGACATAGAAGCCAATGAACCAGCACCAGAATGAACGCTTGCCCCATTTTTCGCTCAGCGTGAAGCCAAACGCTTTGGGGAACCAGAAGGTCAGGCCCGCCATCATGCCGAACACCACGCCGCCGATAATGACGTTGTGGAAGTGAGCGATAACAAACAGGCTGTTATGCAGCACGAAGTTGGCGGCTGGCACGGCCAGCATCACACCGGTCATACCGCCCAGCGTAAAGGTGATAATAAAGCCCAGTGTCCAGAGTACCGGCGACGTTAATTCCAAACTGCCGCGGAACATGGTGAACAGCCAGTTGAAGACTTTGACCCCGGTGGGAATGGCGATGATCATCGTCATAATGCCAAAGAAGGCATTAACGTTGGCGCCCGCGCCCATGGTGAAGAAGTGGTGCAGCCAAACGATAAACGACAGCAAGGTGATCGCGATGGTCGCCCATACCATGGTCATGTAACCAAACAGCCGCTTACGGGCAAAGGTAGAGATGACTTCCGAGAACACGCCGAAGGCGGGCAGAATCAGGATATAAACTTCCGGATGGCCCCACGCCCAGATGAGGTTGACGTACATCATCATGTTGCCGCCAAAATCATTGGTGAAGAAGTGCATACCGAAATAGCGATCCAGCGTCAGCAGCGCGATGGTCGCGGTCAAAATCGGGAACGAGGCGATGATCAACACGTTGGCGCACAGCGATGTCCAGGTGAAGATCGGCATGCGGAACATGGTCATGCCTTTGGTGCGCATTTTTAAAATGGTCACGAAGAAGTTGATACCGGTAAGCGTCGTGCCTATCCCGGATATCTGTAATGCCCATATCCAGTAATCGACCCCCACCCCGGGACTGAACTCGATCCCCGATAAGGGCGCGTAAGCCAGCCAGCCGGTTTTGGCGAACTCCCCCACCACCAGCGAGATATTGACCAAGATCGCGGCGACGGCAAACAGCCAGAAACTCAGGTTATTCAGGAAGGGAAAAGCAACGTCGCGGGCGCCAATTTGCAGCGGCACCACCAGGTTCATCAGGCCGATGACCATGGGCATGGCGACAAAGAAGATCATGATCACGCCGTGGGCGGTGAAGATCTGGTCGTAGTGTTCGGGCGGTAAATAACCCGCGGCGCCCCCGGCGGCCATGGCCTGTTGGGTACGCATCATAATCGCATCCGAGAAGCCGCGTAGCAGCATCACCAGCGCAACGATAAAGTACATGATACCGAGCTTTTTGTGGTCAACGGAGGTAAACCACTCGTTCCACAGCCAGCCCCACTTGCGGTAGTACGTTAACGCGCCTAACAGCGCAATCCCACCAATGGCCATAAAGGCCGCGACGACCATGATGATCGGTTCGTGGTAGGGAATGGATTCTAAACTGAGTTTTCCAAACACGGCTTAACCCCCTGCTTCAACGCTAGTAGGATGCGTGCGCATGGCATGATCCTGGGTAGCATGGTTATCGGTGTGGTGACCAGACGCGGCCGCTTGTGGGGTGGCATGATCGTTATCACCATCAGAAGCATCAGCATGGTCGCTGCCCATCGCGTGATCGTCACCCATATCGTGCTCACCGCCGGTGTGAAAGCTTGTCAAAATGCTTTCGTACAGCGCTGGCGAGATGGCTGAGAAGTACTCCACCGGGTGCGATTTGCTAGGCTCCGCCAGGGCCTCGTAGCCTTCTGGGTAGGTCAGCGTTTCAGAGGCACCGCGCACGGTTTCAACCCAGTCATCGAACTCGTCGGGAGTGGTCACCTTGGCTTCGAAGGTCATGCCCGAGAAACCCGCGCCACTGTAGTTGGTGGAGCGACCTGGGTAGTTACCTAGCTCCTCAGCGATAAGGTGGACATCGTTATCCATCCCCGCCATGGCGTAGATCTGGCTACCCAAATGGGGGATGAAAAAGGCATTCATCACCGAGCCGGAGCTCACCCGAAAACGCACCGGGGTATTGACCGGGAAGGCCACTTCATTAACGCTGGCCACGCCCTGCTCGGGATAGATAAACAGCCATTTCCAGTCCAGCGATACGGCCTGAATTTCGATCGGCTCCACGTCGCTTTCCAGCGGTTTGTGGGGATCAAGGCTGTGGGACGTTTTATAGGTCAACAGCGCCAGCACCGCGATAATCGCGCAAGGCACGATCCAGATCACCGCTTCAATCGCGTTGGAGTGCGCCCAATCGGGAAGGTACTTAGCCCCGCTATTACTACGCCGATAGCGCCAGCCGAACAGCAGCGTCATCACAATAACGGGAATAACTACAATCAACATCAGGCCAAAAGCGGTCAGAATCAGCGTCCGCTGCTCTGCGCCAACCTGCCCTTTGGGGTCTAATAGCGCTGAACTACAGCCTGCTAGAAACAGGCACAGCGCAAGGAGCACTAACGTGCCTCGCCTGCGCCATAGTGAGCGTCGTTGCATGGTGTGATCTCGTCCAAGGTGTTAAAAGTTAGGGTTTAAAACACACTAGCCAGCCCTGCGGTCATGATAAATAGCAGGCTAACTATCACCCCATACTCTTCCCAAAACATGCTCGTGGGAGCATCCTCACAAACCTGTGCGTGGTGCGCTGAGCGTCACTGTTCCGGGAAAAATATGCGCCGCCGATTGGGAATAGCGGCAGGTCTTGCATGCCTAAGCCTTAAAAGCGCAAGCAAGTAAGACGAAAGTATTTTCTATTGATCTAGATCACGAAAGAAGTGGCGCATTGCCGCACCCAGGCATTGGCCACCAGGACGTGGGAGTGCAGGCAAGCGCAGAAAGACAAACAGAGGGCGGTTAGGCCACGGAGACCGTGGGTAAATCAGAGCTGTGACCGTTTAGCAGTTGGGGCGCGCCCTCCTCGTCGGTAACGACCACATCAAAATCATCCAGTGCGGCAAAGTACGCAGGCCGCACCACGCCAAACTTGCTGGCATCGACCACGAGCAAACGTTGCATGGCGGTGGCGATCGCGGCTTGTTTGGGGGCCACTTCATGGAAGTGGAAACAGCTTACCCCGCGCTCTAAATCTACCCCTGCTGCCGAGATCAATGCTTTATTGATCCCTAACCGCTCGATACCGGCGGCCATGTTATCGCTGCCAAATGATTGAGACGCCGCGTAAAAAAGCCCGCCCAGCAGCACCAACCGAACGTTGGGCAGCGCGGCGACCGCATTGGCAACGTTGAGTGCATAAGTGACGACCGTCAGTTCCCGAAAATGGCTTAACTGGCTCAATAAAGGAATCAGGGTCGAACCACAGTCGATAAAGAGCGTATCGCCCTCTTCAATAAAGGCAAGCACCCGCTGACAGAGGCGGTATTTCGCCTGGTAATGGCTCGCCTGCTGCTCGGTCAAATCGTAAATCGGCGTTACCCCAGGATAATTCGCCATCACCAAGCGCCCGCCCAGCAAACTCATTGCGGTGGGCTGAGTGGTCAAGTCGCGGCGGATAGTCATTTCCGACACTTCGCACAGCTCTGCAGCATCGCGCAGATGAAGCGTGCCGCCACTGGCTAGCGCTTCCTGAAGTTTGGCGAGACGCTGAGCGCTGCGGCCATTCATGGTGGGCATCTCCTTATCAACCCCTCTTGTCTTGATAAACGTAACGTCAGCCTGTAGGTTGCCGCCTTTTTGTTTCTATGCTGAGCGAGCAGCGGCGGAATTTCCACTGCGACAACGATCATTAACGTGATTCATGATGCATACGATAGCGATATGACATTTAAATAGCGTTGATGTGACAACTCTTGCAAATCAACGTTAGAAAAATAACACTGAATGTTATAATTTTAACATTAACGCCAGCCCGCACGACTAAAACCTCGGTTAGCCACTCGCAAATGGCTCCGCCACGACCCTGTTGAGGCTCTCATGACTGCTCGAAAACACACTCGCTCTTCATCGCTTGTCACCCTTAGTGCTGGCGCTTTACTGACAAGTACTGCCCTCGTCACTCCCGCATTGGCAGATGACGCTCAGCCTCATCCGCTTGATCGCTTATGGTCATTTGCCAATGTCTCGGTCAACTATCTGGATTGGTCGAACGGCACCGAAGCACGCACCGCTTCTAACGCGGCGAAGAGCGACTTTATGTTTCTCGAAATTGAAGGCGGCGCTGGCTTTAGCTGGGGCGAGTTTTACGGTTTCTTTGATTTCGAGAACCCCACCAACGATCAATTCGATGCGTCGAGCGGCGGTCAAGATAACTTCCGTACTGCGGGCAAAATAACCTCGCACATCTATCTGGGCGATAGCCCGCTGTCGATCTATGCCCACCTTTACGACTTCCGCGATTACGGTTTTGAAAGCCGCGAGCAGGATCAGATTCTAGGCTTGGGCTACCGCACTACCTTCGATAACGGCCTATGGTTCAAACCGTTTATCGGTGCTGCGCGGGTGCAAAGCAACAGCTATAGCGGCATGAACGGCTTTATGGCTGGCTGGGTCGCGGGTTATGATTTCGCTGCGCTCGACCAGAACTTCAGCGTCACCAACTGGCACGAGCAGACCTTTGGCCGTGACGATGAGTACCTGGAACAGAACTATGTGGGCGAAAAAGCAGGCAGTGTGGGCACCAACGGTGCACTGAGCCTGTGGTGGCATCCAAGCGACTTGATCACCACCGGTATTCAGTATCGCTACTCTGACAATAAGTTGGGCACACCCAACAATTATCAGAATGCGATGATCTACTCCGTCAAGCTCAACTTACTATAAGCGCGGCACGTTCGCGCAGACTCGAAGGATCCCCTTATGACACTCCTTATGAGCTTGGTGGGTATGGTCACGCTAGTGGCCATTGCCTTGATTTTCTCTTATGACCGTAAGTCTATTCGGCTACGTACCGTGCTGGGCGCCTTTGCTATTCAAGCGGGCATCGGGGCGTTTGTCCTTTATGTGCCTTTCGGTCAGGCGGTGCTGCAAGCCATCTCCTCGGGCGTCAGCCAGATTTTGGTCTACGCCAACGACGGTATCGGCTTTCTGTTTGGTGGTTTAGCGGACGTTGAAAATGTCGGCTTTGTGTTTGCCATCAAAGTGCTGCCGGTCATTATCTTCTTCTCTTCTCTCATCGCCGTGCTCTACTACATCGGCATTATGCAGTGGGTCATCCGCATTCTGGGTGGCGCACTGCAAAAAGCCCTGGGCACTTCACGGACAGAATCGCTCTCCGCGACCGCGAATATCTTCGTTGGCCAAACCGAAGCGCCGCTGGTGGTACGTCCGTTTATCGCCCGCATGACGCCTTCACAGCTGTTTGCCGTTATGTGCGGCGGCTTGGCGTCAGTGGCGGGTTCGGTATTGGCGGGTTATGCGGCACTGGGTATTCCCATGGAGTACTTGGTAGCGGCTTCCTTTATGGCGGCGCCGGGCGGGCTTCTGTTTGCCAAGCTGATCATGCCGGAAACCCAGGATGTGTCCGATAGCGACAGCGTTACCAAGGTAGAAGAAGAGATTGACGCCCAGGAAGACAAGCCCGCCAACGTGCTGGACGCTGCCGCTTCCGGCGCTACCTCAGGCTTGATGCTGGCCGCTAACGTGGGCGCGATGCTACTCGCGTTCATTGGCTTGATCGCGTTGATCAATGGCATTCTCGGCGGCGTTGGTGGCTGGGTAGGCTTTGAATCGCTGAGCCTGGAATTAATCCTGGGCTGGCTGTTCGCCCCGCTGGCGTTTCTGTTGGGTGTGCCGTGGGAAGAAGCCACGCTGGCAGGC
The DNA here is from genome assembly GCF_002366715.1 of Halomonas sp. UBA3074. GTDB lineage: Bacteria > Pseudomonadota > Gammaproteobacteria > Pseudomonadales > Halomonadaceae > Vreelandella. The sequence continues at coordinate 51,371 of NZ_DFBS01000020.1, read as the reverse complement.
TCGTTTATCGGCCAGAAACTGGTCGTCAACGAATTTGTCGCCTATATCAATCTAGCGCCTTACATCGATGGGGAACAGGTCGTGGCGGCGACGGGTCAAATGATGACACCGCACACCATGGCGATTCTCTCTTTCGCACTGTGTGGCTTTGCTAACCTCTCCTCCATTGCGATTTTGCTGGGTGGTTTGGGCAGCATTGCACCGACGCGCCGTAAAGAAATTGCCCGTTTTGGTGTTAAAGCCGTCTTGGCCGGTACACTATCCAACTTGATGTCGGCCTCTATCGCTGGCTTCTTTATTGCGCTGAGTGGCGCGTCTGCATAGCGTTTGCCACGGGTTGCACGATTAGCGCAATGACAGCTACTTAACGTATCGGGCGCTGCGGTTTTATCCGCAGTGCCCGTTTTTATCTTTTACTGATTTGTGAGAACTCCATGACTGCGACAGCCTCTCCCCATATTGTCCAAGCCGCCCGCCAGGCACTTACCCTCATGGACCTGACGAGTCTGAACGATAGCGACACCGACAGCACCATTGAAGCACTCTGCCAGCAAGTAAAAACGCCCTTTGGCACGCCTGCGGCGGTGTGCGTTTTCCCCCAATTCATTGTCACTGCCCAGCGTGCATTGACCGCTCATACCCTCAATGACCAAGTGAAGATCGCCACCGTTACCAACTTCCCCAACGGTGGCGACGACATCATGGGCGCCGCGCGTGAAACCCGGGATGCCGTTGCCTCCGGTGCCCATGAAGTCGATGTCGTGTTTCCCTACCGCGCCCTAATGGCAGGCGATGAAGAGACTGGCCTGGAACTGGTCGAGATGTGCAAAGCCGCCTGCGCTGGCCAGGCACTGCTCAAAGTGATTATTGAATCCGGCGAACTCAAAGAGCCTGCGCTGATCAAACGCGCCAGCGAACTCGCCATTGAAGGCGGCGCGGATTTCATTAAAACATCGACCGGTAAAGTCGCCGTGAACGCAACGCTTGAAGCCGCTGAGATTATGCTCAACGCGATCAAGGCCAGCGGCAAAGACGTTGGCTTTAAAGCCGCCGGTGGCGTTAAAACCGCCGAGGACGCAGCGGAATATCTGGCCCTTGCCAACGAGATCATGGGCCCGGGCTGGGTAACCCCCGCGCACTTCCGCTTCGGCGCATCCAGCCTGCTGAGCAACCTACTGGATACGTTGACCGGCAGCACCAACGCGGCACCCCAAGGCCAAGGAGGTTACTAATGTCAGCCAACACAACCCAACACGCCTTGCTCCCCCAGGAGCTGATTCGCCTTAAGCGAGATAACCAGCCGCTGCCTGCGGAAGAGATCAAAGCGTTTGTACAGGGCATTGCCGATGATCGCATCAGCGATGCCCAGATTGGCGCCTTCACCATGGCGGTGTTTCTCAACGGCATGAGCCGTGAAGAAGTGGTTGCGCTGACCACCGCTACCCGCGACTCCGGCCACGTGATGCAGTGGAGCGACCTCAATCTGCCCGGCCCGATCGTGGATAAGCACTCCACCGGCGGCGTGGGCGATTTGGTCTCGCTGGTGCTCGGCCCCTGGGTCGCTGCCTGCGGTGCCTTTGTGCCGATGATCTCTGGTCGTGGCCTGGGCCACACCGGCGGCACCCTGGACAAGCTCGAATCGATCCCCGGCTACGATCCCTACCCCGCTCCTGAACGCTTCCGCGAGGTAGTGAAATCCACTGGCGTGGCGATCATCGGCCAGACCGGTGACTTGGCACCTGCCGACAAGCGCATCTACGGCGTGCGTGACGTGACCGCCACCGTAGAATCGATTCCGCTGATTACCGCCTCCATCTTGGGCAAAAAGCTCGCCTCCGGACTGGATGCGCTGGTGATGGACGTTAAAGTCGGCAGCGGTGCGTTTATGCCCACGCCGGAAAAATCCCGCGAGTTGGCCAAAAGCATCGCCAATGTGGCCACCCAGGCGGGCACGCCCACCACGGCGCTACTCACCGACATGAGCCAGCCGCTAGCGCCCTGCGCCGGTAACGCCGTTGAAATCGTCGAGACCTTGGCCCTGCTGCGCGGCGACCGCCCCAACAGCCGCGTGATGCAAGTCACCCGCGAGCTGGCGGTGGAAATGCTGATGGCAGGCAAACTCGCAGGCTCGCGTGAAGAAGCCCTGACCAAGCTTGAAAAAGCGCTAACCTCCGGCGCTGCTGCTGAAGTGTTCGCCCGCATGGTGCGTGAGCTCGGTGGCCCCAGCGACTTTATGGAGCGCTCAGAGCACTACCTGGCCAAGGCCGAGGTCATCAAACCGGTTTATGCCGAGCAATCAGGGATCGTACAACGCATCGATACCCGCGCCGTGGGCATGAGCGTGGTGGAGCTGGGCGGTGGCCGCCTGCGTAACGACGCCAGCGTCGATCACAGCGTTGGTTTCACCGCTATCGTCGAGATCGGCGACAGCGTGGACAACCAGCGGCCCATCGCCATGGTGCACGCCCGCAGCGAAGCCGCTGCCGAGCGCGCCGCCCAGCAGCTACGCGCGGCGTTTACGATTGGCGAAGGGGCGGTCAGCGCCGATACGTTGCTACAAGACACTTTCCGTGGAGAAGCCTCATGAGCCGCGCGATTTTATTGGTACTCGATTCATTTGGGATTGGCGCCGCCCCGGATGCCGCTACCTTCGGCGATGAAGGCTCCGACACCTTGGGCCATATCGCTGCCGCCTGCGCCCGTGGCGAAGCCGATAATGCCAACCGTTCAGGCCCTCTCAAGCTGCCCAACATGGCCAAGCTGGGGCTGTTTCATGCCCACCGCGACGCCACGGGCAACGTGGCCGAAGGCGTCACGCTGCCCGAGAGTTTGGAAGGCGCTTACGCCCACGCCAAAGAGATCTCCAGCGGCAAAGACACTCCCTCCGGCCACTGGGAAATTGCCGGTGTCCCGGTCCGCTTTGACTGGGGCTACTTTCTGGATAAAACCGACAGCTTCCCTCTTGAGCTGCTTGACGCCATCGTTCAGGATGCTGACCTCACTGGCGTGATTGGCAACTGCCACGCTTCCGGCACCGAGATCATTGCCCGCCTGGGTGAAGAGCACATCGCCACCGACAAGCCGATTGTTTATACCTCGGCGGATTCGGTGTTTCAGATCGCCGCCCACGAAGAGTATTTCGGCCTGGAGCGGCTTTATAAGCTGTGCGAAACCGTCCGCGAGCTGCTGGAGCCATACAACATCGGCCGCGTGATCGCGCGCCCGTTTATCGGCGAAGACAGCAACACCTTCGCCCGCACCGGCAACCGTCGCGATTACAGCGTCGAGCCGCCCTCGCCCACCGTGCTGCAAAAGCTCGATGATGCCGGTGGCGAAGTGGTCTCGATTGGCAAAATTGCCGATATCTACGCCCACTGCGGCATTACCCACAAGGTAAAGGCCAGCGGGCACGACGCGCTGATGGAAGCGACGCTCAACGAGATCGCGCGCACCAGCCAACGCGAAGAAGGCGAACGCGCCATGATCATGACTAACTTTGTCGACTTTGACTCGGTCTATGGCCACCGCCGGGACGTGCCGGGCTACGCCGCTGCGCTGGAAGATTTCGACGCCAAGCTACCCAAGCTGCTGGCGGCGCTAAGCGAAGACGATCTGCTGATTCTGACGGCTGATCACGGCTGCGACCCCAGCTGGCACGGCACCGAGCACACCCGCGAGTACATCCCTATTCTGGTACACGGCCCCGGTTTCATCCCCGGCCCGCTGGGCGAGCGCGGCACCTTTGCCGATATTGGCCAAACCCTGGCCGACTTTTTCCTGCTGCCGGCCATGGCCGATGGCAAAAGCTTTCTACCCGACGCTGCATAAAGGCTAGCGCCGCTTAAGGAGATATTTGATGGCAACCCCGCATATTAATGCTGCCCCCGGCGATTTCGCTGATACCGTGCTGATGCCCGGCGACCCGCTGCGCGCCAAATACATCGCCGATACTTACCTGGAGAACGTTCGCCAGGTCAACGACGTGCGCAATATGTTTGGCTACACCGGCACCTACCAAGGCCGTGAGATTTCCGTGATGGGCCATGGTATGGGCATTCCGTCGGTCTCCATCTACGCCAAAGAGCTGATCACCGACTACGGCGTTAAATCGCTGATTCGCGTGGGCTCCTGCGGCGCAGTACGCGACGACGTCAACGTACGCGATGTGGTCATCGGCATGGGCGCCAGCACCGACTCCAAGGTCAATCGCATGCGCTTTAACGACCACGACTTCGCCGCCATTGCGGATTTTGAACTGACCCAGCACGCGGTCGCGGCCGCCAAGGCCAAGAACGTGCCGGTCAAAGTGGGTAACATCTTCTCAGCTGACTTGTTCTACAACCCGCAAACCGACATGGCTGAAATGCTCAAGCGCTACGGCATTGTCGGCGTCGAGATGGAAGCCGCTGGCCTTTACGGCGTCGCCGCCGAGTTTGGCGCCCGCGCCATGACCATCTGCACCGTGTCGGATCACATCCTGAAAGGCGATTCGCTCTCCAGTGCCGACCGTCAAACCACCTTCGACGACATGATGCTGATTGCACTCGACACCGTGTTGCGCGACGACGCTGCCCGCGCTTAAGAGGAAGTTGTGATGAGTCAGCAAACGGATGAAGTATCAACAGAGATCGTTCAAAAGCTGTTAAGCGCGCGGGCTAACGCCTATGTGCCTTACTCTGCGCATCCTGTCGCGTCAGTGATGGTCACCCCCGATGGCCAACAGTTTGCAGGCACCAACGTGGAAGTCGCTCACTACAAAGGCCTGTGCGCCGAGGCCTCGGCCATTTCCGCCATGATCACTGCCGGGCAACGCCAGCTGGCAACCGTCTATGTGATGGGCCCCGGTGATCACCTCTGCACGCCCTGCGGCGACTGCCGCCAGCGCATCCGCGAATTCGCGACGCCAGAGACCCAAATCAAGGTACTTTCCGGCAGCGGTGAACTGATGAAAACCTACACCATGGAAACGCTGCTGCCCGACGCCTTTGGGCCCGAGCAGTTACCGCCGCGTTAAGCCAGTCCCTTCGGCAATCAAAACCAGCCCCTACGCGGGCTGGTTTTGTGCTTTTATTGCTCGTACTCTTAGTAGCCACCGAATGCCTTTGATGAAGTGTGCCGATGAGCGCACAGCCCTTATTTGGAGAACGCCATGGCTGGTTTACTGCCCAACGTCGATCCCGACGGCTTGCTTGAGTACTCAGTGGTCTACACCGACCGCTCGCTGAACCATATGTCGCAACAGTTTCAAGGTGTGATGCGGGATATATCGGCCACGCTGAAAGAGGTCTACCACGCTCACTCCGCCGTCATCGTTCCCGGTAGTGGCACCTTTGGTATGGAATCAGTGGCGCGTCAGTTTGTCGTTGATCAGAAAACCCTGGTGATTCGCAACGGCTGGTTTAGCTACCGTTGGACACAGATTATCGAGATGGGCCGTTTAACCGACCAGCACACGGTGCTAAAAGCACGGCGTCTTAACGCCGATGACCCACGCTCGCCATTTCAGCCGGTACCCATCGATGAAGCCGTGGCGCAGATTCGTAGCGAAAAGCCCGCCGTTGTGTTTGCCCCGCAAGTGGAGACCTCCGCTGGCTTGCTGCTCTCGGACGACTATATTCAGGCGCTCGCCGAGGCCACTCACGAGGTAGGCGGCCTATTTGTGTTAGATGCTATCGCCGCGGGCACCCTGTGGGTGGATATGCAGGCGCTCGGCATTGACGTAGTGGTGAGCGCGCCGCAAAAAGGTTGGAGCGGCTCGCCCTGCTGCGCCATGATCATGCTGTCAGAGCGGGCTACGCAGCGCTTGCACGAGACCCAGAGCAACAGCTTTGCCTGCGACCTGGGCAAGTGGCACAGCATCATGAAGGCTTATGAAAACGGTGGGCATGCTTATCACGCCACTATGCCCACGGACGCCTTGCGGCAGCTGCGCGATATCATGCAGGAAACCCGCGCCTACGGCTTCGCCAAGGTAAAAGAGGAGCAGCAGGCGATTGGCCGTGAAGTCCGTGCCATGCTCAAGCGTCACGGTTTTGTCAGCGTGGCGGCGGAAGGCTTTGAGGCCCCAGGGGTGGTGGTCTGCTACAGCGACGATAGCGGCTTGGTAGGCAAACTGGCCCAGGCGGGCGTGCAGGTCGCCGGCGGTGTACCGCTCATGTGCGATGAAGGTGATAACTTCCAAACTTTCCGCATTGGCCTATTTGGGCTCGATAAGCTGCACCACACCGAGCGCAGCGTGGATAACCTAGAGCAAGCGATTAAGACAGTCGTATAAAATGACAATGCCCGCTATACAATAGCGGGCATTGACGCAGATCAGAAACATATTAGCCAACACTTAACTATAGCCCATGCCCCGCGGCATCATCCCTAGATGGTTTTCGACGCGGGCCACCCCAGCCACATTTTCTGCCGCGACCGTCACCGCCTGCTTCTGCTCAAGCGACTCGACCAGCCCCCAGATTTCCACAACGCCGCCATCCACAATCACGCTGATGCCTTCGGTTTGCACGCCGGTGTTATGTTCCACCTCATCCAGTATGGCCTCGCGGATGTGTCGATCATCCGCGGGTGACTGGGTCGGCGCTACCGCCGCATTGGCAATACCTTGCAGCAGATTGGCGCGGCTGACGATCCCCACCAATATACCTTCACGCACCACGGGTACGCGTTTGATATGGTGCTTTTCCAGCATTCGCGCAATGGTATGCAGTGGCGTGTTCTCTTCAACGGTCAGTGGATCTGGCGTCATCACTTCATGGGCTTTACGACCATGCGTTTTGACATAGTCGCCAGCATCCTTGCCGCTCGTAAATAGCGATAACCACCATGAGTGACCATAGTCACTGCCATTTTTTACCCGGCGCATCAAATCACCTTCGCTGACAATGCCGATCACTTTGCGATCGCCATCAACGACAGGAACAGCGCTAATACGATGCTGAAGCAGCAGTTGCGCAATGTCACGTACTTCCGTATCGGGTCCCACACTCACCACTTTAGGGGTCATAATATCGATAGCTTGCATAGCTCATCTCCTGGAGGCTACCTTCTCTTTGATCCTAGATCGCTACTGGAGATTTGCCTATGCTGGCTGACTATCTTAAAGAACGCATTGAGACTAATTTGATCTAGCGCAGCTTTATGCCTGCTTACCTGTTGGTTTTTTCGTCTCAACGGCGCTGCTCTCCTCCACTTTCTCGACATCCACAATGCCTGAGCGGCTCACCACGACTTTCCAGCGGGCTAGGTAGGGGGTGTCTTCGCTTCCCGTTTCACGAATGATGAGATTGAACAGGTGGCGACGCTCGACCCCTTCACGCACCGCCTGCCCGTCTTTAAGCCGATAGATGTGATGCTTACCCTTACTCATTAGCCGCGTCAGCATGGAAATATCCACGTTGAGCGTTTCGCGCGTGTGTTCGTAGCCGCTTAAAAAACGCGTAGGCGACATACGGGAACTGGATCGGTAGTGCAGCACCACCTCTTCCCGCTGCGCCACTTTGCGGCGGCGCAGCTGTTGAATGTCATCACCCAGTGACGCAAAGCGTTTGTAGTCGAACCACTCCAACTGGCGGCCCACCACGGCATTGCGCGTGGGGTCTAAATATTGGCGGCGCCATTTGGGGCGGCCTTTGCGCAGCCAACGCCAAAGCGTGTTGCGTAAATCATCTTTAAATACCTCGCGCATGGCATAGAGCAGCGCCATGGCCAAGACGAATAGCGCCGAGAGATCCCCCAGCGCGCTGCGTAGCTGCAGTACCCCTAGCGTCACGAACCCCATCACCACCGCCGTGGCCAGAGCTTTGACCGCTTTCTGCTCACCGCTGCCGAGCTCTAACGCTTCTTGCTTTAGCGTAATCGGGTGCTCGATCAAGCGCCGCAGCAGGCGCATTTTGTTCGACATCCGCGTTGGGTCCGCCATTACCCGTTCAGCGTTGTACTGCTGGTCTCGACGATGCTCGCCCTCACGGTGGCACACGCTGATAAAGCGCCGGCGAATATCGGTAAACTCGCCGCCGCGCGGCATGTGCGCCACCAGCGCCAACAGCTGCTGCTCGGTAAACCAGGAGAGGTAGTTATCAATGTTGGCAAAGTACTTTTTGAAACTGTCGTCATCCGGCTGATTGCGCCGCAGCCGCTTGAGAATACCGTCGCTCAAGTCGATCATTTCATGTAGTTGATCCCGCAAGGCAGTGGCACTCTCTTGCACCTCACTGTTCTCTTCGCGCTGATCTTGGCGCGCATGTCGCAGCTTATTGGCGGTCACTAACATTGCCTGGGTCGTGCGCTCCATCGCTTCCACGTATTGGTAGGCGTAAAGGCTCAAACTCAACCGATAGGAGTCGCTGCCCAGCCGGTTACGACTGGCCAACCGGCTATGCACGAGCGGCAGCAGGTATTCGTCGCTGTAATAAGTGCGCGATACATGGATAGCGGCATGATAAAAAGCCTCTTCTGAGATAAGCTGAGTACTTAATCCCAGCTCGCCAGGTACAAAAAGATAGACGTCGAGGTTATGCGATGTCTCTTCCTTGAGCCGCCGAGTAAGACGCAGCTGAAAGCTGTTTTTACGCTCAACGTTGATCAACTCACCAATCTCCTACTTCTTTGCCTAACGTGATGATATACCATGGCTGAAATGATCAGGGTGCTGCACTCAACCACTGCCCGCTGTTCACCTCTTCATCTGTGGAGCTAGGAAATGTCCATTGCCCGTTTTTCACCCTTTGAGCTGCTGCTGTTAAAGAGCCGCAGCCAAGTGGATACGGCAACCCTGCTACTGTTGGCTTGGGTGCTGGTGCACCGCCAACACGTTTCTGAAGGCCAGCGACGCCGGCGCCTGGCCCAGGTGACGGCACCGTTTCGCCATGGCCATGAGCTGGCCCCAGTCATGAGCATTGCCCATAGCCAAGACCTGCAAGCGATTCAGTTAGCCGCCGAGGTCGTGCGCAAAGAGTGTGGTACTGAACGCAGTTTAAGCATTATTCATCAAGCGATTACCGTGGCCACCGATGATGGTGAGTTATCGTTGGCCAACCATTATATTTTGCGCTTTTTAGCCGACTTGCTCGCCGTTGCTCCGGGGACCTTAAACACCCTGTTCAAGGAGCTGACAGGAACGCCGCTGACCACTCCCGAAGACCCAAGTCGTGATGCCTACTGGCAAACCCACGACCCAGATTACCACTCCCGCAAAGCACGCGAAGCGGCGGCGGCCGAGCAGCGCCATCGAGAGGCCCACGCACGAGCCGAACAGCAACAGCAGCACAAAGAGCAGCGCCACCAGCAGAAACAACAAAAGCAGCAGGAAAAACAGCAAGAGAAGCAGCGGCGCCAAGAGGAGGCCCGCCAATCGAGAGAGCGTGATCAGCAGCGCCAGCAAGAACAGGCACGCCAGCAGGAACACGCGCGCCAACGCCAACGCGAGCAAGCCGAACAGGAAAGGCAACGCTCCCAGCGGCAAGGCTCGTCTCAGCATGAGCGGCGCAGCCATGATTCACGCCAGCAGCGCACTGCTCCCCCGCCCCCTGACCGCACCGCACGGGCACTATCAGTACTTGGACTCACCCCCGGAGCAACTCGGGTCGAAGTTCGCCACGCCTATCGGCGCATGGCGCAGCTACATCATCCGGACCGCTTCTACTCCGAAAGCGAACAACAGGTCGCCCTGGCGTCCGCACGTTTTCAACGTATCAAAAACGCCTACGATTACTTAATGCAAACTTACTAGGGCCATGCAATGCTAAGCGTTTTGTGCTGGTCCTCGAGAATAAAGCGATAAGAGAAACGATAGACCCCTATGCGCGATTTGTACCAGCGCCTCGCGGTTCCTCCCGAGGCTAACGACCAAGAGATCCAGCACGCCGTGGCTAGCTGCCAGCACAGCGCCCTGCGCCAAGACGCCGAGGCGGTATTTGCCGTTGCCGCGCGCCGCGAGGTCTACGACGCGCTGCACGACACCGTCAGTGATATTGGCAGGCTACGCGCACGCCTGGGGCTCAGCCACGGCGCACACTGGCAGGGCGATGTGGCTAACGACTTTTCACTGCCGCCCGACCACGCCATCTCGCGCCATGACGAAATGGTTGACCGAGTGAGTCATGCGGTTTCGCTGTATAACCGGTGGCGGCGCTTGCGCGCGCCATGGTTACTCATCGCCGTGTTCGCCGCCGGGATTGGCATAGGAGCCAGCTTGGGGCTTGCCCTGTGCTGGGGCCTGTTGCCGATGTGACGCGGCGCGATTAGCCGGCTGATCATGCTTGCGTGCCTGCTCATCGCGCCTAATTTCTGCCTTGGTCGGGCGTGGGGCAGGTTTTGGCGGCGCGGGTCGCTTGTGGTCTTCTGAGTCCGTTTCCTGCTCAGCGTCTGACGCCCCCTGATCGCTGTCGGGCGCGTCATCGTCAAGCGAGAACGACGTTCCCGCGGTGGCTTCCATACGATCTTCCGAGCGCGACTCCATACTGATGCTGAGGCGCGGCACGCCCAGGTCGATTTCCTGCGCTTCCATACGCTGCTTGAGCAACAGATTAAACGCCCTGGAGACATCCCACTGCATTTCGGGCGCGGTGCGAAAACGCATACGCAGGATCGGGCAGCCATCTTCAAACCCCTGAACCCCCTGCATTTCCAGCGGCGACCAGATGTAGTGGCGCATCATAGGGTCACGCCGCAGCTCCTGGGCGGTCTCTTGCATCAAGGTAATCGCATCGTCGATTTTCATGTCGAACGGAATGCGGATACGCATCAGCGCAATGCCGAACTGACGCGACATGTTATGGATCGATTCGATACGGCTAAACGTGATGATGTGCACGATCCCATCCAGATCGCGAAGCCTTACGGTGCGCAGTGTCAGCCCTTCGACCGTGCCCATATGGTTATTGATCTGCACGAAGTCATCGACCGCCAGCGAGTCCTCGATCAAGATAAAGATACCGGTAATCAAATCCTGCACGAGCGTTTGAGCACCAAAACCAATCGCCAGACCAATCACACCGGCACCGGCTAACAGCGGCGTTACGTTAACCCCCAGATTGGCCAGCCCGGCGATAACGGCGATGATCAAAATAGTCACGAAGATGACATTGCGAATCATCGGCGTGATGGTTTGCGCCCGCGCTTGATTGACTCGCCGCCCCCGCGAGCGCGCCGATGACATCAATGCACGCTGAATAGCCGTGTCGGCAAAGATCCACACCAACCACGCCAACAGAACGGTCGCACCGAGGCTGACGAGCGCTTGACCAATGCGAGCACTGGCAACCGCTTGCTGCCCCAGGCCAAAGAACGAGCTGCCCCACACCTGCATCGAGAGTTCGGCAAACACCATCCAGGCGAAAATATGGGCAAGCACAAAACCAAAACGCTCCAGCCGTTTGCGATATTGGCTCTGGCGGTGGCGATGGCGACGACGTCCCAGACGCTCTGCCTGGCGGCGTAGCAGGCCCGTCACTACCAGCGTAAGTACCAGCAGGCTGGCAGATATGATCGAGCGCGCAAGGGCGGTGCCGACATCGCCAACGGTAATAAAAATCGCCAGCAGCGAACCACTGACCAGCAGCAGCGCAGGAATGTGCCACAGCCCCCCCAGCGAGCGGATCATCTCAACGGCGGTGCTCGCGTCACGGCGCTGTTTGAACGGCCGGTTGCAAATCAAATGGCGCACGGGGCGCTTGAATTTTATGATAAACCGAGCGGAAAGCAGCGCCGCGAGCATATTGGAGAGTACCGAGACCAAACTCGATAGCTCGCTTCCCAGCATTTCCACCAGGCGAGTCGAGTTGGCCGCATCGCCCAGCGCAATCAACGCACCGATCACAAACATACCGCGTAAGGCATGCTGCTGAAGCAGCTGCACGGCGGTAAAGCGATGCCCGCGGCTAAAGAACGCGATCACGGTTTCGAACACGACCGAAAGCGCCCGCCCGCACAGGCATATATAGGCCACCACCAGCACCAGCGTACGCCCTGGGCTATCCGGCAGTGCTTGACCAACCCCCAGCGTAATGGCAAAGGCCAGCGCCCAGGGCAGCATCCGACGTAAAAAGTGCACCGCCATGAGCCAGGCCTTGGGATCCCGCGGCAGATCCAGCGGCCACTCACGACGGGTAGCCACCATGCGCCCAAAGGCGATCATGACTACCAGCAGCACGATCCAAATCAGCGCCAGAACGGCCCCTTCAGCGGCCGCACGAATGGCCTCACCCTGGTCGGCATCGTCGTTTAGGGCGCGTAAGTCGTCCGCCCCCTGTACCAGTTGGCGCGACCATTGATCCACCGGTGAGTCGCCTGCCTGGGCCTGGTCGCCGAGGTCACTCAAGGTGTCGGCAAGTGCCCCCAGCAACCCCTGGCGCACAACGCCTTCATCCTCAGTGGCGGCATCGGTGGTCACCTGCAGCTCGCGTAGCGACGTCAGTAGCTCCGTGCGGCGCTCCTCGCTTTCAAGCAGCGTGATCACATCACTCAGCGAGGCCTGGAACTCTTCGCCGCTAACATCGGCGGTTTCCTCCTCGCCGCCATCCCCCAGCCCCGGGAGTGAAACCGTTTGCGCCTGGGCTTGAGTGATAGCCATGCTCGACACTACGCCCGTCAAGGCGAGGCTCGCCAATACCCAAAACACGACGCCTATTAACGAATTGATTAACCAGTGCTGTCGCACGCCTTACTCCTGAAAATTAGCTTTGATGGCGCCCTGCTCACCGTCTGTCGCCGCGATGGCCGTAATACACTCAGCGTCAACGCGTGACTATGATAGGCTGACTGCTCAAACGTTCACCTCAAGGATGCCGAGATGACGCTACAAGCTCCACCTAACCGCTTAAACAGCCATGGGAATATCCGGCAGGTTGGCGTCGAAATCGAATTCGCTGGTCTGCCACCCCGCGACACGGCGATGATCGTTCGTGAACTGTTTGGCGGGGAGCTTAACGTGGTAAGCCCTCACCGGCTACTGGTAGAGAACACTCGCTGGGGGGAGTTTGGCATTGAACTCGATACCCAGTATGCGCATCCTGACAAAACCCTCGTCAACGACCCCCATGCCGAAGACAGTGAGTGGTCGCGTCACCAGCACCAGCGGCGGGTCGAGTTTCATCAGAAAACCCGCGAACTGATCGGCGATATGGTGACGGGGTTAGTGCCGACCGAAATTGTGTGTCCACCGGTTCCCTGGAATGAGCTGGAAGACCTGGATACGCTGTTTGAAACGCTGCGGGCGCATGGCGCCAAGGGAACCGATGCAAGCTTGATGTATGGCTTCGGGCTGCATCTCAACCCTGAAGTAGAGCGCTATGACGCCGACTATATACTCGCCATGCTGCGCGCCTACCTGTTGTTGGCCGGTTGGCTGCGCGATGAAATCAAGGTCGATATTACCCGTGAGATGCTGCCCCATGCCAATCCATTTCACAAAGCCTACGCGCTAAAAGTACTCGATAGCCGCTACTCGCCCGACCTGGACACCTTGATTGACGATTATTTGCATCACAACCCAACACGCAATCGCGAGCTGGATATGCTGCCGCTATTTGCCTATCTGCGCCCGGATCATGGCCATGAGCTGTTACATTCCCAGCTCACGCAACCGCGCCCGACGTTTCACTACCGCTTGCCCAACGCCCAACTTTCCCAGCCGGGCTGGGGGTCAGCCATTGAGTGGAACCGCTGGGTAGAAGTCGAAAAATTAGCGGCCAACGCCGACGTACTGCTTGCTCGCTGCGCTGAATACATTGCCGAGCACAATCGCCCGGTGCTGGTACGCGCAAAAGCAAGCCTCACCCGCTCTGCACAGAAACTAAGCCGCTGGCTGCGGCGTAAACACTAATACCGCTTTTAATTCTTTTATTGCCACAGTGAGTAACCATCGGAATGCCTCGGCCGCTTATCGGAATTACCACCTCTGACCAAAAAAGCCACTTAGCGTGGTGGTTTGATTGGTTTGCCGTCTGGCGACACGGCGGCAAGCCGCTGCGCTTATCGCCTTCAAGACCCCACCCTGAGCACCTTGACGGTTTGATCATTGGCGGCGGTGACGATATTCAAGCCCACCTTTACGGCGGCGAAGTACAGCTGGATGTACGCCTAGACCCGGCACGGGATGAGCTGGAACTTGCGCTGCTTGAACGCTTTATTCCGCTGCATACGCCCGTGTTGGGGATTTGCCGCGGCGCGCAACTCATTAACGTCCACCTTGGCGGCACGCTGGACCCGGATATTTATACCACTCATGAAGGTTTGAAACGGCGCCGTACGGTACTGCCGCGCAAAACCGTCGATATCGTTGGCGCCAGTAAACTACACCGGTTACTCGGTGTAACCTGGTGCCGCGTCAATAGCCTTCACCACCAAGCCGTTTACGGGGCTGGCAGGGGCATCGAGATCGTGGCCCGTGACCGCGATGGCCTGGTGCAGGGCATCGAATCACGCGAACATGAATTTTTGATTGGCGTGCAGTGGCACCCCGAGTGGTTGATTTTTAACCGCCCCCAGCAGCGCCTGATCCGCGCACTGGTGAGGGCATCAAAACGCCACGCAACTCGGCGTGGCTAACCCACCACACAGCCAAACACACTGCAGTAGTCACGCCATAACGTCGTTGTCGTAACATCGTTGCAAGAACGCCGATGTAATGACGCCGTTATGATATAGCAATAGAAGCGTGGTTTAGTTTAGCGCCGCCAAAGCAGCGTCGTAGTCGGGCTCGTTTTTCAACTCGCTCACTAATTCACTGTGTAGCACACGATTGTCGGCATCCAGCACGACCACTGCACGGGCACATAGTCCCTCCATGGCGTTATTGCTCAGCGCCACACCCCAGGCTTCACGAAACTCTGGATGCCGGAAGGTCGACAGCGTCTCGACGTTGTCCAATCCTTCCGCGCCACAAAAGCGCTTGGCCGCAAACGGCAAATCGGCTGAAACGACCAATACCACGGTATCGTCGAGCTTGGAGGCCAACGCATTGAAGTGGCGAGTTGACATGGCACAGGTGGGCGTATCCACGCTGGGAATAATATTGAGCACCTTACGTTTGCCAGCATAGGTGGCTAACGTGACGTCTTGCAGGTCGGTGTTGGTCAGCGTCATGTCTGGCGCTGGCTGGCCTTTCTCAGGCAGCGTACCAGCAACATCCAGCGGTTCACCTGCACGGGTAATTTGTTGCATTGTCGTTTCCTTATGTCGTTAATAATGAAAGCGTTCTAACCATCTGATAAGCCATGATAGGCTATCTTCTCGCCTTTGCGGACTCACCGCAAAGCGCTTAGTTCAATAACTGCGTTTCAATGCACTGAGGGAGTGATATGGCTTGTGTCTTGATCGTTAAAACCGGCGACGCCTATCCAGAAATTGCCGAACAGCACGGTGACTTTGAAGCGCTATTTGAACAGCAGCTTAGCACCGCACTGCCCGACCATTTAGCGTTAACGGTATGGGACGCTCGCCAAAGCGCCACCCCGCCAGCGCTCGATACTTTGGCGGGCATTGTGATCACCGGCTCGCACAGTATGGTCAGCGATGCAGAGCCCTGGAGCGAAGCACTGAAACCCTGGCTGCAAAGCGCCCTGGCCAACGATACGCCCATGCTGGGTGTTTGCTATGGCCACCAGCTGATGGCGGCGGCCTTCGGCGGCGTCAGTGATTATCACCCCGCAGGCCGGGAGTCAGGTACTCACCCAGTACGACTCACCCAGGCAGGGCAACAAGACCCGCTGTTCAGCCAGCTTCCAGAACGCTTTAACGCCCATCTTTCCCATGCGCAGTCGGTCATGCAGGCGCCCCACGGCTGCACGGTGCTTGCCCACAATAGCCACGACGCCCACCAAGCGCTGCGCTATGGCCCACGCCAGTGGAGCGTACAGTTTCATCCAGAGTTCACCGTCCCCGTCATGCGCGCCTATATCGAGCGCCAACGTGCGGCCTTGCGCGACCAGGGCGAGAACCCGGCAACCCTCTCGGCTGAAGTGACCGAAGCTCCCGAAGCGGCTAGCCTTCTGCAGCGCTTTTTAAGCTTTGTCTAGCATCATTTTTTTAGCATGCCCGCGCCGCTGATCACTTTTTACGCTGGTCCCGCCGCGATGCTAACCGATCGGCGAGTCGCGTAGGTTCAGGCAGCTTGGTACGCCCTAAGCAGCGCATCACCCATTCAAGCGAGGATTCCAGTGTGATGCGGTGCCCCGGCGATACATACACCGGCTTCACCTTGGCACGGGAGCGCAAGACGGCACCAATTCGCTCTTTACCTGCATAAAGGGGAACCCAGTCGCCTCGCTGCTCACCCACCTCGGTATATTTGCCATACAGACGGGATTTGGCGATGCCAATGGTGGGTAAATCAAGCCAAAGCCCCAAATGCGCCGCTACGCCTAATCGGCGCGGGTGGGCGATCCCCTGACCATCGACCATGACTAACTCGGGCATCACACTGAGTTTTTCGAACGCCTTCAGTACGGCGGGAATTTCACGGAACGAGAGCAACCCGGGTATGTAGGGCATGCGCGTCGGCTCGCGGTGTACCACTTGTTCCACCACGTCTAAGTTTGGCGCGGCCTCTGGGTCCCACTTGAGAATTACCACGGCTGCCCGGGTGGTTTCGCCGCTATCTTCAAAGCCGATATCCACGCCGGCAATATGCTTGACCGATGAGACACGGTCAGTGGCTTCCAATTGCTGCGCCAATTGCGTTTGTAACGCCCTCGCTTCTCTGGGGGCTAGATTCCATTCGTGTAGCGGTGTTGGCATGTCATCCTCCTTGATTATCCACCAAGCACTTTTTTTATCTTTCGCTAATACTTCAGCTCACTAATGCATACGCTTACCAAAACATAAGCTTACTAAAACACAAGGTAGCAAAAAAAACGCCCCCGCACCTGGAGAGGTGCGGGGGCGTTGAGAGTGGCTCAACTGCCGCGGGGCGGCGGTCGATTACTCTTTAAGCGCGTTCACGACGACGAACCGGCGCATCGCCTTCGTCACGACGACGGCGCGGTGCGCGCTCAGCCGGTGCGCTATCTTCGCTGATTTCCAGCGGACGACCGGCCACACGGGCACGTGCCATCTTGGTCAGAATCGTTGCAGGCAAGCCGCTCGGCAGTTCGACCACAGAGAAAGCGTTGCGGATATCGATACGGCCGATACGCGCGCCTTCAATGCCGCCTTCATTGGCAAGAGCACCCACTAGCTGGCCAGGCTTGACGCCATCTTTATGACCGACAGAGACGCGGTAACGTGTCATGCCTTCGGTCGGGCCGCTAGTGCGTTCACGACGGGCACCCGGCTTAGCGCCAGGAGCGCCATCACGTGAAGGCTTCTCTTTACGCGGCGCCTGTAGGCGACCAATCGGCGCTTCGTCAGCACGTGCCATCGCGGCAAACGCACAGGTCAGCTCGATTGGATCATGACCTTCCTCGACCAAACGCTCAATCAGCGCACGCTGCTCTTCTGCACCTTTGGTCAAAGAGGCAATCACGCGCTGATAGAAGACGTCATCGCGGTGGGCACGAATAGCGGCTTCATCGGGCAGTGGCATTTCGGTCATTTTCTGACCGGTTGCCTGCTCCATCCAGCCCACTTTGCGGCCTTCACGGAAGCCAGCAAAGGTAATCGCGATGCCGCTACGACCCGCACGACCGGTACGACCGATACGGTGCGTGTAAGCTTCTGCATCTTGGGGCAGGTCGTAGTTAATAACGTGCGTAATACGCGACACGTCAAGACCACGCGCTGCCACGTCGGTGGCGATCAGCACATCGACTTTGCCACGCTTCAAGCGCGTAATGGTACGCTCACGCAGGCTCTGATCCAGATCACCCGACAGGCCAGCAGCGTTAACACCACGAGCGGTCAACTGCTCAACCAGGGTGGTACAAGCGGCACGAGTACGTACAAAGACGATGGCCCCATCGACCGGCTCGACTTCGAGAATACGAGACAGGGCTTCAAGCTTAGCGCCGCCGTCAACGCGCACAATGCGCTGCTCGATGTTTTCGCCGGTAGTAGTACCCGACTCAATCGCTACCTTTACCGGGTTAACCAAGTAACGGTTAACGATGCGTTCAATTTCAGTCGGCAGTGTGGCCGAGAAGAACACACGCTGAGCATCTTTCGGGGTATCGGCAACCACGCGTTTTACGTCGTCGATAAAGCCCATGCGCAGCATTTCATCAGCTTCGTCCAACACTAGGGCGGACAAGCCATCAAGTTTCAGGCTACCGCGGTCCAGGTGGTCGATAATGCGGCCTGGCGTACCCACTACTACCTGAGCGCCACGCTTAAGGGCACCCAATTGTTCGCGGTACTCTTGACCACCGCACAGGGTAGCCACTTCAAGACCCTTGAGGTTTTGGCCGTACTTACTAAACGAGGCAGCTACTTGCTGCGCCAGCTCGCGAGTCGGCGCCATTACTAGCACTTGCGGTTCGCGGCGAGTCAGTTCTAAACGTGACAGTAACGGTAATGCAAACGCTGCGGTTTTGCCGGTACCCGTCTGGGCCTGGCCCAGCATATCGCGGCCTTCAAGCAGCGCAGGGATAGTTTGCGCTTGAATCGGCGAAGGGGTTACGTAGCCCTGTGATTCAACAGCAGACAGAACAGCAGGCAAAAGAGCAAGATCGCCGAAGCTCGGCGAAGCGACAGAAGTCGAGGTCATTAATCACACCTTGGTAGGCCGGTAAGTACCGGCAAAAAACATCATGAGCGTCCCTGACTCTGTTATCGCAAAAACGCCAATCAAATGGTCGTTATCGAAAACAGGCACCGCCGAAGCGGTCATAGCCATCAATGGAGTCGGAGACGCCGGTCGCACCTAGCATCCGGTTGGCAAACACCGCATTTGCGGGCCAGCCGTTGTGGCGACCTTCTGCGCCGATTTCACCCGTGTGGTGAAATACTGGAGGCGCGCCATCTTCACAGCAATGAACATCCAGCAATTGGCAAGATGTTCCCGCAAGCGATACTGCTAATGACTATTAACCGTTGCGCGTTGATTAATCACTGCGCGTTAATAATCATGCAAATGTACGCTTACCGTCGTGATGGAGGGGTCAGCACATGCGAGGAGCGCGCATCCTAACATTGCATTTCATATCTGACCAGCCCTTTTTAACTTACACCACACTGAATCAACCACTTGCACTTGTGCAAATT
Source organism: Halomonas sp. UBA3074 (assembly GCF_002366715.1). Taxonomy (GTDB): domain Bacteria; phylum Pseudomonadota; class Gammaproteobacteria; order Pseudomonadales; family Halomonadaceae; genus Vreelandella. The sequence continues at coordinate 32,228 of NZ_DFBS01000020.1, read as the reverse complement.
TCGTCTAACCTAATAAGTGCCTAAGCAAGTTCACTACTCTCAAGGAGCGAAACGATGAACTGGGATCAAATCGAAGGCAAATGGACAGAGATGAAAGGGAAAGCACGCTCTAGTTGGGGCGACCTTACCGACGACGAGCTGGATCAGATCGGCGGTAAAAAAGACGAATTGGTCGGTAAGCTTCAGCAGAAATATGGTCTTGAGCGCGAAGAAGCTGAGCGCAGAGCCGATGAGTGGGCTGATCAGCAATAACGCCTTCATAGGCAATTCTTTACGTACTTGTCACATTTACTATCTTCGTTATTGGTAGGCAGCCATCATTTACTCATCTATGGATGACTCGGCCCTACTCGTTATCGTAGCCACATGGAGAGATGCTATGCGTAAGACAATCCTGACAACAGCCATCGGTACAGCCCTACTGGGAACCCTCGCTATGAGTGCTCACGCGCAAAACGAGCCTCAAGGTATGTATTCTGCCGATGACATTCTCGATGCAGAAGTCTACTTTGCCGGCGGTTCCGGTGAAGAAATAGGTGACGTTGACGACATCTTGTTCGATGAAGAGATGCGCATCAGTGCCCTTGTGATCGAAAGCGGCTCAGTGCTTGGATTAGGCGGTCGTGAAATCGTGGTAGATACCGATTACTTCACGCTGGAAACCGATACAGAAGAAGACGGTGATACAGAGCATCGCATCATGGTCGAAGCTAGCCAGGAAGAAGTAGAAGCCTTCCCTGCCTATGACAACGACTGGTGGGAGCAGACTAAAGCCAACGCACGTGACGCGTGGGAAACCACTCAAGAAGGCGCTAAAAGTGCATGGCAAAACACTCGCGAAGCGGTTAACGCCGACGAGTAAGCGCCCACGTCTTTATGCCAACTTGGTGTATATGCCCGTTTGGCATATAAGAAACTAGAAGGGCCGCCCATTGGGCGGCCCTTCTTGCGTTAACCATTCGCTTAATGGCGGCGAATGCCTTGGCCGGGTAAGCGTTCTCGGTCGTGAGGGCGTTCAAAATCGAGCAGCGGACCAGCAGGCACGATACGAGTGGGGTTGATCGTGTCGTGGCTATAGTAGTAGTGGCGTTTGATATGATCCATGTTGACGGTTTCAGCCACGCCAGGCCATTGGTAAATTTCACGCACGTAATTCGAAAGCTGGGGATAATCTTCAATACGCTTGAAATTGCATTTGAAATGGCCGTAATACACCGCATCAAAACGTATCAATGTGGTAAAGAGACGAATATCTGCCTCGGTCAACCACTCGCCCGCTAAGTAGCGCTGCCCTGCCAAGCGCTCCTCCATCCGATCCAGCGCATCAAACAGCGCCTTGACGTGTTTTTCATAAACCGACTGCTCGGTCGCAAAGCCCGTTTTATAAACACCGTTATTAATGTGATCGTAGACATCGGCGTTGACCTCGTCGATCACACTGCGCAGGTCGTCGGGGTAAAAGTCCAGATCATTGCCAGTGAGCTCATCAAACGCATGGTTGAACATACGCAGCAGGTCGGCAGACTCATTATTAACAATGGCACTACGCTGCTTATCCCAGAGCAAGGGCACGGTCACACGGCCGGTATAGTGCGGGTCGGTTTTGGTGTAAAGCTGATGATGGAAGTCGACCCCATTGATCGGGTCGCCGCTAGCGCCTTCATCTTGACGGTAGGTCCAGCCTTGGTCGAGCATCAAGGGGCTGACGTGAGAGGTGCCCATCAACGGCTCCAGCCCTTTCAGTTTACGCATGATCAAGGTTCGGTGTGCCCAGGGGCACGCCAACGACACGTATAAGTGGTAGCGGTCTTCTTCTGCAGGGTAGCTGTCGCCCTCCGCCGCTTGCTGAGCACCTACCCAATCGCGCAGCTGCGCAGACTCACGGACAAACTCGCCGCCGTGTTTTTTAGTGTCGTACCACTGGTCTTTCCATTCGCCGTTGACGAGTAATCCCATGGGGCGTCTCCTGAAAAATTTCCATGAATGGCTTGGCTTGATGCCGCTATCTTTTTTTCAGCATACGCCCGCCTGAAGGATGTTCAAGCGGATGTTTTACGGCCTTTCATTCGAGAGAGTCGAATCATGCTGCGCGCACTCGCTCATCACCGCCTGTTTTAACGCGGCGGCCATTGCATGCGCCGCTGGGCCTGCACGATCCCGATCACGAAATATCAGTTGAATGGGCACTTCACGAATACCGCCCGCTGGCAGCGGCAGTACCTTTAACTGGCCATTTTTTAGCTCTTCACCAATACGGGTTTCAGGCATCCATGCAAACCCTAACCCACGACGCAGCATATCCAGCGATGTGTTCAGGTGGGTAACGGTCCAGCGCTGCTCCGCTTTCAACCAACCTGAATTAGTGGCCTGGCGCAGTGCGGAATCACGCACCACCAACTGGCGATGTTGCGCCAAGTCTCGTAAATCCAGTGAGCGGCCCAACTGATGCAAGGCGTGCTGAGGATGAGCGACGGCAATAAAACGCACCGTTACCAGCGGCTCACCCAAAAAACCTTGTGCCTCAATGCCCGAAACCACCAAGTCGGCGCGACCATCGTAGAGCATTTCAATGCCGCCATTGAGTACACTTTCGTGGAGCTGGACACGCACTTGGGGATACGTTTCAGAAAAGCGCTCAAGCGCTTTGGCTTGGGCGGCGGCAGGAAAAATCTGGTCAATGGCCACCACCACTTCCGCTTCCAGACCAGCGGCCAGTCGTGTGGCTACATCTTCAAGCGAGGCCGCGCTTTCTATTAACTGGCGAGCGCGGCGAAGCAGCAACTCTCCAGCTTCCGTTAAGCGTACTTGGCGGCCGACCGGCTCCAGTACCTGAACCCCTAGCTGCTCTTCCAGTTTATGCACGGCATGATTGAGCGTCGATGGGCTTTTGTGCACGGCTTCAGCCGCACGCGCAAACCCACCATGGTCAACCACGGCGGCTAACATTTGCCATTGTGAAAGTGTTACCCGGGACATTTCGATTTCCTCAACGCAATACAGCGAAACGATGGGCTTATTATTCGAAAAAACATGCCTAGAATGCCAGGAAACGAACGACAGTTCCGCCTATGCCTATAAAAAGCCTGCTAGGATTAGAAAATACGTTATCCAAAAGCGCACCGCTGCTGAGCAAACAGGTAAATTTTAGACATTTATTATATTTTTACTTTATAAAAAACAGTTTTCGTCTATGATGAATATGTCTTATTTAGTTAGCCTGCTTTGTCTGTTACATTTCTTAGCAAACGGTGTTTATAAATAGTAATATCTGCTTATTGTGACTATTATTTTATTTAATTAAATTTTATGTATAGACATACAGTCTAGGCACCCCTTCCCTCATGGGGTATGGTTTCCGGGTTTATGCGCTTAATTGTTGCTTTTAATCACGAACTCGGCGGTCTATTTACCCATGTTGCGAATCCTCCATTCGCTGCCCCGCACGCACAAATTATTACTGTTACCCGTGGCCACAATGGTCACTGTGCTGGGCACACAGAAGTTACTGACGACATATCACGATATAAACCAAACACACACACCGCTTGAAAGCGTGCTGGTACCGCTTCCTAGCGATTCTGCCCCGGGTGTTCCTTCGCTGCGTCAAGAGCGCACCCCGGTGGCTGATGCGATCGACCGCGCCTCACGTGCCCTCGACGCCACCCGCGAAAATATCCCCCTTAGCGAGCTAACGGCTACCGAGATCGTCGATCTCGATATGAACGTCATTTCAAGTGCAAAAGCCGATATGTCAGGGCAGAGTGCCCTGGACGGCGAAGTGATGGTATTGAATGCGGCAGCCGTGAATACACCTGCCTTAAACGACGCCATGTTAAGTAGCGCTAAGCTAGATGACGGCGCGCTGCATATGGCGATCGTGCTTGGCACCCTTTCTAGCGGCATGCTGGATGTTGACGATGCTTCCTCCGTTGAAATTGCCGATGCCACTTCCTACGAAGATTATGGCGTTGAGCTATTCGACGACATCTCATTTTTGGATCTTGAGTTGGCGGCTGAAGAGCCATTTGTGCCTGAATGGGAAACCCACATCGTTGAAGCTGGCGAAACGTTCGCGGTGCTAGCACAAAATGAACTAGGCCTGGGGTACAGCGAAGTACTGGCCCTACTTGAAGATTTACCCGACCAACGCATGTTAACCAACTGGCGTGCAGGGCATAGCTTTGATTATCAGTTGGATGAAGACGGGCGTTTGTTGTCACTGCGGATGATGAAAAATACCCGCGATGGCATTTTGTTGGAAAAAGAGGCAGAGCAATTCGCCGTCACTACGATTGAGCGTCAGGGCGAACCGGTTCAGCGCCTTTACGCAGGTAGCGTCAGCGGTAGTTTCGCACGTTCAGCCCAGGCAACCGGCCTCAACAGCGGCTCGGTCACGGAACTGACGAAGCTACTTGAGAAAAAGCTCGATTTTCGGCGTGATAGCCGCCGCGGTGATCGCTTCCAAGTGCTCGTCGAGTCAGACATGATCGACGGCGAAACGCTGGATTCACGGGTATTGGCGGTTCACTACGATGGCGAGCGCATGGATCTTACCGTGGTACGTAATGCTACCGACGATAATTTTTATACGCCTGAGGGCGGCAGCCTGGATCCTGCCTTTGCACGCCACCCCTTTGATGGCAGCTACCGCTTAAGCTCGAACTTCAACCCACGCCGTAAGCACCCGGTGACGGGGCGCATCAGCCCGCATAATGGCACTGACTTTGCCATGCCGATTGGCACGCCTGTTACAGCGCCTGCCAACGGCGTCGTTGAGCGAGTCAGCAATCACCATGCCGCTGGGCGTTATATCGTCGTGCGTCACGATAATGGCTACCGCACTCGCTACCTCCACCTCTCCCGCCCACTGGTCAGCCAGGGCGAGCGCGTGACCATGGGTGAGCGTATTGCGCTGTCTGGCAACACCGGGCGCAGTACAGGCCCTCACCTCCACTACGAAGTCATCGTCAATAACTCACCGGTCAACGCGATGACCGTGGCGCTGCCTGAAAACACCAGCTTGAGCGGCGATACGTTGATTGCCTTCAAGAGCCAGGCCGCACCGATCCTGGCTACCTTGGAAAGCGGCGAGACAGGCCAGGTTAGCGTTGCGACCTACCAACAGGACAGCGACGACTAAGGTAATCGATGACTAGAGTAAGCGATGACTGGCTTACACTGTAAAACACCGCCCTCTTTGGGCGGTGTTTTACGTTGGTGGCACAGTTCTCTCGTTGGTAGCTAGCCATTACCCGTCTGGTTAATGGCCATGGCTAAGCAGAACGCTGTAATGCGGCGAGTAGCGTTGCATCACGGCGGTAGATGTCCGGCCTAAACTCTACCTCTCCCTGGGCGTTTGGCCACGCAGTTAGATAGTGCAGGGCGATGGGGATACGCTGCGTCAAATTTACGTTGCGGTCGCTCCCGCCGCTTAGCAAGTTATTGAACTGATAGCGGCTGCCGGTATCTTGAAGCAATAGCTGCGCCAGCTCCGCTACGCCCTCTACCCGAACGCAGCCTGAGCTGAGCGCCCGCTGGCTACGCTGAAATAGCCCTCGCGCGGGGGTATCGTGCAAATAAATCATGTCATTGTTGGGAAACCGCACCACTACCTGACCAAGTGGGTTACCAGCGCCGGCCACCTGGCGCAACATCACGCTGCCAGGACGCTGCCAATCGATCTCTTCTGCCACCAACGCCTCCCCGCTAGCGCTAATGACGCGAATATTTTGACGCGCCAAGTAATCGATATCATCTCTGACGCGAGGCAATACGTCCTCGCGCATGATCGTGGGCGGAATGGTCCAGGTGGGATTGATCGTTAAGTGACTAATGGTCGAATGGATGATGGGCGTTTCACGGCGCGGCGAACCCACCACCACGCGGGCATCCCAATGCTGGCCATTGGGGCGCACATAGTGCATTCGGTAGCCGGCAATATCGACCCACACCCGTGGCTCGGCAGACTGCATAGAGCGAATCCACCGAGCGCGCTCTAAATTGACGCGAAGCTGATCGATTCGAGACGCCACGGAGGTATTCAGCGCTTGACGGGTTTGCTCCCCTACCACGCCGTCCTCCTGGAGTAAGTGACGACGCTGGAAGCGCTTGACGGCAGACTCAAGCGGCGCATCAAACGTCCGCCGATTAGACGCCGTTTGAACACCAATATGTGGGTACGCGCTGCTGTCGGCGGCCAACAAATCCGCCTCTCCCCACAGTGCCAAGCGCTGACGCAGGACGACAACATCATCGGCCTCGTCGCCTGGGCGAAGTGATGCCTCCCGCGCGTCCAAATAAGGCACGCTACCCAGGTTGGCTAACTGATAATGCAGCTTCAAGGCATCGCGTAACTGCTGATATTCCGAGGAGGTGGGCCTAGCCAATGCCAGCGCGTTATCGATGTTGCGATCTTCAACGGCATGTACAACCCGCAACAACGAATAGCTGGCTTCAGACCGCGGTGCATCCCAGCGGGGTTCGACGTCACGCGGGTTTACCTTGCCACGTTGCAAATGATCCAGCGCCAGCAGTAGCGAGCGAGTGGCTTTAATGTCAAAGGCAACCTGGGCGGCTTCACCGGCGGCTTGGCTACGCTGAAAGTCACTCAGTAGTGTATCCGCATGATAATCCGCGGGCACCAAGCCATCGGCTTCCAGGCCTTTGAGCGCCGCCACCAATGCTTCAACCGCGTCGCCTGACTGCCAAGCAGGCTGGCCATCATGCAACTGATAAAACTCTGCAACGGGAAGCGGCTGCGCGTCTATTGCGCTTACCTGCTGCGTTAACGCTTGTTGTAAGGGTGTTGCGTTCGCATAGACAGGGCTACTACCTAAAGGGCCGTGGGTAAGCGATAGACACAGTGCGGTGCCTATCGCCCATCGTCTTAGTGGCTGCATCTCGTTCATCGCCCTCTCCTTGCGTTACTATTGTCTTCCAACTAATGTCTTCCAGCTATGGTCTTCCACCCCCCGGCCTCGTTTTTTCATCTGGGCGGGCGACTCTTTATTTTGATTTATTATTAATGCGGGATCGTTTTATATGCCCCTTCGATTGAATCTTGCCACGTTACTCTTTTCTATGTCTTCACTATTATTTACATTACCCGTTCATGCCGCCAGTTTCTTTGCTCAAGTGGCTTCGACACCACCTCCTAGTGTGCTGCCCTTACACCATCAATTGCAGCAGCTCGCCCCACAGGCAACGCCGGCAGCTTTGCGTTTAGCCGCCCAAGCCCTTAACTGTGCTGACCCCAACGCCGAACGCCTCGCGGTGATCGATTACTCACTGCCCTCTACTGAGCCGCGCCTGTGGGTGTTTGATTTACATCAGCATAAGCTGCTTTTCGAAGAGCTGGTTTCCCACGGCCAGGGCTCTGGCGATGCTCAGGCAGAGACGTTTTCCAACACCCCCAACAGCCACCAATCCAGCATTGGCCTGTTTCGTACCATGAACAGCTATTACGGACGTAACGGGTACTCGCTGCGCCTAGAGGGCCTGGAGCCTAACGTAAACGACTTAGCGTTTGAGCGTGCCATTGTCATTCATGGCGCCGATTACGTGAGTGATGCGTTCATTACCCAAACGGGCAGGCTGGGGCGCAGCCATGGCTGCCCGGCGGTGAGGGAAGAAGTGACTTATCCGCTGATCGATAGCCTTAAAGAGGATCAATATGTGTTCGCGTACTACCCGGATGCCGAGTGGTTGGCGACCTCAGCATTTCTAGGCTGTACGGGCACCGCAGCCCAACTTGCTCGGCGCTAATGTTATCTACGGGTATCCAAATTCCTAGCGACCCAGCCGCTTGGTTATCTACACTTGTTATAGCGGTTATCTACCCCTGTCATCGTAGAGAGCGCTAACAATCTCATCCTCACAGCCCGTGGATGGCTGATTTTGATCATTCAACACCGCTAAAACAGGCGTACAGGGGAACCCTCTGCAATACTTTGTGACAAATTAACACAAAATATTGCAACTGCCGTAGGTGTCTCTGCCATGTTCACCTTTATGCACCCCTTTCAGAAAATTCGTCGCCTGGAACAGGAAGTCGCCGACTTGCGTGCACAGCTTGAAGCGGCGACGCCTTCTCCCAGCTGCCGCCTGCTCAATCTAATGAAACCCTCGCAATCGATCGGCATGCTGCAAGCAAGAGGGGCGGATATGCTGACGTCTCTCAATGAAGGCCTGGAAGCGTATGCCGACCAACTGGCCGGTGAGCGCGCCACCCTGACAGAGACGTTTAATCTCATCGCCGCTGCCGAGCAGGCGATTGATATCCTGACACAACGCTGCCATGACCCCGAGCATGCCGAAGCGCTCCCCGCCTCGCCGTTAGTGTTAGCGAAAACCCTGCACGCACTAAGTCAGCTGCAAGTCACACTCGCGCGCAATGCGGGCCACGCGCAATCTTTAGCCGTTAGCACGGCGCTTGAAACGGCCCATAGCCAAGGGCTGCTTGGCAGTGATGACGCTGCCAAGCAGCAGTCACCTGGCTTAGCCGCTATTGCCGATGACGTTCATCGGTTAGCGCTAGATATGCAGCAAATCAGTCATCAGCTCAGTCTGCTAATGGAGCAAGTCAACAGCCAGGTAAGAACCCATTCGCAAGCAGTGGTCAAAAAACGCCAAGCCGACGAGCAGACTGCCCAAAACGCGCTGACAGCAAAGCATGCATTGCACCGGTTAACGGACCAAACGCAACATATGCACAAGGTCATCCATCACAGTGCTACTGCTGCGTTTTTACACTCCGCCAAGCTTGACCATGCGGTGTGGAAATGCAGGCTCTATAAGCAGCTTTTATCTGCCAACACTGACACCCCTCTCGACGATCACCACGAATGCCGTCTAGGGCGCTGGCACCAGCAGGGCGAGGGTTACCAGCGCTATGCGCGCACTGAGGCTTTCCGCGCCTTAACCGCGCCACACCGCCGTATGCATGAAAGCGGCGCTGAAGCGTTGAAGTTTGCCCGCCTGGGGGATCGCAACGGTCAATTGGCTGCCTTAGGCGTTATGGAAGAAGCCAGCCAGCAGCTAGCGCACCAGCTTGATAACTTAATGGAGCACGCCATGTTCGAGGCGCCCTACGCCACCAGCCACCGTTCACCGCTCGCCGGTGCGCCTTGAAGTGGGAATGGCAATGTTAGGCGAAGTCATTACCCTTCGTCCGTTGTAGCGACAACCCTGCCAAGCGCCTCGCCAGTAGTCGCTCGTTAGCGCGCCATTTGCGCAATGAACTGCTAAATCGCGCTTCGTTTTCTAAAGCTGCCTATGCCATGCTGGGTACATGGAAGTTTCTTCCTCACCAGTCGCAACGGGATAAAGCCGATGGCACAGGTCAAAAAACTCGATCTCGCGTTACAAGGCGGTGGCGCTCACGGCGCCTACACATGGGGTGTCATTGACCGCCTCTTGGAGGATGATCGCATTGAAATAGAGGGCATCAGCGGCACCAGCGCCGGCGCCATGAATGGCGTTGTCATGGCCGATGCGTTAACACGGGGTGATAAAGAAACCGCACGCCAAGCCTTGCATGACTTTTGGCGTGCAGTCAGCCGCGCGGGGATGGCCAGCCCCATTCGCCGCTCACCGATGGACATTTTGACCGGCAACTGGAGCCTGGATCACTCTCCCGGTTTCATTGCCATGGATCTATTAAGCCGCGTGGTTTCGCCCTACCAACTCAATCCGCTCAACATCAATCCGCTGCGTGATATCGTGGCCGACCATATCGATTTCGAGCGGGTTCGCAAATGCGAGCAGCTCAAGCTATTCGTAGCGGCGACCAATGTCCGCACCGGAAAGCAGCGTGTGTTCCGTCGTGAAGAGATGAGCGTTGATGCCGTCATGGCATCTGCCTGCCTACCCTTTATGTTCCAAGCGGTCGAAATCGAGGGTGAAGCGTACTGGGATGGTGGCTACATGGGCAATCCTGCCCTCTTTCCTCTGATGGAAGAGTGCAGCGCACGCGATATCCTGCTGATTCAAATTAACCCGATTAGCCGTCAAGAAGTGCCCACTTCGGCGTCCGCCATCATGAATCGCCTTAACGAAATAACGTTTAATTCGGCCCTGATTAAAGAAATCCGCATGATCGCACTGCTTAAACACGCGCTGGATGAGCAAGGCATCGAAAACTGCTATCAGCAAGCGCTGTTTCACCGCATTAGCGGTGAGGTAGCGTTGGAGGGGCTGTCAGTTTCTAGCAAATCCAATTCCGAATGGCCTTTTTTATGCCATCTGTTCGAACAGGGGCAGGCCGCTGCGGAGCGCTGGCTGAGTGATCATTTTGACGCCATTGGCGAACACTCAACGCTTGATATCGACGCCGTCTATTTACACGAGTAACGACCTATTCGTTTAGCACCAAGATGCGGCAACAAACGCGTGAAATGCCCAATGATGCAGCATGTGCGCCGCGTTTTTTTGGCTAGCCAATGGCCAATATAAAATTAAGCGCCTGATTTTTTTGATATTAAAAACCAACTGGCAAAGTATCTGCATAATGCCTACCTGTGGTGGTAGGCGTGGACCAGGCCCAACTGGGTACGAGTGCGTCGAACCTGACCTTCAATGATGAAGGCATGTTCTCGTCAATTGTTTGCGCGACGCGCTAAATGCGTTGCGTTGCGATCAACTCGTTTTATGCCCCGTGAGGCCATCCCATGGACATACGCAACAAAGCCAACCGCATTCGGCTCTTCAACTTTTCGACTCCCCAGATGCGCGCTTTCCATTTCTCCTGGTTCGCGTTTCATATCTGTTTCTTCGGCTGGTTCGGTATTGCCCCCCTGATGGCGATAGTCCGCGAAGATCTCTCGCTGACACAAACACAAATCGGCAACACCATTATTGCTTCGGTGGCGATCACCGTCATTGTCCGCCTGGCGATTGGTGTGTTGTGCGACCGCATTGGGCCGCGTAAAACGTACACCGGCCTACTGCTTTTTGGGGCTGTCCCGGTCATGGGTATTGGCTTGGCCGATAGCTTTGAAACGTTTCTATTAGCGCGCTTAGCCATTGGTGCGATTGGCGCCTCCTTTGTGATCACCCAATACCATACGTCCATGATGTTCGCCCCTAATGTGGTGGGCACGGCCAACGCGACCAGCGCGGGCTGGGGGAATTTAGGCGGCGGCACTACCCAAATCCTCATGCCGCTGATTTTTTCGGGCATGCTGATGCTGGGTGTCAACGAAGCCTTTGGGTGGCGCTTAGCGATGATGGTGCCTGGTGTCGTGATGTTCTTTACCGGTATCGGTTACTGGCTGTTTACCCAAGATGCACCCAACGGCAATTTCAGCGAGCTGCGTGCCCGCGGCGAGCTGCCCGAAGCCAATGGTGAAAATGGTGCAAAGCATAGCTTTCTCGCCGCCGCCAAAGATATCCGGGTGTGGGCACTGTTTGTGGTGTACGGCCTCTGCTTTGGGGTTGAGCTCACGATCAATAATATTGCCGCCATCTACTTTTTCGATAAGTTTGACCTTACCCTGGCCACCGCCGGTCTGATTGCTGGTCTATTTGGTCTGATGAATATTTTTGCGCGTACGTTAGGCGGCGTTTTCTCGGATCTTTTCGCTAGACAAGGCGGCCTGAAGGGACGCGTACGCTGGCTGTTCATTGCATTGATTTGCGAAGGGATTGCGCTGGTGGCGTTCTCGCAAATGCACGTACTCAGCCTCGCGATTGGCATCATGCTGGTCTTTAGCCTGTTCGTACAGATGGCGGAAGGCGCCACCTACGGCGTTGTGCCTTTTATCAATAAAAAAGCGCTCGGGGCCGTTGCTGGCATTGTCGGTGCTGGCGGTAACGTTGGCGCAGTCGGCGCTGCCTTCTTATTTCGTAGCGAAAGCTTAAGCTATCAGCAGGGGCTGTTTTACCTAGGTCTCACCGTGCTTGTGTTGGCCTCTTGCGTGTTGCTGGTACGTTTTAGCGATGCGACGGAAGCCGAAGAGGCGAAAGCTTATCGTGACGCCGTGGGTGATGACGTAGGCGCAGGTGCGCTGTCGCTTCGTTAAACTCGCGCTTGTAAACTCATCAATAGCACTCCCATACGCCTTTATCCGTCAGCAAGCGTGATGGGAGTGTTAGCAGGTAGGCGGCGAGCCATTAAGGAAATGATTATGTCTTCAGCGCAGCAACTGCTGTTAACCGCCATCCGTTGTGATATCGACAACCTGACCCACCTGGCCACGACGGCCGACATCGTTGGTGACATTAGTCATTTTATTCACATGCTCCAACGCGAACGGGGTGCGTCCACCATCTATTTAGCCTCGCAAGGCCAGCGCTTCAGTACCCGCCGCGACACCTATCGGCAGCATAGCCAACAGGCGGAAACACTCATGCGCCAACGCCTGGAAGCGCTTAGCCACGAGGCCCGCCCCCAAGCGGCCGCGCGGCTACTGCGCCGAATTGCTGCCGTTTGGTCTGCCCTGGATCAGTTGGGCGCGCTTCGTGAGGCCATCGATACCTTTGCTATTTCCCCCGATGCGGCCACTCAAGCCTTCAACCAATTGACCAGCGGCCTGCTGGCCATTGTTTTCGAGGCGGCTGACACCTCTATCGACCCCGACATCACCCGCACGCTGGTCGCCATTTTTCACTTGATGCAAGGAAAAGAGCTGGCTGGGCAGGAGCGGGCTTGTGGTGCATACGGTTTTACCCATGGCCATTTCGACGAGGCTCACCGTGACTTACTCAATCAGTTGGTGGCCGACCAGCAGCGCTGTTTCGATACCTTTGTAGAGTTTGCTACGCCAGAGGCGCAGCAAGCGTGGCAAAACGAGCTTTCGCCACGCACTCTAGACGGCATTTGTCACCTCCGCGACATTGCCTGCCAACGACACTCGGCACCGCCCGCTGCATCAGGCAAAGCACCCGACCGGCTGGGTGAAACCTGGTATGAGCTCACCACCCTGCGTGTCGACGCCATCAAAACAGTGGAGAGCGCCCTGATTACTCAGTTGAGTGTGCTTTGCCAGCGTAAAATCACCCAGGCCGAAGATGCCTTGGAAAAAGCCAAAGCGGGCCCTTGCCGCGCGACCCCCGCCCCCTGCGAACATCTGCTCTCGCTCTCGAGCGCCCAGCCACTCGGCGACCTGACGGCCAACGCACTCACCTCGCCATTAGGGCGCTCGCTGATCGAACTCACCCAGGCGCAGGCTAGCCGCTTACAGGGCCTAAGCGATGAGCTTGAAAATACGCGCAAAGCGCTGCGAGAGCGCAAACTCATCGAACGCGCCAAAGGGCTGATCATGGCGCACCAGGAAATGAGCGAAGAAGAGGCCTACCGCTTTCTGCGTAAAACCTCGATGGATCAAAGCAAAAGCATGGCCGACATGGCCCAGGCTATCTTGGACCTCTCAGCCATGCTGAAACGCAAAGACTGAAGCTCAAAGACTGAGACGCAAATAAGAGGGGCGCCCACGCTAGCGTTTCATCAGCAAAACCAACGCGCATAGGCAAGAGGATGTTTGCAGGATGCCATCACCTTAGCCATGCTAAAGGCTTACCTAATGAAACGAGCAAGGAGTGCCCCATGCATGACAGCGTGCTTTTGATCACTGGCGCATCCAGCGGTATTGGCGCAGCCACCGCCCGCGCAGCGGCACGGGAAGGCTATAAACTGGTATTGGCCGCCCGTTCGAAGGAGAAACTCACTGCACTGGCCCATGAGCTGGGGCCGGAAAACGTGCTGACCTGCGAGGTGGATGTCACCAATCTGGAGCAGCAGCAGGCGATGGTGGAACATGCGCTAGAAAACTTTGGTCGTTTGGACGCAGTTTTTGCCAACGCTGGGCGCGGCGGCTCACCCGGAGGATTTAGTGACGCCGATCACGAAGCATGGCGCGAGATGATCCTTACCAACGTTTATGGTGTCGGCCTCACGATTCAAGCTTGCCTGCCCGCCCTAAAGCGTCGTAAAGGGCACGTGCTATTGACCGGTTCGGCCGCGGGCCGCACGACCATCCCAGGCTCCATGTACAGCGCTACAAAATGGGCCGTCACGGGGATTGGCTACAACCTGCGTGAAGAGCTGCGCGGCACCGGCATGCGCGTCACCCTAATCGAGCCGGGCATGGTCGACACGCCTTTCTTCAATGAGCCACCCGACTATGCATTAGAGGATCGCGATATCGCTAATGCTGTAGTGTACGCGCTTTCCCAACCGCCCCATGTGGACGTTAACGAAATCCTGATTCGCCCCACGCCGCCCGTTGAGAAAGAGTGAACGACACCCTCATCGATTTCACATCGCCAAAACCAACACGGGACCTGCCTCACGGAACCAGGCCTTGTAATTCATGGTCACTGACCGCATAACGTGATATTACCAAGCGCGCTAAGTAATTTTTTTCACTTCATGCGCGCCCACGAATCAATTTGCAGGTGACCCATGAGCCAATTCGCTAATACCGCCCTTTCAGTGCTGGATTTAGCACCGATTCGTCAGGGCGGGAGCGCCGCTGAAACTTTTCGTGACAGTGTTGCGCTGGCACAGCTAACCGAGCGACTCGGCTACACCCGTTACTGGCTGGCTGAGCATCACAATATTGCCGGCATCGCCAGCGCGGCGACCGCTGTGCTGATTGGTCATGTTGCCGGACAAACCTCTACCATTCGCGTGGGCAGTGGCGGCATTATGTTGCCAAACCACCCGCCGCTAGTGATCGCCGAGCAGTTCGGCACCCTGGAAACGCTCTACCCGGGACGCATTGATTTGGGCTTAGGGCGTGCGCCCGGCTCGGATGGTGCCACGATGCAGGCCATGCGGCGGAACGCCCATGCGGGTGTGGATGATTTCCCGCAGTTGCTGAACGAGCTGCGTAGCTACTTAGCCGAAGCGGAGCCCCAGCAACGGGTGAAAGCCGTGCCTGGCCAAGGCACCCATGTGCCTATTTGGCTGCTGGGCTCTAGCGGTTATAGCGCACAGTTGGCAGCTAAACTGGGCTTGCCCTTTGCGTTTGCTGCCCAGTTTGCGCCCGGTTATTTATTTGAAGCACTGCGTTTGTATCGTGACAATTTCCGCCCTTCCGAGCACTTGGAAAAGCCCCACGCGATGGTCGGCCTCCCCGTCATGGCCGCCGAAAGCGATGCGATGGCGCACTACTTGGCCACTACCGCACAGCAGAAATTCCTTAACCTAATTCGCGGCAAACCTACCCAGTCTCAGCCGCCGGTCGAACAACTGGATTGGTCACCCATGGAACAGGCACAAGTCAGCCAGTTTTTAGGTGCAGCGATCATTGGCGGCCCTGACACTGTGAAAGCAGAGCTTGAAGAGTTCCAAGCCCGCACTGGCGCTGATGAGCTAATGATTAACAGTGATTTTTACAATCATGCAGACCGTCTGCGCAGCTACGAGATCGTGGCCGACGTCGTTCGTTAAACGCAAAGCGAGCCGTATCAGCCATGGTAGGCTCAACATCGAAGATAATGGAAAAAACGAATGACGAACATTGCCTTCTCGCCAATGACCGAAAAGGATTTCAGCGTTTTTTGGCCCACCTTCCAAGCCATCGTGGCCGCGCAGGAAACCTACGCCATCGCCCCTGATATCAGCTATGACGCGGCCTACCAACTGTGGTGTAAACCCCCCTTGGTCAGTTGGGTCGTCAAGGATGAAGGCGGCCAATTACTGGGGGCTTACTATCTCAAAGCCAATGCGGCTGGCCCCGGTGATCACATTTGCAACTGCGGTTACATGGTAACGCCAATGGCTCGCGGCAAGGGCGTTGCACGTGCCATGTGCGAGCATTCACAGAGACAAGCCAAGGCGTTAGGTTTCCAGGCGATGCAGTACAACGCGGTAATCGCAACGAACGAGATCGCGGTGGCCTTATGGCAAAAGCTAGGGTTTCGCATCGTAGGCACGGTACCCAATGCCTACCGACACGCACGCTTTGGTTTAGTCGACGCTCATGTCATGTATAAGGCGTTGTAACGAAGTGAACAGTCCAACTTCATGAAATGGATTCATTGACTCGTTTTGTAACGTTTTGCTGCATTAAAAATCTTTTTTCTAACTCTGCCCTGCAGCAAACGTCGCGCATCTAGAAAGCTTTTCCGGTAAAGTCATTCTCATAACATAAATTATATTGCTTAGTTGATAGGTATCCTTTGCTTGCCTTCACACTCGAGCATGACTCAGCCCACGGTAAGCCTTTTGTAATGTTTTCTAACTCCTCTTTATTCACACATTTTTCCCTGCGCTCACGCTTTATCGTCTTGATTGCGACACTGGTATTTGCCACGACGCTACTGCTGGGCTGGGTGGCTTCTCATGAGTCGGCAGAACAAATGGAGGCCAATATTGGCAATGCGGCTTCTGAAGCTGCTTACCAAATGATTGATAAGCTGGATCGCAGCATGGATGCCCGGATCAAAGAAGTGAAACTGTTGCTGGGTATCCAAGCATTCACCAACGACACGGACACGGGCTTACTACGCGAACAGCTGGAGCGTTTGCAAGACAACCATAATGTGGTGTCGTGGATAGGTTTCACTGACCCAGAAGGTACTGTCCAAGCGGCTACGGAGGGAATTTTAGAAGGGGTATCCATCGCCCAACGCCCCGTCTTTATCGAAGGGCGTGAGGCGCTCTGGGTAGGCGATGTGCACGAAGCGGTCATGCTGGCACAGCTACTGCCCAACCCCAGCGGTGAAGAGCTTCAGTTTGTCGATATCGCTACGCCGGTCTATGACCGCAACCAAACCCTGCAGGGCGTCCTGGCGGTACATTTGAGCTGGCAGTGGGCTGAGTATGTTCAGCAATCTATGCTCGCACCGACCCCGCACCGGCAAGATACTGAAATGCTTCTGCTATCCGCTAGCGGCACGGTATTATTAGGCCCTGAGGCATTGATGGGTCAGTCGCTTACGAGCCTTGCGCATATACCTGCCCCAACGAGCACATCGCCCCAGTGGGCCATTGAAACCTGGCCTGACGGTGAACGTTACATGACAGGTTATGCTCGCAGCAGCGGCTTTGAAGACTTTCCCGGCCTAGGCTGGATAGCGGTTAGCCGACGCCCTGTCATGACCGCCCTGGCGCCGGTTGAACAGTTACAGGCAGCCATTATGGGAATAGGCATACTACTGGCGTTGCTGTTTGCCATCATTGGCTGGGTGATAGCATCGCGCATGGTTGCGCCGCTGACGCGCTTAGCCAGCGCCGCCGATAAAATGCAGGATGGCGAACACGCCGATAGCATTCCTCTCGAAAGCGGCTCCCCCGAATTAAAACGACTCTCGACCTCGATGCGTAATATGGTCACCCGTTTATTGGATCAACGAAGCACCATTAACCGCCTAGAAGATCTAGCCAACACGGACCCGTTAACGGGCCTGCCGAACCGGGCTTTTTTGAATCAATATTTGCAGCTTGCGATACCCGAGGCGGAGAGAAATCAACAAAGTATGGTCGTCGTCTTCATTGACCTGGATGGTTTTAAACAGGTTAACGATGATCTAGGACACCATGCGGGCGACTTACTGCTCATTGAGATCACTCAACGACTAAAGAATGCCCTGCGCAGTGGCGATGTAGTGGCCAGGATGGGTGGCGATGAATTCGTCATGGTACTTAAAACGAAAGAGGAGCATCTGGAGATGCTCACTCATGAAATTAGCCGACGCTTGCTCGGCTCTATCGATCACCCCGTCTTATTACCTGATAATGAGCAGGCCCGCGTTGGTTGTAGCTTAGGCGCCGCCTGGTGGCCCCACCATGGGCTCAATATCAATACAGTGCTGCAACTGGCCGATGAGGCGCTCTATGCAGCGAAAGCGAGAGGAAAACATCAACTCGTTATCCATCCAGCCTAGGCACTGGCTTCAAAGCAGCGTTGCAGCTGCTGCTCGGCAGCCTCACTGCCCATGGCGGTTAACTTGGCAATATTTTGCTCTGGGATAGCAGCCGTGTCGCCATAGAACTCGATGGCTTTTTCCACACTTGCTTCACGCAGCAGGTGAACCATCGCGTAGGGAGAACGGTTGGTATAATTGGAAGCCTCATCAGGCTCAGCGCCTTCGAAGCAATAATCTGGGTGAAAAGTGGCGAGCTGATAAATGCCTTCATAGCCTTGATCGGCCAAGATATTTTCAGCAAGCTCGACAAAATCCAGGTAGTGATCAAAGCTTTTAAACAGCGTGGGAAACACCAGCAACGTGGTTTCTGTGTCAGGGTGATCATCTAACCACTGCACTTCCACCATCAGCTCTTCGAGCGCCACTTCGATTTTTTTTGAGCGCACCACTTCGACACGGATGGTTTCACGCTCCAACTCCCGCTGTGCAAAGGGGCAAATATTCTCCGCCACGATAAAAGTGCGCACCCAGGTTAGGGTTTGTGCCACTATCTGGTTATCTGTGTGCATAACACCCTGCCTTCTAGATCAGTAAGTCGGTAATGACGATCCTAATACGTGCGCAGCAGTTTACACACTGGCTATATGCTATGTCGTGGCTAACTAACGGCTAGACCGCAATGCGGCTCGCTAAGCGTGCTCTTGATAACGCTTTAGCGCCACTTCATAAGATTTATGGATATGGTCATCCATCAACTCTCGCGCGGCTTTAGCATCACGCTGTAGCGCCAACTCCACCAGCTGATGATGCTGTTCGTCCAGCTCTTGTCGAATGGTCGGCATTTTCGGCCCCAGGCGGCGGTAACGATCAAACTGATCATGCAGCTGTTCAATAAAACGCAGTAACCATACAGAACCACAGGGGGCGACTAACGTACGATGAAACTGGGTATGCAAATGCTCCCACTCTTCACCCTTATCCAAGGTAATGTCGGCACGCTTCAAGCGGTGTGCGGCCGCCAACAAATCGGCCTCCCAGAGCGAATCCCCGTTGGCAATTGCCCGCTCTAATGCCATTCCCTCCATTTCTAGCCGCATGTGGGCAATATCGTCCAGCTCTTCACGCGACAGCTTCGGCACACGAAAACCACGCTGATTTTCCTGGATCAATAATCCATACGCCGCCAATTTGTTAAGCGCTTCGCGTAACGGGCTCAAACCAACCTGATACCGTTCTTTAAGCGCATTGATGGCCAGTTTTTCGCCAGCAACAAAGCGACCTCCCACCAAATCTTTACGCAAATGGTCGAACACGCGGCTAGAAGCAGTCCCGACGGGCCCCACTGGCATTGCTGATTTAGGTAAAGAATTATTCATGACAATGTCCTTTTTTCATCACAGTTCCCGCTGCCCCATCCCGATTTCACGGTTGACGTCGGATCGGGCACTACCTATATTCTATTTTAGACAAGATAATCGATTTTTTGACCTACAAACGATAAATAAGGTTCTGGCATGCATTTAATCACTTCCTCATTCGCTTTGCGGGATACGCGCCCATGAAAAGACGGGGTGCCGCTTGGCAATTGTTCTGGGCTTTTTTTCGCGTCGGTATCTTTGGTTTTGGCGGTGGTCCCGCCATGATTCCCTTAGTGCGCGCAGAAGTGGTTACCCGCCATCACTGGCTAACGGATGAAGAATTTGCCGACGTATTAGCCATTGGCAATACGCTGCCCGGGCCGATTGCCACCAAAATGCCAGGCTATATCGGCTACCGCGTGGCCGGAGTGACCGGTTGTATCGCCGCCGTCGTTGCCATCATCCTGCCCATGATTGTAGCGATGATCATTATGTTAGGCATTTTTAGCCGTTACCGCGATGTCGCCTGGATTCGTGGCATGGGGCAAGCGGTCGTCCCGGTGGTGATGGTGATGATGGCACAACTCACCTGGGACTTTTTCGATAAATCCAAGGCTGCACTTGGCTGGTGGGTCAGTATTGCCATGGCCGTTGTCGCCGCTGGCCTCATTTACTGGCTTGGCATCCACCCAGGCTGGGTAATTGGCGCAATTCTCGTTGCCGCCCTGCTACGCCCTTCCGGCACGAAACCGACGGGCGCTAAGAAAGCGGAGGGTAACGCGTGATTTATTGGGAGCTGTTCCTGGCGTTTTTCATTCCGAACATTATTGGTTATGGCGGGGGACCCGCCATCATTCCGCTGATTGAAGCCGAAGTCGTCGGGCGATATGACTGGATGACCGCTCAGACGTTTGCAGAAACGCTTGCGTTAGGCAACGCCCTGCCAAGCCCCATCGCGACCAAAATGGCGGGCTACGTGGGTTATGAAGTCGCTGGCATTGGCGGTGCCATTATCGCAGTGGTTGCCACGGTCGTGCCGACGTTGTTGTTGATGCTTGGCGCGCTGGGGCTGCTATACCGCCACCGCGATTCCCCCCGGGTTAAACGCATGAGCCAATGGGTTCGCCCGGTCATTGCCATGATGATGGCGTGGTTAACCCTAGGCTTTCTGCTTGAAAGCCTTAATTCAAGCGGCGCTATTCATACGCTGATTATTGGCGCAGTCGCGGCGATCGCCCTGATTCGCTTCAATACCCACCCTGCGTTTGTGGTCATGGGCGCTCTGGTTTATGGAGGGCTCTTTCTCGGCTGACATTCACTGCCGCACAGTCTTATAAATCCGGATTGTGCTGTGACAACAAGAACCCGATAACGGGACCACGCGCTCACCACGTCGCTGCTTTACGGGCGGCATCCCATAACACCAAACTCAATCTATAAAGGTGTAAAAGAATGACGCGTTCAACATTGACTCTAAGCACTACGCTAAAAACTGCCATCGCCGCCCTCGGACTTGCCTCTGGTTTGGCAATGACGTCGACCGCGCAAGCTGACTATCCCGAACAGGATATCCGCTTGATTATTCCTTACGGCCCGGGCGGCGCAACGGACATCCTGTTCCGGCTGATTTCCCAAGAGGCTGAAAAAACGCTGGGCGAATCCATTGTTCCCGTCAACATGGCGGGTGCGGGTGCCACCTTGGGTTCGCGCAATGTGAAGGATGCCGACCCGGACGGCTATACGCTTCTAGGCAGCCACGACACCATTGCACTGTCAAAGCTAGCAGGCACCGTCGACTACTCCTTTGATGCCTTCGAGCCTATCGCGCTACTTACCCAAACCATCAACATTCCCACCGCCCATACCAATCATCCTGTGCAAAGCGCCGATGAAATTGCTGACTACGTGAGTGAAAACCCAGGCCAAGTGCGTTTCAGCATGATCCCAAGTTCCACGGATCACTTCTTCTGGGCACAATTCTTCCAGGAAGCGGGCATTGATATGGCCGATGTGCGCCTAGTCGGCTATCCCGATACCGGCGAGCAGGTATCAGCCTTGATGGCGGAAGAAGTCGATTTTGCTATGTTCAACCTGCCTTCTGGCGGTGCCTTCTTTGAAGACGGCACCTTCCGCGCTCTAGGCATCGCTCATCCAGAACGTCTCGATAGCATGCCGGATGTCCCTACCCTGCGCGAGCAAGGTATAGAGATGGATCACTCCACCAGCCGCGGCATTTTCGCCCCCAAAGGCACGCCCCAAGACGTCGTCGATACTATCGCTAATGCTTACGAACAGGCCCTGGAAAACGAAGAAGTACAGAGCCGTATCGAAAACGAGTTTGGCTCGGTCGTGAGATTTCTAGCGGGCGAGGATTATCAGGCGTTCCTGGATGAAAACGAAGCGGCGCTCAGTGCGGCTGCCGAAAACATCGATTTCCAGAACTGAGGACGCATCCCCTAGCCCTCGTATGCACGCGGGCTAGGGTTGCCGGAGACATCGCTAATGCTAACGCTAACGAAAGACCGCGCTTTGGCGCTAGCGCTGCTTTTGATTGTGGCTGTCATGTGGGTGGAATCAGGCAGTATTGCCCCGCCTACTAGTTGGCAGCCTTACGGGTCAGCGCTATTTCCCCGCATTTTATTGGTGGTGATTGGCATTTTTTCATTGCTGATTTTGGTGCGTTCACTGCTGGTAAAAGTGCCGAAGCGACCAGGCGCAAAACAGCTCATTGGTGAGTGGTTTCAAAGCCGACGCACCATACTTGCGCTGTTTTTACTCTTTGGGCTTTATGCAGCGCTACTGCCTGTGGTGGGCTATATCGCCGCGACCATTGGCTTTCTTGTTACCTCGCTCGCGCTGCTGATGGGTGTTGATTCGCGACGCAAATGGCTGATTAACCTAACGCTGAGCTGCTCGTTGGCGATCATCATCTTTGTTGTTTTCCGCTATGGCCTGAATGTATGGCTGCCTTAACCTGGAGTAAATAATGACGAACTTTTTCCTCCAAGCGCTCGCTGAGGTCGGCACGCCATCGGTATTGGGCTTGATCGTTATTGGCGTGTTGTTTGGGATTATTGGCGGCAGTATCCCTGGCTTTACCGTCACCATGGCCATTCTGGTGGTCTTCCCTTTCACTTTCGCTATGGACCCGGTGAGTGGCGTTTCACTGATGGTCGGTGTTTTCGTGGGGGGGTATTCGGGGGGCATCGTGTCTGGCGTGATGCTCGGCATACCCGGCACGCCCTCTTCGATCACTACCGTTTATGACGGCTACCCAATGGCGCAGAAAGGTGAGCCTGGCCGCGCCTTGGGCATTGGCGTTGCCTCATCGTTTCTGGGCACTATTATCAGTGTCGCGGTATTGGTCTTTTTCGGTCCGTTGATCGCCAATTTCAGCATGAACTTCCGCCCTTGGGAGATCACCGCGCTGATCGTTTTCGCCTTAACACTGGTGGCAGGTCTTTCCAGTGGTGCGCTGCTTAAAGGCCTGATGGCAGCGGCACTCGGGCTTTTAATTACGACCGTGGGTTATGACCGTAACAGCAATTTACGCTTTGATTTTGGCTTACCTGCCATGGGGTCCGGGTTTGAAATTCTTCCGGTGATGATCGGGATATTCGCCTTCTCTCAACTGCTAGGCAATATCGAAAAGCTCAAAGATGAGAAAAGCGAAACCCAAAAAATCGATACCAACGTGACGATTCCCTACGGCCAAATCATCAAAGACATGGCAGGGCAAAAGCTTAATACGCTGCGTTCTTCATTAATTGGCAGCTTAGTCGGCGCGCTCCCCGGAACGGGTGGCACCGTGGCAAATTTCTTGAGTTACGATCAAGCGAAGAAATTCTCTCGGCGCCCGGAAGAGTTTGGTACTGGCATACCGAGCGGTATCGTGGCGTCTGAAGCCTCTAATAGCGCGGTGGCGGGTGGCGCATTCGTGCCCACGCTAGCGCTGGGGATACCGGGCGATTTGCCCATGGCGATCATGATGGGCGTGCTGATTCTGCACGGTATAACGCCGGGACCGATGATGTTTGAGCAGAACCCGGTGCTGGTGGGTGCCATTTACGCCAGCCTACTGATCGGTGCCGTGGTCATGGTGCTTTGCAACCTGCTGCTAGTGCGCTGGTTCGCCAAGATATCGCTGATCCCGCAACAAATCCTCGTGCCCGTTGTGCTAATGCTTTGTGCTATTGGCGCCTATGCCTTGAACAACAACCTGTTTGATATTTGGGTGCTGTTTATCTTCGGAATCATTGGCTACCTGCTTTGGAAAGCGGAAGTACCACTAACACCGCTAATACTGGGCGTGGTGCTCGGCGACAATCTTGAACGCCAGCTATTCCGCGCCCTTGAGCTTAATGAAAGCTGGATGACCTTTTTAACCCGACCACTCTCTGCGCTTTTCTTAGCGTTAGCCGTCGCATCCATTCTGTTTTCGCTCTATCAGGATCGTAAGATCCAGCGCTTAAAGAATGCCGCTCTGCGCGAAAACATTTGATATTCAAATAATTTAGATCAACAGCACTCCTTAAAAGGAAACTGGTATGCAACAAGATGCACTTTTCTACCCCAGCGCCTCGCGCCGCATGGTAACCTTCGGCAAACGTGGCATGGTCGCTACTTCTCAGCCATTAGCGGCACAGGTGGGTATTAGCATACTGCAGCAAGGGGGCAATGCGATTGACGCCGCGATTGCCGCTGCGGCTGCGTTAACCGTGGTCGAACCTACCTCTAATGGAATTGGCAGCGACGCTTTTGCGATTGTCTGGGTCGACGGCAAACTGCATGGTCTTAATGCCAGTGGCCCTGCCCCGCAAGAGGCTACCATTGAAGCGCTGAAAGCCCTCGGCCACGACACCGTGCCAAACCACGGCATGCTGCCTGTTACGGTACCCGGCGCTCCTGCTGCGTGGGCGGCACTGTCTGAGCGCTTTGGCAAGCTGCCGTTTGCAGAGTTGCTAGCCCCTGCCATTGCGCTGGCAGAAGAAGGCTTCCCCGTCTCTCCCGTTATTCATCAAATGTGGAAGGACGCCTTCACCAACTATTCAGCCTATAGCGAGGCTTCTTTCAAACCTTGGTTTGATACGTTTGCCCCTGAAGGTCGAGCACCGGAGGCTGGTGAACTGTGGCGCTCAGAAGGCCATGCAAAAAGCCTTAAAGCAATTGCCGACACCCATTCCAAAGCCTTTTACGAGGGCGAATTGGCCGAGGCTATCGATGCTTTTTCCCGCGAAAACGGCGGCCTATTGCGTAAAGAAGACTTAGCGGCTTACCAGCCGGAGTGGGTCGACCCGATTAGCGTGCGCTATAAAGGCCATGATATTTGGGAAATCCCTCCTAACGGCAGCGGTATGATCGTGTTGCAAGCGCTGGGTATGCTGGAGCACTTAGGCGAAGAAGGACGCGATCCCGTGGAAACGCTGCACCGTCGTATTGAAGCCACCAAACTAGCCTATGTCGATGGCTTTGCGCACGTGACCGATCTCGACGCTATGCGCCCCACCATTGAGCAGATGCTGGACGATGATTATTTGAAATCACGTGCCGCACTGATCGGCGAACAAGCCGTTGACCCGGTACACGGTAATCCCATCAAGGGTGGCACCGTCTACCTAGCCACGGCTGATAGCGATGGCAACATGGTGTCGCTGATCCAAAGCAACTTCAAAGGCTTTGGTTCCGGCATGGTCGTACCCGGCACAGGCATTAGCCTGCAGAACCGCGGCTGGTCCTTCTCCCTCGACCCGCAGCACCCCAATGCGCTGGCACCGGGAAAACGCACTTACCACACCATCATCCCCGGCTTTATCACCAAAGATAACCAAGCCGTTGGGCCGTTTGGCGTGATGGGTGGTTATATGCAGCCCCAAGGTCATGTGCAGGTGGTAACGGCGATGCTAGAGGATCAGCTTAACCCGCAAGCGGCGCTCGATATGCCGCGCTGGAAGTGGACCAAAGGCAAAACCATCGAAGTTGAAGCCGATTTTCCCAATCACCTAGCGCTGGCCCTCGCCCGCCGTGGACATGAGATCGTCAAGGTCGCTGACTCCATCAGTTTTGGCCGTGGTCAGATCATTCTGCGCGACCCTAAATCCGGTGTACTGCAAGGCGGCACCGAGCCACGCACCGACGGGGCAGTGCTTCCCTGGTAAATCGCTGCCCTGATAAGCATCCAAACCGGTAATTGTCTCTCCGCCGCGTTGCCGTTGAAGGCAACCGGCGGTTGAGCTGGCTATCCACGGTCAACCATCGCATCATGGCACTCCTTTTTGTGAGATGTCTGCCAAGTTATCTATGTCCCCACCCACTTCTGAAACCTCCTCTTCGCCATTGAGCGGCTTTTTTGGTGTCTTCCGCTACAGCCGCCGCGCGCTTGGCTTGGTCTGGGAAACCTCCCGCTGGATGATGCTTGGGTTAGCGCTCTGCACCCTGGTGGCCGGTGTGCTGCCCGCGGTGGCGGCCTGGGTCGGGCAGTTAATTGTCGATGGCGTGGTAAATGCGATGGAGGCGCATCAGGCGGCTTCCGAACCCAGCTTATTGGCATCAATCACGCCCGTGCTGAAGCTGGTGGGCATCGAGGCGCTGATCATTGGCGCCATTGCCCTCGCCCAACGTGGGTTGTCTGCCCAGCAGTCGCTCTTGCGAGCACTTCTCGGGCAGAAGGTGAACGTCATGATCCTGGAAAAAGCCGGCTCGCTGTCGCTCAGCCAATTTGAGGATTCGGAGCTTTACGACCAGCTTACCCGGGCACGGCGCGAAGCCTCTACGCGGCCACTGGCGCTGGTCAACAAAACCTTTGGCTTGCTGCAAAACGCTATCTCGCTAGGCAGCTTCGGCGTGCTACTGGTGCAATTTTCCCCCTGGGCGTTACTGATTTTAGTGGTAGGCGCCCTGCCGGTATTTATCTCGGAGGCTAAATTCTCAGGCGATGCCTTTCGCCTGTTTCGCTGGCGCTCGCCGCAAACCCGTATGCAGATTTATCTGGAGACAGTGCTCGCCAGAGAAGACAGCATTAAAGAGGTCAAACTGTTTGGCCTGGAAGGGCTCTTTTTAAAGCGCTACCGCGATATTTTTACCCAGCTGTTTGCCGAAGATCGTCGCCTCACGCTGCGTCGTGAAAGCTGGGGCTTTCTGTTGGGATTGCTGGGCACCTTAACGTTTTACGCGGCTTACGGTTGGGTCGTGGTTGAAACGATCGCTGGGGCACTTACCTTGGGCCAAATGACCATGTATTTAATGGTTTTCAAACAGGGCCAAGCGGCGCTTTCTGCCAGCCTTACCGCGATTAGCGGGATGTACGAAGACAACCTGTACCTCTCCAATCTTTATGAGTATCTCGAACAGCCCGTCGAAGCCGAGACAGGCACCCTCTCTCAGGGCGCCCTGCCTGGGGACGGGCTGCGCTTTGAGAACGTCAGTTTCGCTTATCCTGGCGGCGATTCTGTTCTCCAAGATCCGGTTCTTCACAATATTTCCCTGCATCTCTCGCCTGGCCAGAGCCTAGCGTTAGTCGGTGAGAATGGTTCAGGCAAGACCACCCTGATCAAACTATTAACACGGCTCTACCGCCCTACTCAGGGGCGGATTCTTTTAGACGGCAGTGACTTACGGGACTGGAGCACACAAGCATTGCGTGATCGCACGGGTGTGATTTTTCAGGATTTCGTGCGTTACCAACTGCAGGTGGGTGAGAACTTGGGGGTAGGCGATACCCAGGCTTTCGACGACGAACAACGCTGGCAGCAGGCCGCACGTCACGGTATGGCGGATGACTTTATTACTCGCATGGCAAACGGCTACCAAACCCAATTGGGTCGTTGGTTTAAAAATGGCCAGGAACTCTCCGGCGGGCAGTGGCAAAAAATCGCCCTTTCCCGTGCTTACATGCGCGAAAACGCCGATATCATTGTGCTCGATGAACCCACCGCCGCCATGGATGCCGCCGCAGAAGCCGAAGTTTTCGCCCGTTTTCGCGAACATAGCCGCGACAAGATGGCTATTTTGATCTCCCACCGTTTTTCGACCGTCCGCAGTGCCGATCTCATTTTGGTGATCGACCAAGGGCATATCATCGAGCGCGGTACCCATGAGGCGCTGCTGGAAGCGAATGGTCGCTATGCGAAGCTGTTTAAGCTTCAAGCGGCGGGTTATCAATAAATCTTTTAAGAGTGAATAACTCTTATTAGCGTTATCAATAAATCGTTATAAGGCTAATAAAAAAATCAGAACGTAAACAAAAGTGACAAGTTTCGCTAAACTATCGACCTTGTTAATACTTTAACGGTAATGTGCGCTCATAATTCCTCACTACCGGAGTCGTACAAATGAACCGCCTTCACCAGATTAAAGTTAAATATGCGTTAGCCTTCATTAGTGTGGCATTGGCACTACTAGTGATTGTCGTTGCCGATGCCCTGCTTGTTAATACGGTAAAAAATCGCCTTGATACGTTTATCACCAATTATATTCCGGCGACTTCCGCCACCCTCAATGGCGACCGCGATCTTTACCAGGCTAGGGTAGCCGAAATTGAATATTTACTTTCCGACCCGAATAGTCAAAGAGCATCTGAATTAGTAGTAGCGTTTGAGGAAAATGCTCAGCAGGCTTACGACCGTATAAAACTTTATGCCGAGTTAATGCAAAACTATCCAGAGCTTACGGTTCAATTGGCTAATTTAGAAGCACTGTATAGCGATTGGAAAGAAGAAGTTGAGCAAGTTTTCAGTATGCACAGAAGCGGTGAAACGGCGGAAGCTTTAGCTATTCTTTCAGGCTCGTCACTAGACCACTTCAATTCGCTTCGTGAACTCTATGATGTGTCCGGCGTTAATATCGAAACGGCCACCTACCAAGCCGAAGCAGCGGTTGCAGATAGGATTCAACTGCAACAAACCACGACTATCATTATTTCTCTTATTGTTTGTGTGATTGCAATCCTCATTGCTTTGTTAGGTCCGTTAATGATGTCTCGCGCCATTCGTCAGATTACTGGCCGCATTAAAGAGATCACCGAAGGTGATGGTGACCTAACCGCCCGTATCAACAGCCAGCGGCGCGACGAAATTGGCGAATTAGCGCAACAGTTTAACGCCTTCATTAAGCGCATTGATGACACGCTGCAATCCGTTAGCAGCAGTACGGTCAGCCTTCAGCACGCCTCCACTGAAATTGCCAAAGGTAGCCAAGAGCTCGCCGCGCGCACGGAGCAAGCAGCCGCCAATCTGCAGCAAACATCGGCGTCCATGGAAGAGATAGCGGCGGTGGTCACTAATGCTTCTGACTCAGCACAACAGGCCGATCAGCTTGCTCTTTCGACTAAAGAGCTCGCCCAGCAGGGTTTGCGATCCATGCACACCGTTGAGCAGACGATGGATACCATTAACGATTCCTCTTCTGAGATCAGTAACATCGTCAGCCTGATCGATAGTATCGCTTTTCAAACCAATATTCTGGCCCTCAACGCCTCAGTAGAAGCCGCTCGCGCGGGTGAACATGGCCGAGGGTTTGCCGTGGTAGCGCAAGAGGTGCGTATATTAGCCAGCCGTTCGAGTGATGCGGCCAAAAATATTGCCGACCTGATCAATACTTCGTTAAGTCGAACCAAATCGGGCGTTGAGCAAGTCAAGCACACCAGCGTCACCATGCAGGAGATGGTCAAGAGCATCGAGCGCGTGGCGGATGTCATCGCGGAAATTAGTGCCGGTGCTAAAGAACAAAGCGTGGGGATAGGGCAAGTCAATGACGCTGTGAACGAGCTGGATAGCATGACGCAGCACAATGCCTCCATGGTCGAAGAATCCAGTGCTGCCGCCGCAGAATTGAGAGAACAAGCCGATCGACTAGGCAAACTGGTGGGCGCCTTCAAGCTTAGTAATGCAGACGAACAGGCTTCTCCCAGCAGTGCGGCGTTGGCCCCTCCGGAAATAAAGCCACACTCTACGCCGTCAGCATCGCGTAAGTTAGTGAGTACGTCGCAACCAGAGTGGGAATCCTTCTAAGCTTGAGGTTTCCCCGGGCCAGGGTGGCCCGGGGAATTTCGCGTTTCACTTATCCCTCTCTACCTATCCCGTCAACTTAAAACGCTGCCCATTGCATTAGCAATCACAGGAACACAGATGCTATCAAATGCTTTAGTTATTGATGATGACCTAGACGTACAATTACTAGGTAAAATGCTGCTAACGCAGCAGGGTTATGACGTGGTCACCGCCGGTAGCTTGGGGGAGCTCGCACGCAAGCCTGCGCTACTCAATGCAGAGTTAATCTTGCTTGACCTTGGGCTCGGCGAATTTACCGGCCTCGATATATTAGACTATCTCTACGATTTACGTTTAAAAGCGTCAATTTTGATCATTAGTAGCTGCACTCAGGAAACGGCAGATATAGCGCTTTCAAAAGGTAAAACAATGGGCTTTCACATGCTCGGTTTCCTGCCTAAGTCTAAGCTGCTAACCGATTTAATAGCGATTCTTGAACCCTTAAAAAATGTGCCTAAACCACCTACCAAGGACGATTTGGCGCGAGCTATTGCTGAAAATCAGCTTTTTCTCGCCTATCAACCTCAAATCGACCTGCAAAAAGGCCATGTCACCGGGGTAGAAGCGTTAGTGCGCTGGCAGGACCCTGAGCGTGGCGTGCTCTATCCCGATAGCTTTATTCCTCTTGCGGAGCAAAACGGGCTAATGCTCCCCCTCACCCGGTGCGTCATTAAGCATGCGTTTAAGCAACAAGCGCTTTGGCAGTCGCTCGGCTGGAACCTGAACGTCGCTATCAATATACCGGCTGCTTTTATTCAAGCGGAAGGAGTAATGGAAGAGTTCGATCAACTCACTCTCCAAAGTGGTGCAACACTGGCCAACATTACCTTAGAGCTGACTGAATCGGTAGGCATTGAGTGTTTAGGTTATACTAGCTCCGTGCTTAAAACGATGAGACAACGCGGATGCCAACTTGCGCTAGACGATTTCGGTACGGGCTACTCCTCTTTGACGCAGCTCTATCGATTACCCTTTAGCGAACTAAAGATTGACCGTAGTTTTGTCTCACTGATTGACGAAGATAAAGACGCACTGGCTATTACCTTATCGATTATCGACATGAGCAAGCGCCTTGGCCTCAAGGTCTTCGCAGAAGGCATCGAAACGGCTTCACAATACGACACGCTTGTTGAAGCGGGTTGCCATATGGGGCAAGGGTATTTTATTTCTCGCCCGTTAACGGCTGGCGCACTTAATGCTTGGCTTTGTGAACGTTCACAAACGAATAACGTCGTTTAGGAAGAGAGCATGTTAGCCCGCTGCAATGCGTGTTGTGTCGTTGTTTGCAGCGCCGCCAGGCGTTCCAAATAATCAGCAAGCTCCTCAAGGGGAGAGGTTAACGCTGCTTGCTCCAATTGGCTGGCTTGTTCTGCAATAGCAATACAGCCTAAGGAGGAAGCGGCGCCTTTTAAAGAGTGTGCCTCTTGGCATAAGGCTTCTCGATCGTTTAGCTGCCAATAAGCATCGAATCGAGCATTACGTTCACTCAATCGGTTTAAAAAGATCGATAGCAAACTGCTTAGTGCGGCAGGATCAAAAGCACCTTTTAACTCCGTGCAAATGCGCTCATCCAGAATGTGATCTTGGCAACTGATGGCTGCTAACGAGTCGAATTTTTGATGCGCCCCTTCATCTGAGTCAGCGCTGATCACTTCTGCAGCCCTGGAGGCCGAGAGGTAGCGGCCGATTGTTTGCTGCAACTCATCGCGGGTAAAAGGTTTATGGATCATGTCGTCCATCCCACTATCGATACAGCGTTCACGATGCTCGGACATAACGTTAGCGGTCATTGCTACGATTGGCAGCCATGGTAGTTGATGGCTATGTTCGAAAGCCCGCCAACGTCGGGTTGTTTCTGTACCATCAAGCACGGGCATCTGCATATCCATTAATACTAAATCGAAGTTGCTATGCCCACATTCAAGCTGCATGAGCGCTTCTCGGCCATTTTCAGCCACCGTAACGTGCTGGCCTAGACGCTCGAGCATCACTTGAGCAACCGTTTGATTGAGCGGGTTATCTTCCACCACTAAAATATGGTGATTTCCAGCAACCCCTGAGTGATGCTTGCCGGAAAGATAGGGCGTGATGGGTAGCGTCTTGGGCATGGAAACCGTAAACCAAAATTGGCTGCCGACTCCCGGTTGACTATTAACGCCAATCTCCCCTTGCATGGCCTCTACTAAGCGCTTGCATATTGCAAGCCCTAGCCCCGTCCCTTCATGCCGACGTGCAATAGAGGTATCTACCTGAGAAAACGCTGAAAACAGGTGTTTTTGATCCGCTTCATTGATACCGCAGCCGGTGTCCGTGACGTTAACCCGGATGTAATCACTGTCTTCAGGACTGACATGCAGGGTGACAAACCCCACTGTCGTAAACTTCAGCGCATTGTTAATTAAGTTCATCATTATCTGACGTAACCGTGCGATGTCACCCAGTACGGAGTGCGGCAGGCCAGGATCTATGGAATAACTAAAAATCACCTTCGCTTTCGGCTCTGCCAGCAGATAGCTTTCACATAACTCGTGGATACATTGATGAAGCTCTATCGGCTGGCAGTCTAAATCAAGGCGCCCAGACTCAATTTTGGTGTAGTCGAGAATATCGTTAATTACCGCGCGCAGGCTTTCCGCACTGCGCTTCAAGGCCGCTAAATAGGTGACGGCGGTGGGGGTTTTAACCTCCTCGCTGAGCAAATCGGCCATACCGACCACGCCGTTTAACGGCGTACGGATTTCGTGGCTCATGACCGCCATAAATTCTGACTTCGCTAAGCTTGCTTTCTCGGCTTTTTTGGCAGCTTCATTCAGCTCTAACCCTTTCGCTTCTAATGCCTGCGCCTTACGTCTACTCGTTCGTCCTTCTAGAATCAGTGCGCGCACTAACATACCGCCAGAAAACATCAGCAACGTAATCAGCAGTAGCACCAAGCCGTATAAATGCGTTAAAACACGCCGCTCCTCGTTACGCATTCGAGAAACATGAGTAGAGTTATAGTCAAATCTGGTGG